>CP070727.1:4112341-4125935 GCA_020350885.1 bacterium | reverse complement strand
ATCGTAGTGTGGGCATGCCTCACTCACGTCACCGCTCAGGGTATCGCCACCGGTATTGGTGACGGTGAAGGTGAGATCGTTGTAGTCACCGATCACGACGGTGCCGAAATCGAGTGTATCGGGTACCACTGAGCAGACGGGTGGAACAGCTCCGGTTATATTAATGTCGTCGAAGGCGAAACCGTCGCTGGTTATAGGGTAGTTGTCGTACTGCTGGAACTTGATCACGAAGGTACTGGTCAGGTTCAAACCGGCAGATGAGGCGAGGGCGTCTACATCCAGATTGAAAGGATACCAGGTGTTGTTAGTGTAGTCCGCACCGTTGAGATCCTGAACTTTTGTGAAGTTTGCACCACCGTTGTCGGAGAAGTAAACGCCGTCCTCGGTGTGGGTTTCGTCGCCGAACTCCTTCCACCAGAACTCAAGATCCACTTCAGATACGCCGGCCAGATTCAAGCGCAGCCACGCCTCGTTCTGGCTATAGCTGCCGCCGCTAGTGTGGTCATCCATCGTAAGATGATAGGAACCGGAATGAGGAGTATTGGCGGTCGTTACCTGGATACGACCCTCAGCGCCAAGAACTGTTGTCCAGTACTGATCCAGGCCACCGGACTCGAAGCCCGTGGCGTAGGGCAGGGTGGCATAGGGAAGCTCGCCGAGGCCCGTGCATGATACATCACTGCACACAGCTGCACCCGTCTCGATCGTACACATATGTGTTCCGGTGGCGGTGGGCTCGAACCGGACGGTCACAGTAATAAATTCGCCGACTTCGAGGCTGAAGGGTCCTCCGCCGGAGATGATGCTGTAGTGATCGCAAGATTCACTTACGTCACCGCTCAGCGTGCCGCCCTCCGTGTTCGTAATCGTGAAAGTAGTATCTTTATAATCACCGACCATCACAGAACCGAAGTCGAGATTATCCGGCTGCACCGAACACACCGGCGGATTCTCACTGTCACCGGTGCAGAATACATCACTGCATATTGCCTGGCCCGTTTCTATTGTGCAGGTGTGCGTACCGAGAGAAGTTGGCTCAAACCGGACTGTCACTGTCACGGATTGACCGGCGGTGAGGCTATAAGGCCCTCCACCGGAGATAATACTGTAGTGGCTGCATGCTTCACTGACGTCACCAATCAGTGTGTCGCCCCCGGTATTAGTGATGGTGAAGGTTTCATCTTGGAAATACCCCATCCAAACCGTGCCGAAGTCAAGTGTGTCGGGTTGAACAAGGCATTCGGGCGGTCCCACATCCTGGCCGGTGTTGAATGTGTACCAGTGGTTCGGAGCCACCATGGGGCGGTGCTCCACCCGGCCACTGTTATCCTTGGCAAGAACGTAGTACTCGATATTCGTAAATTCTGACTGATGGGGAATATCCGCATAGTAGGAATCAGGGTAGGCGGTTGTCTGCATCGTAACAGCGTTAAAACTGGGTGAGCCTTCCACCCGCCAGTAGACAATCAACGAATCGGTCACGAGACCTGTCACGCTTCGGTCGTCGATAAAGGCAGTCACGCGGTAGTCCCCTTCGTTAAATTGCTTATCCTGGATGGGGTTCGTATCCAACACCAGCATGTACCTGTCGTGGATCTCCATTCCCCGGCAGTGGAAGGCATCATCCATGAGCCAGCTATCTTCATATCCAAGGACCTCGTACCCGGGCATAGCAGCCTCATATGTGGCAAGCGCCGCTGCATCGCTGCTGATTCCGAAGAGTGGCACGAACACCTTGTCCTCTAAAATGAGCGAGTTGACGTAACCGGCGACATCTCCTCCACCGATGTTGCCGCAGTATATGCGGACGATGTTGTAAGGCCGCCCGTAGCAGTTAGTGAGTGTCGCGAAGTAAGCAGCTCTGACCTCGAGAGAATCATAGAATGCATGGCTGGGATCGACCTCCTGCACCAAGATTGTCTCCTCATTGAGGAGCTTGGCCCATGGATCTATATGGTGGATCCCAGAAGTGGTGATGTCTTCGACAACGATGTAGCGCGTAATACCTAGGTAGTCTTCCAGCTCCTGGGCAATCTCCGTAGGGGTCATGCCGGAATTCTCGTCCCAGATAAGATCTGTGGAAAATGCTGTTCCATGTCCGTCTGTCAAAAAGTTACCGCCGGTAAAGACCAGATCCGACTCGTAGACCGCACAGCCCCACTCAGTCCCAAGCTCCACGGGAACTACATCATCCAATGGACGGGGCCTGTTGTAGACGAAGTCTGAGATGCCCCATGTTCCGTCGGAGAATAGGATCTGGGGTCCGTAGTCGCGAGTCCAGATGGAGTTTGTTTCAATGTCGAGGAGATCGACATTGTCCATATTTGCGCCGGCTCCATTCAAGGCGTTCCAGCAGGTAGTCTGCTGGCTGGCGACGCATAGGACGTGCAGGATAATATCCTCGGACATCTCCGCAAGAGCAGGTAAGGGTATCCCGAAGCCGTTGCTGTAACGTATGAGTACTCCTGTTATGGGCATCCATTCGGCACGCTCTTGTACTGGCGGTGCCGGTGGGGGGGTCGCCATCACATTCATCCCGATCTCATGAAGCCGTGTTTTCTCCTCTTCAGTGAGGCCGATTGGCAGACGTTGCTCGACCTCCTCCTGTGCCTGGAGGGTGTCACGTTGGGCCCATGACTCAGCAGGCATAAAAACTGTTGTAATTATTGTAGTTAAAAGTCCGATGCAGAAAAAAAATGAAGATACACCTACACTTTTCCTCATGGTATTACCTCCAACGAGAAAACGGATTAGTAGAGACACATATTTTTTTATTATTCTAACATTAAAGTATCACGAAATTATCACGATGGACCGACTATTTATCCTTTTTAATAAAGGGCTGAGGAATGGATAGTCTATTCCCCGAGTATGAAGAAAGGTGCCGTCGATGGATGCGTGTATGATATACTCTCCGGATTGGAAAAAGCGTGTCTGCCACATTCGGCCCATGCAGATGTATTGGTGTATTTAACAGGCAACCCGGGTGCAATTCGAAGATACCAACTATGGTTGGAGCGAGGGTAGCGGAACAGTATGAGATTGAGACGCAGACTACCACATGACCGCACATACGAACAGGTGAAAAGACATTACGAGGTCGAGAAAGCAATTGCAGAAAGGCTGAAAAGCGGCAGCAGGGAGGTGAGGGAGCGGATATATGCCTGTATGTACGACGAGGTTCTAGCGAAGGTTCCAGATCATCCGAGGCTGGCAGCTCGGGATGATGAAGGGAGAATAGAAGAGATCGGGAGGAGGACCCATGAAATTGTGGAGAAGTACGTAAACACCGATACTGTCTTTGCTGAGTTTGCACCAGGCGATTGCAGTTTTGCCTATTACATCTCCCGATACGTTAGGGAGGTGTACGCGGTCGATATCTCCAAGCAGAGCAGTGGCAAGTACCAAGAACCATCGAATTTTTCATTGATCATCTATAATGGTTATGATCTTGACATGGCCGATAATTCGGTCGATGTAGCGTTCAGCGATCAATTGATCGAACACCTGCATCCTGAAGATGTCGAACACCATTTTGATCTGGTAAAAAGGATACTGCGAGAGGGTGGGATCTACATATTCAGAACTCCACATGCATATTTTGGCCCATGGGATGTTTCGAAATATTTCTCTGATACACCTGAGGGATTCCACCTGAAGGAGTGGACGTATAGTGGATTGGAAAAGATTATCAAGAAGTTACACTATTCCAGGGTTTACGGTTATAAAAAGATCGGAAAGAATTTCATAATAATCCGCCCCCTGTATTTCAAGATTGTAGAGAAGCTATTGTCCATATTCCCCATGAAACTACGCAGAAAGGTATCCCGGCCTCTGCTCCCCATGAAGATGATTGTCGTCCTGGTGAAATGACCAACAGGATTCCTCGTCATTCGAGGAATGGGTGTCAATCCGCAAGCTGAATTGCCAGCTGTGTGAAGTCGTCGTGGGCGAAGCTCTCGCCTGGCGTGTATTGCCCCGTCCATTCACGGATTGTCCGTTCGATTTCCCGGAGCAGTTCCTCAGGTGGCGCCCCGGCCTTTGATTTGATGAAGGCCTCGAGACGGCCGGTTCCGAATTCCTCGCCATCAGGTGAGAAAGCCTCACTGATTCCATCGGTGTAGAGGTAGAGAATGTCTCCCGGCGAAAGCTCCGTTTTCTGCGATTGATACGATGAGGATTCGAACATCCCCAGGCAGAAACCACCGGTGTAGATTTTTTCTATCTCTCCGTTTCCATGAACCAGGAGTGGTTCGTTATGTCCTGCGTTAACCGTCTCGAGCGTCCCGTCTGATGTGTCGATGATCCCGAAGAAACCGCTCGCATACTTCTCGGCAGTCGTGTTCCGTATCAGGAGCTTGTTCGCCTGATCGACGATCTCCAGGAGTGTCATGTGGCTCTGGAACAGAGAGTGGAATGTTGCCTGAAGGGTTGAGACCAGCAGCGCTGCCGAAAGCCCCTTCCCGCTTACATCGCAAATGACTAATCCGAAACGGTTTTTTGAGATCGGTATAACATCGAAGTAATCACCACCGACCTCCTTGCAGGGAAAGTTGTGACCATAAATCCTGTATCCCTCCACCGAGGGTAGATCTTCCGGAGCCGGGACGATTAATCTGTGTATCGCAGCAGCCGTCTCCAGCTCCTTCTTGAGCCGCTCCTGCTCGATCATCGCCTCCTGCATTTCCTCATTCTCGAGAGCGACGGCCGCCTGTGTGGCGAAGGCCTCGAGGAGTTTCTTGTCATCGCTGCTGAAACTTGCATGTTTCTCCTTCGATTCCTTGCCGATCACGGCGAGAGAGCCGAAGAGCTTGTTGGATGTCTTTACGGGTACCGCCAGGCAGGTGCCAGAGCCGAATATCTGTTTAACGGTCCTGCTCGCACTGAGTTTCAGGGATTTCCCCGAAAGGAGCTTTTTCGTATATGTCTTGTGCGCGATGAAACTTTCGAGCTGAGCCTCGTTGACTCCGACGTATGGACCGATGGAGAGCATACCGCTCCGGGCTTCGAGATAGAATGACTTGCGCGCATCGAGGAGCGACATCGAGCCGTACAGCACCTCGAGGAGTGTTTCGGTCCTGGGCTTGAAGGAGGCGACGGAGAGTCCGATATCGTGGAGGGATTCGAGCTGAAGCACCTTGCGGGAAAGCTGGAAGTTTGTTGCTTGTATCTTCCGGCGCAGGTCGAAATTATAGAGTGCAACCGAGACATGCCGGCAAATCGTATCCAGCACCTCAAGGTCCTCCCGGCTGTACATCTGGTGCATGAAACGCTTTGAGAGAACAAAGAGTCCGACCATCTTATTCTGGGCGCGGAGAATGACGGCGAGTACAACCGCCAGCTCCGGAAGGAGGGTGTCGCAGAGCTTCTTGAGCTCTTCGGGAAAGCCCGGCTCCCATCGCAACAGGAAATTCGCCCCGGCATTCTCCAGTTCGAGGAGCAGTTCCCGGGAGGCCGTAATGGAGGTACCGGCGGAAACACCACGTGCGGCGGTCACAGTCAGGCGGGTCCCGTCCAGCTTCAGCAGGGCTCCCTTGGACGCACCCATCGTTCCGAGAACGATGTGCAGAATTTCCCGTGCGGCCTTCTCGATGGATCGGACGCCCGATATCGTTTCCCCCATATCGGCGAGCGATTTGAGCGAATAGAGAAGCTTGTCACACGTATCCTCGAATGAGTTCGGTTTTTCCATTGCGGGGAACCTTGGTGTGGGTACTACTCTTTGTATCGTATCGCTACAAGCGCCATATCATCGGCGCGTTTCGCTTTTCCGGTATATGTTAATGCCCGTTCGAGCACGCCATTGACGAGATTTTCTAGTCTGGAAAATTGGGTCAGTCTTTGGAAAACCTCGATGAAGTTGTCGTATCCCCAAGGCTCATCGGCTTCATTCATCTGTTCGGGGAGACCGTCGGTATAGATGAGTATCGTATCTCCCGGTTTGAAATCCACCTCGGCGATATGGAACTCCTGTTCCTCGCGTACCCCCAGCGGGTAGCCCCCCGTTGAACCGATCTCACTCACGCTTCCATCTCGCCTTGCGATCAGTGGGAACGGGTGCCCGTTTGAGCTGCATGCCACCACCCGCCGCTTGGGATCGAACACGGCATAGCAGAGCGTCATGAACATGTCTTTTCTCGGCGAGCCGTTTCGGATGACCTCATTGAGGGATTCGAGCGTACCCGTGAAGTCCGTTCCCTTGCTCCGGTGGAACGTCATGAGTGATGCCTTCGCCATCGAAACGAGGATTCCAGCCGAGAGGCCGTGTCCCGAGACATCCCCCATGACGACGACCAGCCTGCCGTCATCGAGCAGACGGAAGTCGAAGTAGTCGCCGGCAACCTCGGAGGCGGGTATGAACTTGCCCACGAGATAGAACGCACCCAGTTTGTGCGAACCGGTCGGAATGAGTCCCGCCTGGAGTTTTCGTGCCGCCGATATCTCGGCATCGATCTCGGCATGCTTGAGCTCCTGTACCTGTTTCCTCTTGAGCCGTTCGATCCGCACCCTGTTCAGGAGCAGCGAGACGAAGAGGAGCGGTACGATAGCGGCCGCGCCGATCCCCATCGTTCGCCAGGGGAAGGGGGGATTGTAGTAGTCGACCGACCATCCGAATATACTACCTGCGGTCACGCCGTAGATCACACCGTCCCAGAGCTGCGGCAGCAGTCCGAAGCTCTGGAAGGGGAGCGACTCTCGGGAGAGGACCGATCCACTCGCAGTGTCAATGATCAGCAGTGTGCCGTCCTGGAGGAGAATCGGTAACTCCTCTTCAGCCGTGTTGATAAGATACCGTGCCTCCTTGTACATACGAAACACATCCTCGTATGTGTCTCTCCAGAGGACACGATCCATATCGCCTGCGGTCCGGGAAATATCGACGGCGATGACCTCCTCCACACCCGGTTTGATCAGGAGCAGTATATCTTTCGCCGGCACGGATTTAAATCTCGTGTAATCTTTGATACCCTTGATGACTACGATCTTTTTGGATTGTGACAACGGTTCGAAGAAGAGTAGTGAATCGTTGTGCGTATATATGAGTTCGCCGGAGGAGTTCAGGCCCTGCGGTCCGTATCCGGGCGGCAGTGGTATCTCTTTCAAATGCTCTCCACTCTCGGGATCGACCTCTACGAGATTCAGCGCTACGCCAGGATCGTAGCCGATAATGCCGTTCAGGACATGGAATCTCAGCGTATCCCCATCACGGAGCACGACGAAATCCAGGGGATAGCGGTCGGGGTAGTGTGTCTTGATCCGATTGATATTCATCGTATTTGTGATCGAGTGGTCACCGAGCCGCAATGCGATATCGCCATCCTTGACTCCGATCGAATCCGCCTGGGAACCCTCGGCAACGTGTGTAATCAGGTCACCGTAGCGTTTGTGCGCATAGAATCTATTGCCTATCCGGATGGGATTCACGGTGGTGGAATCGATCCAGTTGTTACCCTTTTCCGATAGGTCGAATCCCGCTGTAAACTCGTACTTTAATCCACCTCCTGAGCCTCCCACACCCCCTTCTCTCAGGGCGAGATTGGTGAGGGCACGATTACCGAGGTTGTTATAGTACGCCTGCCACATTACAGAGTATCCGATATACAGCTGCTTGTCGGGATCGGTCTCTTCCACGGGTGTCTCCAAGATCGGCCCGAGGTTTTGCATCTCACCCGAGTCCGTAAATAGCAGAGGGCTCCAGATCAACTTGTCGTTGGTTTCGTTTTTTTGGTATTCAAAGAAGAAGACACTCTCCATCGTGAAGCTGATACCGCTGATGTTGAGCATAAGCTCTTCTGTTTGATAATCCGGCTTTTCGAACCAAATCCATTTTCTGGGCTCCGCTTTGGCGATGCTGAAGGGATAGAAGATCGCCGGGAATGCCATAACGCCTTTATCGACGACAAATATGGCGAAGAATTCGGAGAGGCGGGGCTGCAGGAAGAGCTCTGCACCGGCGTCTTTCAGCTTCCCGGCCCATTGATCGCTCTCGCTTCGGATGGCCATGTTGCCGACGAGGCGGAGGGTTTCCTTTTCCAGCTGCAGGCTGCTCAGGATCTTGAACATGCACTCGGGAAGACCTACCGTGAGGTTGGAGCCGAGAGCAAGTGATTCCCGTATGTACTTGAGCGCGGCCGTCGTATCCTGCTGCTCCCATTTGCTGCATGCCGTAACGGCGAGAAGGCTCCCCTTGAGTTGCCGGGGATTCGGGATTTCGTAGACATGCAGGAAATTATCCCCTCCGAGCAGGATCTTCGTCGTATCGTCGCTCACGGCCCTTGCGAGGTTCGGCATCTCGGCGATGCGGAGCACCTCCTCGCCGTTCCATATATCGATCAGCGAGGTTCCATCGATATGGTTGAACGCCAGGTACTTGTCCTTGTAGAGATCGAAGATCTCGAAGTGAGAAGTCGTATAACGCCTCTTCCAGCGATGCTCGAGTGTATTGATATCCAGGGCCGTATATTCGCCCGGGGCCAGGTAGGTCATGAAGAGCTCGATCTCGTGGTTGTAACTGATTAAGATATTCTCCGATTCGATTTGGTGAAGGAGATCGGCCCCCTTGAATACCTTCATGCCTGTGTTTCCAAAATGAATGAGCGTATCACCCTTCCAGAAGGTGCTTGTGAAGTCGGGGCTGAGTATGCTGGTATTTCCCAAACACGATGCGGTGCTGTGTACGGGCCGGGCTGTGCCGTCATTCAGCCTGAATATCCTCAGGCTGTCACTGTCACTCTGGGCGAACCAGGTGCCCGATTCGTCACAGTCGGTCATTTTTATCCAGTGGTTAATATGCAGGGGAAAGGGCAGTTTGAATGTTTCGAGCGCGTAGCTGTTCCGTTCACCTTGACGAAGTATGTTGAGCGTATCGTTACGGACTGCAATGAACTTCTCGAAATATTTACTGCAGAAGAAATCGTTTACCGACACATTGAAGGGCAGCGTGTATATGAGTTCCTTTTCCCATGAGCCGACCTTCAACGAATAGAGTTTTTTCCCATCGAAGAACTTCCAGTACTCTTCGTCCTTGCAGAGCTTTGCCTGATATCCGATCCATTCCTTGAAATCGACCGTCTCGAAGATATGAACCTCTTTGACATCGCCCGCAGCGATGTCGAAGATAGAGAGGCCCCAGCCGCGGGGACCCTTTTCCCAGAGCTCGACAAAGTCTCCGTCGATTTTCCGCTCGGCATGGAACCGTTCGATACCCTCGCGGAGGATGCTATGCTCTGTTTCCGGTTTGCCCTTCTCGAACCAGAGGATCTTGTATCCGAGGAATCCGGTTTTATCGATGTATGTAATGGTATAGTTTGTAGTGTGAGTGCTGTGAGCTACATTCCACGGTGTGTAATCCCTCACCAGCACGAGTCTATCGTTCTGCGGATCGTAGATCTCAACCTTGCTCAGTTTCCAGCCTTGATCCCGGTCACTTGTGCCCATGTACACGAGATCTCCGCTGAAGTAGGTCATGATAGGCCTTCGCTCTCCCGAATACCGCCAGTCCATCTTCGAGCGCGCATCTATCTGCTGGAGTGTCAGGGTTGCAAGCTTATCGGCCAACCTCCATTGCTTCGTTTCGTATGCCTGCAAAGTACGCTCGTAATTATTCCGGATCGTATTGGTGGCTGATACCGTAGCGGGCACGAGACAACAGAAGATCGAAATTAGAACGAAAGCGACTATCCGTGTGTGGATGGGTTTCATGTCTTTCAGCCCTCCTTGGGGAAGGAATAGCCGAATATCGGCAATCGACCGTATGGCAGCCTGTCCATCCCTTTCATATCAGGCCTTTTCACGCATATGGTTCATGGCTTCGTCGAGAGTTCCGAATATCTTGGTATACTGTGTGATACCCATGATCTTGAAGGTCTTCTCGATGATCGGTGCACAGTTGCAGAAGGCGAGCTCGCCCTTGGATTCGAGTATCTTCTCGAGTATTTCAATGAGGTACGAGACACCGATGGAGTTGATGATCTTCGATCCGGCTAGATCGAAGAGAAATTTCCTGCCGCCTGCCGCATGCTTTTCGTTGAAGTTCTTGGCAATCGCCTCTCCCCCGAGGTTGTTGATATAGCCGTACGTCGAGAAGATCCATATGGAATCCTGCTGCCTCGTATCGACTTTGAAGGAATCCAGCATAGAAAATCTCCTCTTGATCGTCACCGTTTCTTGGTCATGGTTATCTTAGTTCCATTGGGTCCCGAATCGATCACGAGCGAGTCCATCATCTTTTCCATGAGCTTGAGTCCCCATCCCCTTTTACTGATGCCCGGTTTGAGCTTCTCCACGATGTTCGGTTCTTCGACCTTGTCCGGATCGAAGCCCGTACCGTTATCACGCAGAATGATGGTAAGCTCTTCGTTTTTTACCCTGAAGGTTATGAAAACCTTTCTGTCCTCACTGTGGGAGTGCTCGAAGGAGTTGAGACAGGCCTCGATAAGCGCCATGGAGACCTCGGCCGTCTTGTCCTCGTCGAGCTCCATGACCTCGGCTACCGCCTCCGCTGTCCTGCTCGCCGCGATCTCCATATCGGGGATCATCGGTATGGTCAGGTTGATTTCCTTCTCGGGCTCGGTTGGCACGCTACCTCCACGATGCCGCGCTAACGATGGATCTTACCCCACAAAAGGAAGCCAGACTGGAACTTACCTAATGAGATAGGGGTTTTTTCCCTAAAAGTCAAGCTCAGATTCCTTTTAATCATAGTACGTTACTAATCGGTTTATGTTTCCGTGGTTGGGCCGAAGGTATCCCTGAGGATTTCAGCTCACGCGCCATTGGTTGCACCGCTTGAATTTCCGTTGCATTTGACGAGTGAGGGACACTCTGGTATGATAGCGCCCTGCATCGATGTCCTATATAAAGAATGGGGCATGCAACAATCCGAGGTTACTTACGTTTATCTGGGTATCGGGTTACCCGGGATTCTCGAAGAGAAAGGAGCCGCATCATGGATCGAGGAACGATACGGTCGTTGGCAGGTCGTTTCATGAAGACGGAACTGTTACTGGCTATGTTAGTTGCATTGGTTCTGGGGGCCGCCCGGCAGCCGGTGCATGCCGGAACGAAGCGGCCGCTCATGCGATTTCCCGATATACATGGGAACTTGGTCGTTTTCGTCTATGGTGAGGATATCTGGTCGGTCCCTACCGATGGTGGTGTGGCGACAAGGCTCACCATTCACGACGGCGAGGAGCGTTTTCCCAAGTTCTCGCCGGACGGCACGATGATCGCATTTACCGGAGAGTATGATGGCAACTCCGACGTCTATGTGATGAATATCCACGGCGGGGGGATCACCCGCCTCACCTTCCACCCCGGATACGACGAGGTGGTCGGCTGGCATCCGACGAATAACAAGATCCTCTTTACCTCGAGACGGCTCAGCTACAACCGTTTCAGCCGTCTGTTCCTTATTTCGCCCGACGGCACGGGACTCGAGGAGCTCGTCCTGAACGAGGCTGCCCGGGGTTCCTTCTCCCCCGACGGGAAAAGAATCGTCTACAACCGTCTCGCACGGGAGCGGCGTACCTGGAAGCGGTACCGCGGCGGTACCAATCAGGACCTCTATCTATTCGACTTCGTGAAGAACGAAAATCAAAAGCTCACCGACTTCAGCGGGACCGACCGGCTCCCGATGTGGATCGGGGACAAGATATTCTTCAGCTCGGATCGAGACCGTGTGCTGAACATCTATTCATATGATCTCGCGAGCGGGAATATCGAGCAGGTCACGAAACACACGGAATACGATGTGCGGCGCCCCAGCATGGGTGAGACCAGGATCGTCTACGAGCAAGGCGGCACCCTGTGGGTACTCGATACGGAAACGGGAGATACAGGGATGCTCCCGGTCGAGATCAGGGGCGATGCACCCGAAGTGCGGGCCTATATCAAGAAGGTCGATGAATACATCAACGGCTTCGATTGCTCACCTTCGGGGGAGCGGGCACTCGTTGTGGCCAGGGGCGAGGTCTTCACTGTGCCGAAGAAGGACGGGCCGACGCGCAACCTTACCCGGGATTCCGGATCGAGGGACAAGGATGCTGCATGGTCGCCTGACGGAAGGCACATCGCATACCTCTCAGATAGAAGCGGCGAGTACTGTATCTATCTCGTCGATCAGGTAGGAAAAGAGGAAGCCATACGCCTGACGGACCACAGGGAGGGCTACCGCCACACCCTCCGTTGGTCCCCGGATAGTAAGAAAATAGCCTTCGCCGATCAGACGCTCCGTTGTTACTACATCGACATAGACACAAAGAAGACTACCGAGGTGGACCGTGCGGAGTACGAAAACGTTGACGTAGCATTGGATCTGAAACCGATCTTCGATTTCACGTGGTCTCCCGACAGCCGCTATATCGCCTATTCCAAAATGGATGCGGATCTTGTCAACAAGGTCTACATCTATGCACTTGAAAGGGGGGAGAAGCATTGTGTCAGCCAGGGTATCTTCAACGACTTCGGGCCTGTCTTTACGAGAAATGGTACGCATCTTCTCTTTATCTCGAACCGCCGCTTCAATCCGACCCTCTGCGATTTCGAATGGGAGATGGTATACAAGAGGGTCGCCGGGATCTATGCCCTGACACTTCGAAAGGATGGAGAGCCGCTGCTTCCGTTCAAGAGCGACGAGGTCGAGATCAAGGAAGACGAGAGCGGGAAAAAAGAGGAGAAGAAAGAGGAAGGGAAGAATTCGGCCGAGGTCAGCATCGATTTCGACGGGCTTGCTGACAGGATCGATCATCTGCCGCTGCCCCCCGGCAACTATCGGTATCTCGCCGCTGGTGAATCCGTAATCTTCTACCTCAACAAGGACGAAGGCGACTTCAACCGGTTCGAGTTCCGTGCCATCGGTCCGATGAACCTCTACCGGTTTTCGCTGGATGAACGTGAGGAGAAGACGGTCCTGGAGGGGATACACAGCTACAGACTCTCGGCCGATGGGAAGAAGATCGTATACAGGAAGGGTGACTCGATCGGTATCATCGACGCCTCAGCAACCGATTCGAAGGGTGGGGCTCTCGATCTATCGGATCTCGAGATGCACCTCGATCCACTGGCCGAATGGAAACAGATCTTCAATGAGGCCTGGCGGATGGAGCGTGATTTTTACTACGAGCCGAACATGCACGGAATCGATTGGGACGCGATGAAAGAGAAGTACGGCAAGCTTCTTCCGTATGCCTCGTGTCGCCAGGACATGCGCTTTATCATCGGCGAGCTCATCGGCGAACTCAACACCTCGCACACTTACATTTTCGGCGGTGACCGCCGGCGGCAGCCGCAGCGCGTCAACGTCGGCATGCTCGGCGCTGATTGCGCGGTCGATGAGGACAGCGGGCGCTACCGCCTTAAAAAGATCTATCGCGTGGCGGACTGGAGCCGCGACATCGTACCGCCGCTGGCCCGGCCCGGTGTGGATGTTCGCGAGGGCGACTACCTGCTGCGAGTGAATGGCGTGGAGATGACGGCCCGGCACAACTTCTTTAGCTACTTTCAGAACCTCGCCGGCCGGCAGGCCACGCTGCAGGTCAACGACCGGCCGACCCTGGAGGGCGCCCGTGAAGTGGTCGTCGAGCCGCTTGGAAGT
>CP070727.1:4108747-4112241 GCA_020350885.1 bacterium | reverse complement strand
TGTTTATGTACGTGATTTTCGCCTTTCCCTGGATAGTCTTCGCGGCGTTGATGATCTTCTTTATCGAATCTTTTCCCGAGGCGTCTTTAGGATGCGCCTTCCCCGCATAAAGGATCTGAATCGGGCCCACTTTCTCGGCGATCTGCACGAGGCACGTGATATCGGAGATCAGAAGATCGGGTCTCTTGTATGCTGTCTGTCTCCTCGCGAAACCGATGGTGAAGTCTTCGTACGTCATACCGGCATTGAATCTGTTATTGACGAAGTCGATTAGCACCCTTTTCGCCTCCATGTGGGCGGACCATATTCCCTTCTTGCTGATGCCCAATGCGGAACGGAGGATATATGGATCGGAGCGCCATCCCGGCATATGATTATCAAATAGCCGTTTGAATGGCTCGCAGACCCAGGTCGTCGAATGAACGCCGTTAGTGATCGAATCGATTGAGTAACCAGGGAACATATGCCGGGAAACTTCGCTATGCTTCTTCGCAACTCCGTTGACGTAGTGGCTGAAGTGGAGAGCGAGCCTGGTCATATTCAGCTTGTTCTCGAAGGTCACTTCCGGCAGGAGTGATTCCGGGAGCATCTCGCCCAGCATCGGTCTCGCAAAGGAGAGATCGAATTGATCGTGACCGGCGGCAACAGGAGTATGCGTGGTAAAGAGACACCGCTTTCGCACCTCGTCGAGATCTTTCAATTGCCTGGAGAGTTCGAGCGTGAGAGTCGCGGCATGGCCTTCGTTCATATGGAACTTTTCGATCATTGTGTATCCGAGCGCCTGAAGCACCCGGATCCCCCCGATGCCAAGAACGATCTCCTGTGCGAGCCGGTACCTGCTGTCTCCGCCGTACAGGTATTTGGTAATGGTTCTATCCCCTTCGCTATTTTCCTCGAGGTTCGTGTCGAGGAAAAGCACGGGGACAATATGACCGCCTATCCCCTTCAGGAGGTAGTGCCAGACGCGGATGCCCACCGTCCGATTCTCGATTGTGACACTGACCTTGCCCGGGAGAAGCGTGAGGAAATCCCCGATACTGAAATTGATGGGGAGCTCGATCTGATTGCCGTCGCCATCTATCTTCTGATAGAAGTAACCGTTTTCAGAAAGAAGCGTCACCCCGACAGTGGGAACGTTGAGATCGGCGCAAGATTTCAGCGTATCGCCGGCCAGTACACCGAGCCCGCCGCTGTAAGATGGTATGTGCTCGTCTATGCCTATCTCCATTGAGAAGTAGGCGATTTTTGTCCTGCTGGGTGCATTGATGAGAGCGTCTTTTTCTTTCATACCCTTTTACCCCTTGCTTTTCCTTATCGTAATAACGGTTATAAAGGAAATTTCGAATCCATGTCAAGATGTTCGGGTGATCGGTTGGAGTCCGATAACCGTGCTCCTGGGTGGTTTTGGCTTCGACGACTTCCGGACTTCAGATAATTCGGAGTTATCAGGTTGGAGGAAGGTCCTGCCGGAGTGTCATCGACCCTCGGAGCGGGCTAATCGACACAGGATGCAGGGCGCACAAGGGCCGGATCTATATTTCCTCAGGTAGCTGGAGGAGCTTCTTATAGTGAATCGCGAAGAGGTTTTCGGCTTCAAATGCCCCTTCGAGAAGCTGATCATTAACACCTTGGCCGCGGTCTCCTATCCCGGCGCCTCGTAGATATCGATAAAGTCGTACCTGCCCAGGAGCGCATAGTGCGCGAGGAGTTTCACCTCGGGGCGCTTCGCCTTCTCCTGGTCGAGTCAGACCCTTCCGGGCTTCGCACGATCCCCCATAGGTGTCGCTTCTGAAAATGTCGTCCGCCCTGTAGCACTTGCACTTATCCTAGTCCAAATATTATATACATCGAATGATTATTTTAATTCTACGCACCTTAATCTCGGCGCTGAGTTCGCACCGTGCGTTGGCTCTAGAAAACCTCGCGCTACGCCATCAACTCGAAGTTCTACAACGGAATACCAAAAGACCTCGCTTGACGAATCGGGATCGTATACTCTGGGTTGTCCTGTCGCGGTTGTGGACGGATTGGAGAAAGCCATTATTCCTAGTCCAACCTGAAACCGTTATCCGGTGGCATAAAAGAGGATTCCGACTGTACTGGAGATGGAAGAGCCGACCGAGGTGGATGGGAAGACGAAGGGTTCCAAAGGAGGTACGTAATCTTATCCGCAGAATGTCACAGGCAAATCCACTTTGGAGCGCACCAAGGATTCACGGTGAATTGCTCAAGCTCGGTATCGTGTTCAGCCAAGCCACCGTCTCGATGTATATGGTATGCCAACGGAAACCTCCCTCCCAGAGCTGGCGAACATTCTTGAAGAACCACGCCAAGGATATTGTATCGGTTGACTTCTTTACAGTGCCGACAGCGACATTTCGAGTGCTGTTCGTATTCCTTGTCATGAGCAATGACCGGCGGAATGTAGTACATTTCAATGTGACCGAATCGCCGACAGCCGCCTGGACAGGCCAACAGATCGTGAATGCTTTCCCATGGGATACAGCTCCGAAGTACATGCTCCGCGATCGAGATGGCAAATACGGAGACGAGTTCATTCACCGGATTGATTCAATGGGCATGGAGCAAGTGCTTATTTCCGCTCGGTCGCCATGGCAGAATCCGTATGTTGAGCGAGTGATCGGCTCAATCAGGCGGGAATGCCTTGATCATACGATCATTTTCAACGACAGACATCTTCGGCGGGTGCTCAAGGAGTACTTCCGCTACTACCTGAGGATACTAAATACTCTTCTCATGGCCTCATCCTCTTAGTTAGCGGGGTCATAGGAAGCTCCAAGAAAAGGAGGCTCACGTGAGTTGGAACCCCGTGGCGGAGTGGCTGGAAGCTCTGGAGTCGTTGCGCAGATGCTTATTTGCGGCTCCAGTGCTCAGACCTCCCCGTTGTCATGCATACGCGGATCAACCCACAGAGTGTTACCGTTCATCTTTCAGTCCATATCCGACAGGACAGCGGCCGAGGAAAGGTACTGTCCGATTAAGTGTTGACTGTGACAGGTCAGACGGCCCCGCGACGAGGATCTTGTCTAGAAGACCCATCCAGTCGTAGAAATCGACGTTGTGCCCGCTGTAGGAATCGACTCGGTGGACAAAGACCAGCTGCAAGTCGGGGATCACCATGATGACTTGTCCGTAAGCGCCTAGGGCGGCATACATCGCGTGTTCGCCGATCCTGTCGTAACTTCGTTCCGCGCCGTATCCAACGGGAAACACCCACCACATGTACCCATAATAGGTCCCTGGAATATACCCGCCGGAGTCCGAAATCGGCGCTGTGCTCTCATCCACCCACGCCTCGGATATCAGCTGTTCTCCCTGCCAGGTGCCCCCCTGGAGGTACAAGAGCCCGAATCTGGCCGCATCTCTAGCCGACATCTGGAAATGGTAGGCCGGATGTATCGACCGTTCGTTCTGGTAGTAATAGTCCGTGTCGTCAATAGTGAACTCCTCCATCCCCAGCGCCATACCGATAC
>CP070727.1:4105750-4108647 GCA_020350885.1 bacterium | reverse complement strand
GGTGGCCGTTGTAACCCCTTCGCCGGGCCATGATGGCGAGCTCGACCGCGTCGATCTCATGAGTCTCGAGATCGATGAATACGGCGGCAGGCTTCTCTTTGTTTAGATTATCGATAACACGCAATGGATCGCTGTAGAGAACGACCCTGAATCCATGCTGGACGAGTTTACGCTCCACTATCTCCGCCATGAGCGTGCCGTCGTCCACCAGAAATATCGTCGGGGTCCCGGAGGCGTCGCAATCCTTTCCGTGACCCGGCCGAACTTCGGTCTGCCGCCTGATCATTGATGTATTCCTCCAACCAAAGTGTACCGGTCTCGTTGTCTTTACAGGCAAAGGTCATGCCTCTATCGCGGAGGAACGTATCCGGACAAGCGACACCGATGCGCCACTATGAGAAATGATGGGAATGATGGGCATTTGCATTCTGCATACGGGGGGAATCTATTTTTCATCGGTCGGGGGCGAAGGGAATGTATAGCGAATCGCTAGAGCCACCTGGGAATTGAACACCCGCTCCTCGTCGGTGCCCGCCTCGAGCGCGCCGCTCACCAACGCCTCGATGCCCCTCGAGAGAGCTTGCCGAATGGAGAGAACATATATCTCCCGCTTACCGCCCCCCCTGAACAGGAGACCGAAGCCGCTGAATGAAAGTGACGCGCCTCCTACGAACTCCGTTTCTATCGACAGTGCAACCGTCGTGAAGTTGTCATGAATGAAGGGACCCGTCTTCACTCGGTCGCCCACAAGCGTGAACGTGGAAGCGAGCCTGAGCCGGAAGAACGTCGTCTTGCCCCGCAGCTCCAATCCTCCCCCTCCGTCCAGCGATCCGTACGATATCGGTTGGAATTCCTTCTTCCCCATGGGCAACCGTACGTCTCCGATGAGAAAGAGCCCCGAAGCGTCGAGCGTATCGCCGAATACCCGCACTTCGGCCCGCACGGCGCCGTCACCGAGATCGTAGAGGAAATCCCCATCAGTCGGCACGGTCGGGAACGGCAACTGGAGCCTGAACAGCATGCGACTCCGGTTTCTGAATAGCAATTCCGCCGACAGTATCGCAGCCCGGCCTTCGTCCCGCTGGAGTTCCGTTTGTCTGAAGAGAAGGCTTGTTCTCGCCGTATCTATCGGAGAGAAATAAGACATGTAATCCGTGTAGAGACCTATGGCGCGCGGGGAAGCGGGGACGAATAGGCATGCGGAAAGGGCTATGGTTGCAGCAATGGATGATATTCTATTGGAATGCATGACCCTCTAGGAAACCCCTTCGAGGAGTCGTATCCTACCCTGGCTTACGAATTGGACATGGATCGTCTTCCTGTGGCCGGGAAGAGTCTCTTTCGCGATAACCTTGCCGTAATCGTTCCACGATCGATGATATATGATCTCGCCTACTTTGTACTCGTCCGTTTCGTTGTACTCCTTGGCCTTTTCTATATCGATGTCCTCGAGGGCCAGTTCCTCCCCGAGCTCACTCTCTTTATCTTCTCCCCCATGCCGGGTACCGGCCAGGTCTATATCGTCGGCATGTTCCGTCATATACGGCAGAAATCCGTCGCAACCGGGGCATTTGAGCCAGACGACTTCGTGGTTATCCGCCTCTTCCACGACAGGCATGTCGAACGTCTTCTTGCAAACCGAACAGTACTGCTCAATGGTTCTCGCTTTGGTACCGGTGCCTTTCCCTTTTCGTTGAGCCACTGAAACCTCCCGGTGTTTCCCCGCTCCATATCGGTACGCATCTATCTCAATCGGAAATGACCCTACAGCAATCGTCCGCTTCGCGCGAGGTCAAGAAACGCATTCCACACACGGGACACAGATACTTACCATCTAGCCTGCCCTCCGCTTCCGCCTTTGCGAGCAACCTGTGGTACTTCACATAGTTTTTTCCCTTCTTGAGGATTGATGCTTCCTTATCATCTTGTTTCATATTCACCGACCCCTTCCCTGAAAAAGAAGCACTCCTTGAGAGTACACTATGTCATATCATTCGATCCCTTGTGATACCGCATACGATCATTTCTTATCATTAACGACGAAAACAGTCAATGGTAAATCATTATGAGTTCAACGGATCACGCACCGACAGGGAGCTACTATAACACCATCCGCTCTCTTTTTCAAGGGCGTGCCCCGCATCGTCGATTTTCGGCCAGAACGGCTGCCGAGCGGAGCCGGCCCGAGACGACCGCGCGAGTTGTGCCGATTGTGTGTCTACTGATTTTCTTGCTGACGCCGCTTATCGAGAGTGGATCATCTAGCGAACGACGACGACCTTCTTCGTCGAGACCCTACCGCCCGCCGCTACACGCATGAAGTATACTCCGGGGGCGACGGGCCTGCCGTAGTTATCGAGACCGTTCCACGGAAATGTTTTCGTCGCCCCGAACATCTTGCCGTTGTAAACCGTCGCGATGCGTTGACCCTTGACGTTGTACACACCGATGTCCACCGGAGTCAGAATCTCGACGAGCAATGGACTCTGCATCGTGGCCGAAGCCGCCGTCTCCTCCTGCCCTCCGGCAGGATCGTAGTAACTCTTCTGTACGTCGACCGTAATCGATGTACCCCTCGAGGTAGGATTGGGAAGCAGATAGCTCACCAGGTCGCCGCCCCTCGGAATCAAAGATATCTCGTATATATCGCCAGTAGGTACGTTGAACTCCCGCAACTCACCGTCCACCCACATCTCGAACCTGCCGACGATGCGGTACCGGTATTGATGAGCCGGCTCGATGTCCTGATCACAGTATATGTAAGACCGCCTGTCGCTGCTGCTTCCGCCTTCGGGATCCACAACCGTGGCGATCACCTCCTCACCCCCGCCCATGGTTATATCCTCCCTCACCACATCGAAAACCGCTCCGAACACCTCCCCGCTCGTCACCCAGCT
>CP070727.1:4086192-4105650 GCA_020350885.1 bacterium | reverse complement strand
TCGATGTCAATGTCCACCCGGCAAAGGCTGAGATACGATTCAGGAACGAACGCGATGTGCACCGCCTGATCTCGATGACACTCCGCGAACTTCTTCAGGGCGATTCCCTCTCCTTCCAGGAAAAGGTGGAATCGGTATACCGGAGTATCTTTCCCGAACGCATCGAGGGGAAACCCGACACGGCACCGTTTCAGCAACACCTCATGTACGGGGACCGCGGACAGGGCCGCAGCGACGGCAATGCAATCGAAGATGCGAGCGGCGCCGTGCTCAAGGAAGCACCACTCTCCCTTCTCGGTGAGGAGGAACGGAGTCCAGTCGCACCGTCCGGGCACCTGTACTGGCAACTCCACCAGAGTTACATCCTCATCCAGATACGGGGAGGCATGGTGGTCGTCGATCAGCATGCCGCACACGAACGGATCCTATTCAACAGGGCCAAGCGCACCATCGGCGGCGACAGTGCGACAGTACAATCACTCCTCTTTCCTGCCACACTCGATCTCACACCCGAGGAGTACGAACACTATGAGGAACTCGCCGATCTCCTGCCGGAACTCGGATTCGAGGTGGAGCCGTTCGGAACGAGATCGATCATCATACGGGGGATCCCTGCCGGGGTGAGGAACTGGAGTGACGGCAGGCTCCTGCAGGAGATCCTCGGCGAGCAGCGTGCAGGGGGGGGAGGAGTGGAGGACTTCCTCAAGACCTACGCATGCCGGGCGGCAGTCAAGGCGGGCACGAAGCTTTCGGTGGAAGAGATGGAGAATCTCACCGATCAACTCTTTGCAACCGAATTCCCGTTCACCTGTCCGCACGGCCGCCCGACGATGCTCCGCGTCGAATTGACCGACCTCGAACGCCGTTTCAACCGTACCGTCTCGAGTGAAAAGTGATGGATGCACTCGTTATCCTCGGAGCGACAGCCGTCGGCAAGAGCAAAGTCGCCGTTACCGTTGCACAGAGGCTCGGCGGCGAGATCGTCTCAGTGGATTCCCGGCAGGCCTACCGGCATCTCGACATCGGTACCGCAAAGCCCACGAAGGAGCAGCGGGAATCGATCCCGCACCATATGATCGACATCCTCGAGCTCGATGAAACGAACAACGCCGAGCGATACGCCCGTATGGCGACTCTGGCAATAGATACGATCCGCTCCGGAGGCGCCCTTCCCATCCTCGTCGGGGGTTCCGGGCTTTACTTCCGTGCAATATTCAAGGGGTTCTTCGCAATAGATCTCGACCAAGACGAGCGGCGGCGGTTCGCCGACTCGGTGGCGGGGATACCGACACGAGAGCTCCGCCAGCGTCTCGAATCCGCCGATCCCCGTGCCGCCCGCAGGATTCATCCCAACGACCGTTACCGGACCGTACGGGCGCTCGAGGTGTTCACGCTCTCGGGTGTCACGCTCAGTGAGCACTTCGAACGTCAACGTCGCACGCAGCACGGACTCGAATCGAAGATGCAGATCTGCAAGGTCGGCCTCACACTGGAGAGAGAGGATCTCTCAGCGAGGATTCGCGAGCGGACCGCCTCCATGATACGGGCGGGTCTGGTAGACGAGGTCAGGAGCCTCCTCGACGGGGGGGCCGATCCCGGATGGCCCGGCATGCAGACACTCGGATACCCCGAGGTCGTCTCGTTCGTCCGGGGTCGGATCGACGAAACGGAGATGAACGAACGCATCGTCCGGCTCACCCGCCGCTACGCCAAGCGGCAGATGACCTGGTTCCGGAAGGAGAGGGGGGTGACGTGGCTTCGAGCAGACGGAGGGGGCATCGTCCAGCACATCATACGGCTCGCAACCGGGAAGGCGGGCGGAACGTGAGGCTGTACGTGCACGGTTCGAACGTTACCCGGAGCGGGGCATACCGACCGGGAAATGCGTCTTGACAGTCCATGGCGAAACTGATAGCTTTGCAAGTGATTACAAACGTATACAAGGCGGGCATAACTCAGTTGGTAGAGTATCAGCTTCCCAAGCTGAGGGTCGCGGGTTCGAATCCCGTTGCCCGCTCCAGAGATGCGTCAGACCCCCTGAGCGCATGGCGACGGTCGGGGGGTCTTCTCTAACGGTATGGCTGTACGCATAAAAGCGGTGCACGGAAGATCCGGTTTCTTCAGGGCAGGGGACGAGATCATCGCCGTCGACGGCAGACCGGTCGAGGACCAACTCAACATCCTCTTCCGCATCGAGAAGGAGGGGAGCGTTTCTATAACGCTGCGCCGTCAGGACGGTCGAACCGCCTCGAGAACCCTCAGACCGGCGACCGTCCGCCGGGCACAGCTCGAGTACGAGGAGATGCGGTTCATCCCGTGCAGGAGCCGGTGTATCTTCTGCTTCGTCGACCAGATGCCGCCGGGCCTGCGGGAAACCCTCTACGAGAAGGACGACGACTACCGATTGAGTTTCCTGTTCGGCAACTATGTAACGCTGAACGATGTGAAGAACGCCGAGATACAGAGGATCATCGATATGAACCTCTCACCACTCTACCTCTCCGTCCACGCGCTCGATCCCGGCATTCGGCGCCGCATCTTCGGAAGACCGATGAAGAGGGATATCCGCAATACCATCGCACGACTTGCACGAGCCCACATCACCATGCACGTGCAGATCGTCCTGCTGCCGGGCATCAATGACGGCCCCATCCTCGAACGGACGGTGCGGGGCCTCGCCCGGCGGTACCCGGCCGTGCGATCCGTTGCAGTGGTACCGGTCGGTCTCACGAAGTACCGAAGCAACCTCGAACCATTGCGGAGATACACCGTGCGGGAGACGAAACAGCTCGTACGATGGGGGGAGGAGAAGCGAAATCGTTTCTACATGGAGCGGGGGGAGTACTTCATTCACCTTGCCGATGAATTCTACCTGCTGGCGGACAGAACCCTTCCAGATCTCGCCGCATACGATGACCTGCCCCAGCTCGCCAACGGCGTCGGAATGTGCAGGCTTTTCCTCGAGCGGCTCGGGCGTGAGGCCAGGCGCATACAGCGCAGCAGGAAAACGATGCAGACGATCGAGGGAACGTTCCTTCACATCGTCACCGGCGCACTCGGGAGACGTTTTTTCCACCGGTACGTATTCCCATACCTCAACAGCCGGCTTCCCGCTCTATCACTCGATCTCATCACGGTTCACAGCAAGCTGTTCGGCAGGGAGGTCGGTGTAACCGGGCTGCTGTCGGGCAGGGATATCATCCGGTCGGTTAGACGGAGAGGGGACCGGCCCGGATGCATCGTCCTTCCACCGAACGCCTTCAACCACGAAGGCCTGCTCATAGACGGAATGACCGCAGGCGACCTCGAGAGGGAGCTGCAAATACCGGTCGTGGTTCCGAGGACAACCTTTCTCGAGCAACGGATCCTGCGCCGGTGCAGGGGAGGGGATGGAGCATGAGTAAACCATCCCTCGTGGCGATCATCGGCAAACCGAACTCGGGCAAGTCCACCCTCTTCAACCGGCTCGTCGGCAGGAGACGAGCGATAACACATCCGACACCGGGGGTGACCCGTGACACCATGGAGGAGCTGATCGAATGGAACGACATCGCGTTCAGACTGGTCGATACCGGCGGCTACGCACCGGTCGCCGACGATCCCCTCCAGTGTAAAATCACCGAACGTATAGAGAGAACAGCGCGAGAGGCCGCACTCATCATCTTTCTCACAGATATCGAGACGGGACTGACCGTGGAGGATACGCATCTTCTTCGACGGCTCAGCAACGAGAAAGACAAGATGCTCTGTGCCGTAAACAAGGTCGAGACGAAGGAAGACCGCTGGAATATCCACGAGTTCTACAAACTCGGCTTCGAGCAGCTGATGCCGATAAGCGCCTTGCACGGAACCGGTATCGGCGACCTACTCGACAGAGTGGTCGAGCGACTCCCCCGAAGACCGGGCCGGCGTGTCGAGACCGGGCTCAAGATCGCCATCGTCGGCAAGCCGAATGTCGGGAAGAGCTCGCTCGCGAACGCCCTCATCGGCGAAGACCGGCACATCGTATCCGAGGAGCCCGGCACGACGAGGGATTCCATTCACCTCACTATTCAATTCCACGGGAGGATGATTTCTCTCGTGGATACCGCAGGCGTCAAGCGTCGCTCACGGACGGCGAGGGGGCTCCAATCGATATCCAGCCTCAAGAGCCTCGAGAGCATCAGGCTGGCCGACATCGTGCTCGTTCTGATCGATGCCACGAGCGAGATCTCCCGCCAGGACACACGGATCGCCGCCGAGGCCCACAGGGCGAGAAAGGGCGTCATCATACTCATCAACAAATGGGACCTCGTCCAGAAAGAGACGGGCACGGCCGATCGATACGAACGCACGGTGCGGAGAGCCATGCGTTTTCTCGGGTACGCACCGATCCTCACCGTATCTGCACTGACACGCCTCAGGATAGGAAGAATCATTCCCCTGGCTCTTGCGGTCGATGGGGAGCGGCGGAAGCGGATTGGAACCGCAGACCTCAACAGGCTCATCGCGGACGTTACATCGGAGAAACCTCCCCCGTTTTACAAGCAGGGAACTGGAAAGATCTACTATGCCACCCAGACGGCCATAAATCCGCCGACCTTCACCCTTTTTGTCAACAAAGCGTCTTATTTTCCTAGATCATATATACGTTATATCAATAACCAGCTCAGAAAAAGGTTTACCTTCGACGGGACGGCAGTTAGAATCTCCCTGAGATCCAAAGAGCGATGATCATGGATACCTTGTTTAAGATCCTTCTTGTCAGCATCCCGAGCTACCTGATCGGCGCCGTGCCGTCGAGCTTCATAATGGGCAAGCTTGTCCGGGGCATCGATCTCAGGGATCACGGCAGCGGGAATCTCGGTGCCGCCAATACGTTCAGGGTCCTGGGGACGAAGGCGGCCCTTCCGGTGCTCATCTTCGACATCGGCAAGGGATTCATCGCAGTACAGTTCTTCTCGAAGTTCGGCGGTACATCGTTCGCCTATGCGCTCCTCGCCGCCTTCGTTGTCGTCCTGGGACACAACTATTCCCTCTTCGTGGGTTTCTCGGGAGGGAAGGGGATAGGCACGACATCCGGCGTCTTCCTGGCTCTGGCGCCCCACGCCGTGGGGATCTGCTTCGGGCTGTGGATCGTGGCGCTCCTCATGACGAGAATCGTATCGGTGGCAAGCCTGGTCGCCGCCATCGCCCTGCCGCTGGCCATTCTATTCAGCAACCGGGCATTCGACGCCGAGATACACGGATCGATTCTGGTTCTCTCCATCGCCGTCGTCATCCTCGTTATCTACAAGCACCGGTCGAATATCCGCCGCCTTCGCGAGGGAACTGAAAAGAAGATTTTCTGAAACGGAAGCGAGATGGCAAGACAGAAGAAACTCGTCGCCGGCAGCATCACCGTACTCGGGGCTGGAAGCTGGGGAACGACCCTCGCCCTACTGCTCCATGGGAAAGGTTACCGCGTCAACCTGTGGGAGTACTTTCCCGAATTCGCAGAGGCGATTCTCGCAGACGGCGAGAACCGCCGGTTTCTTCCCGGCATCCCGATCCCGGAGTCGATGACCATCACATCAGATATCGTGCAGGCCCTCTCCGGGGCGACGCACATCGTCTTCGCAACACCGAGCCACACACTCAGGGCCGTGGCCCGCCAGGTATGTTCCACAGCATCCTTCAACGGGGAAAGCGTCATTATCAATGCAGCAAAGGGGCTCGAGGAAAAGACACTGTGCCGTATGAGCGAAGTGCTCGGCCAGGAGCTCCCCCAGCCGGAAGACCGAATCGTCGGGTTGCTCGGACCGAGTCATGCCGAGGAAGTGAGCCGAAGGATGCCGACATCCATCGTCGTTGCCGGTACCGATCAGAATCTCCTCGAAGAGATCCAGGCGATCTTCATGACCGAGCATTTCAGGGTCTATACCAACACCGATCTCATAGGCGTCGAGCTCGGCGTATCCCTCAAGAACACCATAGCCATAGCAGCCGGTATCTGCGATGGGCTCGGCTTCGGTGACAACACCAAGGCCGCTCTACTTACCCGCGGTCTCGCAGAGATGAAACGCCTGGCGACCCGCATGGGAGGCCGTGATGAGACACTCAGCGGTCTTGCCGGTGTCGGTGATCTCATCGTGACCTGCATGAGCCGCCACAGCCGGAACCGTCATGTCGGAGAGCAGATCGGGAAGGGAAAACGACTCAAGGAGATCCTGAACGAGATGGTCATGGTCGCAGAGGGCGTAAAGACGACGAGGGCTGCCGTGAAGCTCGCCACACGAGTTGGTGTCGAGCTCCCGATTGCCGAACAGGTGTACAGTGTCCTCTTCCACGGCAAGAATCCGCGGAAAGCAATCAGGGATCTGATGGTGCGCAAGGCCAAGAAAGAGATGTAGGAGGTTACGTCGAGATCGAACCTTAGAAACAAGGCGGATGTGATATGAAGAAAAGCGTACAAAAGATGTATTACTCGATCGGGGAGGTCAGCGAGCTCTTAGGCATCAAACCGCATGTCCTCCGTTACTGGGAGACCCAGTTTCCTACGCTCAAACCAAAAAAGAACAGAGCCGGTAACAGGGTATACAAGGTTCGTGACATCAAATTCATCCTGACAATCAAGAAACTCCTCTACGAGCGCGGCTTCACCATCGCCGGTGCCCGGCGGAAGCTCAGGGAATCGAACAACAATCCGGATATACTGATAGAGCAGCTCCAGATACCATTCGCCGATCCGGGCAAGCGAGAGCTCGTCTCCTCCCTGAAGGAGGATCTGCTCGAATTGAAAGAGATGATCGAAGCACTCTGAAGGTCGTGCCCCGCAAGAAGCAGATTCATCATCCGGATACTACGGCGGAATTACCACACCAATAAAGCCTTGTCATCCCCTGCATACCCGTGATATTTTTCACATGGTCGGGGCGTGGCGCAGTCAGGTAGCGCACTTGCATGGGGGGCAAGTGGTCGCTGGTTCAAATCCAGTCGCCCCGACCACTTATGCATGATTACATTACCGGGACGGTACTATTACGGTCCAGGAAGATATTGATGAAAAGCCAATGGTTTCATACCTCCTATATGTAATCGCCGCGACACTCATCAAACTCTGCCCCCGGAAATCCGCAACACGATTCGCCGCTGCGATCGCTTTCATTTTTTACTCTTTTCGAAGCAGAATTCGGAAGAACATTCAGCGTAACTTCGCCGCCCTCGGCCGGACGGACGCAAAGACCTTCGTCGTTTTCCGCAACTTCTCAAGATCGGTCGCCGACTTTTTGAAGCTCACTGCCGGTAGGAGGGAACAGCTTGTCCGACTCTGCCGGATACGCGGCCTCGAGAACCTGGATGAAGCCCTCGAGAAGGGGAATGGCGCCATTCTCTTCTGCCCTCACCTCGGACCCTGGGAACTCGCCGGCGCCTACCTCGCGTCGCTCGGCTACCGCATCCACACGGTTGCTCTCGAGCACCCATCGGCCGGTGTCACGAGGTTCTTCAGCGAGAGGAGAAGATCGTGGGGAATCATGGATTACTCGATTGGAGAATGTATCGGTAAGCTCATTCAGGCACTGCGAAACGGTGATGTGATCGTCCTTCTGATCGACCGCAACTTCACCGGTAACGGGATGACGGTAAACTTCCTCGGCAACACGGTAACCCTTCCCGATGGGCATATCATTCTATCCATGCGCACAGCAGCACCTCTACTGCCATGCTGTTGTTACTACGACGAGAACGGCTCCATCCAGGCAATAGTAGATCCGGCGGTCGTCCCTTCCCTGGAGTCGGCCCCGCCCCATGAAGTCGGGCAGGCGTGTATCGAACGGATCGAGGCATACATCAGGGCGCATCCCGAACAGTGGTTTGCGTTTGATCATCTTTGGCCGGAGTAACCCTATGTACGAAACCTTCGGTGCAGTGATACCGGCGTATAACGAGGCTGAGGGAATAGCTAAGACACTCGAGCGGATCCGGCGGTACCTCAGGCCGGAACACATCGTCGTGGTCGACGACGGATCCGATGACGATACGGCGTCGATCGCCCGCGCCCAGGGAGTGCACGTGATACGCAACGAGAGGAACAGGGGAAAGGGGAAGGCGCTCAGTGACGGTTTCGGATACATTACTGCCATCGAGAATGTCGAGGCCACATTCACGCTCGATGCCGACGGGCAGCACGATCCCGACGAGATCCCATCCTTCATCGACAGCTACCGAAGGCATCATGTAGACATCCTTATCGGAAACAGGATGCACACGACTACGAGGATGCCGCATATCCGCATCTTCACGAACCGTCTGACATCTGCGATCGTCAGTCTCAGGACAGGCTGCAGGATAGAAGACAGCCAATCGGGGTACCGGCTCATCAGAACATCGATCCTGCGGAACATTACACTCGTAACGTCTCATTACGAAACGGAGAGCGAGATCCTCATCAAGGCGGGAAAGAAGGGTGCCGTCATCGAATCGATTCCGATACGAACCATCTACGCGGGCGAGCGGAGCACGATCAATCCCTTTATCGATACCGTTCGTTTTTTCATTCTGGTCATCCGCTGCCTCTTCTGGTAAACTTCCTCCTCCGGCACGTGACAGCGATCTCTGACGGTATTCGTGGGTTTCAAGCCGTACAGAGACGAAGGGAAACTATGTGCACGCGACAGCGTAACACAGATACGGCGACAGCCAGCATGAGATGAGATAATGGGTCGGAGGAGACGGCCGTGGGGGACAGCCGAACGATTCTGGTAACAAACGACGACGGGATCAGGGCCGAGGGGCTCGAGGCACTCGTCGATTCACTCGAGAAACTCGGAACGGTGATCGTCGTGGCCCCCGAACAGGAGCAGAGCGCTTCGAGCCATGCCATCACACTGGACAAGCCCCTTAGGATCAGCGAGTACGGAGACAACCGCTTCGGTGTCTCCGGGACACCGACGGACTGCGTCCTCCTGGCGATTCATGGAATCCTCGAGACAAAACCCGACCTCCTGGTGGCGGGTATCAACCACGGGCCCAACATGGGGGAGGATATCACGTATTCCGGAACCGTGGCCGCCGCCATCGAGGGGAGCATACTCCAGATTCCAGCAATTGCGGTTTCGATCGCCTCCTGGGACCCCGTCTCGTTCGAGTCTGCAGCACTCGTCTCGAGCTACCTCGCCTCCCAATTGCTATCCCGCGAAGTCCCCAGCAACACGCTCTGGAACGTGAACGTTCCACCGCTATCCAGGGAGGAGATACGCGGCATCAAGGTCACAAAGCTCGGATCACGAGTCTACAACGATATCATCATCCGCAAGAAGGACCCGCGGGGAAAGGATTACTTCTGGATCGGCGGCGGGGACCCGGGGTGGAGTACGGAGCGGAACACCGATTTCGCGGCCATCTCCGACGGGTACATCTCGGTAACCCCTCTGAGACTCGATCTGACAGACTACAAGAGCATCGTTGAGCTCAAAGGATGGAATCTCGAGTGGAAACCGGAATAGACTATACAATTGCGCGCCGAAGAATGGTCACCGAACAGCTCCAGGCACACGGTATCACCGACAGAAAACTGCTGCATGCATTCCTGACCGTCCCACGTCACATCTTTGTCGATCCTGCGATCGGCAGCAGGGCATATGATGACTGCTCCTTCCCGATCGGTCATGCACAGACGATCTCCCAACCGTACACAATCGCATTCATGATACAATCGCTCGATGTACGAAGTGGTGATAGGGTACTCGAAATCGGCACCGGTTCAGGCTATCAGACCGCCATTCTCTCGCTCATCGCAAGGGATGTCTATTCGATAGAGCGTCTCGGATCGCTCGCCGAGAAGGCCGAATCGGCCCTTTCGAGGATACATACGGGAAGGATCCGCATAAAGATCGGAGACGGTGCAGCCGGGTGGCGGCACTATGCACCGTACGACAGGATCATCGTCTCGGCGGCGATGTCCGGACGGCCGAAGGCGCTCCTCGATCAGCTCGCCGACGATGGTTTATTGATCGCCCCCATCGCCACAGAGTCCGAGCACCTGATGCTTTTTTCCCGGGATGGCTATCGGGTCACCCAGCAACGGCTCAAGAAATGTGCGTTCGTGCCGCTACGGAAGGGGGTGAGCCCGTGATCCTGCCCGTGCTGAACGCGCTGCAGAACGTATCGCCACGGATCTGGACGGTCATTGCAGCGGCGCTGCCGATACTCGAGCTCCGTGGCGCGATTCCCTACGCCATCAAGTTCGGCGGCCTCGGTTGGAAGGAAGCATACGGCCTCGCGGTGATCGGCAACTTCATACCCGTCATACCGATCCTCCTGCTCCTCGAACGCGTCTCGACCTGGCTCATGCGCTATCCCCTATGGAACCGTTTCTTCACCTGGCTATTCAGGAGGACCCGAAGACGGGGCAAGCTGATCGAGCGTTTCGAGGTACTCGGGCTCATGCTCTTCGTTGCGATCCCTCTTCCGATTACAGGAGCATGGACGGGATGCGTGGCGGCCTTTCTATTCAAGGTTCCGCTCCGTCTTGCAATACCGGCAATACTCTGTGGAATCTGCATCGCGGGCGTCGTCGTCACCCTCGCCGTACTGGGTATCATCACGTTCTGGGGAATACACTGAATTTCGTTGTATCGTTGGTCTTAACATGTTATGTTATCCCTTGATGCCGGGGCGTAGCGCAGTTCGGTTAGCGCGCCTGCTTCGGGAGCAGGAGGTCGCTGGTTCAAATCCAGTCGCCCCGACCATCTTTACCATGCGTGGAATTTCCTGTTTACCGCATCGCATGATTCTACTGTTCGCAGCGATTGCACCGCTTCTCGGTTGCTCCCCTGCGCCGAAGTACCATGGACAGCCGCCCAAACCGAGGCCGGCTACACCGCCTCCGGTCACGGTGAGGGAGGAACCGCTGAAGGCTCCGACGAACCTGTCGCCTCCCTTGAGGCGATTCAACAGGAACCGCATTACGAGCTATTTCGGAATTCGGACCGATACCAGGTATAACACACGCGAGTTCCACAGCGGCATCGATATAAAGGCGAGGAGGGGAGAAAGGGTAATAGCCGCTGCCCCCGGCACGGTCGTCTTCGCCGGCAGACAACGAGGGTACGGGAGGGTTGTCATCATCGATCACGGCCAGCGTTTCTTTACCGTGTATGCCCATCTCGCCAGCCTGGAGACACGCAAAGGAGCACGGGTCGAACGGGGTGAAATGATCGGAACGGTCGGAACATCCGGACGTACCACGGGTATTCACCTGCACTTCGAGGTACGGAGTGGGGGAAAAGCTGTTGATCCCTTACATTACTTATGAGTTGCCACGTTCATGTAATATTATATATTATATAACATACATTTATGGTTGATAAAAAAGAAGATAACATCACACAGCAGCGTTACTTCAGGGATATCGGCAAGTATCCGCTCTTGACGCAGGCCGAGGAGATAGAGCTCGGCAGGCGGGTGCAGGCGGGCGATGCCGAGGCCAAACGCAAGCTCATCCTGAGCAATCTCAAGCTCGTCATCAACATCGCCAAATCGTACGCCTCTCACAACATCCCGTTCCTCGACCTCATCGAGGAGGGAAACATGGGACTGATCAAGGCGGTCGGCCGCTTCGATCCCGAGAAGGGTTTCCGGTTCAGTACCTATGCCTCCTGGTGGATCAAGCAGGCTATCGCACGGGCGATCTCCAACTACTCCCATACAATCAGGATCCCGATTCACATATTCCAGCTTATGACGCGTTACGTGGCCCTGGAGGAAACACTGGCGGGATGCTCCATCCAGGAACGCGCACGGAAGCTCTCCATCTCCGAGAAGCGCTACCGCATGATCGAGGAACTCGTACGCAGCATCAGGGCCCTGGATCTCGCCAGCGGCCTCGACACCTATACCCAGCTCGCCAGCAGCCCCGAAGCTGTGATCGGGGCGGACCCGGAGAAGATCATCCTCAAGCAGATCGAGCATGAAAAGCTCACCGATCTACTCGAACGGCTCTCGGAACGGGAGAAGCTGATCATCAAGATACGATACGGCTTCGACGACGGTGAACCGCACACCCTCGCCGAGACCGGCGAGCGCGTGCATGTCTCACGCGAGCGTGTCCGGCAGCTCGAGATGCGGGCACTGCACAAGCTCAGATCCCTGCTCGAGCCGGCCGACGAATCGCAGGGTGAGAGCGAGTGAAAGGAAGAGCGATGTACGACGATCTCAAACGGTGGGTACGCACGGTACCCGACTTCCCGAAGGAAGGGATCCTCTTCAGGGATATTACGCCGATACTCCTCGAACCCGAGGCGCTCGGCACCGTCTGTGATATCTTTTACGAACGGTACATGCAACGCGAGGTCGACAAAATCGCAGCAATCGAGTCGAGAGGATTCATCTTTGCATCCATTCTCTCGTACAGGCTCGGAAAGGGCCTCATCCCGCTCCGCAAGCGTGGTAAGCTACCATGGAAGAGGATCACGGAGACCTATGCACTCGAATACGGTGAGGCCGCAATCGAGATGCACACCGATGCCGTCTCCCCGGGAGAGAGGGTTGTGATCATCGACGACCTGCTCGCCACCGGTGGAACGGCCCGCGCGGCGGTCAACCTCATCATGCGGCAGGAGGGAATTGTCGAGGAATGCGCATTTGTTATAGAGCTCTCGGATCTCGAGGGACGGAATACAATAGAGGAAATCCCCGTCTTCTGCCTGATGAGTTTCTAGATCCAGAAATCGTTTGCATTCCTTTGATACGGGTACATACTATATGGGGATACCGGACAAGCAGCCCCCGTAGCTCAGGTGGATAGAGCATCGGTTTCCTAAACCGAGTGTCGGACGTTCGAGTCGTCTCGGGGGCACCAGATAAAAAAAGGGAATTGCCTCTCGATATCGAACAGGGGCAATTCCCTTCGCTTTTAACGAGACCGTGTATGACCGCATTGCATGACGTGTCTCAACCGCCCTTCAGAGGCCTGAGCAGCCAGATCGCTTCGCTTCAAAGGTTGGCTTGAGAGCAGACGGATCACGACGGCGCAGTCAACACTATGTCTCGCTACAACGTCGATTATTAAGGAGGGCTACACACTTGTCAAGAAAAAAATACACACTATTATCAATTTTTATTTTCTAGTATTATAATGAGTTAGTAAGATTATGTCATATTTAAGTTTAAATATTTTAATGATTGCGACAAAATGTGTCGACACGGGGCAGGTAAAAAATATTCCTGCCGATACCCCTCCAATCGACAGGAATATTTCTATCAGTCGTGCAGGATCGCTCTACACTATCGAAGCCACCACCACAGATCGATGATCCATAAGAACGGTAACATAACGATCACCCCCAAGGAATGATTTTTCAGCCTGCTTTCGATGTCCAATCACATGCTGTGACCGTTCTGGATGTATGGTGAGCATATGTTGTGCCTATGGGGTAAATGTCACATGGTATGGTGAGATATCTTAAGCCAAGATAGATAGTTATCGGAATAATTAAGGAAGGAATAGATTAAGGAATATTTCTACGGAGAAGCACAACTGTCATGTCATCTTTCACATTGTTTTGGCCAAATGCAAGAACAGTGGCAAATAGTTTTTCAATCATGCTTTCGAGGGAGAATTGTAAATTATTTCTGAAAAATTCAATTAATCTCTCTTCACCGAAATGCGTGCCCTCCTCGTTCTCCTGATCTATGAAGCCGTCCGTGTAGATGGCAACGAGGTCGCCTGGCTCGAGTTTGACGACACCCTCTCGGTACCGGCTCTCTCTCTGGATTCCCAGTATGATGCCGCCCCGGCGGAGCCGTGTGATCGAGCCGTCCTGACGAAACACCAGGGGCGGGAGGGCACCGGCATTCGAGTAATGAAGCATCCCGAGCCGGTCGTCGTAGGATAGATACACGAAGGTGGAGAACTTCGACAGCTCGCTGCGCTCGAAGAGGGATGTATTCAGGGTGTAGAGAACCTCCCCCGGTGTTCGATTATGGAGCGCCTCGGCACGGAAGGTCGCCTGGAGGGTTGTCATGAGCAGGGCAGCGGGGATCCCCTTGCCCGATACATCGGCCACCGCGATACCCACCTTGCCCCGGCCGAATCCTATGAAGTCGTAGAAGTCGCCGCCGACCTCAAGGCTCGTCTCGATACCGCCCAGCAAGGAGGCCCCCTCGAGCGCCGGGGCCGCCTCGGGCAGGAGCCGCCGCTGGATATCACTCGCCAGCTGCAGCTCCTCTTCGAGCTTCTCCTTCGTCAACGAGTCGCTGTAGAGCTCGATATTCCACAATGCAGCGGCACTCCGCTCGCTGATGAGCTCGAGGATCTCGGCATCCGACGATGTGTAGGGTTTCGCGGATAACTTCCGTCCGATCAGGATGAATCCGAAGAGCTCGCTCTGTTCGATGAGCGGCACGACAACGGCGGCCTTTGAGATCGAGAGGAGCTCACGTGATATGCGGTCGAGATTGGAGCTGATCCACAGGTTATCAAAATATTCCATCATGAGCGGGAGCCGTTTGTCCTTTATGAGCTGAATGAGCTCCGTATTCGGTGGAAAGGAGGTGAGCGGTAGCTTCCGTTCATCCGGATGGCTCTTCTTGAGAAGGTAGTACCCCTGGCTCTCGCGCAGAAAGAGGTGGACGTACTCGGCCTCGAAAATGTCGAGCACCTCCTGCGTGACGAAGTTCGAGACCTCATCGAATGAGAGCAGGAACTGGATCCGCCGTGAAAACTCGATAACCCGATCCCGGAATACCTGTCGGCTGCTGAATAGCAACCTGCCAACCACGTGTTGGACGAGTGCCCGCGCCGGCAGGAAGGCGAGGGCCACCAGGACAATCGAGCTCACGTTTGCGAGCGTCGGGTTGAGACCAAGCACCGAACCGTACTTCTTCCCGAGAACGTTGACCAGAAAGTAGTAGAGGGCTATCAACAGACCCGCCAGGACAGCAAAGTCGAATCCCTTCCTGAAGACGATCCCGAGATCGAAGGCGTCGTGCTTGAGGATGGCGTAGGCGAAGGACACCGATATGAATGACAGAAACAGTACAGAGAGGTGCCCGTAGGGAATATCGAGCGTCGGCTGGAAGAGCTTTATGAGCATGACCACCGAGACGGGCAGGATTCCGAGAATCACACCGACGATTACCAGTCGGAACTTGATCCTCTGGACCTTTTCCGATGTGACGAATGTCCTGATAAACGTAACGATGCTGATGATCACGTAGACGACCCAGTATATCGCCACGAGGATCTCGAAGGCATTGATCGCCCCCGTGTAACGTCCCGACGTGTAGTTCAACATTGCAAGAAAGAACGAAACGATGAACAGTACGATGGGGGGGAGGTACAGGTAGCGGACGGCACGCGACCTGCGCGATCCCTTTTCGATATCCTTTCCCGGAAAGATGAGGAAGAAATGGAAAAAGAGGGCGGGAAGAACAATGAAGAGACCGTCGTGGACGATCTCCCCGAGCACATGGAACACCTGTATCGCAGTGACCGGACGTTTCGTGACGAGGAAGGAAAAAACAACACAGTTGACCGTAAAGAGCATTCCGAGTATATCGGGGCGTTTCAGGATAACGATGAGACCCACGAGGGTGAAAGTCAGACCCACGATCATCCGTGCGAAGTCTCTCGCCAGCCGTTGCTGTGGTTGTGTTATGGCCTTGATCGTGATCGGAAAGGTCGAATCCCCCCGGGCAATGACGTAGATCTGCGGCTTGAGATCACGATTCGAATAGGTGAGATAGTTGAAGTGATTGAGGTTCCTGGGCGTCACCCCGTCAACGGAAACGATCCGATCCCCTGGTAAGATCTCGATGCCCACATTTGGGCTGTCACGGTAGATTCCCTGGATAACGAGGTTGTGATGCTGGATTCCGGTATAGGGTGATTTGGTGAAATCGTTGATACCGAAGATGTCGAGAATGACGATCAGCACCGCAGCCGAGACGATTCCAACGCGAAGAACCCTGACCACGATGCTCCTTTCTCAAAAGGCCAGCCCAAGTCCATTGTACACCAGCCGTTCCGCAAGTCAATCTGATTCATCTCCGACCGGCCTGTAACGGAGTGAGGAGAGGTCACCGTTCGTCACCGTGAGCCGAGGCGGGAGGGGAGGGTGCGGGTATTATTTCCTTGAAAAGAGGGGAATGCAGGTGTTATGTATTAGCGAAGCGTAAGGAGGTCCACACCTTGACGACACAGAAACTGACAAAGAAACAATTGAAAGAGGATACGTTCATAACGGCCACCCTGCGGGCATGGGAATACGTCAAGACGCACCAAAATGCAGTCTTCATTGGCCTATTGGCGATTATCGTCATTGTGGCTGCGTCGATCTACATAACGAATACTAGGAAACAGACACAGATAGAGGCGGCAACACAGTTCTCGGAAGGCCTGGCGATGTTCCGCACCGGCGATCTCACCACCGCCGAGGAGCTCTTCAAGATGATTTCCGAACGGTACCCAAGTCTCAGGGAGGGAGTCTACGCATCCTACTTCGCCGGTAAATGCGCACTTGCCGGAGGCCGGAATATCGATGCGGTAGAGCATTTCGACAACTACCTCGAGCGCAGCGGAAAGTTCCCGTTCTTCAGAGATGCCGCCATGGACGGGAAAGGCGCGGCCCTCGAGAACGAACAGCGTTTTAGCGAAGCGGCCCAGGTCTACCTCGATCTTGCACGAAACATCCACAGCAACCATTTTATGGAGCAATCCTTCCTTCGCCGTGCGGCAAACAACTTCAAATTGAGCGGACAGCGGGAACGTGCAATCGAGATCATGGAGGAGCTGGTAGAGAAGACAACGGGATTCGAGCGTCTCGAACTGGAGATCGAGCTCGATATTCTACGCGGGTGACGGTCCCGTCTCCCGTCCCGTACTGGTCGACGGAGGCCAGATGGAAGAAAGCCCCGAAACACAAACAATAGAGGAGGCCGGAAGGCCCTCTGACCGTTCCCGGTGGATCGCGGCCATCAGCTACCTCGTCTTTTTCTGCTTTCTCTCCCTCTGGAAGTCCCAGAAGGATCCCTTCATAAAGTTCCACGCCCGGCAGGGATTCCTTCTTCTGCTGGCCGAATGTGTCGCCATAGTGGTCATTATCATCTTCGATATCACCATTGGAAAGCTCAGGTTGATCGGTCTCGTGATCGTCGGGCTCCTCCAGCTCATAACGGGGCTCGGCGCCCTCACACTCTCGGTCATAGGGTTCGTCAAGGCGATATTCGGTGAATACTGGAACTTGCCGTTTCTCGGAGAGTACCGAGATCGGGTTCCCGACCTGCGGGGCCATGGAAACTAGTTTTTCCTTGACACCCTTTTACATGTATAGTTATTTTTCGACGGGAATGAACCGTGTGTAAGTGTAAGTGCTCTATTTTTGATAATACTGGTGGGATCAACATGGAAGCAAGGAGGGAGAGGTTATGAAGAAACTGGCAATGGTTGCCGCTGTAATACTACTTATCTCAACTCTGGTGTTCGCTCATGAAGGGGCTATCTCACTCTACCTCGACGAGACAATAGGTGACTGCGACGAGTCGATAGGTGCATTCGGGATAGTCGACATCAACCTGTACTACGTCAAGGATCAAGGACTGGAACTTGGGAGAAGTTACGAGTTCCGTCTGGTGGCCACAAACGGAACGGCCATCTACAACCAGCCGGTCTGGCCGCCGACCTTCCAGGCCTCAATCGGAGACCTTGTAAACGGTATCTCTGTCGCCCACAGCGTTTGCATCGGCAGCGGTGAGACAGTCACGTGGCTGGGGACGATACCCGTCTTCAACGTCGGAGCCGATACAGACACCTTCCAGGTACGCGTCGTCGACAATCCGAACTCGAAACCGGGACCCGGTGACCCGATTCCCGGCATATACATTACGCTCTGTGATGAAAATCAGACGATGGTGCAGGTCATCGGCGGCACGTTCATCTTCAACGGCGAATGCAACCCCGCCGTTGAAACGAAGAGCTGGGGGGCGATCAAGTCGTTGATCAAACGATAGCCCCGTTTGTACAAACAATACGACATTACGAGATCCGGACACTATCCGGGTCTCTTTCTTTTTCCCCGCATTGACAGGGCTTTGATCGATAGGGGGGATACACGGAGAAACCTCCCCGGTAACGGCCCTTTACTCCTGAACCACTGTACGATTGATCTGCAGGGGAGTGGCCGCCATGACTGCAAAATGGCGCATAATATATATTATGTTAACCGATGTCTGTGAATCGCCTTTTTTTGGCCTTTAGCCGCTGGTTACGATGTTCGTCAGGCGCCCCGGGACTGTAATGACCTTGGCGATCTTGCGATCGCCGAGGCTGCGCTGTATCCGCTCGTCGGCGAGGGCGATCTCCTCAAGCCGTGACGTATCGATCCCTGTCTCGACCTCGATCTTCGAACGGATCTTGCCGTCGATCTGAATCACGTGCGTGTAGACGTCGCTGCCGAGATACTCGGGATCCGCATCTGGCAGACGTTGCTTGAAGATCGTCTCGTCGTGTCCCAGACGTTCCCAGATCTCCTCGCAGAGAAACGGCGCCATTGGCGACAGCAATATCAGAAGGTTCTCCAGCACGACTGCCAGGAGATCGACCGATCGATCTTCATGCCGTGCGAAGCCATCGTTCTGCTCTATATATAGGTATGTCTCGTTCGTGAGCTCCATGATTGCGCTTATTGCGGTGTTGAAATGGAAGCTCCCGCCGAGTATATCCCGTTTGACCTTGTCGATCGTCCGCTGGAGCTTCCGATACAGATTGATATGATCTTCATCGAACAATTTAAGATTTAGTGAAATATTTTCGCCCTTACGGCCCCGAAGAACCTCCCGGTTGCGGTGATACAGCCTCCAGACCCTGTTAACGAAGCGATAGGCACCCTCTACGGCCCGATCGTTCCATTCCGCATCCCTGGCAGGTGGACCTATGAAAAGTGTATAGATACGCACCGTATCGGCCCCGTACCGGTCGAGGAGCGGCTCGGGGCTTACGACATTTCCCTTGCTCTTCGCCATCTTGGCCCCGTTGCGGCAGATCATCCCCTGCGTGAAGAGGTTCTCGAACGGCTCGTCGAAGGCGAGCAGGCCCTCGTCGTGGAGGCACTTGACGATGAAACGCGCATAGAGGAGGTGCAAGATCGCATGCTCCACGCCGCCGATGTACTGATCGACGGGCAGCCAGGCGTTTGCGAGATCGCTGTCGAACGCCTGCGTGTCGTCGTGCGGCGAGAGGAACCGGAGGAAGTACCAGCTCGAATCCACGAAGGTGTCCATCGTATCCGTGTCCCGCTCCGCCTTGCCGCCGCATGCGGGGCAGGTGATACGGACGAACTCCTCCGATGTCGCCAGGGGGCTCTTCCCGTCTCCGCGCGGCATGAAGTCGACGACCTCCGGCAGAAGCACCGGCAGATCTTCCTCGGGCACGGGGACCGTGCCGCACTTCTGGCAATGGATGATCGGTATCGGTGCCCCCCAGTAGCGCTGCCGCGAGAT
>CP070727.1:4083560-4086092 GCA_020350885.1 bacterium | reverse complement strand
TGGTTTGGCACATCACGAGAGTCTTTAGTCGTGAGAATCCCTTCGACAAAGTGGAGGACGACATTATCCTTGGAAGGCGCCTGCTCGCCGGTGAGTTGCCCGAAGGAATCGTCAATTGCGTCGACCTAACCGCTGAATTCGAGGAAGTGAAGGAAATCAGGGAATCCACAAACTACATCAGTCTGCCGATTCTAGACGCAGCGGTACCCATGCCGGAGGATCTCGCAAAAGCACTTTCACAAATTAAGGAAGGTGCCACCTATGTTCACTGCGCTCAAGGTCATGGCCGGTCGGGTCTGTTTACTTTGGCCTTGCTTAACACCCGAGATTCGGTGGGCTCGTTCGAGGAAGGAATAACAATCCTTAAGCAAGCGAGGCCGGGTGTTAGATTGAACAAGGTTCAGGAATCTTTTGCTAGAAGTTTCATCACCGAGCACACGAATGCTACTAAGCCTCTCTGATGGCGAATCAGATCACCGAAATAGCACGATGACTGATGAATCCGCAAAATGAAGATCAACCTTCACTCGAAACGGACTCCCTGGCTCTTTTGATAGCGCTTGCTGTCAATGCTATCATTTGCTAGCATGATATATATTAAAAATCCCTGGAGGGCGCATAAATGCCCAGCTTGAGTGTTAGAAAAATAGACAAAGATGTATATGAGCGGCTGAGGCTCAGGGCCGCTCAGCATGGCGTGTCGATGGAGGAAGAAGTACGCCAGATTTTGAGGCGTGCCGTCGTGGCCCCCGAACGTCTGGGAGACCTCGCGCTTCAGTACTTCGGGGATAACGGTGTCGAGATAGAGCTTCCGCCTCGAGATCCGCATGATCCTGTAGGGCTTGTGGAATGATTCTCCTCGACACCAATATAGTGTCCACCATCATGAGACCTGCACCACCGGAAGCCGTCATTGACTGGCTCAATCGTCAGGAGACGGTCACACTTTATTTATCGACGATCACCCTAGCTGAGATTGGCTATGGTCTTTGGATCCTACCTGAAGGCAAATGTCGCCGGTCTCTCGAAGACCGATTCGAGAAGTTTGTTGCGGAGGGCTTTGAACAAAGGATTCTTGATTTCGATAGGCGGGCCGCACATCTATATGGCGAGGTGATGGGCCGCCGCAAGGCAATGGGCCGACCTCTTGCTGTTCTCGATGGACAGATCGCCTCGATCTCACGCGCTAATGATCTCGCTATCGCTACTCGCAATGTCCGCGATTTCGAAGGATGTGAAGTCGAAATCATCAACCCATTCGAACAGGCCGAGTAAGCACCTCTTACGTCGGTCCCAAAAGAGTGAGCTCGCCGAGCATCGGGGAGTGCAGTCGCGTCCCGTGCGCCATTCGGGGACCGGCAAAAACCAGCCCAGAGGGTGAGTTCGGCGAAGCCGTTTCCCTAACTGCAATTGTTCCGGACTGGATCCGAACGCCTGGCGTGAAGGCCTGGACCCTCAGCTCGAAGAGGCGGTCGAGGTCCCTCTCGAGGAGCTAAGGCAAAATCCCAAAGAGAAGCACAAAAGCCAGCGTTTCCGACCCTATCACAAAAAGTAGGGGAGTGTCCCGACTTTGTTTCTCTTGGTTAGTTACTTCCTGGGGAGCCGTCTCGGCGAGAAACCTAACCTGGCCGTGCTCCAGAAAAGACTCTCGGAGATCCTTCCCATTGGACGTTCCGCGAGGAGTAAGAGGGATCGCCAAGACCCAAATCACTTGGTACATGACCGGGAACAATCCCGAAAAGGCCGCCGACAAACCGCACTATCCTTGCTATCAATGAGGCGGTCCTGTCAACTATGAGTTGACAGATGACAACTTAAAGTATACAATACCCATGTGATACGCACTTGGAGGCACAAAGGGCTCCGAGAGCTCTTTGAGACCGGTCGAAGTCGTCGCGTGCGCCCCGATCTTCAAGCGCGCGCACTATTGATGCTCGATGCGTTGGATGCGACGACCAAGCCGTCGCACCTGGATGTGCCGGGATTCAATTTCCATCGTTTGAGAGGGCTTCGCCCGATGCGCTATTCGATCCACGTTAACGGCCCCTGGTGCATCACGTTTGAGTTTCGGAACGGTGAAGCGCACCGCGTAAACCTAGAGCAGTATCATTGATCTCAGTCAATGAGTGAGCAGCGAGGAGACAGACCAATGACTCGATCTAAAGAGAGAGCGCCGAATCACCCTGGGAGGCTGTTGCGCGAAGTCGTGCTGCCGGCCATGCGCGTTAGTGTGGCGCAGGCTGCACGTGAAATGGGTGTCAGTAGGCAGCAGCTTTACAAGATACTGTCGGGCGAGCGTGCAGTTACAGCGGAGATGGCGGCACGGCTTGGTAAGTACTGCGGCAATGGTCCCGAGCTTTGGCTCAATATGCAAAGTGCCTACGACCTGTGGCACGCGCAGCAGACACTCGCCGACGAGATCGAGGAAATCCCAACCCGTCCTGCAAGCTAGTTTTTCGGTTTCTATTTTACATAATATACCTTATCGGACATTAAATATGTCCGATTTTCATGCCTCCCTGCAACCCAACC
>CP070727.1:4050568-4083460 GCA_020350885.1 bacterium | reverse complement strand
GCGAGTGTTGCGCGGATCATCTCGAGCGATCTGCTCGCCCGAGGGTACCTGCGAGTGCACCTCTGGGCGGGGCTGGTCGCACTCATCTCAAATGTGGGATTGAATATATTGCTCATTCCGCGGCTCGGAGTGAGCGGTGCCGCACTCGCAACGTCCATCTCGTATTCGCTCAATGCGATCGTGCTGGTGGCGGCGTTTGTCAAGATTACCAGCGTACCGGCCTTTGTCTTGCTCCTGCCGGGCGGAGGCGATTTGCGCCTCTTCTTAGAGGGAATCAGGAAGGCGCTGTCCTTCCGGAAGACACCCCGGCCGTGAGAAGGGGGATGCCATTCTCTCTAGAAGAGAGCGTAGATAAACGGTGCAAGTGCGGAGCCCTCCGTCAGTATTATCAGCGCTCCCAGAAGCATGAGGAACACGATTATCGGGATGAGCCACCATTTCTTGCGGACTTTGAGGAATCTCCAGAATTCCGTAAGTATAGAGAGCTTCGACATCCATTGCCTCCTACAGGGTCGCGAGAACCTTTGAGTGTATACACAGGTACCGTTCCGTCGCCCGGGCCGCGATCTCGTTGGCATAGCTGCTCGGGTGATAATCCATCCACGACACATGCATCTTTGCGGGATCCTTGCCGCGGTAATGTGGAAAGAGGTTCAGGCAGGCGATTCCGTTTTCCCGGCAGAACCGTTCCACTTTTTTATTGATCAGGTCGTTATAGTAATCGTCATCGAGTTTCTGAAGCGGGGGGTAGACAACCACATGGAATTCGATACCGTGCTCGCGGCACTCATCCGCCAGATAGGTGAGGGAGTTGAAGGAGAGCCTGAAGCCATCCGAATTCAAGTCGGAGTAGATGATCCGTTCGGATGACTTGAGGTTTAGCCCCATCTTCTGCAACAGCTCTTTCGTACGCATTCCCAGGAAGTATAGTAATTTTGATTTTGACTTGACCTTCTCGTAAAAATCCCAAAAACGTATCGTGAAACTCTTGCTACCCTTGAAGGAGCCGATCTTGCCCGACTGACCGGACGTCTGCCGTTTCTTTCCTCCATCCTGCGTCAGGATATGGGATTTCTGGAAGAATTCCAGATCCTCGAGCGTATAGCCGTTCATCTCTATATCGTTGTAGACCCATACGAGTATGATGATATCGGGATCGAAACGCATTCCATAGTTAACGGCATACATTGCCTCCTGAAATGTGTTGAGCCCCCCGGCACCGAAGTTGATCACCTCTATCGCTCCATCCAGACCGCAGGTGCTATCCAGCGATTGCTCGAGCCAGGACGGGTAGGTATCCTCGATCGCCAGGCCGTCGCCGTATACGAAGGAATCACCGAAGACGGCAATCCGCGTCGCGTTGCCGGCCTTCTCGAGAGTTGTTTCCCTGTTCTTCAGCCCTAGGGAGTTGATCTTTGTCAACACACCGAGGTTTATCGCCTCGGCGTCAGGCTCGAAGATCGACTTCCGGTAATCCCGGTTGGCCTCCGGACGCCACAGGTAGCCTTCGTTCTTCTGCGACGGCAGCATGAGCCGCATGACGACCTCGGTTGCGGCGAAGAGCCCGATCACTGTCACCAAAAAGATGATTACATTTATGAGGAGTCGTCTCTTTGGCCTGTCGGGGAGTATCTTATCAGAATTGGCTTTCATAATCCCTGGCACTGGACGTATCGATGTCTTTGGGCAGCCAGTATGTCCCTGCCTCCTTGTCGAACTTCAGCGAGAGGAAATCCTTACCGAAGAGCTTCGAGATGAAGCCGATCGGTGTGATCATGACGAAAAAGAGGATACTCAGTATGACTCTGGTCATGACCCAGCCGAGGAGGATTGCAAAGGTCATCCAGACCTTCTGGATCGGTTTCAGTACGATCGGGACCGCGAGTCCGAGTAGTATGAACGCTCCTCCGATTGCAATGAGGTATATATAGAAGTCCTTTCCCCGCCACCAGAAGAGAGCCCCGAAGAGACAGAGCGCGATTCCGACCGTGAGGCCGAACTTCCTCAGGTCCCCTTTAGCGCTCTTTATGTTCTTGATATCCTGAACGACCACGGCCATCTCCTAGTCCAGCTCGAATGTCTCTCTCCAGTCGATGTCTTTTTCCAAGGGCTTCTGCTCGGTCTTATCGAGCAGGTAGTTGCCCATGATCAGGTAATCCATCTGTGTGCGCATGAAGCACAGATAGGCATCCGCTGGCGAGCAGACGATCGGTTCTCCACGCACGTTGAAGGAGGTATTGATGATCACCGGACAGCCGTACTTCTTGTCGAATGTCGATATCATCCGGTGGTAGAGAGGGTTGTCCCGGTTGTTGACCGTTTGCAGGCGGGCGGAGTAATCGACGTGCGTGATTGCCGGGATCGAAGAGCGCACGACCTTGAGTTTCGCCAACCCGAAATAGTTCTTCTGTTCCTCGGTCATCTCCTGCCGTATCTCCTTCTTCACGGGTGCCACGAGCAGCATGTAGGGACTCTCGCGGTCGATTTCGAAATAGTCGGAAACCTTCTCGGCGAGTGTCGATGGTGCGAACGGCCGGAAGCTCTCCCGGTATTTGATCTTCAGGTTCATCGTCTCCTGCATCGATGGAGAGCGGGCGTCCCCGATGATCGAACGGCTTCCCAGGGCCCGGGGGCCGAACTCCATGCGCCCTTGGAACCAGCCGATTACCTTCTGGTTGTTGATGAGGTCGGCTATCCGTTCGGGAATCTCTGCGTCTTCGAGATAGGAGAATGGTATCTGGTTCTCCTCGAGATACCGTGCAATGTAGCCGTTTCCGAACTCCGGACCGAGGTAGGAACCGTACTGAAAATCGTTCGAATTGTCTGCCTTCCGCTCGTTCTCCTGGAACTGGTACCAGGTGAAGAGCGCCGCACCCAGTGCGCCCCCCGCGTCTCCGGCGGCGGGCTGTATCCAGATATCCTCGAACGGTCCCTCGCGCAGGATCTTGCCGTTACCGACGCAGTTGAGCGCCACACCTCCAGCCAGGCAGAGGTACTTCTGACCGGTCTCCCTGTGGACGTGTCTGGCCATCCGCATCATCACCTCTTCGGTCACCTCTTGGACCGAGCGGGCCAGATCCATGTCCCGCTGTGTCAGTAGGGATTCGGGCTTTCTCGGCGGGCCGCCGAAGAGCTTGTCGAATTTTTTCCCCGTCATGGTGAGTCCCTGGCAGTAATTGAAGTATTCCATATTCATCTTGAAGGAGCCGTCCTCCTTGAGGTCCATGAGCTCGGTGAGGATCAGATCCTTGTACTTCGGTTTGCCGTACGGGGCGAGTCCCATGACCTTATACTCACCGGAATTCACCTTGAAGCCCGTGTAGTAGGTGAATGCCGAGTAGAGGAGACCGAGTGAATGTGGAAAATGGATCTCCGCATGCAGTGTGATATTGTTTCCTGAACCGACACCGTAGCTCGCAGTGGCCCACTCACCGACGCCATCGATGGTGATAAATGCCGCCTCTTGGAATGGTGAGGGAAAGAAGGCGCTTGCTGCGTGACTTTCGTGGTGTTCGGGGAAGATAATCCTTCCCTCGTAATCCAGACTCTTGCGTATGAGCTCCTTGATCCAGAGCTTCTGCTTGATCCAGAGAGGGATCGCCTTGAGAAAGGATGCGAATCCTCTCGGCGCATAGGCTAGGTATGTTTCGAGGATGCGTTCGAACTTGATGAAGGGTTTGTCGTAGAATGCAACGAAGTCGAGATCGTCGGCCGTGAGCCCCTGGCCTTCCAGGCAGAAGCGAATCGCATTTTCGGGGAAGGAGAAGTCATGCTTTTTCCGTGTGTACCGCTCCTCCTGTGCGGCGCATACGATCTTCCCGTCCTCGACGAGGCATGCGGCGCTATCGTGGTAAAATGCTGATATACCGAGAATTCTCATCGACGCCTCTTTCCACCTCTCAATGATCAGAAGCCTATAGAAACCTTCGCCAAACTATTATATTAACATATTTATATGGGGCGAACCACCACTTTTCACATACGGATATCCCTGCATGCGAGGGCTCTTGCATAAAGAATTCCAAAGAGAGCCTGGATTCGCAAGTGCTTTATTATCTGTAGGCTCCGATTATTCATCGGGAGACGGAACGTACAATGCAAGCTATTGCAGTACCCTCACCTGCCATACAAGGGACGGTACGGCGTCTCGATGGAGGGCTTGAATAATAGTCTCGGATCACCCGGCGGCACGAGTCGTCTGGTCATGTGGATTGCCTGCTCGCCTGGTTTCATGCAGCCCGGATTGTCCGTCGTCTCGAAAGGCTGGCCATGTGGATCGCCCGCTCTCCTGGTTTCCGCCAGCCCGGATTGTTTGTCGTCTCGTAGGAATTGTATATTCACAGGTGCTTGCTATCTGATGAGCACCATCTTTCTCGTCAGTACGCCGCTTTCGGTATGCAGACTATAGAGATACAATCCCGATGAGACCGGCTCACCCCGTTCGTTCGAGCCGTTCCACACGGCCTCGAACGATCCGGTCTCGAAGTGCCTGTCGATGAGGGTTGCCACGTATGCACCCCGGGCGTTGAAGACCCGGAGGGTGACATGTCCCGGCTTTGCCACACCGAAACGGATGCGGGTGATCGGATTGAAGGGATTGGGGTAATTCTGCATGAGGTAGGCTGCCGTTGGCACCTCCTCCACAGCGGTTTCGGTCATCGTGTGGTCGCAGAGGATCCAGTTGTCGGGATCGAAGGTCACGGATGTAACCGAATTATCCAGCAAAAACTGGAACTCGTCATGATATTCGTCTACCCAGAGGACGGTGTCTATCTGTCCTGCTTCGGTCGTGATGCGGAAATCGACCGGCATTATATAGAGGGCCGCCTGCTCCTGATTGACTGCTATTGTGAGTATGATATCGTCTGCGATCTCGTATGAATCCCACGACCACTGGTAGGTGAGGCGGTCTTCGCGTGTCAGCCATTCGTCGAAGAACCAGTCGAGCGGCTCACCGTAGTGATCTTCGCAGATTCCGACGAAATCGTCGGTTTCGGCCGCACCGAAACGGTATCTCGGATCGGCCACGTAGCTCTGGAGGATGGTGAAAAAGAGGCTGTCGCCTACAATATGACGGAACATGTGCAGGACCCATGCGGCCTTGTTGTAGACGACGTTGTCGAAGTAGTACCACGGATCGGTGTTATCCGGATCACGGAGGATCGGGCCGTGCCATGTCCACGGTTTATCCTTTCCCGCCATGTAGGTGTGGAGGTAGGCGGTCCCTCCGAGGTGTTCGAACCAGAGGGCCTCGGTGTAGCTCGCAAATCCTTCGTTGAGCCAGATGTGCGTCCAGTCCTTGCATGTGATGAGATCGCCGAACCATTGGTGCCCGAGCTCGTGAACGTAGATCCAGTCGTAGTCGTGGTTACCCGTGACGAGGAACGCCCCGTAGCTTGTCAGTGTCTGATGCTCCATGCCGCCGCCGATGCCACAGAGGGCGGCGCCGTACTTCTCGTCGGTGAACGGGTAGGTACCGAATATCGACGACAGGAAATCCAGCATCGGCACTGCGACGTTGAAGTCCTCCTGTGCCTGGGTGACCTTCGAGGCGTATACGTAATGGACGACGGGCATAGTCTCGGCGGGGGCGTAGACCCAGTAGTCGGTGAGCTTCACGTACTCGGTCGCGGCAATGGAAAAAAGGTAGGGCGGCATTACGTAGGATTCCTGCCAATGGTAACGCCGGTAGGGCTCGCTCCACCGTGTCACGTCCTCGTACCCGAGGTAGGTTCCGTTCGAGGTGGCGAAGAGGTTCATGGGCACCGCGAGGTAGATCTCGAAGGTGGCCTTGTCATCCGGGTAGTCCTTGCACGGCCACCAGGTCCGGGCACTCCACGGCTCGCTCAGCGAGTAGATGACGGGAATACTCGACTGGGTGACGAAGTAGAGGCCCTGGTTTGCTGCGATTATCGGAAGACCGTCGTATGTGACGGCGAGTGTGATCTCGTCATCCGTATTGAGTGCGGCGGGCAGATCGATCGTGAGTATGTGTGCTGCATGGACGAAGGTGCAGGAACCGCCACCGACCTCGTCCACTGCATGGATCGTGAGGACGTCATCGGCGTCTAGGTCGATTGCAGTCAGGTTGTCGGTCAGGCTTTTCAGGTGGACCGTGACGATCCCGTCGACGTAATTGGTCGAAGGGTTGATGGCGATGTCCACCTCGTAGTGTAGAACATCGAAGAGAAGCTGGGAGGGGGTGGGCTGCGGCATGTAGAGCGGATCCTTGTTGAACAGGGCTCTCGCCCGGTAGGCCTCCATCCGCTGGAGGATATCGCCGTGTATCATTTCATAAGGTGTTTGAGCAGAGATGGATACGGGAAGGAAGAGGGCCATCGACATGATCAATACTGTTCGTCGCATAATTCTAATCCCTTCTCATATTCGTAGTTACATATTAATTATAGCATCTTTGATGTGCCGTCACAATCGGTAAAGGTTCCGATACCGCTTTTCATGCGCCCTCTACTAACCTATACTGTTTTCTACTAGTTGAACGACAGAGGGGGGATCGGGTGCAGACCGGCAGATTCAGGATCAATGCCGCCTTGAAAGAGATCATCATCAACGCCGGTTGGCTCTTCTTCCTCCGTGTTCTGCGTATACTCCTGGCCCTCTTCGTCGGTGTCTGGGTTGCCCGCTACCTCGGGCCCGCACGCTTCGGAACCCTCAACTACGCTCTTGCCTTTGTTGCACTTTTCATCCCACTGGCGAGACTCGGTATCGACCATATCGCCGTTCGTGACGTGGTGCGCCGGCCTGAGGAGACAGACCTGACCCTCGGGAGTGTGTTCATCCTTCGGCTCGTCGGTGGAATTGCAAGCCTGCTCCTGATCGTATTCACGATCCGCCTGGTGCGGCCCGATGACCGGCTCACGCAGCTCATGGCCGCAATTGTCGGATTCGGTCTGATCTTCCAGGCATTCGATGCGATTGATATCTGGTTCCAATCACGTGTGCAATCGAAGTACGTGGTCTATGCACGTAGTTCCGGTTTGTTCCTGGCGAACCTGCTCAAGATCGTACTGATCCTTACGGGTGCCTCGCTCGTTGCATTCGCCTGGATCTCGGCACTCGATATGATCGCAACCGCTGCCGCGCTCGTAATCGTCTACCGGGCCAGGGGATTCTTCATCACGAGGTGGCGGTTCGGTCTCAGGCGTGGATTGGAGCTGCTCGGCCAGTCGTGGCCCTTGATCCTCTCCGGCGCCCTTGCCGTCGTCTATCTCAAGATCGATATCGTCATGTTGGGGCAGATGAAGGGAATCGAGACGGTCGGTATCTACTCGACGGCGGCCCGTATCTCGGAGGTTTGGTATTTTATACCCGTGGCCATATCCGTCTCGGTCTTTCCGGCCCTCGTCAAGGGCAGGAGCCTCGGTGCCCGGGTGTACCGGAGGCGCCTCCAGCAGCTCTACGACTTCCTCGTATGGATAGCACTGCTGCTGGCGGTTGCCCTGACTTTTTTTGCCGGCCCGCTCATACAGCTTCTCTACGGTGAGGCCTATGCCGGAGCGGGACAGATACTTGCAATCCACATCTGGGCTGGTATCTTTGTATTTATGCGGGAAGCCTTCGTCAGATGGCTGACCAATGAGGGGCTTCTACACTATTTTCTCATCACCAACGGTGTGGGAGCCGGTCTGAACGTGGTCTTGAACCTCTTCCTGATACCCGCCTACGGCGGTACCGGTGCGGCGGTGGCCACGGTGATTTCCTACGGGGCCGGGGGGTACCTGGCATGCTTCATCACTCCGAAGACCCGGGACGCCGGACGGATGATGTCAAGAGCCCTGATCGTACCACTCAGGGCCGTTACCGGATGGCTGGGACTGCATGAAGAGGATGGGGACGGGGCACATGACGAATGAACGGACGGATTGTATTGTAAATCCCGGGGGCGATGAGAACGGGCGCCCAATGGGACATTCCATGCAGCGGGGCACCGCCATACTGTGGATCATACTTGTGCTGGGATTGGTGGTTCGGATCATATACTTCCTACAGCTCAGGGCCTCCGACCTCGGGGATGTGCTTTCGCTCGATTCGAGCTTCTACCGTGAGCTGGCCTCGGCTCTCTCGTCGGGTGGGGGCCTCCCGGCTGGTGCCTTGACCTTCAATCCGCTCTATCCCGCCTTCCTCGCATTCGTCTTTCGTCTCTTCGGGGAGGGCCTCAATGCACCTCGTCTCGTTCAGATGTGCATCGGTCTCGTGACAATCTATCTCGTCTATCTGTCGGGCAGGCGGCTCGCAGGATACGGGCGGAAGGGTCGGCCGGATGGGGAGCTGGTCGGTCTCGTCGCTGCCGGCATGACCCTCTGCTATCCGCACCTGATCCTCTACGAGGGGAGCCTGCTTGCCACATCACTCGTGACATTCCTCATGGTCGCCTCCTTCGCCCTGTCCCTCGTGTGTGATCAGGACCTTACGGGGGGGCGGGAGGCGCGGATTCTCTCCCGCCGTGTTCCACTCTGGTTCGTTGCGCTGATCCTCGGTGCGGTGCTCGGGGCGGGGGCTCTGGGCAGACCGAACCTCTTCTTTATCCTCATTATCGCAATACCGGTGTGGTTCCTCTTCAGGTGCCGGCAGCGGTCCCGGGGGATACTGCTCGCGCTGGTCACGCTCGCCGGTGCGGTAATCCTGCTCCTGCCGCCGATCGTCTACAACGCCTCCCAGACGGGGCGTTTCGTTCCCGTCACGGCACACGGCGGTATCAATTTCTACGTCGGCAACCGGCCGGGTGCACGCCCCATATACAAGCCGCCGGATTGGATGCGGAGGGATATGCAGGGGGCGATACAGGACTCGAAGATGCGGGCGGAGCAGGAGACGGGTCGCAGCATGACCCGGGCGGAGGCCTCGAATTACTGGTTCAGGCTTGCGGTTCGCGGGATCGTCTCCGACCCGGGCGGATGGCTGAAGCTCCTCGGAGAAAAGCTCAGGGTCTTCTGGAACGGAATCGAGATCCCGGATATCGTCGATATCTCGTTCTATCGCGATGCGTGTCCGGTCTTGAGGTTCCTCATCCTTCCCTTCGCGGTGATCTCGCCGCTTTCGATACTCGGTCTCATCATCCTCGCCCGGGGCACGAAAAATAGGAGCATCGTCTATCTCTATGTCGGTGTTTCCCTTGCCTCGGTTCTTGTAGCTTATGTGTCCTCCCGCTACCGGATTCCGGCCGTCCCGATCCTGATCCTCTGTGCTGCCCTCTACGTCTCGTGGGTGGTCAACGGTGTGCTGGCCGGCAGGAATACACGGGTTCTGGCAAGTGGTGCACTCCTCATTGCCCTGTTCTTTCTGGTGTCAATACCCGAGATCATAGTTGTCAACCGGAGTGCGGCGTATACCTTTCTGGGCAACCACTACCTGCAAATCAAGGAGGAGGAAAAGGCGGAGGCGGCATTTGCGGAAGCCTATCGCCTCGATCCCGAACGCGTGGAGAACAAGATCAACTACGCGCGGGCGTTGCGGCTCCGCGGGAGGAATCAACAGGCGCTCGAATTCTATGCCTTGGCCTTCGCAACGGATCGGACCTTTCCCAAACTGGCGATCGAGTACGGCTCACTCCTCGAGCGGCAGGGGCGACGGGAGGAGGCGAAGCAGCTCTACCTCTACGCCTACTCACTCCAGCGACGGCACGACCGCGTTCTTGCGTGCAAGATGCTGTCCCGCCTGGCATACGCCGATGGAAACAGGGATGAGGCCGCCTCGTGGATCAGAAATGCGCTTGAGCTCGTACCCGGCGAAAAGAGTCTCGTCGAATTATTGCATAAACTCGAGGGTGAACCGTAAGCGGCTACAGGCATGCCCGTAGCGAAGATCCCTCGGAAATACAGAGTTTGCCCTTGCCGCTCCGATACACGAGTGGTACATTCCCGCACGGAAGCGGCGGGAATGACCTGTATCCTCCGTTTTCGTTGCTCTGCGGAGAATCCCGAGTGTTCCGGGTACCGTATTACCAGGTAGTATGATTTCACTTATCAGCATAATCCTCAAATACAAGAAGGCGGTGGTCATCACTACCCTTGCCGGGGCTGTCCTTTCAGCCATCATCTCCCTCGTCATCCCACCGCGCTTCGAGGTGCAGGCCGCTTTCCTGCCGTTCAGTGTTGAAAAGGAGATAACGGGGGGCAGCAACTTCTTCTCTCAGCTCGGCTCTTTCGGTGAGACGTATGCCAGCTTTCTGCGTGTACGTAGGAACTTCATAATCGATTACATTATCCGCAGCCGAAGAATGAGCATGATCATGAATAAACAGTTCGATCTCGAGAATGTGTATGACGTCGGCGGATTCGAGGAGGCCAGGGAGAAGCTCCTCGAGCGGACCTCGGTCGAGTTGCGTGAAGAGGGAGTGATTGTCATCGCGGTTGATGACCGGAATCCGCATCGGGCCAAGGCGATGGTCGAGGGTTACCTTCACTATCTCGACAGCCTTCTCATCGATTTGAAGATCGAGAATGCCGGGGAAAGGCAGCGGTTCCTTGAGGTCGAGCTCGCCCGCAGGGTAAGGAGCATCGCCGCGGTGGACTCCGCCATGACGGATTTCATGGTGGAACACGGGGTCATCGAGATAGAGAATCAAGCGCGGGCGGCAATCGATGTGGCAGCCAAGTTGCGGGCGCGGCTTTCCGTGATGGATATCGAACGGCAGCTTCTCGCCATGACGTTGAAACCGGGAAGCCACGAACTCGAGATGATCACGATGGAGGTGGATAAGCTGCGGGATGAGCTTACAAGGTTCCGGGAGGGGAGCGGTGAGGATCCCCAGGTATTTCCTCCACTTGCCCGGTTTCCCGATCTTGCATCGGAGTATACGCGGCTCTTCACCGAACGGAGCCTGCACGAGTTCGCCCGGATCTACGTACAGCTGAAGCTCGAGGAAGCGAGGGTCGCCGTCGGAAGAAGGGAAAGCGTCATACGGGTCATCGATCCTCCAGCGCTGCCGGAACGGAGGGCGTGGCCGAAACGCAAACAGATCGTCATGATCTCGACAATGGCGGTCTTCTTCTGGACATGTTTTTTACTCCTCGTGAGGGAACGGTGGCGGGAGGGATATTTCGCGCCCGATCGCTTGGAGGGACCGGTACCCGCGGTTAGTCGGACCGTCGAGAAGGATTCCCGGGACCGGGCGTAGGGGAGTTGGAGTATGAAATTCGAGATCTTTGGTATTCCTTTGCGTCTCCACCGGGTGTTGATCGCCCTTATTCCCTTGGCAGGGATCGTTGTTATCGCTCTCCTCGTGCTGCCCCGGAGTGCCCTCCGGCTCGTGGCAATGGGCTGCATCGTACTGCCAATCGGGATGGTGTTCTTCGACCGGCCGAAGTGGATCTTCTACGCAATGTTTTTCATCCTCTTTTCCACGATCGATGTCTTCGCCCCCGTACGTGTGCATATCTACCTCATGGCATTCTTCGTCGTCTCTTTTACCGTCGCCGTGCTCAACGGGCGGCGAATCGTCTATCACGATCCCACCTTTATCGCACTCGTCGCCGCATTCGTTATCCTGGCCGTTCAATCGATTATCGTGGCCGGGGATGTCGATGCCTCCTTCACGAGGCTCAGCCAGTTCGCCAAATGGCTCGTGAATGTCGCCATTGCCGTGCAGTTCATAAGGGATAGGAGGGAATTCCGAATTCTGCTCCTCGTTATGGCTGTTGGCATCGTTGTTAGTAACTACCTTCCTTTCTTCGTGGATATCCCCGAGCAGTACTCCTCCCTGTCGCTCATCTGGGGACAGGGCGTGCTGCGGTACGAGGGTTTCGTATTCGAGCCGAACCTGTTTGCGGGATTGCAAATATTCTTCATTCCAATCCTGCTCTACTTCGTATTCATCTTCAAGAAACCGTTCATTGCCCGCCCCGTGTTACTTGTACTGGTGGGGGGGAGTATCTTTCTGATCTTTCTGACCTTCTCGCGGGGCGGTTTTGTCGGGATCATCGCTCTACTGTTACTCCTACTTGTCATCGAACGGAGAAACAAGCCTATCCTCGCTGTAGGGCTTGTCTGTATCGCCGCCGTCCTCATTATGGCGCCTGCCATTTACTGGAATCGCATCAAATCACTCCTCGACATCTCCTCGAAGGTAACGGAGGATTACTCCATCGCTTCCAGGCTGGAGACCATGAAGGTTGCCATGATCCTGGGATTCAAGAACCCTTTATTCGGTGTCGGCCTCGATAACTTCCTTCACCAATCAACGCATTACGTGCCTTTCCGGCAGGCCGTACACAATCCCTTCCTGCAGGTATTCTGTGAGATGGGAGTACCAGGTCTCCTCGTATTCATAGCAATTATCGCGCATAATATTCGGGTCATCCGGCGCCTCATGTGCAGACGTGACGATCCCGAAGCCGCCCAGGTAGGCAGGTTTCTCCTCCTCCAGCAGCTTGCCGTGCTCGCCAATGGGATGTTCATACCAGTGGCCTTCGAAAGCACATTCTGGTTTGCGCTCTCGTTACCCTCAATGGCGGCGTACGCATACCGCCGAAAGCCCCTGCCTGCTTGATATCATTCCGGTGATAGAATGAGGTCCCTGTGCTTATAGCATGAGAGGTAAAAGTTCCGGCCGATGGGGATGTTTATGAATTCGTAGCGCTTGGCGAACTCGGGCTGCTTCGTGATCTCCCGTTCCTGGATCTTAATGGGCATTTCATCCTCGCTCCGACGGCCGAGATGGATCTGTACATTACCGAGCAGCAGCAGGTCCGGCTTCTGTTTCAGTACGTAGCGGCCGTCGGCTTTCATGTGGCCGGGCTGCGTGGCCACAATCCGGCCCTCGTGTGCGATGTGTCGTTCCGTGAGGCCGAGGATGTCGATGATCTCCAGGCCGCTGTAGAAGCCGATGGCACCGGTCGAGCCGAGGGCGATGCTTGTCGTCGGCGGGAGGATCTCGCCCAGGACCTGTCCGAGACGTACATAGGCCCCCACAACAATCCGTTCGTAAATGAATTCATCATACCCGATCCCTCCGGGTATCATAGCGAGCACGACGAGTATCGTTACAACGACTGGTACCGGATTACGCCACTTTGTGCCGTCACCGATGTCTCCTGATCTTGCACCGACCTTCATGAGTCCGTATGAAACGACGAGTGCAATGAGCGGGAGGGTCGGAAGCAGGAGCCTGTAGTGGGGCATCCAATCGCCTCCGAGTATCAGCACCTCGGCCCAGTGGATGAGGATGAAGAATACGGGGACGGTCACTCGCCGCTGGTCACGGAGGTGCTTGTGAAGCATGAGGATGCCGATGACGAGGAAATAGCCGTATCGGGCGAGGAAACCGAGGAGATACGACATTCCGTTTCGGGTCATGATCCTTATCGGGCCGGTCTTGGCGTAGAAGGTGTTCGGCAGGAGCCCGCCGAAGTAGCGCCACTTCCAGATGAGATAGGGTGCGTACATGAGGGCGAATATCCAAGCCCCCTGGACGATCACATCGCCCTTGCGGTGTTTCGTGTCGAGGAGTATGGCGCCGGCAAGGATATAGAAGAGAATGCCCTCGGGCCGGACGAGGCCGAGCAGCCCGAAGACGACAAGGACGCTCGCGGTGTTCCGGCCGGTGGTAATGAATGCGACACCGAGAAGCAGGAGAAAGGTGAAGAGCGGGATTTCGGTGCCGCTGAGGCTCCAGGTGAGAAACGGGGGCGAGGCGGCAAGGAGCAGCGGTGCCGTGATAACTGCGAGTGCCGCGCTCCAGCCCGACGCACGGGGGGGACGGTGTACCCACGCAATGTAGCCGGCGAGTATCAACGTGGCGCAGGAGGCGATGAGGCTGAGTGTGCGGGCCGCCGTCGGCAGCGAGCCGCCCAGCTTGCCGATGAGAATGAGAATGATCAGCCAGAGGTAGTTCGTGTAGCCTTCGAGCCGTTCTCCTTCGTTGAAGACGAAGCCCTTGCCGTCGATCACATTCCGGGCGTAGCGGAGGGTGATGTAGGTGTCGTCGGGTATATAATAAAAGATGCGGATTCCAAGGACGAAAAGGACAAGGACGATCACGGACAGAATGAGAGCCCGCCTCCGCAGCCTCGAATCGGATTCATCGAGACAGGTGTGCCTATGACCCGGCCCCGAACCGCCGGCTTCGAAACCGCCATTTCCCTCTCGAGCTTCAGTTCTCAAGGAAGATCACGTTGCAGGTAATGGTTTTCTGGACTCCCGGTAACTTCTGGATCTTGTCCAGTACGAACTTGGCTAGATCGTTGAAGGTCGGGCCGTCGACCAGGGCGATCATGTCGTATGGTCCCGAGATCGCATTGACCTGCTGGACGTATTCCATTTTGCCGAGCGTACTGTAGACCTCCTCCGCCACACCGGTTGCAAGATTTATCAAAACGTAGGCTGTCGCCCGCATTGTATCCTCCTTCGTTTCGATGTGTGAGTGCGTGCAAGGGTTGCTTGAATGCGTGGGAAGATTATGTCAAAATTAGTCGGTTTTATCAATGTCGAAGAGAATATTTTTCATACTGCTTATCGGTCTCTTCTGCCTGGCCAACGTGACACGCTGGGGGTTCCGCTCGCGCATCGCCAATCCCCGCTTTGTCGCCGAGGGAGCCGCGCACTACCGCTATATGGAACTCATTGCCCACGGTGAACGGATTGCCCCGCTCGACCGCCAGGCGCAGTGGCCCGAGGGTCTCAGAGTCTTTCACGAGACCTCGATAGGAATGGAGTATCTCTACGGGCTCCTCTATCGAATGCTGCCGGGACGGAAACCGCCGCTGCCCGAATTCGTACGATTCGTCACGGCGTGTTTCTTTTCCCTGGCCATATTTCCGACCGCGCTCCTCGCCGTCCGCCTCTGGCGAGGTACTGCAGCGGGAGTGATCACGGCCGCCCTCTTTGCGGTCGTCCTTCCGTTGGTGGGGCGTTCGAGCGGATTCGAGCTGATCAGGGAGAATGTGACCTTCCCCCTCATTATCGCGCACAGCTTTTTTTTGGTCACCGGATGGGAATCGGGAGGCTGGCGAAGACCGATCCTCTCAGGGCTTCTACTCGCACTTGCCCTCGCCTCGTGGCAGGGGACGCAGTTCTATCTTGTGCCCTTGCTCCTCTTTCTGCTCGTGCGGATGATCGTCTCGTCCGTCTCACAGTGGGAGCGCCGGACGGTACGGGTGCTGGTAGTCTGTACACTGGCCGCAGGCGTCCTCGTTCCGTTCCTGCGCTCGAGCGGTTTCCTCCTGTCTATTCCGGTTGCGCTTTCCGTTGCCTGTCTCGTTCTCGATTATCTGCACCACTCATACGGAGAGCAGGAGGAGGTCGCAGGCGGTGCCGGCCCCTTCAACACGAGGTTGCGCAATCCGTTGCTCGGCGTTGCCGCGGCATGCATAGCGGGGTGCTGTATACTCGTTCCCGCCGTCTTCTTGAAGGGGCACTTCGCATCCTACTCCCATTTCTTCAAGCTCATTCTCTACAAGCTCCGCTATGTGGACAAACCATCCGATCCCCGTGTACTCCCGTTCGATGTGCGTTCCTTCTGGGTCGGTCCCTTCCAATCGCCGGACCCCCGTCATATCTTCGTCTTCGCACTCCCACTGATACTTCTCCTCCCGGGACCGCTGACAAGGCTGTACTACCGCTCCAGGGAGGGGGAGGCGGTGGCGCTTTTCACCCTTGTTTTTCTGATCGTTTTCTTTGTCCTCTTTCTCCTCATGATGCGGTTGCTGCCGCTCTTCGGATTCTTCGCCGTTCTCGCCGCAGGTGGAGTCACACGGGAGGTGCAATTCCGGAGGCGGGGCGTGGGTGCCTCGCTGCTTTTCGCCGCATGCACCGGCTTCGTGCTGTGTATCTCGTTGCTGCAGGACTTCGCATGGGAGGGCCGGGCCGACCTCTGGCGCCGGTTCGCAAGGATACTGCGAATTCCGGCACGTGAGCAGTTCATCGTCTATCCCGTTGCCGGCGACGTCGAGGGGAAGCTTCTCTCATGGATCAGGCGAAATACCCCGGAGAACGCTGTAGTTCTCACATCCCATTACCTCTCTCCCCAGGTGCTGACCTACACGGGACGTGCGACGAACCTGAACGATTTCTTCGAAACCCCGCGCATGCGCCGCAAGGCGGAGCGGTTCATGCGTCTTCTCTATTCGGATGAGGAGAGCCTGCTCGCGTTCTGCAAGGAACAGTCGAGCGATTATGTACTGGTGAGTGCCGCTGTCGGAAGCGATCCGACACGTGATTCCCCGCTCTATCAGGCGGGCTTCATGGATATGCCGCCCGGGTGTGCGGCTTACCGCATGCTCTTCGAACCGGAGCGCCTGCGGCATTTCAACCTCGTCTACGAGAACGAGATGTATCGGCTCTTTCATGTTGGCGAGGCGTATGCAATGCGCCGCTGGCCGCGTTCCCCATTGCTCTACGAGAGGGAGCTCCTCTGGCATCTCGACGGTGATATCAGCGGTTTCTACCATTCGGCAATGCATATCTATGCCCTGACGCGGAGGGGCGATTTCCTCATCGAGCAGGGACGGAAGGCGGAAGGGGAAGCGGATCTCGTCGAAGCGCTTCGGATCTTCTACTTCTATCCGGCCTGGCGGGCGCTCGCAGACCTCTACCGGCACGATCGACGCCTCGGAGAGCTCGAATCACTGGCACTCTTTGCCTACCGCTACGATCCGAACCGCGGTGACGTCTGTCTCACGCTCGCAGGGGTGCGGCTCGAGCTGGGAAACCTTGAGGGAATCGATGAGCTCTTCGAGCACTGTGCCGTGCTTCCTCTGTCCCGGGGACAGGTACAGGAGCTTCGGGACCTCCGCAAGCGTTACGGGCACCAGTCCGGGAAAGCCCGATGAGGCGAGACGTGCGGATTCTCAGCGCTTCATTCACTACCTGGGGGGAAATCATTTAGAAGGAGAAACCGACCGAGGCACGGGTCTTCCGCCCGAAGGCATCTTCCGGGTCGAAGGTGAAGGTGACGGCGACCTCGGAAAAACGGTAGATCGAGCCGAATCCCATATGGAGAATGGTACGCTTACCTTCGCTGAAGCGGTGATCGAGCCCGCCGAGAACAAAGAGAACATCCTTCCAGACCGTGATCTCCATACCAGCGAGGAAACGGTCGATATCAGAGTTCTTCAGCACGGCATCGCACTCGGTCGAGACACGATCGAAGAGGTCTTCATAGGCGAGGGCGAAGTTCCATGTGGGATCGAGGCTCTCATCACGTTCGGGGTACTTGATGCTGCTCACCACGTTTCTACCGACCACCCCGAGCCATATACGCCTGGTCAGGCGGGCCGTCCATCCGACATCGAGTGCGAATCCCCAGGAATCCGCATCCTCGATATCCGTCCAGCTCTTCAGCAGGCGGCCGGTAAAGCCGACGCTGTTGTAGGTGTTGGGGGCGTATGCGCCGGAGATGCCGATGGTGCTCTCACTCCACTTGGAACCGGCGGCAAGGTTCAGCGAGAGATGGGTTACGGTGAGGGCGGTGCCGAAACGTCTCACGACTTCCGGCTCGTCCGGTTCAGTCCGGGCGTCGAGGAGTCCCGTGCCGATCGAGACGATGCTGTAGAGGTTCTCCAGGTCGGGGACGGGGCGGGTCACGCCGATGCTCAGGCGCGGATGTTTCATGAATGTGAGGTTCGCCGGATTCCAGTACGCACTGCGATCGTCGCGGATCAGTATGGTGGCCGCCCCACCAAGCCCCTCGCCCCTTGCGTCCCACCCGAGGGGTAGGAAGGTGCCGCCGCGCGAGCTCCTGCCCACAGCTGGCTGTGAGAATACGAGCGGTATCGTAAACATCGCCACGAACAGTATTACGAGTATCCGGGTGTTCCGTGCCATTATCTGACTACCGCGATAAAGTTCTTCTCGATCGCTTTCGAGCCGTTATAGTCGACAGTTATCACAACCAGGTAGGGGCCGTTCCTGACCTCCTTACCGTCGTCGTTCAGCAGGTTCCATTCCACATCGAAGCTTGTAGACGGTCCCGTCTCGGAAAGCCGTGCGACACGCTCACCGTTTATCGTGAAGATTACGATATCGACCCTGCTCGCCTCGGTGGCGGTCCTGATCTGGAAAACATCCGGCCCCCTGAAACTTTCGGGGTAATAGAATCCCGATGAGTTGTCGTAGATGACATGTACGGTATTCGAGGGAACGCTTCTGTTGCCGGCCCTGTCAAGCGTCTCGGCCCAGAAGAAGTTGGGTATGGCCGGAACGACATTGTAGGCCGGCGACGACCGTGCTGCTGCCGGGGGATACGCCACCTCAAGGTCGGCAAGATAGGGGAAAGGGGAGATCCCGAACCGTCTCGTGATCGAGGTCGTATCGCCTTGGTATGCCCGGTAGATCGTAATCGAATCGGTTTCGTCGATGTCGAATGTGATTTCTATCTCGACACTGGGCTCATACACCCATAAGGGGGGCTGGGCGAGGGTCGGTGCCGGCGGCGGTGTGAGATCGATCGTGAATGTGAGCGTGAGCTGGGATTCGCGCCCGTAGTCGTCCGCGCACAGAACCTGAAGGGTATAGCTGCCCTCGATATATTCGCCGCCATCCTTCACACGATCTTCTATATTCGATTCCCATATGAGGGTGTCGTTCTGCCAGTAGGTATTATCCGGTGGGAAGGTGTCGGTGCTTTCCCAGACCAGCTCGGGGGCTCCGATACCGTTGCGATCGTAACAGTATCCCGTGACAACCGGGGGCACAGCAACCGTGTATGGGGGTATCGTCGTGATAAAATCGAGAAGCGGTCCTTCCGTGTCGACGTCGATGAATCCCTCGTCACCGCTGGTGTTTCCGGCCTCGTCCTCCACATGCAACGATACGGTATAGATGCCGTCGGTCGCCTCGATCCCGGTAGTCCATTCGATACTGAAATTGCCGTTTCCCGCCCACCCGACCGGTTGCTCCTCGGCCTGATCATCGGGATCCGTGACGGTTACCGTCAGTGAATCTCCCTCCCGGGAGTCGCTCATGATGTAATAGACGAGGACTTTGTCGGGGGTTCCTTCGACACCCGGCGTGAAGACACCGGGTGTGATCCTGTCGAGCTGGACGAGTGGCGTAGTGATATCGACGATTACATTGCTGAAGTAGCGCTCCGTTGTTTCTGCACCGGATACGGCTAGCTGCATCCGGTACAAATCCTCCCCGAGCGGGAGACCGAGGAGATCCGTTCCATCCCACGTCACCGTGTATTCCGTATCAGGGGGGTTAGGGACAAACAGCAGCGTGTCCAGAACCTGGGTCATCAGGGAATCGTGAAGGGTGAGAAGAAGCGTATCGACCAATCCCTCGACGATGCCGATCTCGACGGGTGACTCGTCACGCACCCCGTCGTCGTTGGGGGAGATTGAGGGGTACTGGATGACGAAGTACTTCACCAGGCCATTGGACTGTGGCGCTGCTATCAACACGACGGCGAAGATAGTGACAAGGGTTATTGTCGAAAATGCCTTCACGGAGTCTCCACGGCGAATAAGTTCGTTGCATTATAAGCAGTTGCGTACCACCAGGTCAAATCAAATTTCATGGCCGGTCTCTTTATCCTTCAAGCGCCGGCTGCCGCCGGGATGCGTATCGCAGTCCGCCGGTCCAGAGCAGGCAGATGAGACCGATTCCACAGGCGATTACCACCGCAATGCATGCCACATGCAACGCCTGGTAGGGGAAACCGTCACCGAGGAAGCGTTCGGCGGCGTTCGCCAGGGCGGTCTTGCCCGCCGCCCTCTCGGTCCTGAGTGCAAGGTGCACGCCCCGGAGGAAGTTTGCGCCCCACTCGCCGAAACCCCATAGGAAGAGGAGCACGATCGACCACGCCCGCCCCCTTCCCCGTTCCATGAGCGCCGTGCAGATTACGGTGAGGGGGACCGTCCAGAGTACGTACGCCGGGAAGGTTATAGAGAGGCAGAGCAGTGTTATATAGAGTGTGCCGCTCATCGTGAATGGAAGCGGGAGCCCGCGCTGGCTGGCTCTCCTGGAGAATATGAACACGGCGGCGATAACAAGCAGTAGCGAGGCGAGCTTGACCGTCTGGGGATTCGGCTGGAATCCCAGGTTCCAGAGCAGGGCCCAGATCGAGAGTGATGAGCCGGGATCGATGACGTGGCCGATAACGGGCGAGAGGTCGAAGAGGATCTTGTGGTACCCGATGTAGGCGGCGAGCAGCGCCGCCGAAACACCCCCCCAGAGACACAGACTCCGCAACGGTCTCTTCGTTGTGAAGGCCAGCGGAACCGCAAGGACGAGGAGAAAGTATTTCCCGGCGAGCAGTGTAAGGGCAAGGAGCGGAAGTACGAGGTTCCAGCGCTCATTGCGTGCTGCGATATAGAGGATGATGGCGAAGAGTGAGACATAGATCTCTTCCTGGGGAATGAAGGCGATCGCACCGAGGACTGAGGGAAGAAATGCGAAGATGAGGAGTGTGTTTCGCTGCCGGTCGGGGGGAAGCCGGAGCAGGCGGCCTGCGATGAGGTGGATGATGAAGAATGCAACTACGCTCCAAGAGAGCACACCGATGCGGAATCCCCAGAAGTCCGGAAAGACTGCAAGCCAAGGTGTGATGAGGATACCGAAGAGGAGTGGGAGAAGTGGTGGAAAGGAGCCCCAGGCATCGCTGAGCCCTTCTGCCCTGTAGTCTCCCCAGAGAATGAATGGGTGGCGGGCGAAGCCGATCAGGCGTTTCGCATCGTCGGCTACCTCTCTGCCGCCCGAAAGTTTGTACACGGCGAATGACAGGAGGATGCTTATGATAACAAGTGAAGCGAGAGGCAGAACCCACGGCGGCCCTGGCAGGGCGTGCCCGTTACTCCGTTTCATCCGTTCCCTGCTCCTTCAGCTTCTTTTCTATCCGTTCGATAGCCTCGTAGGCTCCCGAGCCGTACTGGTCGAACTGGACACTCCGCCTCAGATATTCGAGGGCCTCTCTATAACGGCCGAGATTCTCGAGAACGATCCCCATGTTCGTGTTCAGTTTCGAGATGTAGGGTGAGATATCCAGGCCGAGCTTCAGGATCTCGAATGCTGCTTCGTAGTTGCCGGCCGCTGTCTCGATGACGGCAAGGTTGTTGTATGCCCGCCAATCGTTCGGGTAGAGCACTATGGCACGTTGGTAGTGTACCTTTGCACCTTCCGTATCGCCTCCCTTCTGGAGTTGCGCTCCCCTATTGAGGACGGCTGAGACGAGATTGCGCACGTTTTGCTTGTCATCCGGCTCCAACTCGAGTGCCTTCTCGTATGCTTCGATCGCTTCGAGGTAGAATCCACCATGGTTCCGGGCGAATCCGAGCCGCTTCCAGTAGTGTACTTCCCCCGGGGATGTGTTCGTGAGATGCTCGAGTTCATAGATCGCCTCCGGAAACCAGCGGTGGGCGATATACGCTTCTGCAAGCCACAGGCGGTACTCGGTTTTCTCGGGTGTGAGTGCGAGCGATCGCGAGAACAGCTCGATCGCCTCGATCTTTCTATCCTGTTTGAGCTCGATCCTCCCCAGACTGAAAAAGGCATAAGCGTTCAGGGAATCCTTCTCCACTGTTGTTAAGAACCACTCCCTCGCTTTCTCGAGATTCTCGCCCTCAAAGGCGCGGCTTCCGAGGATCATCTCCGCCCTCCCGGGATCGAGAGGCAGGGAGATAAGACGCCTCGAGGCCGCCTCGGGAACGAGATTGAGGTAGAGGATCGGAAAGGAATGGAAGATGCCGATAACGGCAAGGAGTGTCACCGCACGGCAGAGTGCTTTCCGCTCGGTCAGCCGGTGCTTGAGAGTCCATAGGGTATACAGTGAGAGTGAAGGTCCGGTTGCAGCGAGGATGTCCCATCTGAGCCCCCCGTCGATACGGGGTGCCCCGAGAATGAAGAGCACAAGCGCGGCAACGGCAAAGATGAACAGCAGTGTCTCTTCATGCCGCTCTCCCCGCCTGCCGCCTACGAGAAGAACGAGTGATGCGACGGAGACCGGCCCTAGGAACAGCAGGCAATTGAGGCCCGCCAGAAGATCGGCTCCGAGGTCTCCGCCTACCAGCCTTGCCGGTCCGCCGAACAGGCCGGCGAAGGAATTGATCAGGTGACGGGCCGGTGATATGCCGCCTCCCCAGATGAGCAGGATGAACTCGATGATGAGCCAGCCGACAGCGAGTATTCCTACGGCTTTCAGCGCCTCGCTGCGCCTGTCGTGCGAGCGAATGGCCAGGATGATCATGAAGATGAATCCGGGTACAAGATAGACGGTGGAGAGATGTGCAAGGAGTGCAAGCACCAGGAGTACCGCAGGCAGTATGATGGGTGCCTCCTTTCTGATCCACATGATGGATGAGAGCACAAAGAAGAGTGCCATTGCTGCTGCAACGGGGGTAGTTCCGCCTGCGCCGAAAAAGAGCACGACAAAACCATTCGAGGTGAGAAGAATCATCGATCTCGTGCGCATGAACCGCTCGTTCGCATCCGGGAAGAGGAGGCGAACGCACCGGGTCAGGGCGAGAATATAGAGCGCACCGGCGATGATGCTCATAACGACGGTTGTGTTTGAGCCGTTTGCGAGGAAGGTCACATTCACGATACGAAAGAGTATCCAGTGAAGAAGCATTGCAAATGGTGCCCCTGGTCGTGCGAATAATCCCGCATCGATCGCTGCGGCGAGTGCATGCCGTTCGCCCCAGAAGTCGTGGCGTGCCCGAAGCAGCCAGAGTGCGATGATGGATACAATCAGGACCAGGAGCATGCGTACCAGATCCGGTATTCTGTCCTGCTTGGATGTGCTTGTGGGCGTTTCCTGGGGCTTGCCGCTATCCGGAATCTTATGGAATTCCTTGAGGTTCCGGCCATCGTACGGTCCCGAGAGCCTCCGGCTGTAGAGATAGGCAACGAGGATCGCCATGATAGTCCCTACGGCGAACGAGACGAATCCCCAGGCATGCAGTCCCCACAGCACCTCTCTCCAGAGTGAAGATGCGAGCAGGGATAGAACGAGTAGTGCGAGATAGAAAATGGAGATGGGAAGGAGTGCCGTTCTATCTTTCATCGGCTTTTAACCCACCTTCCGAAGATGGCAGGACGGGTTCGCCCTCCGTCGATGCGACGATAAGGGCTGCGGAGGTGTCACCCGTAACGTTCACCGCGGTTCTGCACATATCGAGGAGGCGGTCGACACCGAGGATCAGGGCTATCCCCTCGAGCGGCAGGCCGAGCGTTTCGAGCACCATGGCGAGTGTGATAATGCCGATCCCCGGCACACCGGCCGCGCCGATTGAGGCGAGTGTGGCCATCAACACGATCGTGAGCTGATCGACGAATGTGAGCGGCAGGCCGTAGACCTGTGCAATGAAGATGGCAGCGACCCCCTGGTAGAGTGCCGTGCCGTCCATGTTGATCGTCGCCCCCAGCGGCAGCACGAAGCTCGAGACCTCTTCAGAGACGCCGAGGTTCTCCTCGGCACATTCCATCGTTACCGGCAGTGTCGCGTTACTCGATGAGGTTGAGAAGGCTATGAGTTGCGCCGGCCGTATCCCGCGAAAGAACTCGAGCGGTCCCCTCCGTGCGAGAAACCTGACGGCGGTGGAGTACACAACGAGCATGTGAATGGCGAGCCCGGCGATAACGACCAGGGAATATTTGAGGAGGGAGAAGAGTATCTCGGCTCCGAATTTGCCAACCACGGCGGCGATCAGCGCCAGCACGCCGATCGGGGCGAGCTTCATTACGATGTGTACCATCTGTATCATCGCCTCGCTCACCGCATCGAAGAAGTCGATCAGCGGCTTCCCCTTGTTTCCGGGCACAAGGGTTACGGCGATCCCCATGAGCAGTGCGAAGAAGATGATCTGGAGCATGTTGGCCTCGGCGAGGCTCTCGACGGGATTAGCGGGGACGATACGGATGAGTGTCTCGACGACGCTCGGTTTCTGTCTTGCGATCTCGATCTTTTCGAGCGCCTCCGTCTGGTAGGATGCCAGGAGCTGTGCCTTCGTGTCCTCATCGAGCCCCGAGCCGGGCCTGACCGCATTCCCCAGGGCGAGGCCGATCATGATGGCGATAGCTGTCGTGCAGAGGTAGTAGGTAATCGTCTTTACACCGATTCGCCCGAGCTTTCTGATATTGCCGAGGCTCGCAGTCCCGACAAACAGTGAGGCAAAGACAAGCGGCACGACGATCATACGGATCAGCCTGATGAAGAGATCCCCGATTGGACGTATGTACTCTGCCCGGGGACCGAGCAGCAGCCCCACGGGGATCCCCACGAGAAGCCCCAGGAGGATCTTCGTGTGGAGGCGTGTTCTGAGGAATAACTTGAATAAATTAGTCATTATCCGGTTCGCCAGGATCAGTGGGATTGCAGCTTTATCCGTATTATGTCGTCCATTGCGGAATCGGCGGACGGCGGTCTCTCCACGCTTTAATCCCTTGAAAATCGTCTTACTTTAAGCCTAAAATGGTTTTGAATCAAACATCTTTTCTTCCGTTGGGTGGGATTCGGATCTCTACGGCCGGCCTCAGCCGGCCGTACGGGGATGTGTCGTGCTATGAATAAAACGCAAATCGCAAGGCTACTCTGCTGTGTCGTCTCCTTCGCTCTATTCGCCCAGACCGGCTGTAACTCGGAGGGTGGTGATTACGAGGAGCGCAGACACCGGATGGTCAACGAGCAGATTGCATCGCGTGGAATCTCCGACAAGGCGGTCCTCACCGCCATGATGAAGGTACCGCGGCACCGGTTCGTTCCTCCCGATTTCGGGCATCTCGCCTACATAGACAGCCCGCTTCCGATCGGCAGCGGGCAAACCATCTCACAGCCGTATATCGTTGCGTTGATGACCCAGTCGCTCGGACTGAAAGGCGGGGGACGGGTTCTCGAGATCGGCACGGGCTCCGGGTACCAGGCTGCCGTGCTGGCTGAGATCGCCGATACCGTCTATACGATCGAGATCATCCCTGAGCTCGCCGAGCGGGCACAGCGACTCCTCCAGGATCTCGGATACCGGAACGTATTCGTCCGGGCCGGTGACGGCTATTTCGGGTGGCCAGATAAGGCGCCGTTCGACGGTGTGATCGTCACTGCCGCCGCGCCGGAACTCCCACCGAGGCTCGTGGAGCAGCTAAGGATCGGCGGCAGGTTCGTGATACCCGTAGGAGATTCCTTCCAGAATCTCGAGGTGTACGAGAAACGTTCGGATGGCCTGGCGCTTCTCTCAACCCTTCCCGTCAGATTCGTTCCCATGACCGGTGTCATCAGGGAATCGGACCGGGAATGAATGCGGTTGGCATGCCTTCCCCTTTTCTGCTTGTGCTGGCGAGGTATTCGAGTCATCATATGGTTTGAACCGGCATCGCATATTGCCGCAACTGTATAAAAATAAAGATGCAGGAGGATGTTATGAATCGAGTGATGAATATCATACGGGAATTCATGCCGGCAAGGGCGGTCATCGTTATTGCTCTTGTGGTCTTCGTGGCTGGGTGTGCCACCACGGGTATAAACAAGGGGCAGGTCAACATCATCTCGTCCGACGAGGAGGTCCGTATGGGCCAGGACTTCTCCAAGGAGGTCGAGAAGCAGTTCGAGATCTACGACAACGTAGAGGTCAGCACCTATGTACAGGGTGTGGGGCAGAGCATCGTCAAGGTCTGTGACCGGCAGGATATCGAGTATCACTTCGCAGTGATCAAGAAGGACGATCTCAACGCATTCGCACTCCCCGGCGGTTACATCTATATATACTCCGGACTCATGAAGGAGCTGGACGATGAGTCCCAGCTTGCAGGTGTTCTTGCCCACGAGGTCGGGCATGTCACCGCACGCCATTCCACAGAGCGTCTCACGGCGATGTACGGCTACCAGCTGCTCATAAACCTCATCCTCGGTGACGATCCGAACTTCTACGCCTCGCTCGTCTCGAATATATTCGCCACTGGCGGATTTCTCGCCTATAGTCGGGCGAACGAGTACGAGGCGGACAGGCTCGGGGCGCGCTACGCCCACGCCGTCGGCTACGACCCCAGGGGGATGACCGAGCTTCTCGGAAAGCTCAAGGGCACCGAAGAGCGTGAGCCAAGCAAGCTCGAGGAGCTGCTCGCCACGCACCCGCCGACGAGCGAGCGGATTAACAGAGTCAACGGGATCGTTGCCGGCCTACCGGGTAGCGAGGGTACCAGAAACAAGGAAACCTACCAGAAGATAAAGGGCAAGCTTCCGTGAAGAGAAGTTGGGTCGTGGAGACTTTCCGGCCGTAGTGGTTGATTGAACCAAGGACAGCTCATGGGAGCAGGTAGATCGTCCGGGACCGGAGCCCTAGACCTGGACGCCCGATTATTGCGCATGGTGATGTCATGCAGGTGACACAAGCATAGAACGTAACTGGAGAAAAAATATCATATTAACACATTCAATAGAGATCGAGACAACTCCCGAGCGCATTTGGGAGTTCTTTGTCAATCTCGAGCACAACTACAAGGCCTGGCATCCGGAAGATCATGTCTTATTCAAATGGATAAAGGGGAAACCATTGGAGGTAGGCTCGACCTTGTACGCCGAGCAATATGCCATGGGCAGGTTGACAAAATATAAAGGAACCTGCATTGAAATCGTTCCAAACAGAAAGATCGTGATCGGATTCCCTTTTCCGATATCCCTGGTAACTCCGAAGATCGAGTGGTTGATTGAACCAAAGGGCTCGAATTCGGTTTTCACGGCTGTAACGTATATGAGAACGTATATGATACTAGGTATTGTATTTAAGAAGATATTTAAAAAACACATGGAACGGTTGATCGAATCTCATGATAAACATGTGGGCGCCGAGGGAGAAAATCTCAAGAAATTATTAGAGAATGGTAATTCATAGTAAAATAGGCTGTAGATCTTCATGAAGTATCCATGACGGACTTTTTTCCTGTTGTTTAAGGTTTGCGCATGCATGTATACATTCTCTACGCTCATCCCGCCAAGGAATCATTCTGCAGGTCGGTTCTCGAAGCTTTCACCCGTGGGCTCAGTGATGTAGGACACACATACGAAATAGGCGACCTGTATGCCATGAACTTCGAATCAGAGATGGACTTCGATCAGTATCTTCGGGAGATCGGGCTGGATCCCGATGCGCCGGTCCCGGACGACGTGAAAACCGAGCAGGAGAAGATCGGCAGGGCCGATGCGTTGGCGTTTGTGTATCCGGTGTGGTGGAGCGATTGCCCTGCAAAACTCAAGGGCTGGTTCGACAGGGTGTATACCTATGGATACGCTTATTTCTATGATGAGAATGAAGAGAGATATACGAAGATCGATATCAAAAAGGCGTTGGTAATTTGTTCCGCCGGACACACCATCGAACATCTCGAGGAGATCGGCATTGCCGGAAGTATGCGTCGCATCATGCTGGATGACAGGCTTCTAGGGGTAGGGATCAAAGAGGCGAGAATGGAAATCCTTGGAGGCATGATGCCGCAGGATGACACGTACAGGGATGAGAATCTACAAAGGGCATATGAGCTTGGTAAGACATTCTGACAGGAACCAGCGGGCCGGACAATGACGATCGCTGACATAATCCTGCGGGCTGCCATCGGCCTTGGTATAGGTTTTATCATCGGGCTCACGGGCGTCGGCGGAGGTGTTCTGGTATTACCGAGCCTGACGTTCGTCTTGGGCCTCATGCCTTCCGTGGCGGTGGGAACGGCTAATCTGTACGCATCGATTACGAAGATTTTTGCTTCGTACAGTCACATGAGGCTGGGGCACGTGAGCGGCAGAGCGGCCTTGCTGCTTCTCATCGGAGCGGTACCCGGAGGTCTCGCCACCGGTCTCTGGATAAACTACACGGTAAGGAACAACCAGGGCAGCATCGTTCAGATGCATCGGTTTCAGGATAGGCTGGGTACTCTGTTAACTGTCGTAGTCATCCTGGCGGCTGCGTATATGTTGTTCAACACCATATATCATTTCAGAAAAAAAGAGACTGTTGATCCTGATTGCACAAGGAGCAGCAGAGCACTATCCGATTCTCCCTTGAGAGTGGTGTTGGCGATTATCTCAGGAGTGTTCGTTGGTGCGATGATTGGCGCGACATCTATCGGTGGGGGCGTTATTGTCGTACCCTTGCTACTAGGGTTGTTCTGTCTGGATGCCAGGGAGACCGTCGGTACATCGATCGTGATAGCGGTTGTTCTCACCATAATCACTACCGTGGTTTATGGAGCCGGAGGACAGATCGATCTCCCCACCGGTCTGATAATGGGGGCTGCTGCAGTACCCGGGACGAGGTTCGGTGCAAAATGCGTCAAGAGACTTCCCGAGAAGGTGATACGCTGCATTCTGGCCGCCGTTATCCTGGTTGCGGCTTGTTTGATGATTGCGGGACAACGATAGATCCGTTATTGGCATACCATCGACACAACGGTTGACTAGCTTATATATGTATTCTATAATGTATTTCGAGCGGGCTGATTATGTGTCAATCCCCATTGCCACACCTGTACTGGGTCTCAGCGTATATCGATATCCAAGGAGATGAACATGGGTCCGCGTGTTGTTCCAAGTTCGATACTGCTCGAGGTGACAGAAGCTCTGCCAAAGCTGCTTCGCGCGAAGGCAAGAAAAGAGATCGCAGCGGAGGCCTCCGAGATCTTGGAAAGGGATTCTGAATCGAACGATAGGGTCCGGGATCTGTTTGATAAGACAAAGAAGAGACTGCACTATTCATGGGTAATGGGCTTGGTAATGACGACGGCGCTGTTCGTATTGTTCGTTGGTATGGTAATCGTTGCGGTAATATCAGGATTGATGAACGGAAGCTCGATGTACCCTATAATATTTGGTGGGGTCGGAGCCGTATCCCTTTTTACCGTTGTGATATGGAAACCGTACGAAAAAACGTTCGAAGCTACCGTAACCATTCAGAGACTGGACATGATATTGGCCGGCCTGGAGGAGGAATGGGAGGCTTGTCAGGGTATCGAAGATCCTGGCGAGAGAAGTAGGCGCATAAGGGAGGCAAATCAGGCGGCGTTGAATGAAATGTCTAAGCTGGCCGACTAGCGACGACCAGCGTATATAGTAAGTGTAGAGATTGCAATCAGGGAACACTATTAGATAATATTAATGTTCCAGTGACTGAAGGCTCCGTTTTCCGAATCAGGGGGTGGTATCATGGGTGTCACTACAGATATTGATATAGAATCGAAAATTAGAATGCACAAGGTCACCGGCGCGCTTCAGCGCGACGAGTTAATCGCCGTTCTGGACAAGGTATACAAGACGCCGGGATACGATCCTGATATGGATGTGGTATGGGATCTGCGCGAAGCCGATCTCACGTCATTTTCTTCCGAAGATATTCAGGCTGTAAGAAACTTCGTTGGTAGAAAATGGGGTACCGGGGGAAAGAGCCGGGCGGCATTGGTGGTATCGAGGGATGTGGAGTTCGGTTTGACGAGAATGTATGAGGTTTACCTGGAAAGTGATACGAAGAGCCAGGTGCATGTTTTCCGTGATATGGATAAAGCAATGGAATGGATTCGGTCTGAAAATGATGAATAGATCAGGAAATCTTTAATGCAAGATATATTTATTATGCTAAAATATGAAAAACTGTAAGAACACCGAGGTCGATCATGCCGTTACCGGATGTGACAAGAGCGCTAGTCGATAAGAGGCTCACCAAATATTGCCTCCATAAGATACCCGAACATATGCGCGATAAGGTGAGATTAAAGTACAAGATTCGTGGAAACAACGTGACATTGTTCGAGGAGAGGCCGACATTCACGGATCCGAGCCTGTGGATAGATATCAAATTGGCGCAATTCAGATTCGATCCATCGAACGGTCAATGGTCGCTGTATTATGCCGATCGCAATTCGCGGTGGCACCAATATTTCGGGATCGAATCGACGAGGGCATTCGATACGATGTTGAACGAAGTGGACGACGACCCCACGGGTATCTTTTGGGGATAATATTAACGTCACCTGCCTGTATGATTCGACTGACAACTCCAACAGAAGAGAATTAGCAATGGTGTATGAGAGATGTCCACTCTGCCGGGGCACACTGGAAATATGTTCCGTGAACGAGGGGTATCAGAGGTGCAGGGATTGCAATACACAGTACAAGGTGCAAGCTGATTCTAAAGAAGAAGCTGCGGCGGGATATTTCAAGGAGATCGATAGTACACTCAGGAATGATAAAAGACATTACGATATATTACTGAAAGAATTATACGGTGAGCCCGGTGAGCAAACCGATTTTGGGAGATTCGTAACAGAAATGAAATTCGCTACTATCTATTCGATCGGTGGAGGATTCCCGAAATTCGAGTCATACTTCACTGCCAATGAGATCAAAGTGTATGACCTCGCAGCCGAAGAGTATAATAGCAAGATAGCTCTGTTTAGAAGTACATTTGGATGCTTTACTGATATTTCATATCATACATACAATCTCGATGAGGACACCAGTATTTACGAAGATATATTGAGCGGCATCGATTCCGGTTCGCCGAATCTCGTAACATTTATACACCTGTGGGAGCATCTATCTCCGGTTGTGTTCAGCAACATGTTGGACGATATGAGAAAGGCTCGGAGCGATAATCTGTACTATGTTGTGTATCAACCCAACGTATCCGTTGCGCGGCATAAATCGTGGTGTCATTATGGGGGTAAGGGACACATCACGCTTGTGCCGTACGATACAATGTTGAAGCTCCTGAAGATTCATGAATTTAAAATAATTTACAGTGCGCAATACTCGGATGACATGCTCATTATTTATTATTAATAAGAATAGTCTGGCATCCTGGCCTTGGGCGGCCCGAAATAAAAAGAGAGAGGATCACACGGTGAAACGTGTAGTTATATTTAACGTGTTACTTATTTACTTGATTATATTCTGCCCCACAGTGCAATCGGCCCAAGATGATATAACTTTCATCAGCGGAAAGGTTACAGGCATCGGTGAAGGTGCACTGATCATCGGCGACCGGGAGATGACCCTTGATGCCGATGGCCGGTTCGAGCACCGGTTCGAACTGGGGAAGCCTTCGTACGTACTTTTCAATGTGAATGAGAGCGTGCTGCCGCTCTTTCTCGTGCCGAGGGACAGCCTCGATATCATGGTGGATGCCTCGCGCTTCTATGATTCTATGCGGATACGGGGCCGGGGGTGGGAAGTGAACGACTTTCTTGTCTCGCAGGCGATTGAGTCCAACAAGCTTCAGGATCTATTCAGGCGTGACTATCAGCGGATCTACCGAATGGACGAGAGAGACTTTATGCATCTCGTAGATTCTCTCGAGACCGCATTCACTGAGCGTCTCGAAGTTTTCCTAGGGTCTCACATGGATGTTCACCCCTACTTTACAAATTCACAACGGGCCATTCTCACCTACTCCGCCGCCACGGGTTTGCTGGAGTACGAAATCCTTCACCGGCGTCTTACCGGTAATGAGGATTTTTCTCCGTCCGATCAGTATTACAGCTTCCTGGACGCGCTCGATTTCAATGCTCCGGATCTGCTGGATATACGAGAGTATCGGAGCTTCCTAGATGCGTATGTAGCGGTGTTCGCAGGGAAGCTCATGCAGGATAGTGCCGCCTACGAGGGCAGGGATTACAAGGAATTCCGGGCCAAGTACGATGTGGCGGTCTCCCGTTTCACGGATCCGACGGTGAGGAGCGAGATGCTCTATTCGATCATGCGTTCCCTCTACAGCGAGTACAATATCAAGGGTACCGAGGATCTTCTGGAAGGCTTCCGGGCGAACTGCACAAACGAGGCGTACCTCGATGAGATCGAGAAGATGTACGAAGCCGACAGGAAGATTCGGGATAAGTGCGAAGTCAGGATCTTCAAGACCGTGGATGATGTGACACTCGATGCATTTATCTACCGGCCGGAGGGTAGTAAGCCCGGAGAGAGGAGAACCGCCCTGGCCTTCTTTCACGGGGGCGGATGGGGCCTGGGAAAGCCCGAATGGGGGGACTGGCAGTGCGGGCATTTCGCATCCCTGGGCCTGGTGAGCATCTCCTTTGAGTACCGGCTTATGGCCCAGCACGATGTTACCCCTGTGGAATGCATCGCAGATGCGAAGTCGGCCGTCCGCTGGATGCGCACGCATGCACACGATCTCGGCATCGATCCCGAAAGAATAGTCGTCTCGGGTTTCTCCGCAGGCGGGCACATCGGTCTGTGCACGGCTATGATCGATAAATTCGACGAACCGGGTGAGGATCAGAGTATCAGCTCTGCTGGGAACGCCTTTCTCCTGTGGGTGACGCCGGCAAAGATATTAGGGGATGATTGGTTCAGGAAGATCCTCCGGGGAAAGGCCACGGTGGAGGACTGTGATCCGTCGAAACATATCCGCCCGGGTTTTCCTCCGAGCGTATTCTTTCAGGGCACGGCGGATGATACCGTTCCGCCGTGGAGCGTGCGGCAATTCGTCGAGGGCATGGTGGCCGCCGGCAACCGCTGTGACCTGCACATGTACGAAGGCCAAACGCATCTCCGCTGGGGCGAGAACGCCGACGACGTGCTGGGTAAGATGGAGGCCTTTCTCGTCTCGATCGGGTTACTGGAGGATTGAGTAAGGCTCGAGATATCGATGCGGCTGTTCGATCCAGTGGACAAGCTAGAAAAATATATACAATGAGAGTTCCTCGATTGAATAAGTCTACATATCTTATCGTCTCGAGCATAGTAATCGGCTTCATCCTTGGTTGTGCATCTCGTGAACCTGACGGGCGGTTTCAACAGAAGACCTACATTAGTCTTGCCGGAGATTCTCTTCTCTACTGTCTCTTCGTTCCCAATGTGAGTGAATCCGATTCGCGGTACCCTTTGGTCGTGTTTTTACATGGAGGTCAAGGGGCCGGAACCGACAACATCAGCCATATTTCAAGAAGCAATTGGAGCGGATCGCATGTGTGGATCCAGTCCGATAGTCAAACGAAACATAATGC
>CP070727.1:4034196-4050468 GCA_020350885.1 bacterium | reverse complement strand
GTGGGACGTGGCTCTCTCCAAACTCGAGCAGTACGATCAGGCGATCAGCCAGTTCAACAAGACCATCAGCTACCAGGACCCACAGTGGACGGGTTACGCGAGAAAGCAGATCGACCGCCAGGAAAAGCTCAAGAAGCGCGCAGAGGCTTTGAAGGAAAGGGATCAATACGAGTAACCAAAAACAAGAGTGTTCATCGCTTAATCCCGTGCCTGCACTGTTTCAGCCTCCCTGAACGAGGGGAGGTTTTACCTTTTTGTAAGAGGAGGTGTATGACATGCCGCTCTCCGAGAGGCGGACGGAGTTGTTTCCGGCCCCCATTCGGGCTTGCCTGCTGCTCGTCGTGCTCGCTTGCGTTGCCCTGTTTCCTATCGATTCGCACGGGACCCCTTCACCGTTTCATAACGATTCTACAGTCGCAGATACACTCACGGCCGATACCACGGATGTGCACGAGGAATCTGATCCCGGTACTTCGGAACAGTCTCTTCTCATTACGATGCACGACGGCGGCAGGATTGTGATCACACTTCTACCGGACCAAGCTCCGCTGGCCGTCGAACGTATCCTGAAGCTCGTGGCAGAGGGGTTCTACGACGGTCTGCCGTTCCACCGCGTCGAGTCGTATCTCGTTCAGATAGGAAAGAAGGAAAACGTTCTGCCGCCTATTGAAGGAGAAATGTTCGGGCAGAATCTGCGCCACGAGAAGGGAATGGTCGGCATGGCTCGGCTCCCCAGCGAATACGACAGTGCCACGACACAGTTCTATATCTGTAAAAAGGATCTCCCGAAACTGAACGGCGAATACACCCTGTTCGGACGGGTTGTGGAGGGAATGGAGATAATCGAGAAGATCAAGAAAGGAGACAAAGCGGAATCTATCACAATTCTCGAATAGCACATAGTAAGAGGGAGGGCTTATGCGCTTCACGTCGATGTTCCGGTACGGTCTAAGAGCGCTAGCGGTACTTGTGGACAACTACGGGAAGGGTCCGATATCCGCCAAAGAGATATCCAAGCACGAGGAAATCTCTCCGAGCTTTCTGGAGCAACTCCTGGCGCAACTGAGGCGGAGCGGCATCGTTGATGGGATCCGGGGACCGGGGGGTGGATTCAAGCTCACCAAAGCTCCATCGAAGATCCTGATCTGCGATGTTGTAGAAGCTCTTGAGGGCCCCGTCTGTGCATCGAAGTGCTTGATGCCGGAGGACGATCCTTCGAACGAGCAGTGTGAAAAATTGGAAAGCTGCTCTATCGTACCGTTGTTGAAAAAGTTGGAGAACGATATAATCGATGTATTCTGTTCATACTCGCTTGCGGATCTAAAGAGTTGAGATCATTATAACGGCATAAAGCCGTTTTTACAGTTGTTGCGTAAGCTGAGGAAGGTGATAGCTGTGCAGCAAGCAAAGAGACGTATATACCTCGATCACAATGCAACCACCCCCGTTCGGCCTGAAGTGGTAGAGGCGATGCTGCCGTACTTCGACGAGAGGTTCGGCAATGCGAGCAGTCTGCACGGATTCGGGCAGGAGAACCGGGGAGTCCTCGATACAGCCCGCGGCCACGTCGCCGCATTGCTCGGGGCGGATGCGGAGGAGATCGTATTCACATCCGGCGGCACCGAGTCGGACAACCTGGCCATACGGGGGACCATCAAGGCGAGAAGGCGTCCGGGAGTCGCACCACATGTCGTAACCTGTGTCATCGAGCATCCGGCGGTGCTTGCGACATGCGAGTCGATCGAAAAGGAGGGGGTGGAGGTAAGTTACATTCCCTGCACGAGCGACGGTGTCGTACGCCTCGATCTACTCGAGCGGGCCATCCGGCCGGAGACCGTCCTTGTGTCGATCATGCTCGCCAACAACGAGACCGGGGTAATGCAGCCGATCCAGGAAGTTTCCAGATTGGTCAAGCCCCACGGTATTACGCTGCATACCGATGCCGTGCAAGCCATCGGTAAGGTTCCCATTGATGTGAACACCCTCGGTGTCGATCTGCTCTCAATCTCTGCCCACAAGCTATACGGCCCCAAGGGGATCGGGGCACTCTATGTCCGCAGAGGGACACCACTTGAGCCGGTTTACACGGGGGGCGGTCACGAGTACGGGCTGCGGCCCGGTACAGAGAACATACCCGGCATCGTCGGCTTCGGTGAATCCTGCCGTATCTCGAAGGAACGGCTTGAGGAAGAAATGGAGCGTATCTCCGCATTGCGAGCTATGCTCGAGGAAGGGATTCTCAAAGATCCGGGTGATATAACCGTCAACGGCTCAGGGATTGCCCGCCTGCCGAACACGAGCAATATCATTGTCTCACGGGTCGAGGGTGAGGCGGTCACCCTGAACCTCAGTATGTTCGGATTCGCCGTCTCGAGCGGAAGTGCCTGTTCGAGCGGAAAGAGCGAACCGAGTCATGTTCTCCTGGCAATGGGGCTCAGCCCGACCGATGCCCAGGGCGGTATCCGCATCAGTCTCGGGATCGATACTACGGAGGAGGAGATCCGATCGTTCCTCGAGGTGTTCCCGAAGGTTGTCGGGCGTCTGAGAGAGCTTTCCCCGTTAAAAGAGCATTCATAATCGGTGAGAAGTAGGGCGATGATTTCGCGGAAAGGCCGTGTTCCGACCGGAGAGGCCGAACGCTCCGGCGTCGTCGTGGGCATGAGCGGCGGTGTCGACAGCTCTGTTGCGGCATGGTCGCTCCACGAGCAGGGATACCGCGTCGTGGGTGTCACGCTTCGTCTCTTTTGCTACTCCGGCACCTCAACGGGTCTCAGGCCGTGCTGCAGCAAGGCTTCTCTGGATCAGGCACGCCGCTTGTGTCACCGGTTGGGAATACTGCATCACGTCGTCGATGTCGAGGACCGGTTTCGGCGTGCGGTGATCGATTACTTCGTGCGGGAATACCGGCGGGGGAGAACTCCGAACCCATGCATCGTCTGCAACGAGAAGATCAAGTTCCCGGTACTATCCGAAATCGCTGATTCCCTCGGATTTTCTTTTATTGCCACCGGACATTACGTTCGGACCGTACAGCGTCCCGGCGGTAGGTTCCTCCTGGCGAGAGCAGATGATTCCCGGAAGGACCAATCCTATTTTCTCTATAGAGTGCCGGTTGGACTTCTCGGCCGTTCGCTGTTTCCATTGGGTACGTTGCACAAGACGGAAGTCAAACGCTTGGCCCAGCGGCTCGGCGTGCGAAGCAGCGGGGCTCATGAGAGCCAGGACGTCTGTTTCATACCCGGTGGCGATCTCAGGGCCTTCCTCGAATCGAGGATCGGACAGAGGCCCGGACAGGTGGTTGGAAGCGATGGAATCGTGCTGGGCCGACACAGGGGCGTCTTCAATTATACCGTCGGGCAGCGGAGGGGATTGGGTATCGCTGGCGGCGTTCCGCTCTACGTGAAAGAGATCGATGTCTCCCGCAACAGGATCGTATTGGCGACCGACGAGATGCTCTATGTGCGACACGTATCCTGCGACGGTGTTCGTCTGAGGATGAGGTCTCCCGATGGCCCCCTCACGGCGAAGATACGGTACCGGCATCAGCCCGCACAGGTTCGCTCCCTGCGGCGGGGGCGGGGATCGATGGAGATCCGTTTCACTTCACCTCAGCGTGCCGCAACCCCGGGACAGTCACTCGTTCTATACCGTGACGATGAGGTAGTCGGAGGGGGTATCATCGCATGCACGCGTTGATCGGGATCGGCCGGCGCCGGTCCCCCTTCGGAACGCTCCTCCTCTACACCGTCTTCATCGCCGGCATCGCCTTCGCCGGGGACAGCCCGGGCGCGACCGAACGGTACGTGCTATCATATTCCCCCTGCGGTCCATTCGTTATCCATCACCCGAAGCGCCTCTCCCGGATGGTTGAACATGTTTCAACACTCCTGTGCGAGGCGGTGGGAGAGATCGCCTCGGATCTCGGTTTGGAGGCGATCGACTCGATCACGGTATTCCTTGCCCCGGACGGGGAGAGCTACCAACGCCTTCACCGCGCTCATATTCCGGAGTGGGGTGCCGCTTTCAGCAGCACCGGCACTCAGACGCTGGGGATCAATACGGAAGCGGTGCTCCGTTCCCCGCGACCCATGCGGATGGTCATCCGCCACGAGCTGTCCCACCTCCTGCTGGCCCAGCGGATCGAAGGGATTCACTGTCCCCTATGGTTTATGGAGGGTCTGGCAATGATCCACTCGCACGAGTGGGACTTTCGTGATCAGTGGGGGCTCATGAGTGCCGCCTGGAAGAAGCAACTGCCGTATCTCGATGACCTCGTGGAGCGGTTTCCCAGGGAGCAGGATGAGGCGGTCCTCGCCTATAGACTCAGCTACACCGCCGTCGAGAGGCTCGTCAGCGAGCGCCCGGACGTGCTGATCACGCTGACCGCCTTCATCCGAGAGCTCGAAAGCTTCGATCGCGCCTTTCTCGTAACATTCGGCGAGACGACCGATGAATTCGATATCCGCCTGCACGAGGCCATCATGGCGAAGTATAGAACTTCAGGGACGCTCATCCAGACGATGCCTTACTGGCTGCTGCTTACATGCCTCTTTCTTTTGACCTTTCTCATCAAGCGGTATCGTGGAAGGCAGAAACTCGAGACATGGGAAGCTGAGGAGACCGAGGGGCCAAAGGGCACGGCTCCCGGTGCTTTTAATTGACAGCGCGGAATCAAGCACGTATACTGGCCTCACACCTCTGGATTGCCGGGAGGTTGTTTTTTCTGTGGAGGGCTAGTCCTAATTGGTAAGGCAGCGGACTTGAAATCCGCCGGGCGCAAGCCCTTGGGGGTTCGAATCCCTCGCCCTCCGCCACATACGATAAAAGCGAGAGGTGCGGAGAGGTGGCCGAGTGGCTGAAGGCATCCGCCTGCTAAGCGGTTGTGGGGCTAAAACTCCACCGAGGGTTCGAATCCCTCCCTCTCCGCCATGAATACAAACTCCGTCTCTTTTATGATTGACCCATTACAGGCGGGGCGATATAACAGGCCATGGGAACTTCCCCAAAGATGGAGGTATGAGCTTGATCAAGACATACGAAATACGGAGAATTCCTGTCTGGCCGGTAGCGAAAGTGGCATTCGTAATGCTTCTCGTGATCGGGATCATCATCGCGATCATCTACAGTATCATCTTCTCAAGCCTGAGCTTCCTGGCCGGCACGTTTGGCGATTCACCGCTGGGGGAGGAGTTCTCCCTGGTACGGAATCTCGGCTTCGTCATTATTCCGATCATCGCACTTACCTATGCGGTCTTCGGTACGATCGCCGCCATTATCTGGGTCCTGATCTACAACCTCGTCTCATCCATCGTGGGGGGTGTCGGGCTCGAATTACAGGAAACCGGGAGTGAAACGGTAACGGGGATACGCCAGGGATCGGTCGACGATCGAGAGGTTCACGTCCCCCAACGGCCGATCGACGGGTTTTAGAGACATCATCGTGCGCCCATAGCTCAATTGGATAGAGCGTCTGGCTACGGACCAGAAGGTTGGGGGTTCGAGTCCTCCTGGGCGCATATTTATTATTTTTTCAGATATATCTATATTACCCCTTGCACCCTCGCATGTTAAAGGTTAAATTATAAGAGATAACAAAAAAGACTTGACCGGACTACAACACGTCGGTAGGCTCCGGGTGTCGGCCCTGCCTGGAATGGAGCATTATTCATTGAGCTATAGATTACCTCGCCGGTGCTGCACGCAGTGATCAAGGAGCTTCTATGATTGAAATCAGAACCCATGGTCGTGGTGGCCAGGGTGCCGTGATTGCATCTGAGATTCTGGCCGATGCATTCTTCCGTGAGGGTAAGTTTGTCCAGGCATTTCCGGCTTTCGGAGTGGAACGGCGGGGTGCACCCGTGGTGTCCTTCACACGTGTTTCGGACGGAGAAATACGGGAACGATGCGAGATATACGAACCGGACCATCTGATCGTGCTCGACCCCGTTTTGATAGAGACGGTAAATATAACAGCCGGTCTCAAGGACGGCGGCTGGATAGTCATCAATACGAACCGTTCCCTCGAGGGGAGCGAGCTGGTCAAGCGGTTCAACATCGCCACGGTCGATGCCAATGCCATCGCCGTGAAGTACGGCCTCGGCTCCCGTGCCACGCCGATCGTGAACACCGCCATACTCGGTGCATTCGCAGGAGCGACGAAACTCGTCGGACTTCAGGCGGTAATCGACGCCATCGAGGAGTTTGTACCCCTGAAGAAGGAAAACAACCGGAAAGCCACAGAGGAAGCCTTCTCGAGCGTACGGATCGTTGGTGACGGGCCCCGAGAGGCGTAACCGTGGATACGCATATCTAGGATAGCGCGGGAGATACGCTTCAACTGCAACAACTGCGGGCTGGAGGCTACATGAGCGAGAAGATCGTATTTAAAAGCTACCGGGAGATGCCCATCTGCGCCATGTCGGTTGCCGATATGACATGGAACCTGACCGGCTCATGGCGTAACGTTCGACCTTACTATGACTTCAAGATTTCTCCGTGTCGGCTCGGATGTCCCACGACCGAGGATATCCAGAAATACATCTACCTCGTAACCGAGAAGCATTACGAGGAGGCATGGAGGACGATCATAGAAACGAATCCGATGCCGTCCATCACCGGCAGGGTGTGTTTCCATCCATGCATGGACAAGTGTACGAGGAAGGATTTCGATCAGGCGATCAATATACCTGCCATCGAGCGGGCGCTCGGGGACACGGGTCTTGCGAATCCGGACTGGATGGCGAAGGCTTCGGCCTCCAAAAAGCAGAAGGTTGCCGTGGTGGGTGCGGGCCCCGCTGGCTTGAGCTGTGCATTCTACCTCGCACGCCAAGGGTATTCGGTCACCGTATACGAGGTGGACCGTGCCCTCGGGGGGGTTCTGCGGTGGGGTATTCCCGAGTACAGGCTTCAGAACGATCTGCTCGATGAGGTGATTCAGTCGATCCTCGAATCCGGTCCAATAACGGTAAAAACGGGAACCACGCTTGGAAAAGACGTGGGCCTCGAGGAGCTCGAAGATACCTATGACGCGGTGTTCCTCGGTATTGGGCTCACCACAAGCCAACGGCTCGGGATCGACGGTGAGGACGGTGCAGGCGTCGACCCGGGGCTGGAGTTCCTGCGCAAGGTGAACGGCGGAGAGAAGGTCGATCCCGGAAAGCGCGTAGCCGTGGTCGGCGGCGGGAATACGGCGATGGATGTTGCACGCTGTGCCCGCCGGGCCGGAAGCGAAGTCACCGTGGTCTACCGCCGGACGATGAACGAGATGCCGGCAATCAGAGACGAGATCGAGGAGGCGGAGCGTGAGGGTGTCCATTTCCATTTTCTTGCGGCACCGAAGGAGATCGTTCGCAACGGTGGGAAGCTTGCGAGCATCATCTTCCAGGAGATGAAGCTCGGCGAACCGGACGAATCGGGACGGCGTCGGCCGGTCCCCATAGAGGGAAAGACATTCACCCTCGAAGTCGATAGGCTCTTTACCGCCATCGGTGAAAAGGCCGATCTCGGTTGCATCGAGGGGCTCGTCGACTGCAAATGGAATCTTATAACGACCGCCGACGAGTACGGTCGGACGAGCAGGGAGAAGATCTTCGCCGGTGGCGATGTCGTTACGGGGGCGGCGAGTGTCGTGGAAGCGATCGCTGCGGGGCGGAAGGCCGCCGAGCGGATCTGCCGTTTATTTACCGGCGATGGTGAGCCCGAGAGCGGGGAGCAGCGGACGATCGGCATAGAGGATATCAATACAGCCTACTTCGAGCGTTCCAAGCGGACCCTCGTTCCCAGGATACCTCCGGAGGAGGCCGTGGCGGGCTTCGAGGAGATCTACCGGGGATTCGACAAAGAACTTCTCCATCGTGAAGCCGATCGATGTTTCTCGTGCGGTGTGTGTAATTACTGCGACAACTGTTGGATCTTCTGCCCCGACGTGGCCATCCTGCGCAAGACGGACGAATACGTGATCAATTATGATTACTGCAAGGGATGCCTCGTGTGCGTGACCGAGTGCCCGCGAAGCTGCATCTCGACCCGGGAGGAAGGAAAATGAAAAAGGTCATCATGGGGAACCACGCCGTCAGCTACGGTGTGCGCGCATCGGATGTCAAGGTGATTTCAGCGTACCCGATCACCCCCCAGACGCAGGTCGTGGAGCTCCTCTCGGAGATGTGCGCCGATGGTGAGATCGATGCGAAGTTCATCAAGGTGGAATCGGAGCACAGCGCTCTCACGGCGGTCGTCGGCGCATCGGCCGCAGGCGTGCGTTCCTTCACTGCGACATCGGCTCAGGGGCTGCTGCTCATGCACGAGATCCTGCACTGGGCGGTGGGGGCAAGGCTCCCGATCGTGCTGGCGAATATCAACCGTGCCGTTGGACCGCCATGGAGCATCTGGACCGATCAGAACGACTCCCTCTCCCAGCGCGATGTAGGGTGGCTCCAGATCTATTGCGAGAGCAACCAGGAAACGCAGGATACGATAGTGCAGGCGTTCAAGATCGCCGAGACGGTGAAGCTCCCGGTTATGCTGGTCCTCGATGCCTTCTTCCTCTCCCATACATTCGAGATCGTCGATATTCTGGAGGCCGAGCAGGTGAGACCCTTTCTGCCTCCCTACAGCACCGAGGTGCGTGTAGATGTAGAGGATTCCCATTCGTTTGGAAACCTCGCCTCTCCCGACGGCTACTTCGAGCTCCGCTATATGATACAGAAGGCGATGGAGCAGTCCAGGGAGGTCGTGAAGGAGGTCGATAGGGAATTCGGTGAACATTTCGGCAGGAGCTACGGGCTCATCCAGCCCTACCGCTGCGACGACGCCGAGACGATCCTCGTTACCTCTGGAACCGTCGCCTCCACGACGAGAGCGGTGATCGATCAGATGCGAGACGAGGGTATCAAGATCGGATCCCTCAAGATCCGGGTCTTCAGACCATTTCCCTTCGAGGAGGTTTTCGAAGTGCTGTCGGGGGCCAAGAAGGTGGCCGTGATTGATCGCAATATATCGTTCGGCCACCACGGCATATTCTTCCAGGAGGTCAAGAGCGCCCTCTACGGAAGGACTGATATACCGATCATCGGTTTTATCACCGGGATCGGCGGCCGTGACGTGACCCCTACGGTGATACGTGAGATCGCCGATAAGGCAATGGGCGATGAATCTCCCGAACGCGAGATAAACTGGATAGGGGTGAAGCGATGAAACCGGCGAAGATGCCGACTGAGGAGTTCATGACATCGGGGCATCTCGCCTGCCAGGGGTGCGGCGCAACTCAAGCGATGCGGTTTGCGCTGAAGGCACTCGGACCCAAGACGGCACTCGTTATTCCCGCCTGCTGCTGGTCGGTGATCGACGGGCCGTTCCCGCACACATCACTCAAGGTTCCCATCTTCCATACGGCCTTCGAGGCTGCCGCATCAACCGCCTCAGGTCTCAAGGCGGGGCTCGAAATGCGCGGTGATACCGAGACCATTGTATTGGCATGGGCGGGGGATGGCGGAACGTTCGATATCGGTATCCAGGCCCTCTCGGGTGCAGCCGAGCGGAACGAAAATATCATTTACTGCTGTTACGACAACGAGGCATACATGAACACGGGGATACAGCGGAGCTCCGCCACACCCGTCGGTGCCTGGACGACGACGACACCGACCGCACATTACAAGAAACGCCCGAAGAAGAAGATGATCGACATCATGGCAGCGCATTCCATTCCGTACATCGCCACGGCCTCCGTCGCATTCCCGCAGGACCTTATCGCAAAATTCCGAAAGGCCCGCCAGATACAGGGCACGCGATTCATCCATATCTTCGCCCCGTGCCCGACCGGATGGAAGCTTGCACCGGAACTTTCGGTCTCCATGGCGAGCCAGGCCGTGACCTCCCGCATCTTCCCGCTCCTGGAGGTGACCGAGAACGGATTGAAGTGGAACGTTTGGAAGGACTTCGAACCGACGCCTGTCCAGGATTATATCAAGGCCCAGGGGAGATTCAGGCATCTGAGCGATGAAGAGGTCGCAGGGATCGAGAAGGACGTAGAGCGGAACTGGCAGGAGGTACTGGCCAGAGAGAAGCTCTCGGCTACGATACCGGGCCTCGATCCTTAGTCAGAAACGTTTCCACCGCAACCACTACAGCTACAGCCCGTCCACACCTGAGGGGGCGGGCTGTTTGTATGCCTGGGGAGCTTTGCCGTCTTCAGGCATGTGCGGATTTACACCAAACAACGGCGGTTGCTGTTCCCCGGCGGCTATGGTTGTTGATCGTTGTTACGGAGAATACCGCATGCGCCGGGATAACTTCTTTATTTACAATTAAATAAATCCATACCCGTGCATCTCTTTTGCAATGGCCATTTGCAAATTGACACGTTTCCGTCCATCGTGCAGTTTGCATTTTGCCATGTAACCCACTGAAACGGTTCAAATTGGAAATTTGCTCCGGAATGGTACGCCTTTAGCGATAGTGGTCGTTCGAGAGGAGATACGAATTATCTTACTATCGGAGCGTACGAGAATGAAAAGAAAAAACGGATTCACGCTTGTCGAGATGATGATTGTGGTATCGGTACTGGGGCTGATTCTGGCTATCGGGACACCCCCTTTCATACAGTTCCTGCGTCATTATCAGTCGAAGGATGCGGCGCAGATCGTCATGGGTGTTCTCAGGCAGGCGCGAAGCAGAGCAATCCAGGAAAAGAACAACTACATCGTTTTCTTCAATCTCACGAATTCACAAATGGTGATGGTGGATGACGACGGCGGGGGCAACGGCAATCCGGAAAATCCCGGATACAATTCGTCGAACCGGGGCAACGGCCGTGCCGATCAAGGCGAGAGGGTCTTCGGTCCCTACGAGCTTCCGGATGGACAGGTATTCGGTATGATCGCCGGTTCAGTGGATCCCGAGGGCGAATACGTCACCAGGCCGGTGACCTTTTCCGGGAACCCGCCCCGCGTTGTATTCCTGCCGAACGGGGGCACCAACGAAGAGGGACTCGTCTTTGTGATGCCGAGAACCGAGTTCCGCGAACAGGAACGCGGAACGGACCAGATGATGATAGTCAGGCGTTCGACCGGAAGCGTTATCCGCCAGAGACCGAAGTATGACTGATGAACGAATGGTGGAGGTCTAGTCTATATGTGTTCCAGATCGAGAAAAAAGAACAACGATGACGGGATGACACTCGTCGAGGTACTCGTCGGGATGATGATCTTTGCAATCGGGCTTCTCGGGCTCAGCCGCGTCACATTCCAGGTGATGCGTGCCAACATGCAGTCCCGGCATACGGTCGTAGCGACGAATCTGGCACATCAGCGTATGGAGCAGATCATGAGCTCCACGCGCTATGGATCGATTACGGAAGCAAATTTCCCGGATGAGGACTACGGGCAGGTCAACGGCGGCGCTTCCGACTACGCCATATACAGCAGGAGTGTCGCCATCGCTGATTCGTTGAATTCATTGGGAAACAGCGTTCTCAAGGAAATCACCGTGAGGGTCGAATGGAATGAGTCGGGACGGACGAGAAACGTCGAACTAAATTCGAGTATCAGCAAGTTCAAGGATATTCAACTCTAAGGCCTTGTCGTGGAGTGATCGATATGGGTAACAGAAAGAACAATCCTGGCGGCTTTACGTTCGTAGAGATAATGATCGCACTCTTTGTCGGTGCCCTGCTGATCATGATCTCGTATAACGTGTTGACCAGTCAGAAGAAGGCGGCTGAAGCACAGAACCAGTATATCAACGCCCAGCAGAATGCCCGTGTGGCGCTGGAGACACTGGAGAAGGAGATACGGCTCGCCGGATTGAACATCGACGACTTCAACGGTCAGCCGATCTTCATCGATGCGGCGCCGTACCAGGTGATATTCAACGCGGATATATCGAGCGGTATCGCTGGTGTGCCCGGAATGAACATCAACCAGAACGTTCCGCTTCATGACGGCATGCTTTATTCGCCCGGCATGCTACCCGGCGAGAACATCGGTACTCTCCAACGGTACAACAACAACGCAGAGACGATCCGCTACACCCTCGATCACGACGATAACGGTATCGTCGACGCCAGCGACGCGTACCACGAGACCGGCAACCCGAACGACTACGCGCTGTACCGCGAGGAGAACGGCAAGAAAAAAGACATTATCGCATACGGTCTGCGGGGGAGGGTGAACTACCCGGACGGTCAGTTCCCCATGGTACTATTCAAGTATTACGGGGATTACGATAGCGATGGCGATATCGATCTCTGGGGGGATGCCGATGGTAACGGCATTCTGAACCAGGCCGAGATAGCCACCATAACGGCGGTCTCACAGAACATGCTGACAAAGATCGTCGAGGTCGAGATCGCGATCGAGGCCGAATCTGCCTTTATCGAGGGGGGCTATTCGGGTCCCCACAGCACCCATACTACACCCCGGCAGTACCGTTCGGTCGTCATGACCAGCAAGGTTCGCCCGAGAAATGTCGGGACGGGAAGCGCTAATCTCCATGCATGCGGTCTCCCGCCGGCCTCGCCGACGAGCCTCAGTGCCGTCGATACGCCCGACGATGCCGGCGAGAGCATCACGCTGGACTTCAATCCCTCGAACGACGAGCTGGCAGGCGAGAAGGATGTCATGAGTTATACCGTTTACCGGCTCGAGGACGGCATCAACGAGTGGATATGCATCGGCTCGCTGGTACCCGATGGGAGCAACAGTTATACATTTTATGACGATATTCACACGCCGCTCGGCGGCCCCCAGATCGGCAGCAGGTACTTTTACGCCGTGACGGCCTGGGATTGCCGTCCGCAGGAATCGAACCCGTCGAATGTCGCAGGCCCCGTTCAGGCCCTCGCAAACGGTCCCGATCCACCGGCGATCGTTGATGCGTACGACACACCGTGTGACGAGATCGCCGAGGTAACCGTGATTATGAAACGCAGCCCCGACGATCAGATGGACGGCGGACAGGTCTCGGGGTACAAGATCTACCGCGGGGGGGAGGCCGGCGGAGGAGTGCTCTCGAAGACACTGATCGGTTACATCTCGGCGGACGGATCCGATAGCTACATATACTACGATAATCCGGACGGGAACCTGGCGTTAGCCCCTCCTGAGGTGGGCGAGTACTACTACTATATCGCCCGGGCGATCGGCGGTGCACCGGATTCGATTCCGTCGATCGATTCGAACGAGTTCGGGGCGGTCTATTATTCCGGTACGCTGTCGTCATGCCACCTTGTGGCCGTGGACGACTACCCCGATGATGAAGGTGAAGCATTGACCATCACCTGGAAAATGTCCCCCAGCGAGGACTGCGGTTTGGGGACCGTAACCCAATACAGTGTGCGGCGGAAGTCGATCTTCGAGCCGGACTACCATGAAGTCCATATGGTGGCGGCGACTCATTCACCCACCTACATTTGCGTCGACGATGGGCTGGTGCGAGGGAACGAGTACACGTATTGCATATATACGTTGGATGACGAAGACACCGAGGTTCCCTCCAACGAGAGGAGCGGGATTCCACTCAGGAATACGGATCTCGATCCGCCCCAGAACCTTGCCGCAGAGGATATCCTCTGCGATCCCACGGGTGCCGTCCAGGTCACCTGGGAACGTGCACCCCAGGATGTAGCGCCGAGTACCAGGGTCTCGCACTATTTAGTCTACCGGCGGCAGGAGTTCGCGGTCGCCCAGAAGGTGGGCGAAATTCCCGCCACGAGAAGTGAAACCTACACGTACATCGACGGACCGGAAACGAATCCGACGGATCCCCCCGTCATCGGCGAGTTTTACTACTACTCCGCTACCGCATACGACGAGGAGAACGAGAGGGAATCGGATCGCTCGAACGAGGGCTATACGATGTCCGACGGCGATCCGGGTGCGCCCCGTATCACCAACGCCTACGATACGCCCCAGGACGGTGGGGGTAGCATCACATTGCTTTTCGATGCCTCCGCCGATGACGGCCACTGCTCGAACAACGTCATCATCTATCTGATCTACCGTGAAACGGAGGTCGACGGCGGAGCCGGGGGATTCGACAACCTAGTGGGCGAGATTACCGCGGTCGGCGATCCCGGATACACCTTTGTCGACGACGGTTCGTTGCCGCCGTTCGATACACCGGTCGACGGGATCGGTTACTACTACGCCGTGCGCGCCTACGACGGCGAGAAGCAGTCGGTAAACTCGAACATATTCGGCCCGGTGATCTCTATATGCCAGGATCCCTCCTCCTTCATCGTCTTCGAGGACGACTTCGAAACGGACAAGGGATGGGTACACGGCTACTGGAGAACTCAGGACGACTGGCAGCTCGGCGGTCCGAACGGGAAGGGGGGAGGCAGCTATGGAAATAACGATCCCATCAATGCCCATTCGGGTACGAACGTATACGGTAACGACCTGGGTATCGGGACTTGGAACGGCAGTTACCAGAACAATGTGGACAACTACCTTACCACCCCCGAGGGGGAGATCGATTGCTTCGGGCACAGCAATATCGTGCTCCAGTTTTATCGGTGGCTGAACGTCGAGGCGCCGGCGTACGATCAAGCCTCAATCTTAATCAGCACCAACGGGTACGATGGCCCGTGGACGCTGGTCTGGCAAAACGAGTCCGAGATCACAGATAACGAATGGGTATTCATGGAGGTAGACATCTCCGAGTGGGCCGACGGCGAGGCGAATGTTGCGATCCGCTTCAGGCTTAAATCGGATGGTGCGCATGCGTACGCAGGATGGAACATCGACGACGTCGTCGTGAGGGAAAAGGCGGTCATACCCTAACGACTCGAGAAGGTGATGCGTAATGAAAAAGGGGAAGCTTACGATGGGCAATGAAGACGGAACGGCGCTGGTGATCGTCATCCTGATCATGCTCGCCCTGACGGGGATCGTCATGGGTGTGAGCTCGATCTCGGTGAACGAGACGCAGATCGCCGCGAACGAGATGCTAGAGAAGGAGGTCTTTTACCTGGCCGAAGCCGGGATCGAGAAGAGTGTGCAGTATCTCTCGCAGCTCTCGACTCCGTTTCTCGGCAACGGAGTGAACCAGGACAAGCCCGCCATACTCTACGACAGGGTAGCAATGTACAACAAGGGTTCGGTGACGAGTTACCTGGACCCGCTCGACTCCAATACCGGAAACCCGACGCGGTTCGTTGCGATCAGCGTGCGGGCCACATTGAACGGTACGGGACTCACGAAGGTGCTGCAGGTGAAGGTGGGACAGCAGAACTTCTCGCGCTACGCCTACTTCTCCGACATGGAGAAGAGTCCTTCGGGGTCGACGATCTGGTTCCATACAAGGGATGTATTCCACGGACCGGTTCATACGAACGACCAGATGCATATCTACGGGAGCCCCAACTTCTTCGAGGAGGTCTCGAGTGCCGCATCGTCGATCGACTACTACCACGGTGGTCCGCCTACGGATGATCCTCAGTTCCACAAGGGTCTGACTCTCGATGCATCCGTGATCCCGCTGCCGGCGAACACCGACATGATACGCCAGAAGGCGAACGAGCCCGGCGGCCTGCTCATAAACGGCGATGCAACCATCCGGTTCAGGGTCGACGGATCGGGCAATCCCTACCTGCAGGTGACTGCCGGTGGAAACACGAATAACATAAGCTACCCGAGCAACGGTGTCATATACGTTCAGGGTGGGGATGTCGAGGTCGAGGGAACGGTGAAAGGCCAGGTCACCCTGGGAACCAACGGTGATATCTGGGTCATCGACAACATCGTCTATGACACCGATCCGCGGGTTGATCCCACCTCGTCCGATCTTCTCGGCCTCGTGGCCGAAGACAACGTCTGGATGGCGTTCAACGACGCCAACCGAGACTCCGCCGACGAGACCGTGATGGCGGCCATCATGGCTCTCGAAACCTCTTGGGGTGCGTGGAGATACAACGAGGGCTCCCCTCGTGGGAAGCTCATCGTCTACGGCGGAATCATCCAGAAGCAGAGGGGCGCCGTGGGTACATTCAGTAGTTCCACCGGGCAGATCGGAACCGGCTACGAGAAGGATTACACGTACGATCCGCGGCTCATGGATAATCCGCCGCCGGCATTCCCGACGACGGGCCAGGTCGAGAAGATCGCCTGGAGCGAGATCGATCCGTCTACGGATATTTCGCAAAACGTCTGGTAAGGCATTTCAAGCAGGGATTCTCCGATCCCGTTTACGCCCCTCCGGTGAGGTTCGTAACCCGCCGGAGGGGCTTTGTCTCTCCCTGCCGGATTCCGAACGTGTGGGATGTCGGGTGGC
>CP070727.1:4031294-4034096 GCA_020350885.1 bacterium | reverse complement strand
GGCATTACGGGTGGCACGGGAGAGGACGGGTGTATGTTCATCTTCCCCCATTTCGGAGAGCCCGCTGGGAAGACGCGTGTCGTTGTCACCGGCATAGATGTGGATGCCGACGATGAACTGCCGAACGTTGCTGAGGCAGACGGCCCGGCGCCCGCGTTCCTTGATGCTGAACAGCGTGGGAAGTAGTATCGCGAGGAGCAGCGCGATAATGGAGATTACGGTCAGTAACTCGATGAGGGTGAAGCCAGGCCGATCAGGGCGACGCGCGGCGGTCGGATATCCGAAATACACTTCAGTTCCTTTTTTGACCATCTCTTGCAACTACCATAACGCTGGAGATGAGTGGCCGCGTTCCACGCGGTCCCTGTCCAGCCGCTGGCTCGGTAATATCTGCTTTCAGTCACAATTATAACCGTAACCATATCGCCTTGTCAAGGACATCGATGTATTTAGCCCCGCCTATCCCTGCAATTCTCAGGCAGGACTCAACTATAAAACCCAAAATCGCAGATAACGATTAAGCTAACCTGCAGGCAAGGAGATGCATTTGGCCCTCCTATTGCCGTTCAAGTGTAGCGCATTGTTTGGGGATATTCATATTCGAATGTTCCAGGAATCTTGTGAGTGTGTTCGTTCTAAAATTCGGAAAACTTTACTGAACCTTGCAAACTGTATCAGGTACAGAACTATCCAAAACACAAAAAGAAAGAGCAGAGGAAAATAACCGACGTCATGGACGTAAAATGAGACGTCCATGTATATGAATATCGCAGAAAAGACGAGAGGAGACCAATTTGCGTATCCAGTAACGCTGATTTGTCGCTGTTCATCGCCAACACGGATTACACCATGCATCACAGGTGTATAGCTGAACAAGTGTAAACTGAAGAACTTCTCCCTGAATGCAATCTCGTTTGGTCCAATCGAATGAAAAATAAGCGGAACTGTAATACCGCCCCCTGTACACTCACCAGATAGGATATCTGGTGAGATAGCTGGCTGCCCGTTATAATGGAATGACTTTCGGAACAGAGGAATCCCAGTTCGAAAATAGAATGCCACCCACCGACCGCTGATAATTAGCTCAGCGATTACAGTGATAATCATAATAAGAAACAGGATTTCCATTTCTCAACACCCAACTAAGTTTATATGCTTTCCTCATCACGACAAGCTCATCGGTCCTGCGAAATCTTGGCGAAGCATGGGGCCGTGCTGGGCTAATGATTAGCCGACCTATGATATCTACATTTCGGCCATGATCACATTCATCCATTGACCCCTATTAATTAAATACTTGTCTCACCGGTTTTTTTTGTGCACCATAGTTCAAGGCTGGAAGAGGTCCTTCACGACAGCAAGAAACTCGTTTATGTTGCTTGTTCCTCGTGATTGCGTAAAAAAAAGGATTAGCATATCGAGCCTGGGATACGCGATGGCGAGTGTTCCGTCCGAACCTCCATGGCCAAAGGTCGGAAGATGACCGGAGGATGTCGAACCATCATATATTGACCAATGGTAGCCATAGTTGGCGAGCGATCCCCGTTTAAGTGCTTCTAAGACCGAAGCCTTCGAGAGTATCTGCCCTCTGTCATATTTACCGTAGTCCATCCATGTCCTCAGAAAGCGAGCATAGTCGAATACGGTCGTGTATATCCCTCCGCTGGCTCGGAAGAACGGTGTTTGCTGCTTTTTCGTATTGTCCCAATACTTCTTCCATGAGAACCAGTTCCGCCTGTATGTGCTGTTCATTCGAGATGCCCAATGGACGTTGGGCGCGAACCAGGTGTACGTGTCTGACATGCCAAGCGGGCCAAAGATTCGATGTTCGAGAAATCGTTCAACCGGACTACCTGTGATTTCAGCAACTACAGCTCCGAGCGTTGCTGTTGACAAATCGCTGTATCTGAAGGATTCACCCGGTAGATGAGGTGGTCCCATTTGGCCTATCTTGTCTACCGCCTCGCGAAGTGTTGGGACATTCCAGTAGCCGGAAGGGAACCCGCCTTGAACGTAACCTGCTGTATGTGTAAGAAGCTGACGAATTGTAATCTCTCGCGACCGCTCATTATCGAATGACGGAATGTATGTCGCAACTTTATCATCAAGACTCAGCAGACCTTCCTCTGCAAGCATCAAGACCGTCGTACCAATGAACGGCTTGGTCATGGAGCGAATGCGATAAATGGACTTTCTTTGCAGCGGAATCCGTCGTTCCCGATCGCTCCAACCCGAAGCCTCATGCAGCACAATCCTGCGGTTCTTGACAACCATGACTTCAGCCCCAACGATTTTGCCTTGTTTTACCCAGTTGTAGACCCGATTCGCAAGAGACTCCATCTCGGAAGACAAAAGTCCAACCTCTTCAGGTCTTGCGTAGGAAAAAGGCGCTCCGGGAGGAACAGTCTTTGCGCGAGGAACCGTCGTCACAATGTTACAGCTTGCGGCTAAAGAGAGCATGAGGATGGACAATCCACATAAGATATACCTGTGCATGTCTACTTCCAGATTCGATATACTATTCACCTTCATCTTCCGGTTCAGCCTATGTCTACAGTTTTTGTTCTCAAGCTATGTTTCTTTCAATTAAATACTATTTAATCCTCGGTGCTCTCTACGGCAAATATACCCAAACCCGCAATTTCCATCAAAACAAAAAAAAAGTGAAATCAGTGAAGCTTTTCCTGAATTAGCTGAAGCCCCGAGCGAAATCGAAGGGGCGACGCACTCTTACCTCACTTTCGCCGCTGGCTATTTCTCGGGAGTGATCACGTGAAGGATAAACATCTGCCGGGTTTTATT
>CP070727.1:4008569-4031194 GCA_020350885.1 bacterium | reverse complement strand
TGAGATGGTGATGCCGGGAGATGATGTGGAGCTATCGATTGAGCTGATCACGCCGATAGCGATGGAGAAGGAGCTTCGGTTTGCGATCCGTGAGGGCGGCCGGACGGTCGGCGCCGGCGTCGTAACCGAGATAGTCGAATAGCGGGTTAGACGGTTTCGGAGGTTGCCCGGTGGACGGTCAGAAGATCAGGATAAAACTCAAGGCCTACGAACACTCCATGCTCGACAGGAGTGCTGAGGAAATCGTGAGGACCGCGCGGAGGACCGGTGCCGATATATCAGGCCCCATTCCGCTTCCGACGAAGCGGACGGTATACACCGTACTCCGTTCCCCTCATGTCAACAAGAAGTCGCGGGAACAGTTCGAGATACGGGTGCACAAGCGCTTGATCTGGATCACCAATGTGACATCCAAGGCGGTGGATGCGCTCCAGAAGCTCGATCTCCCGGCGGGTGTCGATATCGAGATCAAGGTCTAACGTTGTCGGAGGACGAAATGGTTGGGCTGATCGGGAAAAAGATAGGTATGACGCAGGTCTTCGACGAGAACGGGGTCGCCATACCCGTCTCCGTTATTCAGGCGGGGCCGTGCCCGGTTATTCAGGTCAAGACCGCGGAACGGGACGGGTACAATGCGATACAGCTCGCCTTTGCGGAGGTGCGGCCGACACGTGCCGATCTTCCGACACTGGGCCACTTCCGCAGGGCGGGACAGCCGCCGCACCGGTATCTTGCCGAGTTCCGTGTCGATAACCCCGGCGAGTTCGAGACAGGCCAGACGATCGATGTCGGTATATTCAAGGATGTCGCCAAGGTCAATGTGGCCGGCAGGTCGAAGGGGAAGGGGTTTCAGGGTGTGGTGAAGCGGCATGGCTTCCACGGCGGAAAGAAGAGCCACGGCTCCAAGTCGCATCGTGTGCCCGGCTCGATCGGCATGGCGGCGTATCCGGCGAAGGTTCTGAAGGGACAGAAGCTTCCCGGCCGCATGGGCCATCGGAACGTCAATGCCCGGAATCTCAAGGTCGTCGAAGTGGACGTCGAGAATAATCTGCTGCTTGTCAGGGGCGCCGTGCCGGGGGCCCGGAATACTATCCTGCGGCTTACGGCGGTGTCCTCCGAGTAAGGAGCGTGTGAGGAAAAGCGATGGCGAGTGCGAGACTATACGATTTCAGTGGTGATATGAAGGGGAAGATCGACCTGCCCGCTTCCCTCTTCGAGGGAGTCGTTCACAGGCCGGTGCTCTACGATGCGGTGCGGATGTATCTGGCCAACAGGAGGGTGGGATCGGCCAAGACACAGTTGCGCAGCGAGGTCAGGTTTACCAAGTCGAAGCCCTACCGGCAGAAAGGCACGGGCCGGGCACGGGCGGGTAAGCGCAGCTCGCCGATCTGGCGGGGAGGCGGGGTCGTCTTCGGCCCCCGGCCGAGGGATTACCGCTATGCCCTGCCGAAGAGGATGAAGCGTCTGGCGCTCAAGTCGGCCCTTGTCGACAAGGGCCTCAACGATTCGGTCGTCGTCGTCGAGGGCGCGGCACTCGATGCCCCCAAGACGAAGCGGTTCGAGCAGTTTCTGCGGATTGCGGGCCTCAAGAACAAGAGGATCCTGTTCGTGATGGATCACTATGACGATAACATCTGCCGGTCGATGCGGAACATACCCGGTATCGAGTCGATGCTCTGCCGCAACATGAACGCCTATGAGGTGCTGCGTGCCGAGGTGCTCGTATTCACCCGGGAGGCGCTGGGCGTGCTTGAGGAGGTGTTCACCTCGTGAAGGATATCCGTCGAATCATCATAAAACCCGTGATCACGGAGCGAAGTACGCATCTCAAGGAGCTCAGCAACAAGTTCGTCTTCGAGGTCGATAAGAGGGCGAACAAACGGGAGATCAAACAGGCCGTGGAGAAGCTCTTTAACGTGACGGTCAAGGAAGTTCGGACATCGACGATACATGGAAAGTCGAAGACGACATTCATCCGGGCCGGAAGGTTCACCGGGAAACGGCCCGACCGGAAAAAGGCGATCGTTACGCTTGCTACGGGCGAGACGATCGATATCTTCGATCAGGTCTGATGCAGGCAGGTCCCATCCGGCGCGATCCCGATATGGATCGACCGGGTGACAGGATAGAGCAAGTATATATGAGTGGAATGAGATTGTAACGAAGAGGAACGGATCCGATGGCTATTAAAAAATTCAAGCCGATCACGCCAGCCTCGCGGTACAAGACGGTAACCGACTTCTCGCATCTGACGACGGGTAAGCCGGAGAAATCGCTGCTGCGGCCGCTCAAGAGCTACGGCGGGCGCAACAACACGGGGCGGATTACCCTGCGCAGACGGGGTGGCGGGCACAAACGCCGGTACCGTGTGATCGATTTCAAGCGGGAGAAGTATGGCATCCAGGCGAAGATCGTCACGATCGAGTACGATCCGAATCGCTCGGCGTTCATCTCCCTGCTCAATTACGTGGATGGCGAGAAGAGATATATACTGACCCCCCATGGTGTGAATGTCGGCGATCTGCTAATGTCGGGGCCCGATGCCGAGATCCATCCCGGGAACGCCCTGCCGCTCGAGAAGATCCCGACCGGGCTCTTCGTTCATAACATAGAGCTCGTGCGCGGCAAGGGCGGGCAGATGGCACGAAGTGCGGGCTCGTATGCCCAGCTCATGGCCAAAGAGGGAGACTACGTACAGCTCCGCCTGCCGAGCGGTGAGATACGCAAGGTGCGCCGGGAATGCTACGCCACGATCGGCCAGGTCAGCAACATCGACCATGAGAACGTTTCCCTCGGCAAGGCGGGTAGGATGCGCTGGCTCGGGCACCGGCCCAAGGTGCGGGGTGTGGCCATGAATCCGATCGATCACCCCCTGGGTGGCGGTGAGGGAAAGAGCAGCGGAGGTCGTCATCCCGTGACCCCGTGGGGAAAACCGACCAAGGGATTCAGGACGAGACGCAAGAAGCCGTCGGACAAGTATATCGTGCACAGGAGAAAGAAGAAGAGATAGCACGGGCGGAGTTGCCGCCCGCCCGGATCGCCGCCCATCGAGCAGTGTCCGGGCCGGTCAAGAGAGAGCGTTGATGGAGGTTACATGGCCAGATCGTTGAAAAAGGGCCCGTACATCGACGAGAAACTCCTTGCGAAGATCGAGAGGATGAACAATACGGGCGAGAAGCGCGTTGTCAAGACATGGGCGCGCCGCTCCACCATCTCCCCGGAGTTCGTCGGGCATACCCTGGCTGTGCACAACGGGAACAAGTTCATTCCGATCTTCGTCACGGAGAATATGGTAGGCCACAAAGTCGGAGAGTTCGTTCCGACGAGGACCTACCGCGGACATACGAGTAAGAAGAAGAAGTAGCCTGGTTGAATCGGAGGTAGGCTGGAGATGGAAGCACGCGCAAGAGCGCGGCATATACGGATGTCACCGAGAAAGGTTCGGATCATTGCCGATCTCGTCCGGGGGAAGTCTGTCGAAGATGCCATCGAGATCTTGAAGTTCTCGAGCAAGGCGGCCGCACGGCCGATCGAGAAGGTGATCGTCTCGGCGATGCACAACCTGGCCGAGAAGTATGATCATCCCATCGAGCCGACCAATATGGGTATCCGGGATATCTTCATCGACGAGGGGCGGATCATGTACCGGATCAGGCCGAGAGCTCAAGGTCGCGCCTACCGTATCCGTAAGCGGAGCAGCCATATAACCGTTGTCGTAACACATGCCGGTGAGATCGAGGAGAAGAAGGAACGCAAGAAGCTCTTTCGGCGGAAAGAGAAGAAATAATCGCTTGTATGCGATGGAGGAAGAAACGGTCGACGTACGGTACCGGGAACACGCTTGGCGGTAAGTGAGAGGAGGAGATTTTGGGTCAGAAGACAAACCCTGTTGGTTTACGGTTGGGTATAAACCGAACGTGGGATTCGAAGTGGTTCACAACGAAGAACTACTCCCATTGGCTCGAAGAGGACATTATGATCCGGCGGTACATTAAAAAGCGCCTGGCTCGGGCCGGTGTGTCCAAGGTGGATATCGAGCGGCGCGGTGACAAGGTCAAGATCCATATCTACACGGCCAGGCCGGGGATGGTGATCGGGCGCAAAGGTGCCGAAGTCGACTTCTTGAGTGAGGAGCTGTGCCATCTAACGAGCAAGCAGGTCAATATCGATATCAGGGAGGTCAAACGGCCGGAGTTGAACGCCCAGCTCGTCTCGGAGCACATAGCCGGGCAGCTCGAGCAGCGGGTTTCATTCAGGCGTGCGATGAAGAAGGCGATCGCCTCCGCCATGCGGATGGGAGCCCAGGGGATCAAGATCAAGTGCGGTGGACGCCTCGGGGGGGCCGAGATGTCACGGAGCGAAGGATACATGGATGGCCGCGTTCCGCTCCATACGCTCCGCGCGGATATCGATTACGCCACCGCGACGGCGTTCACGACATACGGAACGGTGGGAGTGAAGGTGTGGATCTACCTCGGTGAGGTTTTCCCCAAGGAATTCAAGCGCCAGATGAGTGAGATGGCGATCGAGGAGAGCTCACGCGGGCGTTAGAGTGTACGAGCAAGTGAGGTCAGAGACCGATGTTGATGCCGAAGAAGACAAAGTTCCGCAAGCAGCAGAGGGGCCGGATGAAAGGGTCGGCTTTCCGCGGCTCTCGCATATCCTTCGGCGAGTACGGCCTGCAGGCGTCGGCCCCTGCGTGGGTGACGAACCGGCAGATCGAGGCCGCCCGGGTAGCCATTACCCGGCATATCAAGCGGCAGGGCAAGCTCTGGATCAGGATCTTTCCTGATAAGCCGGTAACGGTCAAGCCCGCCGAGACCAGGATGGGCAAGGGGAAGGGGGCTCCGGAGTACTGGGTGGCGGTTGTAAAACCCGGGCGCATCCTCTTCGAACTCGAGGGTGTGGAGCCGGAGATCGCCAGGCGTGCAATGGAGCTCGCCTCTGCAAAGCTTCCCATGAAGACGAAGTTCGTGCGCCGCGTGGCGACCGGGAAAGTCACCGGATAGCACGGCACGGGAGCGGAGCATGTCGAACGAAAATGTATCGAAGGAAAAGGTAATAGCTTCCGGACGGTGTAGATGATGAAGGCTGTTGAGCTGAGAGAACTGACGCTCGAGGAGCTGAGGATGCGGGAGGAGGAGCTCACGGAGGAGCTCGCCAGGCAGAAGATTCAGCTTTCAATCAAGCGTCTCGATAACCCGCTCCAGGTGAGAAATACGAGGCGCGAGCTGGCGCGGGTAAAGACAATATTGAATGAAAAGAAAAAAGCCGCTGAGCCCGGCGGATCACCGCAGCAGGAACAGGCAGGTGAGAGCACGGCCACGTGATAGCGGCGTAACGGCTGTCTCCCGAGAACGGCGAGGAGAGATATGGAGAAGAGGAAGCCAAGAAAGACCCTGGTGGGACGAGTGGTCAGTGATCGAATGGACCGGACCGTAACCGTCTCCGTGGAACGTCTCTTCAGGCACCCGCGGTACAAGAAGATCGTCAAGAAGACATCCAAGGTCTACGCGCACGACGCAGAGAATCAGTGCAACGTGGGGGACATGGTCAGGGTGATGTCGACACGGCCGCTCAGCAAGCTCAAGCGCTGGAGAGTCGTTGAGATTATTCAGAGGGCCCAGTAGGAGTACACGACGATGATCAAGATGCAGACGACTCTGGTTGTCGCCGACAATTCCGGAGCCAAGAGTGTGCGGTGCATAAAGGTTCTTGGCGGCTCCAGAAGACGGTACGCCTCGGTCGGTGATATTATCAGCGCATCCGTGCGGGTTGCCATGCCCGGTGGAGCGGTCAAAAAGGGTCAGATCGTAAAATGTGTAATCGTCCGTACGAAGAAAGAGGTACGGCGCCGGGACGGCAGTTACATTCGGTTCGACCAGAATGCGGCGGTGATCGTCAACGAACAGCGGGAGCCGATCGGCACGAGGATCTTCGGCCCCGTGGCGAGAGAGCTCAGGGAGAAACGGTTCATGAAGATCGTCTCACTGGCCCCCGAAGTGATCTGACGAGAGACGGAAAGAGAGATGAAGATAAAGAAAAACGATACCGTGCGGGTCATCGCCGGCAACTACCGGGGGATGGAGGGGAAGGTTCTGAAGGTCTTCCCCGACACGGGCCGGATCATCGTCGAGAAGGTGAACCTCATCAAACGGCATACCCGTCAGGCCGGGCAGGGGCAGGAGGGCGGCATCATCGAGAAGGAAGCACCGGTCGACATCTCCAACGTTCTGCTGGTCTGTCCGAAGTGCAATCGCCCGACCCGAACAGGTATGACCGCCCTGGCCGACGGGAGAAAGGTCCGCCAGTGCAAGAAATGCAGGGAGACGCTGAGCGACGAGGATTAGGCACACGTGCCGGCCGGAACGGCGGCACGAGGTACCGGTCAATAAGCTGAAACGGGTAAGAAAATGGCTGAAACGAAATATACGCCGAATATCAAAAGGCTTTACATGGAGCAGGCCGTACCGGAGCTCATGAAGAAGTTCGGGTACAAGAATGTCATGGAGGTTCCCCACCTCGAGAAGATCGTGGTCAACATGGGTGTTGGTGAGGCGATCACCGACGTGAAGGTTCTCGAGGCGGCCATCAGGGATCTTGGCCTGATTACGGGGCAGCAACCGGCGACCACGCGTTCCAAGGCGGCCATCGCAGGTTTCAAGCTTCGTGCCGGTGTCCCGATCGGATGCAGGGTAACGCTTCGGAGCAGACGGATGTATGAATTCTTCGATCGCATGGTCAACACCGCCATTCCGCGAATCAGGGATTTCCGTGGACTCTCGCCGAAGAGCTTCGACGGACGGGGCAATTACACGTTCGGTGTGCGGGAGCACATCATCTTCCCCGAGATCGACTATGACAAGATCCTCAAGATTATGGGGATGGATATTACGATTGTTACAACTGCAAAAACTGACGAGGAAGCCAGGGAACTCATTACTCTGCTCGGCATGCCGCTGAGAAGGAGTTCGTAGTCGAGGAGGCTTAGTGGCGAAAAAGAGTTTGATAGCGAAAGCGAAAAGGCAGCCGAAGTTCAAGGTTCGCACATACAACCGTTGCAGCCGTTGCGGCAGGTCCCGTGCCTATATCCGCCGATTCGGTGTTTGCCGCATCTGTTTCAGGGAGCTCGCCCTTGAGGGGAAGATACCGGGTGTCGTGAAGGCGAGTTGGTAGGGGCGAAGCAACCGTTAGTACATTGACGAGGTGAAAATGTTATGATGACCGACCCGATTGCCGACTTTTTAACCCGGTTGCGTAATGCAATCATCGCACACAAGGTGCACGTGGATATCCCTGCGTCGAAGATCAAAGCACAGATCGCCAAGATACTCCTCGAAAGCGGGTACGTGAACAACGTCAAGTATATCGATGACGGATTGCAGGGACAGCTCAGGATCTACCTCAAGTACGGGAAAGACAACGAGAGCGCAATCGAAGGGATGAAGCGGATCAGCATACCGAGCAGGCGGGTGTACGTGGGCAAATCCGATATACCTCGTGTGATGGGCGGGTACGGTACCGCGATCATATCGACATCACGGGGAGTGTTGACAGACAAGGATTGCCGGGAGCTCGAAATGGGAGGCGAGGTCCTCTGCCACGTATGGTAGCAGACAGGAGGCCGGTATCGGGGCGTGAGAGTTCCGAGATTCGCCGGCCATTGAACGGAGGGTTCTGAGAGCGATGTCACGAGTTGGAAGGAATCCGATACCGGTCCCGGGCGATGTGCAGGTGCAGCTCGACGGAATCCGGATAACGGTCAAGGGACCCAAGGGACAGCTCGAGCGCAGCCTCCATCCAGATATGATCGTCGAGGTGGGGAGTGACGAGGTCGTCGTCAAGCGCCCGACCGAGTCGAAGCCGCACAAGTCACTCCACGGGCTGACGCGGACGCTCATCGCGAATATGGTCGAGGGCGTTTCGAAGGGATTCGTGAAGGAGCTCGAGATCGAAGGGGTCGAGTACCGTGCTGAATTCAAGGGTAAGGCCCTCGTCCTCGCCCTCGGGTATTCCCATCCGGTACGGTACGAGCCGGCCGAAGGGATTCAGATCGAGGTCCCGGAGCCGAAGAAGATACGTGTGCTGGGTATAGACAAACAGAAAGTCGGCCAGGTGGCCGCCGAGATCAGGGCGTACCGGCCGCCCGAGCCGTACAAGGGTAAGGGTATTCGGTACGCGGGTGAACAGATCCGCCGCAAGGCAGGGAAGGCCGCAGTCGGCACCGGATTCTAGTTCGAAACGGGAGTTGAGGGTTTTGAAGGACGTTCGACGAGAGAAGAGAAGGGCGAGAATCAGGCGACACCGCCGCATCCGCAAGCGTGTGAGCGGCACGGCGGAGAGACCGCGTCTCTGCGTCTTCAGAAGCCTGAACCATATCTATGCCCAGATCATCAATGACGAAGAAGGAAAGACGATCGTCTCCGCATCGAGCCGTGGGCTCCAATTACCGCCTGAAGGTCAGGATTCCGGCGAGGGAAAGAAGGACAGGCTGTTGAGCGTGAAGATGCGCCGTTCCATTGTGACCGGCAAGGCGATTGCCGAGCGGGCGCTTGAGAAGGGAATCACGGAGGTTGCATTCGACCGTGGCGGCTATCTCTACCACGGAAGGGTGGCGGCGTTGGCGGAGGCGGCACGAAAGGCAGGACTTGTGTTTTAACATCTGTGGCTGTCACGCAATATGCGGGAGGCCACGCACCCGATGGGGGTGAATATTTTTGGAGAGACCTGAAAGAAGAGAAGAAACCGGTCCAGAGTATCTGGAGCAGACGATCCATATCAACCGCGTCGCAAAGGTTGTGAAGGGCGGACGCCGTTTCAGCTTCAACGCGTTGGTGGCCGTCGGTGACGGTATAGGTAAGGTCGGTATCGGTCTCGGCAAGGCCAACGAGATCAGCGATGCCATTCGCAAGGCGTCGGAGGCGGCGAAGCGGAGTATGGTTCGTGTCCCGATGGTTGGGGATACGATACCGTTCCAGGTGATCGGACGTTTCGGTGCAGCCCGCGTGCTTCTCAAGCCCGCCTCGCCCGGAACCGGCGTGATAGCCGGTGGTGGTGTGAGGGCCGTGCTCGAGGTGGCCGGGGTCAAGGATATCCTCACGAAGTCCCTTGGGTCGAACAATCCTCACAACATGGTGAAGGCGACGATGGAGGGACTCAGGAGTCTCAAGAGCGCACGTGATGTGGCGAAGAGGCGGGGGATCACGGTCAAGAACCTGTTCGGCATCAAGGGGGAGCCACAGGCGACCGACGAGCAGGCCGGTGAACAGATCGGCGGGCAGGTTGGTGAGCAGATCGGCGATACGGGATCCGCTATGACCGATGCGGAGGGCGCCGGGAGCCCGGACCAGAAGGCATAGAGTGAGGAAATGAGATGGCGAAGAAGCTGAAGCTGACACAGGTACGGAGTATCATCGGATCACAGCGGAGGAAACATCGTGATGTCATGAAGTCGCTGGGATTTAGGAAAAACTACCGCACGATCTACAGGAACGACACACCGCAGATCCGAGGTATGCTGAACAAGGTCCGGCACCTCGTGTCCTGCGAAGAGATAGACGAGAAGGAGATTCCCGCTCCCGCCGTACGCGGTGCGGGGTATACCGTGATAAAAGAAGCACCGGCATCGGTTCAGGAGCCGGATGTCCCCGAGGGTGGGGGCGAGGAATGATTGGATGGGCTTCGAAGGATTGCTACGGCGAATCGTCTGGAACGTGGGTGCGTTGATGGATAAACCGTGTAGAGATTTGGCAGGAACCAAGGAGTTTGAGGAGAGATGAAGCTGAGCGACATACGGCCTGCGGCCGGCGCCATAAAGCGACGCAAGCGCATCGGGTGCGGTCTGGGTTCGGGGCACGGCAGGACCGCCACGAAGGGGACCAAGGGTCAGAACTGCCGCTCGGGCGGCGGTGTGCCTCCGTGGTTCGAGGGCGGTCAGATGCCGCTTCAGCGGCGTGTGCCGAAACGGGGATTCACCAACATCTTCAAAACTCACTACCAGGTTGTGAACCTCTCGGATCTCGCACGCTTCGAGAGCGGTGCCAAGGTAAACAGGGGCACGCTCCTCGAGAAGGGGCTCATCAAGAAGGCGAACCTTCCGGTGAAGCTCCTGGGGCGCGGCGAGCTTACGGTCCCGCTGGATATCGAGGTCGATGCGGTGAGCCGGTCGGCGTCGAGTGCGGTAACCGGGGCGGGAGGTACGATCCGCCTGGTATCGGGGAAGAAGCCCCCGGTCGCTGAGGCAGCGGGGGCACGGGGTCGGGGTGAAGGGAAGCCCGCCGGAGCGGAGGTCGAGGGACCTGCCGGTTCAGAGACACGTGAACCCGCAGGCCCCGGGAAGGAAGCGCCCGGTGGGGCTGAGGTGCGAGAACCCACCGGCCCCGGGGAGGAAGCGCCAGCCGGGGCTGAAATGGGTGGCCCCGCCGATGCCGGGGAGGAAACGCCCGGTGGCGCTGAGGTGCGAGAACCCACCGGCCCCGGGGAGGAAGCATCCCCTGATTCGGAAGCAGCAGAACCCCCCGGTCCGGAGAACGAGGAGCGGCCGTAATGATAAAGAAGTTCCAGGATATCTTCAGCATACCGGAGCTCAAGCGGCGTATCCTCTTCACGATCGGATTGCTGATCGTGTACCGGATCGGCGGCCATATCACCGCGCCGGGAGTGAACCCCATTGCGCTCAAGGCCTTCTTCACGGCCCAGCAGGGAACGATCTTCGCCCTCTACGATCTCTTTGCCGGAGGAAACCTGCGGCGGGCGACGATCTTCGCACTCGGTATCATGCCCTACATCAGCGCCTCGATTATCCTTCAGCTCCTCCAGGCGGTGATCCCGTATTTCGAGAAGCTGGCGAAAGAGGGCGAGGAGGGGCGGAAGAAGCTGACACAGTACACCCGGTACGGAACGGTCGGCCTCGCACTCGTCCAGTCGGTCGGTATCTCACTCTTCCTCGAGAACATGAACGTCGGCGGGGTTCCGGTTGTGCCTTACGGCGGCATCGCTTTCAAGCTGCTCACGATGATCACGCTCACCTCGGGAACGATCTTCGTTATGTGGCTCGGTGAACAGATCTCGGAGCGCGGCATCGGAAACGGGATATCACTGATCATCATGATCGGTATCATCGCGCGCTATCCCACCGATTTTCTCAATACCTGGCGGGCGATTAAGCTGGGGCAGGTCACTCCGTTCCGTATGATCTTTTTCATCGCCATCATGGTGGTCGTCATCGGCGGTGTGATCCTTATCACGCAGGGACAGCGCCGCATCCCCGTCCAGTACGCAAAGCGGATCGTCGGGCGCAAGATCTACGGGGGGCGTGCGCAGTACATACCGCTTCGTGTCAACACGGCCGGCGTGATTCCGATCATCTTCGCCCAGTCGATCATGATGTTCCCGAGCACCCTGGCGGCGTTCTTCAGACAGAGCGAATTCATTGGCACGGTGCAAACCTTCCTCTCGCCGGGATCATGGCTCTATCTGTCGCTGTACGCGATCATTATCATTTTCTTCACGTATTTCTATACCGCTATCATTCTCAATCCGATCGATCTTGCCGAGAACATGAAGAAGTACGGTGGTTTCATCCCGGGTATCCGTCCCGGGAAACGAACGAGTGACTACATAGACAGAATCCTGACGAGGGTGACACTCCCCGGCGCCGTCTTTCTGGCGTTCATCGCCATCCTGCCCGATATCATGATGCGCAAGGGAGGGCTGCCGTTTTACTTCGGCGGTACGGGGCTGCTCATCGTGGTCGGTGTGATGCTGGACACCCTCCAGCAAATCGAGACACACCTCCTGATGCGGCACTACGACGGATTCATGAAGAAGGGCCGCCTGCGGGGACGGCGCTAGGAGGGTAAGGACGAGGCCATGGCAGGGATGCACCTCATCATACTCGGACCTCCCGGATCCGGCAAGGGAACCCAGGCGGCGCGTGTTTCCGCCGAGCTCGGCCTCGAGCACCTCTCGACGGGAGATGTCCTGCGAGAGGCGGTTTCCAGCAGAACACCGCTCGGCGTCGAGGCGGAAATGTACATGAAGCAGGGGGCCCTCGTTCCGGATGAGGTTATACTCGGGCTGATCCGCGAGGAGCTGGACAGGCTGGGAGAGACCGGCTGGATCCTCGACGGTTTCCCGAGGACCCTGGCGCAGGCCGAATCGCTCACGGCGCAGCTAGAGGAGCGGGGCGAGACAATCGATAAGGTACTCCTGATCGATGTCGACAGCGAGGAAATTGTCCGGCGGCTCACGAGCAGGCGGATCAGCTCCTCGTGCAACCCCATCTACAACCTCGCCACGATGTCCGGCGAAGAGCTCGACACGTGCGAGAAATGCGGGGGGAAGCTCGTCAAGCGTCCCGATGATGAGGAGGAGACGGTCCGCCGCCGTCTCGAGGTATACGAAGAGCAAACGGCGCCGGTGATCGACTTCTACCGCAAGCGCGGCGGGCTTGCTGCGGTCAGGGGCGCCGGAAGTATCGATGAGATAACGGCGGAGTTACTCCGCCATTTGGCATGATTACGATAAAGACCGAGTCGGAGCTGGATCTGATCCGCAAGTCGGCTGAGATCCTGCGGGAGTGCTTTCACGGGATAGCGGGGATGATCCGACCGGGTATGACGACCGGAGAACTGGATCGGTTCGCAGAGGAATTCATACGGTCCGGGGAAGCGGTGCCGGCGTTCAAGGGATACATGGGATACCCTGCATCCCTGTGCGCCTCCGTGAACGAGCAGGTCGTCCATGGGATCCCCGGTCCCCGGGAACTGGAGGAGGGGGACATCGTCGGGATCGACATGGGCGTGCTTCGGGAAGGGTTTTACGCCGATGCGACGCGGACCTATCCGGTCGGTGAGGTGAGTGAAGAGGCACGACGGCTGCTCGATGTCACGTGGGAGGCCCTCGAGCTCGGTATTGACAAGGTGAGGGCCGGGAACCATCTTTCCGATATCTCCCACGTGATCCAGGCCCACGCCGAGAGCCACGGATATTCAGTGGTCAGGGCACTGGTGGGGCACGGGATCGGCAGAAGGATGCACGAGGAGCCGCAGATCCCCAACTTCGGACCTCCGGGACAGGGACCGGTCCTGAAGGTGGGAATGGTGCTGGCGATAGAGCCGATGATAAATACCGGGAGCCATGAGGTGCTGACCTTGAAGGACAACTGGACGTTCGTCACCGTCGACGGCGGGCTCTCGTGTCACTTCGAGGACACGGTGGCCGTAACGGATGATGGGCCGGAGATCATGACCCGGTGACGTGCAACGGATAGAAATTCGGAGGTAGAAGCGAAAGCAGAAATGGCCAAGCAAAAGGGAATACCAGTCGAGGGAACGGTGGTCGAGGCGCTGCCCAATGCGATGTTCAGGGTGGAACTCGAGAACAAGCACATCGTTCTGGCGCATGTTTCCGGAAAGATGCGGATGCATTTCATCCGGATACTGCCGGGTGACCGGGTAGCACTCGAGTTGAGTCCCTACGACCTTTCGAGAGGCCGGATCACATACCGGTACAAGTGATCCACACGGTGTCGCAAAGGGTATTCGCTCGATAATCGGGTAGCCGGGCCCTCACCGAATGAAATCCCGGTGCTTGGCGCTTGAGTGAAAAGGAAGATAAACGATGAAGGTTCGAAGCTCCGTAAAGAAGATGTGCCCGCACTGCAAGATCATACGGCGGCGGGGTGTGCTGCGGGTAATCTGCAAGAACCCGAAGCACAAGCAGCGCCAGGGTTAAGGGGCTTTCGACACGTTTTACGAAAGGAGCGTTTCTGTGGCGCGTATAGTCGGTGTCGACATACCCGACAACAAGCACATTGAGATTGCGCTGACCTATATCTACGGGATCGGCCGTTCAAACGCCCGGAAGATCCTCTCGAAGGCGAAGGTACCCTATCAAACGAAGACGAGGGATCTCACCGAGGATCAGACGGTCAAGATCAGGGATATCATCGAGAATGAATACAAGATCGAGGGATCCCTGCGTGGTGAGGTGACCATGAACGTCAAGCGCCTCATGGATATCGGGGCCTATCGCGGCCTCCGGCATCGTCACGGGCTCCCCGTTCACGGTCAGCGGACGCATACGAATGCGCGCACGCGAAAGGGCCCGCGCACGCGGCCGGGTTCGAAGAAGAAGAAGTAGCGATGCGCCGGGCAGCCGGTGGTGCCGACGTGCACCTACCGGGATCGATGCGGGAAAGGGGAAGCCTGTAACGGTCTTCGGCGCCGCCCCGTACGATTTGATGAGCGTGTATATATATGGATGAATGTGTGAGACACATCTGAGGCGTTTACGGGAGGTTTTTCATTGGCCCGTCCCCAGAGGACCAAGAAGAAGATCAAGAAGGTGGATGTCTATGGCGTCGCCCATATCCAGTCCACCTTCAACAACACGATCATAACGATCACCGACCGTGAGGGTGCGGTGATCACGTGGTGCAGCCCGGGCAAGCTCGGATACAAGGGCTCGAGAAAGAGCACGCCGTTTGCGGCCCAGCAGGCGGCCTCGACTGCTGCCCGTGAGGTCATGGCACTCGGCATGAAAAAGGTCGAAGCCTGGATCAAGGGTCCCGGCCCGGGGCGCGAGGCGGCGATCCGTTCGCTGCGCGCCACCGGCATCGAAGTAGCTGCGATCAAGGACTGCACCCCGATCCCCCACAACGGCTGCCGGCAGAAGAAGCGCAGGCGCATATAGGGGATCGCCTGATCGGGACGGATTAAACGGGTAACCGGGTGGCCCGAGGGTTCCCGGTGAAGATGAACGACACACGGCCGCCGCGGCGGCCGGGGAGGTATCAATCGATGGCGAGATATACCGGTCCCAATTGCAAGCTCTGCAGGCGGGAGGGCACCAAGCTCTTCCTCAAGGGGGACCGCTGTTACTCCGAACGCTGTGCGATCGAGAAGCGTAACTACCCGCCGGGTGAGCACGGGCGCTCGAGGTACAGTAGACGGAGCAATTACCGGGTACAGCTTCGAGAGAAGCAAAAACTGCGTCGTATGTATCAGCTCCTGGAGCGACAGTTCCGCAACTACTTCAAAGCGGCGGACCGAATGAAAGGGATAACCGGAGATAATCTTCTGAAGCTCCTGGAGGGCAGGCTGGACAACATGGTTTACCGGATGGGATTTGCACCTTCGCGTGCGACGGCACGCCAGCTCATTCTGCATAACCATTTCGAGGTGAACGGCAAACGGGTGAACATTCCATCCTATCAGGTGCGTATCGGCGATCGTGTCTCACCGCGCGAGAAAAGTAAGGGCTTGCTCGTGATAGAGGACACACTCAAGAAATACGGCAGCAGGGGCACCGTTCCGTACATCTCCGTCGATGTAACGAAGAAGGAAGGTGTCTACCTGGAGGAGCCGACCAGGGATGTCATCCCGGTACCGATCGAGGAAAATCTTATTGTAGAGCTGTATTCGAAGTAATACGAAGCCGTGTTCGGGGCCCGTATTGAAGGCGGCGGAAGTCTCACCGGGTTGCAAACCGCCGGTAGTTCAAGGAGGAACGGATAGATGAAATGGCGTAACCTTCTGATGCCAAAAGAGATCGCTCTTGATGAATCGACCGCTACACCAACCTACGGGAGTTTCAAGATTGAACCGCTGGAGCGCGGCTTCGGTAATACGATCGGTAACTCGCTCCGCCGGATTCTCCGTTCCGCCATACAGGGCGCTGCGGTGACGGCGGTGAAGGTGGAGAATGTCCAGCACGAGTTCAGCACCATCAAAGGTGTGAAGGAGGATGTCACCGATGTCGTCCTGAACCTCAAGCAGCTTATTGTCAAGATGCACTGCGATGAGCCGAAGTTTTTGACCCTCGAGACACATAAGAAGGGCGAGATCACCGCCGCCGATATCCAGGAGGATGCAGATATCGAGATTCTGAACAAGGATCAGGTGATCACCACCTGCACCGAGAAGACCAAGCTCAAGATGGAGATTCTCATCGGGCACGGCCGCGGCTACGTACCCGCCGAGAGCCACAATCTCGAGGAATTCGAGATCGGCCTCATACCGGTCGATTCGAACTTCAGTCCCGTCACGCATGTCACCTATACGGTGAAGTATACGCGTGTCGGACAGCGGACGGACTACGACTCCCTCCAGCTCGGGATAACGACCAACGGGTGCGTAACGCCGGAGGATGCACTTGGGTATGCTGCGAAGATCATGAAGGATCACATGCTGCTCTTCATTCACTTCGAGGAGGAGCCGGAAGAGGAAGAGGAAGAGGAAGTCGATGAGGAACTCGAGAAGATGAGGGAGCTGCTCAACCGGAGCGTCGAGGAACTCGAGCTCTCGGTTCGTTCCTCCAACTGTCTCAAGGCCGCAAACATCAAAACGCTCGGCGACCTGGTTCGCAAGACCGAGAGCGACATGCTCAAGTACCGCAACTTCGGCCGCAAGAGCCTCAAGGAGATCGTCGATATCCTCGATGGTATGGGGTTGAGTCTCGGTATGGATGTCGAGGCCGTCATGAGCGGCGAGAAAAAGGTGAAGGAAGAGGAGAAAGACTGATGCGCCACAATCGTGACGGAAGGAAGCTCAACAGGACCGCCTCGCACCGGAAGGCGATGCTCCGTAATATGGTTACATCGCTCTTCGCCAGGGAGCGGATCAATACCACGACCGCTAAGGCGAAGGAGGCCCGGCGCCTCGCCGAGCGGATGATCACCTTCGCCCGCCGTGGGGACCTCTCGGCCCGCCGGCATGTGGCGAAGACCGTTCAGGATCCGGATGTGCTGAAGAAGCTCTTTTCCGAGATCGCCCCCCGCTTTGCGGACCGTCCGGGAGGCTACACACGGGTGCTCAAGACCGGTGTCCGTCGCGGCGACAACGCACAGACGGCGATCCTCGAGCTCCTCGGCGAGAAGGAAGAGGGGCGGAAGAAAAAGAAGATACCGCGTAAGAAATACCACAAGGTGGAGATACCGGAAAGCCGGGCAGCTAGAAAGAGAGCCAGGGAGGAGGCTGAGGTGGTAGCTGTACCTGAGAGCTCGGGTGAATTTGAACACCCCGGGGAGGATGGGGCCGCCGTCGAGACCGAGGTTGCCGGAGCGGCTGAGGATGAACCGACCAAGAAAAAGGTCAAGGAGAAAGAGGCGGCCGAAAAAGAATCCGAGAATACTTCCACCGCCGATGAGCTTGAATCCATTGAAGAATCCGGCCCCGATGAGCAGGAATCCGGCAAGGACAAATGAGCTCAAGTCTTTGAGACGCACACTCGTCATATAGCAAACGGAAGTCGCCCGAGAGGCGGCTTTTGTTTTGCGGGGGTAGATTTGATGTGGTGATAACAAACGTCATCCTTCCCGTCTTCTTTATCATCTTTCTCGGTTTCCTGCTGGGCCGGCTGGGAAAGCTCGATGTGAAGGCCATTTCACGCGTGCAACTGTACGCCCTCTCGCCGGCACTCATCTTCGTGGCGATGGCACGGGCGGAGGCCGGGACCGCCATGATCCTCCGGGTGCTCCTCTATGTGGCGCTCATGGAAGCGGTGATCCTTATCCTGGTGCAAGGGATCGGATTCCTCATGCGAAGGGACAGGGAGGAGCGTAATGCCATGTCCCTCGCCTCGGTCTTCATGAACGCCGGATTCTACGGCATTCCGGTCTGCCTCCTCGCCTTTGGTGAGCTCGGACTCGTCTATGCGACGACCTTCGTCGTGGCCGCATCGATCATACAATCGACAGTGGGTATCTACATCGCCAGTGCGGGTAGACGAAGACCCACAGAGGCGCTTGCACACGTCTTCAAGGTACCGCTCGTCTACGCGCTCGTCCTCGGACGTGTACTTGCAAGTCTCGATGCGCTCCCGCCGGAGCCGTTCATGAAGATGATCGGTCTCCTGGGGCAGGCGGCCATACCGGTAGGCCTGATCCTTCTCGGCTTGCAGCTCGAACGTATCGTACGCCGGCCCGTTGAACGACCGGCGGCAGAGCAGCCGGGGGGACTCGGAGGGACCGCCGGTATCCGGCGGGACATTGCGGGTGCCCTTATCTCTGCCGTACTTCGGATCCTCGGCGGATTTACGGTGGCTCTCATGCTGATCAGGCTGTTCGATTTCGAACCGGTGCTCAGGAATGTCATCATCGTCGAGTCGGCGATGCCGACGGCGGTGAACGTGGTCGTCTATGCGACCGAGTTCGGCTGCCGGCCCAAGCTCGTGGCACTGGGGATCCTCTTTGCCACCGTAGCAAGTATATTGAGTATCACATTGATCCTGAATTATCTTACATAGGGAGCCGGGACCGATTTTCCTGATATGAATACCGTTTGAAACGGGAAGACACACCGATGCGGGCGGTACAAAGGGACATGGATGGCAATGGCAAGTTCAAACGACGAGAAGACCTTCATCTTCGTTCCCGGCGATCCGGATGAGATCGAAGGCTTATACCGGAAATGCAACAGGCTTGCCCTCGAGGGGTATACCATTCGTATCGGGATACTCGAAAGCCCGTTTCGTCCCGGCCACCGCCTTGGTATCGTTCCGGGACCGACGGAAGAATCCGAATCGGCCGGCTTCATCAGCCTCGACGGCCGATCTGTTCCCGTCCTTGAGGGAACAGAAGATATCGTCGGTGAGATTGAAAAAGCGGAACGCTCAGCCCGGGTGAACGTGCTCATCACGGTCCGGCGGTTGAATCGTATTCACGAGATCTCGCGGTCAGATCTTGTGGCGGTCGTAGACAGCGGTGTGGGGGTCGTCGATCTGTTGGGCGGAATCGAACGGGCGGGACTTCTCTTCCCCTACGAGCCGCTGCTCGTTTGCGGTGATGAGACGATCGGAGAGCTTGTCATGGACGGTCGCATCCCGGTCACCGAAAGCCGCTTCGGAAGGCTCAGGGAATGCCTCCTTTCAATCGATCTCATCACAGCCGCAGGTGAGTCGATCCATACGGGCTCCCGCTCGGTGAAGGATGTCGGCGGGTACGAGATCGCCGGTTTCGTAACGGGCTCCGGGGGCGTGTGCGGGACGATCACCCGGCTCACGCTGCGGCTCCTTCCCGGGCCTGCACGGCGGGCATACTTCGCCGCCGCCGGACCGGTGGATCCCCTGCGGAGGCTTGCGAAGGATTTGCACCGGGTGCAAAGACCGGCGTTTCTCCTGCTCTTCGAGGGGAGGGCCGCGGGGATGCTCGGCGAACGTATCGATTCACGAAGGCTCGCCCTCGAATCCCTCCCGCCTATGGAGGGCGCGGGCTACGCCCTGCTGATCGTCGAGCTCCAGGCGTCGAGCGATGGAGCAGGTGGGAGGCTCGAAACGATCATGTCGAAGCTGGCGGGAGATGGTATCTCGATCGCCGGGCTCGATCCCGGCATCATGGGCGAGCTGCATCATCTCCCGGCCATAGCCCTCGAAGCTCTCGATACGGGTTCCGGCATCGTCCACATCTCATTCGATGCGGATGGCTTCCCTCCCGTACCGGAAGGCTCGCTGGTCATAAGGAGCCTCTATCCGGAGCGGATTCATTATTGGATCCCCTGCATGACGCCGGAACGCACTGCCGGGGAAATCACATCGCTTCTACTCGCAGATAGCGGTACGCTACGTGATGCCATCCCTGGATTCGATGATATCTATGGATCGATCCGGGACCGTGGTCTGCGCGAGCGTGTGGAGCATGTAGTATATTATAACGGTGAGCCCGTTCGAAGAAGGGTGCATCAGAATGATCTCGCCCGTGTATCGGAAGAGGCCGGCGAGGCGAAGGATCGTGCCGCATCACTCGATGCCCTTACATCGAGAGTGCTCGTAGTCTTCGATCCGAACCGCCTCATGCTGCCCTGAGCGCGTGATTTAATATGAATGAGCAAAAGAAATCCGGATCCGCAGCGAGGGACATCACCGACGATTTCCTGCTCTGCAACCGGTGCGGATCATGCCGGTCCGTCTGCCCGGTCTATCCCGTTTTCCGTGAGGAATTCGCCTCCGCACGTGGCAAGGTCGAGCTGGCCGAGGCCTTCTTTAAGGGCGAGGAGATCAATGAAGGCAAGCTCCAGGATATCTTCGATCTCTGCCTCCATTGCATGACTTGCGAGGAGAACTGCCCGTCCGGGATGCGTGCCGATGAGGTCGTCATGACGGTACGGGCCGAGATGGCCCGGCGGGGGCTCATACCGCGCCTCAAGCGCCTTGCCCTGCGGGCACTCGGAGGTATGGACAACGCCCTCTTCAAGCTGATGCGCGCTGTCGGTCTCGCACGCAGGGTGCCGCTGCACGGTGTCGGTGGGAAGAGCCCGCTCCGTTTTCTCTTTCCCTTTCTGGGATGGCCCGTCGATCGCTTCGTGCCCCTGCCTGCGAAGAAACCTTTCCTGAGCACCGCACCCGAGCATTCACGTGCCGCCGATCTGGAAGCGGTGCTCCCGGATCCCGCGGCAGTGACGGCGGGGGATATTGCTATTCCAAATCACTACGACCGTGGGAAAGCGATCGAGCTGATCGAACGGATCATCACCGCCCGCAGGCGGAACCTGGAAGCGGGCAGGCGCGCCTACTTCTTTGTGGGTCATGCCGTGAATCACTTCTTCCCGGAGGAGGCCGGGACAGTCATGCGTGTGCTGAAACTCCTCGGCATAGATGTCTTAGCCCCCAAGGATCAGATCTGCTGCGGTGCACCCGTCTACTTCGCAGGCGATATCGAAGGTGCCCGCAGGGTGGCCGCGGCGGCCCTCGACCGGTTTGCTTCGCACCGCTACGATTTAGTAGTCACCTCGTGCTCCTCAGGGGGGCACATGCTGAAATCTGTCTTTCCCCGCCTCTTCGATCTCAACGCCGACGGTTACTTCGAGATCGAATGGGATACCGAGTCCGAGTCCTTCCGGCGCGCTCCATCGTCCGGCAAAGTGCAGAATGAGTACCCCAGGGCCGCAGATCTCTACCGTGAGCATATCGAAGGGAAGGTGTTCGATATAAACGAGCTCCTCGCAGCCCAGCTCGGTCTCGAGATGAAGGTGATGGATCTAACCGGTGTATTCAAGTCGTTGGATGAAGGTGCCGACCACCCGGTTTCGCAGAATGCCGGAAGCCGGCCGGAGCCCGGCAATGTAGAAGATACGATGTTCGAGGAAGTAGCGCCCCGGCACGTCACACCTATCGTAACCTATCACTACCCCTGCCATCTGAACCGCGGGCAGGGCGTCGGATGGCAGCCCGAGGCGATCCTGGGGATCCTGCCGGGCTACCGCTACGTTCGTATGGAGGATGCCGACCGCTGCTGCGGGGGAGGGGGGAGCTTCACCTTTCTCCATCCGGATGCGGCCGAGGAGATCGCCCGGCGGAAGATCGATGCGATAGACAACGTGCGAGCGGATGTCGTGGCCACAGCCTGTCCGGTCTGCCGAATCCAGCTCATGGATATGCTCCACCGCCGGTTCGCAGCCCATGCAAAGCACAGGGGCGAAAGGCCGGTATTCATTCCCGTTATGACACCAACCGAGCTTCTCCTCGAGGATCTGGCACCGCTCCTCCGGCCGCCAATTGGGGATTGACAGGGGGGAATGCGATAACTATTATAGGATTTTGGCGGCGACCTCCGGGTCGCCCTTCTGCCTGAAAATAAAAAGACTTTCAGTGCTCCTCAGTAGCTCAATTGGTAGAGCATCCGGCTGTTAACCGGAGGGTTGTAGGTTCGAGTCCTACCTGGGGAGCCAGATAATTTTATCCGAGTTTAAATCCCGCAGTTGGTTAACAGAAACCCCGCAGATTGATGCCTGCGGGGTGTTTCTATATACATAAAATATAAAGAGAATTACGCCCCTCACACATTCCCGCCAGACTCTCTGTTTCGAAGAGGGTTCGCTCTGGTCAGCTCAAAACCGAGTGCAACCCTTTCAAACTCTCTCACTCTCTGGTTAACATCCCGAGTTGGTAAACAGCTTTTTCACCTCTGGGGTACCAGATTCCGACAATTCGAACTTTCTCCCGGTAGGTTAACAGAGGAGGCCGGTGAAGAAGATACTACTGAAAACCATGCCGGGAGGAGTGATGTACGGTATTACGGATCCGGAAGATATGACCCCCGAGGAGCGGGCAAGAGAGATGGCCTGGCTACTGGCCAAAGGATATCTACGAATATGGAAATCAGCCCCATTTCAGGGCGAAAGTGTTGCCATTACAGGGAAGAGAAGCCCCATAACTGGCAATATATCAAATGGTTGTGATCCGGATGAATCTGCCATTTAACCGGAGAAAGGGCTTGATTGTCTGGTAGCCCTGAGCGCTGAATGGAGTGTGGGTTAACAGGGGAAAGAGAGGCCCAGAGAGGGGATGATCGTATGAAACCCGGTACCACGAAAGAGGTTAGGGCACTCAGTAGAATGACAGTTGGAGAGCTGAGGGCTAAGTATGTGGAGCTCTTCAAAGAGGAGAGCAGGTCGCATAACAAGGTCTTTCTGATCAGACGGATCGCTTGGCAACTGCAGGCACTGGATGAGGGAGGGCTATCGGAACGAGCTCTTCGAAAGGCCGAGGAGCTGGCAGATGAAACGTATCTTCGTACCCGTGCTCCCAAGGTGATTGCCAGTGGCAATTCACCGGGGAGTAGTAATCGCACGGCTGTTCGTTCATTCTCGGCATCACACGATAGAAGGCTTCCCATGCCGGGCACGGTT
>CP070727.1:4001013-4008469 GCA_020350885.1 bacterium | reverse complement strand
TACGGCGGCGGGAACGTCTTTCTCGGCACCATGGTCTCGCTCGGGATAACCAACAACCTCATCACCTTCGGCCACAAGTACGGCTTCCAGGCGAACACGCTCGAGAACATCACCTTCAGCTTCAACAACTGCTTCGGCAACACGCCCGACGACATATACCTCGTGACCGCCGACTCGACCAACACGAGCCGCGACCCCCTCTACGCAGACACCCTCTCGCTCGACTACCACCTCCTGGTCCACTCGGGTGGGATCGACACGGGCGATCCAGCAGTGCTCGATCCCGACGGTTCGAGGGCGGATCAGGGTGCCTTCGGAGGGCCGGGGGCCGTGATGGCGGCACCCGAGTACATCAAGAACCTCTCCGCCACCGCCACGGATGATACCACCATCACGCTCATCTGGAACCAGCTCCTGCCGGGCGGGCTCGCCTACTACGCCGTCTACGGGGACAGCACGGCGGGCTTCCTGCCCGATCTTGCGAACTTCCTGGGCACGGCACCCGCCGGCACCGGCACCTTCAGCCATCACCCCGTCGAGGGCTGCCGCTACTACCGGGTCTCCGGCGTGGATACCATGGATTACGGGGGTGGATACTCGGATGAGAACTCGGCATGTGCCGGTCTCGACACGATCCCGCCCACCGTGACCGTCGTCTATCCAAACGGGGGAGAGCTCATTGAGACGGGGGATACGGTCTATGTCAGGTGGTCGTCGTGGGATAACTTCCGGGTCGATTCGGTACGTATCTATCTCTCGGAGAATGCAGGCCTCGACTACTACCCGATCGCCCACGGCGGGCCGAACGATTCGACCTTCATGTGGATCGCCCCCTCGATGCTCTCGGACTCCTGCCTCATCCGTATCGTCGCCTACGATCCGGTGCTACTGACGGGCGAGGATACCAGCGACAGCCTCTTCTCGATCAAGGACTATACCGGTGTGGGAGACGATGACGGTGATGGGGACGGTGGCGACGAGCCTCCGGTATTTCGCACTACGCTGGCGCAGAACTTTCCGAATCCGTTCAACGGGACGACGACGATCTCTTACACGATTGCAGAGTGGTGCCAGGTCGATATACGTATCTACGATACCGCCGGACGGCTCATACGTGTCGTCGAACTGTGTGAACGGGAGCCGGGAAGATACGAGGTGGTCTGGAACGGGCGCGACGGGGACGGCGGCGAGGTCTCATCGGGTGTCTACTTCTGCCGCATCAAGGCGGGCAAGTTCAGGCAGGCGCGGAAGATTGTGTATTTAAGATAATTAATTTATAATAATTCGCCGCAGGGTTCAGCACTTCAACAGAATCCACCAGACTGATTTATTATTTTTAATATTCACGGCGTCGCTCACTACTTCCACGGGATTCATTGCATCAATTTCTAATATCGCGTTATTCATAGTACGGTGTACCACATCCACGTTTTTCACCACACCATTCACTGTTATTAAGAATTTTTAGCGCCGCTCACCATTTCCACGGGGCGAGATTTATATAACGCAGCCGCGGCCGTTTGCCGCCGATGTCGAGGAGTGTCACCGATGCATTGGAGATAGCAAGCCGGTGCATGGCGTCGAGATCCATTTGCAGGTAATGTGCGATCACTGGTTTCATGACATCGCTGTGGGAGACTGCCGCCGCCGCACCCTCTCCGGTCTCCTCCCTGATACGCTCGACCGCTTCGAGGGCACGCCTCTGTATATCGACCATCCCTTCATTCTCGGAGAAGGTGGACCTGGTGGGGGCCGATCCGTACAGCTCGAAATCGGGATCGCCCTCGAGTTCCTCGTACTGCTTCCCGACCCAGCGCTCGTAATCCGATTCGTTGAGGCGCGGCTCCTCACGGATCTTTGCCCCCCACGCATCGGCCAGAATCTGTGTCGTCTCCAACGCCCGTATGACCGTGCTCGTGTATATCACACGTATATCGCGATCCTCGAGCGCCTCGGCCAGCCGCAGGACACGTTCCCTGCCACGCTCGTTGAGGCGGATAGGATTGAGACCCATGATGCGGTATGCATTGTTCCAGTCGGTTTCGCCGTGGCGTATGAAGTAGAGAAGCATCGGTCCTCCCTCGTGTTGCATGTGGCCGGTTGTGCTCAGAACCGGTGCTCGTAGCCGAGCTCCGGCAACGCCTCGCGTGTGCCGTCACGCCTTTCGAGAATGATTCCCTCGGCGGCAGGTATGATGGACCCGATGACCGTACCGCCCGGATAGGAGCCCGCCTGTACACCCGCTTGGGCGTCTCCCACGCCAGCCCGGTCATCCCGCTCACCCGCTTGGGCGTCTCCCACGTCAGGCCGGTCGTCCCGCTCACCCGCTTGAGCGGCTCCCTCACCTGCCGGGCCGCCGCCCCGCACCGTCCCCAGCATGACATACTCTTCACCGCTCGCAAGGACGAGCCGCCTCCAGAGTTCCTCGTTCCCCGGGAAAAGGGCTGCGATCTCCCGCGGAACCGGAAGCGCCGCCTCGTGTATGACGGCCCCCACGCCGCTTGCGGTACATATATTCCTGAGGTCTGTGGCGAGCCCGTCGCTCACATCTATCATCGACGTAACAACCGGTGGATCGGACCCGAGAAGCTGTGGTAGGAGGGGCCTTGCCAGCGGCGTCAGGTGCTGCTTCATGCAATTCACTGCCAGAAGTGTTTCCTTCCCTACACCGGCTCCCTCGAGGAGCAGTTCGATCTCATCGGATTCCGTTGAGGTAGTAAGCTTTGGTATGAGTGCCAGTACGGCCTCACGTTCCGGGCCGTTCCGTGTAAGTGTTTCATGAATGGGAATCCCTGCCTCCCCCGTTCCGAGCAATCCGGCCAGCAGGTGCATTCCCGCAAGCGATCTCCCGCACTCGCCGAAAAGAACGAGTGCATCGCCCTCGCGGGCTCCGGAGCGCGGCACGGCACAGCCGGCACCGACCGAGCCGAGTATGGCGACATTGAAGAAGACCGCAGAGGGGCTGAGAACGGTATCGCCCCCTGCAAGGCGGAGACCGTAGATCTCACATGCCGATTGCAGGCCGTCCGTGATCTCCGCCAGCTCATCTCCGCTGAACCCCTCCGGGAGTCCCGCCGTGAGCAGTGCCGAGCCGGGCTCCCCACCCATCGCGTAGATATCGGAGACGTTCGAGGTGACCACCTTCTCGACGGCCTGACGGAGCGTAGAGTATTCACGCCTGAAGTGAACGCCCTCGACGACCGCATCGGCGGCGAGCAACAGGCCACCGTCGCCGGCCGGTAGGATCGCAGCGTCGTCGCCGATCCCCGCATCAGGGAACGTCTTTCTGATGTTCTCAATGATCTCGCGTTCTTTCATGATTGTATCCAGCCTGCGCAGGTCGACTCGTGGTGCAAGCCGTTGGCCCGAACTTTTGATCTTACCTCAGATACCTGCACGCACCCGGCTGCCTAATGATATCCCCGCTCCTCCTCTATCTCCCTCAGAGCCGCTCCCAGTGACCGCATCATATCGCCTGCGATCAACGCCCGCCGGCCGACCTCCATCGAGGCGAGATCGGCCGCCCTGGAATGGAGGTAGACGCCGAGCCGGGCGGCTGGTGCCGCCCCGCAGCCCTGTGCGAGAAATCCCGCTATCGTGCCGGTGAGCACATCTCCGCTTCCCGCGGTCGCCTGGCCCGGATGACCGAACGCATTGATCCCGCCGGTCCCACCGGGATGAAGCACAACGGTCGGCGCACCCTTGTGCACCAGGGTAATGCCGGTTCCCGCTATAAGCGAACGGAGCCCGTCGATCCGCTTCTGCGGAACCTCAGGGACTTCGATCCCGGTGAGCCGTGCAAGCTCTCCCGAGTGGGGGGAGATCACGATCTCACGTCCGGCCGAATGGGTTTTGAGTGACTCGAAATCTCCGGCGAACGCGTTGATGCCGTCGGCATCGATGAGTATAGGTGCGGTCGTGCGCCCGACGAGATCCCTCACGAAGCGTACCGTCTCCTCATCGGTTGTAAGCCCCGGCCCCACGGCAAGTGCATCGTAGCGGACCTCCTCCAACACCTGCCCGAGCGCCGAGTGGGCGATCGCGCCGGATGCTGTCTCTGGCAGCGCAACGAATATCACCTCAGGTGCCGTCGTCTGCACAACCGGCCGCACCGATTCCGGACCGGCACAGTAGACGATCCCGCAGCCGGTCCTGAGAGCTGAGAGGGCGGCGAGTGAGGCGGCGCCGGTGTAGCGTCTGCTTCCTGCAACGAGGAGAAGCGAACCGCAGCGGAACTTGTGTGCCGCCGGATCGCGCTCGGGCAGGTCGTCGATTGCCGTCCTGAAATCGATGAGCCCTAGCGTGAGCTTCTGCTCCTCTATCACCTCATCGGGGACGCCGATATCGACCACCGAGAGCCCACCCGTGTATTCCTTGCCCGGATAGAAGAGGCATCCGATCTTCGGAAGCCCCATTGTAACGGTGTAATCGGCCCGGATCGCGGTGCCCATGACCTCGGCAGTCGTTGCATGCACACCCGAGGGGATATCGATCGCTAGAATCGGCAGCCCGCTGCCGTTTATGAGCTCGATCACCGATGCGTAGTTCTTCGTGACCGGTTTGCTGATACCTGTGCCGAGGAGTGAGTCGACGATGAGATCGGATTCATCGATCACATCCTGCGTCTTCTTCTTCCAGTCTGCGAGGTAGAGAAAGTTTTCTTTGATCGCGTTCGCCTTCTTGAGCTCCTTGAGGCGGGCGAAGTTCTTGAAGGCATCGGGGCTCAGGTCTTTCGGTTCGTGGAGGTAGTGAAGGGTAGCTTTGGCCTTCGATTCGGCGAGGAGCCGCGCCACAACGAGGCCGTCCCCCGCATTGTTGCCCCTGCCGAGAAAGATCGACACCGCCAGCCCCTCGATCGAATCGTAGCTCGCCTTGATCCGTTCGAACACCCCCTGCCCCGCACGCTCCATGAGTGTCAGCCCGGGGACAAACCGTTCGATTGTCGCCGTGTCGATGGCCCGCATCTCATCACCCGTTACCACGTACATCGTATTATCCTTCCCTCTGTGACTTCGTCGTAACGTCTTTCTCTTTTGCTCCTGCCCCTCCGGCAATATTCAGCTCATCCACAATATCGAGCAGCTGGAAGAGATCGCTGATATCGTAATCGGCGCCCGATTCCTTGGTGCCGAATGTGTCTCCATAAGAGGCGAAGACCGTCTTGATACCGAGCTCAGATGCACCTGCGATATCCCGCTCCGGCCAGTCACCGACCATGAGCGCCTCCTCCGGCTCGATCCCGAGCTCCTCGAGCACCTTCCGAAACGGCTTCGGGCTGGGTTTGAGCTCGCCCGTGTCCTCATAGGCGAGTACCACATCGAACATGTGGTGGAGCTGGAGGTAGCAGAGCCTGAGCCACGCCTCCTGACGCGGGGCATCGGAGATAACGGCGAGCTTGAGGCCGCGCTTCATGAGATCGATCAGTGCGACCTTGACGTGCGGGTAGAGGACCAACGAGGCCTCACGCGCCTTCCGGTACCCGACGATCCCTGCGGCGAGTATCTTGTAATCGACATGCCCGAGCAGCTCGATGAGGAGCTTGTTAAAGACCTTCTGGTACTCGATCCCCTCCTCGTCGTAGATCCGGTAGATTTCGCCCCTGATACGGTCATGGGAAAACATGAGGCCGGCATCGATCATGGCACTTATGGCCGATTCGATCGACATCTCCTTCATACGGACGAAATCGGTGAGTGTGTTGTCGAGATCGAAGATGATAAGCTTGATCATGTGAGCCTTTCTCCTTGTTGCTTCTTAGACTTATAGCTATTATCTATAGGCTATGGAACAGCGTAACGGCAACAGCGAGGACGAAGGGCAGCATCGGGAAGGAGAGCCTGAAAACCAGGAGCGGGAACCCGGAACCGAAGGCCCGAGCGGTCCCGACGATTCCAGCGACTCAGAAATCCCGAGTGCCCCCAACGACCAACAGCAGCCCTTCGGCCCCTTCGAGGAACCCGAACCACCCGAATTTTCCGCCGCCCAGATGGAAGCCGAGCTCTTCGGACCACCACCCGGCCTCTTCGACCGGATCAACAACTACATGCTCCTGCTCTATGCGGTGGCGTGCCTCTTCATGTACTACTCGATCGCCGGTTTCCTGATGTTGAGCGATCAGGTTGCGCTCGCCCTCTCCCTTCCCTCAATCATCACCTTCATACTACCGCTCTACGTGCTCACCAAGAGGCTTTCGCTCAGATTCACCGGGGAGTACCGGCTGCACCCCCCGCAGTCCTTCATGACCATCCTCACTATTCTCATCGCGGGGAGCGCCGTTCTGCCCGTCGACATAATATCGAGCTATTTCGAGAGATGGTGGCCTCCCGACGAGGATTATATCAAGTTCCTCCTCGCAATCAAGCCCAAAGGATTCTGGAGCTTTATCGGCATTGCCTTCGGCACCGTCATCGCCGGTCCGGTTGCCGAGGAGTTTCTCTTCAGGGGCTTCATACAGAGGATCTTCCAGCGAAACATGAAGGGGTCCTATGCGGTGCTTCTGGGGGGCATCGTCTTCGGCGCCTCCCACCTCGACATGGCAGTCATTCCCGGAGTGACCCTTTTGGGTATCCTCTTTGGATACATGTTCTTCCGCACAGGAAACCTCATCTACCCGATCCTGGGCCATTCCCTCTATAACCTCGTCTCCCTCATCAGGCTCCATCTCACACCCGCAAGCGCTCTCGAGGCGGGCGAGGTGCCGGGCGCATCTCCGATATGGGTGCTGGCAGCGGTCCTGGCCTTCATGCTGGGGATCTTCCTCCTAGAGATCCGGCACCGTGATGTGAAGCCGTAATATTTAGTTAATAAATTAATTAAAATAGCTTGGGCGTGGCGCAAAGCTCATCCGACTTTAGGAAATTATAAATAAACCCCATGATAAATAGGGGCTCGTTAATCAACACCTGCCCCTCGATAGTATAAGCCCCACCTCATATAAGCCTATCACACGATATAAATTGGGAAGCGTCTGCTACAATCCTATTCCACGATAAGATCAGGGCCCGTTCTCGATAAACCTAGCCCCCAACAAAGAGGGGAACCTGTTCAGATCCCCCCTTAACGCTTACGATATAACCCGTTCCGCTATTTCGTAGAGTAGCCGAGATCCTTGCCGATACTGATCTCCCCGTTGTCTATGCGAATGTTGTATCCGCAGTCCGGATTATTGCAAACCCATGCTTTGTAACGTATTGGAGCGCCGTCTCTTCCGTAGTCCGAGAGCGGTAACAGCACTCCTTTATTGCATTTCAAGCACCCAGTGTACATTTCCGGCATAATCCCCACCCGGTTCCTCCCACTCGAACCGGATCTCTCACCTCCATCCACGTTAATCCCAACTTACCCTCTAGTGTGCCCTTAGCGTAGACATATTTCCGGGTTTACGGGAGGCTGTCAAGAAAAATAAACGGGCGTAATAAAAATGAATACACCTTTTGGGGCGGGCGGTGGACGCGCT
>CP070727.1:3984327-4000913 GCA_020350885.1 bacterium | reverse complement strand
CGAAGAAGAACCATCTTCTTCGTCTGCACAAAATCACCGGCGACGAGGCGATAGAAGTAGATGCCGCTGGAAACTGCTCGCCCTCTGTTATCCTTCGCCGTCCAGCTGACCTCTTTGCGCCCCTCAGTCATATGTTGGTCCACTAGAGTAGCGATTAGCTCTCCCTTTACGTTATATATGGACAGCTTCACATGCACGGCACGCGGGAGGTCGAATCTGATTGTGGTCGTCGGATTGAAGGGATTGGGGACGTTCTGGTACAGAGCGAATGCTTTCGGTATTAACGGAACATCATCGCCTGTTGTTGACTCGGGCGAGGCTGCATCGCTCTCGTTACCAACGTAGTCGAGTGCAGTGATCTTGTAGTGCACATCCCAGCCGTCGTACTCGGGATCGCTCCAGCCTTCAGTGGCAGTCTCGTGAACGAGATTCCCTGGAGCTGGTATGAAATCTTCACTGTCCCCCCGGTAGATACGGTAATACTGAAAATCAGGCTCAGGTGATGGATCCCAGGTGAGCTGATTGCCGCTGCCAGTGTTGTAGGCAACAGCAAATCCCAGCGGAACGCCGGGGGCGATGTTGTCCACCGAGTACCCACTGTCCGGGGGACTATCAAAATACACTGCCGGCGTGGTCGAATGTGCCGATATATAGTACACCGACCATAGCGGTGGTTCAGAGATCGAATCCCCCAGCGTCGGTGAGAGCGCTATATACTGTGCCTGCTGCGCCGCCGAAACGGTACCGATGTCCGCCCAGAGGCCGGGGGGAGCGGCAAGTGATTGCTCTGAGTTTAGGAAATAATACATGTCATTATATCTTATGCAGCAACTCCCCTCATCCCCGTTGCGGGTACTCAGCTTCACACTCTTACCATCCGGCAGTGTTGCCAAGACTTCACCCGTGAGCTGCTCTCCATGTTCCATGATTTCCGCCGCGAGGAGTGGATTATCAATCCTGCGATGAATATCGTACCGCTCTATTGGATACTCCGTCTCCAGCGTGTCGTCATACATCGAGCGATTGAATCGTATATACACCCAGCCGCCCTGATCATCGGGCACATCCATGATCGAGTCGATGAGTGCATACTCGTAGTTGATGACAACGCCACCCTCGTATGCACCCATATCGACCGTAAGTCCCTGTATTCGCGGATTGCCGTTGATATCGGTGTCCGGGAGCCCCACTGCCGTACTGTCACCTGCATCTACCGCCGGAGAATCATCATGCAGGCGGAAATCCTGCAGGAACTCGCTCACGAAGAGGGGATCGGTGTCGATATTATTGCCTCCATCGGTACCGACCGACGCATCCCATCCACCACTGCCACCACACCCTTCGATCAATGAATAGGAAATATTTGTCGAAGCTCCGTCGTAGTTGTATATCTCGTCTCCTGACGTCACGGCACTGTCGCCCCACATGATGACATTAACAAGCACCGGGCTACCCGTATAGGCGTAGATGCCACCACCAACACCCCCTGAGTTGCCATGGAATGTCACATTGGTAAGAACAGGAACACCATCATTAGAATTGAAGATTCCACCACCTCCCCCGCCAGATCCTGCCACGTTATTTAGAAATAGAGCATTGGCGATCGTCGGACTGGCCCCGTAAGAGGCGCGCATCCCTCCTCCCCACGGCGCCTGATTGCCGGTAAAGGTAACGTTCTCCAGCATCGGACTCGCGGTAGTCACCTGTAGCCCTCCACCAGATGTGGCGGCAGCATTGTCGATAAACCTCACATCGACAAGCCGCGCACCATCACTGCCGGCATACCGAATGATCATCCCTCCGCCATCATCTCCCTCGTTACCCTCGAATGTCACATTACTCAGCCTCGAAGCAGCGCTGGCGTTGTACATACCGCCACCCATATCAAGAGCGTAATTGTTCGATATGACAAGGTTGGCGAATTTCGGACTCCCTCCATCAGCAACAATACCTCCGCCGTCATCATTCCCGCTCGCTCCATCGGCCCGGCCGGCGGTGATCGTAAAGCCATCGAGCACTGCAGTCGAATCGCAGTCGTTCTCCACGACTACATGGTAACTGTTATCCGAGCTTTCGGCTGGAACGCCGATATCGCCACTGAGAATCGTGACATTGGTCACCCAGTCACGCTCACTACGCAATATCTCTGTGCCGTCGAAGCCGCCATAGATCTCAAGGCTGTCCTGGAGCTCGAATGAAGCGGCACGGGTTGTATCGTTCGTCGGCATGTATGTACCCTCGGCAACCCAGATCTCGGTAACGTTGCTACAACGCAAGGCAGCGGCCACTAGGGCATCGCGCAGCTCATTGTAGGCATCCTCCCATGAGTCACCGCTACCGCCGCTATTGGCATCTGCATCTACATACAGCACAGTTCCCGACGGGCAGTTATCCCATTCGTACGCTCCCATATCGACCTTTCCCAGGGCGATACGGGGATTGCCGTCGAGGTCAGTTGCCGGCAGCGCGAATGCCGTATCCGTCCCCGCATCGATTGCCGGTGAGCCCATACCCAACCGCAGGTTAGCCGGCGCGCCTATGAACAGCGGATCGGTGTCGATGTTGTTCCCTCCATCGGTGCCCAAACTAAGGTCCCAATTAATCCCCCCGATAAATGATCCCTCGATGAGCGAATAGGATATGATCGCATTGCTCCCATCGCCGTTGATCTCTTTAGCGCCGACCGAACCGGTATCGCCCCATAGGATAGTGTTAGTTATCTTTGGATTGCTGTTGTCGCCGTTGTATATCCCACGGCCTGCGTTAAAGGCGTAGTTCCCCGAAAAGGTCACGTTGACCAACGTTGGACTGCTGTTGTAATAGTTGCACATTCCGCCGCCGATCCAGGACGAATAATTTCCTGAAAAGACAACATTGGCAACTATCGGACTGCTACCTTCTCCCAGCGGACCACTGCCTTCGTTGCACATTCCACCGCCGCCTTCACTAGCGTAGTTCTCTAAAAAGACCACATTGACCACCGTGGGACTGGCATTGAGGCAATACATCCCTCCACCGTATCCATCGGTGCCGGCGCCATCGGCCCTGCCCTTCGTTATCATAAATCCGTCGAGTACCGTCATTGAATCCGTGCCACTAGTGGTTACAACGTGGTAACTGTTGTCCAAGTCATCGTCCACAATCCCGATATCACCACTTAAGACGGTCACATTCGTCGCCCAATCCCGCTGGCTCAGCACTGTCTCCCAACCGGCAAAACCGCCATAGATCGCAAGGCTGTCTGGAAGCTGGAACGAAGCCGCGCGAGTCGTGTCGTTAGTTGGCTTATAGGTGCCTTCAGCCACCCAGATCTCGGTAACATTTGGGCATAACTCGGCAATCTCGAAGGCGTCTCTGAGTTCCATAAAAGCATCTGTCCATGTAGCACCGCTCTCAATTCCCGGTGCGTCATCATTCACATACAAGACAGCTTCGACTGGGCACTCATATGCAGATCCGCTGATATAGACATTGCTGCACATAGAAGCACCTGTCTCAATATTGCAGAAATGTCTTCCCGGGACATTCGGTTCGAACCTTATCGTTACAATATGAGATTGACCTGCGTATAGATAATAAGAGCCACTACCCGATACGATACTAAACTGACCACAAGATTCGCTAATACTACCTGCAAGTGGTCCTATTCCCACATTGGTGATAGTAAAAGTCGTGTCCTTTGTATTTCCAGTATGTACAAGATCATATAATTCAATCGTCTCAGGGTATATTTGGCAGATTGGGCCCAATCCCAATCCAGTGATTCGTTGAGCGTAGGTCCTATATTTGTAGCTTCGATTATCCTTCCATGCAATGACAGCTCCTCCAGCTCCATCGGAGATTATCCTCGTTGAAGTTTGAGAGTCCGGTGCTGCACATACAGTAACGTTATCTATCCATCTGCCTGCTCCGTTTAAATCTATCCATTGGGCGAAGATATCAGTATAAAACCCACTAAACCATGTAATAATCGCTCATCCATCACCATGAGTAGTAATATGCGGTATATTTTGATCTTGGGCTTCACTACTTACAGCTATGCCATTAGCCGTCCATTGAAGTGCTCCATTCACATCTACCCACTGAGCGTAGATATTAGAATTCGCGTCTCTGTTGTCCTCCCAAGTAATAATTGCTCCACCAGCACCATCGGTCGTAATCTGGGGCTTGCTCTGATTATCGGCGGCAGTGCAGATTGCTACACCGTTTGTTGTCCAACTAACTGATCCATCTGTGTCAATCCGTTGTGCATAGATGTCCCAATCACCACTTCGGTTATCCTCCCAAGTAATAATCGCTCCACCAGAACCATCGGATATAATCTGAGGTGTATCCTGATTATCAGCAGCTTCACAGATTGCTACACCATCTGTCGTCCAATGAACTGTTCCCGCCTGATCTATTCGACAGGCGTAGATATCTGAAGTCCCGCTGCGATTGTCAATCCATGTAATGATTGCTCCTTGGGCACCATCAGTAGTAATCTGGGGATTCCCTTGGTTCCCTGCAGCTGTACATATAGCTTCTCCATTAACTGTCCATTTAACTTCCCACCAATTGTAGTACGGATGTTCTCCAATCAGCTGTGCGTATATATCCCCGGTTCCGCTTCGGTAGTCCTCCCATGTGGCGATCGCGCCTCCGGAACCATCAGAAACAATATCAGGGCCTATCTGATCACCGGTTTCATTGCAGACATATCCATCAAAATAAGTGATTATCCCATTTGCAGTTATCGGTTTAGCACGCAAGTTCCACGCCCCGCCAGTGCTGTCCTCCCATATTACTACTGCACCCCCGGCACCATCTGTAGTGATCTGAGGATTCTGCTGACCATCAGAGTACCTATATAAAGCCCTGCCGCCACCGCCCCATGGGAATGTTCCATTCCCATCGATCCGCTGAGCGTATATCTCATCATTCCCGTCCCGAGTTTCTTTCCATGCGACGATAGCTCCCCCGGCACCATCCGTGCATAACTGTGACTCGCTGTGGTCTCCTGTGTAAGAGCAAATAGCCATTCCAAAAGTCGCCCATTGAATTGTACCGCTCACATCGATCCGTTGTGCATAGATTTCTGCATTTCCGCTTCGGTAGTCTTCCCACATAATAAGAGCATTCCCCGCATCATCGGAAATGATCCGAAGCTCTTCCAGGAGCTCTGCATCGTTACCTTCCGTACAGATAGCAACCCCGTAGTCCGTCCACTGAGATGTTCCGCTTGCGTCAATACGCTGCGCATAGATGCCTTCGTAGGTGTTACCTTCATTTACCCATGTGATGATCGCCCCCCCAGTACCATCAGTGGTGATCTGAGGCGTTAACTGCGAACCTGGTTCAATTGAAATAACCACGCCGTTTTCTGTCCATTGAACTGCTCCACTCGCGTCAACTCGCTGGGCGTATACGTCGGTCCCGCGGTTATCATACCACGCAATGATAGCCCCACCTGTGCCATCAGATGTGATCTGCGGGAAATGTTGATAACCGATTTCCGTACAAATGGCTACACCGTTAGTTGTCCAATGCACTGTTCCAGTCGTATCTATCCGCTGAGCATATACATCTGCATTTGAACTTCGCCAGTCTTCCCACGTGACGAGCGCACCTCCATCATCATCGGAGATAATATCGTAAAGAATCTGGTTACCAGTTTCTGTACAGATAGCAACACCACTACCTGCCCATCTGACTGCTCCTGTTGCATCAACCCAATGGGCGTAGATGTCTTCGTCTGCACTTTGGGCATCTTCCCACACAATAATCGCTCCTCCATCACCGTCATAGATAATCTGATACCCATCGGCTTGCGTACAAACATAAACGCCGTCTTCTGCCCACTGGACTGCTCCGGCCGCATCTATCCGCTGGACGTAGATGTCATCGTTAGAACTACGTTCATCCTTCCAGGCGATGATAGCTCCACCTGCACCATCCGTAGTGATTCGGATATCCCTCTTAACATTTGCGGCATCGCAAATAACAACACCGTTAGTGGTCCACAAAACGGTCCCACTCGCATCTACCCGCTGGGCGTAGATATCACGGGAATACTGCCAACTACGTCGCCCGTCTTCCCATGCGATGATCGCTCCCCCAGCCCCATCGGAGATGATCTGGGGATTCCCCTGCTTATTTTCAAGGCCAATATATGAGCAGATAACCACACCATTTGCTGTCCATATAACTGTTCCGCTTGCATCTATTCGCTGGGCGTATATATCCCCCATATCATATTCAGTTCGCTGATCTTCCCAAGTTATGATCATTCCCCCTACGCCATCTGTTGTACACTGAGCGTTGTCTGGAATCCCAGCTTCAGGTGGTACGACTGGCACTCCATCGGGAATCCATTCAGCATCCAGATACCCGGTGCTGAGGATCGTCAGTATTAAACTAGTCATCAACACTTTAAGTATTCTTCTTCTCATTTAATCATCTCCCCGAATCTGATTATTCGAGCCATAGTATCTCGCATTTCGGCTGGATGTGATTGAAATTTGACTTGGATTGGACGAGCAGAAATGTGAATTGTCAGCATCGAACTCTCAATCAGATATACGCATACAAGTACTGTTGAACTCGTTAGCAGATTAATTTTATCATAATTTGCTTAATTTGTACAGAACAGACTTATCTATGATGTTGATTCTAAAGAACTTTCGTACAGGGGATGATATCCCAATAACAATTATTAAAAAACCGAGAGAAATCAGGCCTCAAAACCAGTGCCCATCAGCTACCCCCGCCCTCGTCAGCGCATAATTTCCCATTAAACTTATCCCCTAACAATCTGTTATTTCAAAGGAATCCGGTTCCTGAGGCAGTTATCGCCCTTGGGACGCCCTGTTTGTAAGACAGTTTTTAAAGCTTTGCACTCTTCTACTACCGAATACAGCGCGACACATTCCAGTCCTGCAATTTTAGTAATCATTAACGATGGGGCTGGGAGTGTTATACGCCCGGTTACGGTGACCTATATTGTGGAGAACATATTCTTTCAAGTTGTTATTACATACTGAGGGCGTATCCGATTTTCATGAAAAAAGTCCTGTCACTTTGCGTCAGATTGATTTCCTGATTGCCGAAATGATTGTCGCTGTATCCAAGATACACCATGGTTTGCGGATTGATCTTGTAGGAGAAAAGCAGTTGGCTTGAAACATTCTCGAACTCCGGATCAATGTCGAACGTGTAATTCTCGACGTTTCGCCCGTACCGGACATACTGCACAATCGACCTCAAGAAAATGCGCCTGTTCATCTGGTAGACGAACGAGAGATAACTGATGTTGGCCGAATACAACCGACCCGGGGCGACATCGAGGTGCTCATAGGTGTGCGCTAGCTCAATCATGAGGTGTCTTCCGAGATTGAGGTCTATCCATGGCCTGATATACAGTCTCTCCGCGCTCCTCGTGTTCGAGTAATCGATGTGGTCTCCAAACAGGAGGGTAAAGCCAGCCGAGAGATCGCTCACCGGCCTCAGCCACCCCTGACATGCGAATCTCGTAAGTTCAAACAACCGTCCGTTGTAGGCCTGTGTCGCGCCGGACGCTTCACCGTAAAGGTATGACTGCATCGTGCCTGAATACGATCCCCAGGCTTCCCAACTCTTCTGGAGCAGCCTTCTAGAAAGTTCCTCGTAGTGAGCAAACTCCCCTCCCAGCCTGAACCGGTTCCACCAGCTCCCCTGCTCGGCGTTCCACGTGTAGAAGTATCCACCCTCTACATTCCGGTATCCGACCATGGGCATGAATCCAAGGTCGGCCCTGAAATTCTTGCCGACCTCGTCGTAGTCCAGCCAGATGTAATGTGTCCTGGTGCTGTGATCCCATTCGAAGGCGGCGAAACCGTCGATCAGCGTTCCCTCGCCCTGTCCGAATTCAGCGGCGGTCACATCGGGATACGAGGTCGATGAGCCGAGCAGATGGATCTGAATCTGATCGCTCTGCGTCAGGCGGAGGTCCATATCGAGGCTGACCAGTCTGTTGAAGTAGTCCGCTCCCTCCCTATCGGCGAAAAGCGCTCCCACGGTATACCTGCTACCGATATCCCGCTTGTACCTGAGCACCGCCGCCGTGGAGTTCATGTCGAGGGAGGCGGACCTCGATCCCTGACTTCCGGGGAAGATAAGGTTGGTGATCTCGTCGCGGACTACGAAGGCGCCGATCGTGTTACCCCCTTCCTTCCCCGTCAGTTTCAGACCCCATGAGGGATCGCGTATCGTTCTCGAGTATACGGCGTCCTTCAGGGTGTTGAAGAAGTCCGCACCCTCCGTGAAGAAAGGCCGTCTCTCTCCATAATACAGGGCAAACGGCTGGTTTATATCGAGCTGGAACGCATCCGCCTCGACCTGGCTGAAGTCGGGGTTGATCGTTCCGCTGAACATCATGCTGGGGGTGACGCCCCATTTTACCGTGATACCGAAATCGGCCGCCTCGTGTGTCGTCTGGAAATCCCCTGCCGGGAAATCGTCGCGGGAATCAGTCCGGACTCCCGTCACCGTCGGCGAGACCTCAATATTGTGCCCGGGGGTTGCTCCGTGGAATCCTTCTATCTTCAGCATCTGGCACCGGTAGCAGTTGTTGCTCCGGTCCCTCGGAAAGGTGCCTATAAGGTGCTCGTGATCCCTCGGGTAAAATCGGATCGCATCGAATCCCCATACCTGCGTGCCGTCCACACGCTGGAAGCGCAGCTGGTTGAAACGGACTTTCATCTCGACCTCGTACCCCCACTCGGTGATACGGCCAGCCGATTCCCAGATCGCGTCCCAACTGCTGCCTCCCGTCTCGGATTCGATCTGGTCGCTCTGGATACCGATTGGATTTACCATGAGAAGAAAATTTCTTCGTTCGTCATTGAAGGTATCGAGACAGATCCCCACACAATCTTCATTGCCAAGCCTGTCCCGGTCACGAAAATGGGCCTGTATCGCCGAAGGATCCGGATCGAAGCACTTGAAAGCCGCATACAGGCTGGACTCGTCATAAACCAGGAATACTTCGGTACGCACGGGAGGAGTAACGTTCTCGCCGGGGCTCACTTCGAATTCCAATGCTAGCCTCAGCGCGTTCTCCCAGAGGGTTTCATCGAGCGTGCCGTCGATCCGTGGTACGCTGGAAACCATCGGCACGATGTACGGATCCTGGACACTTCCGGTGCCGGCAACGGCCACATCAATACCGACGATTACCATCGGGATCGAGATCAGTAACAACGCTGAAACAGCCGTTCGCATCCCATGCAATATCCCATTTTTCATAGCGACTACACCTTTCCCCTATTTTTATGTAAATATTTTTACATTTCATAAGCAGAAATATTCTTTTTCCAATTCATTCAGTTCATGGATCCGGTCCCTTAGTGAACTGATTTCAGTTGATTAATAGGTGTCTCGCCTTTTTCTGGTGTAGCTATAACCCGCTTTTTTTCGGGAAGGATTAATCTCGTCGAGAGCCCAGATCGCCATCGCCCTTACCTCGGCTGCGGGATCCTCGAGCGCGGCTATCAAGGCACCTACCGCCGACTCGACTTCATTCGTTGTCTCGAAGTCCTGTTTGATCCCCAAGACGCCAAGGTTAAAAGCAGCTTCAAGCCTGTTATCCTCGTCTCCTTTCACAAGGTTTTCAATCAGGTTTTCCACGTCTCTCGACCTGCGCAATTTCCTTTTGAGAGTACCGGTCCAGACCTCTTCGTTCTTCCAATGACGCTTTCCGAGGTTATCCATGATCTCGTCTCTCAGATCGTCCGCGTCATCGCCGTTCCTGCGGGCGATCTCGCCAAGTGCCCAAACAACCGCCAGCGCCAGCCGCTCGTCCGATTCATATGCATCTTTGAGCGCCTCGACGGCAGATGGATCCTCGATCTCACCCAGTGCGAGAACGGCCATCTCCCTGACCAGCAGATCCTGGTCAGTTTCGAGTGTCTCGATCAGACCATCTATGGAATCGCGGTCTTTTATCTCACCCAGCGCCCAGGCTGAAGTCAACCGGACTATTCTCGCATCATCCGTCAACGCGTCGACGAGAGGGTACACCGCTTTTTTGGTCTCGTGTTCTCCGAGCCACCATGCCGCCATGCTCCGGTCCGCGGGATTCATCCTCTCGCTCAACTGTCTGACCAGCCCCTTCGTATCTGGTATAATCCATCTGTTCGTCCTTATGGCCATTGAACCGAGAGGCAGGACGATAAGAACAATCAAGGCGGTCGTAATCACGAGCATTCCTTTTTGCATGGGGGATCTGTTCATCTTTCCGTTCATGACGTAACCAATCCTTTCCTTGAGACCCGGCTCGCCGGCCATGGTCACTGCTGGAACAGGTATACGTCCCTCGATCTGTACCCTCGCAATGTGAAGCAGGTGCGAAGCGTAATCCTCGGACGGTGTTCCGTCCCGTAACGCGAAATCATCGCAGGCACGCTCCCGTTCCATGACGCACTTACGTGCCGCGAACCAAACGATCGGATTCGGCCAGTAAACGATCCTGACCATCTCTATTACCATATGGATCAGGTAATCCCAGCGGGCGATGTGCGCGAGCTCGTGAGTCATGACGCTGCGAATGCGGTCTTCGGGCCATTCCCCGGCATCGATCGGAAGAACGATCACCGGCCTGAAAAGTCCCCAGGCGAACGGCATGGATACTTCTTCGCTGAGCATCACCCTGACAGGCCGCCTGATGTCGAGAGAGGCGATGAGATTCCTGATCTCGCTGCCGAGCCTGCCCCCCTCAACTCGAATCGCCCTTCTCGTAATTCCGCCGACCTCCAGAAGTTGCATGAGAAACCTGCTTAGCAGAACGGCCGCCACCAGGAGCCAAATTGAAAACAGGGCGACGATAAAAATCCTGCTTAACGCCACTTTTACATCCCGGGACGCCGGCCGAGACGTATTAGCCGGTGCAGCAGCAGGGGTATCCGTTTTTTGCCCTATGCGTTTTACTCTCCCGGCTTCCCCAGAATCCATGATTGCGGTATGTTCGGAATTTACGCTTTCTGTCTTGCTCGAATTCCCGGTTCCAGCTTTCCCGTTATTATCCATTTCAGTTTTCTTAAATGAATCGCCCATCATTCCATCATCGGAATAGACCGGGACTGTCACGACAGGACCGTCGATCTCGAATACAGTCCATGAAGGAACCGTATATGATACGATCGGCAATATGATAAGCATGAAGAACGCAGCACTCCATAAGGTGTAGCGGACGGAAGCCGAGGATTTCTTGAGCTTGAACGTTAAGGCGGCCACCATAGCCATGATCACCGTTGCCCTTAGAAGTATATACAGTCCGAGTTCTCTTACGACCGGTGTGAGGATGTTTTCTATCATTTTTTCTTCTCCTTCCCGCCGCTCTTCTTCCTTTCCTTTTCGATATACGAAGCGATCTCGTCCAGCTCCTCCGAGGTCATCGCCGAGGAAGACATATCTATCATGGCCATGATCGCTTTCTTGGGTGAATCGTTGAAGAATGTCCGCATCAGGTTCTTCGCCGCCGATTGAGATGCCCGCTTACGGGGCACGATCGGCGTGTAGATGTACTTCCTGTTCTCCCGGCGATAGGACACACACCCCTTCTTCGCAAGGATTCCGAGTGTGATCCGCACGGAGTCATACCCAGGATCATCCTCCATCCGGTCGCACACATCATAGACATTCGCCTCGCCAAGCTCGTAGACAATGTCCATTATCTCTCTCTCTCGGCGGCTCAGATTCCTGAATATATTCTTTTTCATCTTCACCTCACAGTAGTTATGTAAAATAATTTACATTTGAATTATTTTATTTTCACCGGTGCCCTGTCAAGCGAAAAATGAAAAAAATTTTACATATGGTTGCATGCGATTATTATATCTCCCAGTACATATTTATCTTACAGTAAGTTGCCTTCGTAAAGGCTATCTATTCCAAACCACACATGAGTGTGCTTCAAGACAATGCCGCACACGGCATCTAGTTACCCGAATAGAACCTGAATGGGCTCTCTGCGATTACGCTGTCGTCCGGGCGCTCGTAGGGATTGTCGAGAAACGCCATGGCAATTCGCCTTCCGGCCGGGTGCAGGAACAGCGGCAGATGGCTCTGCCCTGGAAACAGGAAATAGTGAGAGTTCGGAAGGGTCCGGCACAGCTCTTTTCCCCATTCCGGTGGCGTGTCAGGATCGTATTGGCCGTTGGCAACAAGAGCTGGTATCTCGCTGCATATCGGTTGCGTAAAAGCTGGATCGGCTTCGTTTCGCGGCCAGAGATCGAATATACCCGGCGGTACGACTGTCAACGAGATGGTGGACAGCCGATACGGCACGTTATCATGCCGACTGAATTTATCGAAATCCTCAAACAGGAACACATCGTTGCACCATATCGAGTATCTCATTCCCCATGCGTACGGCGGAATCGAAACGAGCTCGGTTGCCATGCGGGCCAGCATATCAGCATCGCGGTTACACATGAGACTCATCCAATAAGGAAATCCATAGATGTACTGTCCATTCTCGATGAAATGTGCTGCCGCAAGGAAGATACCCTCGCCGTCGAGTTCGACGGAAACGCTGTCCTTGTTGAACGGGTGTTCCACAACGATGTCAATCGGTTTCCGGTACGCTTCATCGATAAGCTCGAGAAACCTTTTTTCCAGCTCGGGATACGCTGTATTCACCGCCGAATCGCTTCTGCACGCCTCGAACATACTGTGAAGGACTGCCCAGTAATTTCCCACGGACGTCTCGTCCCATTTTGCGCCGGGTATCAACGGAGAATCGAGTATCACGGATCTGATGCCTTCGGGATGGTTCCTCATGACTTCGATCATCAAAAGGCAGCTATAAGAGATACCGTACAGGTTCCACTGCTCGATCTGAAGTGCCCTTCTCAAATCTTCTATATCATAGGCACTCTCGGTGGTATTGTAGGCGGCAAGATCGATCCCGTCCCGCTTGAGCCGATCTCTGAGTCTCACGGCCGCTTCGAGAAGTTTTTCACGTTCCGGTTTTCCGTTTATATTCTTTCCGATCGCATCACTGACTACGGAATCTATCTCCGGTCCCACGAGAGAAGGTTGCGAATGCAGGGCGCCACGCTGTTCGAAGTATATAAAGTCCCTCTCATCCAGAAAAGGCCAGCGGGTCAGATCACGCCCACCGTATAGGGTCGTCATGACACCCGGACCACCGGTGGTGAATAGTATCGGGTCCGGTTTTGGTTCGCTGCTCCGGCTCTTCGCGATCATGACCGGAAGACGGATCGTTCTCGAACTCCCACCGTCCCCTCTGTTTTCGCGCACAACCAGAAATCCGAATTCGACCTCCCCCTTAGCAGGCGCCATGCTCGGCGGGATATCGGTCCACTCGAAACGGGGCACTGGCAATTCGCTGCAGGAAAGGTTCTCAACAAGCAACCAAGCCGCAATAAGAATAACGATATAAAAATAGAAAACCGATCCCGGGCGGTGACGATTAGGTCTCATAGACTGACCTTTTCGGCGGAAGGTATATACGAACGATTTACTTACGATTGCTGCCTCTCCAATGTTTCCGATATCCAGAGACATTTGGTGTCTAATCGATGATAATCCGTTCGAGCGTGCACGATAGAATATGAGGTTACGTCCAATGGTAGCCGTTTATGCCTTCTATGTATTTCCCTTAGCTCGAGCGACTTCACGCAAGTATAGGCAATCCATCATGTCATGGGAAAAATCTGATCAAGAAAGCAGCGCCCCCCGGGTGCTCCCGTCATATCCTGCAGGATAATCCCCCAGCTCAATTATCCTATACCAATGCGTTTCATTGATAGAATCCTGTCCGGAGGGCATACATTAAGAACGAGGACGCCCTGTTTGTTTGGCAGTCACTCCAACAAGGTGACACACCCTCTACATAGATTACTATGAGTTGGTGACGATATATCAGATTAACTGCTTATGAACTTAAATTCACTGAGCATTCTCGACGCCCATGCCACTATCGGAGCAGAACCGCCTTCCTGCTCAGCGTGAAGGTGCCGGTGCGTAGCACGTAGAGGTAGATACCACTTGGGAGGTGTCCCGGCCGCCAAGTCACAGCGTGCGCACCCGCCTCCATGCGGCGGTTGATGAGCCGGTCGACCTCGCGACCGGCCACGTTGTAGACCCGCAGGTCTACGAATCGCTCTGTGTCGAGAGAAAAGCGGATTACGGTCGAGGGATTGAACGGATTCGGCGCGTTCTGGGCGAGTGTGACGGCGGACGGTACTTCGTCGATCCCGGTCGTGTTCATGATCGCAAGCGTGTCGCGATAGGTGTAGTGATCGTGCACATTGACATTGAGCTCGATCGCGTCGATCGAGTCGGGGAATGTCTTCAACCTGTGGAGGACTATGTATCCGAGCGGGGATCCAACACCCCTTCCATAGCAGACGTTGTCGTGGAAGAGGGCGGCCCTGGCGCCGGGGATACCCGGCGTGAAGAGCTCGATCGATAAGTCGTACCGCCCGATCGAGGCGGGATGCGAGACGCTCAGCTGTGCCGGCGTGTCGGTCCATGGATCGAGCGCGGGATCGCCGAGCACGTTGATCGTATAGTAGTCCCACCTGAATTCCGCGGCACGACTCGGGCTGGATAGCTCGATGTAGGGAACGATCTCATCCTTGGAACGCCGGTCGGCATCACCGAGCATGTGGTACCCTTCCGTGAAAAGGGCATCGAAGAACTCCCGCAGAAAGAGGTGTGATGTGCTGTTCGTTGTACCCGGATCGAGCCAGCCGTAGCGGGAGTTGCCCCGGAATGCGACTGCGCAGTGCTGAATCTTCAGCATCTTCTCGGCGATGCAGTCTTCACCGTAGAGCCCAGTAACACCGCGGTTATCGAACGATGCTGCGTAGCATCCCGCCGTAGCAACGATGATGAGGTTCGCGTTCACGCCGTCGTTGGTGAATTTGGTATCGCGTACATCATTGAGATAGAACCGCAGCGCGCAGAATTCGGTGCAGTGCCCCGAGTGGGCCACCCAGTGTGTGCCGGCATTGATCACGCTCCACGCATCGTTCTTGTCCCAGTGAGCGATATCGCGATCGAAGAGGTTGACCGTATCGAAGTCGGTCGGGATGCCGGTCGTAGTGATATCGTTGGCCGTGCAGGTGCCCACCAGCTCCTCGAGCTCATCGGCGCCCCAGGTAACGGGATTATCCCACAGCTTCTCACCGAGCAGCAGCGCCCGCCGCAACTGGCCGGCGACCGGCGTCAGTTGGTACAACATCGTCTTGTCGACGAATCGGGATGCTTCATTCATCGTCTCCACGCATGCCCGCCCTATGGCGATCTCGGGGTACAGATCCTCCTCCCCCGGCTCGCCCCACAGGTTGTCCCCGTCGGTGTTCCAGTCGCCATCAAGGGCAGCAAAGTAGACATCCGCCGGGATGTTGTCATCATAGTGTATTTGGTCCGGTTCGACGCAGTAGAGCCCGCGGTGAGGTACGACCTTGGTATTGTACAGTGGTCCATCCGTGTCTCCGGCGAGGAGCACGTGCGTGATCCCGCGGTTCGTATATTCGTATATGATCGCATTGCGTATCCGCTCCGCCGTGTTCGAACCCGGAATACTGTTTTCGATCTCCTCCACGGTCATTATGCGTGTGCGCATCCCCCGCCTGGTGTGATAGTTGCAAAACGGAATGAATGCGTTTACCAGGCTTTCACGTGTAACGATGAGATACTCGTAGGAGTCGATGCTTGGGGCGGCGAGGGGTGCGTATCCGTAGCCGGCAAGATCGTGCGCGTTGTCGACGATTGAGGCGATCCGCGCATTGGTTCCTGGATCGGTGCGGAGCAGCTCGAGCGATCTCGCTGCGGCGGCGGAGGGTTCCGTCTCAACGGTAACCTCGATCTCCCGGTGGTAGCCGACCGTTCCGTCCTTCGGGTGGTAGGCAATAGGGCTGATGCAGCCAACGGCGATCGCATGTCCCTGGCAGAAATGCGTCGTGAAAAGGGGCTCGGGAGGATACACCCACCGGTCGATGCGATAGGCTTCTTCTTTGAGTAGGAGTGATTTCGTGCGGGGGCGGTCCTCCTGGATCGGCACGGGAAGTTGCACCGGGCGGAGGCGGTACGATCCGTGGAGCTTACGCCATCCCCGTCGCTCGATGCGGACTCTCGAGACTGCCTCACCGGGCGGCAGCAGGATCGCGGCCCCGCGGAACGGATACCCCGGCTCTCCGGGCAGGCCACTCTGGACCGTGGTGGGGAAAGTGATCCGTGTGAATCCGTGACCCGCAGAGGCAATGGAAGGCTCATCGAACCGATAGGCGACCGAGACCTCGCTGGCGCGCAGCGGCGCGGTGGAAAGCAAGCACACTGCGGCGACCGTTACAATAACCACAAGCACATAGCATGGTCTATTGATGTATATCATACGATTTCCACACCTGCTGCATGTATAGTATACCGGCTGCGTGTGACTTTGACAACCTCGAAGCGCCGTTCGGAACCGTTGTTCGGATGGGAGTGCTGCCTCGATGCCGCGGACAGGTGTGATCGACAATTGACGTGCTCCCAGGATTTACACAGTGTTTCGCGTGTGCCTTCTGTAAATGTCATCCGCCTTACAATACTTG
>CP070727.1:3981511-3984227 GCA_020350885.1 bacterium | reverse complement strand
GTGCGCCGCCCCTCCGAGACGGAGGAATTCAAGCTCCGCATAACTCTCTCACGTGAGACATGCTACGTGGGCGAGCCGGTCGTGCTTACGGTGACCTGGTACCTCAGGCTCGACGTACAGGATTTCCGCTTCACGATGCCGGTACTCGGGAGCGACGCCTTCCTCTTCGAGGATCCCGAGATCAGCCCCGATCGGAGCAAACGCTACTACCGCATACCCGTGGGGAGCGGGGAGGTGATCGCCGAGAAGTCGCGAGGGATTCTGGACGGTGTGAATTACGCCACCATTCGGTTCAGCAAGGTCCTGATCCCGAGGCGCCCCGGCACCCACATCATCCCCGAGGCCGTGGTAGAGGCCGAGGCGATCACGGGTGTTCGCCGCCGCCGTGACTTCTTCGACGATTTCTTCTCGGATAACTTCTTCGGAATGCGCCGGGGCAGGCTCAAGAAGTACGTCACACCCTCAAACAAGCTCAACCTCGAGGTCAGGGATCTGCCGACGGCGGGGAGGCCCCCGGGATTCGCCGGGCATGTGGGTGAGTACCGGATATCAACCTCGGCCACACCCACGACGGTGAATATAGGCGATCCCATCACACTCAGGATCGTTCTCGAGGGTCCCGATTACCTCGGAAGCGTCGATCTTCCGCCGCTGACCGCCCAGGAAGTGCTCGTGCGGGACTTCAAGATCCCCGAGGAGCGCGCCGACGGTGCGGTCGAGGGAAGCAGAAAGGTATTCACGCAGACGATCCGGGCGAAGAGGGAGGATGTAACCGAGATCCCACTCATCAGTCTCGTCTACTTCGACACGAAGAAGGGCCGTTACCTCACGGCCGTCTCCGATCCGATCCCGATCGAGGTGGAGGCGACCAAGATCGTTACGGCGCTCGATGCCGAGGGGCTCGAGCCGGGTATGGCCGGCACACCCCTCGAGCGCTGGAAGGAGGGAATCGCATATAACTACGAGGGTCCCGATCTCCTCGTGCCGCAGGAGCTCGGCCTCTCGCCGCTCACCGGAAGCGCCGGGTGGCTCGCCGCACTCATCGTTCCCCCCGCCCTCTATGCCTTGATCCTTACGGGTGTCATGGTGTCGAGACGGCGGATGAGCGATCCAGATGCCATGCGGGCCCGCGGTGCCCTGAAGCGACTGCGTACCCGCCTTACTGCGTTACGCAAGGACCGCGGCCTCTCACAGGCGGCGATCTGCCAGGGTGTGATGGAGGCACTGAGGGAGTACCTCGGAGACAAGCTGCGCCGCACCGGGGCGACGCTCACTGCCGGCGAGGCCGGGCAGTTGCTCAAGGAGCGGAGTGTCGATCAGGGTGTGATCGATGCCCTCACCGAGGTGCTTACGAGCTGCGAGGCGGGCTCCTATGCGGGGGATCTCTCCTCCACGGGTGACCGTGAGAGCCTGATCCGGCGGGTGCGGGAGGCGGCCGAGCGGCTGGAGATGCAGCTATGATACCTTCCATATTATATAGACGGCGCCTCTTTGCAATTCTAGTAGCTGCGATTCTCACTATTGTGGTGTTTTCTGCCGCACCTGCAGGTGCCCGCAGTGTTGCATTTCCCATTTCTCAGGCACACGCCGCACGGCCGATCACCGAAGCCGAAGCGGCCGTCGTCCCTTCGTCGCAAGCCCACGCCGCTGATATGACCGAGCAGGAGGTCCGGCAACACCTCACCGATGGGATGGACTACTTCCGCCGCGCCGTCACACTCGATCAATTGGATCCCCGGGGCGCCGACGAGTACTACCGCCGCTCGATCCTCCACTTCGAACGCATCGTTAAGGACGGCGGCGTGAGAAACGGAAAGCTCTACTATAATATAGGAAACACGTACTTCCGCCTCGGCGATATCGGCCGGGCGATCCTGAACTACAAACGGGCCGCCCTCTACAGCCCCAACGACCCGAACCTCAGGCAGAACCTCGAATTCGCCCGGAGCAGGCGGGCAGATAAGGTCGAGGCCACACAGCGGGAGAAGGTATTTAAGACCCTCTTCTTCATACACTACGACATCCCGTCGCGCATCCGGTTCATGATCTTCACCGCCGCTTTCGCGCTCGTATGGATCTGTGCGATACTGTTCCTCTTTCTGCACGGGAGCGGGATCCGCCTGATACTTGTCATCGCCGCTGTCGTGAGCACTATCTTTCTAACGTCCCTCGTCGTCGAGGCGGTGAGCCTCTCCCGCCACCCCGAGGGTGTGATCGTCGCCGACGAGGTCGTGGCACGGAAGGGGGATGCCGAGACCTACCAACCGAGCTTCACCGAGCCGCTCCACTCGGGAACCGAGTTCAGTCTCGTCGAGCGCCGTGACGGCTGGTGGCAGATCGAGCTTCAGAGCGGTGCTCGAAGCTGGATCCCCTCGAACGCCGGCGAGCTGGTGATCGAATAAACGGCATCTTTTTATTGCAATCTTTTTCCAAGTCATTACAGTTGTAGCGTTTTTCGAATTCATACATCGATACACGGAAAGGAGAGAACCGATCATGTCGAAACCTGCACGCATCCTGTTCATCGTTTTATTGCTTGCCGTCACCGTCGTACCGTCTGTCGGCACGCAGGCAGGCAAGGCCGAAGGACTCACCCCCGAAACAATCGAGAAGCTCGAGAAGTCGTTTGAGCTCACGCCCGAGAAGCGCGCCCTCATGAACGCCATCACCAACAACGACGTCAAAGACCTCGCCTTCAACCGCGAGCGCTTCATCG
>CP070727.1:3960833-3981411 GCA_020350885.1 bacterium | reverse complement strand
GCGCCCGTAGCTCAGCTGGATAGAGCACCGGCCTCCGGAGCCGGGTGTCGGAGGTTCGAATCCTCTCGGGCGCGCCAGCTCATACGACCGCATCCCGGTCCATCGACCGGGATGCGGGGCTTTCGACGAAAGGATCTTCGGTGCGAGGAGGTCTTAACACTACACGCCGATGGGTGGCTATGATCCCGATCGCGGCCATGGTGATCGGTCTCTATCAGCACGTGGCCGTGGGGGAGGGGGGAGGCGCCTCCGGCACGGGCGCCCAGCAGCCCGCCGCCCAGGTCAGCCGTGACTCGCTTGAGTCGATGATCCGCTTTCTCTCGATCGATCCGGGTACGGACCAGCTCCGCAGCAGGTTCGTCCTCCGGGAGGCGGAGCTGGGCGAGGTGGCCGACAGCCTGGCTCAACGACTCGAGCGGTATCTGGACTCCCCGGTGGACCATCTGTTTTTTACGGTTCATGACAGCGATTCGGTGTACTCGAACGACAGCACCTTCACCGCAGAGAATATCGTAGCCCGGCTCGAAGGATCGGGCCAGAGCAGCGGTGTGATGCTCCTCACGGCGCACTACGATGCGACCGGAATTCACTCGACGGACATAGGGTGGAAATATCGTTGGAATGAGCTGCCCGCCCCCGGCGCCGATGACAACGGTACGGGAGTGGCGGCACTGATGGAAGCGGCGCGCGTGCTCGAGCGCTACACGCTGCCGTTCGATATCATCTTTGTGCTGTTCTCGGCCGAGGAGATCGGCAAGCTCGGGAGCGAGGACTTCGTGGAGCGCTTCGAAACCCTATACGGGGAGACGATCCTCGGTGTTATCAATATCGATATGATCGGGTATCTGGTCGATGACATGCCCGGCGGGGATATCATCTCGAACTACCGGTCGGGGTGGCTCGTGGATCTCGTCCTCGAGGCGGCAGAAAGGATCGACCCGGATCTCGCCCTGGGTGTTATAAAACCCGGACCGTCGAATTACGACCATGGCCCGTTCTGGGAACATGGGTTTGCGGCCGTGACCGTGGCCGAACCGCTCGAGGGGGCCGGATTCATAGTCAACCCGTACTACCACACAGTCGATGATGTGATCGAACATGTCGACATGGATCAGGTCTATCGCATTACCCGAGTACTGGTCGATTTTCTCTTCGGGTTCGCACTTGAGAGGGCGAGTGACATGGCACTGCTGCCTTCCGACATCCTGCTCCTCGAAGACGGGTACGTCACGCAGAAACTCGTGTACGAACCGGGCGAGATCCTCACGATACTCGTGCGCGTTCGCAACGTGGGGAGTACATCCGCCCCGCCATGGACGGACATCAACCTCGTCGTCTCGATCGAAACGGCCGACGGCGGGCGGACGGTGTACGACGATATTCTCCCGCCGCCGGCCCCGCTCGAAGCGGCCGGGGTCGAGATACCAGTGGTGATCGACGAGCGGTACCGGGGTGCGGGCACGATCGCAGCGTCCATAACGGTTACGGGGTGCGACGACGATACGGGTAATAACAGAATGGAGCTGTCAATCGGTGTCCACCGCGAGGAATCGACGCTCATCAGTCACAGTATCCAGCCCAATCCCGTACGTGCCTCGTTTCGGGATGCATCGTTCTGTATCAATCTCGCCAGCGAGGTGGATTGTGCCGTCGAGGTGTACACACTGGAGGGTGAACGTATCGGCACGGCGTATGTCGGGCCGAATTACGGTATTCCGCTGGAGATAGGTCTGAACTGTTTCGAATGCGGAGATCTCTTTCCCGAAGCAGGAGATCTTGTCTCGGGGATCTATCTCTACCACATCAGGTTGTTCGGCCCCGGAGGAGGCAGCATGGATGTTACGGGCATGTTTGCGGTAGCGAACTAGCCGGCCCTCCATCAATGGTATGGATTATCATGTTTCTATTGCGCATATTACTCATAGTCCTGCTCTTGTACTTCGTACTGAAGGCGATCGGTAGATGGCTCTTTTCCCCGCCCGAGCGCAGGGTACGGGATCGCAGGGATGATGTACCGAAGGACAACGATCTCTACGGCAAGCTGACCGATCAGACGATAGAGGATGCGGAGTACGAAGAGATCGACAAGGAGAATAAGCCATGATCATGCGACTCAGGGAGCCGAGGCGCCGGCGTTTCACCTCGCATATCACGGCGCGCCGTAAGCGCCAGAGAGAGTATTATTACGCAGCAATGTCGGTCCTGGTGGTGAAAATCGTCCTTTTTATCTTTCTCTGTATCCTGTTCGTCGTCTCCCTCAGGCTTTTCCACCACCGCTTCGCCCATACCGTCCCCCCGGTACGATACGCCGTTCCAACGCTCGTAGCCGCCTTCACCATTGTTTTGGGATTTTATATTTATAGAAATATCAAGGAGATAGTCGAATTAGCTAAAGAAAAACGTGAAAAGCGTCCCACCCGTTGACCCCCCTACGGATACGCCCCTGTTACCGGGAACGGCGACAGTTCGGGTGGTAACTTACAAAATGGCATAGCAATTGCAAATTTTTTGGCTGGTTGCGGAAGGACGACGGATACGTATGGACCGAACAGTCGACGAGAAGGACGTACTCTTTAAGACCTTCGCCGAGATCTCGAGTCTCATAAGCTCGGGGAAGAACAACCGGGTCATATTTCAGCGGATTCTCGACAACGCCCTCGACCTGTTACCGTCGAAGAAGGTATACCTGATTCTGCTAGAAAACCAGCGGATCATCAAGTATACGGCAGCGGTCGTGGACCGGGGAAGGAAGCTCACGGTCGAGGATCTACCCGAGTCCGCCGGAATCCGTAACTGGCTGCGACGGGAGGTGGAGACCTCCAGAGCGATGGAGCGTGTGTTTACACTCGATCTATCACTTCTGGCAATAGAGTGTCTGAGAGAGGACGACCATAACAGCACCGTGATCTCCACACCGTTGATGGCGAAGAGCTCGCTCTTCGGAATACTTATCGCCATTAACGATTCCTCGAGCGGCACATTCACCGATAAGGACATCCATCTGCTCACGATCATGGGAAACCAGGCGGCGATTGCCTTCGAGAACTATCTGCTCTACAGGAAGCTCGAGGTCGAATCGATCACCGATGGACTCACGGGTGTCTACAACTACCGTTTCCTTATCCGGTCGCTCATACTCGAGATGAAGCGCGCTACCCGGTTTAAATACGTCTTCTCGTTCCTGATGCTCGATGTCGATAATCTGAAGGAATACAACGATCGCAACGGACACCTCTCGGGCAGCCGGGCGCTCAAGGAGATCGCGGGATTGATCACGCAGAACTGCCGTGAGATCGATCTGGTCGCCAAGTACGGCGGAGACGAGTTCGCCTTGCTGCTGCCGCAGACGGGAATGGCCGGCGCCTACAGCCTCAGCAGGCGCATTCTCAAGGCGGTCCGGTATTTCAAGTTCAACGGACGGACCCCGGGATTGCTGACGTGCAGTATCGGGATCGCCGTATTCCCGGAGGATGCCGATGGGGTCGATGAGCTCATCGATAAATCGGACGCTGCCCTCTACCAGGCAAAGTCGATGGGCAAGAACAGCATCATCAGCTACCAGGATATGCAACGAACGGGTCGTCCCGTAAACCTTTGACGCCCGCATCGCTTGTGGTATATTCTCTCTTCCCAGGTTACCGAGAAGGGGGAAACGTTGGAACTGAGTTCAAAGCTGGAGAAGAGGACGGCGGTCTGTTCCGTTATCGGGCTCGGTTACGTGGGCCTGCCTCTCGCCGTGGAGTTCGCCAAGGCGGGTTTGCAGACGATAGGTATAGACATCTCGGAGGAGAAGGTTGACCGTGTGAACTCCGGCGAGAGCTATATCGGTGACGTCGACAGCAAGGAGCTCGGAGAGGCCGTCGAAAAAGGTTTCTTGAAGGCGACATGCGACTTCGATGTGCTCAAAGATGTCGATACGATCAATATCTGCGTGCCCACACCGCTCAGGAAGACGAGGGATCCCGATATCTCGTATATCGTGGCTGCCGTCGGGGAGATCAAGAAAACGCTGCACAAGGGGCAGCTGATCGTGCTCGAGAGCACGACCTATCCCGGTACGACCGACGAGGTGATCATGCCGATTCTCGAGGAGACGGGACTCAAGGTCGGGTCTGATTTCTTTCTCGCTTTCTCACCCGAGCGCGTCGATCCGGGGAACGAGGTATACACGACGAAGAATATCCCGAAGGTTGTCGGTGGGGTAACGGCCGCATGCACGGAGCTCGCCACCGCTCTCTACCGGGCGGCACATATGAATCCCGTACCGGTGAATTCCTCCCGTGTGGCGGAAACGGTGAAACTGTTGGAGAATACATTCCGTAGCGTCAATATCGGCCTCGTGAACGAGATCGCGCTCATGTGCAACAAGATGGGCATCAACGTGTGGGAGGTCATCGACGCCGCGGCGACCAAGCCGTTCGGATTCATGCCGTTCTATCCCGGACCGGGACTCGGCGGACACTGTATACCGATCGATCCGTTCTACCTGTCCTGGAAGGCAAAGATGAGTGGATTCGAAGCCAGGTTCATCGAGCTTGCGGGGATGATAAACGGCGATATGCCGATGTATGTCGTGAACAGGATCTCGGAGGTGCTCAACGAACGCAGGAAGTGTATCAACGGATCCTCGTTCCTCATCATGGGAGTTTCCTACAAGGAGGGGATCGATGATACACGTGAATCGCCGGCATACGACATCATCCGCCTGCTCCAGCAACGCGGCGCCGAGGTCCGGTACTACGATCCGTACGTGGGCGACCTCGAGGAGATGGCAGGGGTTGGATCCTGCGAGTACCGGGCGGATGAGATCGGGAAACTCGACTGCGCCATCATCGTAACCGGCCACAAGGGTATCGACTATCAATTGCTCGTCGACAATTGTTCCCTCGTCTTCGATACGAGGAACGTGCTCAAGGGTGTTCAGGGAGACAATATCGTTCGTTTGTAACATCACCGCTGCATCGGGGGTTTCATGGCTGGATACTTGGTAACTGGCGGAGCGGGATTCATAGGATCGAACATCGCCGAGGAGCTCGTGAGATGTAACGAAGAGGTCGTCGTTCTCGATGATCTATCGACCGGAAACGAGATGAATCTTGAAGGTATCCGTTCACGGATAACCTTCATCCATGGTGATATCACGGATGTGGGTACCGTGCGGAAAGCGCTGGAGGGCATCGATTACGTGTTGCACCAGGCGGCACTGGCCTCCGTTCCGCGAAGCATCGAGATACCGGTGAAGGTCAACGAGATCAATGTCGGTGGTACGTTGATCATGCTGGAGGAATCGAGACGAGCGGGAGTCAAGTGTTTCGTCTATGCAGGATCCTCGTCCGCCTACGGTGACACCGAGGTGCTGCCGAAGGTGGAGAGTATGCTCCCGCAACCGCTTTCCCCCTATGCGGTGAGCAAACTAACGGGAGAATACTACTGTTCCGTGTATGCGAATGTGTACAACCTTCCGACGATCAGCCTCCGATACTTCAACGTCTTCGGGCCCCGGCAGGATCCGAATTCGCAGTATGCGGCCGTCATTCCGATCTTCATCTCACACATGTTGCGCGGTGAACGACCGACGATATTCGGAGACGGCGAGCAGAGCAGGGATTTCACCTATGTATCGAATGTTGTGGATGCGAACCTGCGCGCTGCCCACTGTACGAATGCGTCGGGACAGTTGCTCAACGTCGCATGCGGTGAACGGTATTCCCTGAATGTGCTCTTCGACCGGCTGCAGAAGGTCATCGGGAGCGACGTGACGCCGATCTATACCGATCCGCGTCCAGGCGATGTACGGCATTCACAGGCGGATATCGCCAGTGCGGCGGAGCTTCTCGGATACCGGACTACGGTTCCTTTCGAGGAGGGCCTTGCACAAACAGTTGCATGGTACCGATCTATCGGTGTTAAATAGAGTGTCGATGAATACAGAGCGGATTGCACGTTCAACCGCTCGGGACGTAACGGTTATTCGAAGGGACGGAAAATAACGATGAAGATCGAACGATGCAGGGTTACCGCCATAGTGGCATGTCTGGTTCTGGTCCTCGGTTGTGCCGTACCGTCATACTTGCTCGGGCAGGAGATACGGCTCCGGAGGGGAGACCGGCTGGAGCTCGCCGTTCCACAGCGGCAGGAACTCGGCCGCCAGATCGTGATCAATGAACGTGGCGAAGCGTACCTGCCAATCGTGGGGGACATCGTTCTCGAGGGGATGTCTATCGCTGAAGCGGAGGCGACGGTGCTGCGGAGACTGAGGGAATTCTACCCGAGCGTGCAGCGGCTCACCCTCACCCTGGTCGGCGAGGAATCGAGGCGCATCATCTATATTCACGGTGAGGTGACGGGGCCGGGGAAGTACGAGTTCGAGGGCAACCCGAGTGTCTGGGAGGCGATCAGGGAAGCCGGCGGTGCAACATCCGAGGCATCTCTCCAGGCGGTGCGTGTTATCCGTGCCGAGGGCCCGGGAAGCCGCACGTCGATCGTAAACCTCCAGCAGGCGATCGACTCCGGCAACTTCACCTCACTGCCGACGCTGAGACCCGGCGATACGGTAATAGTGCCCGAGAACGTCATACCCTACCAGGGGACGGGCGCCGTGAAGGTGATGGGTGAGGTCGAGCGTCCGGCACCGTACATGCTTACCGAGAAGAAGACACTCGTCGATGCGCTCCTGGCTGCCGGTGGGCCCACCGAAGCGGCGAATCTATCGAAGGTGAAGATCATCCGCCTGCTCCCGGATGGAGGAACGCTCACGATGCACGTCGATTTCAAACGGTATCTCAACGATGGCGATACCCGGCATAACCCGATCATCCTTCCGAATGACACCGTCAACGTACCGAGGCAGAGCAGCTATGTCCGCGTGATCTTCACCGATCCACGTTTCCTGCTCGGACTCATAACCGCCGGGGCGACGCTTGCCGCCATACTGATTACACGATAGAGGAGGAGCGGTTGGAAAACATAAGGCAGCGCATACCCATAGAGGAAGAGCAGAAGATCGATATCAACCTCTACTGGAAGATCTTCTGGAGGAAGAAGTTCTATCTCGTCGTACCGCTTGTTATCTCACTTGCGATATCCATGGTCGGTGTACGGTACCTGACCCCGATATACGAGTCGTTCAGCATGGTGACCATGGAGGATCAGAACATCCTGTCCCGTTCGATGGGACGGTACATGAGCCCCATCGAGGAAACCAGGCGGTCACGCAACAGGCAGTTCCGTACGATGATCGAGGCGCGGCTGAAGAACCGGGCCTTTCTCGAGCTGATCATCAAGGATCTGGGGCTCGACCGCTTCCCCGAGCTTCGTAGGACGATGGAGGCATCGAGATCACGGGGTCAGGCGGCACTCACGGAGGAACGATTGATGCGGATTCTCGTCTCCATGCTCAAGCGTAAGATCAATGTGCAAAGTCCCATAACGGGCTTTTTCAATATAAGCGTATACGATACCGATCCCACCACGGCGTTTATCATCGCGCAGCGCGTGTGCGAGAAATATATCGATGTGACAAAGCAAGAGCAGCTCACGGGACTCAGGCAGGCAGGTGCCTTCAGTGACGAGCAGCTCGCCATCTACCGCGAGAAGCTCGAGACCTCGGAGAAGGAGCTCGCCAGGGTGAAGCGGGAGATGATCGAGACGGACGTGGAGAGCAATCCGGTGTTCGCGGGTAACGTGCACCTGGCCGAGACCCTCGTGCGTTCCCTCGATGCCCAGATAGGTTCGAGCGAGATTGCGCTGAAGCGGGTCAGGGAGCGACTACGGACGATCTTCGGGCTCGTACCGTCGACCGAGAAGGTGGTTCAGGATGAAACGGTGAACAGCCTGGAGGACCAGATCACCGCCCGGGGAGAGGAACAGTTGCTATACGAGCTCAGAGGGGAGGCGTTGAATACCGATCAGGAGGCTGCCTTCGAGGTGAAGTGGGATGAGCTCAGACGGCGAATCGCTGAAATCGTGCGCGTCGAGTACAGTGATTTCTCGGAGGATCTGCATCCGCTCATCACGGAGTATTACTTCCTGCGCTACCAGCAGGATCACCACAGTCTCAGGAAGAGAAAGATACGGGGATATATCGACCAGTTCAGGAAAAACATCGAGCGGTGGCCGCTGCTGGAGCGGGAGCAGGACCGGCTGAACCATGAGGTTGAGACGAACAGGGCGATCTACCAGGCATTTCTCGAATCGAAGACCTCGGCCCAGATCTCCGAGGCGGCACAGAGCACAAATCTGGGGCTCAGGGTCGCCGTGATCGAAAAGGCGGACAAACCGGTAAGACCGGTGAAGCCGAACAAGCTCAAGATCATCCTCCTGGCACTCATCTTCGGCGGAGCATGCGGCATCGGGGCCATCCTCGTTACCGAGTACATGGACGATTCGTTCCGGACAGTCGAGGAGGTGCAGCGGCATCTGAAGCTGCCGGTCGTCGGCACCGTTCCCAAGACGGTCGCGCGTTTCCCGTGGGAGCGGAAGAAACGGGGCAGGATGATCCTGCTATGGATCATCGGTCTCTTCATCTTCGTCACGGCCGTGAGTGGGGCGCTCTATATCTATGCCAGAAGCCTCAAGCGCACCGGTATCGGGATTGTCCTGACCGGTGAGGAGATAGAAAGAAGGCAATAAGCGATATGGAATCGAGGACGATATACGAGTTGTTCGACCAGGAGAGCCCGATCGCAACGGAAATGAGAAGGCTTTACTCAAACATCCGGCATATTCACGGTGGGGATCATCTCCGGAGCTTTCTCGTCACCAGTGCCAACAGGGGAGAGGGCAAGAGCACGGTGGCTTCGCACCTGGCCATAACGGTTGCACGGTTCCGTGGAAAGAAATCGTTGGTCGTCGATGCCGACCTCCGGAGGCCGAAGCTCCACCAGATATTCAACGTGCCGAAGGAGCCCGGTCTTCTCGAATGCCTCGAGGGACAGATCGATCCCCTGGAGGCGATCCATGAGACGCCGATCGAGAATCTGAAGATTATTCCTGCGGGAAGGAAGGTGCAATCGCCGGCCCATCTCTTCGAAGGAGATATCCTCTCGGAGATATTCGAGAAGATAAAGTTCTACCACGATATCGTTATCGTCGACAGCGCCCCCATCATTCCCGTCAGCGATCCGATGCTGATATCCAGTGAGGTCGATGCGGTGATCATGGTACTCCTGGCGGGGATGACACCTCGGAACGTCGCCCTGAGAGCGAAGAATATCCTGACCGATGCAAGCGCGCACCTGGTAGGGATTGTCGTGAACAACCTCTCCGAGGTATTGCCGTATTACTACGATTACAAGTACTACGGGTACAGTGATCGTCACAAGGAGGATCTGTAGGGTCGTGGTATACACAAATGACCGGCTGCCGGCGCGTGGAGACGATCGGCGTCGTCCGACGGACGGGGTCGTGTGTCGTGCGGTATACGTTATGCTCGTTGCAATGATGCTCGTGGCCCTGCCCGCCGGTACACGCTGCGAGGACGTCGATTCGCTCTGTATCCATTTCACGTCATCGAGGGAGAATGTGCACCTGCAGCTCACCAGGGACTACGGTCTCGGTGGAAACCTGCCCTTCACCGCGTGCGATCTCATCTCGGGTGCGAAGTATCGCATGAAGGTGAGTGGAGATGGGCTCGAGAGCAGACTCGCTACATTTGTGATCAACAGATCGGGAAGGGCTTCGGTAAACGGTATCAGGTCAGGTGCGATGATCAGAAATGCGGTGTTTCCCGGCTGGGGTTCGGTGTTCGCAGAACGAACGAGTGTCGGTTGGACGGATGGATTCTCGATCTGTGTCGCAGGTTATTTGCTCTTTGTCGAAGATCGGGAGTTTCGGGATCTCAGGGATGATTTCTACTACTGGAACGAGAAGTTCGACAACGCGGATCTTCTCGAAGACAAGGAAAAGTTCAAGGAAGCTGCGATAGTGGCCCGTTTGAAGGCGAACGTTCAAAACACGCACCGGAAACGGTTGGCGGTGCTGACGGCGGCCCTCTACGGACACCAGCTCATCGATCCACTTCTCTCGAACAGGCCGCCCCGCATGAAGAGGGAGGCTGGGGGGAATGTCCTTGTAATGAATACCGGGACGACCAACAGGGGCAAGGCGGCGTTCTACTCACTTCTCAGACCCGGAAGGGGGCAATTCTACCAGGGAAAGACGATGCGCGGGTTGCTGTTCTCGACCCTGACACTTGCTGCGGGATTCTTGGCTCTCGATTACCACAACGAATGCGACAAGGCAGAGAGCGATTACACATATATAATAGATCGGTTCGACAGGACGGCGAACCTGGAGACGAAGAAGCTCCTGCGGAGAGAGGCCGATAGAAGCTGGGAACTGGTGGAGGATGCACGGCTGGAGAGGAATATTGCATATGCCGTGTGTGGTGCCCTGTGGGGATGGAGTATTCTGGATGCGTTGTTGTTACCGGGGGAGCGTCCGCTCGGGACCCGATATTCGTTCGAGCTGGACGGGAGCGGCGCCGCCCTCGTTTTACGATTTTGATCATGGAGGTACTCCGTAATGAAGAGACTGGCGGTACTGTTTGTGTGCTTTGTCTCTGTGGTGGTCTGCAGTGGTTGCTTGGACGACATCGAAGAGGCTACGCTGGATCTTCCCGAGGATGGGATCGAAGCACCGAAGGGGCTGTCCGTGCGTGTGGATGACGGCGTTGTGATCCTGAGCTGGCGTCCCGAGCAGAACGTCGAAAAGTACCTCGTCTACAGGGCTGTCGAGGGGGTTCTCGAGATGCGCAAGGTCGCAGAGGTCCCGGACACGGTGTACATCGACACCGATGTCCGGAACGGCCAGGTCTACTACTATGCCGTCTCGGTTCTTACGACATCCGGCATAGAGGGAGAGAGGTCCGATGCCGTGGAAGCCGTCCCGACGATCTATGCAGTCATGATAAACGCCGGTGAGTTGTACACCGGCTCGGATGTAGTAGCCCTCGAGCTCACCGCCCCCCTGACAACCGCACTGATGAAGATCGGCAACGATCAATCACTCGCCGATGGTGTGTGGGAGGTTTACGGGCAAACAAGGACATGGCGCCTGGAGGCCGGGGACGGGGACGGGCTCAAGGAGGTCTATGCGGTTTTCCGAGATGATAACGGATCGATATCGCCGACGGTCTCCGATGGGATCATCCTCGACACCTATGCACGGATCGTCGATGTCTCGTTCACACCCGAGCCGTATGAGTACAGTCCAGGCACAACCGTCCATTTCATCCTCAGTGTCGAAGATGACGAGGAGGGGGGCGAGGCATGGATTCAGCTGACCGGCTTTCCAGACAGAATAGACCTCGCCGATGACGGGAGGGGGGGCGATACGGATACGACGGACGGCATCTATGAGATAGACTACCGGTTCCCGGTGCATACACGGGGGCTCGACCTCGTCGTCTCCGGGCACTTCACGGACCGGACCGGCAATGTTGCTCCGGTCTTCGAGTCTGCAAACACGATATCGTTCACCGATCCGCCTGATCCCGTGTATCTCGTAGGGGTGGACGATTCGACGACGGATCGTATCACGATACGGTGGGAGATGTCGCTCGATGACTATTTTGCGAGTTACCGGATATACAGGGATACACTCCAGGGGATCACCGAGCTGCCAGGCGAGCAGTTGCCGCACTCCCGGCTGCTGGTACGTGAGCTGACGAGTCAAACCCAGACGACCTATCCCGATGGCGGTCTCGTCGAGGGAGAGACCTACTATTACCGCGTGTATGTAATGAACGATCTACTGGAGGCGGCGGGAAGCAACGAGCTGACCGCCCACACCTACGATGCGATCCCCAATCCGGTCGTTCTCGATCCGATCTCTTCGATCGGTACCGACCGCCTGACGCTTACCTGGAGTATCAACGGGAATACCGACTTCAAGGAATACCGGATCTACCGTTCCACGGCGCCTGGGGTTACCGAGGGCTCGCTCCTCGTCGCTACGGAGACCGATCGAGAGAAGACATTCTTCGACGATACAGGGCTCAATACCGCTACCACCGACTATTACTATCGCGTCTTCGTCTACGATAGAAGCGACAAGTTCTCCCGGAGTAACGAGGTATCGACTGCCGATTGAGGCAGACGGACACTACCTGCCGATCTTCCGAAACTGCGGAATTTTACGCAGTAAAATCCTCCATATGAGTAAATCTACCCATATATATGGCCTGCGGGCGAAATAATGCCATTTCCGGTTTTGTTGAAAATGTACTAGTGTGACCATACTGCCTTTATGACAATGAGTTACACGATCAGCATAAATTGTATTCTATAGGCTCAATATTCTTATTTAGGAATGGAACTTGCCTTAGGAACAGCATACACAGGGTAGGACTATACCCTGAGCAGGGGTTGGGAGCGAGAGATGTCACGGCGACGGCCGTGTAGAGGAATCGAGAAAGCGGTAGGGTAGAGGAAGAGATGAAGGAAATTCCTGGACCGTTCCACAGAGCCACGACGAGCATATCGACGTATACCGGCAGCGTCTATCGCCGTGCCCCGGAGCACGAAATGGACGGTATCTCATTCCTCAGCCGCGCCGTCTCGTATGTTCCCGAGTGGCGGATCGGTCAGGCGATCCTCGTGAAGAGGGCATTCGATATCGTCTTCGGGTCGATCGCGCTGGTGCTGCTCTCACCGGTGCTTGCGATCGCGGCGATCCTTATCAAGATGGAATCGAGAGGCCCCGTCATGTTCGTTCAGGAGCGGATCGGCATCAACAGGCGGAGACGTGCCGAACGGCGTGAGGTCGCTGTGTCGGTACCAGAGGAGAGACGGAAGCGTCGCGAGCGACGCCGCAATATCCATCCCGGCAAGCCGTTCAAGATCTACAAGCTCAGGACGATGAGGATCGATGCGGAGATGGACGGCCCCGTACTCGCTCAGGAGGACGACCCGCGCATTACATGCATCGGCAGGATAATGAGAAAGTCCAGGGTCGACGAGATTCCCCAGTTCATTAACGTTATCAAGGGGGATATGAGTATCGTCGGTCCGAGGCCGGAGCGTTCTTTCTTTATCAATGTGGTCAGGAAGGAACTCCCCGAGTTCATTCTCCGCCTCATGGTGAAGCCAGGGATCACCGGGCTGGCGCAGGTCGAATCAGGGTATACGCAAACGATCGACAAGATGAGGGAAAAGCTCTTCTACGACCTTCGATACATCGTCAACCTTTCGATCATACAGGAGTTCAAGATACTCCTCAAGACGGTCACCGTGGTGTTCACGGGAAAAGGCGCCTGTTGAAGCCTCGCGTGCCGCTACCTTATTCAACGATAATCGAATAAGTATTCCACGGCGGGAATCACTTGACCTGTCGCGTGACCGACAGTACACTCTTCGCGCGGTGATACTATGCGCAGGTTCAAGGATATCATACTGATCTCCGCCATCTACAGCGCCCTGCTGCTGACAACCCTCTTTCTGCCTCTTTGGATCACACTGCCCGCTGGAGTTGTAATCGCCTCGGCCCTGATTTTACGGCGCAAGGCAGGGCATCAAAAGAAGATCGAAAAGATCCAGAATAGACTGAGCAACCTCCGAAGTGAGGGCCTCTTCATTGAGGGGAAGGTGAAGAGCACCGAGGATGACGTTTTTTACCGCATGATCCTTACACTGCTGACGGACCTCGAACGATCCCTCTTCAAGCTCGTTGAGAAGAACATACAGCTGCTCAGCCTGAAGGAGATCGGCAGAAATATCATCAGCTCCCTCGACGAGCAGAAGTTAATCGATTCTGTCTTTGATTACCTGATCAGGGGGGTGCGGTACCGGGAGGCCGCATTCATCCTTTTGCGCAGGAAGAAGCAGTGCTTCCAGGCCATCGTGTGTATCGAGAAACCGACCAGAATGATCCGGAGGATCATCAATTTCGGTTTCGGCGATCTCGATGGCACGATTTACAACTCGTTCGTATCGGGGAAACCCTTCCTGATAAAGGATGTGAAGATGCACCCGCTGGCCGATTTTGCGGGTGAGCAGCTTTTCCCCGGGAGCACGATGACCTCGTATATAATCGCTCCGTTGATGAAGTCGACGGAGGAGATTCGCTGCCATGAAAGCACGGACTGCCTGCTCAGGAAACTCGTCGAGGATGACGAGACGGCACAACACGAGCACTACCTCTCCCGCGACGAATGCATGGCTTGCCCTGATATCCCCTTCCTCGGTGCGCTGATAGTCACCGACGGGTTCCGTGCAACCCCCCTCACAAATATAGACCAGGTTACGATCGAGACGGTCGGTTCATTGGTAAGCTCGAATATCGAAAACTGGATGCTCTACCAGGAGCTCCGGCAGGAGGAGATCTTCAGGGAGAATGTCTTCGAGGGGATGATTAACGGCGTCTTCGTGGTGGACCTCAACGGTGAGATCACGCTTGCGAACAGGCGGGCCCGCGAGTCGAGTTACTACGGCCAGAACGAGATTCTCGGAATGGGCATCAATGATCTCGTTATCGATGCATCCCAGGCATCGCAGGGTGAATCGCCCATTCTACGCGTGCTCGGGGAGAACAGCTCGCTCGCCTTCTACGAAGCGTACCTGAAGCGTATGGATACAGTGCACATACCCATCAGGATGAATGTCTCGCCGCTCATCGGCGAGGACAAGGAAATGCAGGGTGCGATCATCGAGTTCGTCGATATCAGCGATATCAAGCGTCTCGAGGAGGAGGTCAGGCAGCTCGACCGTCTCGCGGTACTCGGGAGGTTTACCTCCGCCGTTGCCCATGAGATCAGGAATCCGCTCACAGGGATCGCCGCAGGCATTCAGTATCTGAATCGCGACGAGCAGCTCAGCCATGACCAGCGTGAAAATATCTTCTTCATCCTGACGGAGGTCGACCGGCTCAATAGGATCATTACTGATCTTTTGAAGGTCGGTAAGCCGCACAGGTTGAATTACCAGGAGGTGAAGTTGGACGATGTGGTGAAGCGGGGGTATCAATCCGTCAACGATCTCTTCGATAACAAGGGAATTGATTTTCAGATCGAGATGGAAGATAATCTGCCCCTGATCGAAATCGATCCGGACCAGATTCTACAGGTCCTGATCAACCTCCTGAAGAACTCCGCCGAAGCGGTCGATCATGGAGGTCGGGTGAAGGTTATCGGTAAAGTCTACCGAGGCGAGGATCGAGAGGTGGTGCTCGAGAAGGATCGCGATATGATCTGTATCGAGATCCGGGATGACGGCACGGGGATGGAACAGTCGGACAGGGAACGGGTCTTCGAACCGTTCTTCTCAAGGAAAAAGGGCGGAACCGGTCTCGGACTCTTCGTAACACACAGCATCATCCAACATCATCAAGGTCGAATAACCGTCGATTCGGTACCGGACAACGGGTCGGCGTTCAGGGTATATTTGCCGATTACAAGACCGGGGAAGGGGGAAGAAGTTGAAACCGGTAGTACTGCTGGTTGATGACGAGGATACGATTCGACTATTTCTCGAAAAGACCCTCCGGGACGAAGGATACGAGGCGCTCACGGCGGCAACGGGGAGCGAGGGGCTGGAGCTCACGGGCAGCGAGCTTCCCGACCTCATACTGCTCGACCTCAAGCTCCCCGATATGAACGGCCTGGAGGTGCTTCAGAGGGTCAAGGAGAGCGTGCCCGAGGTGTGCGTGATCATGTTGACGGCATTCGGTGATATCGAGACGGCGGTGACCGCCATGAAGAGGGGGGCATTCGATTTCGTCAGCAAGCCGGTCAACCTGGAGCAGCTTCTCATCACGATCGAGAAGGGGCTCGAATCGCAGAAGCTCAACCGTGAGCTCTTTCAACTCCGGAGACGTCTCAAGTTCGACTTCGACAGCAACTATGTGCCGGGCGAGAGCCCGCTGATGAAAGAGATATACGATATCGTGAAACGCGTCGCCGAGAGTGATACGACGACGGTGCTCATACAGGGGGAGAGCGGGACGGGAAAAGAGATGATCGCCAACATGATTCACAAGTACAGCCCCCGACACGATAAGCCGTTCTTGGAGATAAACTGCGCTTCACTTCCGGAAGAGTTGCTCGAGAGCGAGCTCTTCGGACATGAGAAGGGGGCGTTCACCGATGCGAAATCCCAGAAGATAGGGCTCCTCGAGCTCGCCAACAAGGGCACCCTCTTCCTGGACGAGATCGGAGAGATGAGCCTGACGATTCAGGTGAAACTGCTCAGGGTACTGGAAAAGATGACCTTCAGGCGAGTCGGCGGGACGAAGGATATCAAGGTCAGTGTCCGTATCATCTCCGCCACGAACAGGGATCTCGCAGCGGCGGTCCAGGAGCGGAACTTCCGGGAGGATCTCTACTACCGGCTCAAGGTGATACCGATCCACATCCCGCCCCTCAGGGAGCGGAAGGAGGATATCTATCTCCTGGTGAAACATTTCCTGAGTCAATTCAACAGCCAGTTCAATAAAAACTTCCAGGATGTGGAGGATGGAGCGTACGAGCTGATTCTCAACTATCCCTGGCCCGGTAACATCAGGGAGCTGAAGAATGTCCTCGAGCGCATAGTCCTTCTCGAGGACGACGCCATGCTCAGACGGGATCATCTGCCCGCAACGATCAGGGAGGGGGAGGCGGCCGGGAGGGAGGTTTCGTCGATCAGGAGCCTGGAGATGATCCTCAGCAGGCCGTTTCCCGAGGAAGGTATACTGTTCGAGGATCTCGTGAAGACTATCGAGCGTGAGCTCATCGCCAAGGCGATGCGGGAGGCGGGGCAGAACCAGAGCAAGGCGGCGCGGTTTCTGAAGCTGAATCGCGACAAGCTGCGCTACCGGCTGAAGGGATACGAGACGGAGACAGCGACGGAAACAGCGACTGAGACAGCAACTGAGACGGAAACGGAGACCGAGTAGAATGGAGATCTCCCGGGGATACGGTGGTAGTGTTTCGATTCTGGTGCTTGCCGTTCTCCTCGTACTGTCCTCGTGCGGTTATTACGGCACGGGTAGCCGCACGGCGGGGGATGTGAAGAGGATAGCGGTGCCCTATTTCCAGAACGAGACGGCCGAGCCGGACATCGAGATCGAAGTCACCCAGCAGATCATCGACGGGATCGTCAATGACAATACACTCAAGGTGGTCTCCGAGGAGGAAGCCGATGCGATTCTCGAGGGAAGTATCATCGAGTACAGCAACGTTCCGTTCACCTTCAACGAGGCCCCAGCCGCCTCGGGCGGCGAGGTACAGGCGGATCAGTACCGCGTCCTGATCGGGCTCAGGATTTCACTCCTGAACACGGGGGACAACGCCTACATTTGGGAAAACAAGAGGATCAACGCGCACGGTGATTACTACCTCGAGGATACCGGGGAACAGACGTACGAGAAGGCCCTCGAGGAGGTGTACCGGGATATCGTCGAGAGCATTCTCGGTGCTACCGTCGAGGAATGGTGAGATCCGGCCGGGAGAGGCATGAGACGCAATCTGGCATATTATAAAAAGCTCTTCGACGGAATCGCCGCCGGTCCTGTCGGCACCCTGTATCTTCTGAAGGGGCCCGAGACGTTTATCATGGATGAGTATGCCTCCCGGCTCGCGGACTCTGTGGTGCCCGACGACATGAGAAGCTTCGATTTCTCGCTTGCGTACGGGGCGGAGGTGGATATCGACGCCTTTCTGGCGACGGCGCATTCATTCCCGTTCCTCTCGGACAGGCGCATGATGGTTCTCAAGGAGCTCGAGCGGCTGAGGGGGGGGTGGGACCGTCTCGTTGCCTATTGCAACAATCCGGTTCCCTCAACCGTTCTCGTGCTTCTCTTTAACAGCCACGACGACGGTGGAAGAAGGATCAGGCCACCCAGACACTTCGCCATGCTCGAGAAGACGGTGGAATCACGGGGTACGGTGTTTCAGTTCGACAAGCTGAACGAGAGGGATATCGATAGGTGGGTAATGAAGAAGGCGCGGCGCCTGGGCGTACGTATCGAGCAGGACGCGGCACAGGCGCTCGTACACAGCGTCGGGGAGAATCTGTATGAATTGCTGAACGAGCTCGAGAAGCTCTCCCTCATCTTCGAGGGAGAGCCGGTCACCGTCGATGACCTGCAGCACGTCCTCGGGAGCCACCGGGTAAATGCGCTCTACGACCTCATCGCCTGCCTCGTGCCCGGGGGCGAGGCAGACGCCCTCCGGATGGTTTCGAGGATTCTTAATACTGGCGCCGAACGACCATCTGTAGTAGTGTACTTCCTGATCCGGCATTTTCTTCGGCTTCTGCGGATCAAGGTCGGATTGCAGGGTGGTGCGGGGGGTGGTGAGCGGATCGGAAAGCTAGCCGAACGGTACGAAACGAGGGAGATCATCCTCTGGCTGGAGAACCTCCGTGTGACCGAGTTGCGGCTCAAGAGTATCTCCTTCCCGGATGAGATGCTCATCACCCTGGCGATACTGCATTCGATAAGAGGCGAGATGCTGGCGGATGGTGATACGATCCATCCGGCAGCCTGAAGATAACGGTAGTGGGGTCATCAGGAATAGCGGACAAGCGAGGCGCAGATGGAACAAAAGGTATCGAAGTTGACGGACAGCGAATTCGAGCAGATGGTGCTATCGTCCGAAACGCCGGCCGTGGTGGATTTCTGGGCCACGTGGTGTGCGCCGTGCAGGCAGTTGGACGTGCTGCTCGAGGAGATGGCCGGTGCATACGACGGCAAGGTTTCTTTCTTCAAGGTGGACGTCAACGAGAGCAGCGCAACCACATCGCGCTACGCGGTCAGGAATATACCCATGCTCCTGTTCTTCAACGGGGGCGAGATCGTCGATCAGGCCGTCGGTTCCCTCTCGAAGGAGATACTCGAGGAAAAACTAGATAGACTGCTGAAGAACGCTTGAGTATCTCCCGATTCAATTCTATCTTTGATAGAACGGTGAGACGGAGGGGCCCCGTCTGTCGAGAGCGCCGTCTACCAAGCGGCGTATCCACTCACGGGGTCCGGCCTTGGATATCCGATTAATCAAACAACTGCGCGGTATGGACCGGTTAGAAACAGCAACAGGGATACGAAGGGAGTTGGTGCATCTGTGATGAACAATGCCGAGGAACGGATCGTAGCAAAGGGCCTGAGTCATCCGGGACCGCTTCTCATCGTCAAGAAGAAGCTGCCGGAGATCACCGCACAGAGCCTCAGGGTGATCGTGACCGGCAGGGAGGCGGCGGATGGGCTGGCGGCATTTTTCGAGGGGCGCAGTGCCTCCGTCTCCGTCGACCGGACCGGCGACGATTACCACGTCGTCGTGGATCTTTCGAATCTCGAGGACACCGGTGATGAGTGATACCTTCCCCTTCGAAGAGATAGAATCGAAGTGGTTCGAGCGGTGGGAGGAACTCTTCCGCTGCGATGTGCACCGGACAGGCGACAAGTATTACTGTCTCATGATGTTTCCCTACCCCTCGGGTGATCTCCATGTCGGGCACGGCAGGAACTATATCATCGGGGATGCGCTGGCGCGTATCAAGATGATGGAGGGTGCGAATGTACTCACGCCGATGGGGTGGGATTCCTTCGGACTTCCCGCCGAGAATGCGGCGATCAAGCACCACATCCATCCGGCCGAGTGGACCGAGCGAAATATCGCCAACATGAAGCGCCAGTTCCACCGGTGGGGGGCCGTCTACGACTGGCAGCGCGAGGTTGCCTCCTGCAAACCGGACTACTACCGGTGGACACAGTGGATCTTCATCCGGCTCTTCAAGGCGGGGCTCGCCTACCAGGAGGAAGCGAACGTCAACTGGTGCCCCTCCTGCAAGACGGTGCTCGCAAACGAGCAGGTGATAGGTGCATCCTGCGAGCGGTGCGGTGAGGACGTGGAGCTGCGGAAGCTCAAACAGTGGTTCTTCCGCATCAGGAACTATGCGGACCGGCTGCTCGAAGGGATGAACCGGGTGGGTAACTGGCCGGAACGCGTCCGAATCATGCAGAACAACTGGATAGGCCGCAGCGAGGGCGTCGAGGTGAGCTTTCCCCTCGAAGGATCCGACGAGGTTCTCGGATGCTTCACCACGAGGATCGATACGATCTTCGGAGCCACATTCGTCGTGATCGCGGTCGATCATCCCCTCGCCGTCGAGATCCTGAAGCGGGGCGGGAGGGAGAAGGAGGGAAGAGCCTTCATCGATCATGCGCGCGCACTCCAGCTTCAGGAACGGGAGAAGGCAGAGGTCTCCAAGGAGGGCTTCTTCACCGGTTGCCATGCGATCAATCCCGCCACCGGCGAACGGATCCCCGTCTTTCTCGCAAGCTACGTCCTCATGGAGTACGGGACCGGTGTCGTGATGGGTGTACCGGCGCATGACCAGCGTGATTTCGAATTCGTCGGGGAGGCGCCGATCGAGATACCCGTCCGCGAGGTCATACGGGCGCCGGGCTCAAAGGGCGGCAAGCTCACGGAGGCCTACGTCGGAGACGGCGTCATGGTGCGTTCCGGCAAGTTCGACGGTCTCTCCAACGTTGAGGGGATGGAGCGGATCACGGAGTTTCTGGCGGGGAAGGGGCTCGCGCGCAGAGCCGTCCACTACCGCTTGAAGGATTGGCTGATCTCGCGGCAGCGCTACTGGGGGGC
>CP070727.1:3926107-3960733 GCA_020350885.1 bacterium | reverse complement strand
GTCGTGCGTGCTACCGGTGAGACCGTCGAGCTCGATTCCATCGACGGCTGCGAGGTGCATCCCGGCGACCGGTTGATAACGGAGACACCGGGTGGTGGAGGGTACGGTGGGAATTCGGACGTGCCGGATACGGATAGGAAAGGATAGAAACGGATAGATGAGACACCTTCTCCACATACTCTTCTGGTCCATTATCGCCGCCGCATTTATCGGACCGGGTACGGTTACGACGGCAGCCGCATCGGGAGCGCAATTCAGCTACTCCCTCCTCTGGGCGCTTCTCTTCTCAACATTCGCCTGCCTGGTGCTGCAGGAAGCGAGCGCACGTGTGACCGTCATCTCGGGCAAGGATCTCGGACAGGCTATCAGGGAACGGTTTCGAGGCGGTGCCGTGGGCTTTCTGGTATTGCTACTCGTGCTCGGAGCGATAGTTCTAGGATGCGCTGCGTATGAGGCGGGAAATATACTGGGCGGTGTCGCGGGAGCCGCGCTGGGTACCGGATTTCCACCAAGGATCCTAACGCTTGCCGTAGGCCTCATCGCAGGACTGCTTCTCTACTTTGGAACAACGAAGATCGTCGCCCGGATTCTCGGGGTCGTTGTCGCGTTCATGGGTGTAGCGTTTCTCGTCACCGCATGTCTGATCAGGCCGCCGCTCGGTGCCCTCCTCAGAGGAACGTTCCTGCCTGCACCTCCCGTGGGATCCGGAATACTGGTATTGGGGCTCATCGGAACAACGGTGGTACCGTACAATCTGTTTCTCGGCTCGGGGATTGCAGCCGGACAGAAGCTCGGGGAGCTACGGTTCGGACTCACCATTGCGATTCTCCTTGGCGGATTGATATCGATGGGTATCCTCGTGGTGGGCACCGTCATTACGGGCCCCTTCAGCTTTGAGGCGCTTTCCAGCGCCCTCTCCGAACGGCTGGGTGGTTGGGCGGGCACCTTCTTCGCCCTCGGATTGTTTGCGGCCGGATTTTCCTCTGCCATCACCGCTCCGCTCGCTGCAGCCGTCACTGCAAGGGGATTGTTCGGTACCGGCGAGGATAACCGGTGGCATGAACGCTCGTACCGTTACCGTTGCGTATGGCTCGTGGTGCTGGCAACGGGTGTTGTCTTCGGGCTGACCGGTGTTAGACCCATACCGGCAATCATTCTCGCACAGGCCCTGAATGGAATCCTGCTACCGTTCGTAGCGATATTTCTCCTTCTCGTTGTCAATGATCGGGCCCTCATGGGGAGTGAGGGAATAAACCATGTCGTCTCCAACATATGTATGGGAGTGGTCGTTGCCGTAACGATCGTGCTGGGGGTCTCGAAGACGGTGCAGGCGGTGGCAAATGCCCTAAAATTGCCCGTGCCGCAGCAAGGAGTACTTCTTGTTGCATCGGCAGCCGTCGCTGTCATCCTTGCGGTTCCGATTACACGGAATGCATTGAACCGGAGACACTAAACAGAGAAAAATGCGTTGGCATCATAATGGTTCGATTGAAATAGTTACGCGATTGTCAGCCACGCCACGTGTTGAGGATCCGTTTCATGAATCCCGCCCGGTTCACCGGGGATGAGGATCAATTTCTCGGATCCGGCCCGGCTCGCCGTTGATCAGGCAAAATGCTTGCTGAACCCTGCCGTTTGATGTATCCTGTAAAACCACGAAATCGTTTTCCAACGATACGGCTGAAAGTATTCCATTAAAGAGGCCGAGACGACAGCTACCCTATGGGAAAAATCAAATATGACCGAAACAAAGATCGCCATATCCACTCCGGGAGATACCAGAACGGAACCTCTCAAACCCAAGGGCACGACCCTGGGCCGGGGACCGGACTGTGATATCGTGATCGATCATTCGAGCGTATCCCGGCTTCATGCCAGGATCTACCAGGATCCATTCGGGCGCTGGATCATCGAGGATCTTGACAGCCGAAACGGTGTCATCGTCGACGGGCAGAGGATCAAGGCACATGCGATAACGCCCGGCAGCAAGATTTTTGTATCATGCTTTACATTGTCCCTGTTGGAGGAATCCGGCCGGGAGACCTCACCGGGAACCTCGATTCGAAACAGGATCTCGGTCGTTGACAAGGGCGCCGGTGAAAGCATCATATCGCACAAGAAGAGTCAAACCGCCATCCTATCCCCCGCCCGGATGCAACATCTCAACGAGCTCACCGCAACACTACTGAAATTATCCAGCCCGGCGGAATTGTATTCACAGGCATGTCTGCGTCTTGCCGGAATGCTGAACACGCTTGTTGTGATCGTGCGATTACCTTGCCCACCTCGACCCCTGCCGGATTCACCCAACATCCTTGCCTGCCACTTCGGGGGCAAGGAGACAACGAATGAGATCCTCCAGAAAACAAGTCTGAACCTTTCCAAGCGGGTGCTTGATGCCATTCGTTCGGATGCTACACCGGTGATGGCGAGCAGCGAGCCCTCCTCGAAGGAGGAGCTCATGTTGACGGTTATCGATACGCAGAGACCGCATCTCGTGTTCTCCGCACGAGTAAACAATCTGGGTGATACGGTCGATGCCTTATACGTGGATATACTCGAGAGCAAAACTCCGTTTGAGTTGTTCGACTTTATCGAAGCGGTCGCGCGGCAGATCAACTTCATTCAAAAGAATCTTCTCTTTATCGAATTGGAGAAAAAGGAAAAGGAACTCAGGGAGGCGAACACGCAGCTCAAAGAGAAGGATCGCATTAAGGACGAATACGTTTCGCGTGTCACACACGACATCAAGGGCCATCTGGCCGCAATACAGAGCTGCCTCTATGTGGCGGCCAGTAAATCTTCCGGCACGCTCAACGAAAAGCAATCGGATTTTCTCGACCGCTCAATCGATCGGACCACGCAGCTCACCACGTTCGTCAAGGAATTGTTGAACCTGACAGAGATGAGGCTGAGCGGACAGATGAAGATGGAGGAATTTTCCCTGCCGGATTCAATATCCAATGCACTGGACACCGTATCCCAAAAGGCAAAGGACAAGTCGATCACCGTATCCTCGAATGTCGATAAATCGATAGGTCAAATTAACGGAGACGAGTTTTCCATCAATGAGATGATCACAAACCTGCTCTTTAACGCGATAAAATACACACCCGAGGGAAAAACAATTCACCTCGAGGCCGCATGCGATGAAGATCATGTGCGCATAGACATCACGGACACCGGTATCGGTATTCCGGCAGACGAGCTCCCGAATGTGTTCGACGAGTTTTTCAGGGCAACGAATGCAAGGAAAATAGAGGGAGACGGTACCGGCCTCGGCCTTTCGATAGTGAAGCAGATCGTTGAGAGACACGGCGGCACCATATCCGTGCAAAGCGAGGAAGGGCAAGGAACCACCTTCACCGTTACCCTGCCTGGAAACAGCTAGCCAGTTTTTTATTCCCACAACATTCCCGCCGCATGCGACCGGATGAACCCCGAACGGATACTGCTTTTCCGGCGTAAACAGTTGTAATTTAGTCAGGGATTTGGTACGATGACCGGGCTTCAGCGTGGCGATAGATTTCGCGCCAACCATTTTGTAAATAAGGACTTAACCGGCATGAGGTGAATTATGGCGAATGCAAAGATACTCGTTACCGATGATGATCAGGATATCCGTGACTCTCTGCAGGCTATCCTGGAGAGCGAGGGCTACACCGTAGTTACGGCCGCAGACAGGACCGAGGGAATGGAGAAGTTCAAGGCCGAAAAACCGGATCTGATGATACTTGATGTCATGATGACAACGTGGCAGGACGGATTCGAGATGGCCCGGGAGCTGAAGCAGGATCCGGAGTTCAAGGACATTCCGATTCTGATGCTTACCGGCGTCAAGGACAAGACCGGTATAGATTTCAAATCATCGGCGGGCGATCCGACATGGAATCCGGTAGATGGTTTTCTGGAAAAGCCGGTTACGCCCGATCATTTAATCGCAGAGGTCAAGAAGCTCCTCCCCGGGAACGAATAGAACAATCCCGGCATGCAGATAGCATACCTGGTATTACTTACTTTCATCGCCAGCGGCATCGGAACGCTGACAGGCTTTGGTACGTCGACCGTGATGGTACCCGTGCTACTGTCGTTTTTACCATTGCCCCAAACCCTCTTGCTGGTAGGGATCATCCACTGGTTTGGAGATATATGGAAGATGGCCCTGTTCCGGCAGGGCATACGCTGGAAGTTGATACTCGGATTCGGTATAGCCGGTATGATAACGACATTTGTCGGCGCTCGCATCGTTACCCTGAAGTATGATCCGTTGTTTACGCGAATATTGGGTGGTTTTCTCGTTGGCTATGTGGTCTTCTTGTATTTTAAGCCTGCATTCAAGATCCGCAGCAGCAATAGTGCGGCGGTCACGGGTGGAGGGCTTTCCGGTTTCTTTGCAGGAATATTCGGTATCGGTGGGGCGATACGCAGCGCTTTCCTCTCTGCGTTCGATCTGCCCAAGGCGGTGTATATCGCAACCACCGGTGCTATCGCATTCATCATCGACTCGACGCGACTCGTTACCTATTTCACGAGCGGAGTGCGGTTGCCACGTGAGCTGACATGGGGATTAATGCTGTTTGTTCCGGTCTCCTTCCTGGGGGCGCGCACAGCAAAGCATGTTGTGAACAGAATACCACAGGACCGTTTCCGCATAGTTGTCGCCATTTTTCTATTGCTGGTTGGATTAAAACTGTTACTGTTTAATGTTTGAAGAATAAGGGATCAGATTCAAACATCTTAGGAGTTCGAGGATCCAGATGAATCCATATCTCAAGCGTGCTTTAAAAATTCTGGGCGTTGTTTTATTGCTGTATCTCTTTTTGTTGAGCATAAAACTCATGGGGGCATCGTTCAAGTTGTTCGGTAAGGGTTTCGCCGAGCAATTGATCAGGTCATGCTCCAATCCTTTAGTAGGATTGTTCATCGGAATATTGGCCACCGGTGTCATCCAGAGCTCCTCAACAACCACATCACTCGTTGTGGCATTGACCGGGGGCGGTGTTCTTCCTGTGGAGTATGCTATTCCTATTATCATGGGGGCCAACATAGGAACAAGCATCACGAATGTCCTCGTATCATTCGCATTTGTCACGAGAAAGGGGGATTTTAGACGCGCGTTTGCCGGGGCAACCGTTCATGACTTCTTCAATCTCTGGACCGTTGTTGTCTTCTTCCCGCTGGAATTGAAGTTCCATTTAATACAAAAGATGGCTTACTTCATGACCGGTATCTTCGAGGGCGCCGGTGGAGTAAAGTATTCGAGCCCACTCGGTATCATCATAAATCCAGCCGTCAACGGTATTAAGCATCTACTCACTGATGTACTGACATTTTCCAACGTAGCTGCCGGTGTCATTATGTTAATCGTTGCAGGAGGGATACTGATATCTTCCCTTATTTACATAGTAAAGACCATGCGGTCTTTGATCATCGGCAGGACCGAGATATTTATAAATAGATATCTATTCAGAAACGACTTTGTTGCGCTCGTCTTGGGTCTGTGCCTGACAGCAATCGTGCAGAGTAGCTCCATTACGACATCGCTTATCATCCCTTTGGTCGCAGCAGGGATCATCAGTCTGCAACGTTGTTATCCATATACGTTAGGGGCGAATCTGGGGACAACGGTCACGGCTATTCTGGCCTCATTGGCAACCGTTAGCGTTACCAATGGCCAGAGCGTGAGCACGATAGGTGTTACTACGGCTTTCGCCCATCTCTCTTTCAATATTTTAGGAATTGCCGTATTCTATCCATTGAAAAGACTTCCCATATTTTGTGCAAGCAAGTTGGCCGAGTTGGCCGCTGAGTCAAAGCGTTGGGCTATCTTATTCGTGCTTGGAGTATTTTTTGTATTACCATTATTGATAATTTTCCTGACGAGATAGGAGGTTGATCGAGATGCTGAGGGAAATCATAGCAATATGGAAAGATCATGGTTTCATGAAGGACGTTGTCGAAAAATTCGCCGAGATGTTGGGTGATGCAGAGTATGTCTTCGGTCACGCATGGGGGAGTTTTATCGGGCAGATGGTAATCGAAGAAATGAGGCAGCACATATACGATAAAGACATAGCAATAAATGAGAATGAGCGCGAAATACGAAGGATGCTGGCCGAACATCTATCGATTAATCCAAAGCAGGATGTTTCTGGGTGTCTCGTGATGATGAGCTTGATAAAGGACGCCGAAAGAATAGGAGACTACTCGAAGAACATCTTTGAGTTGGCTGTGATGTTCGAAGGTGAAACCAAAGAGATGAAGTATATGGATCGTCTTTCTACAATACAGGAGAATATATTCAATAACTTTGAGCCCTTGAGAAGGGCGTTTCTGGAGTCGGATGAGGATTTGGCCAACGAGGTTTTAAAGAGCTATCCACAGATCAAAGATGAATGCAAGAATATGCTCAAAGATTTATTCTCGGATGCACTCTCCGTAAAGGAAGCGGTAAGCACCACCATCCTTTCGAGATCGTTCAAGCGTATCAACTCCCATATTTGTAATATCGCATCAGGCATGGTGTATCCGATGCACAAGATCGACTTCGTCCGGGTCCGGGAAGGGCTGTTGGATTAACGGTTCTCCAAAATAAATTTCCCCAATCGAGCACAATAAGTTGGGAAATAAATCGCACCTTTCCCGGTTAGCGTTGCCTGCACCAATCAAACTTACCTCCCTTACCTTTGATCATTCCAGACGTTAATAACAATGGCGGTAGAAAGAAGAATTGTGGCACGAAATATCCTTACAATCATAGAGGGCATCTCTAATCTTACTCTGCAACGGTTATAGCTCAGAATTTTTGTTTTAAGCGGCCGCTTGACTACACAATAACCATTTTGTGCTGATGGTAGAGGTATCCGTGCGTCCCCACGGTAACGAATGTTGTGTGTGCGATGCAGAACTACAATGCGAAATATACTTGTTATGCGAAGGAGGGATCGACATGAAGACCTTGCTTCTACTCGTTGTCGTCATATCCGTGTCATCTACCGCAGTATTCGCTCACGAAGGAATGCTCGGGCCTTTCAAGAATGATTCACTCTCGAGCAATTATGCCTACCTCTCTATCGGCCAGACGTATAGTCTGAAACTGTACTATGTAACTGGCGATGGGCCTGCGCTCGGCAAAGCTTGTGAATTCAAATTGCTGTTATCCTCTGACGATGCAGTGTTTTTGGAACCTGTCTGGTCGGATCAGGCGAACTGCATACTGGGAGACATCGCGAGCGGGATTTCGATTGCAAGCGATATGTGTTTCGGTCTGGACAGATTTGGTAATTGTTACGAATCGGCTTATATAGGCACGATTCCGGTATTGAATGTAGCCGATGAAGATACATTCGTTGTTACGGTGGTGGGGCATCCCGGCGTCACACCCCCGTGCATCAGGATTACTATATGCAATCCCGATCATCCGATGCATGAAATCCAGGGTGGAGAGTTCACGTTTCAAGCGACATTGGGAGTTATCGGTGCCGTTGCAGTGACACCGACACAGGTACATGTCACCTACAGTAAGGAGGTGGCGGCGGTTACTGCGGAGAACGAATCGAACTACGAGATATTCGAGACCGCAAATCCATCCAATTCATTCGACGCCAACGGCGCAACGCTTCTGGGAGATCAGGTGACCGTGGTTCTTTCCCTCGGCAATACGTTGTCGAATAGCAACGCGTATACCCTGAAAGTTACCAATATAGAAGACACCGAGGGAAATCCGATTCTAGACGAATGTAGCGAGATGGAGATATTACGGCACGATTGGACCGCACCGTGGTTGAGCTCGGTGAATGTGGTATGGAACAACCTTGTCGAATTTATTTTCAATGAGCCGATGGATTTGGCTTCAGCGGAGGATTGTGCGCATTATGAAGTTTTTGAAACAATGAATCCTACACAATCCCTACCTGTCGTAAGCGCGACTGTATCTGACAACGAGTCAGAGGTGCTGTTGAGGCTCGGCGGCTTGTTTTCCGCTGGCATCGGATATACGGTCATTGTTACAGGCGTCCAGGATATAGCGGGTAATGTTTTGGATCCTGATGGCCTGGCAGAGATCCATATCCCGTTGGAAATCGTCCATATACCCGATGACTGTGAGAATGTCAGCGGAGACGTGTATGTGCCGTGGGACGTTTCGGATGCATTGTATGGTGTTACGAGTACATGTCTCAATTACGGTCAGCCCGACTCACCCGATTGGACCGAACGATGCGAAGGGCATTCGACAAATCCCCATGTCATGGTGATCCCAAGGAGTGCTATGACGGTGGACGGCGCTGAGTATTTCATAACGGCGGTCAATGGTATCGGTATCGTTGTCTATCACGGCACCCCCGGGAATCCGCATATCGTTCCATACGTAGAACCTGATACCTGTGCCCAACCTTATTTGTTGCTGGCAGGGTATCAATCAATGAATTACGAACATCCGTTCTGGTCGGTAACGGTCTTTGTTCGAAATCTCGGACCGGGAACAGCGGTGAACGTAAATGCCTCGATGAACAGTGATGTCTCATGGCTGGTTATCCCCGATCCGTATTGCAGCTACGGCGATATTCCTGCGGAAATGACGGGCACAGGAGTCTCCGATGGATATACATTCGACTTGAGCGAATACCCGGGGGGCAATTTCAACGTGTGGTTTGATGTGACATATGAAGATAGTTGCGGAAATCAGTATCGTGTGAGACTCGATCCGGAATTCGATCCCGAAGATCGAAACGAAGAGTCGATCCAAACCGTCACTTCCTATCAATTGAACCAGAACTATCCGAATCCATTCAACCCGAGCACGACAATTCGCTTTCAGCTTCCTGCATCGGGTCACGCGAGCCTGTCCGTTTACGATGCATCCGGAAAGCTGATCCGAACGATTGTGAATGGATTCATGAAAAAAGGTTCATATAGGGTGGACTGGGATGGGAGGGATAGCGTCGGGCGTACAGCAAATAGCGGTGTCTATTTCTATCAGCTCAAGGCTGGATCGTTTATTAAAAACAAAAAAATGGTCCTGCTCAGGTAGGGTTTCCTTTCTAGGCATATTTCACATTCAAAGAAATTTACTATCCTCTTGATGGTGGTCTCCTGGATGAACATTGGACCGCTTGATCTCCATATATCCCCAGAACGCCTTGACACCGAATTCGAAATTCATGATGATAACTACGGAATGCGGAGACTTTTGTAATTAAAAAGATATTAACGAAGATGAAGTTTGCGGCGGGGATAATGATTCTGCACGATCTGTCTAAGTGTTCAGGCTCCAGGGAATCACGAAGCAGGTACCCATTGATGCGTATAACGAATGTCATAACAGCTGCCTGTGTGGTTGGACTCATCACCCTGGCGTCCTGCGGCAGGCGCCCCGTGACGCTGCCAGAACTGATGCTTCCACCTGAATGCGAGATCTTGCCGGGACCGGCTAAACAGACAGACACGGTGCGGGTGGCGCTGTTCGATGTGGTCGATCCCCATCACGCACCCAAGGCACACAATGCCGGTGAGCGGTTGGTGTTCGGTCACCTATACGAGACCCTGATCGCTGTCGACTGTCTCGGGGAGATGTGGGGTTGTCTTGCAGGATCATGGAAACGCGGAGAGGGCGGACGGCGCTGGACCTTCGAGCTGCGGGAGGGCGCACGGTTCTGGGATGGCACCCCCGTGACCGCTAGGGATGTTATATTGAGTTGGGGGCACACGGCGGCGGGACCGGTGACTCGCGGAGCCGGCATCGATTCGGTTGTAATAGACGGTGAGCGGACCCTCCACGTGCATTTCGAACGGCCTCATCGGAAGATACCTCGTATCCTTACAGCTTCTGCATTCGCTGTGGCGAAGCGGTCTTGGGAATCTTACTGGCCACTCGGTTCGGGACCCTACCGGATTGCACCATCCGGAGAACGATCCGGTGGGGCGAACGAAGGCACGATCACGGCCCTCCCGGCCTTCGGTGTGCAGGGGCCTATCATCAAGTTCGCCGAAGTCGCCAGGTACGATGCACGGGATCTTCTCGAGGGTGCGATCGACTGCATGGTAACGGCCGATCCGGCAGTAATCGAGTATGCGGCGCACAGGCCGCGGCTTGCCAGCATCGCGCTGCCGTGGGACCGGGCCTACGTACTGCTCTCTACTTCCCGTCTCGAGGAGCTGCGGTGGGGTGGCGCACCCGTTACGGTCCCCCAGGATCTCTGGGATAGACTGGCGAGGGATGCGGTGAGGGGTGATGCTCGCGGTCATCGATCCCCTTCATGGTGGTATGATCTCGACGGGTGCGGCGATCTTTCAACCGCCGTGCCGTGGTTTCTGTCTGTCATTCGGGATTCTGCCCTTCGGGGTGCGGATTCATCGTTGGATCTGCGCAGAATAATCTATGATTCGAATGATCCGGTCGCACGGGACCTTGCAGAACGGATCGTGGCTCTGGCGGCGACCGACCCTCTCGTCTCGGCCGAGGCGGCTGCACTCTCCCTGGCGATCCCAGGTCTTACCGGCGGAACAGCTACGATCATCGCAGAGGGTGTAACGGAGAGTGAGCTCGGCTCGAGCCTCCGGGCCGGGGACGACTTCGCTTACATCGTGTCGGTTCCGCTTCGGCCTCACGATCCGTGTCATGAAGCACGCGCGTTGGTTGGCCGGGCGCCGTGGCTTGCGGCCTTCGAGGTCGATCTCTCAGAGGCCCTCATTCCCCTCGTGGAGACGCGCCGGCATGTACTTGCAAGGAGCGGCGCGGTTGGGCTGTTGGCCGATTGGTACGGCAACATTCTCATAGCGAATGAAATGTTGCTGCGGAGGTAACGTACCGTGACATTCCGCATGCGGCTCCTCATCACATTTCTCCTGGCCGTTCTTCTTCCGATGATCGTTCTAGCGCTCTTCATTAGGGATGAGATGACGGATCGTCTCACGGCTCAGTACGAACAACGCGTCGAAGCGCTGGTCACGGTAATCGAGGAGGACCTTGCACAGGAGAATGATGCGATTACTAATTCGCTTGCCGTTCTCAGGGAGGCGATCATCGACGACAACCGTTTCCGCAGGGCCGCGGTGGACCGTCTCCAGGAGGAACGGCGGTACCTACTCGACTATGCAGGCAGGGCGATGCGGCTCAGCGGGCTCTCTATGCTTCAGATCCAGGATGAGACAGGCCGTATCATCAGTTCCGGTCATTTCCGCAACGAGTACGATCGAATGGAGCCTGAGCTGCCAAGGCTGCTCGCTGCCACCTCCGGCGGTGTGGCGTTGGTTCGTGCCAGGGCTCCGGAGGCGCCCTTTCTCGCCCTCGTCCGTGTAGAGTCATTTCAAATGGCGAACAGGAGGTTTGCGATCGTCGCCGGTGTAAAGGTGGGGAGGCGGTTTCTCGCCCGGCTGGCCCGGGAGGCCGGTCTGACGGTGGCCCTGCTCTATCCCGGCGGCATGCTTGATTCCGGGAAGGGTCGCTCTGGCCAGGAGGCCGATGCATTCCCGACCGATGTGGGCATGCAGCGGGCAGGGATCGAGGAATCGCATGATCGGATACCAGCCGGCGCAATCGTGCGGGAGTTACACGTGCCCTTTATCGATTCGGATCGGGGAGAGCGGGCTCAGGCGCGGTTTCGTGTCACCCACCTGCTAACGGAGCTCGAGGCCCTCCGCCGCAGCATGGACAGGTGGTTTCTCGTTGCAGTGGCCGCTGCCGCCGTGCTCGCCATCGTTCTGGTGAGCTGGCTTACCTCACGGATCAGCAGACCCCTGGTCGAGCTTGCGGATAAAACGTCCCGTATCGATCTCGATCGCCTGGACATCGATTTCTCGAGCAGTCGCAGGGACGAGGTCGGTGCCCTTTCACGCCTGCTCGGCGCAATGACGGAGAGGTTGCGTGCCAGTGCGGTTCGGATCAAGGATGCCGAGCGACGTGCAACGGTGGGGGAACTGGCGCGCCAGGTCAACCATGATATAAAGAACGGGCTCACACCGATCCGCAACGTCTTTCGCCACCTGGTTCAGCTCGCGCGGGAGGATCCGGCACAGATGCCGGAGATCTTCCAGGAGAGGGAGACCACACTCGATTCGAGCATTTCCTACCTCGAGGACCTTGCATCCAACTATGCCCGTCTGTATCCTCGTAGCGAGCGCAGGCCCTGTGACGTGAACGAAATCGCAAACCGGGTCGTGATGGATCTCAAGGGTCCGGAACATGTGGACCTTCAGACGGAGCTGGGCGAAACGGTTGTCGTGCTCGGCGATCCGGTCGCCCTCAGGCGGATTCTCGAGAACCTTGTGAGTAACGCCATCGACAGCCTCGAATCCCGGCCGGGGAGGGTCACCGTTTCGACGGCGCTCGGGGCAGGCGATGACGGCAGCCCGCGAGTGAGGATCACGGTCTCCGATACGGGAAGGGGCATGAGCGAGGAACAGGTCGCCAGATCATTCGATGATTTCTATACGACGAAGGACGACGGGACGGGGCTGGGTCTCTCTATAGTGCGAAGGCTCATCATGGATCTCGACGGTTCCGTCCGCGTGGAGAGCGAGGAGGGAAAGGGGAGCCGTTTCATCATCGATCTGCCCGGGGCCGAGGCGGGGAGCGGTGGGTGAAACAGCCAGCGATGGACGGGAGTGGTGAACCAGGGAACACGCCGAGATGGGGAGTGGTGGGTGAAACAGCCGGCACGGGGGGTGCGGTACCTATATAATGTTACTGGACACCGTGTGAGAGCGTTTGATTACGGAAGGATTAAGTAGATGCCGTTGGTTTTGGTCGTGGATGATGTCCCAACATTGGCCCAACAGTACGCCTACGACTTGAAGCGGGTCGGCGGCTACGAAACACTGGTTGCAACGGGCGGCAGGGAGGCGCTCGACATCATCGCGGCCGAAGCCGTGGACTGCATGATCCTGGATCTCGAGATGCCCGGCGTCGATGGATTCGAGGTACTTCGCTCCCTCAGGGAGCAGGGCGTGCCCATCCCTGTTATCGTCTATACGGGCACGGGCAACTACGACCGGTGCGTCCAGGCGATCAGGCTCGGTGCCTACAGTTTCATCGACAAGGTGGAATCGATGGAACGGGTCGCCCGGGAGGTGGAAAACGCCCTCGAGCGTGTGCGTCTGGAGGCCGAGGTCGAGACACTCAAGAGGGATCTCGGTACGGAGATGCCCCTCGTCGGTACGAGCAGACCGATGCAGCAGCTCAGGGAGCAGATCACACGTGTGGCACGCATCCCCAGCCCCGTGCTGATCGTGGGTGAGAGCGGTACGGGAAAGGAGCTCGTGGCCCGTGAGCTCCATCGCCTCGGTGCAGAGCCCAGAAAGCCCTTTATCGCGATCAACAGTGCCGCGCTTCCGGAGAACCTCGTCGAGAGCGAGCTCTTCGGCCACGAGCGGGGGGCGTTCACCGGTGCGAACCGGATGCACAAGGGGGCATTCGAACTTGCCGCCGGTGGAACACTCTTTCTCGACGAGATCGGTGAGCTTCCCCCGCCGGCACAGGCGAAGCTGCTGCGGGTGCTCGAGGAACAACGTGTGACACGCCTTGGCGGTGAGCGTGCCATCACGGTCGACGCCCGAGTCGTCGCCGCCACGAACCGCGACCTCGAATCAGAGGCTGAAGCAGGACGTTTCCGGCAGGACCTTCTGTTCAGGTTGAACGTTCACGTGATGAGCGTACCCCCGCTGAGGGAACACCGTTCCGACATCCCCGAGCTCGCCGAGCACTTCCTCGCCGCCATCTGCACCAGGCTCGGCATTCGGCGAAAGCGGATCGCACCAGATGCGCTCGAATGTCTGATGTCCTACGAATGGAGGCGCAACAACGTCCGCGAGCTCAGAAACATCATCGAGCGTATGATAATCGCCGTGGATACCGACGTGATAGGTGTCGATCAGGTTCCAGCCGAGGTGCGGGGGGGTGCCGTTACCGGAAGCCGTGCGCCCGGGAGTGCTGAGTTCGCCGGCCGGCAGGAAAACAAGACCTTTCAGGAATTGAAAACGGAGGCCGAACGCCGGATCATTGCAACCGCTCTCGAACGTAACGACTGGCACATCACACAGACGGCCAAGGAGCTGGGACTCGCAGATCACGCAAGCCTGCTCAAGATCATGCGGCGGCACAATCTGAAGCGCAGCTAGTGCGGATCAATCTGAATTGTAAGTAGGATGCCACCCCAACACCAGAATTCCCACACCAGAACAGCGTGTCCACCCGGACACATTAGAGGCTTCAGACGCGTGTCCCGATGGACACAAAAGCCTTTGTTTGGACTCCGCTGTCCCCACGGGACAACTTTCTAATTAATTATTAAATAAATACTTAAATGATTACAGCGGCTCCTCCCCGGTTATGGCCCTCCGTTTGCCTTTAGGATGCTGTGGAAGATGAATGGGTGGGGGGGGCCTGAAGGGCTTCGGATGATGTCCGAACCCCGGAAGGCTCTAAAAAGACGGATGGGTGAACCGGGCCCGGAAGGGCTCGAAACCAGAAAGGAGGCGCACCATGGTATCCAACCTCAAATCCCGGATTGCAGTTGTTGCGTGTATCGCAATGCTGACGCTCTCCATGGTTGTGATCGGGTGCGGAAGCAGTGAGGACAAGCGCTCGGACGATGTCTCGTTCCGGGTGAGAAGGGAAAGCAAACCTGTGGAGCAGCCGCCTGCCCCGGATAAGGAAACGACCCTCGCATCGACCGAGCAGCAGAGACCGATCCCCAGCGTCCCCGAGCCGCCGAGGGAGGTTACCTACGAGGAGGCTGAGGCAGCATTCAACGAGAAGCGCTACGACGAGGCGGCGGACCTTTTCGCCGAGTATACAGATCGTAAGACCGAGAATCCGTGGGGCTACTACATGCTGGGTCTATCGGCGTGGAAGGCGGGTGATCATGAGAATGCCGAAGAGGCGTTCGAGCAGGCGTTGGAGCTCGATCCGAATCACGTGAAGAGCTGGCTCAATCTGAGTCGAGTGCTTCTCGATACGAGCAGGCCCGAAGAAGCACTGACCAAGATCGAGGAGGCCCTGGCGAAGGATCCGCAGTCGAACGTCGCCTACCGTCTCAAGGGCCGGGCACTCCATCAGATGGGACGGAACGAAGAAGCCATCGAAGCGAACCGCCAGGCGATCCGTATAGACGGGCAGGATGCGTGGGCTATGAACAACATGGCACTGGTGCTCATCGAGGAGGGGCGTTTCGATGAGGCACTCCCGCCTCTGGCGTGCGCCGTAGGGATCAGAGACGATATTGCGGTCTTCAGGAACAACCTCGGTATGGCGCTCGAGCATACGGGACACCTTCATGCTGCAGAGGAGGCATACGGCGCGGCGGTAGAGATCGATAAGATGTACGAGAAGGCCTATGCAAACCTGGTCCGCATCGAGGGAGTGGAGAAGGAGCCCGACCTCGATCCTGTGGACCTCGCTGCAATCGCCCGTAGTTTCATCGAGGGGATCGAGAGCTGGAATGCGGCGGTGGGTGACGATGTGCCGCTCGATTCCCTCGATACAGCATTAGATTCGTTGGTGGTCGGTGTCGCCGGTGTTATCGAACCCGATACGACCGGAGGCGTTGAGAAGCCGTAATCCTGTTCATTTCCCCTCATGGGAGAAGACAGGAACGGATATCCCGGCTGCCCTATTATCGGAACAGGCAGGTGCAACAGCCCTGCCTGTTTTCTCAAACGAGGAGCAATTGTAATAGAGGAATGCCCCGGCCCTGGTACCCGAAACCGGGGCACTCCATTAATTACATTGATACTTTTTGAGATAATAGTATTGATGCTCCGAATGAACAGCAGATACAATCTCCCTGCTCACCCGAAAGTAGTCGACCGATCGCATTGATTACAGAGTGTGACATTTCACATTGAGAGGAACGCCACAATGGAACGATGCCCCTGGCCGACGGACGATGAGATGATGATCCGGTATCACGATGAGGAGTGGGGTGTACCGGTTCACGACGATATCAGGCACTTCGAGTTCCTGATCCTCGAATCGGCCCAGGCGGGACTGAGCTGGCGCACGATACTGAGAAAGAGGGAGAACTACCGGAAGGCGTTCGATAATTTCGATCCGGTCAAGGTATCAAGATACAAGGAGAGAAAGATACAGAAGCTACTCGGTAACCCCGGCATCATTCGTAACAGGCGGAAGATCGAGGCGACGATCAACAATGCGAAACGGTTTTTAGAGATACAGAAGGAGTTCGGCACATTCGACCGGTATATCTGGAGCTTCACCGGCCACAAGCAGGTAATCAACAGATGGAAGCGTATAGAGGAGCTACCGGCGCAAACAGAGCTCTCTGACAGGGTGAGCAAGGATCTCAAGAGACGGGGCTTTTCGTTTCTCGGCTCCACCACGATCTATGCACACCTGCAGGCAGTCGGGATCGTAAACGATCATGTCACAAGCTGCTTCAGGTATAAAGAGGTGTTTGACAGGAAATAAACCGCTATTTAACGAGCACGATCTTTGTCGTTTCCACGCGGCCTGCAGCCTTCAGACGGCAGAAGTAGACCCCCGAGGCCACCTTCCTTCCCCGGTCATCGAGCCCCGACCAGCTCACCTCGTACGAGCCGCCAGTATGCGGCGCATCGACCAGCACCCGCACGAGCCGGCCGCAGACGTCATAGATTCCGATCGATACCCTCTCTCCGGATGCCGGCACCTCGTAGCGGATCGTTGTGTGTGGATTGAACGGATTCGGGAAGTTTTGCGAGAGCATGCGCATAACCGGAAGGGGATCCATCTCCGCATCGGTCGGCAGTGCGGGATGCCAACAAGCGATGCCGTGAGAGCCCTTACCACCGGCGGAGCTGAAGTTTCCGCCGACAAATACATCACCGTCCGCCGTGCATGTCATCGCCCATACGCCATCAGTGCGGTACTGGTTCTTTTCCCCGCTGATACCGCTTCCGAGTGGATACCAATCGCCTCCCGTAAAGACGGCGACACTGTATGCGGTATCATAGCCGGCTACCGTGAAATCGCCCCCCACGTACACGTCGCCGCCGCATACCGCTATGGCTCGAACGGGGCCGTGCACGCCACGCCCTTCAATACCGTGACCGAGTGCCCACCATTCGCTGCCGTCCCACTTTGCGACGTTGTATGCGAGGTAGAAACCCGCATGCTCGAAATCACCGCCGACATAGAGATCGGTTCCATCCATCGTCATGGCATAGACGGGACCGTCAGTGCCCGTCACTAGTGGGGACCAGTTGCTTCCGTCCCATTTGGCGATGTTGTGTACCGTAACACCACCGGCCGTGGTGAAATCCCCACCGGCATACGCATCGTTTCCGATCACCGCCACGGCGTGGACCGGTCCGTCGGTGCCCGAGCCGAGCGCATACCAGCCGCTCCCGTCCCAGTGTGCGATGTTGTTGACTGGAGTGAATCCGGCCATAGTAAACTCTCCGCCTGCGTAGAGATCGCTGCCGTTCGTGGCCAGGGCATACACGAGGCCGTCCTTGATTCCGGGTCCGACCGGTAGCCACTGGTTCCCGTCCCAACGAGCGATGTCCTCCGCATACCCTCCACCGGCGTGCGTGAAGTTGCCGCCCGCATAGATATAGTTGGAATCGGCGGTGATTGCGCACACGACTCCACCCATGCCGGAACCGAGTGCGAGCCACTCGTAGCCGTCCCACATCGCTATGTACGGGTTCCATGCACATCCGGTATAGCCGAAAAAACCGCCCGCGACGACGTAGTCGCCAGCTGCGGCCAGTGAGGTAACCACTTCGTTCATCCCATTGTTAGAGTTATCGAGACTGTAAAACTGGTAATCTTTCCACCTAGCAATCCTGCCCACGTTACGGATCATGTTTACACGGGTAAAGTATCCCCCAAAATAAACATCGGGGCCGTCTACCTCCACGGCCAGCACAGGCATGTTCGTTCCGGTGCCGTTGCCCATATCGACCCAGCTGTTGCCGTCGAACAGACCGATGTGATAGAGATGATTACTACCTGCCGCGTTGAATCGCCCTCCCGCCACGAGCCCCTCGTCCGATAGATCGATAGAAAAAACCCTCGCGTTCAGTCCCGTATCGAGAGGTGACCAGGTGCTACCGTTCCAGAGGGCGACGAAGTTCACGGGCACACCCCCAGCCTCGGTGAAGTTACCTGCGACATAGCAATCGCCGTTATCGTCAAAAAGGATCGCATCGACGGAGGTGCCATCCCAGCCGTCGAAGCCGCTGACACCACCCCCTATGGGAGTCCAAACGGCTCCGTCCCATTTTGCGATACCGGTAACCTCAATACCGCCGGCGCTCGTAAAGCTGCCTCCCACATACAGGTCGTCTTCGTATGCGGTGATGACATGCACGTTGCCGTCCACGCCGACACCGAGGGGTAACCAGCTGCTGCCGTCCCACCGGGCGATGTGATTTGCGGGTTCGCCGCCGGCCGTTTCGAATTCGCCGCCTGCATAGATGCAGCCGCCGAAGAGAGTAATTGCACAGACCGTGGTATCGAGACCGGCACCGAGCGGGGACCACTCGAATCCGTCCCACTTGGCAATGAAGTTGACCTCGACGTCACCGGCGTATCTGAACCTGCCTCCTGCATAGAGCACGTTGCCGTCGAGGGCGATCGCATGGACGGGGGCGCACACCCCAGAGTTCAGGGGAGCGAAGGTGGAGCCGTTCCAGTATGCGACGTAGTTGACCTCCTCATCGCCCGCATAGACGAAGTCACCGCCGGCGAATATCAAACCTCCCTTGACGTGGATGCACCGGACGGCATCGTCGAATCCCACACCGCCATAGCTGCACTCGTTGAAGTTTGCGTCCCAGTTATCATCGCTCGTGGCCTGTGCGGCTCCGCTTCCGCAATAGAGCACGCATAACATCGAAATTATGCAGGTGAAAATGGATTTTTGAATTAGATTGAGTGACAGCGCTCTCGCAAACATCTGACCCGACCCCCCTTCAGCCGGTACGATTCGGATGCTGTTATCTTTGCGTAGATGAAATCCGCTTTTTAGCTGTATCCTTCTTATACCACCAAAATATATCGGCCGCAGTTCAATAGTGCCGTTACCGCAGGGAAATCTTGCCGTTTGCGTAGTGCATATTCGCTGATCGGTAACCTGCAAAGGTATCCGGAATTAATTCTATAGTGGTATAAAGACTTCTATGATACGATGGCTAAAAGAGAAAGTCAGTACAGTGAAGGTAACCATCAGGTATTGCAAGCCTTGAAACTTCGGTCCGCAGGCTTCCCGTGTGGAGCGAGAGGTGTGGGGTGAATTCGATGATATCGAGGTCGAGCTCGTCGAGGGCGAGCACGGTGTCTTTGATATCTTTCTGGATGAAACGCTGATCTTCTCGAAGGGGAAAGGCTCCTGTTGCCGGGACCGTTTCCCCCGGCCGCAGGAGATCCCCGGGATAATCAAAAGGCTTACATAATTGCGCGGCGAAGGCGTGGGTGATGACAGGCTCTCAGGCAGCGCCGAATGCACCGGGTTGTGCATTCCGATCAGCACGAAGGCGCATCACCGTTGATTCCCGTTGACTTTCATCCCCAAAAGCTGGTTTAATTACTGCCGGATCAGGTGTTCGAGCGCCGGCCCCGTCGGCGATATTTGTTTTTTTACCGGGGCGGAAACGGCCTTCGGTGTTTACAGCGGGTCGAACGGCGGCATGGAAGGACAGACAGAGGAAAAGCACCGGGTGGCCTTCGAGTTTCGGGAGAAGCTGAACGCCATCGCCGAGGGATTCAGGCACAACTACTGTTACCAGTGCGGCGCCTGTGTCGGCGACTGTCCGGCCGCCAACTACTCCGAGGGCTTCAACCCACGGCTGATCCTCCTCAAGGCGCTCCTCGGTTTCGAGGACGAGCTCATATCCCCCGACTCCGAGATATGGAACTGCACGAATTGCTACACATGTTCGGAGCGGTGCCCCCAGGACGTGCGGCCGGTCGATGTGATCATCGCCCTCAAGAACATCTGTGTCAAAGAGGACAAGGCGCCCGATCTCGTGCGGAATGTTTCCGACGCAGTGCTGGTTTCCGGAATCACAACGAAGGTCACATCCCTCATCGAGAAACGCCGTAAGGATTTCGGCCTGCCGCCGATCACGGAGTACCCGGTCGAGGATCTCAAGAAGCTCCTCGAGAAGGATCGAGGGAGAGGTGTTTAGAAAAGGCGTTATGGGGTGGACGGATTTGTGGGTACGGGTACATTGGGATGGTATGGATTCACAGGAACGGACACTGCGGATGGTTCATAGATCATGAGCGACATAAGCGACAACAAATATATACCGTTCTTCGGATGCATGCTGGCGACCAAGTTCCCCTGGTTCGAGGCCGCCGTCCGCACAAGCCTCGCCCGTATCGGTCTCGAGCTGGTGGACGTGGACGGATTTACCTGCTGTCCCGATCCGATCTACTTTCAGGCGCGTGACAAGATGGAATGGTATGCGGTCGCCGCGCGCAACCTCTCGCTCGCAGAAGACCTCGGACACGATATCATAACGACGTGCTCCGGGTGTACGGCCACCCTCTCCGAGGTCAACCTTGCATTGAAGGAGGACGGAGAGCTCAGGGAACGGATCAATAAACGGCTCGCAAAGATCGGCAGGGAGTACAAGGGCTCGATAGATGTGCGCCATGCGGTGACGGTCCTGCGCGACGACTTCGGGCTCGAGCGTGTCGCCGAGACCGTTACCCGTCCGCTTGAGGGGCTGAAGGTCGCCGTCCACTACGGCTGCCACCTGCTGAAGCCGTCACGCGTGATGCGTGTCGACAATCCCGACCATCCCACGATCCTCGAGACCCTCCTCGAAACGGTCGGGGCCGAACCGATCCATCACGAGCTCACACTGCTCTGCTGCGGCCGCGCCTGCGTGACCGATTCCATCCCGCAGTCGATGCTCGCCGACATCCTGGATGCCGTTACGCGCAACGGTGCCGACTGCATGGGCCTCATATGCCCGACCTGCTTCGACGAGTTCGACACGGGCCAGATCGTTCTCGGGCGCAAGCTCGGAAGAACCTTTGATGTGCCGATCGTCTACTATTTCCAGCTGCTCGGGATTGCACAGGGATTGAGCGCCGAAGAGGTCGGCCTCAAGATGCACAAGGTCAAGCTCGCCTCGCTTCTCGAGTACACGAGGGCCTGACCGTCCGCCCGTGACCGTATCGATCTTCCATTTTCAAGATGAGAACGTAACGGTGCTCGATGGAGGCCGTGATGGTGTGGTTCTAAGTGCGGTACATCCTCAGATCTCGATCCCTTCGGCAAGGTTACGGATCACTCCGGCCGCTTCGTCCGTTCGCCGTATGAAGTCCTCGGCGAGACTGGACGAGGCCTCCGTATCATCCCCATAGCCCATGCTATCGGCCACCGGCTGGAGGTGCTCCGGCTCGAGATCATCACTGGCGGCGATCTTCAGGCGATAGATGTCACGCATCCTCTTGAGGAAATTCAGGTGATCCTCGATGAATGTGAACGCCTCGCCGTGCTCGGGATCTATCTCCTTGAGGCGCCTGAGGAACCTGCGGGTCAGCGGTTCACGCACCTTGTGCTTCGCCTTGAACATCATAAGAAGCATCTCGATATCACGGAGCCCGCCCCGGCACTCCTTGATGTTGTAACGGAGGGCGTCCTCCTTCTGGGCCTGGCGCGACCTCATCTCCTCGATCATGTGCGCGATGTATTCGCCGGGACGCTCGAAGATGCGCGGCACGATGATCTTCTGGAGCAGCCGGTCCTCGAGCTTGCTGCTCCCCACGAGCATCCGGGAGCTCAGGATCTGGGACTGATCGACGAAGACATCCTCCTGGGCACTATCCAGCAGCTCATCGAGCTGGTCGAGACTCATGACGTAGCTTCCGAAGTGGTGGGCGAAGCGGTGATGCGGCAGGATGCCCCGTTTCAGTATTTGGGAATTCATCTTCGCCATGATCTTGTTGCAATAATCGATCTCGTCGGTATCGGAGGAGTCGAGGATGACGATCATGTCGTAATCGTCGTCGAAACCCTGCTCGCGGGCGAGTCCGCCGGCGGCATACAGGGCGAAGCGGTCGTGAAAGTGCATCGCATAGCCCAGGGAGATGTGCACATCCTCCTGGCACAGCTCATAAAGGGTCTGTGTATAGTCGTCGCAGAACTCGATGAATTCTGCATCGGTCCTGTCGCAGCCGGCCCCGCCCATGGCCAGGAGGCTTATTCGCACGAACTCCATGTCGTAGTAGTCGCCGAGCCGGTCGATCCGCTCTTCGAGGGAGGGGAATGATGAGATGTCGCTGAGGATACCGTCGGCTATCTCCTTGAGCCTGTCGTTGTTCGGGAGATTCTTGATGAAGACGGGATACTTTTCGAGGATCGGATGGAAGTGCCGCTTGAAGAAGTGGCTGCTCTGGTAATGTACATTGATCAGTGCGAGCAACTGCCTGTGCAACGGCAGTAGCTCGGGTAGGGCGGGCCTCGGCTGTGCGACCGACATGAACGACTTCAGCGTTTCCCATTCGAGGAGCGCGAGGAAATTATTCAGCTCCTCGGCTCTTGCGTACGACATGTGTATCAGTGATGAGCTTGCGCTCGGGAGCCTTCCGAGCTCCTCGATGAACCTGATGCTCAGGAGATCGAAGACGCTTCGTGCCGCATCGGTTTTCGCCTGTTTCCCGATAATGACGAGGAATCTCAGAATGGAGGATGCATCGTACCGGGCACCCGAGACGTATCCGTCGGCGACCTTTTTGAGCATCTTCTCGGGCAGCTCGAGAAAGCTCTCGATGAATTCGTTGTAAAAGTGGTCGTCTTCGGAGTCCAGCTCTTCGAGGAAATCGTCCCAGTAGGTGACGCCGTTCGAGAAGCTGGCGGCCGTTATGAAATCGACGGCCAGGTTTCCCCGGTAGCCCGGCTTCCGGTGAATCTCCCCGAGAAAGATCGGCCGGTAAATGCTGACATCGCGCAGGTGGCGCTTGAGATCGCCCGTGAGGACATCGATCGCCTGGATGCACTTTTCGAGAAACTCATAGTAGAGCACCAGCATGAAGTCCTTTGCGGAGACGACCCCTTTCTTCTCGAACCCGACCATCTCGGCTATACGGGCCACCATCTGCCCGACACTCGGCTCGTACAGGCTGATGTCCTCCTCCTGCGCAACCATCATCTGGTAGAGATGCCTGAACATCTCGAAGAGGCTCAGACCCTTGGCGAGATCGTCGTACTGCTCCGTCCGTTCGGGATTTCGTTCCTTGAGTCCCTCGATGATGTTCCAGGCATTCACCTTGCGGACACCGTAGACGAGCTTGAGCGCTGAGAGAAGTCCCTTGATCGGGCGGAGTGCATCCTCCTTGGGATTGATGGTTTCGAACGGCTTCGGCTGCGTGAGCAGGGAGCGGATCTCTCCCAGCATGCCGCGCAGGTACCCCTCGTGGAAGCGGTTGTTCTTCATCCTCGGGTTGTAGAAGAATCGGTCGGTCACCCGCTTCTTGAATTCCGCAAATAAGGAATTGCTGCCGAGGATGGCCGCAGCACCGAGCATCTCGGTGACGATGACGAAATCGTACGTGTTGCTGTCGAGGATCTCCTCGTATTCCTCGATCGTGGCGGTAAACCGCTTGCCGCCGACATGCTCGGACAGATGGAAATGGAGCTGGGTCGCCGTCTTGAACATCTGGCTTGCGAGCTTGGCGATGGCGTGGTTGAGGTGCTCCGGATCCTGCGGTCCCCGGTGAACGATCCCGAGATCGATATCGTCCTGGTCCGACCTGGTTCCCACCCCCATCATCACGAACTCCGGAGTCTCTCGATTTTCGAGAAAGAGATCGAGTAGACGCTCCATATAGCTTTTCGTGAGATAGCGGAACATGCGCCCCGCCTCGAGCATCATTTTCATGCCTGCCTGGGGGCGCTGGGTGCTTGTGGCGAGCTCGAGCTTGGTCACATCGATCATGCGCAGGTTCATATGCAGGAACTGAAGGGCATAGTAGCAACCGATGAAATCGAGCGCCTCCTCGCGACTCGAGGCGGCCTCCCGCACGGTATCCATTTCGCCTGGAATCTCCTGGGAATAGCTCCACAGGTGCACCCGGTCGAGCTTCCCTTGCTGCTCGAGTGCTGCGGTCAGCCGTGCAATGTTGTTCGAGATGATATGGAGGTACTTCAGATTGTAGTTGCCGAGTGTGCTGGTCTTTTCTGTCAGGCGTGTGAATGGTGCTTTCACGGGTTGTTACCTTCTCTGCTGCGCTGGCGGGAGGCCTCCCGGTACCCCGCTTCATACACCTGCATGTAGATCTCGTCGGACATCTTCGGCGCGCGGGAAAGTATCGCCTGGCGGATGGCGCTTTCGCTGACGACCTCGTTCACGCCGGCGAAGAATCCCAGGGCGACGATGTTGATCATGGGCGGGCGCTGACATTCCTTCTCGGCGATCTCCGCAAACGGCACCGAGTAGAGTATCCTGCCGCCGATCTCATCCCCCGTTTGGATATGCTCCTCCGCCACCACGGTCCCGTCGGGTTTGAGATCTCCGATGTACTTGTCGTACGCCTCCTGCGTCAGGGCCATGAGGAAGTCGAGTGATTGGAGCTTTGGATAGTCGATAACCTCGTCGGAGATGATGATCTCCGCCCGTACGGCGTTCCCCCGTGACTCGGGTCCATAGGAGCTGCTCTCTGCGGCGTTCTTGTCGTCGTAGATGGCCGCCGCTTCGGCGAGAATTCTCGCCGCGAGGATCAATCCCTGCCCACTGGCGCCGCTGAACCGTATGCTGTATCTGAAGGCCATATTCGGTGTGCCGGGTCCGGCCGGTCTCTCGGCCTACCTGGATCCGGTCCCGCCCGAAAGCAGGCACGTTCGGCGGGATCCATTTTCCAAGTGTATTATTGTCATAGTGTAATCACTACATACACGATACATCCTTTGCCGCTGAATGACAACAGCGAATGGGCCTCGGGGTGCAAAGGGCGTCAATGAAAGCTATTTAGCGTTTTTCATGCTGGACATTTGACGGTGGATGGATTACAGTGTTTCGGCGCGAAATTAGGTATGTATCGACAGGGGCATTGATTCGCATCTCGAGCTGCACTTCCCGCCCTTTTGATATATCTATTCGAATTGGAGGCCTTCCATGGCGTTCTGGAGAACTCCCCTCGACATCGATAAACTCAAGATCCCCAAGGGTGAGCTTCATATCATAAAGGAGCGCTGCAAGGGGTGCGGTTTCTGCGTGGAGTACTGCCCGAAGGGCGTGCTGCAGCTTTCCGATGAATTCAATTCCAAGGGATACCATCCACCCGAGGTCGTCAAGCCCGAGGAGTGCGTGAACTGCGACCTCTGCGAGGTTCTATGTCCCGATTTCGCCATCTACTGTGTGCGAATCGAGGAAGAGGAAGAAGAGGTGGACAATTGAAAGCTGATCCGCAAAACGTTCTAACAGGTGCACACTATCTCGACGGCAACTACGCTATCGCCGAGGGGGCGATCGCCGCCGGGTGCAAGTTCTTCGCCGGCTACCCGATCACACCGTCCACCGAGATCGCCGAGCGGGTTTCACGGCGCTTTCCGCTGATAGGCGGCATCTTCGTGCAGATGGAGGACGAGCTGGCAAGCATGGCGGCCATCCTGGGGGCGTCGTGGGGCGGCAAGAAATCGATGTCATGCACTTCGGGACCGGGATTCTCACTCATGATGGAGAACTTCGGTCTCGGGATCATGCTGGAGACACCCTGTGTACTCGTAAACGTTCAACGGGGCGGCCCGTCGACCGGCCTTCCGACTCTGCCCGGCCAGGCGGACATGATGCAGGCACGCTGGGGATCGCACGGCGATTACGAGGTGATCGCCCTGGCACCGGACTCGCCCCAGGAGGGGTTCGAGCTCACCATCCACGCATTCAACCTTTCGGAGAAGTACCGCATGCCGGTGCTGCTGATGACCGACGAGTGCGTCGGGCACATGACCGAGAAGGTGATCATACCGCCGCCCGAGGAGATCGAGCTCATCGAGCGGCGATACACGGACAAGAAGCCGGGCGAGGCATGGCCGTACCAGGAAAACGAATTGATCTCCCCCATGCTTCCCGTCGGGGAGGGGTACAAGTTCCACATCACGGGACTCACGCACGATTACCGGGGATATCCCGTCATCAACGCCGAGGCACAGGCGGAGAATGTCGATCGCCTGATGGCGAAGGTGAAGGAGAACGTCGACGATCTCACCTGGCTCGAGGAGAAGGATGTCGAGGATGCGGAGGTAGTGGTCGTCTCCTACGGGATCTCGTCGCGTGTTGTGCAGCCCGCAATCGCCAAGGCCAGAGAAGAGGGTATCAAGGTCGGTCAGATAAAGATGGTAACCGTGTGGCCGTTTCCGGAGAAGCGGATCAGGGAGCTGGCCGGCAAGGTCAAGGCGCTTATCATGGTCGAAATGAATTACGGACAGGTGTACCTGGAGATGGACCGCTGTGCGGCCGGCCGGTGCGAGACATACATCTGCGGACACGCCGGCGGGACGGTTCACGATCCAGGAAGCGTTTACAGCACAATAAAGGATGCCGTGAAATGAGTGTAGAAACGACGAAGCAGGTGAGTGACGAGCACCCGATGGAACATCTTCTCAGGATGGACCGCATCCCGCACATCTGGTGTTCGACATGCGGATTGGGAACGACGGTGCGGGCGTTGGCCGAAGCGCTCGAACAGCTCGAGATCGATCACGACAAGGTGGCCGTGGTCTCGGGAATCGGATGCACCGGGCGGGTGGCCGGGTACCTGAAGCTCGATTCCTTCCACACCACGCATGGGAGAGCGGTCCCGTTTGCCATGGGACTCCATATCGCACGTCCGGACATGAAGGTCATCGTCTTCTCGGGCGACGGCGATCTGGTTTCGATCGGGGGTAACCACTTCATTCACACGGCCAGGCGCAACATAGACATCACGGTCATATGCGTCAACAATTTCATCTATGCAATGACCGGCGGGCAGGTGGCGCCGACGACACCGATCAGGGCGAGGTCGAAGACAACGCCTTACGGCAACTACGAGACACCGTTTAATATCCCGCTCCTTGCGGCCTCGTCCGGTGCGGTCTATGTGGCCCGCTGGACGGCGTTGCACGTGCGCCGGATGGCGATGTCGTTCGCCGAGGCCATCTCGAAGCGCGGCTTCTCGCTCGTCGAGGTCATCGCTCCCTGCTCGACACTCTACGCAAGGCTCAACAAGCTCGGCACCGGCCTCAGCCTCATGAAGTTTTATCACGACAACAGCGAGATCCGTCACGGAGCGGACCTCAACGATATCGCTATCGATTATCAATCGAAGATCGTCGTCGGCAAGTTTCTCGATGTCGAAAAGCCCACCTACCTCGATGCTCTGAATCACCACAATGCGGGGATATTCGGTGACAAGTACAAACCGTACGGAGGCGGCAATGGCAGCGACTGAAATTCGGATAACGGGTCTCGGGGGTCAGGGGGTCATCCTCTGCGGGTATATCATCGGCAAGGCCGCATCCATCTATAACGAGCAGCACGCCACCCTCACGCAGAGTTTCGGCCCGGAGGCAAGGGGGAGTGCCTGCAGCGCCCAGGTGATCGTCTCCGATCAGCGGGTACTCTATCCGTACGTGACGGCGCCACAGATCCTCGTGGCGATGTCCAACGACGGCTACAAGAAGTACAAGGACACGCTGGCCGCAGAGAGCATCCTCGTCTACGAGAAGGATCTCGTGAAGCCCGAGGGCGGTGGTGACGGTGTCAGGATGTTCGGCATCCCGGCGACGCGATTCGCAGAGGAGCTGGGGAGAAAGATCGTTCTCAATATCGTGATGTTGGGATTCTTCGGTGCGGTGACGGATCTCATGCCGGTCGAAGCACTCCGGAAGGCGGTCGAGACCTCTGTCCCCGCTGGTACGGAGGAGCTGAACCTCAAAGCCTTCGACGAGGGTTACGAGTACGGCGTGAAGCTTCTCGAGGAGTCGAAGGCGAGCACATAGGAGTTCCGGGCGGTACAGCGTGCTTCGCTCTGGACGGCCGTGTAACCCGGTGGGTTGCGATCGAACGCCGGGTACCAAAGAGGGTGCTGCATCCAACGATCGTGAATGAAGGAAGACCGCCTTTTCAAAGGCTTGAATAAACAAGGCGCTGACATGACCTGCATCCGGAAGGTGGCGATTTGACCCCAAAGGCACTCAAGGCGAATGGGGTTTTAGTTTTAGGTGGGGGGATCGCGGGGATCCAGGCGGCGCTCGATCTCGCATCGTCGCAGGTAAAGGTCTACCTCGTCGAGAAGACACCGTCTCTCGGGGGACGGATGGCCCAGCTCGATAAGACCTTCCCGACGATGGACTGCGCCATATGAATCCTGGGACCCCGGATGATGGATGCCGGTCGGCATCCCAACATTGATGTCCTCACCAACGCGGAGCTGATCCGCCTGGGCGGCTTTCCCGGTAATTTCCGGGCCACCGTGAAGAAACACCCCCGCTACGTGGATGAATCGCTCTGCACCGGCTGTGGTCTGTGTGTCGAGGACTGCCCGGTGGTGGTGCACAACGAATTCGAGGTGGGAATGGGTGCCCGCAAGGCGATCTATTCGCCCTTCGCCCAGGCCGTACCGAACACCCACATCATCGACCGTGAGAACTGCCTGAACGGCGATTTTCTCGTCTGCACCAACTGCATGAACGCCTGCGACAGGAATGCCATCAACTACGACGATCCGGGCGAAGAGCTCCAGCTGGATGTGGGGGCTGTGGTCGTCGCCACCGGTTTCGACGTGTACGACGCATCGGCCATCCCCAGCTACGGCTACGGGCTCTACGACAATGTGCTCACGAACATGGAGTTCGAGCGGGTGCTCAACGCTACGGGCCCGACCCACGGACACATCGTCCGGCCATCGGACCGCCGTGTTCCCAAGAGAATCGCTTTCGTACAGTGCGTCGGATCGCGGGGTGAAGGGAAAGAGGCGGGATGCGAGTACTGCTCACGCTTCTGCTGCATGAATGCCATCAAGGACTGTCTCCTTGTGAAGCAGCATGAGCCGAGTATAGAGGAGCTCATAGTCTTCTACATCGATATGCGCGCGGCAGGGAAGGGTTTCGAGGAGTTCTACCAGCGCTCGCGCGAGATGCCGGAGCTGAGGTACGTGCGGGGACGCCCGGCGAAGATCTTCGAGGATCCCGCAAGCAAGGATCTGCTTATCGCCGTCGAAGACGGTGAGACCGGGGAGGTGGGGCGTGTACGGGCTGATATGGTCGTACTCTCTACGGGGGCTGTTGCGGCCGGGTCGAATGCAGGGCTCGCCGGGGTACTTGGTATCGATTGCGATGAGAACGGTTTCTTCAAGGTCGAGACCAGATACGGCTCACCGCTCCATACGGCCCGGGAGGGCATCTATATCTGCGGTTGTGCGGCGGGCGTGAACGACATCTCCGACTCCGTAGCACAGGGATCGGGTGCCGCCTCCGAGGCCGAGAAGTACGTTGTCAAGCTCCCTGCTCCCGAGGAACCCGAGGAGAAACCGATAATAGACAGCTCGGGACCGCCCCGTGTGGGGATCTTTCTCTGCCATTGCGGGATCAATATCGCCGGTGTGCTCGACATAGACTCACTCAAGGCGTATGCGGAGGGGCTTCCCGATGTCGTGTACGTGGAGAACAACCTCTTCCTCTGTGCCGACGATGGCCAGCGGCTCATCCAGGAGAAGATCGTCGAGCACGGATTGAACCGTGTCGTGGCGGCGGCCTGCACGCCGCGTACACATGAGCCGATCTTCCGTGAGAGCTGTGAACAGATCGGTCTCAATCCGTATCTCTTCGAGATGGTCAATGTCCGGGACCAGTGCTCCTGGGTCCATACAAACGTTCCTCGTATCGCCACCGAGAAAGCGAAGGACCTTATCAAAATGGGTGTGGCGAGGGCGCGGATCCTCCAGCCGCTCTACCGGCAGTCGATCCCCGTCAAGCAGAGCGTGCTCGTCGTCGGCGGCGGGGTTGCGGGGATGAGCGCCGCGCTGAACCTCGATGCTCAGGGGATCAAGGTATACCTCATAGAGAAGAAAGGCCGCCTCGGCGGGAAGCTCAACAACCTCGCACGGGTCTATCCCGCGAATCTCTCGGCCTTCGAGCTCTCCCGCACCATGGTCGAGATGGTGGGTTCGAGCCGGGTCGAAGCGATGGCCTCGACGGAGATCGCTTCCATAACCGGCTATATTGGCAACTTCGATGTCTCGACAACGAACGGAAACTTCAAGGTGGGCTCGATCGTTCTCGCCACCGGCGGCGATATCTACGCTCCCGGCGATGAGTTCGAGTACGGGCGGTATGAGAATGTCATCACCAACCAGGAACTCGAGGATATCCTCTACCAGAGCAAGGGAACCGTCGAGATCGGAGGAGACGTAACCGGAACGGTCGCCTTCATCCAGTGTGTCGGTTCACGCGATCCCGGGAAGAATCCCGCATGCTCCCGTTTCTGCTGTCCCACCACGATCAAGCAGGCAATCCGCCTGAGGGAGAGCGGTGTCAATGTGGTGGTGCTCCACCGTGACATGCGCACCGTGGGCGCCAGGGCCGAGGAGCACTACCGGCATGCCCGCGAGCTTGGTGTGCGATTCGTCCGCTACACGCCGGAGCGGCCGCCGCACGTTGCGGGAGACGGCACCAGAGCCCGGCGGCTCGAGATACGGGAGCTCGCGCTCGGACGAACGCTCGAGATCGACGTCGATCATGTCGTGCTGGCGGCGGGGATGGTGCCAAACGAGACAAGTACCGCCCGGCTCCAGGATATCCTCAAGGTGCCGCGGGGTGCCGACGGCTTCTTCATGGAGCTTCATTCCAAGCTCGGTCCCGTCGAGACCACAACTGAGGGCGTATTCGTCGCCGGCTGTGTAAGCGGCCCGAAGGATATCGCCGACTCGATCGCACAGGGTGCGGCGGCGGCCGCGAAGGCGGCTGCAATTGTCACCCACGAGACGGTTCCGATCGAGCCGACCACCTGCACGGTTCAGGAGGATCTGTGCCGTGCCTGCGGCAAGTGCGTTGAGATATGCGATTTCCATGCACCTGCAATCGTGGAGGTCTCGCCGGGTGTACATGTAGCCAGGATCAATCAGGCCCTGTGCAAGGGGTGCGGAACATGCGCCAGCTGGTGCCCGACGGGTGCGATTGTATCACTGCACTTCACGGACGAGCAGATCAATTCGATGATGGATGCGCTGCTGGCGGGATAACGGATAGTAATGGCTGGCAAGACAGAGGATAAGAAGAAACGGAAGGCCGGATCTGGAAGCACGGCCGGGCCGAAGAAGAAACCTTCGGCGAAGAAAGCGGCAGCAAAAAAAAGAACGGCCTCGAGGAAAAAAGACTTCACACCGAATATCGTCGTCTTCGCATGCAACTGGTGCAGCTATGCCGGAGCGGACAATGCCGGCGTCAACCGTATCCAGTACTCGCCCAACTTCCGGGTAATCCGGACGATGTGCTCGGGGCGTGTCACGCCCGCCTTCGTTCTCAAGGCCTTCAAGCTCGGTGCGGATGGCGTCATGGTCTCCGGGTGCCATTTCGGCGATTGCCATTACATATTCGGCAACTACAAGGCGGTGGAACAGTTCGAGAAGACGAAGGCGCTGGTAAAGACACTGGGGCTCGACGAGAAGCGTGTGGCCCTCGAATGGGTTTCCGCTGCGGAGGGCACGCGCTGGGGCGAGGTTATAGACAACTTTGTTGCGCAGGTAACATCCCTCGGCCCCAGCCCGTTGAACCATAGCAAGAAGAAAAGAACATAGCACACGGCACCTGCCTGTAAGGGGCAGGAACTGGAATGAAAACGAAGGCTTGAGCGGGCGGTGACGGCAGGGGATTGGCCGGTAAGCTGAATGACGAGAAAGGTATGAACGCACGATGCGGGCTGGTGAATGGCCGGGGACCTGAATGACGAGGAAGGTATGAACATACGGTGCGGGCTTCGGGACGGCCGCGCACCTGTCGAAACAGTCACACGGTACCGGATACGGAAGCACGGGAAACACAAATGGATGCAACCGTAGAGAAGCTCAAGAAGAACAAGGCATTCTCCTGCCTCGAATGCGGCAAGTGCACTGCCGTCTGCCCAATCTCCCGTTTCAACGAATCATATTCGCCCCGCCGCATGGTGGCAGAGGGACTCTTCTACGGAGCGGACGGTCTGGTGGACGATCGTCTCCTCTGGTCGTGTCTCACCTGCCAGCTCTGCTCCCAGAGGTGTCCCGTCGATGTAAGGTATTCGGAATACATGCGCGATGTACGGGCCGAGGCGGTCAGCCTGGGAAAGATGGGCAATCCTTCACACGGTGGTGCACTGCACTACATCATGGAGATCGCCACGTCCCCGAAGCTCAAGCAGGAACGCACCGAATGGATCGAAAGCGGGCTCAGGGTGAAGAAGAAGGGTGAGGTGCTCTACTTCGTCGGATGCATCCCGTTCTATCAGGATTTCTTCGCGAAGGATTTCGAATTCACTCCGGTCTCGATCGCCCGGGACACGGTAAGGATACTCAATCACATCGGCGTCGAGCCCGTCGTGCTCGAGAATGAACGCTGCTGCGGCCACGACCTCTACTGGCTCGGCAGGCTTACGGAGTTCGACGATCTCGGACGCCTGAATATCAAGGCAATCGAACAATCGGGTGCGAAGACCGTTGTGACGGCCTGTCCCGAGTGCGCCCTTACGTTGAAAAGGCTCTATTCCGAACGGCTCGGTACCGCCAGCTTCGAGGTCAAACATATAAGCGAGGTGGTTGCGGATCACATCGAAAGGATCTCGTTCGACGAGCTGGAGAGGAAGATCACCTTCCAGGATCCATGCCGTCTCGGAAGGTATCTCGGTGTGTACGACGAGCCTCGTAATGTGATCACCGCCATTCCCGGCGTTACCTTCAAGGAGATGGCGCACAGCGGGCGGGGAGCGATCTGCTGCGGTACCACGAACTGGATGAACTGCGATGCGACCTCGAAGAAGATCCAGAGCAGCAGGCTCAAAGAGGCCAAGGCCGCAGGCGCCGGGACACTGGTCACGGCATGTCCGAAGTGCCAGATCCATTTCCGGTGCGCGCAGTACGGCGAGGAGGCCGAAGATATCGATATCGAGCTGATGGATTTCGTGAACCTGGTGGCCTCGGCATTGAGGAAATGAGATGCACGGCGGAGGAGCGCCGGGGATCGGGCACAGAGGGTGGTGCGCCGGTGACCGGCCAGGATGATGCCTGCACGCCGGGACCGGGATTCCGGCGGAGGTATGACGGTATTCACGAGCGGGTACTTCCGGCCTTCAGGGGCCGGACGATTCGATAGATCAAACGTCGCCGATCTTCGAGGATCGGTGAGGGAGGGAACGGGAGAAACGTTATGATTGCAGGACCGAACCAGCCTGAGGAGCTGCGCATTGGTGTCTTCGTCTGCGAGTGCGGACTCAATATCGCCGGTACGGTGGACTGTGCCGCGGTGAGCCGCTACGCCGAGACACTGGACGACGTCGTCGTCGTGGTCCAGAACAAGTACACCTGCGCCGATCCCGGGCAGAACGAGATCAAGAAGGCGATCAAGGAGCACGACCTGAACCGGGTCGTGGTCGCCTCGTGCACGCCGAAGATCCATGAGCCGACCTTCCGGCAATGCGTCTCCGACGCCGGGTTGAATCCGTACCTGTACGAGATGGTCAATCTCCGTGAGCACTGTAGCTGGGTTCACCAGAGCGAGAAGGAGAAGGCCACCGAGAAGGCGAAGGACCTCGTCAGGAGCGGTGTCGCCCGGGCGCGGGTGCTGGAGCCCCAGATCGAGGTGGAGGTTCCCGTGACGAAGGCGGCCCTCGTGATCGGCGGCGGTGTCTCCGGTATCCAGACCGCCCTCGATCTGGCGGACGGGGGGCACCAGGTCTACCTCGTCGAGAAGGAGCCCACCATCGGCGGGATCATGGCGGCGCTCGATAAGACATACCCGACGATGGACTGCTCCATATGAATACTCGGTCCTAAAATGATGGATGTCGGTCGACATCCCCGGATCGAGCTCATGACCTTCAGCGAAGTAGAATCGGTGACCGGCTTCGTTGGTAACTTTCACGTCACCGTTCGCAAGAAGGCGCGCTACGTCGACGCCAAGGAGTGCACCGCCTGCGCGGAATGCGAAAAGGTCTGCCCCGTGGCGGTGCCCGACGAGTACCAGCAGGGCTTCTCCTCCCGCAAGGCGATCTATCTCCCGTTCCCCCAGGCGGTTCCCTCGGCCTATATCCTCGATATGAATAACTGTCTGGGCAACAATCCCATCGCCTGCGGGAAATGTGTCCAGGTGTGCGAGAAGAAGTGTATCAACTACGACGACCAGGACGAGCTGATCTCGTTCGAGGTGGGAACGATCATTACGGCCACCGGCATGGATGTCTACGATCCCACCGAGTATGACGAGTACGGGTACACGCGATTCGACAACGTCATCACGAGCATGGAGTTCGAGCGCCTGATCTGCGCCGGCGGTCCGACCGAGGGGCACTTCATCCGGCCGGGCGATCGCAAGACCCCTCAATCAATCGGTTTCATACAGTGCGTCGGTTCCCGCTCCCGTGACGGCCGCGGTAATCCCTACTGCAGCAACATCTGCTGCATGAACACGATCAAGTCGACCCTGCTCTTGGCCGACCATTACCCCG
>CP070727.1:3881516-3926007 GCA_020350885.1 bacterium | reverse complement strand
GTACACTGCGATGGAACCTGCTTACGAGAAACGGACAGGATGTCACGAGCGGCATCTATCTATTCAGCGTAGAGCCGGAGAACGGACCTTTCGGAAGAACCGTCGGTAAGTTCGTCGTGATACGCTGAGCCGGCCGATTACGGCCCGGGCTTTGAACGTGAATGTTTTATGGATCGGATCTATTTCATAAGGAAGCGGTGATGATGTTACCCACTGCGCGCATATGCATGGTGCTTTCTGTAATGACAGCCCTCTTCATTTTCCTGGGCTGCTCGGAAGATGTACTATTCGGACCCGGTGTGGAAAATGAAAGGCCGACTATACGATTGACCAACGGTCCCCTGGAAGGGGACACCACGAAGTACCAGGTAACATTCTATTGGATCGGTAGCGACTACGACGGCACCGTCGAATACTACGAGTTAATAATGGTTTCAGGCAATCCCCTGGGATTCGATCCGGCAGACACGACGGGACCCGACAAGTGGACCAAGACAACCCGCACCGATACCATCTTCTTGGTTAAAGCGGATAAGTACGACAGCACAATCACGATAAATAACAATCCCTATGGAAAGCACAGCAGAACACACACACTATTCATCAGAGCGGTCGACGACCAGGGAATGCGCTCCATTCCGGCTTATCGATCGTTTACTGCATTCACCTTGGCACCATTCGCCGTTATAGAATTCCCCAGAATCACGCGACCCGGACAAGCGCAATTCCTGAACCCGGTCGTGACCTTCGAGTGGATCGGTAAGGACCCGATCGACTCCCCGTGGAACTACCAGGAAGTCGACTCCATTCGCTACATGGTCGGCGAGCACACGGTTCTTACTATCGACGAGCTGAATCAGTATCCGGAAAAATTCGAGAACAGGTGGTCGCCATGGATCTGGTATAACGAACCGAATGATTCGGGCAAGCAGACGATCCTCGGCGACGATGAAGTCTTCAGGCTCAACCGGATATATTTCTTCGCCATTCAAGCGAAGGACGAGGCAGGTGCGGTCACCTCGGTCTTCGATTACAGATTCAATGTCTTCCCTTTCATGCCGCTCAGCCATTCCGGACCCCGACTAAGAATCTACAGTACCTATTTCGGTAGATTCGAATTCATAGGTACGAACTACAGCCCGGCGAAGGTCAAGATCATGCCCGGTTTTCCCCTCAAGTTTGTGTGGGAGGGGGATGCCAGTTACTACGGCGGATACATAGCCACCTACCGCTATGGATGGGATGTGGAAGATCTATCATTGCCGGAAGACTGGGATGTCTACGCAAGTCCAGACCATACGGGCACACCCGAGAAGAAGTTCTACATGGGTGTGCACACACTCTACATCGAGGCTATCGATAACTTCGGCACAAAGACTCTCGCCCAGATCGAAGTCAGCATCTTCCCTCTCGCCATGGACCGAACCCTACTCTGGGTGGACGATTTTCCCTCCGGCGAATTCCCTCAAAAGGATTATGCAATGCCCACCGAGAAGGCGCACGATGAGTTCTGGCTGGATATCTGCAGCCGCGCCGATGGGTTTGAGCCCGACCGGGATGTCTTTGATTGTGAGTTCTCGGCCTTCTCCCCGGACGTAGAATACATCTTCAGATACAAGAATATCATTTGGACATTCATGGACGAGCTACGGGTAATCGTGTGGGACGATGTCGTGAGGTTCACTCAGGAAAGTATCGTGGGAACGGACCTCGATATAACCTACAATTACCTTCTGACATACATGAAAGCGGGCGGGCACCTGTGGACGCTTGGACTATCCCACAGAGCTGGCGGTCTGGCTGCTGTGGTCCCGACAGGTGTCAAGCAATTCCCATTGAACCTCAGATGCGAGCTCCGGGGAACAACGACCGGGTGTCCGGACACGTTAGGCACGCAATGCATGGCCTACCGGGACTACTGCGTCTCGATCCTGGACAAGGCCAACGCCGTCATAAGAAGAGACCAATATCTACCATACAGAGATGTGTTACGTGATGCCATGAGTTACGGTACTTTGGACGCCTCCGATCCAATCACCGCATCCCACCCCGACTTACCCGAGCGGCTCGAGCTCTGGTCCAAGATCACAGAGTCCGGCAGATACTTCGACCCGGCAGAAAGGGGTTTCCACTATATCGAAGTCTATAATCCCGAGTACTGGATGGCACATACCTACAGCACCACGCAGTCGTGCTTCCATCCGATTTACCGCATACGGGCCCGTAACACAAATTCCCCTCTCAACAACACTGTCGTCGCTTTCTGGACGACCAAACATGCACACGTCGTGGCAGAGGCCCCAGGAACCATCGCCGCACCGAGCGTACATTTCGGCCTCCCGCTCTGGTTTTTCAATCGGGCACAGGTGAACGCGATCGCCGACGCCATTTTCGAGGAATGGCAAATCAGAAAGACCGAGACCAAATAGTAACCCACCGAAGATACAAACGAGAGGAGGCGGCATGAGAACGAAGCATTCCATTCTGCTGCTTGCAGCGGTTATGCTTTACCTGGCCTCGATTCCGGCCTGCTCCGGGCAAAAGGGTACGGATGAAAAGGCAACCGGAAAGGGGGGTGCCAAGATGGATATAATGATCACAAGTCCGGCATTCGCCAACAACGGACCGATCCCCACCGTGTATACGTGTGACGGCGAAAATATTTCCCCACCCATCCAATGGTCCGGTCTGCCGGAAGAAACCAGGAGTCTGGCACTGATATGCGACGACCCGGATGCCCCGATGAAGACCTGGGTCCACTGGGTGCTCTACTGTATCCCCCCGGATTGCGCCGAGCTCGGTGAGGGCGTGCCGAACGACGAAATCATCGCAAACGGCGCAAAACACGGGAGCACCGATTTCGGGTCACCAGGCTATGGAGGTCCCTGCCCACCGCGCGGTAAGCCACACCGATACTTCTTCAAGCTCTACGCCCTCGATACCATGCCTGACCTCGAACCCGGTCTAACAAAAAAAGCTCTCCTCAAGTCGATGAAGGGCCATATACTTGCATCGGGAGAGCTGATCGGAACCTACCAGCGGAAGTGAATTTTCTTTTTTACTCCCCAGGGGGTTGGTGTATACTGTCGGCGACCCCAAAACCGCAGACGGGAGTCGTGCACCTATCACGGCCGCCCGCAGGCGGTGACCGCTTCATAACGCATTGAGAGGAGGGTGTCGCATGAAGAAGGCAGTTGTCTATGTGCTCCTGGTCTCGCTCCTGTTCGCGTTCTGTGGATGCGGCTCTATGAGCAGGACGAAGAAGGGAACGGCCATCGGGGCCGCTGCCGGCGCCGCCGTCGGTGCCATCGTCGGTAAGCGTGCAGGGAACACCGCCGTCGGTGCAATCCTCGGCGCAGCAATCGGAGGGGCGGCGGGTGCTTACATCGGACATTACATGGACGAGCAGGCCGCAGAGATCGAGCGCGACATAGAGGGGGCAAAGGTGGAGCGCATCGGTGAAGGGATCAAGATAACCTTCGATTCGGGGATCCTGTTCGATGTGGACAAGGCGAACCTGCGAAACGTGTCGAAGACGAATCTCGACAAGCTCGCCGCAATTCTGAACAAGTACGATGATACCAACGTCCTGATCGAGGGCCACACAGACGCAACGGGCTCCGAAGAGTACAATCTCGACCTCTCGGAGAAACGGGCCATGTCCGTGAGGAACCACCTGGCCGGCCAGGGTGTGATCCCCACGCGATTCACCATCATGGGCTACGGTGAATCCCAGCCCATCGCTACGAACGATACGGATGAAGGACGACAGGCCAATCGTCGCGTTGAAGTGGCGATCATGGCAAACGAGAAACTGAAGAAGGCAGCCGAGGATAAAGCGGCGGGATAGTTCGCCGCGTCGGAATAAATAGTTGACAGGCGGATTCACGTAACGATAGGATGACGCCTGAAACATAACTCGAGGTGCCCCACTGGGGCCTAGAGGGAAGAGGGTGTGAATCCCTCACGGACCCGCCACTGTGATTGGCGAGCCGCCCGTCTGAACCCACTGGTGCGAAGCACTGGGAAGGAGACGGGGGCGTTCGAGCCATAAGTCAGGAGACCTGCCTGGAGAAGATGTTCCCTGGACCTCTTCGAGGAGCGAGAGGAAGGGAGACGGTAACGATACCCTCCGCGAACCCCCGAACAGGGCCGGAGGGTTTTTTTCGCAATCCTCCACCGAGAATCCTCTCGCCTCCCCGGACACACAACCAACCATCCGGGAGGTATGGCATGACAAGGTACGCAATAGTCCTGTTCCGGTCACTCTGTGCCGGTTTCATAATCCTCTTTCCCGCCACTTCGATGGGAATCTATGCCGATGAAAAGATATACTACACGGATGAAATCGTGGTTACCGCCTCGCGAGTCACATGGCCGATCGACAAGACGGCGAGCTTCACAAGGGTGATATCGAAGGAAGAGATACGGAAGTATCAAACGGACAGTGTAGTAGAGGTTCTTCGTTCAGCTGCCGGCATGGATATCGTTCAGTCGGGGAGCATGGGAAAGACATCCAGCATCTTTATTCGAGGGGCGAACAGCAACCATTGTCTCGTCATGCTTGACGGCGTACCGATAAACGATCCAACGACAGGGGCCTTTGACTTCTCGGATCTCACCACCGTAAATATCGAGCGGATCGAGATCGTACGCGGTCCTCACGGCATCCTCTACGGTTCAACCGCTATCGGAGGTGTCATCAACATAATATCCACACGGGCAGCCGAAGGCGCAAGACGCAGCATCTGCCTGTCGGGCGGCTCCTTCGGTACGGCGACAGGCTCGGTCGACCTCACCGGTGGTGGAAAGACATCGAACTATGCACTCTCCATCCTCAGAACAACAACGGATGGCCGGTTCTCCAACGATTTCTATAAAAACACGTCACTCTCCGGTTCTGTAAGGAGTCATGTAACGCCTACATCCAATATTTCCGTCAATCTGAAATACTCGGACGTTGCAAAGGGCCTGCGTGGATCCGAATTTGACACCGACCCAAACGCCGTGCAGAGCGGCGGATCGTTCTTTATATCGGCCCAGTACCAACAATTCGTGCATCGCATCTGGAATTACTACATCCGCACTTCGTTCTATACGAATGAAATCACCTTCGACGATCCCGTCGACCCGCTCGAAGAAGGTCCTTTCGCCGGCGATGCTTTCTCGGAGATCAACTCCGACATCCAAAACGTAACATGGCAAAACAATCTCCGCTTCCTCGAGAATCTCTGGTTCACAGCCGGTCTGGAATGGCGTGAGGAACGGACTACGAACAGCGGATTTTCACCTTTCGGGACAACGAGCTTCGACAACGAGATCAACAATATCGCCTATTTCTTCAATGGCATTGTGGATCCGAAGTCACTGCCGGTGCTCGCCCTCGGTGCGCGTGTGGACGACCATAGTGAATTCGGAACAATATCCACGTACAAGCTTTCCATTTCATATTCCATCGACCGAACACGGACAACATTAAAAGGTTCGATAGGGAGTGGTTTCAGGGCACCCAGCCTCAACGAGCTGTACTACCCGGGATATGGCAATCCTGATCTTTCCCCCGAGAAGGCACAAGGGTACGATGTCGGATTCAGCCAGGAAATCGATCCGCTGCAGCTCTCGTGTGAAGTCTCCTACTTCAGGAACGACTACGAGAACATGATCGCATTCAACCTTGAGACTTATACGGCCGACAACATCGGGAAATCATTCAGTGATGGCATGGAGATAAGCTTGAAACTGGAACCCTGGAGCTTCTGCACGGTATCCGGACACTACACGTATCTGAGGACGGAGGATTGCTCGACCAAGAAGCAGCTTTTGCGCAGACCACGCCACAGCGGAGGGTTCAGTATCAACCTGCACGGAGATCCGTTAGATGTGCTGCTGTCAGCATCCCTTGTGGGAAAGCGGCTCGATAACGATTTCGGCGGACCCTTGGGGGAGTATTTCAATCCATCATACACACGCTATGACCTCGCCGTAACGTACCGTTACAGCCGGTGGTACGAGCTCTTTGTCAGGGTATGCAATGTCCTTGATGAGCATTACACTGAGGTCGCCGGCTATCCTTCTCCTGATCTTCACACCATAGCCGGCGCACGGATCACATTCTAACTATCCTGAATCTGCCCCGCCCGTCCCATCGAACGCGAGGAAGCACTTGCCAGCTCCCCGCCCTGTGTTGTAAGCTTGAGCAGGATCACACCTCACGAGACACGGCTCCAGCATGTTGCTGTACAGTCGAGCTTCGGCCTCCATGAGAGGTCGACAGCATGTAACTGCACCGGTGAGTTCGAACTCATCGAAGCAAACCAATCTACTGGAAGGAGGAATACGATGGCGGTAGCACGGGTAACCGAGGTCGTCGCATCATCGAAAAAGGGGTGGGTCGAAGCGGCAACGGAAGGATTCAAGAGAGCTGCGAAGACACTTCATAACATCACCGGATTCGAGATCATCAAACATACGGCCCATGTGGAGAATAACGAGATCGTCGAGTTCAGGGTGACGATGCGTATTATCTTCATTCTGGATAAATAACGTACATTATCCGAGGTAATAAGAGGTGCGCATTGGATCAGGCAAAGGGCTGCTCCGGTTTCCTGTAGACCACCTCTCGGACCGACCGTCGCCGAGCCGTCGATCTGGATAAGGAATCCAGGGGAACAATCCTAGAACTTCATCTTGATGTCGGCCTGAAGCCTCCTGTAATCGATCTCCTCATCCAAATCGATCTTGTTGAGGAAGTACGTGAGCGCCAGGTCGACATTCTCGGCCAGCCCCACGGAGGCCCCGGCTCTAAGACCCTTGCCATCGGTGCCGCCGCCGATGAAATCGGAGCTGGTGAATGCTCCTATCACGGCGTCGGCTTCGAGCTCGCGGTAGTTGGCATAAACCTTAACTGCACCTCTGCCCTTACCATATTTGAAGGTCACGCCTACGAGCCAGCCGGCATTGAGGCTGTCTGCCCCCGTGTTATATACATAATTACCGTAAACCGTGACCGACATCGTTTCCAACGTATAACCGATCTCGCCGAAGATCTCGAAGAGATTGTAATCCCAGATGTAGTCCTCATATATAGTCGTATCCCCGTCAACGACGACCTGATGGGATATGGAGGAGTTACCGAAGGGATCGTCGTGATTGAAGATCACGTGATGGTCCTTGACTTCCTCATAATCGTAGTAACCACCACCGACCATGGCATGCATATCCGCCCTGGGCTCCACCTTTACTCCTAGCTGTCCGCCAGCGAGCCAGGTGTCGTCGTCGGCTTTCCGTTCGTCAATGTAAAAGAATGCGCCGCTCAAGAACACGGCCACCTTCTCGTGCGTTGTGTTCTCGTACATGACCGCCGCCCCCTCGGGGCTCAGATCGCTGTCCCAGATGAGCTCCGTATTCTCCACCTTGTCAAACGGAAGCTCCATCTTACCGCCACGAATGTGGAGACCCCTGAGGAAGGTAGGGTGAAAGTCGAAGTAGGCGCGGTCAAGATTGAACATCTTGGTCGTAAAACCATCGTCCAGTGTCTGGTTCGTAGAGACGGGATCATTGGAGCCGGTTGCAAGACGAACGCCCGCCGACCATTCGTCTGTGATCTCCCCTTCGAGAGAGAGACGCAGGCGGATACGCCATCTGTTCCGGTCATCCTTGTCTTCAACCTGGATAAGCTCGTGGCGATGCCTGAAGTCGCCTGTCAACTTGATCCTCTCATGCCACTCTCCGGCCTTTGAAACGACCGGGAGAATCATCAAACCGATCAGTGTTACACAAAGCAACCTCTTCAAGTTCTCTCTACCTCCCACTTAAAATGGTCGGGGCGGCCGGATTTGAACCGGCGACCTCCTGCTCCCAAGGCAGGCGCGCTAACCTGGCTGCGCTACGCCCCGAGCTCCCTTCGGATATTCCAGGGTCCCCTTTTTACCCCCGGACACAGGAAGTATTCATACGGAAACACGGTAAAGTCAAGAGAAACCCCCACTAGCACGGACCCCGCTTGACGGTGGGCGCGCGGCAAAGCTATAATACCCCCTCGAGCCGTGCGATATCTCAAGAACAGGCACCGGTTCCGGTGGAGTCCCACGCACCCGAAAGCGTGAACTGTTCTCCAGCGCAAGGAGTCTGTAGGCACCCGACTTGCAAGCATTCAACGACACGAGAATCCATTGAGAGGAGTACATACCGGGAATGCGCATTGCGATCATCGGCGTTCGAGGGCTCCCGCCGCGCTACGGCGGGGCCGAGACGATGGCGGAGGAACTGGGTAAACGTTTCGTGAAGGCCGGCCACGAGGTCGTCGTCTACTGCCGCTACCACAATCTCCATAAGGGTGAATCCCCTCCGAACGAGTATGAGGGGATCAAGCTGTATCACCTCCCCTCACTCAACACCAAGGTGCTGGACACCCTGACTCATTCGTTCCTCGCCTGCTGGCACATCGGCCTCAAGAATACCGCAGACATCGTCTATGTCTTCCACCCCGGCCACGGCTACCTGCTCCCGATCCTGATGCTCTTCGGCAAGAGGTACATGGTCGGCGTAGACGGCGCAGACTGGACGCGAAAGAAATGGAACCTATTCTCACGCATATTCCTGAGATGCGCCGTTCATCTATCCGCCGTATGGTCCAAGGAGATGATGACTGACAACCCCTCCATGCAGGCATGGTTCCGCCAGCATTACAATAAGGAGCTCCACCTGCTGCCGCTCGGCGCAAATGTGCTCGAACCCCCAAGCAGTACCGGCGAGCTCGAAAAACATGGTCTTACACCTGGGGGCTACTACCTCTTTATCGGCCGTCTCATCCCGGAGAAAGGCATCCATTACCTGATCGAGGCCTTCGAGCGCGTGCGCACCGACCGTCCTCTCATCATAGTCGGCGGAAGCGAATATACGACGGATTACGTCCGAAAGCTCCACGCAACCAAGGACGAGCGTATCCAATTCCTCGGCTATATCTACGGCGAAGGTTTCCACCAGCTCATCTCGAACTGTTACGTTTACATACAACCATCCGAGGTAGAGGGAACCTCGCCGGTACTGCTCACGGCGATGAGCTACGGCAGGTGCGTGCTCGTGAACAGCATTCCCGAGAATCTCTTCTCAATAGGGGATGCAGGGCTCTCATACCGCATCAACGACACCGGGGACATGGCCCGAAAGTTGCAGCACCTGGAGGAGCATCCCGAGGAGGTCGAGGCGTGCGGTAAGCGGGTGCTCGAGCACGTGTGCGATCGCTTCAACTGGGACAGGATCGCCGAGGACACCCTTCGCGTGTTCGAGAGGATGTGAGGGGGAGTCGATTATGCCGGTCGAATTGATCGATCCATTGAACGACCAGCGCTGGGACGCATTCCTGGATTGGTGTCCGAATGCATCGATCTTCCACACCGCCGCATGGGCGCGTGTGATCACAGAGACCTACGGCTACCGGCACCGCTACTACGCCCTCTCGCAAGGTGATCGCATCGAGGCGGCACTCCCATTCTTCGAGGTCCGGTCGTTCTTAACGGGTAACCGCTGGGTGTCGCTTCCGTTCTCGGATCATGCGCCGCTGCTCGCCACCCAGGCGGAGCATCTCGGAGAACTTCTCGAGCGGATCGCCGCCGACTTCAGCCGCAGCGGATGCAGGTACATAGAGATTCGTTCGGGTGAGGCGCCGTTGCTCGGTGCGGCCGGCACCGCTCCGCAGGGACGGCACCCCTTCATACGGCTCGAACATCACAAGCTACACCTCATACCGCTCTCGGAGGATATCGATGCGACCTACAAACGTCTCGACAAGCGCAGGGCCCGCTGGGCGGTCCGGTACGCCGCAAAGCATGGAGTCGAGATCATCCGTGACGATTCAATCGAAGCCATGCGGAGCTTCCACCGCATAAGCCTCGGGACCCGGCGCAAGCTCGGCGTCCCGCCGCAGCCCTGGAAACTCTTCGAGAACGTGCACCGCATCATCATAGAGCCCGGACATGGCTTCCTGCTGACGGCTCGACGGGAAGGGATTACACTCGGCAGCATGGTATTCTTCCACCACGGCCGAACGGTTACCGCCAAGTACAACGCATCGATCAAGGAGTACCTGAAGTACCAGTTCGCCGAGGCGATCCTCTGGGCGGCGATGAAGTGGGGATGCGAGAACGGATTCACGATATTCGACGTGGGGCGAACGGCGATCGACAATGCAGGGCTCCTGAGCATGAAACGGCATATGGGAGGCGAGGAGCTGCCGCTGCCGTACTACTACCATCCGGAAGCGAAGGGTGTGGGAACGATACGGGAGAAGAGCCTCTCTTACCGGGCGATGAAAGCCATCTTCAAGCATATGCCCGTCGCCCTGACACGGCCGATTGGAAACCTGCTTTACAAGCACTTCGGCTAACGAACCGATTTCATTTCGAAGGATTTAGCGGCCGAAACGAGGAGGTAGCCGGAGAGATCGGTGAGAACCAGTCCTAGGTGCCCGGACCGGTGACCGCCTCGTAGACATCGATGATACGCCGGTAGTGCTCCCGGCGGTTATAAAGACTCCCCGCCTTTTCCCGGCCGCGGCGGCCCATTTCAGAACGCTTCCCGGGATCGGCAAGCATCCTCCCTAGGCATACGCTCAGTGCATCCACATCCCCGATGGGGAAGAGGTAGCCGTTGATCCCATCCTCGACCATCTCCGGTATACCTCCCACCCTGGATGCGACGACCGGCTTGCCGGAAGCAAAGGCCTCCATGACGGCGAAGGGAAGGTTCTCGTACCATCGAGATGGAAGAACGACGAACTGCGCACCGGAAAGTATCCGCCTGAGCTCGTCCCCCCCCCGGTATCCCAGAAACTCTATCCCCTCGGCAGCCGTCTGTCGGGCCAGCTCCTTAAGCTCAGCCTCCCTCGGACCCTCGCCGACGATCAGCAGGCGCCCCCGGCCGAGCTTCGAAACCGCCCGGATAAGGATATCGAGCCCCTTCTCGTAGAGGAGCCGCCCGATATAGAGGAAATAATCCTCCTCCCCGGCCGGCCGGAAGTCCTCGAGATCGACGAAATTCGGTATCCAGACCAACCGGTCTTCAGGGAATCCCCCCTCTATCATCTTTGTCCGCAGGAAGTTACTCGGCGTGATAAACCGTGCGATCCGCCGAGGCAGCCGGATCAGCCGGTCATAGTAGGCGCTTAGCATCGCCACAAGGCTTGCAGCGGCACTCCCCTTTTTACAGCGTTGAAGGACCGCCTGATAGAAGCGGTTCGGGAGGCACCGCTCGCAAATCTCTTCCCCGCTCAGAAACGAGGCGTTCGGACATACGAGCCCGAAGTCGTGCAGCGTCCACACGATCGGGATATCCCGCCTGGTGAGCGGCTGAATGATCGATGTCGTCAGGTGGCCGTGGATATTGTGAAAATGGGCGAGATCCGGCTTTACCTCCTCGATGAGCGTATCCATCTTCGCACGGGCCTCCCGGCAGTAGATGCTGCGGCCGAGCACCGTAGCGACGGCCCGCGGCGAGAACTCCGATAGCAGCGACGGAAAGTCTATCTCGCTTACGAAGTACCGAGAGTACGGGGACGGGAGGTTCAGCGGATGCTCCATGGCGAATGGGATCACCTCGTGACCCTGCTCCTCGAGGAGCTTCGTGAGGTTCAGCATGTAGGTGGAATCCCCTCCACGGTAGTAGTAGAAGGTCTGCACCATGACGATTCGCATAGGCGTAGCCACCTTTAACGTGAGGAGCTATACGGAGGTACCAGATTACCGTAAAGCCCGGAGGATAGCAAAGAAAATGCATCCGCTTTGGGTGTTCTCACCCTGCAGCGGGATCGAGGGCAACGCCGCGACCAGGAAGCTGGAATCGTAAAACCGCTTGACTCCACGGGCCTAGTATATTATAAAAAATGTGTTATCACGCAAACGGTTAACACCTGTATCGGAGGAGACATTTGAAAACGAAAGTCATTATTTTCGTCGGTGGGGCATTCTTTCTCTTCAGCATAGGTCTTGCGGGTACGGCCTACGGTCAGGTGACCGACGGCCAGTTCGTCCTTCATATGGGTGCAGCATACGCCAAAACAACTGAAAAAAACGCCGGTTCGGGCTTTGTCGGCTTCGATCTCTATGCCGGCAAAATGCTCACGAACAGCCTCTGCGTCGGATTCGGAGTCGGATACGACATCGTCTCTTACAACAGCGAGGGAGGGCTCAAGGAGAGGCTCGCAATCATCCCGTTCCAGGCGAAGGTACTATACTTCATAAACCTAAGCCAGATGATGCAGCTCTACGTATCCCTCGGAGGAGGAGCCTACCGGGCCATTCCGCACCTATCACGGGAGGCACAATCCGAAGATTGGAAGATCGGCGATATCGCATACACGACAACGCAGCCCGGCGGCTCGGTCGGCATCGGTCTCGACTATTGGTTCCTACTGGTGAATGGTGTCGGATTCGCTTTCGAGTACCATTTATTCAGCACGGACAGCGAAAACTTCTTTACCTACTTCACCGCCCGGGTGGACTACACACTCATCAGGTTCTAGCCGGGAATCAACCCTCGAACATCACCGCCCAAGCAACCGGGAGTGGCGCTCCGCCCGATGCGTTCACGTCTTTGCCCTCCGGAGCCACTTGAGGATCTCCGGCAAACTCGGCCGTTTCCCGTACATAAGTATGCCTATACGGAAGATCTTGGCCGCGAGCATCCCGGAGATGTAGATACTTCCGAGCAGGATGGCGATACTCAGGGCAACCTGCCAGATGGGCGGCATCAGGATGTTGATCCGCATGAACATGACGATCGGAGTAAAGAAGGGAATCATGGAGACAACGGTCGCGAAGGACCCGTCGGGGCTCCGCAAGATCGCCATTGGGATGATGAGCGTAAACACCAGGCACATGGAGACCGGGACTTGGAGCTGTTGGGCCTCCTGATCGGTGTTGCAGACCGAGCCAATGCTGGCAAATATCGTCGAGTAGAACATGAATCCGAGCACGTAGTACACGACGAAGAAGACTATCGTCACCCAGGAGAACGTGACGTACTGGTTTAGCATGCCGGTGCTGAGTCCGTAGAAGGAGAGGCTCAGAGCGAAGGCGGCCCAGATCGCATACTGCGTAAGCCCCACCGATCCTACCCCCAGGATCTTGCCACCCATGAGGTCGAAGGAGCGGAGCGAAGAGAGAAGCACCTCGATCACCCGGTTGTTCTTCTCCTCGACAATACTCCTCATGACCGCCACTCCCCAGAAGAGGATCGTAAAGTAGAGCATCATGATGAAGATAAACGTGGTGAAGTATACCAGCAGAAACTCGCCCTTCCGCTCCTCGCCCTTGTGAAGCTGTATCGTCTCGAGCTCCACGTTTCTGAGTAACCGCCTGATTTGGCCGTAGTCCATTCCCTCCCCGGATAGACGGCGTGCGGAGACGGCGGTACTCAATGCACTCTCGATGCGTTCCAGGCTCTTCACATCTCCGACCCGCTTGCCGTAGAAGGTTGCACTACCCTCCTCGACGATATCCTTTGGAATCACGATATAGCCGTCGATAACGTCGCTCTCGACCTCCATGGCGAGTGACCGGCGCGTCACATCCATGTCCTCCTGGGTGAACTGGACGTTCCGCAGCTTGAATAGCGGAGTACCGCTCTCGAGCGTGTCACTCAGAGCCTCACTGAATTCCTTGAATATAGAGCCGGTAGAATCGATGACGGCGACGCTCTTTTGCTTCTCGGGTGAAAGCTCGAAGATGAGACCCGGAACGAGGATCGCAGCACCCATGAGCACCGGTCCCAGGATCGTCCCGATCAAGAAAGTTTTCTTACGCACACGTTCGAGGTACTCACGCCTGGCGACTCTGAGCATCTTCATCGTCGACCTCACCCCCTCCCTCACGCACCTTGGCAATGAAGATATCGTGCAGTGACATCTCCCCGAGCTCAAACCGTTCCACGCGGCCGTGCCGGATCGCATGGGAGAGAACGTCGTTCGGATCGGTGTCGGGTTCGAGCGTAATCGAAAGCTCCTGCCCGAAGTCGGAAACCTGCTGGACACCGGGATGCCGCTCGAGCTGCTCCCGTTCGCCGACGAACCTGAGCTGGATCACGTTCTGGCTGAATTCCATCTTTATATCGGCGAGCTTTCCCTCGAGCACCTTGCTCCCCTTGTTGATGAGACAAATCCGCTCGCAGAGCTTCTCTACCTGATCCATGAGGTGGGTCGAGAGGACAACCGTCCGGCCCTCCTTCTTCATCTCCACAATGATATCCTTGAGAAGCTGTGTGTTGAGAGGATCGAGACCCGTAAAGGGCTCATCGAGAATGACAAGCCGCGGATCGTGCAGCACCGTCGAAATGAACTGCATCTTCTGCTGCATCCCCTTCGAGAGCGATTCGACCGACTTGTCTTCCCAACCGGCAAGCTCGAGCCGCCGCACCCACTCGACCGCACGCTTCGATGCCACCTTCGACGGGACACCCTTGATCTCGGCGAGAAAGACGAGGTGATCGAGAACCTTCATCTTGCGGTAGAGGCCGCGCTCCTCGGGAAGATACCCGATCCGCTCCCTCACCTTCTCACTGAACGGCTCGTCGAAGACCTTGATTTCCCCCTCGTCCGGCTCGATGATCCCCATGATCATGCGTATCGTCGTGGTCTTCCCGGCACCGTTCGGTCCAAGCAGCCCGTAGATACAGCCCGGCTCGATCATGAGGGAGAGGGAGTTCACAGCCAGCACACCATCGAACTGCTTCGTTACATTGTTGATTTCAAGCAAATCGCCGCCTCCTTAGCACGATTCCGGTTCCCTGTATTTCAGATTCAATCGGCGGATAAGCATCCATTTCATTTCAACGAGCGCCCGGTAGCGGTGGCTGATGCGGTTCTTCTCCCCGCTCGGCATCTGTGCCACCGTGATACCCCGTTCGGGAACGAGAAAGATCGGATCGTAGCCGAATCCGTTCTCACCTGCAGGCTCGAATGCTATCTTCCCATAGAGAAATCCCTCCGTCACTAGGGCGCCGTCCCGTCCTTCCGGAGAGGGATAGTAGACCATAACGCACCTGAACCTGGCATCCCGTTTCTCCTCCGGAATACTGCTTACGGCCGAGATAAGTTTCATCGAACGCTTGAGATCGCTGAGACCGGGCCCACCGTATCGGGCGGAATGTACGCCGGGGGCCCCGTCCAGAGCTTCGACCTCGAGCCCCGAATCGTCGGCGAGTGCGGCCATTCCGGTCGCCTCATGCACCGTCTTCGCCTTGACGAGCGCGTTCTCATAAAACGTATCCCCGTCCTCGGGAGGTTCGGGGACGTCCGGAAATGCATTCATCTCGACGAGTTCGAGGTCGAGCCCCGACAGGATCGATCTGATCTCACCGATCTTCCCGGCATTCCGTGTCGCAAGAACGATCCTCAGCGCCACCGCAGCACCTGTTTCTGCTCTTTGATCAACCGCTTGATTCCGCGCCGTGCGCTCTCCAGCATCCGTGCGAGCTCTCTCTCGCCGAAGGGATTCCGCTCCGCAGTCCCCTGTAGTTCGACATACTGTCCCGCATCGTTCATTACTACGTTCATGTCCACTTCGGCTGCCGAGTCCTCCTCGTAGTCAAGGTCGAGAAGCACCCTGCCGCCTATGATTCCGACACTCACGGCAGCAACAAAGCCCGTCAGTGCCGTTTTCTCGAGCTTCAGGACGCGCAGGGCGTCCACCAGAGCAACAAAGCCCCCGTTGATCGACGCCGTCCTGGTCCCCCCGTCGGCCTCTATGACATCGCAGTCGATGGTGATCGTTCGTTCACCGATGGCGTTAAGATCCACCACAGCCCGCAGCGACCGTCCGATCAGGCGCTGGATCTCCTGCGTACGCCCCTTGAGCCTGCCTCGAATCGATTCACGGAAGATCCGGTTGGGACTCGATCGGGGGAGCATCCCGTATTCCGCCGTTACCCACCCCTTGCCGGAGCCCCGTAAAAACGGCGGAACCGACGCATCGATCGTCGCCGTGCAGATAACCCTCGTCAGCCCCATCTCAACAAGAACCGACCCCTCGGCGTTCCTGATGAACCGCCGCCGGAACTTGACGGGCCTGAGTTCATTGCTGCGCCTTCGCTCCCTCCGTGCCATCTATGCTCCATTCTTTTCTCGTGAATGCACCCTGACACCCACCAACGGCCACAAAGCTCCGGGCACCTTGAAACGGTACCCTCACAACTCGACGTGCTCGACGTGCTCCAATGGCCTGCGGAGAAACCGCTCACCGACCTCCTTGAAACGATAGGGGATATCCGTCACATACACGGTGATCCTGCCCGTCCCGCCCCGGTCGTTTGTGAGCCCCCGCTCTTCGAGTACGTTCATTACCTCGGCTGCCGTCTCCCTGGCCGAATCGACCAGGACGACCTCCGGTCCTACCACCCTGGAGATGATATCCTTGAGCAACGGATAGTGCGTGCATCCCAGGACGAGGGCATCGGCGCCGAATTCGGCGAGAGGCTCCAGGTATCGTTTGGTCGCAAGCTCGGTGATCGGGTCATCGAGCCACCCTTCCTCGACGAGTGGTACAAAGAGCGGGCACGGCTGTGTCCAGATCTCCAGATCGGGCGTGATCCCCTGGAGCGCCTTCACATAGGCACTCGAATGGATCGTGGCGGTCGTTCCGATCACACCGACCCGCTTGGTCTTCGTTACCAGGGCGGCGGCGCGGGCTCCCGGCATCAGCACACCGATCACGGGCAGCTCCTCCTCCTCCTGCAACCTGGGCAATGCCACCGACGAGGCGGTATTGCAGGCGACGACAATCAGCTTCACCTGCTTGTGCTTGAGAAAATCGAGGTTCTTCCGCGAGAAACGGAGCACCGTCTCGGGGCTCTTGGTCCCGTAGGGGAGACGCGCGGTATCCCCCAGATATATGATCTCCTCGTGCGGAAGAGATCGTGTAAGCTCGTGAACGACGGTGAGCCCCCCGATTCCGGAGTCGAATACCCCTATCGCTTTCCGTGCTTCCATACCTTAGTTACGCCGGTTTTCCGATTCAGCGCCAGCGGAGAACGTCAATCGGTTGATCCACCGCATAGTGACCCGCTATCGTCTCCACGGGGTACCCGTCGACCAGGAACTGGAGCCGTCGCACCTGCGGGAAGTTGGCGCTCACCGTCCGAACGATCATCCCGATCGTGAAGTACTCGCCGGTACTTCCCCCGGGATGATTCGAGACGAGGGTTCTGCTGAAATCGAGGAATACGGTCTGTGTATCCTCCTCCCAGAAAACATGTAAGACCCTCGTACCGGGTGGGATGGCGTTCACCTTATCCCGACCCGACGGTCCCTCGAGCAGTGCCGATACGATTGCCTCGATCTGGCGCTCGAGCCCCTCCTCCACGGCGATCTCACGGGTTTCGGAGAGCAGCCGATCGGCTTCCCTGCTCGCATAGTACAGGCTGACACTACGGGTCTCCTCCGGAACCCGTTGCACCGCCGTCGGTACCTCCCTCTCCCGTCGAAGCCAGCCGGCCCGCCATGCGAGAAACAATACCACCAACAACACGGCGATCACCGTGGAGATGATTGCTATTCTCTTTCCGATACCCGTATCGACCACCCTCCCTCATGTTCCCGTCGATGTGCCGGAAGCGGGTGAGGCCGAACACCCGGTTATTCGCTTCGCACCGTCATATAGCGTCTCTGGTAACGCCGGACGGCTTCGACGACCCCGCGCACCACGTTTCGCTGAAAGCGCGGATCCTGAAGCAGGCGTTCCTCTTCGGAATTCGAGAGGAACGCGACCTCTATGAGTACGGCGGGCATCCGCAGGCCTTTGAGCACCTTGAGCCCCGCCTGCTTGACGCCGCGGTTGCGGATATCGAGCAGCTCATCGAGCTCGCGCTGTATCAATTCCGCCAGCTCGCTGCTCTCGCTGATGAATTCGTTTTGAACCATATCCCAGAGGATGAAATCTAGATCGTCGAGCTCCTCCGGGAGGAGATCGGGATTTTCGAATCTGATGGAGGCGTTCTCTTCGTTCGCGAGACGCTTTTCTTCCTCGGTTCGCGCTGGAGAGAGAAAGAATGTCTCGAAGCCGCTGGCATCGGAATGGAACCAGCCGTTGCAGTGGATACTTACGAATATATCCGCCTCGTTCGAATTGGCGAACTCGGCCCGCTTATCGAGCGGGACCAATACATCATCCACCCGGGTCATTACTACCTCGATCCCGAGCTCCTCGATCAGGCGATCTTTGAGCAGAAGGGCGATCTCGAGATTGATATCCTTCTCCATCACACCGGAGGCGCTCACTTTGCCGTTGTCGATCCCACCATGACCGGGATCGATCGCCACCATGCGGACCTCCGCTCGACGCGCCTCCCGCCTGGAATCATCCAGTATCTCGACCATCCGCCGTCCTGCGTATTCGACCTCCGGGATCTCGGGCAGCTCTCCCTCCTCGAGAAATATCACGAGATTCCGGTGAACCCTTCCCGGCCTATCGGAGCGCAGGAACTCCACCCTGAAGCGTGCAGCCATCTTCTTCACGTCAAAGAAGAGATACGCATCGTGTTCCGTTTGCTCCGCACGCACCCTATTGAAGAGCCCCTTGCCCTCGGGGATCGTCATCTTGAGTGGGTTGAGTTTTCCGCCGTATATCTTGAGGCGCAGCAATCCCGGCGTGTCGCTGTCGACATGATAGAGCAGCTCCTCGGTAAGTGTGAGAACCGCTCGCGTACCCCGCACGTCCTCGACGAAGTCGATACCAGTGATGTTGTACTCCGGCGAGCCGATTGTGAGCAGGAGGCGCTCTTCGTCGAGTTCGATCTTCTGGATCGATTCCGGGATCAGGATATCCGAAATAAACTCGAGAGGGATCATGACCAATCCCGCCACGTACCGCACGGGCACCCTCATGAGTACGGCTTCCTCGTCGACGGATACGACCCGGGTGTCGATCGTAAAGAGATAACGGTGGACGCCGATACGCAGCACGAGCTTGCGTGAGCCGGGATGCCAGTATTTAGTAGCCTTGAACACGCGGGCGAGATCGTACGCCGAAAGGTAGAGCTCTTCGCTGTCCTTCTCGACCTTGAAGAGGTGGACATCCTCCGTTTCCTGCCCTTCGGCACTTATCACACCGAGTGTCTCATCCGGCTCGAGGCTTTCCGCCTGGAGAGGCCCCCCAGCCGTAACAACGATCACGGCAACGGACAGGATCAGCGTGCATACGGTAACCGTGAAGGGCGCCGAAAGTCGCCGCCCTTCTTGCGGTGCGAGTGCAAACATGTGTCCCGCTCTGTGCTTCCCCCGGCTCAATGTTTCCAACCCTTGTCCTTTATCTCCCTGCGCATTTCCCTCTCTGCATCTTTCTTGGCGATGGCGTGGCGCTTATCGTAACTCTTTTTTCCCCGTGCGAGCCCGAGCTCGACCTTTACCTTGCCGGCATCGTTGAAGTAGAGGCGCAGCGGGATCAGCGTGAGCCCCTTCTCCTGTAACTTCCCCGTGAGGCGCTTGATCTCACGGGCGTGCATGAGAAGCTTTCGCGTCCTGGTGGGTTCGTGATTGAACCGGTTCCCTTTCGAATAATGACTGATATGAGAATTATAGAGAAAAATCTCTTCGTGCTCGATCGAGGCGTATGAATCCCTGAGGTTCCCCCGCCCCTCCCGGAGTGCCTTGACCTCGGTGCCCCTGAGAACGATTCCCGCCTCCATCGTCTCGAGGATGAAGTAATCGTGTCGCGCCTTTCTATTCGTGCATATTGCCTTCATATCCTGTACTACACCCAATCATGAGATACGTTTCGTCCCTCCGGGCGGTTGCACCGGTGGTGTGTGATCCCTTGTGGACTCATGAGCGGCCCGGCACACACGAGGGGTGATCTTTGAACACATATCCACACGCTCCGATCTCTCCGGACAGCTCGTGCGTGCACTGAGACAGGCGAAAAGTAGCAAGTGCACAGGGGCTTTGCAAGGTAAAAAGGCCGGGCGTATCGGGCGATACGGGTGCACACAACACTCGACTATTGCCCCGTTCAGGGTAATCGGGTAGATTAGCGGTGTGATTGATCATGGATAACGACAACCGCCAGACTGTCCGAAAACCGCCATTTTCCTTCCTCATTCGGTTCGTACCGATTGCTGCGATCGTCGTTCTGCTCATGTTTCTCATTCCGCTGCTTGGGAACCGGCACCCCCTGGAGGACAAACCGTACTACATAGAGCCGCCCATCGCGATGAAGGGCTCACGTATCAGATTCGGTCAGATAGATACCCTCGTCAACAGGGGGCTCCGCCAATTCGACTCGAGAAATTACGAAGAGGCCGCCCGTATCCTCTCCAAAGCCCACTTCCTTGCCTCCGTCAAGATCAAGGAGAAGGAGACAACGCTCTACCCCGTAGATCTCCGGTTCTACCTCGGGCTCGCCCACTTCTACCGCGGCGAAGCCGAAAAGGGGATCCCGTTCCTTGAAGAGGAGGAAAAACAGGCGCGGCGGGAAGAGAAATATCCATGGTATCTTGCACACCTGTATTTGGCCGCAGGCCATCCCGACAAGGCACGGGCAGCCCTCGAGCGGGTAGTCGAGCTGAACGGTGCATCCGCCAGCAAAGCGCAGCAGAAGATAGATCGCCTCCCCGGGGCAGGCAAGTGAAGTGCCTCATCTCCGTACCGGTACAGGGCATCGGTACGGAATCCATGAATTCAACCGAAACGCCCTATCTTGACATCCAGCTACATTTTCCGTATCCTTACAGTCTAAAAATAGCGATCATGCCTGAGTGGTGGAACTGGTAGACGCGCTGCGTTCAGGGCGCAGTGGGGTTTTCCCCGTGGGGGTTCGACTCCCCCCTCAGGCATTTTATTTACCGAGAAAGGGCGCGGAAATGGACCTCATCGTCACTTTTCCCGGCAGCAAGAAGGTGGATGCGAGCTACAAGGGCTTCACGATACAGACCGACCAGGCGAAGCATGCGGGCGGGAACGGTTCCGCACCGGCGCCGTTCGATCTCTTCCTCGCTTCCATCGCAACGTGCGGCGGCATCTATGTCGTGTATTTCTGCGAGAAACGCGACATACCGCTCGATGGGATCAGGCTTGTGCAGCGAATGGAGAGGAACCAGGAGACCAGAATGATTACAAAGATAACGATCGATATCGAGCTCCCGCCGGATTTCCCCGAGAAGTACCGAGAGGGTCTGATCCGCGCGGTCGATCTCTGCACGGTAAAGAAGCACCTGTTCGACCCGCCGGAGTTCGAATTGAGAACGGTTACGGTACCGTAGGATCGGCTGTCACTACTCATGGCCTACGGCGAGGGTTGCTCCGGGCCCGGACAAGCACTATGGACCGCTCGATACATACACTCCGCCTCAGAAGTACACATGTGCTACGGATCACACTCCTTTCGTGCGGCATCCTCCTGCAATCCTGCACCGATGCCCCTGTGGACCCGATTCCGGTGCAGCCCGATATGGTTCCGCCGCATACCTTCGGCTGGGAGCTCGTGACCACGGGCACACTCCTCACCGGGGTCTGGAGCCACTCAGACATGTTCACATTCATCGTCGGCAAGAGAGGCACGATACTCCGTTTCGACGGAGAGCGCCTCCACCCGATGGAGAGCCCCACAGCGATGGATCTCAGGGCGATCTGGGGAGGTTCCGGCAACCGGATCTTCGCCGTGGGCGAACGCTTCATCATCCTACAGTACGACGGTGTGGAATGGCGCGAGGTAACCCGCATACCAGGCAATCTAGGATCTTACTGGGATATCTTCGGATTACCGGGCGGCTCCATCTATGCGGTCGGTGACTTCGGATTCATCTGTCACTACGACGGTACCCGATGGAGCATAACGGACAGTGTCACTTCCGAGCGGTTGAACGGTGTCTGGGGCAGCGGTGAGAGCGATATCTATGCCGTCGGCAATAGCGGAACCCTGCTGCACAAAGACGGCTTGGGCTGGCGGGAGATGGAGAGTCCCAGCAATGGAAACTTCACCGATATCTGGGGGACCAGTTGGAACAACATCTATGCCGCCGATGTGCACGGCAACATATTCCATTTCGACGGCGACACATGGGAAGTCGATGAACAATTTCCCGACGAGGCCTTTTCCAAGATCTGGGGAACAGCGGCCGATACGATCTATGCCGCCGGTATATATGGATCACTGCTGTGCTATGACGGAACGGAGTGGCATACACTCACCAGCCCGGTCGAAGTATCGCTCTTGGACATACATGGAAGCTCCCCACATAACATACTCGCCGTCGGTGCAAGCGGCACCGTCATCCACAGCTCCGGCTACGATTGGGAAACGGTTGCATCGGGATACACAAACGACCTCTATGACGTATGGGCCTACGACGAGGACGAGGTCTACGCCGTAGGCAGGCTTGGCACGATCCTCTTCTACGACGGCGAGTCGTGGCAGGAAATGGAAAGCGGCACCCACAATTCACTCTACGGAATCTGGGGCGCATCGTGGGACGACATCTATGCAGTCGGAACTTCCGGAGTCTTACTCCATTACAATGGAGGAACCTGGAGCATCGACGGATTTCAAGCAGAGGACCATCTCTATGATGTGTGGGGCAGCTCGTGGCGTAATGTCTACGCGGTGGGAAGGAACGGCGTTATCTGTCACTACGACGGAATAGAATGGAAACAGATGGACAGTCCGACATCGAACGACCTCAACGGTGTATGGATCGATCCATCGGGGAGGGTCTATGCGGTCGGGCGCGAGGGTACGATCCTCGCGTACATCGACGGCTCATGGATTACAATACCAACCGGTATGTCCAACACGCTCGAAGCCATTTGGGGCAGCAGGAGTAACGATATCTACGCAGTCGGCAGCGTTGGGGTGGTCTTCCGTTTCGACGGCGCAGCGTGGAATCAGGTGGTCAGCTGGACATCAACCGGTCTCAATGGCGTTCACGGTATCTCGTCGAACGACATCTTCGCCGTGGGCTTCTCGGGAACGATCACTCATTACAACGGCGCACGATGGAAGACGATGAAGAGCCTGACGAAGCAGTCCCTCACCGGTGTCTGGCAGAATTCGAAGTACGATGTCTTCACCGTAGGCCGTTCCGGCACCATTCTCCACTACGGGCCGCTCAGTGACTAGACGCCTGTATGCCGCCGGCGACAACTGGCCACGAATCCGCCTCTACTCCCGTCAGCACCATCTCCTCATCGACACACGGCTGCTCACCACCCCCACAGGTCGTCCAACCATCGCAGCTTCCACTACGGGCAGAATGCATCGGGATCCCCGTTCAGGAAACGTTCGAAATGCCGTGTGATCTTCCGGAAGAGGTGGATCCTGCTCGCATCGGCCCTGATCCCGTGCTTGCCGGCCGGGTAGAACATCACCTCGAAGTCTACGCCGCTTGCGATCAGCCGGTCCACGAGCTGTACCGTGTCCTGGAAATGGACATTGTCATCGCCCATGCCGTGTATGATCAGCAGGTGGTTACGGAGACTGTCGGCATGGCTTACAGGGGAACCCATCTCGTATGCTTCCACCTCATTCTGCGGCATCCCGAGCCGCTCCTCCGTATAGTGGGTGTCGTAGTTACGCCAGTCGGTAACAGGCGCAACCGCCGCCCCCGCCTCGAAGGCATCCGGGTAACGCAGCATCGCATGCGCCGTCATGAATCCGCCGTAGCTCCAACCCCACATCCCGATACGGCCGGGATCGATGAAGGGGAGCTTGCATAGAAGCTCGAGGCCCGTCATCTCGTCCTCGAGATCGGGACCACCGAGGGCGAGATGCACATCGGTTCGAAACTTCCGGCCGTACCCGGAGCTCCCCCTGTAATCGAGGTCGAGTATCACATAGCCCTTCCCGTTTACGAGGTAAGTGTCGAAAAGGGTGCGCCAGCGCCATGCCTTGATCACCGACTGGGCATACCCGCCGCCATGGACGCTTATGATGGCGGGATACCTCCGGTCGAAACGAGTATCGCTGCGCCCCGACAAAATGCCCTCGAGATCGATATCCCCCAGCCCCGGCGGGAGAAGAAGGAGCGCATGGATCATCTCGCTGTCGAGACGGCTCTCGAGTGTGAAATATCTGGGCATCGGAAGGGCAAGTCCGCCGAAATCGTCCGCGGGCGAGTGGGTGATGCGCCTGAGGCCGCCGGGTACCGGCCATGTCGAGCGGTAGTGCAGGGAAGGCGTATGACCACCTCCACGCGCGCCCCGCCTCGGAGCGGCAGGCTCCCCCTGTACCTCCTCACCCTCGAGGGATTCGAGGATATAGAGATCGGGAGGATTCCCGGGATTCGAGTAGCTAACGGCGGCCCGCCGGCAGTCCCTCGAGAGGAAGGTCGTGTACCACCCCTCATCCGCCGTCACCCTGAAGCGCTTGCCCTCTCGATCTACATAGAAGAGGTGGCGCTGCTCCGGTTCGACCTCGGTCGATGTGAACCAGAGACGCCCCTTCCCGTCGATACCATGTAGCGCGGTAACCTCCCAGGTCCCTCTCGTGAGCATCTCACGTGAACGGTCTCCCCAGTGCAACCGGTAGATGTGGTTCGACCCGCTCTCCTCCGAAGAATAGTAACAATACCCGCCGTCTTCGTCCCAGCGGATGAAGGTATTGTTCACATTGACCCACTTCTCGTCCCGCACGGTGAAGAGGGTGTCGATCGATCCATCGGCGGGATCGGCCTGGAGGAAATGGAGTTCCTTGAGATGCCGCGGCTCGCTGAGGACGAGTAGCTTCTCACCTGTCGGATGCCAATGTACCTGCACGATATACTCGTCTCTCGGAAGGCCCGGCTCGATCCATACCGTCTCGCCGGTATCAAGGGACAGCACTCCCAGGCGCTTTATCCCGTTTGCGTCGCCGGCGACGGGACGAAGCTGTCTGCGCACCTCGACGAATGTGCCGAGGTAGTCGGGAATGAGAAGTTCCCGTACGGGGCTCACATCGCTCTGTACGTATGCGATCCGGCTGCCGTCCGGCGACCACCAGAAGGCCTCGTCTCTTCCGACCTCCTCGTAATCGATGTAATCGCCAAGGCCGTTGTAGAGCGTCTCGCTGCCCGTTACCGTAATCTGCCGCTCCATGCCGTTCTTGAGGTCCATCACCCAGAGATCGTTTTCCCGCACGAAGGCGAGCTGCCTGCCGTCCGGAGAGAAAGCGGGATCGGTCTCCGAGGCGGCGGTCTGGAAGAGCCGTCGAACCTCGCCCGAGCCGGCATCGGCGATGAAGAAGTCCCCGTGCAGGGGAAAGAGGATCGATGTACCGTCGGGGGACCAGACGAATGAGAAGATACCGCTCCCTACCCTGCGCATCGTCTCCATCCGGTCGATCTCGGCCCTCGTGAGCGTCACCGTCCGCTCTCCGATGGCCGCTGCATTCGTAAGGCGGCGGAGCTTCTTACCGGAAGCTTCGCAGATCCAGATATCGTAGAACCGCTCCCCCTCGTCGTTCCAGCGGAAGGCGAGCCGCTTCCCGTCGGGCGACCAGGTGATGCTCCGGGGTGTAACACCGGTCAGCCGCGGGTCCCGGTACATCCGCTCGATGGTGAGTCCGGCACCTTCTTCAACGCCCGCGGACGATTCCACGGCACCGGCTCCATCAACAATTAGAGCGTGTGAAACGAGATTTAGGGCAACAAGTATAAGAAAAAACGATTTATACATTACAAATAAACCTCCGGATCGTCTTTGCACGACGGTACAGATCTTCACGCAGGGATTTACATTGAAACCGAGCCAGTCCGGAGCGTCAACCCTTTTTGCCCTGCATCCCTTTACACCAAACCACAATTCTGCTATGAGGTTCGTATGGATCAGCAGGTCTTCCTCACAGGCGGATCGGGAAAGACGGGACAGGCGCTCCTGCATCTGCTTTCAACGGACGAGCGATTCGCCATCCGGCAGATCACCTGCCTGTGCAGGCCGGGAGGACGGGCCGATCGGCTTCGCCGCTTCGGTGTTTCGATCGCCGTTGGCGATGCCTCGGATCCGGAATCCCTCAGGGCCGCCTACGGCGGCCAGGAGACGGTCATCCACCTCTCATCGATCTTCCACACCGGGGCGGTCCTCGCAGGATGCGTTCGAATGAAACGGCTCATCGCCGTAAGCTCGACCGGTGTCTTCTCCCGCCACCGATCGAACGCCGGTGCTATCACCGCGGTCGAGCGGGAGATCGAGAACTCTGCTATCGCATACACGATCCTGAGGCCGACGATGATCTACGGCGCCCCCGACGACCGGAATATCTCCCGGTTGATAGGGCTCGTGCACCGCCATTCCCTTATTCCACTGCCGGCCTCGGGAAGATCGGTATTCCAGCCGGTGCACGTGACGGATCTCGCCTCGTGCATCGCCGCCGCCCTCGGATCGCCGGAGAGTATCGGTAAAAGCTACAATGTGCCGGGTGGAAGTGCACACACGCTACGGGAAATGGTAACGATCGTTGCCGGACTGCTCGGCAGGCGTGTGCGGGTAGTTCCGGTTCCGTACTGGACCGCGCTGATCGCCCTACGGCTCGCCAAGGCGATCCGCCCAGGGCTCAGGCTCGACACGGAACAGATCGAGCGGCTTCGTGAAGACAAATCCTTCGACTACACCGATGCAGCGAGAGAGCTCAGCTACACACCGATGACTTTTCCCGAAGGTGTGAAAAAGCAGATGCACGGAATGGGGCTTCTCTAGATCCTTCTCTGGAAATCAACCTACTCCAGATCATCGATGCTGACGACTTCGATCGAGCCGAGGCCCTCGAGCTGGTCCTTTACCTCGTTGTAGTTGGTGAGCAGCACGATGACACAACCGTCCGCATGGAAATACTTCTGTGCCACCCGGCGCACATCCCCGGTGTTGACTTCTCCCGTCTTCGTACGGTATTTCTCGACAACACTCTTATCCAGACCATAGAACGCAAGCTCGGTGAGCCAACGGGCAAGATCGTCGTTCGTCTCGAGCTCGAACGGGAAGAGGCCCGAGAGGTACCGCTTGGATTTTTCGAGCTCTTCGCTTCCGACCTCCTCGCTCCGGATGCGTTCCACCTCGGCGAGCGCGACATCGATCGTCTCGCGCAGGGTGGCATTCTTGGTGAATGTATAGACACCGAATAGCCCACCGTGGCGAAGATAAACCATGAAGCTTCCAACGCCGTATGTGAGGCCGCGGTTTACCCGTATCTCGTCTACGAGCCGGGACGTGAAGCCGCCGCCGAGGATATTGTTGGCAACGAGTAGTGGGAAATAGTCGGGGGTATTCCTGCCGACGGCTATATTGCCGAAACGGATCTGGCTCTGAGTTGCATCGGGCTTATCGATGACAAGGACCCTTCTACCCTCGAGGTGCTCCATGGCAAGCTCATCGACTCCGGTCCCCGCAGCGGCCTCGCCGCGCCAGGAACCGAACCGTTCCCGTATGGCCTTGAGCGCTTTTGTGGCCTCCACATCACCGACGACGGCCAGGATGCTTCCCGGCGGCACGAAGCGCCTACGATGAAAATCGACGATATCGCCTCTCGCGATACCGGACACACTCGCCTGCGAGCCGGAGACGGGATGGGCGTATGGATGCTCTCCGAACAGCTCCCGTAACGCTTCCCTCGTGGCAATCGAGGAGGGACGCTCCTTCGTGCTCTGTATCTCGGCGAGAACGATCCCCCGTTCACGCTCAATCTCCTCGGCCAGGAACTCGGGATCCATCACAACGGTTGCGAGAAGGTCGAGTGCCGTCTCGAGATCCCGCGACATGAAATCACCGGCTACGAGCGTAAAATCCCTTCCCGGATCGGCAGAGAGGCGGCCCCCGATCCCATCGACGGTCTCCGAGATCTCCTCGGCGCTCCATCCGCCTGCGCCCTTCATGAGAAGCCGCCCCGTCAGATTTGCGATACCTTCGCTACCCGATGGATCGTGCGCCGAACCCGCCGGAACGAGGAGCCGCACCGTAACGAGCGGTACCTCTTTCGTCTCCATGACAAAAACCTTCAAACCGTTCTTCAGGGTATGCTCCGTGTAAGGTGGAAGTTTCACATCTTTCGGTCCCGCCGGGAGCGCAAGCGGCGCCAGGAGCACAAGGACCGCAACGGTCACGATCGATATCCTCTTCATCATTTTTCCTCCATGACTATGCTTCGGGAACCAGGGTGACGACATTTCGTTGTTTCTCGGTGAAGTACTTTCCGGCCACCCGCTTCACATCATCACTCGTTACGGACCGGTACCGCCGGGGAACCTCTATAACCTCGTTGTAATCACCGAAGATAATCTCGTACCGGCCGATCTTGGTTGCCTTTCCGTTCACGGTCTGCATACTCCGTACGAAGTTGGCCTCGAGTGCGTTCTTTGCCTTCGTGAGTTCCTTGTCCGTCACACCCTCCCGGGCTATCTCATCGAGCACTTCATAGATCGCCCGCTCGGCCTCTTCCGTCGTGTGGCCCGGCCTAATCTTCACACCGAAAACAAAGAGACTCCGGTCCAAGCGCCACGGGTAATATCCGTAGGAATAGACGGCGATGCCGAGATCACGCACAAGCTTGCGATGGAGCCTGGAGCTCTCGCCCTCGACGAGCACCTGTTGGATCACCTCGAGTGCATAGAGATCCTCACTCCGTGCATCGGGCACCTTATACCCGATCATGATCTCCGGAAGCTCGGCCTTCTTGTGGACATATGCCCGCCTCTCGCCGAGCTGCTCGGGCTCCCTGGTGCGCACCGGTGCTGGCGGTTCCTGAGAGGGGATTCCGTCGTAGTACTTGTGGATGAGCTTCAGGGCTTCCCTGGTATCGAAATCCCCCGCAACGTTCAGCACGGCGTTGTTCGGGGCATAGTATGTCCTGAAATACTCCACGCAGTCGTCCCGGTCGATCTTCTCGAGGTCGGACATCCAGCCCAGGACCGGCCATGCATACGGGTGCGCCTTGTATGCGAGTGCGGCGAGCTCCTCGCGCATCCTCCCTCTCACCGAGTTGTCGATACTGACCCTCCGCTCCTCCATCACGACACCCATCTCGGATTCCAGATATTTCGGATCGAGCGCCAGGGAGGCCATCCGATCGGTATCGAGATCGATGACGAGCTTGAGACCGTCGCTTGCGATATCCTCGTAATAGGCTGTCATATCGTTCGAGGTGAATGCGTTGGAGTAACCGCCATTTGCCTCGAGTATCCGGTCGAACTCCTTCGGGCCGTACCGTTCCGCTCCATTGAACATCATATGCTCAAGGAAATGCGATATACCTGTAATGCCCGGCCGCTCGTTCCTGCTCCCGACCCTGAAAAAGGTCTGGTAGCTGATGACGGGCACCGAGTGATCCTCGAGCAGTATCACCTTGAGACCGTTATCGAGTATCTCCACCGTGACATCGAGATCGATGGGGGATTTTTCAGGCCCGCCCACATATGCCGAACCGCATGCTAACAGGACGAACAGCAGCACAAGCAGCACTGCCGGTCCGACTCTAATACATCGTCTATTCATGCCGCACTCCTCCATGGTGGTGGTTGTGAACGATCATACTGGAATATTACACATACGTGCATGGTGTGCAAAAGGTTACGACCGCGCCGCCGGGGAGGGGCGTGCCGCGGATCGCTGGAGTTGCGTCACCGGTGTATGCGCCACCGGAGAGCCGGTACGACGCCGCCGCTGGGTATGTAACCTGGTATGCTGCCGTGTCGCCGCCGGAGAGCACCTGCACGGGATCAGGCCCTCATGCAACCAACCGCCGTTTACGTTTCCTCGTCTTCTTGCGGTTGTAGTTGTGTGCGAGCTCCATGAAGATCCCCAGGTCGTTTTCGAGATCGGTCTGTGTGCCGTCGAAGTAGAAGGTCCTCATGGGGATCCCCTCATGCTCCTTGCTTACCCTCGGATAAATCGCCTCCGTGACGATCCCGTTCATGCAAGTAAATGGGCTGATGTCTATGATCCCATCGGCACCCTGCTCGTAGCAATAGATCGCCTTGCCGATGCTGAGGACCATTTCGCCAAGCGAGCCGGTATAGGGAAGATAGGGATAGCTGCGCTCGAGAACCTCCCGTATGTTGTGCGGTTCCTCCATTCCGACGAACTCCTCCTTGAAGGGCGCCAGGAGCTTCCGTTCGTGGTCATGCTGGATATGCTTCTTGAGCTTCACCCCGAGCATCTCCAGCGAGAACGCCCGTCCAAAGAGACGGAGATTCTTCTCCTGCTCTGCATTGGTGTACCAGACCCATTCACAGATGTCCGAGAGCCATGCCTGGGCGCCGAAGGTCTCGAGCTTGCGGATGAGATCCTCGTTGCTGAATGTGGAGAGGCGACAGAATATCTCGCCGACCACGCCGATCAACAGTGTCTCCTTCGAGAAGTCGACGGGAATACGGCGGAAGAGATCCCGTCCTTTCTCGAGGGCCCCCGCAAGCGCAGGAACCTTCTTGTCGAAGGCGATTGCCGTATCGGCGAGTGTCCCGCAGAAGAGATCGAGTGCCGCCTCGTGCGCCGCATCCGCCATGCCAGGCTCGACCTCGTACGGACGATAGATATGGAGCATCTTGCGCAGGGCATCACTACCCACCAGACCCCACCATCCGAGCTTCATCATGGGACCGGCCAGGTCCCCCAGACCCTCATAGCCGTCTGCGCTGGTCGGGGAGAGTACCATGACCTCCTCGTGCCCTACCTGCCTGAGCACCGTCTCGAGAAACGGTGCGTACTGACCGAACCGGCATGGACCTCCGGCAGTCGGCATGAAGAAGGCGGTCCGCTCCGGAACGAAGCCGGGAGACTCGATCACCTTGAGGAAATTGCCGATCGTCACACGCTCCGGCAGGCACTCGTCGCCCGAGGTGTAACGGCCCGCGAGCTCGTATGTGTGCTCGTCACCCCCGGGGGATACCCTCGCATCTACTCCGAGGAAGCGGAAAGCCGCTGCAAAGGCTCGTGCTCCTCCGTACGACATTCGGGGGATGTAGAGGGTGCGGTCACCGAGGCCTCCTCCGGCTCTTTCCACCATCTGAGAACTCCTTTACTATCGAGGTACGCTTCGCATCTGGTCATGATCCCGGCATCGTTCCCGTGCCCATCGAATTGCAGAGTGAGATAGGGCCTGAGCGCCGCCGCGCTCGTGTAATGCTTGATGTACGAGTCGGGTCCACATTTGAAATTCGTGATATAGATAAGATGCAGGTTCGCCGTTTGAGCAGCGAGCCGCGCAGCCTGCAGTATCTTCCGTCCGAAATTCCAGAACATGTTCCTGTTGATATCCCTGACTCCGATCCCCTCGATAGGGAGAAAGAAGAACGGGATGACATTGACGCCGTAGTAGTCGCGGAGCTTGCGGGGAACATCCAGGTTCACCTCCTGGTCCATGACGTTGTACGGACGTCCCACCATGACGACCCCGACCTCGCCGGTATCCTTGAGTATCTGAAGCGCCCGTCGCCCCCTCTCCTCGAGATCCCCGAAGAAAAGCTCCTGCGCCATATAACCCGCCCTGACTGCGAGCCTGTGGCGCCGGCGGCCGGCACCGAGTGGTCGTGCGAACTCCCACAGCTCCTTCTCCACGAACCGCTGCCCCTGCCGGAAGTGGACCGTGGGAGCGGCGAGAAGGTCATCACCCCGTTCGAGCAAGGGATTGCTTCTGAGCACGAAGGGGAGCGTCTGTCCCCAGGGACACATGTACGAGTGCACATCGGGGCTGTCGGTCTCGGCATCGACGACGTTCGGTACGAGGATGTAATCGCAGCCGCTTTCCATGAGCGAGACGAGGTGGCCGTGCGCCACCTGGACGGGAAAGCACGGCTCGGCAACAACCGCCTCCAATCCCTCGTGTACGATCCGTTTGTTGGTCTTGGGGCTTACGATCACCTCTATCCCCAGCGAGCGGAGATAGGTGTTCCAGAATGGGAACCGCTCGTAGTAGTACATGGCACGCGGAAATCCGATACGTAATGGTTTTCCGCCCTTCGGCGGGATTCGATCGATAGCGGTGCCGAGACGCTCTTCGACGAGGGGGATCGCATCCCGTTCGAGCAGCTCCTCGTAGAGCGTCATCATATTCGGGACCACGGCCTTCTTGGGAACCTTGGCCCGCTTGCGGTAGCGTTCGCTGCATTTATCCCCCCAGTAGGTCTTCTCTCCCTCGACCGTGAACTCCTGGATGTCGCAGTAATTGGTGCATCCACTGCAGGTGAATTCCCTGATGCGGTAATCGATCGACGTGAGATCGAAGCCGCGGAAGGTCGTCGAGAGATCGAGCGCCTTCACCTTCTCACGGGCCAGGAGCGCCGCCCCGATCGCACCGATCACGCCGTTGTAAGGCGGAACGATGATCTCCGAGCCCAGGATCTCGCTGAAGGCGGCGGCGACCGAGTCGTTGTATGCGGTACCGCCCTGGAAGAAGATCACAGAGCCGATCTTGCGACCCCGCACGACACGGTTGAGGTAGTTCTGCACTACTGAGTATGCGAGCCCCGCGACGATGTCGTTTTTCCCGGCACCCTTTTTCATATACGCCGATACATCCTGCTCCATGTAGACGGTGCAGCGCTCACCCAGGCGCAGTGGAGTAATTGAATCGAATGCCCGTTCGGCGAACTCCCCGACGATACTGATATCGAGCTTCTCGGCCTGCTCCTCCAGAAAGGACCCGGTGCCGGCCGCGCAGGCCTCGTTCATCGTGAAGTCGACCACGATCCCCTTGTCGATCGAAATGTATTTCGAATCCTGCCCGCCGATCTCGAAGATCGTATCGACACGCTTGCCGATCAGGCGCTCGCCGATAAAGGATGCTCCCGTCTTGTGTGCGGTGATCTCATCGTTTATCGTATCGGCCCCGATGAGCTCGCCGATGAGCTCCCGACCCGAGCCTGTTGTGCCGATCCCCTTCACCCGTACACGATCGCCCACTTCGAGGGTTATCTCCTGTAATCCGTTGTGCACCACCTCGATCGGACGCGCCTGTGTGCGGAGGTACATCTCCTTGATGACGCGGCCTTCGTCGTCGATGAGCGCCAAATTCGTGCTCACCGAGCCGACGTCGATGCCGAGGTAGGCATCAACCGGAAGCTCCTTGCCCTCGAACGAGTACCGATCGACTCGATCGCGCAGGAACAGCACGCGGTCACGGTTCAGGCGCCGCCACGATGGGAATTCCTGCCTGGCCAGTTCGGTATGAAGTCCGAGCTTCTCCCGGAGGGAGGCGGCATCGAAGCTCGCGTTGTCACCGCCCGCCAGGGTCGCCGCCCCGATGGCACCGAGGTAGACGCACTCCGGCGGAATGAAGAAGTCCCTCTCGTCGAGCTCGAAGACCCCGCGTAGGGCTTCCGCCACACCCCTATTGAGTGCAACCCCGCCTATGAAGGCGGTCCTGCCGTGCACGTCCTTTCCACGGGCAATGTTGCTTTTGAAGTTCCTGGCGACCGCCTCACAGAGGCCCTTGAGCACCTCCTCGGGACGGTACCCCTTTTGCTGTGCATGAATCATGTCCGATTTTGCAAATACACTGCAGCGGCCGGCGACCTTGGGGGAACGTTCCGTCTTCAGCACGAGGTCGCCGACATCCTCGATGTCGAAACGCAGACGGCTCGCCTGTTGATCCATGAAGGAGCCGGTGCCGGCGGCACAGTCCCCGTTCGTCTCGTAATCGACAATCCCTACGACGCCGTCATCGACGGAGATACGGATATACTTCGAGTTCTCTCCACCCATCTCGAATATGTTGACGACATCGGGATAGAGGATTCCCACGCCGTGCGATGCCGCCCTGAACTCGTTCTCGACCGCCAGCCCGAGCGACCGTGCGACGAGCTTTCCGGCCGAGCCGGTGACCATGATTCCATCGAGGTCTTCCGGTTTCAGGTGCTCGAAGAGCTCACCCAGGAGCTCCGAAACCGTCTGCAACGGACGGCCCTGAACACGGCGGTAGCGCGAGACGGTGATCGCATTGCTCCCGTCGGGGGTATAGGGGTAGAGTGCATGGATGGGGCCGCCTTCCCGACTAGCGAGCTTCTCGAGGCGTTCACGTTCCCCGATCAGCGCCCACTTCGCGCTCACCGTGCCGACATCGACTCCGAGCTTGATCCCCATCAATACCGCTCCTGTCAGATGAACCCTTCAAAATGCCAAGTGTGTATTCTGTAAAATCTTAATGGGCGGTGGGCTTCGGGCAAGGGAAAGACAGTGAACAGCCGAAAAGAGGGTGTGAACGGCCGCAATCTTGGGGCGAATGGTAGCCGCTGGTATCTTGCGATGAACGCCAGTCGCTGCAATCTTGGGGCGAACGCCAGTCGCCGCAACCTTGCGGTGAACGGCGGCGGACGACGTGGAACACACTCACCACTTCAGCAGCTTCCGCAGCTCCTTCGCCTGCGAACGGCTCACCGGGATCACCGGACCACCCGATCCCCCCATCCGCAGACGGTAGCCCCCGCTGAAATGCGGTGTGATCTCATGGACCTGCTTGAGGTTCGCCAGGTAGGAGCGATGGATACGCATGAACTGAAGCGCGGAGAGCTCCCTCTCCAGCTCGTCGAGGGAGCGGTGACGAGATGCACCCTCGAACTCCCTGGTGACCACCCGCACCTCGCCGGCATCGACCGTTGCATAGAGGACATCATCGGTGTCGACCATTACGACCGCATCACCCTTGCGGATCGCCAGGCGCCGCATGAGGATGTTCATCGTCTGGAGTAACGTTTCCATATCGGGCCCGCTCTCGGTACCCTTGCGGATCCGGCGCACACGATCCACGGCCCCAACGAGCCGTCCCTCGTCAACCGGTTTGAGAAGGTAATCGACCGCATGGACTTCGAAGGCACGAAGTGCATACTGGTCGTAGGCGGTGATGAATATCACCGAGGGAAGCTTTTCATGCCCCGCAAGCCGCTCGAGCACCTGGAAGCCGTCGAGGCCTGGCATCTGAATATCGAGGAGTATGAGGTCGGGACGAAGCTCATCAATGCGCTCGACGGCCTCGATCCCGTCACCGGCTTCGCCGACCACCTCTATGCCTTCGATCTTTGCGAGCATCCGCTTGATGTCGCCCCTGGCGGGTTTCTCGTCATCGATCACGAGAGCACGTATCGGCGTCTGTTCTGCGCTAACCACGTTCCAGGCCCCTTTCGACAGGCAGGGTGATCTCGACCGATGTCCCCTTTCCCGGCACGGAATCGATCGTGAACGCAGCCCTGGTCCCGTATGCGAATGCAAGCCGCTCGCGAACGTTGTTGATTCCGATACCCTGCCGGCCTTCCCCGGAAAATCCCATTCCATCGTCACGTATAACCAGCCGCAGGTTCTCGCCGTCGCGCCTCGCTTCGATCCGGATGGCGCCACCCTCGATCTTGGGGGAGAGCCCATGCCGTATCGCATTTTCCACGAGGGGCTGCAGTATCATGGACGGTACCGGAACATCGAGACTCCGTGGATCGATCTCTTTCTCCACGCCGATCTTATCCTTACCGAACCGCGCCTCTTCCAGGCTCAGGTAGTCGTCTATAAACTCGAGTTCGCGGCTCAGGGGAACGAAGTCCTCCGAACCGTGCAAAAGCCTCCTGAATATATTCGAAAGCTTGACAAGGATATGACGGGCACGCTCCGGATCAGACCAGAGGGAGGATGTTGCGGCGTTCAGTGTATTGAATAAAAAGTGCGGATTGATCTGACTCCGGAGGGCATCAAAACGAGCCTGCACCGCCGCCGAACGCTGTTCCTCGAGGAGCACCTCGACGCGCGTGTTGTTCCAGATCTTGAGTGGGATCCCCACGCACGCCAGCGTGGCCAGCCACACGCAGAGGGTCACGAGCCAGTGCCCTGTCCCGAACGTGAAGAGAATGGGAGTCGCCGTCACGCCAACGGTCACGCCGGCCACCACGGTACGTAGTATCTCGAGCGCCAGAACGGATGACAGGATGGCCGCACGGGAGTCTACCCGCCCCTCATCGCGGAATATCCGCACCGAACGGACGATGTTGTTTAGCGGAAACGGCGAGAAGTCCCAGAACTCATCCCGTCTGGTGGATCGGCGCCGTATCAGGCCGCCGACGAAACCGCAGAGCACGATGAAGGGAAGCGACAGCCATTCACCCCGGAGCGTGCCGGGGAGGCTGACGACGAAACCGACGAGCGAGCCGGGTACCATGCCTCCCATCAGCCCGACGAGGAAGGTCCCTGAAAGCGACAGATCCACTCCCTCGTAGCCTACCAGCACACGGACCGCCGAGCCAGCCGTGAGCACGAGACCGAAAATGAGCGCAAACTGCCAGTTCTCTCTTGTATTGCGGCGATCGAGAAAGATAAGCCGCTTGAAGAAACTGGAGGTGACGAGTGCGCTGGCAAAGCTCGCCATGATCCCCAATTTGAAGAGGAGAACGAAGAGAACGTATTGATCGCCTGAGAGGGTAACCCGTGCCACCCGTTTCGCCCCCTTTGTCGAGACGATCAAGTATATGATGTAAAATGGGTATGTCTCAAGTACTTCCGGATCGGTACCGAAGGATGCCGTATCCGGCGGCCATCCCAACGGTAGGATCAGTCCCGGTCGAGGAGACCCGGATTGCAGCGGATACCGGATATAAAGTGGGCATGTCCCGCTGTCCCCGGAGGGCCAAGAAACATGCCCGATGAGAGAGTTAGATTCACTTCTTTCCTATCACACTCAAGACCGTTTGTCAATAAAAATCTCCGATGGATCGATTCCGTTTGTGACCAACGGAGAAGGTCCCGAGTCTCCTGGTTGTCATTTTCTCTCGTAAGGTGCGAGGCCCTTCATCTTACGTGCACTCTTGTATATCCTCCGTATCGCCATGAGATCGTCCGTGTAGGAGCCCGCCCTGAAGTCCGGGAAGGACCAGGGGAGGGGCTCGAAGGCACCGTTCTGAAAGAGGAGAACCGGATCGGCATAGACGCCATCTCCCACGTAGATCTTCTGGGGACCTTCCTTGAAGGAGGCGAGGACGATCTTGAAGTAATCCATGTACCCCGGATCGATATTCACCCTCCTCGCACCATCGACGGCGAGGCGCTCCTCGATCCTGGCAGTGGCGATCTTTATGCGCACAAGGTCGGTCGGTTCCCCCAGGGGCTCGAAGGAGACGATCAGGCGTTCGAGCCCCGGTCCCATCTCATCCTCGTAGTAATCGGTTACGGTGAAGGGGTGGGGTTCGCTCCGGTAATCGATACGGCCGAGCTGCTGTTCGAGCTCCGGGGACAGGGCTGCATCGAAATCGATATCACCACCGAGAAGGACTGCGGCTATGAACTTCACGGATGGTGCATCCTGTGGACGACCCGCCTTCGGGTGTATCTCACTCATCCATTCTCCCTCCGAGTGGTGCCGGCCGGTCCCCCGCCGCACAGCCATCGAATAAATCCCGCATGCTTGACGTATATACACGCCCCATCAGCAGGCTACCGGCTCACCCTGCGGCGCCGATCCCACGTCGCCTTGTGCCTCTCGAGATATTCACGTGCCTCTGCAGTGACTTCGGTGGGGATGCCGAACTCCCGTTCGATACGCATCTCCAGGGTACTGCGTATGTTCTCGTTCAGCTTCCGCTCCCCCTTTCGCAGGCGCAGATGATGGTTTCGAATATAGAGATGTCCTTTCTCCGTAAGCCGTGTGAGCTGAAGGGAGTTCATCATCGGCAGGGAGAACGACTCCTGCCAGTACCGCATGAAGAGGGGCTTCGAAACCGGTGCGGCTTTCAGGCGGTATCGCCACTTCCGTTCATTTCCGGCGACGGTGTAGAGATCGTACCGTGTGCCGCTGCGGGGCCTGAGATCGACCGTTCCGAATGAGGTGCCTATCGTGACCGGGCGATCCGTGAGCTCCGCCGGCTCGCTGAGGAGATACCCGGGATCGACCAGGTACCGCCGCTCGCCGATCCGAACGACGAGAGCACAGTGTATATTCGGCCGCTTCATATCGGCCATGACGGGATAGCACTGGAATCCGGAATTCTGCAGAATGGAACCGAGACAGTAGGTCAACGAGAAGCAGGTGCCTCCCGTGTGCCGCTCCACGAAACCGGTCATCACCTCGACCGGGAGGCGCAGCCGCTCATCGGCCTTCACGTTGGAAAATTTCTTGATTAACTTCGTGAGGTTTTCGTACGGAATCGCCGCGTAATGTGATACGACTGCCCGCAAGAGATCCAGCTCCGCCGCCCCATCCTCCAGCCGGAAATGATCGAAGAAGATATCCTTAGCGCACGGCTGCATACGGCTTCCTCCATACGCCGCAACCGCTTTAATATGACAGTGTTTCATAATACGTGCAACATGAAACTACTGTAGGAACGGGTGCACATTTTCATGGGCAGCCATAGTGCCTCAGTTTCTCACCCGGTGGCCGTCCCCAGGCCGGCCTAGTCTATTGACATTCCAAATGTCTTTGATATATACTGCTCGTTACGCTATATTTGAATTCCTTTACCGCCTGCATCCGCCATTTCTCATCACGTCGGGGCGGGTTGCAACGGTTACACGCAACGGGAGGCGCGTTTCTCATGGAAAAGGTATCGTTCAAGCAGCTCAATTTCGGTCCCCGCCGTGGCGTCTATACGGAGATCAAGCCCGTAGCCGACAAGTTCGGAATCTCTGACGAAACGGTGAAGATGTACGAGAACTACGACCTGATCTACCGTACCTTGTGCGGTATACTGTATAACTATGTTCCAAAGTCGGGTCATCCCGGCGGTAGCATCTCATCCGGCAGGATTGTCGCGGGGATTCTTTTCCATACGATGGACTACTGCATAGGCGACCCCGAATGCCTTGAAGCCGATATGATCTCCTACGCGGCCGGTCACAAGGCGATGGGGCTCTATGCGATGTGGTCCCTCAGGAACGAGTGCGCAAGGGTCAGCAAGCCCGGAATCCTCCCGGAGGAGAAATTTCAGCTCCGTCTCGAGGATCTCCTCGGATTCAGGCGGAATCCGACACAGGAGACCGAGCTCTTCGCAAAATTCAAGGCGAAACCGCTGGACGGTCATCCCACGCCACAGACGCCATTCATCAAGCTCTCGACAGGGGCTTCCGGCGTTGGAGTGCCGTCAAGCTTCGGCCTCGGCTTCGGTGCCATGGATACCTTCGGGAGCGACTCACCGCTGCTTCACGTCGTCGAGGGCGAGGGCGGCATGACACCTGGGCGCGTCTCCGAGGCATTTGCAACGGTCGCCACCGCACAGCTCTGGAACATCAAGCTGCATGTCGACTGGAACCAGGCCTCGATCGATTCCAACCGCGTCTGCCGCGACGGTAACGATGCCGGCGACTACGTCCAGTGGAATCCGTGCGAGTTCGGCTACCTGCACGATTGGAACGTCGTCTTCGTGGAGGACGGCAAGGATTTCCGGCAGGTCCTTGCCGCCCAGGAGGTTGCCAAGCAGCGGCAGAACGACCAGCCGACCGCAATCGTCTACCGCACCGTGAAGGGCTGGCTCTATGGGATCGAGGGCCGCAAATCGCACGGCGCCGGTCATGACTTCTGCTCGGACGACTATTACAAAACGCTCGAACCGATGGAGAAACGTTTCGGTGTGAGTTTTCCGCGCTTCGAGGGCGAAGAGACACAGCCGAATATAGAGAAATATTTCTACGACACGCTGCTCGTCATCCGCAAGGTTCTCGAGGAAAACAGGGAGATCGCCGACTTCTTCACGGGACGGCTCGAAGAGGCAAAGACACGACTCGACAAGCTCGGCCGGAAAAAGCGTACGGGTGCACCGAACATCGGCGTTATCTATACCAACAAGGTCAAGGAAGACGTTGTACCGAAGGAATGCACCTACGAGCCCGGGCAGAAGCAGACGCTCCGTGCCGCGCTCGGCGAGACGCTGGCATATCTCAACAAGGCTACGGGCGGTGCCTTTATCGGCGCGGCAGCCGACCTCCTCGACTCCACGAGCATCTCGAAGCTCGCCAAGGGATTCCCGGAAGGCTTCTACAATGCAATCTCGAATCCCGATGCACGGCTCATCGCGTGCGGCGGAATCTGCGAGGACTGCATGGGCGCCTTCATGTCGGGCGTCGCATCATTCGGGAACAATATCGGCGCCGGGTCCTCGTACGGGGCGTTCATCGCCGCACTCCAGCACATCGCCGCACGGCTTCACGGGATAGGCCAGCAGGCCCGCCACGCCTACATCGGCGAGCCGTACCGCACATTCATCATCGTCTGCGGCCACGCGGGACTCAAAACGGGCGAGGACGGCCCGACACACGCCGATCCCCAGGCGCTCCAGCTCTTACAGGAGAATTTCCCTCCCGGAGTAATGATCACACTCACGCCATGGGATCCCCAGGAGATCTACCCGATGGTCGTCGCCGCCCTCAAGAAGCGGCCCGCGGTACTGGCCCCATTCGTTACGAGACCGAATGAGACAATCATCGACCGGGCGAAGTACAAGGTCCCACCGGCTACCGAGGCCATCAAGGGTGTATACGCCATGCGCAGAGGTGATAAATCCAAAAAGCCCTACCACGGCACTCTCGTGCTACAGGGGAGCGGAATGACGAACACCTTCGTCACGGTGGTACTCCCGCGCATCGACGAAGCCGGCCTCAACATGAATATATTCTACATAACAAGCGCCGAGCTCTTCTCGATGCTCCCCGACGACGAACAGGAAAGGATATTCCCCGAGGAACTCACCGGTGAAGCGATAGGAATGACGGGGCTAACCCTGCCGACTCTCTACCGCTGGGTGACCTCACGTGAAGGCCGCCGCCGCTCGGTGCACGCCTTCCTGCACGGGCACTACCTGGGAAGCGGGAAGGCCCACAAGGTCTTCGAGGAAGCGGGACTCCACGGTGATGGCCAATGGAAAACGATCAGGGAATACACCGACTGGATGGCGAAGAGGACGTCGTAACCGTCCGATGGGTAATTTTCTCGGCCGAATAATCGTTCTCGGTGTCCTGCTCGTGGTGCCGGTCCCCTCCGATGGTCCGGAATCCCCGAACAAGGATCTGGATGCGATCAATGAGATGATCGTAAATCCGGTGCACCCATACTCGAGCTTTCTCAGCGGGTGCCCGAAGATCGGTCACCATGGCAATACGAGCTACATCATCTATGCAAGTCCCAACTACGACCTCTTCGTGCGCGGCTATGACCACCGGCACAACCTATTTCTCATGCCCCAGACTATCGGACGGGGATTCAACGATCACATATACCCCGCAATCCTTGGTGATGAGCATGACCGGTTCCATATCACCTTCGGTTCACGCCCCGATCCGGTGAGCTACCTCGCGATTGAGCCCCCTTTCCGCATTGATCCGTGGCAGAGCATCGAGAAGATCGGTGAGAGCGGCACCTATCCCGTACCGGTTCTTTTCGACGGAAAAATCTTTCTGACCTACCGGGAGGGCGATGCCACCAGGGGCTCACTCGTCCTCGCATGCAAGGAGCTCGACGCCGGCGCATACGGCTGGCGCTTGATAACGCTCGTTACAGAAAGCGATGACTTCGTCCCCATGCCGCTCGATGCGATGGCCACGAAGGATGGAGCTATTTTCCTGTTCAATATGCGAGACGCCGCTCTCAGCTACCCGGAAATGGACGTACAGCCGTCGGTGCGGGAAGCGCTCTCCGCCCTGCGTACGAAGGACGGAGTGGAATTCACCGACATCGCCGGCAACACGATCGATGTTCCCCTGGATTACACGAACGATCGCAAACGTTTCCCGCTCATTGTATCCCCGCAGTATCGACTGCATCTCTCGAAACGGATACACGAGGGGCAGAGCGTTCCGGTCGAAATCATTCGTTACGACGGCTCATACGTGGAATGTGCGTTCGCATACGGAGACGCATCACGACTGTCCCTGCGGATGGAAGACGGAACGGATACCCTCTTCGAGCTAGGGCTGACACCACGTCTCGTTACGGCCAGCAACGGGGCCGCCACCGATTCGGTCAGCCTCGAAGATTCGAGTGAGACATGTATCGTTAAAACGAAGCTGTACTTTTCCTGTGGGCTCTACCGCCTGTGGATCAACGGGAGACTGCGGGGCGGGCCGAGACGGTTCGGGAGAGTCGAGGAAGGGTCCGGTGGTGTAACGAAACGGTCCGACATGAAGCTCGTAACCTCAGCAGATTCCCGCGTGTATATCGACATGCGGACCGGGCGCGAGCGCAAGATTTCTACGGCCTCGGCGTGTATCGATCACGAAGGGGTGCCGAATATCTTCTTCATCGAACGCCGCGACACGGCGGAGAAAAGCTATTGGGCCCTCATGCACCTCAGGCGCGGTGCACTGAACGAGATCGGCGATCCCTCTTATCACAAGTTCCACTCCTCGTGCGCGATCCTTGATACATATCTCTACGTGGCCGCCTCGTACTTCACGGGTAGCGGACTCTTTACGCAGAACGAGCACCTGAGCACACAATCGGAGATCACACTGCTGCGCACACGTGACTACGTACACTGGTCGGAGGTACGTATCACAAACAACGATCTCGTGGATATCCATCCCTATCTGGCCGGCAACGAACCACAGAGCCGTATCGAGCTGCTCTGGACCCGGCCCACTGCCGGTCGGATCGCACATCTCTACTTCGCCACTTTCAATCCCGGGGATGTGCAATTCACCGATATACCCACTCCCACAAAGAAACCGTAAAGCACCCTTCCAACGAAGGGCCCGCCCGCTCGAAACACCCGTTACCTCGAAACACCCACAACTTCGTAGCAACCGCAGCACTCGCTGTTTTATTTCGCCTGGAACTCTGATAGTATGGCTGCGTATAGGATATAAACTTTTACATTCCGATCCCGGACCATTCGAAGGAGGTCCTACATGAATCCGGCCAAGGGCACCGTATCCGTTATCTCCGTTGCGATCGTTCTTACCCTCCTCGCATGCACTGCACGGCTATCGGGCGCAGAGCCCGAGCCGCCCTGTAACCGCATGCTGAGGAGCGATCTCTACACACACCGCTTCGTCGCCGACACGGACGATGCAACATCGCTCTTCGTCAACCCAGCCGGGCTGGCAATGCGATGGAACACACATTCAATCGTGCGCGGCACGTACCTCTTCGATCATGTCACGGAGCTGACATCGGCCTTCTCCATGCCATTTCTGGGATTCGGATTTATGTACCAGGATACCGATCTGTTCAAATCGAGAAGCTACTTGCTCGGTATCGCGGTACCGCTGGGGCGGAGGCATCAATTCACCATCGGTACATCACTCCAGTGGCACCACACCGACCTCCCCTTCGAAGACCGCTCGCCTTTTACGCTGGACGTCGGTTGCATCATGCGGCCGCACCGATACCTCTCCATCGGCGCCGTGTGGCAGAACGCGAACCACCCTCGGTTCGCAAGGGATGCGCAGTTACCCGCCATATTGCCGGGCTACCGGAACGGACGGCTCGAGGAAACCTTTACGGGGGGCATCTCTATCAGGCCGTTCACAGAACGGATCACGCTCTCCGGCCAGGGTGGCTTCGCCGAGAATACAAAACCGGAGTGGCTGATCGGGGGCCGCCTCGAGGTCATCCCCGGCCTTTCACTCTTCGGTTCCTATGCGCGTGACTATTCCTACGGCCTGGACGATCCTTACGAGGAATTCACCGGCGGGATCGCATTCTCATTCGAATCCTTTACAGCGATTACATCAACACGTTCCCAGGTGGACGGCGACTATGACTACAGCAGGAACACATTTGCCCTGGAGCGAACGCACTCCTTCAAGAAAAACGCCCTCTTCCACCCGAAGAGGTTCGCCGAAGTCGACGTGAGCGGCAACTACCTCGACGAGGGCGGTGGATTCGTCATCATGGGAGAGCGCTCGAAAAATCTTCATAGGCTCCTCCGCGATCTCGAAAACATCCGCAGGGATGACGACGTCGAGGGGCTGCTACTGCACGTCGGTACAATCGAGGACGCTTTCATCGGTCCCGTCACCGGGAACCTCTACGAGATCCGCCGGGCCGTCACCAGGGTCCGGGAAGCGGGCAAGCCGGTCGTCGCCTACATCAAGGACTTCGGTGGACCGGGGGAGCTCTACCTCGCCTCTAGCGCAAACAGGATCGTCATCCCCCGGGAGACGATTGTCGGTCTGATCGGAGTTTCCCTCGAGATCAACCGCCTCAAGCGGCTCTTCGCCAAGCTCGGCATCGACTGGGATTCCTACACGGCCGGCGAATACAAATCGAGCTTCCACACCCCCTACACAGATACGACGACGGCGCTCCAGGCGAAAGAGATCCGTGCGCTCGTTGAGGAGGCCTACCGCATCATCGTCGAAACGATCGCCGAGGGACGGGGCATAGAGAAGCAACGCATGTACGGGCTTGCAGACGGACGCCCCTTCTCGACGGAGGAAGCCGTCGAGCTGGGACTCGTCGATGTGATCGGTTGGGAGAAGAAGGCCAAGGAAGAACTCGGAAAGCTCGCAGGTCTCTCCAAACCCGATAGGCTCGAGACGGTATCGATCTCCGGCAGGCGGTACTGGATGTTTCGAAGCCGCCTTGAGCTGTTTCACCACCGTTTGGGAGCCCATCGTGCGGCCGCCGCCTAGGAGATCGCGTTTACTCTTACC
>CP070727.1:3830186-3881416 GCA_020350885.1 bacterium | reverse complement strand
TCGTCCCCTTGCTGTTGTCGGTTCCGATACCGCCGTACCATTTGGCGCCGTTGCTGATGATCAGCGGAATATTGGCGAAGGTTTCCACGTTGTTCAAACAGGTCGGCTTGTTCCACAGGCCCTTGATTGCGGTGTGGACGTACTTGGGCCTCGGTTCCCCGACCCTGCCCTCGATGGCCGACATCAAGGCGCTCGATTCGCCGGAGACGAACGCCCCGGCGCCCTGCTGGATATTAACGGTGAAGTCGAATCCCGATCCGAGGATGTTCTTTCCCAACAGCCCGTATTCTTCCGCCTGCTTTATCGCGATTTCCGTGTTCTCCACGGCCAGCGGATACTCCTGGCGCACGTAGATGTATCCCTCCGGCGAACCGATCGCGTAGGCGCCGATGATGAGCCCCTCCAGTACGCTGTGCGGATTGCCCTCGAGCACGCTTCTGTCCATGTACGCCCCCGGGTCGCCCTCGTCGGCGTTCACGATGATGTACTTGGGTCCATCGGGGATGGTCCGCGTGGTCCGCCATTTCACTCCGGTGGGGAAACCGCCGCCCCCGCGGCCGCGGAGCCCGGCCTTCTCTATCTCGTCGACCACCGCTTCGGCTTCCATTTCGAGCAGAGCCTTCGCGAGAGCGGAGTATCCCCCGATGGCGATGTAGTCCTCGATGCTCTTCGGATCGATTTGGGAATTGGCCTCCAGAAGAAGGCGCTCCTGATTCTTGTAGAAGGGGATATCATCCAACCGGGCGATGCGCCGGCCGGTCTCCAGATCCTCGTAGAGCAGCCGTTCCACGTGCCGGCCCTTGATCAACGTTTCCGAAATTATCTCGGGGATGTCCTCCGCCGTGGTGCCGAGATAGCAAATCCTCTCGGGCAGAATAACGACGATCGGCCCCCGTTCGCACAATCCCCAGCATCCGGTCCGCCGGATGTCCGCCGTGCCCTCGAGACCTTTTTCGATGAACGCGCGCTCGAACTGTTCGACGACGTCCTTCGAGCGGCAGGCTATGCATCCGGTGCCGGAACAGATGGCAACGCACGTGCGGTCGGATTTCCGCTCCTGGCTCAGCTTCCGTTTCAGTTCTTGCAGGTCATGAGGCGATTTCAAGCGAGGCATGATCTTGCATCTCCCGTCTCAGCGAATCGAAGATGCCCTCCAGCTCCTTCATCGTCGGATTGCTGTAGTACCGCTGCCCGATCTTCATCACGGGTGCGAGGGCGCAGCACCCCAGGCAGTGTACGTTCTTCAGCGCAAACATCATGTCCGAATCCGTCTGCCCGGGCTGAATGCCGAGGAGGGTCGATACAGAAGCATTCAACCGGGCCGCTCCGCGCACGTGACAGGCCGTCCCGGTGCAGATCTCGATCAGGTAGGCACCTGACGGTTCGAGGCTCAAGGCTTCGTAGAAATTCGCTATTGTGTAGAGTCGTCCGAGGGAAATCTTCAAGCGCCTGGAGATCCATTTCAGGGTGTGCCGGGGAAGCCAGTTCAGCCTCCTTTGGACCTCCAGCATCACCTGGAGGACGGCGCTCTTGCTGTATTCGTATTGTGCGATGACCTCATCGACCACCCTGAGATTCCGCAGGACCTCGCGCAGGATCTTTTTTCTTTCCTTGATCCGGCCCAGGGTCTCGGCGTGGAACCTCGCCTCGGTTTCCAGATGCACGAGCTCGTCGAGGAAATCCCGTTTGTCCAGACCGAGCGAATAGTACTGTCCGAGCAGTTCCAGGCCCTTCAGGGCCGCCGTCTGCTGATCCACGGCAGCGTCATCGACAGTCGTTCCCGCATCGACCGCTGCAGCGGGCGGTGATACGGCTTTCCGTTTCTCGCTCAGTTCCATTCCCCGCTTGACGGACTCCAGCAGCTGTTCGGGACCGAAAGGCTTGGTCAGGTAGTCGTATGCGCCGACCTTCATCGATTCCACCGCCGACTCGACGGAGCCGTATCCCGTTATGACGATCGTCACGATCGTCGGATCGATCTTCGAAACCTCCGCCAGCACCTCCATGCCTGTGATGCCCGGCATCTTGAGATCGACGACGACCACCTTCGGATGCAAGGTCTCGATAAGTTCCAAGCCCTTCCGGCCGTCGGGGGCTGTCGATGTTCTATACCCATCCGCTTCCAATGTTTGGTAGCACCCCTCGCATATGGACTGCTCGTCGTCTATCACGAGGACGTCGGCTGTCCCGGCCGCCGGGTCGCTCTTCTCATCATGCATGGCGTGTTCTCCTTTCCGGTCCTGACTCCGGCGAGCATCAGGCGCTCACGAAAACCGTCGGCGTGGTGCCCGGCGCTCCCCGAGCGGGTGATCACGCCTTTCCCCGAGCGCCGTGGCTCTCTTCGGGAGTGCCCAGCGGCGCTCAAGATACACTTGGACTTTTGCAAGCAGCATGCCCCCATGCGGACCGGGCGACGCCCGGTCGACATTAACCTTATGCCATGCAAGCGAGTAACGTCGAAATACGCGTCCGCCCTGCTCCGGAAGGTCTCGATTCGGAGCGGCTGGAGCGGTACTTAATGTATCCGAGAGAATGCGGGGCGGGTAATAAGGTATCGAAGCAGACGGGGTGGAGGGGCTTCAGTCGGCTGGTGCGGATTCGGCGGTGATGGGCACGTGCGGGAGCCAACGCCACGGGCGGCGGGAACGGCCCGGGCGGTCCGGCGGGGTATCATAGCTCGATGCCGTATTTCCGTATCTTCTCCCGCAGCGTCTTTCGGTTAATGCCGAGGTATTCCGCGGCCTTCGCTCTATGTCCGTCGAATTGTCTGAGGGCCCGGACTATTTCCTTCTTCTCCGATTGAGCGAGTGATCCTTCGCCGCTCTCTCCCGATTCCTTTTCCTGGTCGCGGCTGATGATCGACAGATCGTCGGAATCTATCCTATCGCCTTTGCACGTGACCACCGCGTACTCTATTGTGTTCTTTAACTGCCTCACGTTTCCGGGCCAATCGTACTCTTGCAGGAACCGCACGGCATCCGCTGTTAATTGCGGTATTCTAACCCGCTGATCGATACATGCCCGAGCCAGGAAATGCTCGGCGAGAATTGGAATGTCCTCCCGTCTCTCCCGCAGTGGCTGCAGGTGTATGGGAACCACATTGAGCCTGTAGTACAGGTCTTCCCTGAATCGACCCTCCCGGATCTCCACGGAGAGATCCTTGTTGGTGGCCGAGATGATCCGAACATCGACTTTTATCTTTTCCAGGCTCCCGATCTTCGAAATTTCCTTTTCCTGAATGACGCGCAATAGCCTTGACTGCATACCGATCGTTATGTTGGTGATCTCGTCCAGAAATATCGTCCCGCCGTTGGCGAGCTCGAATTTCCCCCGTGTCGTATCTATCGCTCCCGTGAACGAGCCCTTGGCATGCCCAAACAGCTCGCTCTCGAACAAGGTTTCGACCAGCGAGCCGCAATCCACAACGACAAAAGGCATGTCCCGGCGCGGGCTCAGGTTGTGAATACTACTCGCTACGAGCTCTTTCCCGACGCCCGTTTCACCATAGACAAGCACCGTAAAATCCGTAGGTGCGACCTGCTTGATAAGCTCCGTAACCTTCCGTATGGCGCCCGAGCGCCCAATGATCCTGGCAACGGAACCGTCCTCCTCGATCCCGGTGTCGGCCAGCGAATTCTCGAGCTCCCGCCTGCGGCTGTCGATGGCCCGCTCAACGACCTTGAGCAGCGCTTCTGGTGTGAAGGGTTTAGTGATGAAGTCGTAGGCTCCTTCCCGCATCGCCTCGACGGCCACGGCAATCGTCCCGTAGCCGGTGATTATAATGACGATGGAAGCCGGATCGGACTCCTTGATCTTTTTCAGAACCTCCATTCCGGGCATGCCGGGCATTTTCAAATCCAGAATGATTGCGTCAAAGGATACCTTTTCGATCGCATCCAGCGCGCTCTGTCCGTTGTCCACGGATTGCGCCCTGTATCCTTCTTCGGTCAATGTCTGGATGCATCCTATCCGTATGGATTCGTCGTCGTCAACGATCAGGATATTGGCGCGGTAAGGCATCAGGCACCTTCCCCTGCCGGTTGCCCCGGGCCGCTCGCGGCCGTCGGTAATGTAACGATGAACGTGCTCCCTTCGCCGAGATGGCTCTCAGCCCGTAAGGTTCCGCCGTGGCGTTCGATGATTCCGTGGCTGATCGACAGGCCCAGGCCCGTCCCGTATCCGACCTCCTTGGTCGTGAAGAACGGCTCGAACAACTGCTGAAGATCCTCTTCGGATATCCCGGGGCCTGTATCGTTGAATCTTGCCTCGACGCCGTCGCCCGCGGCGGACGTGTTCGTGGAGACTGTAAGGACGCCGTGCCCCTCCATGGCTTCAGCCGCATTCATAATGATGTTAACGAACACCTGCTGTATCTGGGATTCGTCGGCACTGACGGGCGGCAGTTCCTGCTGCAGCCGTTTGACTATTTCGATGTTGTGGAATAGCGATTGGTTCTCGAGAAGGGAAACGGCCTTCCCGACTGCGACGTTCATGTCGAGATGCTCCGTCTTCGGCTCTCGTTGCCCGGCGAATTCCAGCAAGCCCTGGACGATCTTCTGACAGCGCTCGGCCTCTTTGACAATCCGTTCCAGGTTATCCCTCTCGACGCCCTCGGCGGAAGCCTTCCGCAACAGCAGGTTGCTGAAGAGCAGTATTCCCCCGAGCGGATTGTTGATCTCATGAGCGACGCCGGACGCCAATTGGCCTATCACAGCCAGCTTCTTCGACTCCATGATCTCGTTTTGCGCCCGCCTGCGCAGCTGCTCATCCCTCTCCTCAATCGCGGAGGCCATCATGTTGAACGCCTCACCCAGCGCTTCGATCTCCTTGATGGTTCTTTCCGGCTGAACCCTTTGTTTGAGATCGCCGTTCGCCAGGTGCCGGGCGGCATGGACCAATGCGTCCGCCGGTTTCGTGAGGGTTCTGGAGAGGACGAAGCAAATCAAGACGGCCAGAAAGATCCCGCCGACGGAGATACCGAGGAAGGTCCAGATGATACGTTTCTTCATATCGGTGAATTTCCGCTCGAGCATTCCGACATACAGGATGCCGATGATGCTCCCCGATACGTTGCGTATCGGCTCGTACGCCGTTACGTACCAGTCGTTCACGACGAATGCCCGTTCCACCCATCTCCTTCCCTCGGTCAGGACGCGGTTGCTCACCTCCGCCGAAACACGCGTGCCTATCGCTCGATCGCCGTTTGTAGTCCGGACGTTCGTGGATATTCGGAGATCGCCCTGAAAAATAGTCGCAGTGCCGATATCCCTCCCGTGATATATCTCCCCCTGGTAGACCGTCTGTTTTATCTTGTCAACGAGCCTATTATCCCGGTTCAGCAATTTGCCCCCGTAGAGCATTCCGAGTAGTTCTCCCTGGTCGCCGAAGACGGGGCCTGCGGCCATGATCATCATTCCCGACGTTTCCTCAATCCTATCGGTCGGCTTTCCCTTCGGCGTCGGTATCAACCTCATGTACGCACGCTCAGCGAGGTCGGGGGATTCCATGCGGAGCTGTTCCTCCATGAATATCGCGGTCGCAGCGATCGTCCGTCGCTCTAATTGTGCCTTTTTGAGTATCGGGTTGTCCGCCTGGCTGTCGCCCATGATGGATGGATTCCGCGTTCTCAAGAGGACTGTGCCATTCGCGTCGGTCAACGTAAGAATGTCCAGCGATTCGCCCAGCCGTATGGCTTCGAGATCGTCCGCCAGGGACGCTACGTTTCCTGCCGCAAGGGCGCTGCGCAAAAACGTCCTGATAACAGTGTACCGGACGGCATCGTGCACGTCATTGACCTCGCCGGCGTACTCCACGCGCGCCGTGTTCAGATCCAACCGTACCTTGTCCTGGACCTGCCTGATGATCCCCTCGCTTATCATCATCATCCCGACCAGCGTCGAGACGGCTCCTGTGATTGCAATCACGATGATAAAGCTTACCAGTAATCTTGTTCGCAACGGCAGCTTCATTTCAAATCCCTATTTCGATTTTCGGTAACGATCTAACGAAGCGTAGCAGATATATCCGGCGGATGTCAAACTCGCACTCGCGACGGCCACCGGCCCAGTGCTACACGGTGAATTGCATCGGTTGGCACCGGTACGATCCGCTGAGTTGGCTCCACACATGCCGCTTGACACGAACAATCTAGAAAAAGGGGGTGGCCCAACTCGGTCAGGGTTTAACTCACAACCTTGATCCGATCTAAGGGGCTAGGTCATCAGCTCATCTACCAGTTTTTTCGACAATCTTGGCCCGGCCCGTGCGGAATGTATCCAAAATATCTCGGATGGCTTGTCTTCTATGAAAAACCACCTGTCAATCTAATTTAGTTCCATATCGGTGTCTATTCCAATCTTCTATTCGTTCTGTCTCTCGAACATGCATTCGCTATTCGAACTGCGGGCTCCCCAGTCTTACAAACGGTCTACCATTCTTCGGTGACCAGGCAGTTGCACGAACCGAGTTTTATCAAATAAAACAAATTGTTAGAGATTAATTGAGCCGGGGAATTCTCGGCATGATATAGCGGGGGCACCAACGGGGTACCGCTTTCTAATTCTGATTTCTCTAAGAGTCGATGTGAGGAAAGGAGCGTTTGGTGTCGATTCCTTTCGCCCCGGTGCGTCGTGCCAGCTTCGCGGAGCTCGTTATAAACAAGTTGCGTAGTGGTTGCTCATGCGTAGGATCATTTTGCCGTTGATGTAGTTCGTTCCAAGACATATATTGATAAAGGAAACAAAGCGGCCCCACCCGAAAAACAAACAGAAAGGATATGGACGGTGGATGTCTATGTTCGGTGGGCGAGAAGAAATGTAGCGGCCATTTTGTCCCTCATTCTCGTTTTCCTCATGCCTTCGATTTTTTCCTGCACCGACGATTCGGCGGGGCCGGAGCTAATCCCGCCGGAATCCGAATGTTCATGGTTGGATGTTTGCACGGCGTCGCACATCCGGGACATCTGGGGGAGCGGGGACGGGGAGCTGTTTGCCGTCGGAGATGCCGGCACTATATTTCACGGCGCCGGTGGGCAGTGGTGTCCAATGTACAGCGGCACGCATCATTCGCTCATGGGGATCTGGGGCGAGTCGGCTGACGACCTGTTCGCCGTGGGATATGGAGTAGCCTTGCACTACGACGGCCACGCGTGGACCCAGATACCGAACGTTCCAAAAAGAAGTGTTCTGACAGACCTCTGGGGCCGATCGGGCACCGATATCTATGCTGTCGGTAGGATACCTGATATCTATGGGTTCTGGGATCAGGCTATAGTCTACCACTATGACGGTGTGGGCTGGGTTGAGTTAAGAAACGAAACGAGAGAAGAATACAACGGTGTGTGGGTAGGCCAGGCTGGCGACGTATATGTCGCTGGAAAGGTGTATGATCCTCAAAATGAGTATGGTAGTGCCGGGATGATACTCCACTTCGACGGCGGCGGATGGACGGAAGTCAAACGCAATACGACAACCGTATACAACGGTATTTGGGGCGCCAGCGATAACGACATCTTCGCCGTTGGAAACAGCAGGGTCATCACACATTACGACGGCGATTCCTGGACCAATATAGAAGACGGCAATCCAAATGGATACCATCTTTATGGAATCCATGGGAGGTCGAGCATCGACGTATATGCTGTCGGCCATTCGGGTGCCATGCTGTACTACGACGGGATCGGCTGGCGGTACGTAACGACCGGGGCGGAGAACACTTTGCTATCGGTATGGTGTGATCCTATGGGAGAAATCGCAACGGTCGGAGAACGGGGCACAGTGATCCGGTACGACGGTTCGGCATGGATGGAGGAGGTCTGCGGATCTCTATGCGGTTTCGTGGACGTGTGGGGAAGCGCCCCGGGCGATCTGTTCGCCGTGGCATTTGGCGGCAAGGTCATTCATTTCGACGGCACGGAGTGGTATGAGATGGCGACTCCGTCAACGTGGGCGGATATATATGCCGTGTGGGGGAGTTCCTCCTCCGATGTCTTTGCCGTCGGGATGGCGGGCACGATATTCCACTACGATGGAATCGGCTGGATCTCGATGGAGAGCGGCACCTACGCCCAGCTCCACGATGTGTGGGGAAGCTCTCCGTCTGATGTCTTCGCCGTCGGGGGTGGAGGCACGATGCTCCACTACGACGGCGCCGCCTGGGCGGAGATGGAGAGCGGTACATCGTCTGAATTGCATGGAATATGGGGTAGCTCCGCCACGGATGTCTTCGTCGTCGGTTCAGAGAACGCGTGGGCCAGCGTCATCCTGCACTACGACGGCGTGAAATGGAGCAAGATGAACAGTCCTGTGGCGAAAGCGCTCCGCGGCGTCTGGGGAAGCTCAGGCACGGATGTCTTCGCCGTGGGGGGTATCGAGGAGTATTATCCCGCCGAGATCTTACACTATGACGGCACCGAGTGGAGCGAGATGCAGGTGGGCGTGGACGGGTGTCTCCTCTCGGTATGGGGGAGCTCCGGCACAGACGTATACGCAGTCGGGTGGTGGGGATTCATGCTGCATTACGACGGCACCGTATGGCATGAAGTGCCAGTAACAGGTTCAACGCTCAGGTGTGTCTTTGGTTTCTCCGGCTGTGATATCATCGCGGGGGGAGAAAAGATCATTCTTAGATACGGATCGTAAAGATTTTTTCGTGCTGGGTTCGAGCGGGGGTGGAAGGGATTTCGCCAGCGGTATCTATTTCTACCACCTCATCGCTGGTGACTTTATGCAGACGAAGAAGATAGTTCTTCTTAGGTGATGATGTGCGCGTAGCACTGTAATATCATATTTCAAATCTTCAACCGACGGATGCCTCTCTGTAAACCAGCAGACATCTCTTATAGCCGCCGACCTGTATCTGAATGGTTTTCCATAGAGAAAAAAGATAATGTGTTGTTCTGTGGTGAACAGGATTAATATGCTATTCAATAACATTTATTAATTAACCATTTTCGAGCCGGGTATCTTTCGATAGGATATGGCGAGGCAAGCTGTCTAGAAATCCGGGGCGGACCAGTAAATACAAGTATCACGAGGCGGATGGAATAAAAAGAAGGGACAGTCTATCTCTTTTCGTACTGCAGGAAATCCATGAAAGAAAGAGCTTGCCACATGATAAAGGGCCTCTTAGGATTAACTCAGAAAAGTTCACTTAAATACGATGTTGAAGCACGTAATTATTATCCTCGAATAGTCGTGGGTACTAAATGATAGGGAATACGATATTCTTTTTTAAATTATCAAAAACTTGGCAAAGGTGGTGATTATGGCCAGACGATTAAAACAAATCCTACTTGCACTGTTTCTTATTAATTTTCTGCTGGGCGCATCTTCACTTCAGGCCAGGGAGCATCAATTAAATGATTTGGACAAGTACATCGAAAAGGCCCGAAAGGATTGGGAGATTCCTGGTTTGGCCGTCGCAATAGTCAAAGATGACTCATTAATATTTGCAAAGGGTTATGGGATCAAAGAGATCGGAAAGAAAGGCGAAGTTGACGAGCATACACTTTTTGCCATCGCTTCTAACACAAAAGCCTTTACGGCATCGCTGCTCGGAATGCTTATCGAGGAAGACAAACTCGATTGGGATGATCGGGTTATAGACTACATACCAAATTTCCACATGTACGATCCATATGTGACAAGGGAGATTACCATCCGCGACCTTCTCACTCACCGAAGCGGACTGCCAACTTTCGGAGGGGATCACATCTGGATCGGCAATGCTCATAATAGAGAGGAGATTATTTTACGCCTTCGCCATCTCAAACCGTCGGCATCCTTTCGTTCTAAGTATCAGTATCAGAATCTCATGTTCCTCGTGGCCGGCCAGATCATTCCGGCAGTCTCAGGACAGAGCTGGGACGATGCCATTGAGGAGCGTATTTTTAAGCCCCTTGGCATGAACGAAAGCAACACGAGCGTTCGTTACCTAAAGGGCACGGGAAACGTCGCTGCACCGCACGAAATGGTGGAAGGTAAGTTGATTCCAATAGCATATGACAATGTTGATGCTATTGCTCCCGCAGGCGCCATTAACTCGAATGTTGTTGATATGGCCAAATGGATGCGGTTCAATCTCAAAGGTGGTCAATTCGAGGGCGAGCAGATTTTCAGCCCTGAGGTCATCAAGGAGCTGCACACGACTCAGTTTCCCCTCAAGGTTTCATCATTCAGCGAAGAGAATTTTGCCACGCGATTCGCTGGTTATGGCCTCGGTTGGGGAGTCTGGGACTACAAGGGATATAAGGTATTAAGCCACGGCGGCGGATTGTCGGGCATGATTTCCTATCAAATCTTGCTCCCTGAAATAAAACTCGGAGTGCTTATTCTCACTAACTTTGCACCCAATCGATTGGCCAGGGCACTCTCATACAGGATTGTTGATGCATTTCTTGGAGAACCGGAACGAGATTGGAGTGCTGATTATCTCAAGCGCAGAGAAGAAGAGAAGGAGAAGAAGAACAAAGCAGAAAAAGAGTTACAGTCTGAGCGTGTCAAAGGCACCAAGCCTTCGCTAACACTCAAAGAGTACGCGGGTAACTATTATGAGGATTTCTCGGGGATCGCCGAAGTCAAGTTCGAGAATGACAAGCTCATTTTCGATTACAATCCCAGATATATCGGTGTTCTCGAGCACTGGCACTACGACACGTTTCGTGTGCACTGGCGTCATCCCATCTTCGATATGGAGAAAAAAACATTCCTCACGTTTTACCTGGATGAGACGGGTATAGTGGCTGGGTTGAAAATAACATTTTACGATCCTATCCACTTCAAACGTGAAACAGAGGCGGAGTAACGTTCGGTCTCAAGAAAGTGCCCACAAATGAAATTTGTTGAAGATCCTCGAATCAAGGAAGGCCGTAAAAGCCTCGCCCTCGCGTGGATATACTTTTTCATCTATCTTACCGCGATATTGGTATTGTCATACACATTGGGGATTAAGCCCTATCTTTGGGGATTTCCTCGATGGGTAGCTGTCGGCAATATAATGGTACCGATTATATTCGTCATTATGCTGATTTTCGTGGTGGAGAAATTCATACCCGACATCCCATTGACCGATGATGATAAAAATCCGGCAGGGAAAGAATGAACGCCGCTACGCTTTCGTTTTTATCCTATACGGCTATATTGATTGCAATCGGGATATGGGCATACCGCATTGTCGAAAAGGTTCCCATCAACAGATATGAAGAAGAATTCTATGCGGCAGGTAGGGGGTTGGGCGGGATAGTTGTCGCTTTGATCATCGCCGGCGGGCTGGCCAGTGCGGGAACTTTTATCGCAGGACCGGGAATGACATATGCCTACGGCTATTCCTGGGTCCTCATGAACAATTTTCAGATCTTTATGAATCTTTCGTTACTGGCTCCCATCGGGATAGTCGTCGGAATCGTCGCCCGCAGGGTTAATGCCGTTACGTATCTGGATCTTTTCAGGGCTCGATATCAGAGCAAAGCGATCATCATAATCCTGGCATCTATGGTAACCGTATTCCTGCTACCATACATGGCAACACAGTTTGTCGGAGCGGCACGTGTGATAGCTCAAATGACAGGATTGGGATACTTCACCTCCCTAGTTTTTGGATCGGTAGTTGTACTGATCTACTGTGTTTTAGGAGGTATGCGAGGTACATCGCTGGCAACACTCCTGCAGGGTATTGTGATTACGGTAGGCTGCATACTCCTGTTTGTAGGCACGGTAAGCCACGCGGGAGGGTTTCGGCATTCAACCGAAATTCTCGCAGCGCGCGACGCCAACTTTTTATCACCCACCATGGGCGGCATGTTTCGCCCTCCGTTTGCCTTTTCCATTGCCTGCATCACGGGGCTTTTCATGGTAGGCATGCCACATGCAATGCTCGGGGCGCTCACATACAAGAATACCAAGGCACTGAAAAAAGGGATCTGGATGGGAGGGATACTCGTTTGCATATGGACACTTCTCCTCTGCCTGTCGGGCGTCATCGGTCGCTCCATAATGCCCGATCTTGCCGTTCCCGATGAAATCGCCCCCTGGCTCGCAATGCATGTGATGCCCGAAGCCCTAGGTGGGATTGTATTGGCTGGAATCGTCGCTGGAATCCAAACGACCGTTGCAGCCATGGCCATCATCATAACCTCGAGTATCGCCAAAAATCTTCTCAAGGAACTCAAGCCCGACGTATCGAGTGAAAAAATGAAGGTCGCATCAAGATTAACAATGGGTGTCTGTCTGGTAATCGCCATGGGCTTGGCTCTGCTGGAACCCCCTTTGATCCAGTGGATCATATTTTTTTCCATTGGCGGTCTAGAAGCGGCGACCTTCGGACCGATACTCCTGGGCATGTATTGGAAGAGGGGAAATAAATGGGGCGCCCTTGCATCTATCAGTTGGGGTATGATCATATATGGACTTGCTAACACGGTTTTCCCCGAGATCGGTGTGTGGGGCACGCATCCATCCCTTATCTCTGTTTTATCGTCTATCGTCGTTTACGTTATTGTAAGCCTGGCTACACCTCCTCCATCGGGGAGAATCGTTCAAACGTTTTGGGGAGTGTCAGTGAGCAATTGATAGGGAGAATACAATGAAAGAAAAACTCACTATTACGAGCATTGATATCTATAAGGTTGATATCGAGTTCAAGGAGCCCTTCAGGATTGCAATCATTGAGATCCTGAGTGCCGAAAGCGTTTTTATAAGGATCAACACGAATGAGGGTCTCTATGGATTGGGCGAAGCCAATCCAACTGCCGGGATAACCGGTGAGACACAATCGATAAACCTGGCCGGAGCCATTGATCTCGCGAATTTATTGCTTGGAAAGGATCCGCTCAATATCGAGGAGCGAATGAGAGAGATCAATAAATTTTTAATACATAACAGTACCATCAAGAGTGCCTTTGATATGGCCCTGTACGATCTATTGGGTAAGGCTGCTGGACTTCCCTTGTACGCCTTGCTCGGCGGGGGAAAACGTTCCTTCTGGACCGATAACACGATAGGCCTTGCCAATCCTGATTATATGGCGAAAAAGGCCCGTAGCTACAAGGATCAGGGATTCAAGGCCATAAAAGTAAAGCTGGGAACGACTTGGGACCTGGACGTCGAGAGGATCAAAGAAGTTAGAAAGGCGATTGGTAACGAGTTGCCGATTAGGATCGATGCCAACCAGGGCTGGGACTACAGAACCGCTGTGAATGTCTTGAAAGACCTAGAGCCCATGGGAATAGAGTATTGCGAGCAACCGATCGTCTACTGGGATTATGATAATTTGCGACGGATAAGAGAAAAGTCCACGATAGGAATTATGGCAGATGAGTCTTTGTTCGACCATCATGACGCTTTCAAGCTTGCCTCGATGGGCTGCGTTGATCACTTCAACATTAAATTAGCGAAATCAGGGGGAATCAATACAGCCTTACGAATAAATAGCATCGCGGAAAGTGCTGGTATCCGCTGCATGGTAGGATGCATGACAGAGACGAGACTCGGCATGTCAGCTGCGGCACATCTCGTATCGGCACGACTCAATATTCAGTATGCAGACCTTGATGGCTGGCTATTCCTGAAAAGTGATCCCATTATTGGGGGTGCACAGTACGATGTAGGAGAAATAACAGTTCCCGATACCCCAGGTCACGGGGCAGATATCGATCCGGATTTCCTAAAACTGTGTGAATTGACTACGGTCAAGTAAAAATTAGGAGAACCCTTTTTCTATTATCACGTCCCTTTGTCTCATGATACTATGAGCCTGCTATGATCGGTAGAACCATCTCACATTACAAGATCCTCGATGAACTCGGCGAAGGCGGGATGGGAATCGTCTATAAGGCGGAGGATACGAAGCTCCGCCGTACCGTTGCGCTTAAGTTCCTGTCTCCCAGGGCCCTCGGAACGGAAGACGAGAAGGCCCGCTTCATACATGAGGCGCAGGCGGCCGCCGCGCTCAACCATCCCAACATCTGCACGGTTTACGAGATCGATGAAGCGGATGGACAGCCTTTTATTGCAATGGAATACATAGAGGGACGGAGTCTCAAGGACATAATCGAGTCGGGTCCTCTGAAACTGGAGGAAGTACAGAAAATCGCCATGCAGGTTACGGAAGGATTACACGAGGCCCACCGGAGCGAGATTGTGCACCGCGACATCAAGCCTGCAAACATTATGATCACCGGCGAGGGCCGAGTGAAGATCATGGACTTCGGCCTGGCAAAGGTGTCTGATCGAACAAGGATTACAAAGGAAGGAACAATCCTCGGAACCGTTGCCTACATGTCTCCCGAACAGATTTCCGGTGAAAAGGTGGATACCCGCAGCGACATCTGGTCGCTTGGTGTGATTGCTTATGAAATGGTGACGGGACGGCTGCCGTACAAGGGCGACTACGACCAGGCGGTTATCTACTTGATCATGCACGATACCCCTGAGCCGTTGACAGCGCTCCGGACGGGTGTTCCGATCGAGCTCGAACAGATCGCAAACAAATGCATGCAGAAGGACCCCGCCGAGCGGTATCAGACCGCTGCGGATCTCATGGCCGATTTCCGCCGTCTCGGTCGTGTCATGAGGGAGGATTTATCGGCGAGCCGGTCGATCGTGGAGCCGCCGCCTCCGCAGCAACCCGCCCCAGAGGAACCGGTATCAGATGTGCCGGCGCACCGCATGCTGAGGTGGCTGCCTTGTCTCGCTGTGGCCATACTCATTGCGGTTCTTGCAGTTACGTTAATTCCAAGATACTTCGGTACGTCCGAGAAATCTGTGGACGAACAACCGACCACCAGATTGAAGATGCTCGCTGTCCTGCCATTCCAGAACCTCGGGCCTCCCGATGACGGATACTTTGCCGACGGTATCACCGATGCGATCACCGCCCGTCTCGCAGGGTTGAGTGGACTGGGTGTTATCTCGCGCCAGAGCGCGATACAATACAAGAAAGGCGGCAGGGGCACGCGTGAGATCAGCGAGGAGCTCGGTGTCGACTACATACTCGAGGGGACGATCCAGCGTGAACGTCCTTCCGATCCAACGAGCCGCGTGCGGATCATCCCGCAGCTCATCCGGTGCTCCGACGACATCCACCTCTGGGCCGACACGTATGACGAGGACATGACCGAGGTCTTCAGGCTGCAATCCGAGATCGCCGAACGAGTGGCGCGAGAGCTCGATATCACGCTCCTTGAGCCGGAGCGTAAGGCATTGGCTACGAAGCCGACAGAAAACCTCGAAGCGTACGAGTATTACTTTCGCGGTATCGAATATGGCGACAAGGGCGTGGATGTGGACGCACCACGGGAATCGGTTCGAATGTTCGAAAAGGCGGTCGAGCTCGATCCAAACTTCGCGCTCGCGTGGGCGAGGCTCTCGGAGGCGTATAGCTTTCTGTATTGGATGTTTGGTGACAGGGATGCGCTCGTGGATGCGAAGGCCGCAGTGGACGAGGCAATGCGTATCGATCCCGATCTCCTCGAGGGGCACCTCGCACTCGGTTTCCTCTACTATTACGGAAGCCGGGATTACGAAAGAGCACTCGAGCATTTCTATAAAGTGCAGAAGCAACGTCCGGGGAATGGGGATGCGAACGCAGCGATCGGATACATAAAACGGCGCCAGGGAAAATGGGAGGAGTCATTACGGTATTTCGAAAGAGCGCTCAAGATAAATCCACGCAGCTACGTAAATTGTCACCAGTTAGGAGAGACATACATTGCTATGCGGCGTTACGATGAAGCCGAAACATACGTTGATCGCGCGTTATCGCTGGTACCGGGCATTCGGGGTTCGTACTACCGCAAGGCACAAATAGCAATCTTCAGAGATGGAGACAGGGAACTGGCGATTTCGTATTTGCAGGAAATGGCCGATCGCACCCCCTCGGGAGAGAGATGCCCTCCATTTGTGTATGTAGAGCCTTCGATATTCAGAATCGCTCGAGATCCCGCGGGTGATGGTACCAATCAATCCAATCAAATGCAGTGCATTCCATCGAGTGCCCTGGATAGCGCTGTAGTCATGATAATTCAGGCCGGACGCAGCAGCGAGAATAATAAGATAGGGGAAGCGGTGGCGTTTCTGGATTCCGCCCGTGTGATTCTCGAGCGTGACCTGGAGGGGGAGGGACGGCTCTTTGAAGGGAATCACTCCACTCTCGGATTTATCTATGCATATCTCGGCCGCAAGAAAGAAGCGATACGCGCCGGGGAGCGGGCTGTAGAATTACTGCCCATTTCAAAGGATGCCTACCTCGGTACGAGTTACGTGCATAGATTGGCCGAAATATATGCGATCGTCGGTGAGTACGAGGCTGCCATCGATCAGCTGGAGATCCTTTTTTCCGTTCCGAGCCTGATATCAGCGCATTCACTCCACCTCGATCCGATATGGGATCCTCTGCGTGATAATCCACGGTTCATGCACTTGCTCGAAAAGTATTCGGAGAGCGGCTCTTGATCGGCAAGACTGTTTTCCACAACAAGATCCTCGAAAAGCTTGGGCGGTGCGGGGTGGGCGTTGTCTTTGAAACGCAGGATACCTGTCCCTGCTATATATTACATCCGATAAATAACTTTTCTATAAGAAGTGATTATCACGTTACATGCTATATAGGATGATACTGTCAGAATAAGATACTTTACTAGTGAAGGGATTGCAGTGTTAAGCATGGTTAATGCTATACTACCTATTACTATCAAATGAATGATATAGACATAGTAAGAATTTTTGTTCAGCTCTTTTCTTATTTTTCCCTCTATATTAAGATAATATCTGAAAGTATTTATCATCAGGTATAGCAGACACAATAATGAAAGAAGAAAACTAAATCGAATTAGTAGTGCATCGACAATCTCAGAGAAAAGATATTTGCCTGTTATTATAATGGAATAAATGACAATAAATAGATATAGGGTTATCGGTATCCATGCAGTACAACTAATTATAATGTACAGTTTTTTACTTGTCCATTTTGATTCAAATGTCTTTAGTTGAAAGCATAGAGAACCTAATAGAAAGGCCATAAAGTGGATTAATAGTCTTTCATTTTGAAAATCAATCAATATTGTTTTTGTCCATCCTTGTCCATTAAAGATGTCCATGCAGTAACTATATATAAACCCAATTATAAAGAACGCACAGACAGCTCTCTTCAAGGCAATATTTGATATATTTATTCTTACTTTTGAAAATAATAGATAGGGTATGTTGAATAAAAATAGAACGGGTAGAAACCATAGTCAGCTTTGACTAAAGATGCCGTTGTTCCAGTGAAAATAGGTGGTCCAACTTTGTTGAGGTAGATTTCGGGAGTATAAAAATATAATTTTGTAAAGTGGCATTAACGTCAAAACAGCGATAATCCAGGGAATCATGAGTCTTTTAAATCTTGAACTTAGAAATGCCCACCCTTTCTTGTTTTTCATAGATAAGGGTGTAAAATATCCTGAAATAAAAAATACGGTCGGCATAACAAAAATGTCTATTATTGAATTTATGATTTCAGATACATTGTTAGTTGAAGGGTCATCAACAATCCAAAAGAAAGCCCCAAAGCCACGTCTCTCATAAACAAGACCGGCATGCAACAAAACTACTAAAAAAATCATGAAAGTTCTTAGATTATCTAACCAGTAAATCCTATTGTCTTTGGTTGTCTCTAGTCCTATTTCAGACATACATATATCTCCTATTACGCTCAGCCGCAGCTCTGGCCCAGCGACTTGTCAGATGAAATTCATGGAATCATCTACTTTATTAAGAAGTTATGTCGATCGCAGCATCTCCGCAATTTTGGGGCGAGTCTTTTCGATACGCTCGTAGTCAAGTTTCAAGCCTGTCGGCGCAAGAAGCGCTCCGAAGTGATCGTAGATACCTTTGGCTTTGTCAAAAGGAACGGTAACAGTTTCCAGCGGGGTAGACCCGTAGTTATTCCTTATATTCGTATCAGCGCCTATATCCAGCAGAGCCTTGACGATCTCGGTGCGGCAAAAGAAGGCGGCGACGTGAAGTGGAGTTGCTCCATCGTTACCCCTGAAGTTCACATCGGCCCCCGCCTCAATCAGCGCCATGGCTACTTCGGTTTGGCCATAGAGTGCCGCAGTGCTCAGCGGGCAAGCTCCTCCTTCCGGATCTCTTACATTCAAATCCGAACCGGCCTTAATGTGCTGCCGAATGGCTTCGAGATTCCCCTGCGCGGCGGCCGCGTGGAGGCCAATGCTCGGAGGCGCTGGGGCTGTTTGTGAAACTTGGGGCTGCTCCTTCTCCTTGGCTGAGTTCTCCTGCTTTCCGCAGCCGCTAACGGCAAGGAGTATGACCACGAGCATTACGATCGCTGCTGTTTTCATTGTTACCTCCTCCAAAAGTAGAAACTGACACACCATATGCTCGACGTGTGATCGCCGGCTTTGCCCAATTTGATATGTGCAATCTAGATAAAGATTTATAATTCATCAAGTGGTTTTTAGCAATGGCCGGTCTTATATGTACATGCGTTTACATCAGCAGTGTAATCACAATCGTGGGTCCTAGCGTGTGGTGGTCAAGGGTAGAAGTAGGCGGAATTATTGAAACGCACAAGTAGAGAGCACCTGATACTCTGGATCAACGCAAGTAAATGACCTTTTTCGTCTGAACGAATTGGCCTGCATAGAGCCTGATGAAGTAAACGCCGGATGCGACGTTGCGCCCTGCGTTATCCTTGCCGTTCCATACGGTATGGTGGTTCCCCGCCTTCCTATGCCGTGCTTCGAGTATCCGGACAAGCTGGCCCACCGGATTGTACAGCCTGATCTCGACGTGACATGGCTCGCCGATGGAGTAACGGATCGTCGTCGTTCCATTGAACGGATTCGGATAGTTCTGCTCGAGGTTGGTCACGTACCGCAGTGCATCGGGAACGCCGCCTTCTTCGATATCGCCCGCGGATGTGGCTTCCTTGATTGAGAAGAGACTGTCGCTCTCATCCCCGCCGGTCAGAAGGCCGGGATCGTATGCAACGACGAGGACGAGGCAGGAGTCGGATACAAAAGACGGTACAATCCAAGAGTATATCGAGTCGTTTGGCTCGCCGTGTGCGATAACTTCGTACTCCACACCGGCGTCGTGCGAAAAATATATGGAGACGGAGTCGACCGAACGGTTGTCGGATGCGATCCATTCGATGGTGATCGTGTCGCCGATACCGTACTCCTCACCGCCGTTCGGGCAGACGACCGTAACCTCCGGATTGATCAGATCTGGTCCGGCGACACAGGCGCTGTCCTGGTTCGAGTACCCACCGCCGTACCCCGCCTGGCTGACCGCTGAGACACGGTAGTGCCAGCATCCCGTGACCGGATGGTGGAGAAAACTATCAGTTGAGGCAGGTGCCGATCCCAGATACCGGGATTCATCGGGAGAGAAGCCGTCGACGGTGTCGCCATATATGGCGTAATAGCTGAGATCGAGCATTTGATCCCATATGAGCAGTATCGTCGTATCCTCGGCCGCGGTTGCCGTAAGGTTCCGGACGTAGTTGGGAGCGGCTGTGACGGCGTTCGGTCCGCCGAAGGCGCCCTGGTCGGCGGGGGAGCCGTCCGGATCGAGTCCGCCGACTGGATCACCACCGTCTATCCCGCATGAATGGACGAGGAGGTGGTAATCGAGGGACATCGTGTCGGCGTAAAGCGGATCGCAGCTCGTATTCGTGGAATCGGGTGTGAGTCCCGGCGTGTCATCGGGTGTATTACCGAAGAGGTTGTTATACTGAAGCGTCAGGTTCGTCAGTGAGGATGCATACAGCCCGTTGGTCTGACCATACGTGATCATGTTGTTCCGCATGTCCAACGATACAACGGATATGGTGAAGATATTGCCGCCGGTATAGACAGCACTGTTCCGATCGATTGTGTTGTTGGCGATATGTCCCCATATGCTGTCGACGTAAACACCGCCGCCGAGGAATGACGCATCGTTTTCGGCTATGATCGAATTGGCGATATCGACGCTTTCGTAGGTATGGCTGACGCCGCCGCCCGATGCACCGGCGGAGTTACCGGTTATAACCGCTCCGGCGATCGTCAGGGGGGACCGCGTCGTGTAGATCCCGCCGCCGTTTTCGCTGCAATCGTTGCCGGTGATCGAATCACCATCGATCGAGATGGTGCTCAACATGCCGTAAACACCACCTCCCCGCACATAACCGTCGTTCCCGGAAATTAAGTTGTTCTCAAGGGTTGCCGTGGCGTGAAGCGCATAGATACCGCCGCCCTCCTTCGTTCCTATGAAGAGTTCGTTCGGGGCCGATCCGGTGATACGGTTGTTTCTGATCACTGCGTCTGATTGGTAGAGATAGATCCCTCCGCCGCTCTGTGCGTGACATCCCGTGATCTCGTTGCTTTCGATCGTCGGTGTGCCGCCGTAACAGGAAATGGCGCCTCCTCCTGAGAATTCCATATCGTTGGCGGTACCGCAATTCGCTATTGTATTCTCTGCGATGATGGGGGAGGAGTTGTAACAGAAAACTCCGCCGCCGTATATGGCTGGGGTGGGCAGCCATGCCACCTGTCCAGTGCCGTCCTTGAGCGTGAATCCGGTAACACCGCAGGAGTCCGATACGTTCATGAACGAGACGAGGCTTCCCGTCCACTGGATCGTCGTGACGTTCGCCACCGGATCCCACGCGCTGAAGTCGGCGTTCCATCCTCCCATGAGGAATACAGGTTTGTCGATGGTCACCTTGGTGAGGTAGGTGTCGGCGGCTACAACGATCGTATCACCATCGACTGCCGCATCGATAGCGTCCTCCATGGTGTGGGCTGCCCACGTGGGACACGAGTACGGATATATATTGCCCCCCGTCGGTGATACGTAGCGGTAGGGTGGACCCTTGATCGTGAAATCCTCATCGCACATGTCGTACCCGGCGATCTCTCCGCCGAAGTAAGCGATGACCTTGATACGGGCTGTATTGACAGAAATGTATGGGACGGTCCAGTCGTATGAGTTGACACCGATGAGTCCCGTGGTCACGGTGGAATCGTAGTGTGCACCGCTGTCGATGCTGAGAAAGATACTCAACGAGTCGGGGATTTGGCGCGCCGTAGTCCAGGTGATCAGATACTGATCTCCAACGTTTATAATCTCACCACCGATAGGGGAGTCGAGCTGTACGAGAATGGTGCTTGGAATGTAGTCGATCGTGTAGGTACTGTAACCGATGGAGCACACGCCGTATTTGATGTACCCGAAGCCGTCCTGTCCCCAATCTTCGCCCCAGCTGTTCTTTATGATCCACGCACCGTCCCCGCCGCACGCGTTGTCGTCCCAACCGACGATGAGGACGGCGTGGTTGGGCGTACCCGCGTTGTCCGTGTCGTAGCAGCCGGAGATGTAGTTGAAGAAATCACCACCGACTGTCATAGCCGTTGAGACCGGACCGTCGTAATAGATCGCGTTCTTTATCTGGGTGATGTTGTTCGGTATGTACTGGTAGCTGGCGATGAAGGCAACCGCCTCACACTGGCTGTGCCGGCAAGGGAGGTCATCCCGCGCTTCGTATGGGATACAGCTCTCATAAACGGCTCCGGAATCCCGGAAAACTTCGTAGGCGGCGAACATCCATCCACCGCCGCAGTCCGCACCATCGTCGTTGCAGTCGATGACATGCTGCTCGGAAAGGTCTTCGAGCCGTCTGTCATAGATTCGAACGTGCGCTTCGAGCTGGCCGGTGGCGGCAAAGGCCCAACAGGAACCGCATCCTCCTTGTGATTTGGCCGGCGTCACACCGGTGTTGTCCCGCCAGTCGTATGAATCGGGAAGCAGAAGAGCGGATCCCTGAGGCGGTGCATATACGGGTATCTGCTTCAGTTTTTCCTCGGGAAGGGGCAGGAGCCCCAGGCATGCCTTCTTCTCCTCGTCGGAGAGCTCCGAAACCGATGTCCTGCCGGCCACCCAATGTCCGCCGCGCTCCTGGATCTGCCTGTTGAGCTCGGCGATATAGTCGTCATTCTTCTCCGCCCTGATTGCGGACGTGAAAGAGGGCATCACCGCGATAATAGCGAAGACGAGAAACGTAACCGTAATGCGGGTGAATTGTCTCATGTTTTATTCGATTCACTCTAGGTTTGCATGCGAAGTATTAGTAGTATAGCATATAATACAAATATTTGCAGCAATCATCTTTGGCTAATGTTACTGCTGCCACTTTCCGCAAGATGATCTAACTAGTGTGAGGACGAAAGTCGCTTGGATTCAGGAAACTCCAAGCATTGCCGTGCGTATGATAGTTCAGGAGGGAGTGTAAAATGAAAATGCAAGCTCTATTAGATAATAAACATATTCCGGTAGCGTTAACGATAGTGCTGCTGGTAAGTGCTCCGCTGTGTCTCGCTTCATGCATGAGACAGGCAGGGCGGTCCGGAACCGAGGAAATCGTTTTTCATTCCGGGTCATTCAAGGTTGTCGGTGATCTCAAGCTGCCCGAGGGGCAGGGTCCACATCCGGTTGTCGTATTCGTTCATGGCGACGGGCCGAATAACCGTACTTCGGGTGTGACATATCCACCGATCATGGCACGAATGAAAAGAGCTGGCTATGCGACATTTGCCTGGGATAAGCCGGGAACAGGAGAATCCACCGGCAAGATCGACCGTCGCCGGTTGGGGGAGCAAAGGGCACAGATCGTTCTGGATGCTGTAGAGGTTTTGAAAGCGCGCTCCGACATCGATCCCAAGTGGATCGGTCTGTGGGGGATCAGCCAGGCGGGTTACGTGATGCCACGCGTGCTGTCGAAGAACGAGGATATCGCCTTCATGATAGCGGTTTCCTGTCCGGGTGTTGCAGGCGTCGACCAGGGCGCCTACCTGGTTTCGGCGCAAGCTGTCTGCGCCGGACTCCCGAGAGAGGAAGCAAAAGAGATGGAGCGTCTCTTTTCGGAGATAGAAAGGGTAAAAACATACGAAGAGTATGCGCGTTATAAAAACATGCTGGATGCATTACCCGGTATAGGGGCTGCCGATATATTTGGGTATAAAAAGGGAGTAAAGCCTGAGGAAGAGTGGGAAGTGAATAATTTCGAAGGCGAATATTTCTGGAATCCCATAGAGGTAATCGAAAAAACAACGATTCCCGTGCTTGCCTTCTTCGGTGAAAGGGACACGCAGATCGATCCGATCCAGGGCGCCCAGGCGTACCGGGAAGCACTGGAGCGTGCGGGCAATGAGAATTTTCGTATCGAGCTCATCCCCGGAACCGATCACAACATAATCTTGTCGGAGACCGGCTGCATAGAGGAGCGAGAGAAGAGATCCCGGGATGATTGGACGAAATATGCGCCGGAGTATCTCGACATACTGGAGGAATGGCTCACGGGATTGCGTCAATAAATAAAGAGATGTTCCCCCATGTATTCTATCCGGTCCCCAAGACGTTGGTTTGCCCCAAACTTCATCAAATAAAGCTAATTGTCAGGGGATAATTGAAAATGAAAATTGTTGCTTCTGGATGAGTCTTATGATACAAATTACCAGGGACACAAAAGTACCACTCATAAAATTGGATCTAGAAAGACTGCTTTTATATGATGATGTTTACTATTAGCCCATTACCCGTCGTTTCAATTCTATCGTTTCTCGTACTCCGGGTTCCTGCCGTCTATGCTGCGGAAAGGGAATACTCCAGACTCAAGACACCGGAGCCCGTAGTGGCGTGTGCTGGCGGGACATCATCTAACGCCGGGGAGCGACCGAAAATCGGGCTTGCGCTCAGCGGAGGCGGCGCACGGGGCGTTGCGCACGTCGGGGTGCTCAAGGTATTGGAGAAACACCGTATCCCAGTGGACTACATCGCCGGTACTAGCATGGGGGCCATCGTCGGCGGCCTGTATGCCTCGGGTATGTCGGCGAAGCGGATCGAGGAGGCAATTTACGAGGTTGACTGGGAGGATGCCTTCATAGACAGGACAAGGCGGCAGGACCGCTCGTTCCGGCGCAAACGTGACGACGATTTCTACCTGATCAAGAACAAACCGGGCCTGTCTGGAGGCAAGATCAAGTTCCCCCCGGCAGTTATCGACGGCCAGAAGATCGATCTTCTCTTGAAACGCTATACGCTGCCGGTTGTGACGGTACGTGACTTCGATGACTTGAATATTCCCTACCGTTCCATCGCCGCCGATCTTGTTACAGGCGAAGCCGTTGTGCTGGATCACGGGGATCTCGCGCTTGCGATACGTGCCAGCATGACCATCCCGGTTGCGTTTGCGCCCAGGGTGATAGACGACACATTGCTCGTAGACGGTGGTATTAGCATCTGCCTGCCCGTGGACGTCGTGCGGCGGATGGGCGCCGACGTGGTTATCGCGGTCGACATCAGCACATTGAAACGGATACGTGAGCAGCTCCACTCGGCGCTGGATATCACCTATCAACTCATCAGTATCCTCACAAGGCGCAATACCGAGAAGCAGATTGCCTCACTTACCGATACGGATGTGTTCATCCAGGGTGACCTTGGTGATATCACGACGGCATCCTTCGATCGTGTCATCGAGACGATACCTATCGGTGTCAGCGCCGCAGAAGCCGTCCTCGGCGAGCTCTCGCGGCTCTCTCTGTCTGAGGAAGAATACCGTAAGCATCTGGACGAGCGTACGGCGCGCATGCAGCACGTTGCACGGCCGATCATCAACGAGGTGAGGATCATCAACCAGTCACGACTCGCCGACGGAGTGATTGCTGCAAAGTTGAAGGTTGAAACCGGAACGCCCATAGACGTCGACAGGCTCGAAAGCGATCTGGGCCGGATCTATGGACTCGATCTCTTCGAATCTGTCTATTACGACATCGAGAAAGAATCGGATCATACTACGCTGACGGTCACCGCTCGCGAGAAATCGTGGGGTCCCAACTACCTGCAATTCGGAGTCGCAGTGTTCGAGGATTTCGAGGGTCCCAACTTCAATCTCGCCGCTGCATACACGCGTACGGCCGTCAATCGTCTGAACGGTGAGTGGCGTACCGGATTCCAGGTCGGACAGGAGCCGGGTGTATTCACCGAATTCTACCAGCCGCTCGACCATGCTCTTCGCAATTTTGTTCACGTAGAGGCGTTGTTCACCGAACAAGCCGATAACGTATTCGATGCGGACGGTAACAAACTCACTGAGCTGGGCCTGAGGAGGGGCGGTATCGGACTCGCGGGCGGGCGGGAGCTGGGGACGTGGGGTGAGATTCGCGCCGGTATCCTGCGAGAGGCCGGTGAGATCAAGATCCAGGTAGGTGATCCGACAGTTCCCGACGTCGATTTCAATACCGGTGAAGCGTTCATACAATTTGCGGTCGATGAGTTGGACAACGTCAAATTTCCGAGCTCCGGGGGTAACCTGCGCATTCGATTAACGGCCGGTCTCGAGAATCTGGGCTCTGACAATGAATACGAGCAGGGGATTATCGAAGGCTCGTACGCATACACGCTGGGACGCTTCACGGGGCTCTTCGGAGGATTGTTTGCCACGACGCGGGACAGTGATGCACCGTATCAAAGCCTTTTCCGTCTGGGCGGCTTCTCCCACCTGTCAGGCCTCGAGCAATACGAGCTCAGGGGCCAACATAGTGCGCTGCTATCCGGTACCTTTTACCATCGTATCGTTGATTTCAAGATGATGTCTCTCTACGGGGGCGCGTCCATCGAGTACGGTAACGTGTTTCAAGACAGGAAAGACATCGAATTCGACGGTGGAATCGTCGCGGGCAGCATATTCCTGGGGATCGACACCCCGATCGGCCCAATCCATCTGGCCTACGGCCGTGCCGAGGGCGGCCGTAATAATTACTATTTTATCCTGGGCCAGTCGCTCCTTCACCGGCGTGCGGGATTCAGGTGTCAGTGACACATAACGTCATCATAATCATACCTGACATTTACTGCTCTAAAATCACGTGATCCGCCGAAAATAGCGGTGATGTAGTCATCCATGACCCACACACCCCCAAAGCCCACTTCAATAACTAACATTGGGGACTTTCTTCTTGATCAGATTTCTTTCATAATTGGTTAAGTGCAAGTTTTTCAAAGTGGTTAGAATTATCAATAGGGACAGGGAATCGGCGCATTAAAGATACACATATTCCGAATAGTTATGTTAGGCTTGCAGTGGAATTCACAGTAAATGAAACATTAACCGATAGGAGATAAGCGATGAAAAAATGTATGTCATGCGTTGTTTTGGCTGTAGTTTTCCTGATGACGATTTCGTTCAGTCTGCTTTCCCAGGATGCGGAAAAGCAGATAGTCTTTTTGAACAATATCAGAGGGTCCGTATATCAGGTCGAGAATGCCGCCGGAGGTAATATCGCACTCTATCTTGGTAAAGAAGATATCCTGATGGTGGATACCGGTACCGATCCTGACGATGCTCCAAAGATAGAAGCCGCCTTGGCGGGGTTGACCGACAAACCCGTCAAAATGGTGGTAAACACTCACTGGCATAGGGATCATGTGAGTGGAAATGTATTCTGGGCCGGGAAAGGTGCCACCATCATCGGGCACGAAAAGCTTACAGGGCGGCTGAGCAAGAAAATCAAGATGGACTTCTTCGGCCGCGAAAGCGAGCCTCTGCCGAAGGCCGGTTGGCCGACTGTCCCATTTGAAAAAGAAAAGATTATTGATACCGGTGAAGGCAAAATCAGACTGTTTCACGTTCAGGCCGGACACACCGATGGAGATTGCATAGTCCATTTCCAGAAGGAAAACGTCATTCATGTCGGCGACCTGTATTTTAACGGCCTGTATCCGTATATCGGCGTTTCCTCGGGTGGCTCTATCGGTGGTATGATCAGCGCTCTTACACATGTGATGAAGCTGATAGACGATGATACGATTGTCATACCTGGACACGGTCCTCTGTCGAACAAAGCGGGATTGAAAAAATACGTGGACATGTTATCAACGATACAAAACCGTGTCTCGAAACTGCTCAGAGAAGGAAAAACTCTCGAGGAGATTCAGGCCGTTAAGCCTACAAAAGAATATGATGCCGACTGGGGAGTGGCATGGATGAATGGAGATGAGTTTACGCATCTGGTGGTAATGAGCCTTTCAGGTAACTGACATCGTGTATACCAGGGACGGGTTGCCAATTCTAGTCGGGTTGTCGATTACTTCCAATCATTCACTCATAGAGGACCGTCAGATCTCCCTGACTTTAGAGCCATTCAGAATGAACACACTAATAAGTACGGAGCCATAGAGGAATGCGGCAATATAGAGATTTGTCGAAATTCCGGAGTAGATTGCAATGAAAACAGCAAGTGCCGAACACAACACACTGAAAATTCCGTTCAGCGCCCAATACCACGGGGTTTCACTGGCACAGGCAGACCGGACAAGGCGCATACCGGTAGGGAAAAACATCCCCATGAGTATGCCCAATGGGAAGATGATCACTACGGATACGAGAATCTTGGTGACGATGGGCACTGTTACCATATTTGGCAGAATAAGGGCGAGCAGGAATCTAACGCAGATGACAGCGATCGTCGTGATGGTGGGATACAGAAACAGCCAGGGAGAACGTGTCAGTGGTAACCCGTCGCTCAAAAAGCTCCCCAGTCCCGTACTGGCGATCAATGTGAACAACAGAATACCTAAAGCGTATATGGGGTGACCCAAGAAAACCGTCAATCTCTGGATTAATGCAATTTCAAGGAACATAAATGCGCAGCCGATCAGCGAGAAGTATGACGCTCCGGCCCAGAAGAGCTTCGGTGATGCCTTCGTGGTGAGGTCAAACCTGGTCCTCAGTGCCAAAGGCAGAACAATTGTCACCACCGCGACAACTGAGAGGGCCAGCAGTAGTGTCAGGAGCGTAAGCGTTGCCAATAGATTTCCACGGACTACGCCGGTTTCCGGACGGAATGCCGCACCTATTCTACTGAGTCGGAGCATGTTGAAGAAGTAAGGATTCTCGTCGGTTGGTGGATCGTAATTCAAATTTCCTTTCGCCGTTGCAATGTCTAATTGTGCTTTCGACTCTGCAGAAACAATGTTGTGTAAGATTTGTAACGAAGGAGGATTGCCTGGGAGATGGATGACGTGGAATTGCAGGTCCAAGCATACTTGTCTTAATCGATCCACATCATATTTGTCGAAAGGCTGCCGGGTAACCAGTAGGGTCGAAATATTATCACTTGCGATCAATGCTAGATGCTTCGAGGGTTTCTGGACTCCTTGATTCAAAAGAGAGATAACGGCTAAGCTTAGCACGCGTCCGGTCTCACCGATGTTCTCTGGATTGTGCCATCGTGAGACCATGAATACCCCATAGTCTTCTAAACGGTCGAGTATCGCATCCCACGCTTCTACAGTATACAGGGCGTTTTCAGAGAGTGAGAATGCACCTACTCCTGTTGCGGCCCACGTGTCCATCATGGACATTTGAATGACGGAGTATTTTTCTGTTGTCTTTGAAAGATAACTGCGCGCATCGCCGACAATTAGAATTACGTCCTCACGATTCCCGATATTGGCAAAGTCTAAAAAATCATTTTGCAGAAGATCGATGAATATCGGATTAATTTCGATTCCGGTAATCTGTTTATGTCCGAAAAGTATAGCACTCTGGACATCTCTGCCGGCACCGACACCTACAATACAAACATGTCCCGTACGGCCCAGGAAATAACCCACATTTGTAACATCGTAACGCAGGTGTTCTATGTCTTCCAGTGAAGTAAACCTGCACATTGTTGTTGCTGCCATACCGTCGATGTTCATACCGTGCTGAGGGATTCCTGTGTTCGGCGCCAAAGGACTTGCTCCCCAATACTGTGGGGCCCCGTTAGTTTGCTTGTAGACAAGGATACGTGAAAAGGAATTCCATTTCTCATAGATCCGATTATCTTCTAATCCTTGCTTTTCGAGTTTACCTTTCACATGTATCGGGTGGATTCCGTATGGTGTCCGAGCGTTGATAACTGCAATGACAAAAAAGAGGACAACCAAGCCCAGGCTCACACGGGCAAGCCTACGGGAGGAACTGTGCAGGGCAAAGCATATTCCAGACAATGCTCCTATGGCGCTACAGAGCAAGATCAAGCTGGGTCCGTCGAATACTTCGAGGCCGCCTAGTACGAACAAGCATCCAAGTGATGCGCCTGTCAGATCGGTCGCATATAACTTGCCGATTGGTAGTGAGTACTTGGTCAGAAGTGTTGTAATCACTATACCCGAAAAATAGAATGGCAATGAACATGCTACGGTCGCAATGAGGATCGTAATAGGGCTCAAGACACTTTTATATAGACCGAGTGGGAGAATACAAAGTAGTGCTAGAGTTAAAGGAATCGCCGCCGAAAAGTACAGGCAGGCTTTTGTTACCTCCCTGGCTTTCTTCTCTCCACCGAATACATCTCGTTTGAGGTATACCTTTACGGCACCGGCAGTCATACCCAGCATTGCAGTTGAGATAGAGAAAAATGCCAAGTGATACCATGTCACTACACTCAAGAGGCGGACCAGTGTAATTTCAAGGGCGAGAGTGGAAAAGGCGATCAAAAACATGCCAATGTAAACAATCATAGATTTACTTCCTGACAATCATCGCATCAGTTGCGGGCGATGTGTTTCGTGCGGATGGGACTGGAGCAGGAAGCTTGACAAGCCCCAAACTGCATGCGACAGAAAAGTTGTATGTAATTTAAACCATGTCTGAATATCGCAGTCAAGCTTCTAACCTGACTGTACCTTCTTTTCCTTTGATCTGGATGTGTGTGAGCATGAGTTCATTACTTTAAGATATTATTTTGTTGAATCCTAACAACTTGTGGCAATAGTTACAAATAGTTACAATTGATTATTCGCTGTGGCTAATTGGGATTGACCTCCTTCCATTAAGAGGAACCTGCTGCGTGAACCGGATTTTATTAAGGAATACATATTCTCAGTGGATAATCGAACCGAGGGCCTCTCGATAGGATATGGCGGGGGCACCCACAGGGCACCACTTACATGATCCGATTTCTCTCATTATGTCTGATATCTGGATCAGTTTTACGGGAAAAGTACAGCTGCAATAACTATGAATCCTGAAGAAATGTTGCACAAGCGCTGCTCTCCTCTTATAATTGCGACAATATGTGAGTTCTTTCGTGTAGATTGGTAATGTGTTGAACGGTTACATGGAGCAAAGGAGATGCTGCAGTGGAGATTATCATTACACCAGATTACGAAGCGATGAGTAGGACATCGGCTGAGATTATCGCACGCGAGGTCAAGCGGAAGCACGATCTGGTGCTCGGCCTAGCCACGGGGGACACTCCAATAGGGACATACAAGAAGCTGGCGAGAATGTACAAGGAGGAGGGATTGGATTTCTCCAAGGTCACGACATTCAATCTCGACGAATACCTCGGTCTCGCTCCCCTGCACGAGAACAGCTACAACTACTTTATGTGGGAAAATTTCTTCAAGCACGTCAATGTCAGCGCGCACAGATTATTCGTACCGCAGGGAAACACGGACGATCCCGAGGAGTTCAGCGAGTGGTATGAGAAGAAGATACAAGAGGCGGGCGGTATCGATTTGCAGGTGCTGGGCATCGGACGTGACGGGCATATCGGTTTCAACGAGCCAGGCTCTTCCTTCGCAAGCCGGACGAGGGTAAAGGCACTCTACGAGCAGACGATCAAGGACAATGCCCGTTTTTTCGAAAGGGAAGAGGATGTACCTCGTTTCGCGATCACCATGGGAGTCGGCACGATCATGGATGCAAGGAAGATTCTACTGATAGCGAGCGGAAAGGGCAAGGCGGATGTATGCAGGGAGTTTATCGAAGGCCCCGTCACAAGCCAGATAACGGCCACAGCGCTCCAGCTCCACAATTACGCGATTGTTGTGCTCGATGAGGAAGCGGCGGGCGGGCTGGAGAGGAGACAATACTACAACTGGGTTCGCGATAACAAGCATGTCGTTGAGAAGAGAATAGGTAGATAACAGCAACGTGAGGAATTTGTGGCCTCTGGAGGCTGGGTACAAAGGTGATGCATATATGAATGAGTATCTGGGGTCGTTGATCGGAGAACTGCTCGAGACATCGAGCTTCTTAGCTTCCCTCGAGGCGCTCAAAGGCTCCAAGGGAAAGAGCCGTCTCTATGGCGATCGTGTTCGCGCCCTGACGGAGGATGAGATTGACCGGTTGAGGGTTGGCGGCAACCGCTGCGCAGATTGGAGTCGGATTCTGGTAACAAGAGAATTCACACCTGAGAGTATCGTCGGCAGCACTTTTGTTGGTGATTGCGTGCTGGGGGCGTTGAAAGGTGAGGAGATTTCGGTTGAAGAAGGGGTGTCTCTGCCGTCAGGTATCTACAGCAGCACAATCGTGGGCTGCGAGATTGGAGACGGCTGCCTCGTCTCGAACGTTTCCGTCATCTCGAACTATATTCTCAGGGGAGATTGCGTTGTTTTCGACATGGGCACCTTGTCGGCTTCGCCCAATTGCGTATTCGGCAATGGAAGAGAGATCGCCATTGGCATCGAGACGGGGGGGAGAGAGGTACTTTCCTATGCTGAGATCACGATCCCGGTTGCAACGGCCGTTGCCACGCGAAGAAGTGACAGGAAGTTTCTCGAGGCGTACGCATCGTTCGTGAAATCATACATAGATACGTGTAGTGCACCTTTCGGTGTCGTGGAACGTGGCGGAGTGATACGCCACACCGCACGAGTTGAGGATGTGTATCTGGGCGAGGGTGCCGTAATCGATAATGCGAACGCCGTGCAGAACGTCACGCTTCTCAGCACTCATGAAGAGCGGACCTGGATCAGCCATGGCGCCTACGTCCGCAACTCCTGTGTCCAGTATGGTTGCGATGTTACTTCCATGGCTATAGTGGATGACTCGGTGCTTACCGAACACTCACACGTCGAGCGGCACGGAAAGGTCACACAGAGCATCATCGGCCCCAACACCGGTGTAGCGGAGGGCGAAGTGACGGCTTCGCTGGTCGGACCGTTCGTTGGCTTTCACCACCAGGCTATGCTCATAGCCGCCCTGTGGCCGGAAGGGAAGGGGAACGTGGGATACGGCGCCAATGTTGGATCGAACCATACATCGAAGGCCCCGGACCAGGAGATCTGGTGCGGGGAGGGGTTTTTCTTCGGCCTCGGCATCAATGTGAAGTTTCCAGCAGATTACACTGAGGCTCCGTACAGTCTCATAGCTACCGCCGTCGACACACTTCCCCAGAAGGTCGAATTCCCGTTCGCCCTCATCAACAAGCCGTTCAGGGCGATCGAAGGGATACCGCCGGCCTACAACGAGATCTTTCCTGCCTGGGTTCTTTCCGATAACCTCTACACCGTGCTCAGGAACGAAGGTAAATACAAGAAGCGGAACAAGGCGCGGCGGACTGAATTCGTGTTCGATGTCTTCCGGCAGGATATCGTCGAGAAGATGATAACGGCGAGAGACCGGCTGAAGAGCATAGCGGATGTGAAAGAGCACTATACGGACAATGATATCCCCGCCCTTGGTAAGAACTTCATGATGGAAGAGAACCGCATAAAGGGGATAGATACGTACGATCTATTTATCGAGTATTTTGTGCTTGAGGGGCTTGCAGCATATATAGAGAAGCTACTCGATGGCGGGGAAATGGATCGGATTGCATCTATATACGAGAACGAGACCGGCGATGCCCACTGGGAGTACCGGCGGACCCTATTGAATTCCGAGGGGTACGCCGCACGAAGCGTCACAGAGAACCTCGAGCGATTGGGGGATATACAAGAGAGGATCGCACGCGACACGCAGCAGTCGAAGGAGCGGGACGATATCCGTGGCAGGAGGATCATCGCCGACTATATGGAAGCGAACACGCAGGCTCCTGATGATGGCTTTGTGAAAGAAACCTGGGAGAAGTCGAGAACCATCAAGGCGAAACTGAAGAACATCATCACCAAGCTGAATGGCTCGTAAGAGTGCGTTGTAATAATAAGTCTGTTTAATCTGCAGTAGTTAATACATGATCGTACAGGTACCCCCACGTGTGACGGTGTCTCTTCACCCACTAGATTTCTTCATGATGTTTTATTAAGGATGCACGGATGGGAAGCAAGGGATGTGGAGTTTAGGCTTCAAGCCCTTAAATAACACTAATTGTTATTAGTGGATAATCTAATCCGGGACCTATCGGCAGGATATGGCGGTGGCACCCGGAGGGCACTGGTTTGTCGATCCGATTTCTCCGATAATAACTGGATTACTATTAGAGGAGGCTCCTCGAATCAGGGTAACTCCAACTATTGCAATGTGGACGGAATAAATGGAAGGCATAGGTCGAAGACAAGATTTTTTTTCCGGCAAGTCACCCCGACGTGATGGCAGTCGGCGCAATAGACGAAAACGGGCTTCTCTGGTTTATGAGCCAGTGGGATCATAACTCGGAGAAGGTCGACGTCGTAGCACCGGTCGGAGACAGCGGCATCCCGGTGAACAAGCACACGAACCCGTGTGGGGGAGATGATCCGCCGTGCGATATCTGCGATGTGATCGGCGGAATGAGCGAATATGTCGACAACTGGAGGGGCACCTCGTTCGCGGCGCCGCAGGCGGCGGGCATCGCCGCACTCATCCGCTCCTGATTCCCCGCCCTCGATCAGGAAGAGGTCCGTGAGAGAATCAAGCGCTCAGCGGAGTACTACTGGGACAGCGATCCCAACGGACCGAAAAAGTACGGCGCAGGAAAGGTGAACGCCTATCTCGCGCTCACCGAGTTCGGTCATATCACCGAATCGACAACTTGGGGCTCCGTCGCCGGGATGCCCGACACGATGATCGTTTCGGGAGATCTCGTCATCGATGAGGGCGTAACGCTGACCATCAATCCGGGCACGGTCGTCCTGGTCGCGTGCGAGGACGCCGTGCATGACGAGGAAGACGGCATCGACGCCAACCACGTCGAGATCATCGTCAAGGGCTCGCTCGTCATCGGCACCGTGGGCAGCGGAGACGTCGAGTTTGCATCGTACTGCGACAGCCCCGGGATGAACGACTGGTACGGGATCCGCTACCTTGCCGGTGCCGGCCCGTCACCGCTCACCGGCGTGACGGTCAAAAACGCCTATATCGCCGTCCGGAGTGATATTGCCATCACCGTCGTAGATGCGACCGTATCGGATGGTTGTCTCGGTGTGTGGTCAAGTGGCGGAGCTACCGTCACCAACACGGCGTTCATGGATTTGAGCAACCTCGCCGTACAGATCCGCTCGGGAAACGGGATCCTGAACGGCGTTACGATCCAGGACTGCGGTGGCATCGATTTCTTCACGCCCGACGGTGAGACGGCTTCGCTCACTTGCCGCAACTCTTCGATCACCGGCAGCGGCCTTCAGGTGAATGCATACGGCAGTGGAACCAACACCATAGATCTAAACGAGGTCACGGTGTCCAACGGTTCCAGCAGCGGTATCATACTTATGGGCGGGTCTAGCGGCAGCATCAACAGCTGCACCCTAAACGGCAACAACATTGGCATCGTTCTGAACGGTACGACTTCGGCGTCGATTACGAATTGTTCAATCGAGGGTAACACGTACTCCGGCATCTTCGCGCTCTACGGAAACGGACACACGATAGCCGGTAACACCATCACGGGAAGCACCCACGGCATCTACTTCCTCGGGACCCAAAACGCCGTGGTGGAATGGAACGATATAAGCAACAATACGGTCGGCGTATCCACGTTGAACGAGTCGAACGCCGATCTCGGCGGCGGCGGATCAGGATCGACCGGATACAACTCGATCACAAACAACAGCCTCCACCACGTGGGGAACCTCAATATGAGCACGACCATCATGGCCGAAGACAACTGGTGGGGAAGCAGCAGCGGCCCGGAACCGTCGAAGATCGCCGGCTCGGTCGATTACGATCCGTGGCTGACGGAGCCGCCCGGCTCACCGCTGCCATTCGGCGACGACCCGGGTGAAGACGATCCGGTGGATGAGCTCCCTCACGCACACGCACTGGCCGGGGCGTACCCGAATCCATTCAACCCATCGGCAACCATCGTTTACTACGTCGCCGTACCAGGGAGCCACGTCGATATCTCTATCTATGACAGCAGCGGCAGACTCGTGAGGACGCTAGTCGATGAACATGCGCCGCCCGGCACGCACACGGTCGGGTGGGACGGCACCAACAACAACGGCCAACAGTCCGCGAGCGGAATCTACTTCGTACGCATGACGGCATCAAATTTCCGGGGGACGAAGAAGCTCGTGCTGATGAAGTAGTACGTCATAACGGCACCGTCTTGTGTGTGGTCGATGTGCCGGCCGAGATCGGCCGCCACAAGCACGTTTCGCTATAATGGGACGGCCGGAATCACATTCCGCTACCGCGGAGTGGGTGACATCGACACTCGCAGCGGGGACGGCCCGAATCGCCGGCGCCGTCCTCGCTATGTTAAAGAGTCAACCGCCCTCATTTGATTACCGTCAATATCCCTCGCAGGCGAATGTCTTTCGATGAAGAGCCGATCATGATTCGAAAATCTCCCGGTTCGACGACCGGCTCGAGGTCTCTGTCGAGCATGGACAAATTCTCAGGTGCGATGGTAAAGCTTGCTTCCTTCACTTCGCCGGGCTTTAGATGAATTCGCTCAAATCCTTTGAGCTCGGTAACCGGGCGTGCCACGGATGCCACTTCATCGTGAATGTAGAGTTGTATGACCTCATCGCCCTCCAGCGTGCCCGTGTTCTTGACCTTGAAACGCACGACCGCTGAATCAGTCGAGGAGATCCGCTGCCTGTCAAATGACAGGTCGCTGTAGTCAAACGTGGTGTAGCTCAGTCCGAATCCAAACGGAAACAGGGGCTGACCGGTGAGATCGACATAATCATCGCCGCGGCCGGTGGGCTTGTGGTTGTAAGCAAGCGGTAATTGTCCTTCAGCGACCGGGAATGTAACGGGCAACCGTCCTGCCGGATTGTAGTCGCCGAAGAGGACATCGGCGACGGCATGCCCTCCCTGCTCGCCCGGGTACCACACGTCCAGGACAGCCGGAACGTTGTCGAGCCAGTCGTTCATCGTGATAGCACTTCCACCGACCAGAACGACTATGACAGGTTTCCCCGTAGCAGCGACCCGGTTGATCAATTCCTCCTGCCGGCCGGGGAGCCCGAGTACCGCCCTATCCCTGAACTCGCCTTCCTCGATTCCGGCCACGACGACCGCAGCGTCACTCTGCCCGGCAAGGCTCACCGCCTCGTCCATTTCACGTTTCCAATCGGAGGAAACACCCACATTCCACACGAGCTTGAACCATGCATTACCGGTAGGTTCGAAGAATTCGATGCGGACATCATACTCTTTGCCCTTCTCAAAATGGTATTCGGCCAGCACGGTCCGCCGTGTGACCTTCCGCCAGTTGTCTATCAATGGTTCACCGTTGATGTAGAGCCGATAGCCGTCGTTTCCGTCAATCCCGATCTTGAACCTGCCCGATGCAGGCGCTTTCAATGTGCCGTTCCATCGCACCGAATAGAAATCGTACGGCAGCCTCTGCGGATCGGGAGAAAACAGCGTCCACTGGAACTGTAACTGTGGATCGATTCTCGTGAACACGGGATCTCCGCTCAAAGATATGTTATCGAAGTATTCGCCGATTAATCCGTGCCGCACCGTATCATTAAGAGAACAAAACAGGTATTCCGAAGGCACCGTTACGTACTCAGGAGATATTCGATCACACCCTTTTGAATATGAAATGCGCGCAGACGTGCCAATCTTTTCCCTGATGCCCCCTAGAATGCTGATCCTGCGGATTCCAGGGCCGCTGTATCCGCCCAGGCGGGCTTCTGACGCGTCGGGCCCGATGACGGCGATTGTCTTGATGCTTTTATTCAACGGCAGCGTGTTGTTCGCATTCTTGAGCAGGACGATCGATTTTTGGGCCGCCTCCCGAGCCAGTCGGAGGTGCTTGTCCTTCACGACACGGAGTGCTGGCTCGTTCGAATCGACATAGGGTCTCTCGAATAGTCCCAGCTCGAATTTCGCTCTGAGCACCCGTGAGACTGCCCGATCAATCACCCCCTGATCGAGTCTTTCATCCTGGAAGGCCTTTATAAAGAGATGATAATGGTCATACGACGTCTGAAAGATCACATCCAGACCGCCGTTCAACGCAAGCTCGGTCGATTCGGCGCAATCGTGTGCCGTGAAATGAAGCACACTCGCGCCGCCGACGGCACAGGCATCGGAGATGACAAATCCGGTGAATCTCAACTCTCTCTTGAGCAGCCGGTTGTTCAGCCAATCATTCGCCGTACACGGAGCCCCATCGAGGGAGTTATACGATGTCATTATCGACCGCGAGCCCCCTCGGAGAATGCACGCCTCGAACGGGGGAAGGTGGATTTCTCGAAGTAGTCGCTCGTTGAATTGTATCGGGTAGCTGTCACGGCCGCCGTCACCCACATTGGCGATGAAATGCTTGGGTGTGGTGATGACACCGAGCTTCTCGAGCTCCGATACGAATGCCACGCCCATTTCCGAGGACAGATATGGATCCTCCCCGTACGTTTCCTCCACACGCCCCCATCGCACGTCGCTGGCAATATTCACCACGGGGGAGAGAACCTGCCTGATGCCACGGCTTCGGCATTCGAGGGCTATGGCTTTCGACACCCTGTGCATGAGAGACGTATCGAACGTCGCCGCTAGTGCTATCGCCTGTGGAAATACGGTGGCATCCTTGTGAACGAGACCGTGCACGGCTTCACCGAATGCAATGATGGGAATGCCCAGGCGGGTGTTCTCTACAAAATGACGCTGCACGGAGTTCACGTATTCCACTGAGCCGCTCGTATCACCCGAGGAGCTGATCTGAAAGCCGAACACACCGTCGGTGTACTTCTCTACGGTTCCTTCTAGATTGGTAGACAGCATGAAGAGCTGCCAGAACTTCTCTTTCAATGTCATGCGAGAGAGTAGATCCCGCACGCGTTCCTCGACGGGAGCGTTGGCATCTTTGTACGGCTGCGCCGTGATCACCCGGCTGCCGAGAATCAGCACAATGACGCCGAGCATGCCCGCCCAGAACATCAAAACTCCTGGGAGCCGTCTCCGTGCCGGTCTCATAACGAACGATCTTCCGCGAGCACGGGTCCTCGCGGATCGATTCCTATTGCACAGTGATCTCATCGATGAATATCCATGCCTTTCCTCCGGCGCCTTTGTGCCAGGCGGGACACGTTTTCATATTGACCGCCCTGACCCTTACAAACCGTGCGTTCGATGGCTCGAACTGGATGGCGAACGGTGCTATGACGGCGCCGAACTTCTCGGTCGGAACAGTATTCTTCACCTCGCCGACAGTGCGGTACAGCCGGCCGTCCTCGGAAATCGAGAATGCCACCGAGAGCGGCATAAAGACCCATGACTCGATATCCTGAAGGAAATCCGTGCTGATGCTCGTGACGGTCTGCACGGTGCCGAGATCGATCGTCGCTTCCATATCCTCGCCTTCGAAGCCGAGCCAGTGCATGTGGTAGTCATCCCAGCCCTTGAGTCCGTTCGTCAGTGATGATTCATCCCCGTTGTGGTACTTGGGGCTTGCCGGCTCGGCGAGAGACACACGCTTGAACTTGGCCAGGTGAGTTATTCCGCTCTGATCAAAAAATGCCCGGGTGGCGGCATCGTATTGATCGGGAGACGTCCCCCGTTCCCACAGTTTGGATATCCCCGCCCGTTTACACCTCTCGACGAATGTCGCCAGAAGTGCCTCCATTTCCGGTTTTACATTCAAAGTGCCGTCGTTATTCTCAATAAAGCAGCCTCTTGCGGCAGTGCCGTATACCTTGGCCTGCTCGAGGAGCGCAAACTGCAGAGGCAGCCGGGCGGTCTGGACTCTGAAAAGGTACTCGGATTCGTTCTTCACTGCGTTTTCAGCCTGATCAAAGAGGGAGTTGTACGTGTCCATCATGGTGGGAGAGAGATAGCCGTCCTGCGAGGGCGAGGGATAGCCGTAGATCAGTAGATCCTCGCCCGACGCCTCGAGCGCATCATGCATGGTGTCGATGTACCGGCGGATGTACGGTGCAGCGCTGCTGTAGTAGCCCTGCAGGAAATCGTCCATTACCGAATCGATATCGATGTAAGGATCCCAGAGCAACTTGGCGATGAGATAGATACGCAGCTCGGCGAATTCACCGTGCATCTCCGGCAATCCCTGCTCGTATATCGACGTGATGCCGTTATCTACGAAGAACTGGATGTTCGGCTGAAGCACGCGCAGATTCGGGAAGGGGCTGACAAGGTTGCGGAACTGTATCACGTAGTCCCACAGGAATATGTTGTTTGTTAGTGTGCACCAGTCTTCGACGTCCTTGACAAACGAAGCGCTGCTCGGGTCATCGGCGAGCGGCCGGCTGCGATTGCACTCGATGCTGCAGAGCATGATGTTCACATTCGGCCTGGGCTTGATGTTTTTTGGAGCCGCCCGGGAATACTGGTAGGCGAGCGTCGAGATCGTCTTGTCGGGAAACTCGTCGGCAACCCGATTGACAAACGAGAGAATCGAGCCCGCCGGCGAACCCTCGACACGATCGATGGCCCGGCACGCATCGCACTCACACGGGCAGTATGTATCATTCTGGGAGACAGACCAGAATCGGGCCTGCGGATTCTCCTTCATGCGCATGCGAAGCTCGTCCACCACGATGCGGAAGACGTCAGGATTGGTCAGGCACAACTGCCCGCCGTCTATGCGAAGCCCCTGCAACTGCGTGAAGTACTCGGGATGTTCATCAAAGTATTTCTCGGGCGGGACGAGTGTCTGGAATGTATGGACGAAAAGTCCCCAGTTGTCATGAGTATCCAGCTTGTGCCATGCCGCGTAGGAGGGTTCGTAAAAGTGCTGCATCCTGAACTTCACGGGCGGCACCTGAGTGTCATCGATGCCGGGAAGTACAATGGAGGCTTGTTTCGGAATGACAGTGACCGTCGGGGTGTACTTCCGGCAGCCCAGATAGGTTTCGAGGAATGTGTATATGGCGTTCTGAATGCCGCGTTCCGTCTGGGCGGTAATGAAGAGGCTGCTACGGTCCGTTTTGATCCGGAATCCGTCGCTTCCGAGCTCCCGTATATTCAGGCCCTGATCTGCAGACTTTCCGACTTCGAAAACAATCTGACGTCCTCCCTTCCTAAGTTCATGAATAACAGCCAATTGGGCGCCTGAGATATTCCGGATGTACCGGCGCAGCGTATCGGCGATGGCTCGTACCGATTGTGATGAGGAGGCATCTACGTACACGCTGAAATCGCTTCGGCCATCCTTTGCGAGCTCGAGGGAACCGGAAGCGAAGCTACGATGCGCCCCGATGAGGAGGACAAAGACGAATATCCCCGCTTGATACCATTTCATAAGCCGGCTCATAGCATCGTATCTTTCCGTCGATGCAGAAGATCGACGTCGGACCACTTCTGATTCGTATTACTCCACCATAAATCTGAACGCCCAGGCATAGCTGCACGGCGGATGGGCCCTTACCGAATCGGGCACATGAATTACGAATCCCGGGCCGCTCTTCTCCCAGGTCACCGGTACTTGAACGCCCAACATCATGACCGTGCTCCCTCTTTTGGGAGCAAAGGAAGAAATCCGTACTTCTTCCGGCGGCTGATTCTCGTCTTCATCGGCGAGGTAGATTGCATTGATCGCTCCGTCGGGCGTGCGAGTGAAGCATATCTTATCTTCCGTGTAAGGAGTAATTGCCCTGGTAGAGTATAGTGCGCTCCCGTTCACGCGCATCCATCTGCCGAGCTCTCCCAAGCGCTGCAGCGATTCGGGCGGCAGTTCACCCTCCGGGCTTGGTCCGATATTGAGCAACAGGTTTCCTCCCTTTGCCACGATATTGACGAGAATATGAATTAGTTTCCACGCTGGTTTGTACGTATCGGTCGATACGTAGCTCCATGACGTTGCCATGGTCATACATGTTTCCCAGATATAGTCGGGCGGCCGTTCGGGGATTTCCTGCTCGGGAGTCCGGTAGTTCTGATACCGGCCCTCAACCGTTCGATCGACAATGATCAATCCCGGCTGCAGGGAACGAGCCATAGCTGCGATCTTCGGCATGTCGATGTTTTGATCGGTGGGATTCTTGCCCCAGCGGGGAGAGGTGGAGGTCATCGGTTGCACCCATCCACCATCAAGCCAGAGGATATCCACACTGCCGTAGCCGCTCATCAGTTCTTGTATTTGGTTAAAGGTGAACGTTTTGAATGCGGTCCACTTCTCTGGATACTTTTTGATGTCATAATTGACGTTACGGTCAAATGGGGGAAAATACGGCCACCAGTATTCCGGCGAATGCCAGTCCGGCTTGGAGAAATAGGCACCGATACCGAAACCGTACCGGCGGAAGGCATCGAAGATCTCCTTTGTGACGTTGCTCCGCGGGTTCGAGCTGAACGGACAGCCCGGATCCGTGATCTTGTAGTCAGTCTCTTTGGTATCGAACATGCAGAAACCGTCGTGATGCTTCGTGGTAAAGATGACATACCGCATCCCCGCATCCTTGGCCGCCGCAGCCCACGAGTCGGGATCGAACTTGACCGGATTGAACGAGCTTTTAAGATCCTCGTACGCCCTTTTATATCCGTAGTAATCCCTGGCATACGGACCACGCCGTTCGCACCAGTTTTCATCCTCAGGACAAATGCTCCAGCTCTCGACGACTTCCCACTGACTGTACGGACCCCAGTGCATGAGTAGCCCAAACTTCAGGTCCTGGAACCATTCGAGTTTCTCGAGAACAAGCGGATCGGTTTCCCCCTGCTGCGAGGAAACCGGACCGGCGAGACATAAGATGCCGGCGAGCACCAGCATCGTCACGGCAGATATGGAACGCGTCGTTCGCATTTCGATCAAATTCGGTCGAGTTGCCTTCAATCCGGTCACTCCGTTTCGCTGAGACCCTTGTAAGATCAACCGCCAGAAACCGTGGCACAATCGAATGTTAGTATAGATCAGGTTGATCCATTCAATCAACCGGCAATCAGCAGGCTCGAGATCGGCTTTCCCCTGCAAGCCATTGCCCTGTTAGAATTAAAATCCGGAGTCCAATTGCTTCATGGGTACGGATCTCCTTTCGACTGAAAGCTACTGGTAAAAGGGGACTGTGCCCATTCTTTTATATCATCCCAGTCCCACCCCACAAGCTAAAAGCCTACACGTACGTATACATCGAGGTTCGGCAAGGGTAACGTTTTTAGGGTTGTTAATAATGATATTGCTATGTATAATTATGTAATAACACACAAAATTGAACACTCTCCGAAGACAATGCCAGCTCATGTGTAATTGCGCATAATTCTTCGTATTATGGAAATTTGATATTTGTAAGGCATTCATTGAAAGGAGACACAGATGAAATTCAAAGCGTATGTGAAATGTATTCCCCTACTATCACTGATATTGTTACTCAGTTACAGTGGATGCGGTCTTTATCCTGATCACGGCCCTTATAACTTTCAATGTTTGAGTCCTACACATAATTCTACTATTTACGCTGACACTGTACAGTTAAGGTGGTACAACCAAAATCATGAAAGTGAGGATGGTATTCAACCAAGGACATGGTATGATGTCTATATAGGTACTACCCTTGCTCGGTCTGAAATGCTCTGCGTCGCAGAGGAATACGAAGATAGAGAAATAACAGTTAGAAATCTACTCCCCAACACTCGTTATTGGTGGTCTGTCGTAGCCCATGATGAAAATGGGTATACCAATTCTTGGCAAGGATGTGCTTTCTGGACCGGATGTTTTTTATATCCCTATGACCCGTCTCCGTTTAACGGAGCACCATCTGTGAACATTGGAGCCGACCTTTCATGGAGTATCTGCAGTGTACCCGGTGAGACCTATGGTTTTGACGTTTACTTTGGTATATCGACTGATCCTGAATTGGTCAGCGCCAATCAAAGCGAGCAGACTTATGATCCCGGTATTCTGGATTATGAGACAACCTACTACTGGAAAATTTTCGCGTTCAATGAAGCAGATACCGCTGAGGGGCCCCTCTGGCAATTTACGACAATGGCCGAATCAGAAGCCCCTACGTTCACCCTGCTGGAAGTCGATGTGTACATGACCTATGGTAATTATCATTATCAGGAAGAAATCCGTGCGCGGTTCGATATGGAGTTAGCTCTGACCGATACAATAAGACCCCTGCAAGCCGATTCAGTATTTGTGGAGGACTACAAGATGTGGTGGAATCAGGATACCAAATCCTACAGTTACGTCGAGACGTCGTTACCTTTCATAGATCAAGGTGAACGGGTTGATTTTGTTGTGTTTGGCAATAGCTCCGTTCCGGATCTTAACTCCAGTATTGTATTCGATGATTGCGTCCCCATACTAACGTATCCCCAGCCGTTGGATCATGTATCTATAAACGGCTTTGACGTTCACTGGGATAACTCGAGTTGCTCGATAGCAAATGTAACACTCACTCTGATGAAGTATGATAGCCCAAGTGTGCGTGATTCAACCGATGTCTGGATAACAACGACAAATGACGGTTTCTATACGTTTACGGCCGATGATCTGGCACCATTAAATGGTGAAACCGGTCAGTATGATATTATTATAATCGAGCAGACGGTGGGAGCTATTGTTGCCACCGGATATATGCCAGGGAGCATCATAAGAACGAGGGCTTATCATATGGTCGTTAGCGTCTATCTGGATTAATTAGCGGCGAAGAGCACCGAATTTATGGAAGTCTTTTATCTAAAAAATAATCGTGCTGCCGAGTGAAACCGTAAATGAGCTGTAATTTTCTTCGAAATCATAACTAATCACCCAATCGTTAGGAATAAGCCATCCAACTTCCATCGAAATTGAAATGCGATCGGAAACAGGTCGACTCAATTCCAGACTCGGCATGAGTAGGCCCATACCTTCATTGGTCTCCATGATACATCCATAGCCGCAATCGAAAATAATAGTGCCCAATTTGTTAGATGTCTTAAAATAACCTCCAAATGTAAAAATCACTCCTGCAGCTGGAGCATCATATGCTGGATCAACACTATTTATTGACATATTGAACATAAGGCCGAAATGATTGTAATACTGATTACGTATTTTCAGGCCTAGGCCTATGATCGTCTTTTCGTTGATTGGATTGTATCCACCTTCCATCTCTAAGAGATTGTTGGGGAAAAGAAAGTTCAAATAGGGTTTGACTTGAATCTCCCGCTGTGGAATCTCGTAAGCATTTGATGATGTAATTAATGCCGCAAGAAGCACAACTAAAAAGAACATAGTTTTCAGAGTCCTAAACATCATGCCCTCCTTTGTATTTAGATGTGCCAATTTTGTAGATAAGATGGTGATGTGCTGCTCATCTAGAGACAGTCTAACGCATGGAAGGCTACCCGTAAAGAAAAAATGATACCCACGGATGCATTATAGCTGAAGGTGTACACTATGATGCAGTCCGCCACGACCCACACCCGAAATTTCCTCTCTCCCCACAAGATTATTTCCAGATGCCAATAAGGAGTACACAGTGGTGAGCGTGTGGGGGGTGTGTAAGGATTTCGAGGCCTAAATCTATAATTATCACTCATGGATGATCGAACCGGGGGCATCTTGGAAGGATATGGCGGAGACCCCGGGGGCACCACATTCTGAGGCTGATTGCTACACATGTACTGACAAACTATTGGCGGGGGAACTCTGCCATTGGACCGCCCCGCTAAAGGTTGCGTTGGTGTTACGATTGAATCTGCTGCTATAAAATATGTTATTTTTATTATATCTACTAATGTAGTAGAGATTTCAGATTATCTGGAACCACTCGCCGCACATACAGGACATCCCTGCCTTCTAAGTATATGATGCTACCGTTAATCCCGCATTCGAGCGGAAAGAAAACCGCAAGGCGTATTTTTGACGATCCTTACAAACGCCCCCATAAAAGCGATATAACTAAAAATCCGGTTAGATTCAATTCAGGCTTGTAGGCAGCTAAGCTGTTATATTTGAGCCGGTTGTAATTATTGGTATTGACGTGTGCGCAATGTTTTTGATAAAATTTATATAATTAGTTCGTGGAAGCGGCTCGATACAGGGGAAACAATAAATACAATCTATCGTCCATGCGAATGGTGAAGTGTAGAGGTGTTTATGAAAAGCCCGGCTAGCGTTTCCATTATTCTTCTTTTGCTCACGTCGATTTTTCTACAGTTTGCAGTAACGTCGGATGCAGCCGCGAAAGCACCAAAAGCTGTAACAGTCTCCTTTTTAGATAATACAGTAAATGGTGAACCGGGAGAAGATCCTCATTTACGGTCTGATCTGGATGTTCAGATCGAGTGTATTTATTCCCAACAGTACTCGCAAAGCAGCAGTGGAACGTATGGTGATCGAGAAATTCCAGAAGGCACAGATAGGATAATGCAAGACGATAGATTGAATAGATTTTCATTCCTAAATCTTTACATTCAATGGTTATGTGACTCATGCTTCGGTTTTCTGAGACCGTAAGCGAATAGATTTCGATAGATGCACGATATCCAACTCGCTATAGAACGACTAATTTCCCGAAGCGAACATGAGCGGAGAAAGGGCAAATACCGTGAAGGCCATAGTTTGAGCTGCGAGGCCTTACGGTTAGTCCAAAAAGGAAACGTCACTACCGTACTCTATGCACGAACACTTCTTGAATGCGCAAAGGGTGCCTATTACACATCCTCCCTCCACGAGAGCACTATGCATCTTAACGCACTCAAGAAGATTCTAGTAAAGATTGAAAAAAGTATAGCAGCACGAATGATTCTAGAATCAATGCTGGTTAGAGCTAATATCATGCGACGGCAGGGATCATTCAAAGAAGCACTTACGATTCTCAGTAAGCATGATATTGGTTACTGGCAGCACCATCACCCGCATCTTATACCTGAGAGGTTACTTATTGAGGGTGCGTGCCGCTTCTATTTAAAGGATATTGGACTTGCTGAGAAAAATCTAGAGAGCGCTCTCGGTCTAGCGACCTTTCATTCCGATGCACGTCTTCGGTCGAGAATACTGATAATGATGGGAATACTTGCACAAGTACGTGGCTTCACTAGGAAAGCTGAGGATTATTATATACGAGCTCGTAATGACTGTGTTTCGCGTGATGATTACTATGGAGAAGCAGCTGCATGCTTGAACTTGGGCATAGTATTGTATCGATGCGGCAAATTCAAAGAATCAACGAATGCAATAAAAAGGGCACAAAATCTTTTTAAGATTGCCGGATGGTCCTTGGGAGTCTGCCGATGCACTCTGGCATTAGGTAACGTTAAAAAATGTCAGGGTGAACTTCGATCATCAATAAGGCTATATCGAAAAGCCGAAAAAATGGCTAGTAATGAAGGACTCAAACGTGAACAATCTCTTGCGTTCGAATATATCGGAGATATTTTCTTTGAACGGAAAAAGTTAGATGTTGCCGAGCGGTATTATCAAAAATGCTTGCAATTAGCTAGGTCCATAGCGCCTAAAGGTGATGTAGAAGTTGAGGTTCTTAGACGACTCGGTGAATTAAATCTAATGAAAGAAGATCATAGAATAGCCCTTTCCTTTCTAAACAAAGGTCTCGATTACGCACGTACATTACAAGATAGGCTTGAAGAAGCTTTGATAATGCGTGCCCTAGGTAGACTAAACACGACAACTGGAGATATCGAAGAAGGAATTGCCCATTTTAAGGGAGCTATTACTATCTTGAAGGATGCAAGTTGTAACTTCGAACTTGCAAAGACACACGTTTGCTATGCGCAAATCTTACTGGAAGAAATTTCTGACCTCGAGAGGAGAGAAATACGTTCAGCAGGTGACGGTTTTGAAACAGATGATGAAGCGTGGAAGAGTCTCATCGAAGCAAACTATCTTTTAAGAGAAATTAGTACTCCATACTTGGCTGCGAAAATAAAAGATCTTTATACTCTGGTACTAAAAAATCGCAGGACATTAGTGGACCTTCAAGATGAACGAAACAAGGGAAAACATATTATTAGGCTCACACAATCATCTGATTATGTTCTCTATAAAAAACTTATTGGAGTCTCTCACGGAATACAACAAGTGTGGCAACAGATACAATTCTCGGCCAACTTCACGAGGCCCATATTGATCACGGGAGAGACCGGGACGGGCAAAGAACTCGTAGCGCGAACGATACATATGCTAAGCGACAATGGGAAAAGACCGTTTGTCGCTGTAAATTGTGCTGCAATACCTGATCATCTTTTTGAAAGTGAGTTCTTTGGGCATCGGAAGGGATGTTTTACCGGTGCAATGATCGACCGAAAAGGTATATTCGAAGAAGCCAATGGTGGAACACTCTTTCTTGATGAAATAGGCGAACTCACTCCACTTCAACAAGTGAAGCTACTCAGAGTATTGCAGGAATGCAGTGTGCGTAGAATAGGTGAAAATACTGAGCGTCCAATCCATATAAGGATAATCTCGGCTACAAATCAAAATCTCGAAGAGAAGATCGAGAGTACTATACTTCGAGAAGATTTCTATTATAGAATCAATTCGGAACATATCCATATACCTCCACTTCGTGAGAGACCGGAAGACATCGTGCCTTTAATTGTAAGTTATTTATGTGGCAACGACCGGGGTGAAGAAGAAAGAGAAGTATTAATCGATAAAGATGCACTTACGCATCTACAGAAATATACATGGCCCGGAAATGTTAGGGAACTCTTTGCGGTTTTGGAACGTGCAAAGCACCTCAGATGCAGTGGTCCAATCATGCCAGAGATGTTGCCTGTGCGCGTTAGAAATGGAGCTGTGAGTAGGAATCCTGAAAAGCAGCCATATCTGTCCTATGGAAGTAAGAGTAAGGTGCAGCTTGAAAAAGCATTAACTTTATGCCGTGGAAATAAAGCAGCAACAGCTAGATGCTTAGGGATTTCACGCGGCACGTTATATAAAGAATTGCGTCGAACGGGGCTCGAACATTTCATCCGTCAGAAACCAGCTTCTTAATATCTCCTATTATCTTAAGCTACTTTATTCATCTACAAACCTAAGTTATCAACGAATACCAGGATATTCTTGTTAATCGTGTTTTCGGTGTTCATTTTGTATACACTTCATGAATACACTGGAAATGGGATTATTGATAAGTAATATCATGAATGGGGATATTGTATGTGTAAACAAGATGAACGAATCTTAAGGGAATCATTGAGATAATTCTTTGAAATATAAAACCAAGCTAGTTTCTGGCATAGGTTATTTTATTGTATTGTATATAGTTATAAAAGCAATTACATGAATATCGATTTTTCTACCATCAAATCATAAAGTGGCACGTTTAATGTTATAAGATGCTAAACGAAATGACTACGGAACTTAAACCTCCTCAAAGATTCTGCGAGAACACGCGGGCAAAAAAGAACCATTCCTGTGCTGCGGTTCCGCTCAGTGTCCCCCCATCGCGCAGCAACACCGCAGGCAGGATGGTTCTTTTATATATTATACCTACAATTCTATAAATTAATATCTCAGATTCTTGATACTGCAACAAAATATTTAGTAAGTATAGCCTCTGCTAATAATGGTTAAAGTGTTCATTCTGTGTATACAGAAATATTACATAATAATCGCATATAAATATAGGCTTTAGCAAAGATGATAAGTATATATTTGTAATATTGATAAACAGGTGAGTTAGAATGTGTAATTTATGATTATTATAATACCAAATATGAATGGAATATCAATAGCTAATAATCATTTATTATTTATTGTGTTAGCTCGGTTTCTATATATATAGCTAGAAATATAATTGGGATGATGTTATGGCACAGTTCATGTAATAAACATATTAGTGATTTGTAATTTGTTCTTTTAAAATTAAAAGGAGGCGATCATGCGTATTAAAAATATCATAGTTGTTATTTTTATAGTAAGTCTTGGTTCTATATTAAATGTATGCTCTGAAGATACTATTAGCGTTCCAAAGGAAAATGATAGTGATCCAATTCAGATCGAACCTGGAATTTTGCACAACGAAATTCTCGACAAGTACAATGAATATCACTTTATTTTTGGAGAAAAATTAACCCATGAGAATGGTATAGATTTGTTCGTTGAAGTGGCTAACCATATACTTATTAAAAATGATATTGATTATTCTATAGATAAAAATTTTGTGAAAGATATGATCTCAAGGTTTAAAACATTTAGAAATGAATCAGGATATGACATTTTAAATCCTGGGTCCGATTTAAACTTAGCATTTGACTACTTGGAGTCTAATAGTGAAATAAATTATGAGAATATACGAATTCTTAGAAATTGTTTTAAAGATATTAGAAAAGGGGAATACATTAAACCAACAGAGCCTTGGCTGATAGTTAAGTGTGAAAATTTAGACGATCCAGTAGTCAACATAGGATTGTATTCAACCGAGTGGTGGTATAAATATTATGAATATATGGATGAGTATGTTAAATATCACCCTGAACTTAAAGGGTGGTGGGATAGGTGGAAAAAAAGAATTAGAGAATGGGGCTTGATAGGTACTGATTGTTTGGGTGCTATTGTTGCTTCGCCTTCTGGACCCGTTGGAGCTATAATAGGTGGTGCACTGGCTTCAATAGCCTATACAATTGCATGGCCACCGGATATGTAGCAAGGAGGATCTGATGAATGTTGAATTGATCACTATTTTCATCTTGTTAGCAATTAGTTTAATTGTCTACTATGTTGTAAAACGTTATGGGAAGGTTAAGCTTAATCCATTTGGATTAATACTAGCCTGGCCAATTGTTTTATCTGTTGTAGCTAACTGGTCGTTAATGACAAAGGTAATCAGCCTTATACTTTTACTTATCGCGATATTCCTAATTGCGCGGAGTGCTAGGAAAACTTCTCGTTCAACGTTGCCGTAGGTCATATGTTATTCACTATATTATTTCTTCAGTGAGAGTATTCCTCTGACAGTTGGCTTTGTCTAGATAAAAAGGCGGTGGCCAACCTGCCTCTGTTTGGGTTAGAAGTAATTGTCCGCAAGACAGTTCCTAACCCTAACGTAGGAGGTAGAGATGACCAACGAGAGAAAGATAGCACGATGGAAGCTCAGTATGCTAGAGCTAGCTTCGGAGCTCGGCAACGTGAGCAAGGCATGCCGGATCATGGGCTATAGACTGCAGCAGTTCTACGAGATCAGCCGAAACTACCAACTCTATGGCGCAGAGGGGCTTCTGGACAAGCTTCCAGGCTGCAAAGGACCACACTCGAACAGAGTGAGCCCCGAGATCGAGAAGGCGATCCTGGATCACTGTCTCGAGCACCCGGGACACGGGTGTCTTCGAGTAGCCCAGGAGCTGGCGCTCAAAGGCGTCAATGTCAGCTCCGGAGGCGTCAGGGGCGTCTGGAGCCGTCATAATCTTCTTCTCAGGCACCAGAGAAACTCCTGAGACTCGAGGAGCACACCAGAAAGCGCAGGATCAAGCTCAGCGGGGAACAGATACGGCTTCTGGAGTTCTTATGCCCCGAGTTCAGAGAACGCCACATCGAGACCATTTACATCGGAGAGCTGGTGGCGGTTGACACCTTCATGGTCGGCACCCTGAAAGGCATCGGCCGGATATATCTGCAGAGCGCCATAGACTGCTACAGCCGCTATGCCTGGGGCAGACTCTACTCAACGAAGCTGCCCGTTACAGCCGTGCAGACACTGAATAACGATGTTCTGTCGTTCTTCGAGAAGCATGTGGCGCATCGATTACGACTGTTCTCTCGGATAACGGCAGAGAATACTGTGGTCGACCGGATCGTCATCCATATGAGTTGTTCCTGCAACTTGAGGGGATTGAACACCGAACGACAAAGGTTCGTCGGCCCCAGAGTAACGGCTTCGTGTAGCGGCTCCATAGGACGCTTCTCGATGAGTATTTCCGTGTGATTGGCAGAAAGAAGTTCTATGAGTCGGTCGGTGAGATGCAGAAGGATCTCGATGTCTATCTGAAACACTACAACACCAAATGCCCTCATCAGGGACGAAACATGAACGGCAGCACACCGGGATAACGTACGATAAATTTCGCACATTTAATTGAGAGGTGGCCCTCGATCTGGTCTAATACCGGTTAACCATAACCTGAAGATCAGGGAAGGAGGACCACCCATGAGTAATGATAGCAAAAAGCTCGATAATGTCATCAGT
>CP070727.1:3825727-3830086 GCA_020350885.1 bacterium | reverse complement strand
TGGCCTCGGTACCGAACAGCGGTTAGATCCCAAGATAGCGTTCGGGAATTTCCCAGATGATGACATCGGGCCGGGGATCGTCAAGAGTAGGACTTTCGAGATACCTCTTCATGGGAACAAACGGGCCTTGGCCCTCCTTGGCTGCGTTTAGGACGTCGGCCTGGAGAGCGACCTTCAGGGCACCCTCGAAATTCCACGCTTCACCGGTGCTATAGCTCGTGCCGACCAGGGCCACCGGAATCTGAAGCTCATCGAAGAGTCCCAGTGTGCTCTCACTAGCATCGATAGTCACGACCTCCTCGATCGTGTCCGCCGGAAGCTCCAGTGGCCCCTGCAGCAGTCCCAGGGGGATGAAGTTCAGGAGATCGCCTCTCCATTCTCGTTGCCCACGGTGTTCGATTATGTAATTACCCCGCAGCGAGCCCAGAGCGTTAAGCTTGGGTCTCACGAACCCTGCAAGAGCCTCGGCTGCAATCTGGGCCCCGTACGCCGTCCAGTGTGTGTCGGTCTTCAGGAACACTTCCGACTTTCGTTTTGCTTGAAGCAGCGGCGTCATAAGATCCGGTGTATCAATGCCGAGGGAAAGGATTCCCTGTCTGGCGATCTCGTACCGCCCGCGTACGGATGAAGGCAGCTCGTACCGCCCCAGGTGTTCCGAGTAGATACCGGCCTTGGTGGGTACCAGGGCCACAACCAGCATGATCCCGCGAGCACTCAGGGCATCGTGAACGTCCCGGATATATTCCAGCGCCGCTGCCATTGCATAGCCCGTCTGGTCCATTTCCCGAAATTCTTCGGTTGTATAGAACCACCCGTCCTCGCCGATCAGGACGCCCTCCTGCCCCTCGGCGAAGAGCACGTACCGGATGGCGGTCCAAATGGTGAGCGCTGGCTCGTACAGGATCAGACCATCCTCGTAGTTTTTCTGATAACATGCCGTCCACTCGCCGTTCATGAGCTTCGAATGCCTGAGGGAAGGGAAGGTTGTAGGATACAGCAACGAGAGTACGACGCCAAGGAGCAGCACCAGGAACAGGAATACACCGGGAAGCCAGAGCAGGATGCCTGATCGATTGGCGGCAATTTTTATAGAAGCTTTAGATTCCTTTCTCATAGTCAGAATCGAGCGTAGAGAAACGCTTGAGAGCTGTCCGCTAGGATTTTAAGGATACTAATCAGGAATAGGGGCAATACGACGAGCCGCGCACCGGCGGTGACACGCTGCCACCTCTGGTAGCGATCCTTCACTCTACGGCTCACCCAGGGCCCCAGATATACAACCACGAACGCAAATCCGAGAATTAACGCAGCAAGCGTATCGAACCGCCATCGAAGCTCGCTGCTGATACCGAAACCATGAAGCCCAAGCATGCCGGCGTACATGCGAACGGCGCCCGGGAGACTCGAAGCGCGAAATACCACCCAGCCGATCATCACCAAGAGCATGGTGCCGACAATGGCGACGGGTTGCGGCACCGCCTGCTTCTGGCGCGCGGCACTGCGGTGCCGTTCGAAGGCAAGCAGGATGCCGTGCCATGCTCCCCAGACCACGAAAGTCCAGGCTGGGCCGTGCCACAAGCCGCACAGGACCATGACGGCCATCAGGTTGACGTAGGTCCGGCGCGGCCCTTGCCGGTTTCCGCCGAGGGGTATGTACAGGTAATCCCGAAACCACGACGAGAGACTGATGTGCCAGCGTTTCCAAAAATCCGTGATGCTCGTAGCAAGATACGGCTCGCGGAAGTTCTCCATGAAGCGGAATCCCATCATGAGTCCGAGTCCGATGGCCATGTCCGTATAACCGGAAAAGTCGAAGTAGAGCTGCATGGTGTATGCACCGGCGCCGAGCCAGGCATCGACGAACGTCGGTCGGTCCAAAGCAAAGATGGAGTCGGCGAGAGGTGCGATCGTGTCGGCGATGAGCACCTTCTTGCAGAAACCCGACATGAACCGTAGGGCGCCTGCAGAGAAATATCCGAGGGTGTGAGCCATTTGTCGGAACTGGGGCGCGAGGTTCCGGTACCGGTCGATGGGACCTGCGATAAGCTGCGGGAACAACGCAATGTACGCAGCCAGCTCCAGGTAGCTCTCGGCCGCGGGTACATCCCAGCGGTACACATCGATCAGGTAACTGGTCGCTTTGAATACGTAAAAGGAGATGCCGATTGGTAGGATCACGTTCAGCGCAGGAATCATGTTAGCGCCGAGGGTACTGAGAAGTGCATTGAGGCTGTCGAGGCCGAAATTGGTGTACTTGAAGTATGCGAGGATTCCAAGGTTGAACGACACTCCCGCCGCGAGTACGGACCGCGCCCGGTTTTTCCGCATCCCCAGCTCTGACGCTATCCATCGGCCTAGAAGCCAAGTGACAGACGTAGTGGCCACGAGGAGCGCGAGATAATCGACTCTCCACCACGCATAGAAAATCCAACTGGCAATGAGGATACAAAGCGAACGGAAGCGGAAGGGGAGGGCGTGATATAGGAGAAGAAAGCCGGGAAGGTAGAGGAAGATGAAAAGGCCGGTGCTGAAGAACATGGAACGATACTACTTGCCCAGAACCTGGGCTTTAACGGCGAACAAGATTGCAGAGGCTTCCCCGTCCAGCACGAACACACTGAAGGACGACCCCCGTTCGAGACAGAGATTTCCCACGTCGCCCAGCCGTGTCCCGCCACTGAATACAGCGAAGGATACCGAGATGGCGTTCACAACGACCTGCCCATATTGATGAGGAGAGATGCCTGAGATCACGATCGTCTTGCCGTCAGCTGTCCTTAGATCGACGTGGGGAAATGAAGAGACATTGTACAAAAAGAGCTGCGCCCGAGCCGAATCGGTGTGCGTGACATCTTCTATGACGTGTATGCCCTTCGGGGCGCATACGATCGTATAGTACAGTCCGATCTTCGGGATGATCTCCTTTTCGTAATCCGCCGCCCGAATTTGGTATATATCGGGGACAACAGCACGATATGATGACACCTCCGCGAAGCCGAGCTTATCGTAGCGCGTAGCTCCCAGGTCCACCTGAATCGGTGTCTTACCGGCGGTCGCATTGACGACACGGACAAACGCCACATCTCCGGGAGCCTGGAGCCCGTATACTGATTTCGGTCCGGGGTTAACAAACGCCGCCGAGAACACTACGAGTATTATGGCAAGTACAGTTCGTAAACGCGTAAGTTCTCCTCCTTCTCGATTCATGATAGCGCATTACAGTTCAGAAGTCGAGTTCCTAGCAGTACGTGCCTACGTGCACTACCGTTGACTTCCCTCTCGGTAATAGGGTTCAATACCGAAAGGATCACACTCTGTGAAGATTGTCTACTCATTCCGTATTTCTCCTCGTGAATTACTCCCACTACTGCTGGTATTTCTGGTGATCGCAGCAGGAATGCTTTGCGCCGAGCCGGGAAAGATAATCGACGCGAAACGCGTCGAGATCTTTGATCCAGCGGACATCGATCGCCTTGTATCGGAGCTTTTTCAAGATTTCACGGCACCGAGAGCACGGTACAAGGTTGATAGCTACCTCCTGCGATTCGAGAGCAACTGGCTGGACGGATCAACGACCCCCATCACCACGCAGGTGTTCATCCCCCGCTATACGCAACGAGGAAAGCAGCCGGTGTATGTTTTCGCTCCCGGGACGACGGGTCTCATCGATGCCTGTCGCCCTTCGCGCGAGCATATCTCGGGTATCCACTGGGGACTTTATCGCTCCCACGTGCTGGCCCATGCCGGCCAAGGAGCAATCGGCGTGCTGCCCGACTATATGGGCTTCGGTGATCCTGCACACCTCCAGGCGTATTGCATCGCCGTGGCGGAAGGAAGGATGATTCTCGACGCGATCCGGGCTATCAGAAGTTTCCTCGAGCAGTCCGGCAGTGCCATAGTTACGGATACAGCGGTATTCGTAGCAGGATTCTCCAACGGCGGTCACGCCGCCTTCGCGGCAGCCGACCTTCGCTCCACATACGCCCCTGAGGTCCAGATAGCCGGTGTCATTGGCTACGGCCCCTCGACCGACATGCAAGCTCTCTTCAAGGAGTTCCCGGTCGTCGCACCCATGGTGGTCCATACCTACTCGTCGATCTATGGTCGCGATCGCTTCAACCCCAGCCGGATTCTCCTGCCTCGTTGGGCAGTGGGTCTGGCGAAAGATGTGACTCGCCAGTGCATCGGGGGGATGCAGGAGTATTACCCCTGGTCCCCGAGGAAGATGTTCCGCCCGGATTTCGCCGACGCCCTCCTGGGAAACAGACTGGCCGAAGCGTTCCCGCAGATCCACCGGATACTTCTGGAGAACAGCACAGGTCTTTCGGGACACCGGATTCCCACTCTCATACTCCAGGG
>CP070727.1:3628939-3825627 GCA_020350885.1 bacterium | reverse complement strand
CGCTGAAGCTGACCGGGGATGCGGAGGGAGTTCATGCCAGGTTGAATTATCGGCAGGCGGGAGAAGTCTTCTGCGGTGCGTGCCCCGGCAGCTTAGCTCGCAGCCGTTAGGCCTCTGATCGAAGGGTTAGTATGGATCGTTACAAGTCGGCGGACGAAGTTCGCGAAGAACATATTCAGGTGCTTGGACCTGTGTTGGGCATTTTCTACCACGCACTGCAGCGGGACGTAACTTGGATTCACGCGAAGTGGCTCGAGTTTCGAAAACTGTACGCACGCTCAGAGAAACGAATTGACCTACTCAACGAGGCGGCAGCGTTCTTCTTTCGGGTCGTTCAAGATGTCCTCTGGGAGGATGTGCTGCTTCATATTGCCAGGCTGACAGACCCCCCAAAATCGGCGGGGAGGCCGAACCTTACAATCAACCGTTTGGCAGAACTGATACCCGATCCAATCGTCGCCGAAGATGTCCACAATCTGGTGAACACAGCTATCCAAAAATGTTCTTTCGCTCGGGAGTGGCGGAACCGCCATCTCGCCCATCGGGATCTTGACCTCGCGATGGAGACAAGGCAGGCAACGGCCCTGCCGGGCGTCAGTCGTCAATCTGTTATAGATGCGCTCTCGGCTATATCTGCTGTGCTCAATCGAGTCGAATCACACTATTTTGATTCGGAGGTTGCGTTTGGCCATTTTTTAGTGCACGACGATGCTGATGCTCTCGTGCACCATTTGGTGGTAGCCGTTCGGTACGGCGAACGGAAACGGGAGCGATTTCGGCAGGGCAAACCCTTGCCCGAAGATCTCGAACCGGAGCCAGAGGCCTAACAACCGGTTGCAGTGGACGGCGCTACGCGCCGCCGCTGTACCAGGGCGTTATGCGTAAAAAGATATGAAAGTTTTTTAAGTCATAGGCGGTCAAGAATTCATATTCTTGCAGTTTGTGGTCTTTTTAGTCGCTACAGCACTACTTTATGTTATTACGTAGTTTTATGATTTCGGCACATTAGAGAAAACCGGGATAGAGGTCAATTTTATCTAATATTTGAATAATTGTACTCTGACTCGGTTTAATCAAATTAAATGTAAGTCAATAATGCTGAGGAACTTTGTGTTAAAAAATCAATTGGAGTAATAATCGTTTGGTATTGTAATCACGTTTCAAATCGATTGTCATGAAGTACCGTTATTTTAGTCATCTACTCGTCGAAGCATTGAAGCTTATAAATGGAGGGATATCCGAATGACAAAGATTGATAATGATAAGGTCTTTGTCCGTGGCTGGATCGACTGTGGCTCACAAGACGCGATTGCGGATATCTTTGTGTACAATGCCGCAGGCGAGTTGCTCAATGCACAGCCTCCTGTGCAGTCAGCGCCGGTACGGAGCAATCCCTCGGGGGCCTTTCTGGTAGCGGTCATGGACGTACCTGGCACGCTCAGGATCGTCGCCGAAAATGCCAAGTGCAGTGACGACCTATTGACGGAGCTGAAAACCGAGGTACGGAATTTCGATCCAACGCGGGACATAATCCACATAAATCCAGTCACCACGCTGCTTGTCACTTACATAGAGCGCTTTCCGGACATCGACTATGAGGAAGCTCAGGCCAACGTTAAACGCTTTCTGACCATCCCGAATGCAATCGACCTCCGTAACAACTTAGACGTCGCCGAGTCACACTTCAGCATAATGCAGTTCTTGGCAGAGGCGAAGATGCAAGGCGGAGTCGAGCCCCTGCTGGCACACCTCCTGGAGGAGATGGAAGCAGATCCCCTGGCTACCCATCCGTTCTACGCCGTGGGTTTGCAGGTTAGATGCGCCTCGGTTGTTATCGGATATATCGCTGAAAAACTGGCCTCCGGCGCATTGAGCTATGTGGGCGGAGAAGCCTTTGGTTGGGTTCTAGACAAAATCGGTATCGGGTTTCCAGATGCCACTGATATGGCCATCAAGGAAATGCAGAACGATCTCAAGGACATCAAGAATATGCTTACGGGGCTATCTGTCCAGTTGGACAACGTCTACAGCTCGCTGCTCAAAGAGATCGAACAGACCAACTACGACGTCCGTGTCGGCCAGTTGTTGCCGCTAATCAACACCACAAAGACGGTTTGGGAGGACCTCACTTTCCTTGCCGGCGTGAAAGTAACGGCTGAAACTCCGGACGAAACGAAGGCATGGGTCGCCGAGGAACAAGCGCGGCTAAAGGTAGTGATCGGTCAGCAACTGCTCCCCCAGATGGATGCTATTCAACACCAGCAGACAGGAATCGGAGGTGCGGAAGGTCTGATCCAGATCTGGAGCAAGGTTGTGGCCAGCCGACACCGATTTCTAAGTAATAAAGACTCCGAAATGATACATGCCCAGTTTGACTATTTCGACTCGCTCCAACTATCCCTGTTCGGCCTGATGATAGAGTATTACCACGCAGCGATGCCCAAGGACCTCGCCAAAGATAAACTTAAATCCCTTATCGACAACTACATGGAGGGCCGGGAGAAACAATTGACAATAAGGCCATTGATGATCCCCGACAATGCTGTGATGGAAACCCGGACCGGTCTCATGATATCTCCCTATACAATCTGGGAGGACGCCCCTGGAAAACACTTCGGCAATCATTTTGGATGCAACCTGTGCAGACACAACAACAAACCGCTGGCAAAGGCGTCACCCTATTTCGCATCGCCGCCCTATAACATAGCCTGTGACGTTCCAACGAACAGTAAATTCACCTCGCCCTTAATGGGGTTTTCCGATTGGCGAATGGCGACGAAAGATGAAGTGCAGAAAATGTTTCTTGGCTGGGAAGGTTCAAGTGTGGCCGAGTGGGCAATAAAACAAGGCTATCCAAAAGAGTATGTCAATTCTGAGGTAAATATGTTTATTACAAATAAGGCGGCCTTTTTTAATGATAAAGGCAACGACAATACGATTGAATGCCTGCAATTCTCGATGAAAACCGGCATTCCAACCGTTATAACCTGCAGTTTTCCAGGACCGGCAAGCTTCTCGTCTTCTTACAACTGCACTATGCTGGAGTCCATCAATGGACCGAAGGGCTATCTGATTCCAGTGCGGCAGCCGCAGCATGATGAGATTTACTTTTATTAGCCTTTTAAACTAGAGAGCACGTCATTTGGAGCCAGTTATCCCATCTTCTGCCGTAAGCAGCTATTTTGGCGGGATGTAGCAACCTTGAATAAAAGAAGGCTAACGAACCAAAGTGAAATAACAATCGCATGGAGAGCGACGCGGCAAAACGCGCGCCTCATGCGCGCCGTTATGCCTAAATCCAGGAGGCAACCATGAGATCGAACATTATCTACTTCCCTTACATTCGGGTGCCGGAATCCGCATGGTTCACTCGCATATTACTGTACTGGGATCAAGTCGCGAGCATTATCCCGTCGGACTATTTGTACGAACCCGAACGACTTGGTGAGCATACGCGGAGTCTAATCGAGCACGAACTCATTAGGCAGATTCACCCTGGTGCGTACGTCTGGGAGATTCCATCGTTTTTACCGGCGTTTGCAGCTCACGTGACAGAGACTCCGGCCAAGCTCGAGCAGCGCCGTGATGCGTTTCAACGAGGAGAGACATTCAAGATCCACATGGAGAAAATGGGTCCAATTGAGGATTTCCTTTGCGATGAGGGACTCGCTCAAGTGGATGCCTATCCGTGGTTCAGCGTTGAGAAGAACACTGCGACGGAGTTCATGGCCTACCTGGCCGCGTGTCTAGGTCGCATTAATGACATTGATGCATCTCCCGTGAGTGACGAGGAATCCAGTCTAGCACCCCTCGTCGTTGAGCTGGGCGACGGGGAGCCCCATAACGAAGAACTCGAGGCATTGCGATGTGTGGTCCTTGAAGAGTTGTTCCCTGCCCCGGAGCGACCACTTAGCGCGGGAGAAATCGCCCAATTCCGAGAGAAGTATGGTGATACACTTCGCGAGTTCAGGCGACGTGTAGAGCGTGAAGTCCTTGCTCTCGCGGAGTTGCGCGACGAGAATCGCCGTGCACGACGACTGGAACTTTTTAGAGATGAATTGGATGAAACCGTCAAGGAGATCCGCACCAGACTCGAGGAAAGTGGTGCGGGAAGAACTTTGGTCTCGAAATTGTGGTCGGTAGCATTAGCGATACCGGGCATGCCACCAGCGGTTGGTCTGATCAATGCGATAGGGCAGGCCTTCAAGGGAGCACCTAAGGAGCCACGGCCACTGCCACTTGCGTATGCTGCTCGTGCGCAGCTTGCGTTGTTTGACACGGAGTAAGCTTAATAGAGCGATATACATGACGGTCGCTTTACGAATTCGCAGCTCAGCGCTGATACGTTCGGTCCTTTGAAGTAAACCAGGCAGGAAGAACAGGAGGCTCCATTGTCAGAAAAACACGAGCTATTGGCCGAGCACTACCAGAAGACCTACGAGCTGACATATCAGCTGTGGTCGCAACGGAACAAGATATTCATTCTCCTTTTGGTGGTCATCGGCGTGGCGGCGATTCTAACGTACCGTCCAGCGGATACGTACCCTCTTCTTGTAGCATGGCTGGCTAAGCTTCTCGGAATAGAGGGCGAAGCTCGTATAATGGCGCTCCAACGCAGCTTCCCCTTCGCTCTGCTACACGGTATCCTCCTTCTCATCGTATTTTATCTGATGGTGAATCTGTGTCATCGTGCTCTGTACGTGCTTCGAAGCTATGCCTATCTTGGTGCACTGGAACAAGAAATTCGCGAATCTCTGGGCATTGCTGAAGGATCTGCCGGATTCACCCGGGAAAGCCATTTCTACTGGAGCAATCGTCCATGGCTTCTTTCCACGGCTAAGTGGGTCTACGTTGTTCTGCTCGGTGTTTTCTTGGGCGTATTTTTGTGGGGAAGAATCTCCGCGGATTGGAAAGAAGGTAATACACACCTTGTGATAGTCGACATCCTTGTATCAATTCCCATAGCATTCTACTTCTTCGGCTACGCCTGGTATACGCTAAGCCGTGATTCAAGCAAGGCCATCGCGGGAAAAGACGAATAAGAACACATTTACCGAAAGTTTTCATTTCGGTAATCATCCATCATCCTGCGGTAGATCAGGTATTTTTATTTGACAATTTCAATATGTATATATTAGGATACTGCCGCGGCAATACTTAGGAATTACTTATATTCGATGCAAAATCTGTGGCCTTGAATATCTGATTAATCCCGTATAGGATAAACATTGGAGGTGGTGCTGATATGCCTAATCCAAGAGCCTTAGTAGACGGCATTCGAGAGCTTTCTCCGACACAGAAAGCCCTTGCTGCCACGGCGCCGAAGGAGCTGCCTCGAAGGGTCGCGGTGAATTTCAAGGGCGGCCGGTCCGGCTATCTGGACATGGCGGCTCGTCGGTCCGTCGTATGGGCCGAGATACTCGACTTCCTGCAACGGCAGAACAGGCCGGTATATGTTGAGATCGATCCCGAGACAAGCATTATCACCGAGCTGCTCATTCCGGCGGTTGCACAGGTTCACGATATTACGACTACCAATGGGGGAGACATTGAGGTCAAGTTGATTCCTTCTCCCGCACTGCACTACATCCGTCGCGACAATCCTGACTTCGATCAGTTTAGGGACGCCCTGCAATCCGCAAAGGATGAGGGGAAGAACGTGCTTGTGACAGCCACGAGGGAAACGTATGAGATCATAGACGTCAGGGTACCACCGGAGTCGATCGGTCCGCCAGCTCCACCGGAGCCCCCCGGCCCGCCCCCCAATCCTGGCCCTGATCCACCGGTATCGCCTCAGAGGGCACAGGACCTCTTCGACATGATGAATGCCAGATCCTGCGATCCGTGCACGGCTACCGCACCCTGCATCCCATTCAAGTTTCCGGACGATGGGTGCTACGCGAGGGCGCATGAAATGTGCCGCCTGATGTTCGCAGAGGGTGAGCAGCCCGAGAAGGTGTGGATCTATGGTTCCCTTGATGTTCCTACCTCAAACCATTTCAATTGCCGGGTCGGATGGTGGTATCATGTCGCACCCACGCTGCTTGTTACAACATCAAGCGGTGACGAAAAATGGGTTATCGATCCGTCGTTGTGCAGTGGCCCTGTCACACTCGACGAGTGGAGGGACAAGCAGGGTGATTCATCGGCCACGTTCGAGTATACGGACGCCTCACCTTTCTGGCCAAGGCCGTATGACACGACAGACGATGACTACTCGCTCACCAATTATTATCTGGAGGAGAAACGGCTGCTCCTCAAGGAACGTTGCGAGGATTACGGCCCGCTGCCGTATAGCTGCCCCATAATCAAGAGATGCACCTTTGTCACCGATCGCAGCACCTTCGGTGAGGATGAAGTAGAGGCGTTGCTGGTGGGCGGAAGCCCGGCGGTCATCACGGCGGCATTCTATGTGATCGTCGACGGCTTCAGTCCCGAAGATCTCGGTATCACGAGCTTCACACCGCCGAATGTGGCGCCAAACATCTCACCATCGTCTCCCATATCGGGGATGTCGGCTATTGCCACTGACCTGGCGGCGGATTATTCGGAGTATCCCAAGCGCAGGCAGCGCCTGACCTGGACGTACCGCGTCGATTTCACGGATACGAGTGGATTCACGGAAGAGGTGCGTACGATCACGTTGACGGCAAGTATTTCCAGCGTGTCAGCCGATGCTGTGATCCAGCTCATCAAGCAGCCGAATCCCTACGAGATTGACGGCGAGAACACATGGCTGAGCACCGATCTTCGTGTGTTCCAGATCAATGAAGGTGCATCCAGATTCGGCGTGTCCATGGGGAGCACGCCTGCCGACGCTTCGAACTTCATCAAACGGGTCATAGTCAACCTGAGCACGGGTGCCTCGGGCGGGCAGACATTCGATGACATCTCAACGGATTACACTGCTTCACAGCTCGAGCTGTCGGAACGGGTCGGCGGAACGCGGGTCTTCAATTTCGCCGTAGCGCGGGTGCGTTACCGGGGCTTGACACTGGACGCACACGACGTGCGTGTCTTCTTCAGGCTCTTCCCGGTCTCGACAACCTCGCTGGCGTACAATCAATCCACAACATACCGCCGCGGGGGACAGGGGGGTGTCACGATCCCCCTGCTCGGCATACAGGGAGGCGAACTACACACGATTCCATGCTTCGCCGAACCGCGCATAGACACCACGACCATGGGTATGAACGCGCAGACAGATGATGCGAATGTGCAGGATATCCTTCACGATGCCAGCGGAGCCGAGCGTCACGCCTACTTCGGCTGCTGGCTTGACATCAATAAACTACAGCCGCTCTTTCCGATATATCCCTCTCCACCCGACGGTCCATTCACATCAGACTTAAAAACAATTCAAGAGCTCATCCGCAACCAGCATCAATGTCTCATGGCGGAGATCGCTTTCGATCCCGCTCCCATTCCGGAGGATTCATCCCCTGGAGGATCGGATAAGCTGGCGCAGCGTAATCTCTCCATCGTTGCCTCTGCCAATCCGGGAGATATCGACTCGCATCGCATACCGCTTACGTTCGAAGTCCGGCCGACACCGGCAATGCTTCGCCCCGGTGAGATGCCCGACGAGCTGATGATAGATTGGGGGAATATACCTGACGGTAGTGTCGCTTCGGTCTATATCCCCGGTATCAGTGCCGCTGTGGTTCTCGACTTGGCGAGAGAGATGTACAAGGTCCATAGGCTGAGCCGCATAGACGATCACACGCTGCAATGCCACCCCGGCGGTATCACCTACATTCCGATTCCGCCCGGTGTCGGTGCGAACCTCGCCAGCCTGCTGACGGTCGATCTGCCCGAAACGGTGACAAGAAAAGAAGTCTACTCGATCGTCGCCCGGCAGGTGACGAATACGCAGTGGCCGCCGGCGGATACCGTGCCGCGCTCGGGGGAATCAAGGTCGGATACCCGAAAATCAATACGGTGGCGAAGCATTCTCGGTTCATTCCAGCTCACTATTCCCGTGCGCAAGAAGGAAGAACTGCTCGAACCGGAAAGGTGCCTGCTTTCGGTTCTTCGCTGGATCCAGAAAGCGATCCCAGAGGATAACCGCTGGTTCCCTGTGTTTCTCCGATATGTCGGCAACGTTGCCGCTCGAGTCGATGCGCTCGGTGGTGACTCTACCAAGGTTTCTCCTTCTCCGAGGGGCGAGTGGAGAGATCGAAGAGCCGCACTCTGCGCGGGCCTCGGTTTCATGGCAACGATGCTGCTGGGGGCGTGTGTCGTTTTGCTCGGGGTACTCGGTGGCGGATGGCTGATCACCGCGGGAATACCGATCCTTGCGGCGTTGATCGTAGTGGCGTACCTGTGGCTTAAAAATTGCCGTCCGGCCGGGTGCCGATTGTTGAGGATGCTTATCACCGCTCTCGGCCTTGGAGCTGCCGTGCTTGCAATCATTGCTTTGGTGAGTACAGCGACACCGCAGCTTATCACGGCACTAACGATAAGCGTTGTTGTCATCGGAATAGCCATTTTAGTTGGCTGGATACGACGCTGCCTGTAGCTGGCGTTTTCCCGAATCCAGTAGGCAGTCAGATTTTTACGCACTGCAGCATATCCCCGATCAATTTTAGCTGCGGGATAAACGTCATATCCATAGAGGAATATACCTAGCGTAGCCGCGGATCTATCACTATTTAAGTCGGTTGCATGGGCGGATGACGGAATTATGTATTTATATTAGAATGCACAATCAGCGGTGATTAGGGTAATATTTTATGTAAGCAATATATAATTGGAAGATTATTTCATTATGGCCATGAATGAGAAAGATTATTACGAAGCAGTACAAAATTGGTTTCGTAAAGAAAAATCATGTCAACCCCTTGGAGTTGATTATAAGTTTGAAAACTTGAGATTACTGACGGGAGATATTGTCGCCCAGTCTGGACCAGATATCTATGCATGCGAAATTAAGAAATACCCATACCCATTGGGTTCACAAGGGTATGGAGCTATCGGCCAAGCTCTTGCTCTCAAGCGAGTAGCTAACTATGTATATGTTGGGTGCATTGCAACAGAGATCTCCGAGCATATTACTTACACCTGGCAAAAGGCATCATCGGTTGCAACAACAAAGAAGCTCTTGGACTATTTGGGATTGGCTGTTCCACAATCGTATGATTCTTATAAGGAAGTTGTTCGCATTATTTTTAATACCTTCTTCGAAGATTTAGGAATTGGGTTTCTCGTTGTTCATGAAGCGAAAGATCCTCTCACAGAGGAAATTACTAGAGAGGTTCATGAATTAGTGGAACCGGAATACAACCAGTTGACCAAGTAAAGACATCATTCAGCTGACGGTGGTCGCACGAAGTCCTGAAGGTATCAATTACATCGAGTTGGCACTCGCCTAATCTGATCCTGCACGTCCGGCACATTATTCACATTTTATAGTAATACCCACACGGCAAAATTAATGCTTGACAGCGGTATAACTATGGTTATACTTAATTGTATGAAGACAGCAATATCGATACCGGACTCTCTTTTTCAAGCGGCTGAGCGCTTCGCCAAGCAATTGGGTATCTCCCGAAGTGAGCTTTATCAGCGTGCTGTCAAGGCGTTTTTACAGGAACACCGGCAATCTGGGGTGACGGATGCGCTCAACAAAGTGTATGGCCCTGGTGGGGTGAAGGCCGAGCTCGATCAAATTCTCGAGCATCTGCAGGGGGCATCGATTGCGGGGGAGGAGTGGTAGTGAAAAGAGGGGAGATTTGGTGGGCAGGGTTGCCCGCTCCCCGGGGATCGGAGCCGGGATACAGACGTCCGGTAGTAATAGTCCAAGCAGATTCATTCAATCGCAGTCGGATTCAGACTGTACTTGTGGCAACAATCACATCCAACTTGCGTTTGGCGGAGGCGCCGGGCAACGTTGTTCTTCCTCGAAAGCAAAGTAAACTTTCGAAGGACTCTGTCATCAATGTTTCTCAGATAATTACACTGGACAAGACATTTCTCACAAAGAGGATTGGAAGGCTTTCATCGAAACAGCTATCGGCCCTTGACCATGGATTGCGGTTGGTGTTTTCATTGTAGTTGGGGTGTCTAAGAGTTCGCTCAATCTGCCAGAACTTCGGTGTCACGGTTCTGCAGGGTAAGGCCCGCACCAACCCGTTCTGCAGCTTAGCTCATGCTCGGTATGTTTTCCTGTAGGTTAAATTATTGAACGGCTAACTTCCTGGAGGAGCGCATGAAATTATTTGCTGGAGCTGTTGTTGCAGTTGTTCTTTGTACGACCGTTTGTTGCGCAGAGAATAACGAGCTGGAACTGCCTTCGATCAGCGCATTCTCTATTGGAACCGATGTAAACATCAAGTCCGTGGAGGAAATTGCAACCGACTCGCTTAATGATGTACTTTTAAAGGCCCAAAAACGAAATGAAGAATGGACGAAAAGCTTCGTACAGATTGCACTGCGTCTTTCGGGTGCGGCGTTATCCGGTACCCGCCAGTCTGTCTCCGTGAAGATCGATCCATCTGAATGGGAGAAGGGTAGGCCACTTAATTGGGCACGAGTTACAATCGTAGATGAAGGCTGGCTCGATGATTCGGTCTCCGGCGAACGATATGTGATCTGGCTGGTGCCGGATACCGATGGGAACCTGACTGTTCAGAGAATCCTGAGGGCGGCACTCTGCCACCGGCCTTATTGGAAGTTTTATTCGAGCGAGCCGTGCCCATAGAGACACATGACGGCTGTATATGGCCAACAGATTAGGTTGCGAGATTGGCAGCCTATTCACACAGAATCAATAGTGAAATCAATTCCGTATTTCTTGTTGTTACATTAGATTGTGTAACATATTGACTATATTAGAAATATATATTAAATTTCAAATATAGCGGTGTTTAAGGAAAAATTTTATATCACCTATACTATATATAGTTAGGAATAGGAGAGGAAAATGCGAAGTATACTTTTTATTAATGCAATCGTTCTACTTTCTTTGATACTTAGCTGCAGCGATAGTACGAAACCAGGACCGGATCCTGTCCCAAAGAATATTGGGGAGATCGAGTTCCACGGCGAGACCTATTATTTTGAGTCCGTCGAGTGTGTTATTACTGGAACAGAGGGCGGGGAACCGGTGTATTTGCTGCAAATCGAGTTCACTGACGAAGAGGATCGTTCGATCGGTTTCAGAATTCAGGATCCAGATAATAATCCAGCCAATCTTATCGTGCCCGGGTTACATCTCGCGACCGGACAGCACTGGGACGGGATCAGTAACAGAATGCAGCCGTGGGGTTTTACGATTAATTACCTCGGATCCGACTACCTGTCTGTATTTTGGGAGGAAGTCGAACTGCAAGATCATTCCTTTTCCGGCCGTGGTTATATCGAAATCCACCAGCGGCTTGAACTGACTTGTCCGGAAAGAACTTGGGTTGGTGGCAAGTGGGCGTATCCGGGTGATCCCGAATACGATAATCACTACGAGAAGTACTGTGCGCCGGGATACTACTATCCTGCGCAGAGGATCTGGTTTACTTGCGAGAATGGGGCCTATTGGCCGTAGGCAATAATTCCTAACCGTTGCTTGCAACTGGCAGTCTTGGCTGTGTCACGGCGTCTGAAAAGCACACGCCGCGCCAGCCTGGCGGCCACAGCTGAAGCTGAACGTTAGGCTGGGGCGTAATTCAAGGAGGCCAGCAATGCGAAGAGTGCAAATTGCATTGTGGTGTATCGCCCTGGTTATCGTTCTCGGAGGAGGATCTTTGTCGTCTAAGGGATTCTCAGAGACAGGAATTGTCGTCAGCCCGGAGAATCCCACCGAGCTCGACACGCTCGAGGTGACGATCACTGCGGGGTGCTGCCGTATGCCGGTGAGTATTCTCGATACGACCGTCGCCGTGTCTGAAGGATTGATCATGGTAGTGGCGGATCGTGAATGCGGGCCGTTCACAATGGCCACTATCTATACGCATACAGTGGTTGTGCCTCCCGTGGAGCCTGGCTCCTATGTCATCGAGTACTGGGTAACTGGAGACTGTCTTATCCAACCGAATCCGATTCTGGTATCGGAAATCAATGTGTTACCGTTCCAAGTGCCTGTAAGTGAGAAGAACTGGGGCGCCATCAAGCTGCTGCACAAATAGATGTGGTTGCGTTAGACAAAATCTCAATATGACTCGGTTCATTATATCGATATTATTGCTGGGCATATGCCTCGAGGCATCGGAGTTGCCGTCTATAGGTGATCTTCTGCCTGAAAGCGGTGCAATCGTAGACATCATGAAGGCAACAGTATCGGAACGGTGTGATAGTTTGGTGAATGAATGGAAAGCCACAGTCGCTCAAGATACTGAATGGTATCTGCGTTACGTTGAAAAGCATTCTGATTTGAAAGATGGAGAAATATTGCCATACAATCCAAAATTTGGCATTACGGAGAGAGAATATTATGAAATGGTTGAGTGCCTGTCATCTCCTTCCTTTAAAAAGGTAGCTGAAGACGAGTTCGTGATTGTGAAAGAGGGTTCGGTCTACAGAATTGACAGCGCGAATATAATCAGAGATTTCATAAACCTGCGTTTGGATGAAGAAAGCATGGTCCTCGAAGGGTATTTTGGCAGAATCGATCAGTGCGATACGGTGATTTCGAGGGAAGCGCCGATTGGTACATGGACCGGGTATAGCTGGAGCGAGGAAGAGGGTGATGTGCAAAACGGCAGGCTTATCACGTTTTTTCTCGGATTTTTTGATGGCACATCACGAGGATTGATAGGGTTCAAGCTGAGAATCATTAAGGACGGAGTTTTAGTGGCCGGATGTGATTGGAAGATATTTTTTGAATCCGGCGTTTGATCAAACTTGAAGTTATACTGATATTATGGTAATGTATTAGTGGCTCACTCATAATAATATTGCATAAAATATAGAGCGGCACGTACGCATAGCGTCAATAGGGGATCACTAATCATACGGTGACACTGCGCTGATTGCCAATTGGTGACGGATTTCTGTCGTGTGGTGTTCCGTTTCGATACCGGTATGCAGCATATAAAGGACCGGAATATCAGGGAGCGTGAGCATTTCGATGTGCTTGTCGAAAGTACAGGTGATGTGTGGTGGGGTCATAAGACCAGTGCCGGGCATGAACGCTTGCACAGAAGAGCGGAGCTCGCCAGGGACAGACTCAGGGGTTTCAGCGATCCCTTCGTGCTCGAGGTCGGGTGCGGAACGGGGGCGTTCTCGAAGCACCTCCTGGAAGCACTACCCTCGCTTCATCTCGTGTGTTGCGATATTTCACCGAAAGCGGTTCGAGCCGCCACCGGTGCTCTTTCGGTATACGGTAATGTCGACGTCGAAGAAGCAAATGCCTGCTCATTAAAATACGATTCATCTACCTTTGATGCGATAGTTGGTGTCTCGATTCTACATCACATACCTGTCGAGAAAGCCGTCAGTGAATGCTACCGGGTATTGAAACCCGGCGGGGTAATCTGGTTTTCCGAACCGAATATGCTGAATCCGGAAGCGCTCATTGAATTGAAAGTGCATTTCCTGGGAAAGATTGCACAGAAATCAGAGGATGAAACAGCGTTTATTCGTTGGAACTTCGTGAAATTATTGAAGGGGGCCGGATTTGAAGATATCGATGTGCGTCCGTTCGATTTCCTCCATCCATTCGTGCCAAAACGTTTAATTGGTATTATTGAAATTCTAGGGCACGCGGCTGAACATATACCGTTACTGAGAGAGATTGCTGGTTCCCTGGAAATTTACGCCTGTAAGCCGCAGTCGAAATAAATCACAGAGCCGAAACCACAAAGCTTCCCTTTCCCTGCAACTTGATATGGTACGTAGGTCCAGATCAAACGATGTATGGAACGTCATATCCTATCGCAGGCGATGCGGCTGATTAGATTTAAGTTTCTGGTTGTATTGGAACGGATATAGGGAATCGCTGTCAGGGGCGGGGGAGAGGCCGCGAAGGCGCCTATCGAAGGAACACCATCTTCTTCATCTGAATCCGGCCGGCCACCTCCAGCCGGTAGAAATAGATACCGCCCGAGACCCTGGCACCCTTCTCGTTCCGTCCATCCCACTGCACCGTTTTGCCACCTGCCGCCTGCCGTCCGGCCACGAGCGTTCTCACTCTGCGGCCTGCTGCATCGTAGATCGTGAGCCTGACGTCACAGTCCGCCGGCAGGTCGTACTTGATCTCGGTCGTAAGACCGAATGGATTGGGGTTGTTCTGGGCCAGGTTGAATGCAGGCGGCCGCCCGGCGCCTCGGCCCGGAATGGCCGATACCGGCCCATGCATGGCTGATTCCCCGTCGAGGCCCACATCCTCGAGCCAGTAGTAATAGGTGACGCCAGCCGTAGCATCGTCATCCGTAAAGGAGTAGGTTGCGCCGTTGAACTCATCACCCTGTGTTAAAATAAGATCACCGGTGATACAGCGAGTCCCGGCATCTGTGCTCCGGCTGCGGTGGATATTGAACCCGGCGGTACCGAGCTCTGAGGCGGTCGTCCAGTGGATCCGGACACCGGACTCAGAGCCCTCGGCGGTGAAGGAGGCCAGCTCGACACGTGTCGGCTTATGGCAAGCAGATATACCGATCCCAATATAACCGCAGTCCTCGCCGGCAGGATGGCAGCATGGTGCACAGGGAGATAAGTAGATAATATTGAAATTCCCAAAGGGAGCATAGCAGAACCGTGGATTTGCTGAAATGTTGCCGTCCACTCCATTTTTGCCCTGAACACAATCCTCCCAGTCACCATTTTCGTTGCTGTAGAGATCGCAGCAGCTTATATGCACAATTCGATCACCGGGACAGTTGATGGCCTGGCCGTTGACGGTGAATGATACTATGGTGTAATCGATGGTGATCGAGGGAGTGGTACCCACGATGCTTATAGCCGCTCTATCAATATGTGTACCTTCACAGGTGTTACCATAGAAAGTACAACGCGAAATCCGAGGCTGCGAGTCGTTCCCGATATACAGGCCTGCTCCAAAATCATCCACCCGGTTGCGATCCAGGATACAACCTGAAATGACCGGCTCGGAGGTTCCGTTACAGGCTATTCCACCGCCCGCAATCATTGCGTGGTTGCCATACAAAGTGCAGCGGTTCAGTAAAGGTCCAGGGCAGATATAGAAATGGACGCCACCACCGGCACCATTAAGTGCGGTGTTACTAAGGAAAATACAATCCTCGATTGTTGGTGAAGATAAATAACAGTACATGCCGCCGCCGTCATTATTCGATGCCGAATTCCCGCTGAAGGTGCACAATGTTATGGTGGGCGATGCATTGTCTTTGCATACAATCCCGCCTCCATCGCTATACGCGGTGTTGCCGGTGAATACACAGCTTTGAACCGTTGTGGAAGTAACGCCGCTGAAGACTATCCCCGCACCATCACTAAACGTTGTGCTGTTCGAATCAAACCAGCATTCCGTCAGCTGTGGGCTCGAAGAGGAGCAGTACAATCCACCACCATCATCATCTGCGGTATTTTTTTTGAATGTGCAGGTGTCGATAGCTGGCGATGAGTTATTCGAACAAAAAATGCCACCGCCGCTACCATCGGTAACATTTGATTCAAACGAGCAATCTGTAAGTTGTGGGGACGAAGACAGGCAAAACATGCCGCCGCCGTGTCCAATGGTGGTATAGTTGTTCTTGAATGTACAGTCCGTAAGCTGCGGCGAAGAGGACGCGATGTACATACCTCCTCCGTATGAGGTGACATCGTTGTCGATAAATATGCATGTGTTGAAAATTGGAGAGGCATTGTTGTTGCAGGCTATCGCACCCCCGTTTCCACCCGAATGGTTGCGATAAAAACTGCAATTTTCGAGCGTTGGGGAAATTCCGATGATATTGATGCAACCTCCGTTGCCTGTAGCGTTGTTATCAAAGAATTGACAGTCGGTGATGCTGAGATATGACATGGCATCGCAATTCATGCTACCACCACTGCCACCGGCAGTGTTTTCTCTTATAATGTAGTCATCTATGGTGAGAGAGCATTCGAAACAATCGATACCGCCGCCGTTCCCGGAGGTGGCGGTGTTGGCTTCGATTAGGGATCCTGTCTCTCCCGTGAAGTTGAGGATAGCCGAGCTACTGTGACAGTAGATGCCTCCGCCGGAAGATGCTGCAGTGTTTCTAGCTATATAGCAGGGTGAAAAAGTCATAGAGCTGGCAGCCGAACAGTGTATTCCGCCACCATTTCCACCTGCTGTGTTGTCTTCTATGTAACATGTATCTAACTCCACAGTTGAATTGTAGCATTTCATGCCACCACCGTCGGTACCAGCGCTATTATACTCATCGACCGTACAACGAACGAAGGTAACCGTGGAATTGTAGATTGACAACGCACCGCCACTACCGCCGGTTGTATTGGTCCTGAACCAACAATAATTAAATTCCGGTGAACAATTGGAACAATGTACCCCGCCTCCACCACTTGAAGCCTCGTTATGCTCAACGAAACACCACGTGAAGGTTGGCGAGGAGCTCCCCAGACAATGCACCCCACCACCTGAGGAGCAGTTATTATCTCCATTCATCCGGAATGTGCAGCTGGTAAAGGTAGGGGATGAGTCAATACAATATACGCCTGCGCCCGAACCACCAGAGGCCGTGGTGTTATCTGAGATGATGCAATCCTCGATCGTGGGTGAGGATGAATTTGAAAAGTGGATGCCACCACCGTTAGTTTTGTATCCGTTCTTGACGGTAACGCCAATCAGCTTGACATCCGGACCCTCGCCTCTGAAAAAGATGAACCCACGGCCGTTTCCCTCGCAATCGATAACACAATCTTCAGGAAATCCACCGGTCGATCTGATAATACTGATTTTGCCCTTATAATCAATATCGTAGTTACCTGTGCCGGTGTACAACGCAGCCGTGAGAAGGATGGTATCTCCCACGGTTACCAGCGGTGAATCGATGGCTTCCTTGATAGTGCCGAAGTCCCCAGGAACAGCCCACTCGTAAGAAACCGAAGCACTGGGGACGAGAAGGATAATTAGGGTGAAAACAAAAACGAGATGTCGCACGGCTCCCCTCCTTCGTTGTTGACGCGAAACGTTCATGCGTTTGCGCAGCAATCAACTCGACGTACACATACGGATGTGTGATCTCCGATTCTTCGTATCGACCCTGGACTAGGCGAGAACTATGTAAAGCTTCCTCTACGCCACCTTTCGTTTTGTCACCTCAGCAACACCATCTTCTTGACTTCTACGAAACTTCCGGCATCCAACCGGTAGAAATAGATACCGCTCGACACCCCGAGGCCTTCATCGTTTTTGCCGTCCCAGCGGGCGGTCTTATAACCAGCCGCTTGATGCTCATTGACCAGCATCCTGATTCTCTGGCCGGCGACATTGAAGATCGTCAGAGTGACATCGCAATCCACCGGCAATCCGTACTTGATCTCCGTGATGGCGTTGAATGGGTTCGGTATATTCTGAGCCAGATTGAAAGCATCCGGGATCTTCGGTTCATCACCGTCTTCTGCAGAGGCGGTTGTAGCAGTGACGGGACCGTGGAAAGTGCTTCTTCCATTCAGGTCGATGTCCTCGAGCCGGTAGTAGTATGTGACACCGTTCGTGACGGCACGATCGGTATAGGAATACGACGCCCCTTCGAGCTCGTTACCCTCTGCGGGAATCGGCTCCTTATTGATCCTTTCGTATTCACCGTCCTCGTCTGTGCTGCGATGGATATTAAAACCGGCGGTACCGATCTCGGAGGCCGTCGTCCACTCGACGATCGCCTGTCCGTCGAGGCCGTTCGCCGTGAACGAGGCGAGTGTGACCGCCAGGGCGATGCTGGCCGTTACATCCTCGTACCTGTCGCTACTCCATCCGAAGGCGGAATCACCAGCCATGAAGTGCATGGCGCCCTCGAGCTGGGTGTCGCCCTGATCGTCGTATGACAGTTCGTAGTAGACCCACATTATCGAGTCGGGGAGTACGTAGCCGTCGATCGAGTAGCCGAACCAGACGGTTCCGTCGCCCATATCATGATTCGTTCGCAGATCGTTCGTTACGTACGAATCGTACGACAGGGTGGCTTGAAGCGTACCGCCGCCCTCGGGGCCATACTCCTTGAAATAGACACCCTCCACATTGATGCCGTTGTCGAGGAATTCCTGGGGTAAGGCGATACCGAACCAGCAGGGCCACGCCTCGGGCGGCCATTCGCAGCTCCACCACCACCAGGGGGCATCAATCCAGATGGTGCCGTAGGGCGGTGTGAACGGCGGATAGTACAGTCCGGGATAGCTCAGGAAGGGGAGCCCCTCCCACGGGCAGTTGTGTCCCCAGTGCCAGCCGAGAAAGACACGGTGATCCTCGACCTCTCCGTAGAGGGCTCCTCCCTTCTCCTCGTTGAGCGTGCGGCCGACCTCTGCTATATGCGCATCCGCCAGATCCACGGTGGTGCCGTCCTCGCCGTAATCGAGCCTGAACCGGATGTAGAAATCCGGGAAGAAAACACTGTCGGGCATCGTGATTTCGCAGTCGAACGCCTTTGCGTCGATGCCGGCTATGTCGTCGTAGTTCTCCCCGTTATCCCAGACCCCGTTGTGGTTGGTGTCCTCGAACCATTCCCCCAGTGTGTATTTCCCGTCAGGGCCGAAGGTCTCGGGGTCCACCGGGGCGTGGAGGAATTTTTCACCCTCCGCCGTCTCGAATTCCCCGTCACCGTCCCAGTCGGCCCATCCGTGTAGATAGAGGCGTTTCTGCGCATTGCCGGCGCTGTAGCGGCCCCTGCCCTGGCTCATACCGGGCGTGGGCTTTGCGGGGGCGCCGATTGCGACGAGCTCGCAGTCGTCACCGAGTGTCATCACACCAGCCGAGCCCGAGTTGTCGAATCCTCTGCTGCTGATGCTGCTCGTCACGGTTATCTTGTATGGGTGGGGGACACCCGGCCGGAATGTGAAGGTCGGAGGGTGTATCGCATAGTCGCCCTCGTCGGTGTCTTCCGGATTCAGATTCGGATGTATGTCTTCGTCGGTGTCAAGGTCTATGGCGTCGATCTCCCTCGTTGCCTTTCCGGTGATTGCCTGAGGAGGTCTGAGGAGCCCCGGCCACCAGGCGCCGAGACGCTCCCAGTATATATGCAGGTGGCGCGCTCCCTGGTTCTCCTTCTTGGTTGGATATTTTCCCGCTCCCATGAACGGATCCGGGGCATCGCCGAAGTCCGAGCCAATGAGATAATCCTCGATCTCACCGAACCTCGACGGCCCCTTGACGAGATCGAGCTTCGGATCGGATTGAAATGATGGCTCTCCCGCATGGCTCGGGTCGTTCTGTCCGGCGTTCTCTCCGTAATCGAGACGAAAGCGTGCGAATATCTTTTGAAGGTTGATGTCCCCCACGGGAAATTCCACCTTGTACTTGGCCCAGTTTGCACCCGTTCCGAGGAGCGTGACATCGATGCCGGGCGGTTCAGTGAATGCGAAATTGTTGGATGGATCTATGCGGAGGCCGTTGATGATGTGCTCCTTCAATGCAGCACCCTCTTCCCACACGCGATTCGTGTTCCAGTCGATCCAGGCATTCACGTAGAGGGATTTGTCGGGATCGTCCACATACCGGCCGCTTGCCATGTCGGCCACGCAGACGACGAACTCGACGATGCCGTTACTGCCCGGTTTGTACTGTAATGGATAAAATCTCACTCCATGATCGAATCGATCGAGATCGTACTCCGTGCGTTTTCTCCCCAGGTTCATTGTTCCGTCGGGGTCGATGGTTGCATCTGGGTATTCTTCCTCGAATGCGTTCGGTTCGGGGCTGACCGAGAGGTCGTTGACCGTAAAAGCTGCGCTGCCTGCGCGGCCGAACCACTCCAGATTCGAGTTGAGAGAGTGTGCTCCATCGCTGCTCAAGATCGTTGGATATCTTTTAGCGACGTCTTGGGCATCCCCGAAATCAGTCGGCGTTATCTCGAAGACGAAGTCGTCGAAGATCACGCCGGGCACCTTTCCTTCCCGCATCTTGTCCAGCTCGAGACGCAGGTTGTAGAATGGTGGATCGTCCTCGGTTTCCCCCGGCCTTCTCAGGCTCAACGTCTTGCCAGCGATGTCGCCCCGTTCGATGCTGAAGGTGGCGTAATATTCGCCGCCGTCGTTTCCGATCGGGACGATGCCGCTGGTCGGATCCTCATCCGGATTACCGTCACTGTTGATATCGATGCCGCGGTAAACCACACGATCCTGTATTACGCCTTTATATGCCGTCGCATCCGGGGTATTCGGGATTGTTGCACCGGCATCCGTCTGTTTTATCCCGTCGATCCAGACCGTTGCACCCTTGACACTCGTGATTATCTCGAAGCCGTACCACTCCGTATCTGCATCGGGTAGTATGCTGAGGCTCGGAAACGCTGCGCTGGTACGGCCCGGCTGCTTCGAGATACCGTCATTCGCCACCGCCAGCATTGCCTTCCAGGCATTGATCCGTCCGTGGCCGAACGCTTCGTCAAGGCCGTTGCCTGCCTCGTCGTTTGGAGATTCGGTGTTTGTTCCATTTCCAATGTTACTGGTGCCAAGGTCATCTGCAGTCGCCTCGATCATCTCAACGATCTGAAGCCTTCTCGTGAGCAAGGCATTCCCGGTCAGTCCCGCGTTTGCATTACGAAGAACCTGATCGAAGTAGATCATCTCAGCGGCGAGACCGGCTACCGTGGGAGCGGAAAATGATGTACCGGCGACAATGAATTCATTACCTACCGGGGCGTTTCCAGCTGTGCCCCGACCGGCGTGGGCTGCCACTCCTCGTGTATCATAGTACCATCTGGATTGACCACCTGCTGCAGACACCGAAATCCTGTCGCCTCTGTTCGAAAAGTCACAGAAAGTTTCCCATCCGCTTATATCGCTTATATTGTTCCCAGGATCAGTACCCTTGAAGTTATCGTTTATAATATCCGTAGCGGAGACCGCCATGAGGAGATCGGGCATGATATCCAGGTCCCCGTTACCGTTCGTATCCTCTGCAGGATCGGGGAATCCGTCATTATCCGCATCCACCTCCCCAGCGGCAAGATCTCTTGTATTTTGAGGCGCCAGACAGGCGGGTGTGCTCAGCTCGACATCGATCGATTCATTACCCGCGGATACGACAATAATCTTACCCCTATTCGTTGCTCGGATGAGGCTTCCTTGAATAGCTCCCATTACTGCAGTTCTTCTGGCTATATTCTGAGCCTCGGTTCTATTCCTGCCAGCGCTTCCCTTGCTGAGGTTGATAACGTCGATGTCTGCCTCGTTGGCGCAGGCAGTAATCGCCGCTGCGAGATGTGCCGTTGATATTATAGCACCAACAGGATCTTCATCGATCAAAGCATCCTCGTCGTCATCATTCATATAACGTAAAAGGGCATATACAATAAGATAATCGATATCATTGTAATCTGTTGTGCCGTCTCCATCGTCGTCGACTCCGCGTCCTCCGGGCCAGCCGTCTCCGTTGTCATCACCAGGGGGATCTTCATCCGTTCTTCCATCACCGTCATTATCGGCTCCGTCTACCGGATCTTCATCGATCCGCCTATCTTCATCATCGTCGTCCTCCAGACGTGTTCGTGCAGCAATACGAACATGAAGATCATCGTAGTCGGTAAGGCCGTCAGCGTCATCATCAACACCGAACCTACCGGGATATAAGTCATTATTTTCATCACCCCATGGGTCTTCGTCTGTCGCTCCATCGCCGTCGTCGTTGAATCTATCTCCCTCTTGAAAATATCTGATATTTACATCTTTCCCTATAGATTGGAGCGTAGTACTGCCATCGGAGGCCGCGCACTGAGTCACGACGAGTCCATGAATAGGTCCGACGTTACCTGATCGAGCTCCAGGACCTATGCCATCTATGACATCGCTGCCACTGTTCGGGTCAAGTGCCGAAATATCTACCTGCCTGAGAACTCCGGGTAGAACAAGTGTGCCGCCAACGGCTCCGGTGCTTCGTAAGAACCGGGCTGAATTGAGATCGGTGGTTGTCGTGGGATTGGGATTGCCGGCGAGTCCGGGCTGAACCAAACCGTCGTCTATGATTGCCAGCCTTGGTGTTCCGGGATCGGTCAAACCTTGTGTGGCCACCTCGATGAGCCTATGTGAAGCATAGGTCTCCATGAAGTGGTTCTGCCAGGCCCAGGCAAGATCACCCTCTCCGAAACCCGCCGAACCAGCATTGTAGCTTCCTCTGAATGCGGCTGAGTTGTAGGTCTCTAGAGCAACAACTTTCTTATCAATCATACTATTCAAGACGACATAGTTGACAACTGGATCGGATAATGTGTCCGCTAGGTACCAGGCCATCAGGGAATCATTCTGAGGATTCTCAATGTGAACCACGACACCGTTTGTTTCTCTGAGTAACCCAATGGGTGTAAGTCGCTGCAAAGACTGGAAATTGGATATCTCGAGATCGGTGACACCGTCAACATATTGGATGAACAGTTGATCCTTTATGAATGTAACACCATCGGGTGCCGTGACGGTATCACTGACGTGAGGGACGATGGGCTCGGAAGGATCTATGTAGTTCAGCATCGTTGCGGATTGCACCATTAATCCCCATTGTGACGGAATTAGGACCTGTATCATATTATTACCGATTGTCATTGAAACTTGTGCGGTATCGATGCGATTCGTAAGCAGATCGGCGAAAAGATAAGTGATATCCATCATCGGAGGTGTAGCAGGATCCCAATCATCGAGAATTACATATACAGAATCGACGGTCGGCAAGGTAAACGTATCAGGCAGCGTGATCCTTACTATTGGGTAATTAGTCGGTAAAATAGAGTAATCGGCCGGCTGAAAACCAACCGGCGTCCATGCATCAACAGCAATGCTATCCTGTGCGGAGGCGCCGGTGAAGGATAGAGCCGATACAAGAATCACGAATGCACAGATTGTACTGATCCGTCTTATGCGTATCACGGATTGACCTCCCTGAAATGCGGGATATCTTCATATTGGTGGATCACTAATGTGCTGTCTATGCTCGTTGTTATGCCGCAAATAGTCGATAATTTATATCATAATTTGAGGTTACAGTCAAGGATAAACAACTCTACGGGGGAGTAGGAAAGGCTGTGCAGCCCGTCTACTCTCTCTGCATTTGGTCTTGCCGACGGTGTGGCTCTATTGCCGGGTAACCGATGTACAGGAGATGAAGCGACGATGCTGTATTTATTTACATGACAGATTTCTCGAATTTGGATAGAGTGCTCGGCAACGTTACCGGAGTAAGCCTACCGGTGTAAATCATCGAATTCAGTGTACCATTTCAACATAGGAGGAACAGGAGATGTCCGAGAACAAATGCAATCCTGCCCAGAATGCCACCATGGTCGGTCCGATCTGGTATATAGGATGGCTGTTCACCGTGGCATTCACGCACCTGTCATTTTGGAAGGCGGTTCTCGCACTTATCATCTGGCCGTACTATCTGGGATCCGCTCTCGGATAATGGAGATGAATCGTCTCGACGTTTAACCGCATGGTCGGGGATTTTACTTCCCGTTGACGGAGAGGAAGGCGCTGATCAGTCTGCCACAAGCGTTCAACGAATAGCATCAAAGTGTGTAGAGTGTCTCCTTAGTATGTATACTCATGGTGTTTCCGGTGTTCTTTCTCTGCTGCACACCGATCCGGCTCATTGACTTGGTGGCGGCAAAGAATTATAATTTAACCAATGACAATTAGTTATAAATATACGGCCCTCTTGTTGGCATGTATCCTCGTGAGCTCATTTGCCTCGGCTGTGCAATCGGGGAACGAGGAGTGCGGGAGAGGATCCACGGATGGGATTGCAGTTCAAAACGGTGATTCGATCCAGTATGTGATCCATATCAGCATAGATGGGCTTCGGCCCGATGCGGTGACGACCCTCGGGCCGTTGAATGTACCGCATTTCTACCGCCTGCGTATCGAGGGAGCCTACACGGATAATGCCCGCACCGATTACGACTTCACGAATACGCTCCCGAATCATACCTGCATGCTCACGGGCCGTCCCGTAAACGGCCCTGAAGGTCATAACGTCGATTTCAACAGCGACACAGTGGACACGATCGAGGATGCGCACGGATCCTACGTTGCCGGTGTCTTCGATGTGCTCCACGATCGCGGCTTCGGGACGGCGATATATGCGAGCAAGAGCAAGTTCGCACTCTTCGACCGGAGCTGGAACGAGGTGAACGGGGCGCCCGATACGGTCGGAGCGGACAACGGACGGGATAAGATCGACCGGTATGTCTACGATTCGAATACATCCACGCTCACCGATACGTTCCTGGCGGACATGGCCTCGGGTCTCTATACGTACAGCTTTGTCCATTACAGGGATCCCGATGCGACCGGGCATTCGTACGGCTGGAACAGCCCCGAGTATTACGATGTGGTGATAGCAATAGACGGCTACCTCGGATCGATATTCTATCTCGTCGAGAATGATCCCGTGTTCCTCAACAAGACGGCTATCATCCTGATATCGGATCACGGGGGGCACGGTACGGGGCACAGCGATCCGACCCTTCCCGCAAACTACACGATTCCCTGCTACGTATGGGGACCCGGTATCCCCGCCGGAGCCGATCTCTACTGGTTGAATCCTGCAAGCCGCCTCGATCCCGGTGGCGGGAGACCGGACTATAGTGCCGAGCCGCAGCCCATCCGTAACGGCGGCACATCGAACCTCGCCCTGGGCCTTCTCGGTCTTGTGGCGATCCCCGGCTCGTCGATCGACGATCTCCAGGATCTCGACGTCTTCCCCCCGGGGGGTGTTGGTGACCTGCCGGTCGTCTTTATCGTAAATCCCGAGGATGATGCCACATTTCAGCCGCTCGATACCGTCACGTTCGAGGCCAGCGCTTCTACCGCTATGGGCGCGATCGAGAAGGTCGAGTTCTTTGCGAACTGGAACAAGCTCGGGGATGATGCAACGCTTCCCTACACCTTTACATGGAACGGCCTGCCTCTCGGCTCCTTCACGATCACGGCACGGGCGGTTCGAGATGATTCTATCGCTGCCGTTTCGAACATCAGCATCGTGGTATTCGATCCCGCAACGGACGCTGCGGAAATCGAAACGAGCCGCATACAATACCGGCTCTATCCCAACCCCCTCAGCACGACGGCGCGGATCGATTTCTCGATGGTCCGAAGCGGGAGGGCGGGGCTTGTTCTCTACGATGTCTCAGGACGGCGTATCAGAACACTCCCACTCGGCTGGCGGGAGCAGGGCAGACATTCGGTCCATGTTAATGCATCCGGTTTGCCCCCGGGTCTCTACTTCTTCAGGCTGCATCTGGGTGGGCGGATCGAGACGGGCAAGTGTATGATCGTGAGGTAGAGCTAGGTCTCGAACAACTTCGCTTTGGGTGGTGAAATATGTACGGGGAGCCGGCAGCCTTCGTGACCATCGGTATCATTCTCGTAGCAGGGTACTGCTCGTACCTCGGATTCAAACGTCCCGGCTTCATCGATCGGTACCTGTTCGATCCACAGGCGATAATCTACCGGAGGGAACCCCATCGCCTCATAACGAGCGCTTTCCTGCACGCCGACTGGCGGCATTACATATTCAACGCATTCAGTCTCTATTCCTTCGGAAGTCACATCGAGCGGATCTTCGGGGCACCGGTTCTCCTGCTGATCTTTTTCGGCTCGGTACTCGGCGGCAACCTGCTGTCTCTCTGGCTGCACAGGGAAGAGCGGTACCGGGCACTCGGTGCTTCGGGGGGTGTATGCGGGGTCATATTCGCCACGATATTTCTGCTCCCGGGCGGCGGGGTGCGGCTCTTATTCTTTCCCGTCGGCATTCCGGCCTATGTATACGCAATTCTCTTTCTTTTCATTTCGTTCTACGGAATCAGGACCGGTTTCGGAAACATCGGTCACGATGCACATCTGGGCGGTGCCATCGTCGGTCTCATCATCACGACCATGAAATATCCGCGGATCGTCACCGCCAGCCCCCTTCTCTATGTGGTCGTGATGGCATCCTCCATCCTTTTCTTCCTCTACCTGTACCGGACGCAGCGGCCGGTAGGCCGCCGGAGGGTAAGGGAATCGCGTGGGCTGTTCGGTAAGGTCTCGGAATGGAGGCAGCGTATGGAGGCCTCGGTCAGGAAGAGGGAGGAGGAACGGCTCAACAGGCTGCTCGAGAAAGTTCAACGGGAAGGATTGAACAGCCTGAGTGAAAGCGAGCGGGCGTTCTTGAGGTACGCCTCCGAGCGGCGGCGAAAAAAGAACCAGCGGCGGTAGAACGGGCCGGATACCGGCTGGCGGAACGAACTGGACGACAGGTTGCAGGCTCCGCACCAGTTCGAATGTCCCTATACGAAAAACAAACGAAGGATTCCGTTACGTAGCCAGCACCTTTTCCACACGTGCCATGATCCAGTCTATCTGCTTCTTCGTGATCACGAGCGGTGGAGCGAAGCGGATCGTCTGTCCGTGAGTGTCCTTCGCGAGTACGCCGAGCTTCATGAGCTTCTCGGTGTATTCCCGTGCCGTGCCGGCTTTCTTTTTGAGCTCGATCGCATTCAGCAATCCCTTGCCGCGTATCTCGAGTACCTTCTCGTTTGCTATCTCGCCGAGGCGCTTCCTGAAGTACCTGCCGAGTTTTTCGGCTCGCTTGTCGAGCTTATCGTCGATGAGGACATCGAGCGCTGCGGTGCCGACCGTACAGGCCAGGGGATTTCCCCCGAAGGTGCTCCCGTGCGTGCCCGGCGTTATGACCGACATGATCTCTTCGGAGCCGACCACCGCCGAGATGGGGTAGGCGCCGCCGCCAAGGGCCTTGCCCAGCGTGATCATGTCGGGCTTTGCGCCTTCGTGCTGCCAGGCGAACATCTTGCCGGTGCGGCAGAGGCCCGTCTGGATCTCATCGAAGATGAGAAGCACATTGTGCTCGGTGCAGATCTTGCGGACGGCCTTGAGGTAACCGTCGCTCGGAACGTTCACGCCGGCCTCACCCTGGATCGGCTCGACGAGGAAGGCGACCGTGTTCTTGGTGATCGTTTTACTGAGTGCTGCAACATCGTCGTAGGGAATGACCGTAAATCCCGGACCGAAGGGGCCGAAGCCGGTGTTGGCGTCGGGATCGGTCGAGAAACCCACGATCGTTGTCGTGCGCCCGTGGAAGTTCTCGCGGCAGGCGATGATCCGGGCCTTGTTTTTCGGCACGCCCTTCTTCTCGTAGCCCCACTTTCGGGCGATCTTGATCGCCGTCTCCACGGCCTCTGCACCCGTGTTCATCGGGAGCGCCATCTCCATCTTGGCGAGCCTGCAGAGCTTCTTCATGAAGGCACCGAGCTGGTCGTTGTGAAAGGCACGGCTCGTCAGTGTGAGCTTTGCCGCCTGGTCCTTCATCGCCTTCATGATCCGGGGATGCCGGTGCCCCTGGTTCACGGCGCTGTAGGCCGAGAGACAGTCGAGGTACTTCTTGCCATTGACGTCCCAGACCCAGACGCCCTTTGCGCGACTGATGACCACCGGGATCGGATGGTAGCCGTGGGCTGTATACATGTTCTCCATGTCGATGTAGTATTTCGGACTCTTACCCATCTCACACCCTCTCTTTCCTCTCGACGAACTTGATACCGAGCTCCTCGAGCTCGTCGAGGATCGGATTGTATATCTCGGGAATCACTGGTACATAGACACCGGTGAGGTTGATCTTCCCATTGAGGATCATCTTGACGGCGATCGCCGCCGGGAGTGCAACCGTACGGGCCACCGACGTGTCGCCGTCTGGGATGCCGTAGTCGACGAGTGTCGATGTCAAAGACTCCTTCTCTCCGCCGGGGAACTCGGCCAGGAACTCGTGGTGCATGACGACCATGTCCCTATCACCGGGTTCCATCGACATCTTCTCCAGGGTCAGGACATTCATGTAGTCGAGCGGATTGTCCTTGTCGGACGGCAGTGCTTTGTCGGAGAAGAGGCCCAGCCACTCGATCCGCTTCATGATGGCGGCGTAGGGTTTGATACCGAGGAACTCGGCCGTGGCACCTATGATATCATCCCCGACCTTGGCGCCGATAAGGTGGCGCGTCATATCGGCGAAGGTCTTTCCGCTGAAGCCCTTCACCGGCTCGTCCTGGAGCCAGCCAGTGGCGACGATGTTCCGCATCGTCTCGCACCATCCGGTCATGCGCAGTGTACCACGGTAGACGGTAGCGGCATCCTTCAGGCCATAGATCTCCTTGTAGGGAACGGAGTTTCTGTTCGGGTAGTTCTCGAAGGCCCCCGTCCCGGGGACATCCAGGATGTAGTAGTTCTCAAAGAGCTCCTCTCCGGGGATGTCCACCTCCTTGCTGTCCTCGAGCCACTTGGCCGAATTTCGGGAAGCCAGGAGCACGCCGCGGGGCGACCAGGAGAACTTGTAGCCGAAGGGATTGTTGTTTGCTTCATGGGATGGAAGGGCTCCGGTGGATGAGCGGAAGCTCGTGACCTTTCCGCCGCGGTCTGTGACATCGTGAATGATGCGCATCGCCGACATATGATCGATGCCGGGATCGAGGCCGCACTCGTTAAGAATAATGATCCCCGTCTCCTTGGCGCGATCGTCGAGTGCGCTCATCTCGTCACTCACATAGGAGGTCGTTACCATCTGTTTCTTGTGCTTGAGGCAGAGCTCGGCGACGGCCACGTGATAGGCGTAGGGAAGGAGGCTCACGACGACATCGGCCGCCTTGACCTCTTTCTCGACACCGGCCATATCCTTCACGTCCAGTGTCTTGGCGACACCCTGCGGGTGCCCGTCGATCATCTTCTCCGCCTTGCTCACGGTACGTGTCGCAACGACGACGGTCGTATCGGGCTGGTCCAGGAGGTAGCGCACGAGGGGCCGTGCGACCATCCCTGCTCCGAATATTACTACCTGCGCCATACTTCGTTACCTCCGTCTTCTGTGGATTCGGATTATTTCAGGAACTCCTTAATGTATTCGTATTCAGGGGTGAGCCGTCCGTGGTAGAGGATCACTGCCCGCTTGATCGGATCTGGCAGATCGAGCTCCTCGAAGGGGGCCATGTAGTCCGCCTTCGCGATGGCCGGTATGTATTCCCTGAGCACACCGCTGAAGTAGATCGAGCTGTCCCGCGGGATCTCCGAGGGGAGTATGTCGACGGCCATGATGACCGGTCCGTCGCCCTGGACGCCGTCGATGTACCGGTCGGTGGCCGGTTCGTAGACGTAGTTCGGGTCTCCCGGCTCTGTGGGCTTGTAGGTCGCCTCGATCGATCCGTCCGGATCGCAGCTTATGTCACCGACGATCGTAAGCTTCATACCGGGCCAGTGATCCTTTATGTACTGTTTGGTCAGGAGACGCGGATAGTCGGGTGTCCAGAAGATGCAGTTTACGAGCATCGTGAGGTAGGGGAGGTATTCCTCGAAGACGCCATCGTACTTCTCCGGGTGGTCGTAGTAGTCCTGGAGCTCGAAGGCGGTGCCGGCCTTTTTCGGCCGGACCATGTCCTTTTCCTTGAAGATGATCTTGAAGATCGTGTGACTGGCGTCCGGCGTATCCTTTGTGAGAGTGGCGAGCTCCTGCGGGGCGATCTCCGTGACGGGAAGGATATCGAGCATCTCCTGGGCGCCGATCGATACGTTTCCGTAGCCCGTGATTCCGACCGTCATGGGTACTATCTCCTCGGGCAGCCCGCTGGAGTGGATCCAGAGGCCGAGCACGTCGAGGGCGACCTTGATCTCGGAGAGGGATTCGTACTCGAGGGGGCGCTTGAGGGCTGTGAAGGGATTCGGGATGCCGTCGAGCTCGAGCCGTTGACCGTAAGCCGTGATCGACTCGATCATGCCGGCCTGCCCCGCCTGGCGGCCGAAGAAGATGAGGCGCTGGTTCTCCCCATCTACCACCCGCTCGTAGTCGATGAGGTTACAGCCGAGCTCCATCATCCGCCTGAGCATCGGCATGTTGTAATCCTGGCCCTTGATCGTGTGCGAGAAGAAGACATACGTGCCGCCCTTGCGAAAGAGCTTCTCGGGGATCTCCTTGATACCGAAGATGACCTTGCAATCTGAGAGATCCTCGTCGATACGCGCCCCCACCGTCTCGTACTCCGGCTCCCGGAAGATGCGTATCTCGGAGGGCTGCACGACGACGCCGACCCCCTCATTCATGAGATCACGCACATGCTCGGGGATGAGGGGTGTGCGGCGTTCCCACACACTCTTATCTTCCCGCCTGATTCCGATGACGTCTGCCATGTCGATAGATGTTTTTCAGCTACTCGTTCGTGGGATCACCCTCGAGGCGTTTCACGTTATTCACCCTCAGCGGTAGTCTCTTAATGTGTTGTTAATATTTACTTTAAGTGGCCAGGCTGCTCCGCTGGTCCTCCAGTATGTCCACTCCATGTACCCACCCCGATTTTTCTATAGTGGAATATAACAGAAATTTCTAACGCGGGTCAAGGGGATACGCGATTGAATCTCCGAACCAGTAATGGTGGGAATACCATCTTCTGATCCTACGCGATTCCTTGTATCATGGAATAAACCCATACAGAAATCTCTATTAAATCCACGTAACAGCGTCTATGATGCCCACATCGGAGAGGTTATCAAAGATATGTTTCAGTATGCGTCCGAACCTGCAGTGTTCGTCTTTCGGAAGAGGTATATGACGGTATGCAGCCATTTGTAATCGGCATAGCTGGCGGGTCCTGTTCGGGGAAGACGGGGTTGGCCGGGGCGGTTGCCGGCGGGCTCGAGGGGCGGGAAACGGTAATCGTCCAGATCGATTCGTACTATTTCGACCTCGCGCATCTGAAAGAAGAAGAGCGGGCCAGGCAGAATTTCGATCTTCCCGGGGCGGTTGATTTCGAGCTGCTGGCAGAGCACCTGCGCTCGCTCCTGGCAGGAGACGAGGTGCTCGTACCCGTCTATGATTTCGCCACCCACACGAGGGTGCCGAGCAGCCTGAGAATACGGAACCGTCTCAGCGGGTCTCATGGAGGGAGCCCCATCGTGATCGTCGAGGGGCTGCACGCGCTCTACCGGGAGGATATCCGGGCATTGATGAATCTCAAGATATTCGTGGAATGCAGCTTCGATACCTGCCTTACACGGCGAATCGAACGGGATACGAGGGAGCGGGGGCGTACCCCTGCCGGTGTCCGCAAGCAGTGGGAACAAACAGTTGTTCCGATGTACCGGAAGTACGTCGAGCCGGTTATACAATATGCTGATCTGATCATAGACGGGGAGGAGCCGGTCGATGAATCCGCCCGGAAAGTTATCGAGCGTATTCAGCCGTATCGTGGAACCAACCGGGAAACCGAGGCGCCGGCGTGAATAATGCACCCGAACCTGTATCGATTTACCGGTGGAATCATTGTATGAATTGTCCGCATGGTAGAACGGTATAAAAAGTGTTGACACGTCAACTTATGTCTTGACATTACTTATGTTGAAAACTAGGATATCCTCGAAAATTCCTAGCCTGGGCACGTTGGGCGTGCCGAGGGATTAGTGTATGTCAGAGCGGCAGAGGGAAACTATGATTCGTGACAGTATCGAGAAGCTCTTGGGTGTGAACTGGTACGACGGCCTCCTGGTCAACGAGATTCATTTCTCCCATGCCGACCAGCGGTCGAATCATCTCTTCGCCGAGACGCAGCGTCTCCACATGAGGCAACCTGGTATCATAGATGTGGATACATCGGTCGGGGCGCGCATGCAGCCCATCGAGATCACGGAGGTTAACCATCAGGAGCAGACCGTCGGGATCACCTTCAAGATACCACGGACCATCAAGGCCCTGACCCCCAACGGACAGCTATTCATCGGTGTCGAGAGCGGCGGGAAACGCCTCGGGTGGCCGATGCCGCATCTCAAGGTCGTGCAGAAAAAGGATAGCTTTCCGCCCGGTGAGTATGTCGTAGCCGGCCGGCCGGAGACCAGGCGCGGTCTCAAGGTCGATTACCAGGTAGGGCGGTTCCTGCAGCAAGAGGGTGTGGCGGCGGGTTCAGAGGAGATCGAGCTCGCATATCCCGCAGTAGGACTGGAACTCATCGAGGTATCCCAATACAAGTCAAATATCCACAATGCATTCGTGGACTTCGTCGCGCTCGGGCTTCTCGAGAATGCCGGCCCCGAGATCAAGCTGCGTGAGGATTACGTGCCGCCGGTCTTGCGATTGGAGCATGCCCGTGCATTCGGCGGCGATATCGATAACCTGTCGAGGTTGTTCAATACACTCTTATCGGAGGTGTCGCGGAAACGGACGGAACAGACCAAGGCCCTGATAGGGGAGCTGGACAGCGAGCTACTCTTCAAGGCCATGGACATTCTCGTATTGCGAACGTTTCTACTCGCAAAGCTGGGGCTGATCCACCATCTGCCGCAGATCAGCGCGGCGACATTGTTCTACGATTTGATGTATCCGCTTTCCGATTGGCACGAGCGGTACTTCGCACGTGCATACGGTGAGGACAATCTGCCGAAGTTTTACGCAAGACGGCCGGATCTCAAGGGATTGACCTGGGAAGATCTCTGCATCAATACCGAACCGTTGCTCAGTAGATCGATCGAACAGCTTCAGCAAATCATCGAGGACTTGGATATAATCTAGGTGCACGCTGTAACGAGAGGCATATTGGGATGGGAACATACAGGATCGTATATAGGGATGCTGCCGGGAACGATCGGAAGGCGTTTACGACATTCGAGGACAACGTCACCATCGAGGAAAACCTTGCCCGTATCGTCCCGAAGGCCATAGAAAAAGGGCTGTTGCATCCGGAAGCCACCGCACAGAATGTCATCGTCGAGCACAAGGGCGTCCGCCTGAATCTGAAGCTTCCCGTCCAGCAGGCCGCACCCGGTATCAATGAACACGATGAGATAGTAGTGCGGTACCTTGCCTCCCAGATAAACCTGTCCATGCGAATCAAGGCCGATGATCCGGATGATCAGCGGAAGATATACTTCGGCAGGCGCAAGACGCTGAGTATCAAGGAGACCGTAGCCGTAAGCCCGAGCGAGCAGCTCATCGGCCAGATCGAGGAAAAGCTTGGCGAGATAAGCGGAAAACACAAATTCTACGGTAAAGAAATTAAAAACGTAAAACAGTTTGAGCTGAGAGCCCCCAAAAAGAAGATCCAGCCGAATCTGAGCCTCGCCGAGCAGGGATTCGAGACGGATCTCGAGGTCGATGTCAAGCCACGGATCTGGTTCGATTGGCCGCCATGTTTCTTTTATGGACCGAGAGGACCCTTCACGGGCTATGCGATCACGCTGGGCATCGTTGCCATTCTCCTCGTGATCTTCTTGTGGAGAACCGACGTACCGAGCTTCAGGGTGACCTTCGATGCACCCTACGAATGCAATGTCAAGGTCAATGGTGCCGCGGAGTTCGTACCATTGGTAGACGGAAAACCAACTGCAAGTCTCGAGAAGGGATCGCACACCGTCTACATCTTCCCGCGTGAAGAACCGATTCGAAAGCATGCCATGGTTCTCGAGAGGGCGGTTCAAGGGGGGATCAGCGAGTCCGACAGCATGTGGACCGAGCCGCTGCCTCCGGCAATGCCGGATTCGGCGACTGTTGTCGATACGACCTCGGTAACGGTTGTCGGCTACGCTGGAGCAAGTGGCTATGAGAATCTTCAGATTCCGTTACTATTCAATGGCTTCGAGTACTCGTTGACGGGTGAAGTGAGCTGGCATTTCGATCTGGTACCAGGAGAATACGAGTTCAAGTTCAAGCTGAGTGACGAGCTGTTCCTGAGCTCCGATCCCGGTATGGGCGGTGTCACGAAGAAGAGCGACTTCATCTTTGTCGTGGCCGATACTATCGATGCCACCATCACGCTTCGTTATAATACAGGGGGGAATCAATGAGGTTTGTTTGCCCGACACGCGTGTGGATCTGTATCTCCATGACGATGTTGCTCGTCTGTGTGAGTTCACCCTCAGGTGCCGTTACACAGCAGGAGGACGATCCCTGCGATAAACTTAAAACACCGAAGCTCATTCATGAGGGATATCTTGTCAAGGCCCAATACAAGCCCACCTTCCCGTGTCTGGTGAAGGTGGTCGAGACCGGTAATTACAAGAAGAGTTCCACGGTCTGGAACGACTACATACTCCCCGTCGTCGATCACTATTTCGCGAACAACTTGCACAAGGATACCGACTACAAACTCGAGCCGCTCCTGTGGAAGATCATGGCAGGAGCAGGGAGCGAGGGGGCCGCGAGGGCGGTCAAGGGATTCACCTGGAGCGAGCGTAATAAGTCGGCAGTATCGAATCAACTCAACCGCTTCTACAAACCGAAGGGTATCACGACGAATCCGAAAAAGGCGACCATCACGAAGCAGCAGGAGGCGGTATTCACCGCCACGTATATCAATAGTGAGAACATCCAACTCACGTCGCTTTCCCCGAATTTCAGCATAGAGGTAAAACCCAAGGGAAGCGGAACGGCCAGATCCGAGGGTAGCAAGATCGTCGTCTCGGCCCTCAAGGGGGGAAACCAATCCGGTACTCTCATTATCAGTGACAAGAAACACGGCCTGACAACGGCGGTACCGTTGGTATTTTCCGGGAGAATGAGCATACTATGGCCGTTGGGCGGCCTGGCGGTCACCGGCGGCGCGGCAGCCTGGGCGGCGTCAACGGACGACGATGGTACGTCAACGGTGCTGTGGATCGTAACGGGTGTATCGGCCGTCGTGACAAGCGTTCTGATCTACAGGTACTTCCGCGGCAAGGGCGTGCCGTTTCTCAGCAAGTCGGATGACGGTCGCTCGGATGAAGCGCTGGCTGTTCGCTTCGAGCCGGGTCCCCGTTCAATGGCTATAAAAGTGAAATTCTAATAGACGAGCTCATCCGTCGAGAGCAGTCACAAGCAGCATCGTAGCGCAAGATTTGTGGTGCCGGAGCTCTGAATCGAACTCGAACGGGAGTAGCGCATGCCGACATTTTCCGATGTCAACCACTGGCTTGACGAGAGCGGTCTCGGCCTCGTCGAGAAGGCCCGGGAGAGGGCTGTCGCATTCGGGCAGCGATACTTCCGCGGACCGCAGATGCTTCTCGTCGCACTCGAGAGCGGTCTCATAGACAATGCCCTTCTGCGCACCGGCGCCGACCCCGAAGAGGCGGTGAGCTGGTGCCTCCCGATTGCCGAGAAGGCAACGACCCGATACTCTGGCACGACCGAACCGATCCTCGAGGCCGCCACCGCGAGTGATCTGGTTGCAAAGGGACGGGAATTCGAGCGCCTCTTGAACGAATACGACATCGTCGAGTCGATGCTGAGCACCGGTCTCGGATTCGTCTCCAGCGAACTGCGGACCGCCCCGTTCTCGATCGACGAGGTATATCTGGAATTCGCGAAGGTGAATCCGGCAATCGCTGCCGCCACAACCGATTCGAAGACACCGACGCCGAAGGCCGTTCCATCCGGAAAGGGGGCAAAGACGTTCGAGGATGTGCTTGCCCGGTACGCCGAGAACCTATCCGAATCCGTCAAGAGCAAGGAATTCGACCTGACGAAGACGCGCATGGACCGGATACGCCACATCGCCGGCATCCTGGGGCGTCTCGTTCGACCGAATCCGATGGTCATCGGCGATCCGGGTGTCGGGAAGACGGCCGTCGTCGAGGGGCTGGCTGCATGGCTCGGCACGGACGAGGCGCCGAAGTGGCTCGAAGGCTGCCAGATATATTCGGTCTCCTGCTCGTCGTTGATCGCCGGGGCGAGCTATAGGGGACAGCTCGAGGAACGGCTCCAGCAGCTCATCGATGCGGCGATCGTACGGAAGGATATCATTCTCTTTCTGGACGAGGTTCATATTCTCGCCGACCCGGGCAGCACCGGATCGAGCAATCTCCTCGGACTGTTCAATCCCTACCTGAGCCGGTGCGCCTTCAAATTGATCACGGCGACGACGACGAAGGACTTCGAAGGAAAGATCCGTCCGAACGATGCATTCGTGCGACGGTTTGAGGTTGTGAAGGTGGACGAACCCACACGCGAGGAGACGCTCGATATGTTGCGCGCCCACCTGCCGCGTTTCGAGAAACATTTCGGATACGGTATCGAAGAGGATGCAGTAAGTGCAATCGTCAGTAACTGCGAGCGGTATCTTCCCTCGCTGCGGTTCCCGGCGAAAGCGATATCGATCCTCGACTCCGCCTTTCAGAATGTGCGCGATGAAAGTGAAGCGGGTAAGAAAACCGACGGCGGCGTTACAACGGAGACCGTGCTCAAGGTGATCTCGCGGGAGTCCGGCATCCCTATCTCACGCCTTTCTGAGATGGAGCATGCACGGCTCAAGGGTCTCAAGGATTACCTGGAAAGCCGCGTATATGATCAAAAGCGGGCGACGAATGCGATGACAAGCGCCATCCAGCGCCTCCGCCTGGGCCTGAGCGATCCCTCAAGGACAAAGGTGTCGTTCATTTGTGTCGGCCCGCCCGGCACGGGAAAGACAGAGCTGGCCAAGGCGGTGGCCGAGTATCTCATGGGCAATCCCAGGGCACTCGTGCGCTTCAACATGTCGGAGTTTCAAACGCCCGAGAGCTACCAGCGCCTTGTCGGGCCGCCGCCGGGATACGTCGGCTATGACGAGGGCGGCGAGTTGACGAACCGGCTGATGGAAAATCCGTACAGTGTGGTCCTGTTCGATGAGATCGAGAAGGGTGCCAACCGTGTTTTCGATGTGCTGCTTCAGGTGCTGAGCGATGGTCATCTCACGGATAACCACGGTCGCATCGTCGATTGCAAGAACTCGGTGTTTATCATGACGTCGAACGCCCTTGCCGATGTCGAGGATCTCGAGGGCCCCGCAATCCGTGAGTTGCTGCTGCAGTATCACGATCCCCACAATCCCCACCAGCAGGGTCCGACGTTCCGGCGGGAATTCGTCGATCGGCTGGAGATCATTCCGTTCGGCCGCCTCGGAAACGAAACGCTGAAGAAGATCGCCCGCCGGGAGATCGATCGCGTGATCTCTCAGGTATCGACAAGCGAAATTATGACATGCACGATTACGGTCGAAGATGCTACCATGGAGTGGATCATATCACAGATCGACAGCCGGACGACGGGAGCCCGTTCCGTGCAGCGGCTTGTCGAAAGCACCGTATCCCGAGTGATTGGTGATGGTTTCATTAACGGGCTTATTACATCCGGAGGAAGCTATACGTTATTTGTTGGAGACGATGGCTCACTGAAGGTCAAGTGAGCCGGCATTAATGCTGGAGGTTTCACATGGCTGGAAAGAAAGGCGCGCAGATCATAAAAGGCGACCCGGTCGAGAGGGCCGCCGAGGAGGGCGCGCTGGATCAGAACATCAATGTTGGCGTCGACGAGGGGATGAGCGACATGGTCCTCCTCGACAGCGTCAAGGACGAAAACGACATCTTTGCCCGGTGTCCGGTAACGGGCTCGCTTGATTTCTCCAAGCAGCTCGGTAAGGACACGATAAAGGCTCTTCTCGAAAAACTCACGGATTACACGGGCAACGTGTTCCTCAATCCGACCGGTGAGGGCTTCATAGCGCTCAGCGAAGCCATTGCGGACCGCTTTTCCGTGGACGACTCCAAGTGGATCGACGATCCGAAGGAGCTCATCTGGCGGTCTGCGCTGCTCGCCCAGCTGCAGGCCAAGCTCAATGCGGTCACGCACTTCGTGAAGGATCCCGCAGCGCTGGATTTCGTGGGCTCGATGAGTGACGAGGAGAAGAAGATTGTCGCACAACGGGCGCGGCAGCTCTCCGCCGAGCTCCAGGACGAAGCCCTCAACGAGATCGACAGCAAGACGGACGAGGACAACGCCCGTCTGCGGCAGGCCGTTGAGAATACAAAGGATCGGTTCATGCGCTACACCGTCACCACAGAGGATGCGATTCAGGAAGGCGGATTGACGGAGGGCGATGTGAACGAGCTGTTCCAGGGAGGTGAGTGATGACTCCCGAGATGAACGAAGCAGGAAGACGTCCGATCGAGCAGCTACAGAAGGTCGAGCCCCTCGAGGCCGAGGTGGCGGCACAGGCGGATGCGGTCCTCAACGCGAAGACCAAGCAGAATACCGAGCTCGATATTCTCAATGCGAAGTGGGCGACCAACAAAGACCTCAAGGTGAGTCCCAACTTCACCTACCGCAAGAAGCTCATCATGGCGGAGGTGCTGAACCTCATCGCCGATTCACTCGATCCCGAGAAGCAGCAGAACGTGGAGCTCACGAAGCTCCGCGAGTCGCAGAAGGCGCTCTCGAGCGCGATCAACCTCGGTGTCGGGCAGATGCTCCAGAGGCTCCGTCCCCGCGAGATACTCGCCAACCAGCTCGTCATGTGGAAGTCGAACTCGGTTCATGCCGGTGGGGCGGCCCTTCCCAAGGGTCAGACAACGGTGCTCCTCTGCCCGAACTACCTCATAAAGCCGGCGTTCCAGAAGGCCCTGGATCACGAGCTGAAGTCGACGAATTTCCACATCGGGCGCGGCCAGTACCGTAGCTTCATGTTTCTACCGTTCGAGAAGATCGAGGGAGAGACGATGTCGCTCGTTCCGTACCTGCGCCTCGCCGATAGGTATCACATGCACATCATGGGCAGCCTGTCTCTCGGCAACACCAAGGACTCCTTCGGTAAGATCACCAAGGAGTGGAAGTTCGACATCACCTCCGTGAACGACGAGGAGCAGGAGCTTCTCTCACGCGCCTCGATCGTGGCCAACGATCTGGTGGTCCGGGATGCGTACAAGGAGTACCACGAGACGGAGCCGCTCACGGTCGGGCTCAACACCGCCTTCGCCGCCCAGATGACCCGGTATTTCCAGAGAGAGAAGAAGGGGATGTGGTTCAATCCGATCATTCACCCGAAGCTCAAACCGTCCGATATGGGTACGGTGAATACGGTCGACAAGCTCGATACGTGGCGCAAAGCGGTCGAGCAGCAGTTCAACTACGCCTTCACGACGACCAAGGAGCAGGACGCCAAGGAGCCCGGTGTGCGCATCTACGGCGGATCGACCGTCTTTCCCGAGGATGCCGTCGATGTGGATTCCCTGGGCAATCAGGCCGTCCCGCTCATACAGTCCCAGGCGCGTGTGACAAAGAACCGTATCTACTTCTTCCTCGTCACGCAGCTCGAGCGGTACGTGGGCGGCCAGGAAGATCCGACGGTGATCAAGAAGCAGGTGGAACGCTATCTCCAGGACATGATGGACAAGAAGCAGATCCTGGGGTGGAAGGTCCCGACGTGCGAGAAGGATGAATTGGGCCGGTTCAAGATCAAGGTCCAGGTCAACTGGTCGGCCACGGCCGAGAGTTTCGAGATAGATGCGGAAAGCCGCGAGGAAGGAGAGGGGGCCGAGGAAGCCTAGCGAGTGGGCTGCTCGTATCGGTCCGTACCGCAGGAGCGATTGTAACCGTTAATCGTTTATAAAGGAGGTTGAATCGTGGTCATCGAATTCAAATGGAACAACAAGACTTACAAGGTAAACGCCTTCAGCGTTTCGCTACAGAGCGCAGGTGCCCACCAGCTCGCCGATTGCATCCCGGGATCGATCAACGTAGCCCTGGAGATACCCCCGAAGGCGTCACCCGCAAAGGATTTCTTCAACTTTGCGAGGACCCAGCATGCCAATGCCAAGGCGAAGGGCAAGGGGCAGATATCGGTGTTCAAGGGGCATGACGACAAGAAGGAGGGCCAGGCAATTCAGACCATTACCTTCTCGAAGGCCTGGTTTTCAGATATCGCCACGAGCGTTTCCGAGCACGATGACAACTTCAACTTTAATGTCAACTTCATTGCGACCGAGGTCACGATCTCGGGGGAGAACTTCAAACACGACGCTCGAGAGAAGTTGTTCGCAGAATAGACATCCGAAACGTCACAATGTGAGCCCGGTGGCACAAGAGGTGGAGGTGTATTCGTATGCTCACCTTCGAGGGCAAACCGAAATTTTTGAGTAAGCACACCGTAACCGGTTTCGACGCTTTTCAGGCACTCGGCGAAATCGGATGGCTTCATTTAAACTTGCACTCCCGCCAGACCACGAGTGAACCTCATCTTGACGCCTACGCCTCCGTTCAGGGAGCCCTCGGCGAGGAGGTGACCTGTTCGGTCGGCGATTGGCGTTTTGCCGGCACCGTGGATTCCATAACGTATGACTCCTCTTCGGGGGATTTTCGGCTCACGGTGCGCGACGAGCTGTTGAAGTTCGATGGAACGATCGACTCCAACGTCTTCGCCGACCAGACGATCAAGGATATCGTCTCCAGTGTGACCCCGTCGGGGGTGAGCGTCGAATACCTGGGCGGCTACGACGGCATCAAGGTAAAGCTCGCCATTCAGTACCAGGAGTCGGCACTTCGGTTCATCAAGAGGCTCCTGTCGGAGTTCGGGGGACAGATCTGGTGTGCCCGGGACAAGGTCTATATCGGCGTGGGGCCGACGCCCCAGTCCAAATCGCTCAAGCTCGATAAGGACATCCAGGAGTTTCTCATTCATACGCGACTGGGGGCTGAGCAGATCGAGCTCACATCCATCCCGTACGTGAAGAACAAACCAAAGACCTCTGAGTACGAGCTCAAGGGTGGGAGTTTTGGCTCGATCCAGGATGCCTCCATCGACCTTCGGAAGAAGGCAAAGGCAAAGAGGCTCCTCCATGTCGTCCACGAGGATACGAGCTACGACGACACGAAACATTCCGCAAACCGCTTTCTGCGATCGCAGGCGGCCGGCCGGTTCATGATCGAGGGGCGCGTGCTGTCGCCCGTCGAGCTCGGGGCCAAAGTCACGGTGCAGGGCGCCGGTGCCGGGGCGGGCGCAGAAACCGGGATTATCCGCACTGTCCAGTGTGCCGGTGACTATAGCACCAATGAGGTGATCTGGCGTTTCGAGGCGGTGAATCCCGAAGGTGTCCTATCCGATGAGATCAAGCATCAGAGATCATTGATAACCTCAACGGCCGTTGTGGAAGAGACGAACGACGATCTCAACCGTGTCCGTGTGATGTTCCCGTGGGACGGCAACCAGAAGGTGACACCCTGGCTGAGAATCGCAGCCCCCTCTTGGGGGAAGGAGCATATGCACTTCATACCGCCGCGGCAGGGTGACACGGTGCTGGTCGTCTGGGGGCAGAACGACATGGATCCGCTGGTGCTGGGCTGTGTAACGGCCGGGGATAAGGTCGGCGAGCCCAAGGCGAATCTCGTATTGCAGACGGTCGACGGCCAGACGATCCATATCAGCAAGGACAAGATCACGATGCAGAACAAGGACGTCGAGATCCGGATGGAGCAAAAGCTCATCGAGATCGATGCAGCCGGCTCGACGGTCAAGATGGATTCCAGTGACATCGAGCTCTCGGCAACGGGATCGATCACACTCGATGCACCGACGGGTATAAAGCTCAAGACCATGAAGTTGGATGTTGGCTGATCGGCAGGTGTAGCATATGCCAGCGAAAAAGGATGATCATCTCGAACAACTGCTCGCCGAGATCAAAAGCTTCACCGAAAGCAAGATCATCGGTGATTTCTTTCAGGATACGACGGGACTCTTCATTCCGGGATTCACGGCCCTGCCTGCGGTCTCGATTCTTTCGAGCGAATCGTGGATCACGAGGATGAAGCAGGGGGCGGAGCGGTGGCGCCCCGGCGATCTCATCTCTCTGAAAACGGATGCGGAATCGGCTTCCGAAACCCCCTACGAGATAGCGTTCTTCACGCCCATTGTGGATGTAACGATCCCGCTCATCGACGTGGAACAAGGTAAAGAGATATCCAAGTTCGAAAAGACGGTAGAGCTCAAGCCGAACGACCGGTGGGAAAAGGTCAGTATCCATTTTGCCGTGCTTCCCTGGGATTACAAGAGGGAGCAGCGACAGTGGACGCCTGAAGAGCTTATTGCGATCAGCCGGGCCATGGAGAGGACGGGCCGGGAAATCACCGTGGAGCTGCGCCTGCGGGATCGTTCCCTCGATCTCGAGCCCAAGTGGGCGCTCTCGTCATGGGTGCCCGAGCGAGCGGCGGAGAGTCTCTGCTTCCCGTTGAACTATGCATATCAGCTTCTTTCACCCTTCGTGTTCCGGCTGGAGTTCGGTCCCCAGGTCGAATCCTTCGACGGGCAGACGGTGGATCTCGATATGGATTCGCTTGAGTTGCATTTTCGTCTCCGTGAGGAGTCCCTCAGGAGGCTCTATCACGAGGCTGGCGTAGGGGAGCCCCTGCTTTCCGGGATATCGATCTTCGCAAACGTCCTGCCTATCATGAACGTCGATCTCAAGGCATGGGAACCGAACGAGACATTTGCCGATTTTGTGCGTAGCTCGGGGATGAAACCGCTCGGAGCGGCAGGAATATTCCCCTTCCGGAAGGCGGGGAAAAAGGAGTTCCTCGGCCCGGTGGATGCGGGCAGCCCGGTCTTCTCCGTTCAGATAGATCCATCGGGTTCGGTGCTGAATCACTACAGCCTTCCCGGAGAGAAGGACACCGAGAAGAAGAAACAGTTCTTCATGTGGATGACGCATGGGAACGCGTTGTCGGGATACAACTACACATACAACGAGACGGATATCTTCCAGCCGCTTCACAAGGCCTCGACACTGATGCAGTCGGCTTTCACGATCATGCCCTGCTTCGGGGGCGGCGATTGTGAGAGATCGGACGAATCGGACTGGTACAATCGTTTGATACTCGGCCATGCCATTCCACCTCAAAAGCTCCTGTACCGGGACACGCTGTTGTCGACGATCGAGGAACTCATCACCGGGCTCGGATACCGGGACGTCGATATCCACGATCCTGTTACGGAGCTCCGGGTCATCGATGGCGCCCGGCAGCGGGTCACGGTCGTCTATGTGAGGAACAGGGGAGGCAAGCCGCTTGACATAAGGGACATTGCTATGATTCAAGGTTACCTGAACGACCGTGCCCCGATCGGAAGCCGTATCATCATGGAAGTGAGGTAAGGGGATGTCTACCGGAGCACTGTCCATCGAACGGGATAGTTACATCCGGGGCAGGGTGGAGAGCCGCTTCGTCTCCTCGACACCACGGGATGAGACGGTCGAGGACAATGATGTGACTGCATTGCTGCGGACCTACTATGAATACCGCGTGTGGCGTCATGTGCGCGCCTACATTCTCTCATCCAGCAACGATCAGGACAGCCTGCGCAAACTCGTGCAGACGGTGGTTTGTCTCGGATTCTCGATACTGCTCGCCACGAGCAGGGAGGAGGCCGAGGAGGTAGGGCGGGCGCCTGTGACGATAGGTCTCGAATGCAGGCGTATCGGGAGCAGGCCGCTCGTTGAATCGAGCGGTTCCGGTTTTGCCCTTGGCAGTGCACCCATCGGCCAGGAAATCGCTCTGGGCTCGAGCCCGGCCGAGACCGTGTGGACCCTGACCATCGATGTCGAGCTGAAGATGGCACAGGCGACCGTATTGAGGCAGCGCCCGGATGTCGTCGATTGCATCATGAGCTCACTCGAGCGTGCCGTCCCGTTGAATCTGGATTACGTCCTTCGTTTCCGTGTCAGCGAGAGTGATTATACGATGCAATTGATCCGTAAGGATGAAGAGAAAGGTACAACCGGTGTGGAATTGCCGGTCGTCGGATTGAATACGGCACTGGGGAAGGTCAGGAAGAAGGATTCGTGACGGTGTCGCCTGCGACGGGCGGCACACGGAGAATTACGATAGCAGAGAAGGATCCATAATGCCGAAGGCGGTCTGTCAGGGAGCGATGTGTAGTTGTCCCATGGGCAGTGCCCCGTCCACGCTGTCTGTGACGAGCCAGCAGATCGTCAAGATAGGCGGCATGCTGGTCGCAACGATCCAGGACTGCGTGACCGGGTCGAACCTGCCACCCTTCGGCACGTGTCAGATATTAACCGCATCGGCCATGGGTACGCCCACACCGTGCGCCATGGCGCCCGCCGGTACATGGATGCCCGGGTCGATCGTTCAGAAGATCAACAACCTGCCGGTCCTTACGGATACGAGTAAATTGGTGTGTGGAATCGGCGGGATGATCAGTATCACCAATCCCAGCAATGTAATCGAGGAAACGAAGTAGCAGACGGCCCGGTTTCCCTATGCCTCGAAGAGGCGCCGGACATACTCCTCCGTGGGCCACAAATGACACTGCATGAAGGTATGCAACAGGTGTAGATTCGCCGTCGCCAGCTGCTCGAATTGGTGTTTCTCAATTCCCTTCTTGGCGAAGAGGAAACATCCCCCGATCCGGGTCGGCCTCTTGTAGTAGATGAGCATGAGGCGGTTGCGCATATTCGTTTCGGCCAGGTGCAGCTTATTCCATATCTCACCCCGCGTTGGGTGATTCGTGTTGTCGGGAAGCAGCGAGGTGTACAAACCGATCTTGTAGTTCACACCGGTGAGATGCCTGTTGATCGTGAGGGACAGAGCCGACTCGACCAGCGAATGGTGCCCGCCAGCCACGAGTGTCGCAAGAGGAAGTAACTGGTAGATGGGATCATCGAGCGCCCCTGCAAAAAGAGGATACTGATTGAATTGGGCGCGGAACAGGTTTGCGTAGCGGTTGATAAAGAACAGTGCATCGGTCGTCGTGCCGGAGATATCGCCGGCCAGCGCCAACCCGAATACCCTGTCGATCCTGAGAACCGTGCTGGTGTCTCTGAGTGTGATATTCGCTATGCCGCCTTTCTGGCTGTATATGAAATCATATGGAGCGCTGTACGGATGTTCCACCGGGGCAGTCGGAGGCTTCTTATCGCGCTGTCGTCCGACCTTCCAGACGGGGTCACCTCCCCTGCGGAATGTACCCTTCTCTGTATCCAGCACGTCGTATTTCCTCAGCGTGCCTGTGGGGGGTACATACTTTGCTGCTTTCTTTTGTGCCCTGTATTTCTCTGCCGCCATCTCGACGACTTCGCCGTAGTAGCGGATAATGTCGTTGCACTCCTCGGCCTTGAGAGCCGGTACGTTGTTCCGTATCTTTATGAGATTCCCGTAATTTATCAATGTCTTGTTCTTGGGACCCCCGACCTCCTTGTTCCAGGCCGCCTTGACGATCTGATGTCCGATATGACTCTCCCTCTTCATCTCCTCCAGCTCATCCACCGCAAAGCTGACGAGCTGTCTCAGCGGACCGACTAGTGGTTCGTTGGTGTTGAAGACCTCCAGAAGATCCCAGGCCAGCTCGATCTCGTTTGCCTGCTTTTCCTGTATCAATCGTTTGATACGATCTTCGTCATAATCAATTGGTTGCGGCATCAAAACCTCCTTGCTCAAAGGTCGTAGGGCAGGATTATGCCACTCTAATTGTATGATCCATTGTAGATTATGGTTATCGATTGTCAATAGAATTGTCGGGGTGCTACCATGTGCAGAAAGCGATATGGTCATCGCCTCGATCCGGGCGAACGGTGGAGACGATCGTTGTTGGTTACGAATGCCGGTACCCGTTGGGAGTGTAAAGCGACTCTGGTTGCTGTGTCCCTGGCACTCGCGCTCGTAGCGGTGTATTACCGGGTAGAATGGAAAAGTGTCTCCGGATTCGTCTCGGCAATCGATCATTGCGACACGCTATTCTGCGATTTCGTCAGGCACTTTCACACGATGGGGAGAATCGTCCTCTCATCCGCCAGGCCGGTCGGCGGATACCTCTACTCCGCCTTCTTCTCACTTCTCCTCGTCCCATTCGGTTCGGCACCCCTCCCGGCGGCGACCTGGTTCTGGGGAGCCCTACAGATCGTGCTTGGGGTACTTCTCTGCATCGTCCCGCTCAAGGACCTGCTGCGTCTTTCCTGGCGCGGCACCACCCTCTACGTGTTTCTATTCGTTACATCCCTCCCCCTGCTCCATAACTTCAAGTGGGGACAGGTGAGTGTACTCGTGACCCTCTGCATCATCGCTTCATTTCATGCATACAGGCGCGACCGGCGCGTCCTCGCAGGATTCCTGCTCGCCCTCGGTACATCGATCAAGTACTATCCCGGGATATTCATCCTGTATTACGTCTTCCGGCGTGATCTCCGAGTGTTGTCTTCATTCCTCGTTGCTCTTTTGATCCTCTTCTTTGTCTCTCCGGCGTTGGTCATGGGACCGTATCAGTGGCTCACGTTTCACAGGGAATCCTTCGCGGCGATACCGGATTCTTCGTTGATCGCACAGAATCCGAATTCACAGTATTTCGCCCACGTTGCTCTCAGATTCATGTCCTCGGGAGCAACGGGGACAGCGGCCGTTGTGCTGAAACTGCTCGGTTATGCGGTCGCCTGCGCGAATCTCGCGTTGCTGTGGTTGATCCAGAAGTCGTCGGTACGGGACAAGGAGGCGCTGTCCGCTGTGACGCTCTTTCTTGCCCTGCCGTTCATCCTGCAGACGTCGTGGCCGCATTACTTCGTCTTCCTCCCGTTCTGCCAGGCCGTGCTCTTGAAGCAACTACACTCGTTCCGGCACTCGCACGGATTCCAGTCTATTCTGCTCTCTGCTGCGACGGTCGTTTCATGTGCATTATCGAGTGTGTTCGTCTTCAACCGGTTCGATCACTGGATCACGTACAGCAGGTACGGTATGCTCCTCTGCGCCAGCTTGCTTCTTCAGATAACACTGTACAGGCTCGTTGCGTCGGTTCAGCGACTGGATATGAGCAAATCACTACCAATCGGAAACGCCGCGTAGCGGCCCTCGAGACAGATCCGTTTCGATCGGTACGTATTGAGGTGGCGGGGTGCGTCTGGAACATTCGTGGCGGATGAACGAATGCCGCCCCAATTTCTTGACATATATAGCATTAAAGAAATATAATAGATAAAGCGGTGGTTTGTATGAAATCAGATAGAGAAAATGCTCCGAAGAAATCGTCGAAGAGAATCATCAGGTACATCAAACCGTTTCTCGGTTTGGAGCTGGGCATTGCCTTCCTGATGATGATCGTCGCCGGGCTATCCCTGCTCGATCCGCTTGCAATGAAGATAGTGATCGACGACGTGATAATCGACAGGAACATACCTCTTTTAAATGTAATCGTCATCGCCCTGATAGCGCTCTTTCTTCTGAGATGTGGAATGAGGGTGGTCATAAACTACCTGATACAGTATGTAGGTCAGAGGATCCTCTTCAACATAAGATTCGACCTTTTCAGGCACCTGGAGCATCTTCACATAGGATTTTTTACCGAGACCAAGACAGGTGAAATCATTACGCGGGTCAACAACGATGTATCGAGAGTGCAGGATGTTCTCACCACAACACTGATAGCCCTCGTGACCGATATCGCATCAATTGCCATCATCATTGTTATCATGCTGTTCCTCAACTGGAAGCTGGCTCTGTTGTCGATGGTGATCTTCCCTGCCCTGTTCATCACCCAGTTTTACCTGGGGCGCAAGATAAAGAAGAAGAGCAGGGAGACCCGCGATAAATCGGCAGAGATAGTAAGTTTTTTCCAGGAAACCTTCTCGTCCATCAAGCTCATCCAGTCCTTCGTCAAGGAGAGATTCGAAGCGATACGTCTGTTACGAAAGAGCAAGGAACTCATAAATCTGAGAATAACCCTGGGTGTACTGGGAGCGGTGTCGGCATCGATCGCCGTCTTCCTATCCACACTCGGTCCTGTAATCGTACTTGTATACGGGGCCCGCCAGGTCATGGCGGGTGCCCTGTCCCTGGGCAGCTTCGTCGCCTTCTATGCATACGTGGGCAGGCTCTTCAGGCCGATCTTCAGGCTTGCGCAGTACAATGTTTCGATCCAGACGGCACGTGCGGCGATCGACAGGATCTTCGAGTTCTTCGATGTCCAGCCGATGATCGTTGATATTCCCGGCAGCAGGAGAATCGAGAGGGTGAGGGGTGAAATCGATTTCGAAAAGGTTCATTTCTCTTATAACCCCGACGAGCCTGTTCTGATCGATGTTTCCATGCATATCGATCCCGGGCAGAGGGTCGCCGTCGTTGGTCCGAGCGGCGTTGGAAAGAGCACGATCGTCGATCTCATAAGCAGGTTCCACGATCCGACATCGGGTCGGGTTCTAATTGACGGCACAGATCTGCGGGAGATCAAGCTGCATTCCCTGCGGCAGCACATTGGTCTGGTATCACAGGAAACCATCCTGTTCAATACGACGATACGAGAGAACATCATGTATGGTAACAGGAGGGCCACGAAGGACGAGATCCTGGAGGCCGCCAGGAAGGCTGATATCCATGGCTTCATAACGAGCCTTCCCGACGGTTACGACACCGTAGTGGGGGAAAGGGGCCTGCGGCTCTCGGGCGGCCAGTGTCAGAGGATCTCGATAGCAAGAACGATACTGAAGGATCCGGAGATTCTGATTCTCGATGAGGCGATGTCCTCACTGGATACGAAATCGGAATTATTTATTCACAGGGCCCTGGAACCACTCATGGAGAAGAAAACCACAATCATCGTGGCCCACAGATTAACTTCCATTATTGATGCGGATGCAATTTATGTCCTGTATGAGGGGCGGTTCGCCGAGGTAGGTATCCATGAAGATCTCATGAACCGGGGCGGGATATACAGGATGTTGTGGGATCAAATGACACGTGAAAGTGAGTCGAGGATAACGAAGACGAGGAAGTCGCAGAACCGGTAGCGATATCGTCCGGATTACCCACGGATACAGGGTACACTGATAGACATGAAACGGGTAACGAAAGTATTCGCATTTGCCTTCTATATTGCGATCTCGATCCTCATTTGTGCCGCCGCCGTTCTCTACTTCGGCAAGATGGATGAGACCGTCGAAGGTTTTGGCATGGTCTCGCCGGGACGGCAGGTCGGTGTCGCGCCGAGAATCAACGGCATAGTCGAAGAAGTCTTTGTCATTGAGGGAGAAAAGGTTGCGAGAAACGACACCCTTTTCACCATTTATTCTGAAGAGATCGAGCTGGAGGTTAAGCGCGCGGGGAATATACTGGCAAATGCCCGTTCCGAGCTCAGGAGAGCGGAAGATGAATACAGGAATCTGACGACGAGCAAGTCATACGAGCTCGGCATGATACTGGCCGATCTCAACGAAGCAGAGCAACGAATGAAGTTCAACGAGGAGAACCTCGAGCGGGTAACAAAGCTCTTCGATAAGGAATTGGTCAACGCCGAGGAGTACGAGAGGGCGAAACTCGGCTACGAGTCGAGCAAGTCATACTACGAGATTCTCAAGTCCAGAAACCAGATTCTCAAGAAGCAGCTCGAACGGCAGATAGAGGAAAAGCGCAGAAACCTCGAGCTGGCGGAAAGCTCCTTCGCACTTTCGAAGAAGAAGCTGGATGAGACCGTTGTACTGGCACCAGGGGAAGGGACCGTACTGACCGCTGCACCGGAGAACCTGGTAGGTACCATGGTCGGCAAGGGGAAGCCGGTTATGGAGATCGGATTCTTTGATACGGTGATCTTTTCTGCCGATATCGGTGAAACCGATATCACGGATGTACAGCGGGGCCAGGACGCGAAGATATTCTTGAATAGTTATCCCCATAGGGAGTACAAGGTCTTCGAGGGAAGGGTGGGCAGGATTGCATCGGTCCCGATGGTCTCACGTGGTCAATCCACATTCGAGGTCGAAATAGCGATAGAGGAACCCTGGGTGGAAGAGGAGAACGGCGACCGGACCTTCCTCAAATACGGTTTGACGGGTAGGACCGAGATAGTAGTAAAGCCGGAAGTCCGGCTCTATCGATTGATAATGGATGGTCTATCCAGGTAGTGCGGGACTTTGCATCGAATCCCCATCGCGGTCCTTCACTCAGCCCTGAAATCCCGGTTGCCGCGCTTCGGCCACATTTGTCATATCGAGCATCAGGCATACAACGCCGGCCAATCCGGTATACAGACCGAGCCTGAACCGCGTTATCAACTGGGCTTTCTCGCTCATCTCGGCGAACCTGATGGCATGGTCCAGCCATGGCCCGCCGGGATCTATCCGATTAAGGGAGAGGAGTGCGTAGCTTGCACCGGCTGACCCGCAGCACAGGTGCCCAAGTGGATATCCCTTGATGTGAATGATAGATTCCCCGGCGCCGCGTGCAGTTTTCAGGAAAAGCGGCTCCTTGTAGAGCTCGTAGGCGAGGGAGCACAGATGGAGCTGTCCGGGGGTGCCGTGACACCAGCTATCCATGAACCTATCCTCCTTGTGCTCCTGTATGGGCCATCTGAGCCCGTGTTCCTGCTCTATCCCGAATGCAGCATGCTTTGTAACCTCTTCATGTATACGGTCCGGTAGAACGTATCCGGAAGCCCTCGACCAGAAAAGAAGAGAATAGAGTATGCCGGCGCGCCCGTGGGCGATGCCCAGATACCGGTTGTTGCCCCAGAGGGTATCCTTCATGGATAGATCCGCCGTCCCCAGCAGCTCCTCGGTGACCTCGTCGCCCTTTTCCTTTATATAATCGTACCCCGTCTCTTCGTAGAGAATCGCAAAGCCCACCAACCGGCCCGGGACGCCCTGGAGAAGCTCCTGAGCCTCCGATCTCCTGGCTGTCGGCTTTTCGAATTGCCGTAAAAACTTGTTGGCGTTGTAATCGTCCGCCTGTGCATACGCCACAAGCATCTTCACAAACTGAAGACCTCTGTTACCATGATAGAGCGAGTCCTCGATCTCTATTTCGGCCGAATCCCCTTCATCCTCCGGAAGGCCGACGATGCGGTCATCCTCGGGCAGGGCCACGGTATGGTCTATCCAGAGGCGTGCGTGATGAAGCCATTCGGGATCATCCAGGACATTGGCGGCCTTCCAGAATGTATATGCGATGCCTGTAGCTCCGTTGTTCAGCGAGCGGTACGGCGGGCCGTGTATCATATTGAAGCTCTCGAATCGGCAATCGGACAGCTTCTTGAGACCCTTCAGGGCTTTCTCCTGCCAGGCTGTTGCGTTCATACCGTGTTCACTTTCTGTACCGGATCCGCAGTGTGTATGAGGTATACCGGCCCTTCTCGCCTGTTAGGGGACGGAGAGTTTTTGTAATGCCCGGCTGAATTCGTCCACGCTGGCAAACCGGTCTTTCGGATCCTTTTCCAGGGCCTTGTGCAGTACGGCTTCGAGTTCCGGCCAGGGGTCGCGTTCGCACTCCTCGAAACTCGGAGGCGGGTCGTTTAGAATATGTTCCATAAAATCCTTGCGATAGAACGACCACTTGTACGGGTATGTGCTGGTGAAAAGCGAGAAGATCATTACTCCCACCGAGTATATCTCACCGGCGATACTCCCCCATAACCCCTTCTTTTCCTCGAGCTTGTACTGCACATACTCCGGCGGCATGAATCGTATAACCCCGCCCTCGACGTACCTGCGCTCCTCCGCCTTTCTGACCTTTATGGGGCGTGAGAGACCGAAATCGATAAGGCAGACATGACCGTTCTTTATGAGGAAGTTTCTCGTGTGAACGTCGCCATGGAGGTACCGTGCCCTGTGAACGGCACCGAGCGCCTCGAGACACTCGATCGACAGTTCGAGCAGCAGGCCATCATGCGGGGGAGTGCCCGAATCGTAGGCGTGCGAGTATACCGATCTTCCATCCACCCAGTCGAGGATCCCGTACATACGCCCTTCGTGCATTCCGTAATCGTGGACCTTGATGATATTAGGATGTTTGATCTTTTGAATGGTTTTGAATTCGTGCTCGAGCCGCTTGAATATCTTCTTCTTCATCTTCTCTCGCGGAAACGTGGGTTGAGTGATCTTCAAGGCCCTCGTTACGCCGGAGGGAATATGTTCCACCTGGTAGATCTCGGTGTCGATAATAACGTGGACATTCTTGAGTATCCTGTATGAGAGCCACCTGTCACCATCCTGGAAGCTGGGCTCGACGGATTCGGAAGTGTCCTTGTCGTATCTCCTTCCCTCGACCAGAAAATTGCTGCCAATGAAGGTATTTACCATCTTAGACATTGCCGGGTGCAGCTCATCCCGCTCGAGTCCCTTGAGTTCGAGAAAGTATTCGAGCACCTCATCGTAGGTCTTGCCCTCATCCCCGAAAGCCCTCAGTACATCTATGACGTCCTTGTTGACGATCTTGGCTTGTGCTCGTGATTTCTTCCGTTCGATTCCGAAGTAGTTCTCCGGATTCCTTTTGTTCTGTGTTATCTGTTCGATTGCCTCCTCCGGCATCTCCGTCACCGGGCGTATTACGACATCGGAGGATAAGCGCCAGATGCGCCGGTTATGCTTCTTTTTCTTTTCTGACATCAGCTTATTCGGTATCGAGGTCGAATTCCATGGTCCAGTCTCTGCTTGCGGGGCGCCATTCATCGATATCAACGCCAAATAATCTCATATTTGTGCGAATGTAGCCCAGCGGATCCTGCGCTCTCTCCCTGTGGGCACCCTGAATGGCAACGGCGAGTTTATCGGTCACATAGCGGCGCCAACTATTCACGATGCTGAACTTTCCGGGCGGATCGACACCGATACTGATCAGGCGGTTCTCCGGTTCCAGGGGATACGTGAACGGGACGCCCTGTCCATGAAACGCGGTGGTCAATTTGGCGATTTCCCTACCAAACTCCATGGCCGTCTCGATGCTCTTGAAATACACCAGGAGTTTGTCGCAGCGTAGCATGGCGGAACCCACCCTTCCGATCTTCATCGAGCTGGCCCCGGCATCGGCGATATGTTCCCTCACTATCTTGAATACCTCGGGTGTTTCATCGGGTAGGGCACTTACATACACCTTATACCCCAGTTCGTTTTTTTTCCCTCGCTTTGGGCTGATCGTCCATGATCTCCAGACCTGGAAGAACGGCGTAAAATTACCGTCTTCATCAGTCTCCGGAGGTACCGGCCGTATCGTATCGGGCATCCCGGTCCAGCAGCCATCCCCGTCCAGGCCGAGAAAGTCGAGCACTGCTTCCTCATCCGGCAGTTGCCGGCGGCGGGCCCGGTTCATCGGCATGCGGTTGAAATTATACAGGATCCAGGCGATATCACGGGTATGTTTGTAGGTGCTCTTCATGGCGATATCGAGCGCCGCGCTGGAGATCCTGCGGATGTAGTTCGAATCGTCGGCATCCGCCGGGACGGGTACCGGTTCCGAGAGGGACAGCAGCGAATTGAGGGCCTCTATGCCGCTTACAAAACCTCCGCGTGTACGAACCTCCAGGACACCATCCAGGAGAAAACGTGTGATGAGCTGCTGCACATCCTTATCGGATTCTTCTCCAAATTTCTCCAGAAGGTCCGTCAGTACGGTTGGCTCCCGTAGATCTTCGAGGAAGTCGGAGAGGGGACGGTTCAAGGCCTTCACCGTGAAATTCGCTTCTCTGGGGGCATGGAGCAGACTGTAAATACCCTTACCCGAAAGGATACGCCGGAAGTTCCTCCGCTGCTCCTCCGTCAGCTCTTCGATCGGTGTTATCGAGAAGACGGGATTCAAGCGAAATGTCTTGTCGAGCATTCTTGTCCTCGAGTGATATTTCAATCCGGTTTCAGAGAATTATATGGAAGGAACTTTGAGTAGCAAGGAGAATCCCGGTAAGAACGGCAGACCTCTACCACCATCCCCGTATCTGACGTGCCCCCTGGCTACACTCAAAATCAGGAGTTGGTACGAGTAGTTACAAAACGAGCACTGTGCTCTTTGTGTATCTAATGATTCTTTACGGTCGACCCATTAGGTAACGCAACCGGAGATGGTCTCAGGTGATGAACCTCCGCAAACAGGTGTGAAACCTATCCTGCACAATGTTGCGGTAATTGCTCCTCCGAGATCGCCTGCCATGGTGTCTTCATATTCGAATACCATACCTATTCACCTCCCCCCATGACATGATTAGGTATCAAAGGGCACACCAGATTTACTTGATTGTATCGTCCCTAAGTTGCGGATCGCATTATAGAAGTAACCGTTTTTGAGGTCAAGGAAAATTTTTATTCAAATGCAGCTTAACTGATATTTATACTGCATCTTATGCAAAATTGTGTATAATATATATTATTATACTATATAGGGGAGATGTCGGGGCTTTGTTTGGTTGATCTAACCGGGGAGGAAAAACAATATGGTATCCCATAGGCGAGATGTAGGAAGAGGTATCATTATCGGTGCTGCGGTTCTGGCTTTTTTCTCTCACGCCGTACAAGCTCAGACACCGTTTGAGCGGGTAGAAACGAGAGTGCTGACGGCCGCATTCTTCCCTCGGGGTGTACGCAACATTGGGATGGGTGGCGCAGGGGCTTCGGATATCATGGGATTTACAACGGGATACTACAATCCGGCGAGCTTCGCATGGTGCCAGATGTTAACACTCGGCACCGGCATCAACGACTGGAGCTCTCACCTGACGTTTACCGATACTCGCATTTCCGGAGGCCGCCGATGGCTGTCGGGGGAAGATCAGGGAGGGTGGATGGTCGGGGGATCGATCGGCTATTCGACGATGTCCGCGGAAGTGGACTGGATGAGAACCATATACCTTCCGGAGGGTCAGGCGGAGGGGATAGATGATACCGATTATTATGTCTCCGGTGCATGTGCAGGTGGATTCAGGGCTGGGATATGGGAGATGGGTGTAGGTGTGACGACCAAGTATCTCGATGCGAACACAGTTTTGGACTATTCGCTGTGGGCCTTCGATCTCGGTGTTATTATCTCCGCCGATATCTTCCGGTCGAGCGATTATACCGTGCGTCCCCGCGTGGGTGCGAGTGTCTCGAATCTCGGTGAAAGTATCGAGTTTGGTGCCAGCTCCATCGCCGAGCAACCGGGGGCGGAGCGTGTCGGTTTCGGCCTCGATCTCGGCACGCCGTCGAACGAGATGCTGACCGATGCCCTGCGGCGCCGTGTGGCGATCCTCGGTGTCTCGGTCGATTTCGATCTCGTGAGCGGCACCGGCTCGAACAATGAGGATGGCTGGGCCTTCGGCATGGAGGCTTCGATCCTCGAGATGCTGCAGCTACGCTTTGGAGCGTGCGAGGAGGTCTTCCCGGGAGAACGCTTCAATACCTTCGGAATCGGTCTTGGATGGGACTTCGGGCGGATCATGGTGCAGCTCGATTATGCACGGATCGATCCACAGGCCCATTGGTTTATATTCGACTCCGAAGATGCCTACGGGATCGTCATCGGGGGCGTGTTGTAGAACGTGTGTCGGCCGATCATCGGTACCGCGATGGGGAACGTTCGCATCGTTGACGGCCGGTTCAGAAAACCTTGAGATACGGACCGCCATGGAAGGGTGCATATGGATTATAGGATTGACTTCGGATCGATCGGCTGGGAAAGCCCGATAACGGGGATGCGTCAGAAGGCCTTCGTGCACGAGGGGAAACGGCTTCGGCTCGTCGAGTACTCGAACGAAATGGAGCCGCACTGGTGCGAGAGGGGGCATTTCGGGTATGTCCTCGAGGGGGAGCTCGAGATCGTTTTCGAAACAGTGACCCACCAGTACAGAAAGGGAGACGGTCTCTTCATACCGGCGGGCAAAGAGCACCGGCATATGGGGAAGGTGACAGCGGGCACCGCCCTGGTGATATTTGTGGAAGATCTGTAATCGGGTATGAGGATAGAGAAAGCGCCCGGTCGTTTAGCATTTCTATGCATGAAGACCGGGCGCGCGTTTCTGTAATCGCTCCAGCCGGATCCATATCATCTCAATAGGATCATCTTGCGCGTCTGGGAGATAGTGCCTCCGTCCATGTGCAGGAAGTAGATTCCGCTTGCGATACCTCCCGCTCTCCATTCGATTGTATGTTCACCCGCTTCCCGCCACCCGTCTGCAAGTTGTTCGATCAGCCGTCCAGATACATCGTAGATGGAGATCCTGACGTGCCGGGGCTCCGCCAGATAGAACGTGATCCGTGTAACCGGATTGAATGGATTCGGTGATATCCGTATCTGCTCGTCCTTGTCTTCCGGAGGCTCCGGTCTCCCGGGCCGTGGGCATCTTCCAATGAATACGACACAGTCCGAGGCCGTGAATGCCGTCCCGTCCTCGAGCAGGCCGGTAAGTGTGAGCATCCTTTCATCGCCCGGCTCGAAAGGTCCCGTCTCCCTCAGGGCCTCACCGATCTCCCGGGCCCTGAATCGCAGTATGAGGTCGCGGTAGCCGTCGCGGCCCTCGGCCGTACACTCGCACCCGGTTTTTCCGGTAACCGGCCTCGAGACGTCCCGGTAGCGCCGTCCCCAGCGCAGCGGCTCGACACCTTCGAGACGCAGTGAGGAGATGTCGATATCCCTGACGTCGAAGTTCTCCATCCCGAGGATTGCAATGCGGATCAAGGCGCCCCAGGGCCGTTTCCTTCCCCTGTTGCCATAGATCCATTTCAGGTGGAATGGATTCGGACACAGCCTCGGCCGGATGTCCAGGACGGGCAGTGAAAGGGGTGGGACATCGAGAAACCAGTTGATCTGTGTTTCCCTGCCGGCGACACCGGTCCGGTAGAGGAGGCTGTCGGCACTGCCGTATGAGCATATATGCTTACGCTCCGTCTCGCGCTGGCAGTCGTTGTTGATCCAAACGACCGATCCTGCCGGGACGTCGATGGGCTGGATGATATCCAGCCGGCATTCGTCGATGTACACGTTCTGTGCAGGACCGTAGACGGGGGATTCCCTGCCGGCGATGCCTGTCGCCGGGTCACCGTCGAAGTCGTACCAGATGCCGTCGAAGAGACGCTGGGCCGAGGCGGCGTTATCGAGCATGCCTTCGAGCCCCTCGCCGGCGACGAGTCCGATGTGGATGACGATCGTCTCACCGGGGGGGAGCTCCGGGAATGATCCCGTGCTCATCACGAACCGTACGTCCCTCGGTGAGGGGCTGTTTGCATCGATGCGCCACGTGGAGAGCACTTCGTATCGCTGGAAATCGTTGACGGGATCACCACCGTTTTCGTAGGGTTGCGTGCCGCTGAATACCCGGTAGGCATGGAGCTCGACGTGGCGCGGGGCCCGGAGACCGAGCGGGTCGATGGTGTGGCCGAGCAGCATAACGCCGAAGTAGCTCGTTGTCATGCCTTCGTCCCCGTCGGCATCGTAACAGTACCCGATATTCAGATGGGCGGGTCCGATATCGGTGCAGCGGGCTCCCCGCCAGCTCCCTTCGGCATCGTCTTCCCAGTACTGCGGGCGATCTCGGTGACCGACATCGCAGTCCGCGAAGAACCCCAGATGGACATCCTCGAGCAGAACGTTGCCAGTATTGGTGATTGTGAATTTAATTCCAACAAAGTCGTCGAAGCGGGGATCATCCCACTGGTAGCTCTCCTGCCTGACAAGGAGATTGAGGGGTTCGTGCTCGGGGTAGATGCCCGTTGCATTCGGCTGGTCGTCGGTGAACCAGCAGCTGAACATCTGCGTCGAGACGGCGGCGAAGTCCTCATCGATGAGACCGTCACCGTCGTTGTCGTGGCCGTCGAGGAAGTCCTCGTCCCTCGCCCCGTCACCGTCATCATCGGCGAACGGAGAGGGTATGCGGGCGCCGTTCGGCGCCCCCTCGAACGTCCGGTAGATCACATCGAGCGTATCATCCGTGGGCATGAACTCGAACTCGAAGAGTGACGTGGATACGTGGGGAACCCCGTTCTTTATCGCACCGACCCAGAGGCCGGCGCCGAAGAGGTGCTCGATACCGCTGCCGGCCGGCCACTGTGCGGAAGGGGCGTGCGAGCACGGAAAATTCGAAGATGGGAACGAGCCGAATAGTCCCCAGTTGGCCACGTGCACCTGGAGCTCGCCGACATCGTGGACGTTGCTACCGTCAATGACACGGATCCTTTCAGGTTTCTGATGCGCCTTTCCCGCCGCTTTGTCGAGCGGATCGCGGGCCCACATGCCCGAGGATGCGACGGCGAGGAGCATCACACAAAACACCGGCATGACAACGACATTCTTACGCAGAAGCATCTCATCTCCCTCCTTCTTGCGTAGCCCCTATCGTGTTTATCACACACGGTTCGAGGGTATTTTAGGGGAATATAGGTGGGGTGACTCTCTCCTCGTCGTGACGGCTTCGATCCGCACGTTCCGGGAATCGATACCGTTCCCCGAAACGGGATCGGAAGCGTCTCATACTGGAAGATATCCAATCAGCACCTCGGGGACAAGTTCTTTCTCGCCTAGCCCTTGCGACCGAGACGTCTAGGTATAATTATTATATACGAAACAGTCTCATTCGAAAGGTACGGCCGGTGAGTGCTGCACCGGTTCCCCATGAGCACTGCCGGCCCTCCACGAAGCATTGAATTGACAAAATGAAGAAAATCGGTTAAACTAATGTATGCTAATAGCTTATTCAAGGGAGTGAAATCATGGAATCGTTACCGCGGAAGGCCACCCTCAGTGTAATCGTCCTTAGCTTTTTCGTACTTCTCGTATCAATCGGTGCGCAGACGGGCGGACCGGATCCATCGGTCGATAGATCGCCCGGAAGGGAGGTACTCGAAGGGGATCCCGCTCTGTGGGATCGGGGGAGTGTGAAGGCACTGGATCCGGTCTACGACGGGGCCAGTGGGAGAGATGGATTGGGCGATCTTATGGGATTCTACTTCGACCAGGGGGTCGACCGGCTTTCCGTTCGTATCAATCTTTACCGGCCACCGGGCACACCCGAGGATACACCGCTCCTCGGTGAAGGTGTGCGTGCATTCGTACTCTTCGATTACATGGATGGGGGGGCGGCGGAGCTTCCCGGCGGTGTTCCGGGCACCCCGCCGCATGCGTGGGATCGGGCGATTGAGCTCTACGGCGATGGAGGCGGGATCCGGGCCCGCATCCGGGTCGCTCCCGTCGCGGCATCCGACGATGCATCCCTGCGGAGGTATCCGGGCGGGAGGGCTTCCGTGCTGCATGCACGCGGCTCGCACCGGTGGACCTGCCTGGAGGCGAGTATTACGCTACCCGGAGGCTTCAAGGAAGCGGTATGCGCTGCGGCGGGCGCAACGGTCGAGGCATACGGTTCCGTGGCAGCGTCGGTATCGGAACACGACAACACCCCTATTGGTTTTTATATCTTTACGACAGACGGACAACGGGTGCTCGATGAGATCACCGCCACGAACGAAATGCTTTCCAACCCGCACAACGTCGCCTTCATGCACCATCTCAACCAGGGGCTCACCTACACAACGGTCTTCCGGGGCGAGCGGGGTGAGGCGGCGGCCTACGACGGCGATCCAAACAATCCCGATGACGGCGCCGACGAGCTTCTAGCCGCCCACGACTACTACAACCTCCCGCTCAACTGGCACCAGGGGGGGCTCTTGATCTCAGCGGCAGAGTGGCATGACCCCGCATTCAACGATTGGCTTGCCGCCGGCGTCACGGCCGGGCGGTACGAGATCATCTCTTCTGCATTGGGCCAGCAGATGATGCCGTTTATCCGTGACGAGATAAACGGCAAATCGGTCTCTGTGGAGAACGACATGATCCAAACGCATTACGGCTACACCCCGCGTGTGGCATGGGTACCCGAACGCGTCTGGTGTGAGAATCCTGATGTCGACGGGAACGGCACCGACGCCTCGGCGAATGTGATCGATTACATAGGCGATGACTTCACCGATAACGGCATCTGGGCGGTGCTGCTCGACGACTACATACACTGCGAGTACAACAACGGGCCGCTCGACGATCACCATATCTACACGTACAACGCGATCAAGGTTCTGCCGATGGACGGTGATTTCGTCGGGCAGATGAACTGGAACGCGGGTGACGCCTGGAACACGATCCTGGCGGGAACCTCGGATGAGATCATTATCTACGGGAACGATGCTGAGATCGCAGCAGAGGTGTCGCAGGGAGCGGGCAATCCCGATGCCCTGAACAACTATATCTGGGTACTCCAGCAGTGTGCGAACGCCGGTGGCAGTGTCGGCGTATGGAAGCTGACCGATGTGCTCCAGGATCCCGGTTTCACAACCCAGCCCTTGTTACTGCAGAACGGCACCTACGGTCTTCTGGGGGGGCACGGCGGCTATGGCGGCGGTAACAACTCCTGGTACGGCGACTGGGCCGGATACACCGGGGACTCGAACCTCGACGGCCACGACCCCAAGTGGAACTACGGAACCCAGTGGGACTTCACCCTGACCAAGATCCTTAGTGTGCCGGCCAACAACATAAGCGAAATGGCCTGGTACGTGCTGATGACCAACCTGCATGAGACCGGCTGGCACGACGGGGGCGAGATCTCCGGCTGGCAGCACCATTACAGCAATCACATCCGAAGCGGGAACGCCCATGCCGAGGCAGCCCGGTGGGCAGGCGGCCTCTATGTCGATCCCGCCGGCGCCTATACATCGGATTTCGACGATGACGGTGTCGACGAGCTCGTTCTCTACAACGATCGCCTGCTTGCCGTCTTCGATGGCATAGGCGGCAAGCTCCAGTGGCTCTTCTGCAAGGGATCCGGCTACAACTACAGCGTCGTCTCGAACGACAACGTGTATTGGGTCGATACCGACGGCGATTACAACGAGACGAACCATGTCGCCGCGCTCAGCGATGTGAGTGTGGGGGGGATCGATCGGGAGAACGACTTCTACAGCTTCAATGTGACCGATCCTGTCGGTAACACGGTCGGTGCCGAGATCGTCCATCCGAGCGTGACGAAGACCGTTTCCCTGACCCTCGGCTATCCTTATCTCAAGGTGCAGTATAGGGCTTCGGGGGAGCGTGTCTACGTGAAGAGCGGTTTTACACCCGACAACCTCGACCTCACCTGGTCGGGACAGTCCCTCGAGCGCATCTGGGATCCCGATGGGGGTGGTTACTTCGGTCAGAAGAATACGAATACTGATGCAACAGCCGCCATCATCGTCGGCACAGCGGGGGCAACACACAACTTCCAGTTCAGCGCTACACTCCTCGAAGGGGACGAACTCTACGGCGACAGTCCTTTCGAGGTCTGGGTCTACGGCGGCTATACGAGTCCGACGGATATCGATGGGCATATCCCCGAGCTCAAGGCCCTGAGGGACAGCCTCGTCGATGTGATGGGACCGAGCCCACTGAGCGGTACGTACTACCCTGCGACCGATCATCTTGTACTGTACTTCGATGAAGAGATCGATGCCTCGACGGTCGTAGTGACCGGTATCTCGCTCGATGACGACGATGACGGTATCCCGGACGTGAGCTTAACAGTGCTCGATTCGCTCACCACCACGGGATTCAACAAGCGGTTGAACTTCGATCTGAGCGCAGTCACGGCCGCATCCATCGAGGCGCTGACCGAGCCGATCGAGCTCATGCTGGCGGCCAACACGGTGCAGGATGATGCGGGTAATGGAAACGAGGCCGTTACGAATGCCGACGATGTACCTGTTGAAATAGCACCAGTGACCAAATACCAGATCGACGGATGGCTTTCCGATTCGGAATGGTCCGATCCACGGGTGAGCTGCGAGGACTACTGGGATTCATCATGGAACGGCACGGCACCGGGGGATACGAACGAGATCAATGTCCTCTTTGTGGACTGGGATTCGACCTACCTCTACCTGGGTATTCGCGGCCACGTGCAGGGGAATTCATGGATTCTCTATCTCGATACCGACGTCGACGGCCCAGAGGGCTATACCGACCTTACGGCGATCGATACATGGGAGCGGGGTGCCACATTCTCGGCGGCGGGATTCAAGGTCGATTATCAATACGGCGCCTATCAGCACCAGGGGCCGTACGATTCCCAGTCGATGTGGCATCTCACGAGTGACACCACGAGCGAGAACATGAGTGCACAGATCTTTATGGCCTTCGATCCGCAACATATCTTCGGTTATGACGGTGGGAGCGAGCTAGCGATTCCCTGGGATGTGCTCTACGGTCTTGGTCCGGGACAGGTTCCCGTCGGTACATCGATCGGTGTCGTTGCCTCCGTTTGCTGGGATCCCGAGCCCGACGGCGAGCTCGGCGGCGACTCAACACCGAGCAACGTAGCAGCCACGTTACCGGCCATCGATACATTCTGTGTCGCCGTTGTGGATTCCGACAATGACGGCGTGCCCGATCCACCCTCGACCACCGATGTTCCCGAAGACGGTTTCAGGGCTGTTGTCAGGGTACTCAGCGCCTACCCGAACCCGAGCCGGTCGATGGTGCGGGTACCCATGATACTCGGTTCCCCCTCTGCAGGCGGCTCAGAGCGGTACAACGTTCAGGCGGTCGTCTATGATGTGGCGGGACGCACCGTGCGTACGATCTTCAACGGGCATCTTCCCGCCGGCAGGCATTTGTTCAGCTGGAACGGCCGCACCAGATCCGGGAGGCCGGCGGCAGCGGGCATCTATTTTCTGCGAGTTATGATCGACGGTAAGGGTGTCGGAACAACCAAGATCCTGCGTCTGCTGTAATGAGTTTGAAATAGATCCCTATGCTACATATATACACGGGCTGAAGCGGAAACCATTTCTCATGAAGAAGGAATTGCAGCTAATTCCAGTCGGAACGGTCTGTATCGATCTCCTGCATTGGCTCGTGGAAGCACTCGGTCAATCCTTGCCCCACAGGGCCGTCATAGGAGAAGAGGTCGCCATTCCGGTTGATGGATTCGATAATCGCCGGGAACAGTATACGGGCGAATCGATTCTCGCAGCGCTCAAAGCGATACCCAATGACGGTACATGGCGGTTGGTAGGGCTCGTGGATGAGGACTGCTATACGTCGGGACTCAATTTCATCTTCGGGCAGGCGGTGATGGGTGGAAGGGAGGCGTTTGTTGCATTGCCGCGGCTGCGCCAATCCTTTTACGGATATCCCGAAGACGAGAAGCTTTTCCACGAACGGACCCTCAAGGAGATAATGCACGAATTCGGTCATACGTGGGGGCTCTCCCACTGCAGCGATCTTCGTTGTGTTATGCATTTCTCAAACAGCCTTGCCGATACCGATGCCAAGGGTGCCGAATATTGCAGCCTCTGCCGGGCCCGGATCGGGTGAATAGTGTAACGGTCCGGTGTATCACCGGGGGCACATGTCGCGACGGTACCGGCCGTCGGAAGAAAACCGGCAGCAATCCCGCCCGCTCCCCGTAATATATTTCCATCTTGTTCCCCTTGTGCGTATTGCGAATCAAACAACTTATTAGAAGCATTCTATAATGTCAAAGAGCGAAGACTGCTTGCGGTGGTTCCATAGAAACCCGTTAGGAGAGACTCGTGGTTTTCCCTCAATTCAATGGGGCAGGCAGATTTTTTTCCGTTTACTGAAGGAACACTATCTTTCGGGTGAGGGTAAGATCCCGGGCGTCGAGACGGATGAAGTAGATCCCCGCCGAGACTCGATGTCCCTGTGCATTCCGCCCGTTCCATTCGAGTGTATGACGCCCCGCAGCCATTGTTCTCGATACGAGCTTCGATACCCGCTGTCCTCGGACATTATAGACCTCGACGGATATCCACTGCGTTTTCGGTACGAAGAGATCGATCCGTGTTGCGGAGCCGAACGGATTGGGTCGGGCCGGGGAGAGTGAGAGCGTCCCATTGAATCCGGGGGATCCGGGTTCGAGTCCTGTCACGGTAAGCGGGAAGAAGATATACTCGCTATCCTCGATATTCCCGTTACCGTCTCCGGCGGGGGCCTGCGCGTGCAGGGAACCGCCGTTCGGCGTGTCGTAGCCTGAAACGGCGAGATAGACGCCCCCGGGAAGCTGGGTGCCGAGATAATCCTCGAGTCTGATCACACCTTCCAGGTAGCTGCCCGAGGCGCAATCGACGCCTTCGCTGAGAACGGCTTCGAACTCATCGAACCAGCCGCACCAGTTGTTACCGTCCTCGTTGCCGAGAAAGAGACTGCGGTCGGCGACGGAACCTGATTTCGCCCAGGGGGCCGAGACCGGAGTCGAGAGATCGACACCGACGATGATGAAGTGGTCCCAACCGCTCGTGCTTCCCACTCCCTGTGCAGCCAGATACAGGTATTCTCCGTCCCAATCGGCATAGAGATCGAACGGGCCGTTCGAGGCAAGGAGTGTTGCAGTTGTATCCAGCTCGCCGTCGATCTGATGGGCCGGTGGTCCCGAGGCTTCACCGATCCAGACATGTTGGATGGGGCTTCGTTTGATATTTCCCACAGAATCTTCCGCTTCAACGTAGTAGTCGACCAGCACCTCGGACAGACCGATTACCTGGATGTAGTATTCGTCGGCAATATATTCGGGGAGTACAAAGAAGTTGATGCTCGGATCACCGAAGAAATTCCCTTTCGGGAAGGGGCGGTGTGTCATCGGAAGTGTCTGCCAGGTTCCAACCTCAGCACCACCTATATACGTTTCGTTCTGATCGTTTGTTGACGGATTCGTTCCGTCAATGTCCAACCGGTACTTGAGCTCCACACGTGCCACACCCGAGACATCGTAGGCAAAGGTCCAGACCCAGAAATCACTCGGCATCTCGGTTCCCTCTCCACCTGGATAGCCCCACAGGGCCCCGCCGCCTCTACCACCGGGATTCCATGGAAGCCTCTGGGGGAGCCAGACCGTGGGTGGTGTGGTATCTCCTCCTCCGCCGTTGATGACGGCATCGGCATAGAGAACAGCGGCGTTTGCCGCCAGGGTGGCCTTCACTTCCATATCGAGTGATGTGCCGTAGTACATGTACCCGCTCTCGTAGCTCGAGAGCAGATGATGCCATGCCTTTTCGACGTTGTTCGCGCCGGTCATCGGATCGAAGATGTGTTCCGGGTCCGGCTCCACGCCGGAGATCGCCTCGGCCGTCTCCACCCGGTTCTGTGCCGCGGTCATCACCGCCCAGTTCCGTTCGTCCTCGGCCCAACCGCCGGGGATGTCGAAGTTGCCGTCCGCATCCACCAGGGGCCAGTTCCAGTTGATGAATTGGGGTGAGCCGAAATCGCCATCAGCGTTCACCCATCCGCCGTCTTCGACATGGACGATGTCGGATGGATCGATCGGGTGATCCGCCAGGTACTCGGCAACGGTGGTCGGTTCGTAGCCCTTCGATGCAGCCTCGTGGCAGAAACTCGTAACGTTCTCGTTGTAATAGGAATATCCCCCGGACCAGGCATTGTCGCCGTCGTGTGCAAAGAGGATCAGCATCGGGTGGTTCGGATCGTTATGCGGGGCGATGGCGTCGATCTCTCCGGTGCCGTACATGCTGTATCCCTCGTTCCAGCTCATGGCATTGGCGGCGGGAACGACAATTATCGAGTCGGCCTCTCCCGTGACGGGATCGACATACCGTGCATAGTGCGGCCTGTAACCGAAGGGCGGAGGGATCTTCACGGTTACTCCGCGGCTTATGGCGGTGCTTTCGTAGTACCCTTGAACAGGATTCAGCTGGTCGGCCATGTTGGGGGGATCGCAGTTGTCCTCGTGGGCGGTGTACGGGTAGTCGATGCAGGCCCGGGAGATATGGATATCCGCTATGACGACCCACTCGATGCCGGCTGCTGCGAGGACCGGTATCATCCGCTGGGAGAAACACAACTCGGCGGGAAAGTACCCCTTCGAATAACTGGTATCCCCCCAGGCAATCCCGTATGCCACCTTGGCGACCTGAATCTCGCGGTGCAATGCATTCTCGTCCATGAGCGGAGCGATCGGGTGGTGGGCGGCCACGAGAAGCTGCGGCATCCGGGAGCGACCGCCGGATGTCATCCACGAGCGGGCCGTCCGGTAATCCTGATACCAGTCGGTTGCGTACCGTCCCCCGTTCCACCCGTTGTCGGCGAGACTCTTGACGTTCTCTATGAGTGCGGACGCGAAGCTGATTTGCGCTCCGGCGTCGGCGAGATCGAGAACCGACTGGATTGCGGTCTTCGGATAGTCCTGGTAGTCGTGCACGCGGTCATCCTTGTTGAAGATACCGTATACGTCGCTCTCGGAATGACCGAGTGTAATCGTCTCGTAGGCGGTCTCGTAACGTACCGGATACCACGTACTCCGCTCAGGCCAGTAGATCGGTTGATGCATGTGCCAGAGGTAGGTTGTATGTACGGGAGCGGCCCGGGCCGAGGAGACGGTGAGTGCCATGGAGGCTGTTGCACAGAGGATGATCAGGATCGATGCTCGGCGGGACAATACGTTTCCCTCTGCAGCCGAAAGTTCCCACGTTAAAAACTCGGAGTGCCGGTGTGCATATCGCTGGCATATGCCCGCGTCGACATCCATTGATAAACATACCACATTTGAATGTTTAAGTCACTGGAATTAATGGGAAAAGGTCAGTGTTTATCGGAGAGAACCTTCGAGAGCGCACTTCTCATTTCGCCGAGTTTGTACGGTTTTGGAATGTAGCCGTTGAATCCGTATTCCGCGTAGTTGGCGAGCACGGGATCGTTGGAATATCCACTCGAAACAATCACCCGGACCTCTCGATCGATCTCACGGAGCTTACGAATCGTTTCGAGACCTCCCATGCCTCCCGGAATGGTCAGATCCATGATGATTGCATCGAAGTGATTGCCTTTCTCCTTGCTTGCAGAAAAGAGTTCTATCGTTTCCGCGCCGTCACTGGCCGTTACGACCGTGAATCCGATTTCTTCGATGATTCGTTTTGCAACCTTGCGCACTATCTCCTCATCGTCCATGAGAAGTATCCTGCCTTGATGTTTGATGAACTCCTCATGGTGTTCAAACGGAGTAACAGTAATCTCCTCATGTGTGGCCGGAAGATATATATAGAATGTCGTTCCTTTGTTGAGTTCCGATTCGAGAGTGATATGACCGTGGTGTTTTTTAATGATCGAGTATGACACCGCCAGGCCGAGGCCGCTCCCGCGCTTTTTTGTTGTGAAGTACGGATCGAATACATGTTCGATATACTCGGGTGCGATACCGATCCCCTTGTCCCGTACCGATACCTTGATATAGTTACCCGGCTCGAGATTTATGATATTTTTATTACCGATCGTAATGTTCTCTGCTGCAACAAAGATTGTTCCACCACCGGGCATCGCCTGGACGGCGTTGATCACCAGGTTGTGAATCACCTGACTGACCTGGGCTTTGTCGATATTGGAGTTCCACAGGGTATTCGGGAGCATGTATTCGCAACTCACATTCGAACCCCTGAGTGCGAAACTGGCGGATTCATGGATGAGTTCGCCAAGCGATGCTATCGCCTTGATCGGTTCTCCGCCCTTGGAGAAGGTGAGGAGCTGCTGAGTGAGATCGCGTGCCCGCAGAGTCGCCTTTTCGGCATCGCAGAGCGCTTCACGGAGCGATTTGTTGCCTCCCGTCTGCTTGGTGGCGAGCGTGATGTTACCGAGGATCGCCGTCAGGATATTGTTGAAGTCGTGGGCGATCCCGCCCGCCAGAATACCGATCGATTCCAGCTGCTCCGCTTTCTGGATCTCCTCCTCGAGTCTCCGCTGCTTTGTTATGTCCCTGAAAAAGATGATTATTGCAGGATCCCCTTCCAGTGAGGTTTTATTTACATACACATCGAGCAGCTTTTGTTCTCCTTTACTGTCGGGAACCGTGAGCTCGTAACGCTGTTCGTCTTCGACACCCTCCATGAGCCGGTCATAGCGCTTCAGAGAGATATCGCGTACGTCCGCAGGGACCAGCTTTTCCCACATCATACCGATCAGCTCTTCGGCTGGATATCCGAGAATCTCACTGGCCTTACTATTGGCGAACATGAGAGTGTCGCCCTGAGCAATAACGATTCCATCACTTGCATGCTCGACGACATTCCTGTATTTTTCCTCACTCTCACGCAGCGATTCTTCGGCCCTACGCTTTTCGGTGATATCCATAGTGATCTCAACCGCGCCCCGGAGAACATTTTCCTCGCCGAAGACCGGGTACCCTTTTATTAGCCAATTCCGCCCATCGGGTGATATCACCTCACGTTCAACCGGCTTATGCGTTTTGAAAACCTCCACAATGGGGCAATCGTTACATGGTTCGCTTCGGTGGTGCCAGAGATCGTAACAACGTTTCCCAATCAGGTCCCCGATCGATAAACCTAAAGAGTCTGCTGCCGCCTTGTTCGCACGAATGATCCGCATATCATCGCCTTGGTAGTAGATGACATGCTCGGCAAGGGTATCGAGGATCATTGCTTGTTCGTGTTCTATGCTACGGATATTCTCTTCGATTCTTATTCGCTCAGTGATGTCCCAGAGAAAGACTTGTGTGCCCGTAATCCGGCCATCCTCTTTGAGTGCATATATGTCGATCTCGAGATCTACGATGGAACCGTCCTTCTTTATTCCCCTGAATTCATGACGGGACATCGGATCCTCTCCATTCAGGCAACGCCCGTGTATCGAAATAACTGAATCGACGTCTTCGGATTGGACGATGGTATCGATCGCTCGAGCCTTCATTTCATCTCTCGAATATCCAAACAGCCGAGCGAATCGTTCGTTGAAGTACCGGAATGCTCCTGTACGATCCAGAATCACGAAGGCTGGTCCTGTCTTTTCAATAAAATCGATGAAAGATGTTCGGGACTCCGGAATCGGCATTGTATATTCCCCCTTGTATCCATGTGCTATCAGCGCAATGAGCCGTGATGCCGAGAACGAAGGTGCAGCGGATCCCGTGTGAGAAGACCTTAGGTGATATGTTTTGCTAGGCAATAACCGTACCCATAATACTGATTCTTTATAATATTTAAAGATTTTTTTCGAGCCTGTTACGAAGGCTGAAGTTGCCAACGTGCTAACCGTATGGTAGCGTTGTACGACGACCGGCACCGAGTGCATCGGTCGTGGTTTGTTAGATCCGGTGACAAATTGCCGACGTGGGTGCCTACGGGCTCGAATCGGATTCGTGATATCACATCCGTGCTCGAACGCTGGTCACCGGGAATGCTCTCGATTATCTCGAACGATGGAGATGTGGCATGCGTAGGACGACTGCAGGAATCGGATATGGCTTCTTATTTGGTGCGGGCATCGGGCTGACCATCGGTGTCCTCGTCCATAACCTCTTTCTATGGACCATCGCCGGTGTAATCGTCGGAGTGGTGATGGGATGGCTGATAGCAAAGCTCATCGACAGGTGATAATCACACGTAATTGCTGGTATTATGGTAACGAGGGTCGGTTGTCTGATCGTAAACACCATCATGTCTATGTAATCGAGCTGGACAAGGATGTCTTGCAGGAGCCCAAGTTCGCAACGGCCAATCCCGATCACGGTCCATCGATGGATTGCCTCTATGTTGGTTCGACCGGCTTGACACCAGAGGAGCGTTTCGAGAATCATAAGACCGGTTATAAGTCGAACAGGTTCGTAAAGCGGTACGGTTTGAGGTTACGTCCTCTCCTGTATGAGGAATACAATCCGTTATCCTACGAGGATGCACGGGAGATGGAGATCGAATTGGCCAGGATGCTTCGTGAAAAGGGGTATGCAGTATGGCAGAAGTAGGGAGATGCTCGAGGGTACGCCGGTGACGGAAGGGCAGGTTCGGAACCTCGATGACCCGGTGGGGATGGATCGTATCGATGAGAAGGTGTTCTCAGAGGAAGGAGAGAGATGATATGAGAAAAGTTCTGGTGATGGTTGTGGCGTCGGCGGTCATCGGTCTCTGTACTCAAGCTGTATGGACGCAGGAGGTAGAACAGAAGGATGCGAAGGCAAAGACGCCGGTGGCGGAGAAAGAGACGAAGACGGAGATCATCAAGCTGAAGGAAACCGAACCCTTCACGTATTGTGCACTGGAGATGAAGGGAAGCTATGAGCAGCATACGACCGCCTTTATGACCCTCTACGGTGAGACGATGAAGCAGGCTGTTGCATACGATGACATTCCCTTCGGCATCTATTGGAACGATCCTCAGACAACTGCCGAGGAGGATCTCTTGTGGGAGATCGGTTTCCGCCTGCTCGAGAAGCATGAGGTGAAGGAACCGTTGAAGATCAAGGAATGGAAATTCACCACAATGGCCTCACGCGGGTATAAGGGGGCGTTCTCAGAAGAGGAAATGGGAAAAGCATACGAGGAAATATACCAATGGATCGAAAAGAATGGCTTCGTCCCCGCCGGCCCGATGATGGAGCGATATCTTCGTGCCCCACAACCGAACGAGGCGGGGGAATTGTGCGGCTCCGTCGAGATCCTCGTGCCGGTTGAGAAAGCGAAAAAATAGCTCACCTGCTCGGTAACTCTCGAAGTCCGGACGGAATGCCAGTATCCGCTTGGTACAGTGAAGGTCAAGTGGTGTATAATGTGCTTCATGAGATTACGTTCGGGAATCACAGTGTTGCTCTGCTGTGCTGTCTGCAGTTCGCCCGGTCCCGCGTGCCGGAAGCGGACGGGGGACGGTAATAAATGGGAGAAGCGCTGGGTCTACATTTCTACAAACCTGTATATCGATGAAAATGTGCCGAAGCTCGACTCGCTCTTTCAGCGGGCACGGCATGCCGGGTACAACGGCATTCTCTTCGACGATTTCAAGACATTTACATGGTGGGAACTCAAAGAGGCGCACCGCTGGCTGAAGAATGCTCGAGCGGTGCGCCGGGCGGCTCGTGAGTCCGATCTCGAATTCATCGTGTCTGTCTTTCCATTCGGCCGTTCGGGTTCACTCCTGTGGCATGATCCCAATCTCGCCTCGGGCATGCCGGTACGGGACGCCCCACTCAGAGAGAGAAACGGTCTGCTCGTGCCGGAGCAGACAGCGATCCTCGAGAACGGCTCCTTCGAGAAGCACCGTGGGAATAGGCTCATCGCCTACAGCTTCCAGGATGGACCGGGACAGACCTCGTTCATCGACACCCAGCATGTCAGGGAAGGCGGTGCATCTCTCAGGATCGAGGCCGGGGGCGACGCCGAGTCGGGACTCGGTCGATTCTATCAGGAAATCGCCGTGCGTCCCTGGCAACAGTACCGTATCCGTGTCTGGATGCGGGCGCGGCATCTTACGGCGGACAAGGTTCAGATCGTGGTAAGTGCCGGGGATCGCACCCTCCAGTGGCAGGACCTCGTTACCGGGGAAGGCGATGGGGTGCGGTACCTGAGGCGGGTGGAGGATCTCACAACCGATTGGATAGAGCAACGTGTAACCTTCAACAGCCTCGATAACTCCAGTGTCTTGATCTACGTGGGCGTATGGGGGGGGAGAGATGGCACGGTGTGGTGGGACGATCTGCGAATCGATGCCGTTCCCACTCTCAACCTGCTTCGCCGCGACTCGTTGCCCCTGCGTATCACAGGTATCGATGGCACCATATACCGGGAGGGAGATGATTTCGAGTATATCGCCGATAGTGGTCTTGGACAGACCCGGTGGCCCGGCTCATACGATACCAGACACGATCCACCCCCTATTCGGCTGACGCCGGAAAGCCGCATCGTCCCAGGAGAGCGCGTCCTTCTCTCGTGTTACCATGCGGTGATCGTGCACACCGGGCAGGTCGCCTGTAGCATGGACGAGCCGGCTGTCTTCGTTCTATGCGGCGAGCAGGTGCGGCGGCTCGATGAGGCGCTCGATCCTGATGGTTATCTCATGTCGCACAACGAGATCCGATGTGCCGGTTGGGAGCCGCGGCAGATGACGAGGTACCGTACATCGGGTGAACTCTTCGCCTTCAACATCGCACAGTGCCGGAGTGTCGCCGAAGAGTCGACCGGGGGTGTAGCGCTCTTTATCTGGTCGGACATGTACGATCCCCATCACAACGCCCGGAATGGTTACTACCTCGTCAACAATACCGTGGAAGGTTCGTGGGAGGGACTGGCCTCTGATATCGCCATCCTGAATTGGAGCGGCAGGCGGGAGAGCCTCGAGTTCTTTGCAGGAAGGGGACACCGTCAGATACTTGCTGCGTACTACGATGGGGATACCAGGGAGAATTACAGGATGTGGATCCGGGCTGCCGAAGATATTCCGGGTATTATCGGTACGATGTATACGACATGGAGCAGCGACTTCGACGATCTCGAGGAATTCGCTGAATTGTGGTGGGGTGTCTCGCACAATATGCAGTGACCCTGGCCGGAGAACGGAATGAGTGGAAATCAGAAAAAGTTCGTCTTCACCGTAGTGAGCATTGTACTGGGGATCTGTTTTCTGGAACTTTTCTCCGTTATCTTTTTCCGTTCGTTTCGGGCGCGGTTCTCCTTCTACAAGCTCGAGCAGTATGTCGTTGATGAAAAGGATATAGACAGCCTCGGCCGCTACTACGACAGCCGCCTCGGTTGGGACTATCACTACGAAACGGAGTACACCGAGAGGCCGCATCCCGTCACATACGGCAGGCCGCTGATGGCGACCTTCGGCGACTCCTTCATGCACGGGACGGATGTGAATGATGACGAGACCTGGCAGGTATACCTGTCCTCCCTCGTTCAGGCAGATGTCTTCAACTTCGGTACCGGTGGCTTCGGTCCTGACCAGGCGTACCTCAAATACATCTCGATCACAGAGTCACTCGAAGTTCCCGTCGCCGTCCTGGGTGTCAACTCCGAGAACATCAACAGGCTCGTGAACGTGTACCGTCCGTTCTATTTTCCCAAGACGGGTATCAAGCTGCCAAAACCCCGTTTCATGCAGATGGGGGGGCGAATGAAGCTCATCCCCAATCCTATACGTTCCATCGAGGATATCGGGCTGCTTACGGACGTGCGGTTCGTCCAGGGGCTTGGTGCCGCAGACTGGTGGTACAACAAGGACAATTACCCGATCTACCGGTTTCCATACCTGCGGATTCTCTTCAACAAGCGGATGTGGCTCGAGGCGCTGTACGGAAAGGAGGACCGCCGGATCGACGATACGAATCCACGGCCGTGGGAGGATCTCTGGCAGGAAGAGGAACCGGTCTCCCTCATGTATTCCGTTATGGATTCGTTTATCGGGGACGTACGGAGCAGGGGGGCGGTTCCCATCATCATGATCATGCCCTTGCAGGACGAGGTCTTTCAGAAGTACTGCACGAATACCTATCCCGCCAGTGTAACGATGGTCGCCGACTACTGCACGCAGAAGGTGTGTCTCTGCTTCAATTCGATTGATGCCCTCGCAGGCAAGGCCGAGTCAATCGACGAGATACCCGATCTTTTCATCGTCCATGTCTCTCCGAGGGGGAACCGTATCATCGCGGAGGCTTTCTTTCGGTTTCTCGAGGAGCATCTGCCGCGGATCCTTCAGTAGCATCAGTGGCTGAACGGATGGATTAGAAGCGTTGAACGAAAGGTTGACATGGTTCCATCACTGGAGGTGAGATGGTTCCGGGAAGGAACGGCACCCGATGAAGTCCTCGAGTGGTTTCTCCATGGAGAGCCCGTTCCCGGCACTCCGGAAACCCGTACGGATTGCTACCTCCGGACACGGTGCGGTGGTTCACTCGGCCTGAAGCTACGCGAGGGGAGGATCGAGGTGAAGCAACGCCAGCACCGGTTCGGCGAGCGGCGTTTTCACGAAACGGTGTGGGGCGAACCCGAGCTATGGTATAAGTGGAGTTACGAACTCGCCGATCCCGGGGAACCGTTCCTGGAACCGGCAACGGGACGACCGCTGTGGATTGCGGTGCGGAAGAGACGATGGCTCAGAAGATACCGGATCGCCGGTGACGGCTCGGTCGGAGCCGTTGAGGCCGGCCGGTGGTGTGAAAGCGGATGCGAGCTCGAGTTTACGACAATCGAGGTCGGGGACGGGAGGTGGTGGACCATTGGATTCGAGGCCTACGGAGGCGAGGAGGTCCTTCAGGATAATCTCCTTCTGGTGGCCGAGCACGTGTTCTCGGCGGCAGAGCCCCCTGCATTCGATTCATCTCATTCCTTCGGATTCCCCTTCTGGCTGGAGAGACTGGTGATCTAAACCTCAGAGTTTAGTGGGTTCGCACAGATTCTTCTTCGCTTTCGCAACCCGACCGCATTTCAGGCAGATATACTTTGCCTGTTTGACCAATTTCCGGTAGTCATCAATGTTGTTCTTGAATTGCTTTTTACTGGCGATCTTGCATAGCGATTTGCCCTTCAACTTTGCCATGTCAGCAGTCTCGCTTCCTATCGTACCCAGCGATACATGATTCAAATTCCATTCTATAGTATAATACCTTTCGGGCCCGATAGAAACACTCCATAAGCTCAACGAAATCTCAGCACACTCGGGCTCTTATCTAACGGAATCTGGCACGGGAGGGATTGAACCTAACGGAATCCCAACACACGCGGGCTCTCTTCGAATGATGCAGTATTTTCCTGCGATATTGGATAAAAAAATCACATGGAGGCCGGATGCATTGCCAACTTAATGCTTGCTGCCCATGAGGTTATATCATATAATCTTATCCTTCCCACAGGCTGGCCCGAAAGATGCTCACCGAACACTATTCCAGGGGAGGCACGGGAATATATGCTCGAACAGGTCGATTTATCGTTGAGTCTTGCCAAGGCGGAATACCACGAGCTTCTCGAACCACTGGGCCACCGCCTCAATGAGCTGCAGCAGCGCTGTCGCCAAGCGGGTATCCCGATCGTCGTCGTCTTCGAAGGGTGGGATGCAAGCGGCAAGGACGGCGCCGTGAACCGTTTGATGCGGCTCATCGATCCGAGAGGTTTCAAGGTGTATGCTATCGGTGCGCCGAAGGAGGACGCGAAGGCGCGGCCCTTTCTCTGGCGGTACGCTATCAGAATGCCTCACAGGGGATTCATAGGTATCTTTATAAGATCGTGGTACGGGCGGTTGCTCGTGGAACGCGTCGAGAAGGTTATACCGGAACGAGAATGGAAGGAAGCCTTCGACGATATAGTCGCCTTCGAGCGTCAACTCATCGAAGACGGTTATGTCCTGGTCAAGTTCTGGCTTCATATAAGCAAGAAGGAACAGAAAAGCCGGCTCAGGAAGATGGAAAATGATCCACTCGAATCCTGGAAAGTCAAACCGGAGAACTGGAGCAACAACAAGAAGTACAAGAAATACGCAGACGCTGTGGAGGAAATGCTGCAAAAGACATCAAACCCGAGAGCCCCGTGGACGATCGTCGAGGCCGAATGCAAATATTTCGGACGCCTCAAGATCTATGAAACCCTCGCTCACGCGATGGAAGAGGCCCTCGGCAGGTACGAGAAAAAAAAGAAGATCAAACCTTCCTACGGTCTTCCCGTCGATCCGAACAACTACAAGACAATCGTGCTCAAGAGTGAGCGGTTCCTCAAGCGGTTCGACCTGTCAAAGAAGCTGACGGTGGATGTGTATAGGGAGAAACTTGACCACCTACAGAAGATCGCCCGGCGGGTACACCACGGTATGTTCCTCAATAAGGTGGGAACGATTATTGTCTTCGAGGGTTGGGATGCGGCCGGAAAAGGCGGTGCCATAAAAAGGCTACTGGCCCCTCTTGATACCCGCAGGTTCGAGGTGGTAACGACACCTGCTCCGACACGTGAGGAGAAGGCCCACCACTATCTCTGGCGTTTTTGGCTGAATGTTCCGAAAGCGGGATTTCTGACGATATTCGATAGAAGCTGGTACGGCAGGGTCCTCGTGGAACGCGTCGAGCAGTTCTGTACGACCGAGGAGTGGCAGCGGGCATACAAGGAGATAAATGAATTCGAGAAGATGCTCACGAACTCCGGATTTGTCATAATCAAGTTCTGGCTTCACATCGACAAGGAAGAGCAGTTGAAGCGGTTCAAACGCCGTGAAAGTGTGTCGTACAAGCGGTGGAAGATCACCGACGAGGACTGGCGGAACCGCGAGAAATGGGAAGATTACGAGATGGCCGTAGCGGATATGATTCAGAAAACCTCGACGACCTACGCACCATGGACGGTCGTCGAATCCAACAACAAGTTGTATTCACGGACCAAGGTGATAGAGACATTTAACGATGTGGTTTCTCGGAAACTGCCTGAGTTCGAATCATTGATGCAGCAAAAGAAAAAGAAGGACAATAAGGAATAGAGAATGCCTGACCGATCAAGGCAGGTGGTATACCTGGGGAGTGACAGTAATGAATGCCAAGGGTGATACTGAGTCCTCCAAGAAGAAAGGCGAGATCAACCTGAAGGATCCCTCGTTGTATATAAACCGCGAGCTTTCCTGGCTGGAATTCAACCGCAGGGTTCTCGAAGAGGCCGAAGACAACACAACCCCCGCACTCGACAGGGTGAAGTTCATTTCGATCTTCAGCTCCAATCTCGATGAATTCTTCATGGTACGCGTGGGCGGACTCTGCCGGCTCGTTCAGGCCGATGTCGAAGACACCGATTCAAGCGGGAGAACACCGATGCGGCAGCTCGGAGAGATTCTCGATACGTCGCGCAGGTACGTCAATGAGCAGTACAGGTGTTTCAATCGAATCGTGCTTACGGAGCTCAAGAAGGCCGGAATCGAAATTCATGACATTTCATCGCTCGATTCCAAGGAGATCCAGCGCCTCAATTCGTATTTCAAGAAACAGGTTTTCCCGATTCTCACACCGCTTGCCGTGGATGCAGGACACCCGTTTCCATTCCTCGCTAATCTAAAGCTGAACCTCATGGTCGTCTTCAAGGAATACATCGAGAACAAGAAACCAAAGGCATATGCATTCGTCGAAGTACCCACGGTGCTGCCGAGACTGATTCCGGTAAACAAGAAGCTCAAGGGTCATCATTTCATCCTTCTCGAGGATCTGATCACGGCCAACATCGGTAGCCTCTTTCCAGGAATGAAGATCAAGTGTGTAGTGCCGTTCAGGATTACCAGGAACCAGGATTACGACTTGCATGAGGATGAAGTGAGCGATCTCTTGAAATCGGTCGAGGCAGAGCTCAAGGATAGATCAAACAAGATCGCTGTACGACTCGAGATAATGAAAGGTGCTCCCGACAGCATACTGGATATTCTATGTGAGCAGCTGGATATGGACCGGGCACATGTCTACCATATCCCCGGTCCGCTCAATCTCAGGTCGTTTATGGACCTCTACAGCCTGCCCGTCGATCCGATACACAAGGATCCACCATTCAATCCCCGCATCCCGAGGCGCTTCGATACCGATAAGGATATCTTCACCGTGATCCGTGAAGGGGATATCCTCCTGCACCATCCGTACGATTCGTTCGCAGTCGTGGTTGATTTCCTCAATGCCGCCGCCGATGATCCCGACGTCCTTGCGATAAAGCAAACACTCTATCGCGTCGATAAGGATTCGCCCGTCATCCATGCACTCCGGCGGGCGGCAGAGAGCGGAAAGCAGGTGACCGCTGTTGTCGAGCTCAAGGCGCGCTTCGACGAGGAGTCGAACATCGACTTCGCCCGGCAGATGGAGGAGGTCGGTGTCAATCCGGTCTATGGATTCGTGACCTGGAAGACACACTGTAAAGCGACACTGGTTGTAAGACGCGAAGGACGGATCCTCCGCCGTTACGTTCATCTCTCGACCGGTAATTACAACTCGGAAACTGCGAAACTGTACACCGATTTGGGGTTGTTCACAGCCGATCCGGTATTCGGCAACGACGTTTCGGCGCTCTTCAACGTTATCACCGGTTTCAACTCATGGACGGGCAGCGAGATGTTCAAGCCGGAGACCGTCGTTTCCATGTTCGAGAAGGTTTCACTATCCCCGGTGAACACCCAGCTCAAGATACACCAATTGATCGAGCGTGAGATTGCAAAATCCAAGCCGAAGAATCCAGGTCGGATCATTGCAAAGATGAATGCGCTCGTCGATGCGAAGACGATTCGAATGCTCTACAAGGCATCGCAGGCAGGCGTGCGTATCGATTTGATCGTTCGGGGCATATGCTGTCTTCGTCCGGGACTTCCGGGTATCAGCGAACATATAAAGGTGATCAGTATCCTCGACCGGTTCCTCGAACACACCAGGATCTACTACTTTCACAACGGGGGCGAGCCGGAAATCTTCTCGGGAAGTGCCGATTGGATGCCGAGGAATTTCAAGCGGCGCGCCGAGATACTCTACCCTATAGAGGACACGACGATCAAAACGAGGCTCATAGACGAGATCCTGATGACCTACCTCAGTGATAATACCAAGGCCAGGATCATGCAGTCCGACGGAAGTTATGTGAGGGTGGAGCGGGATAAGGATACCGGGACGGTTCGGAGCCAGGAGCGGTTGATCGCGATTGCCAGAAAGGGTGGAGTGAAATCTCCTCCATACGAGGAGCTCGTCCGGCGGATCGGAAAGAAAAGGCGGAAGAAAAAGCGGTAAGTCTTTTGTGAGCGTGCCGATACCGGGGGGCGTTTGCCGGAAGCCGCTGAACGGGGATTGTGACGGGGATGCATCGAACGGTTCTCGATAAGGTCATCGATATCACAGAACGAAACGATCCGGATCCGGATCATGCGAGTCAGGTGGCGAAGCTCGCGGTGGTGCTTTTCGACGGATTACAAAAGTTACATCGATTCTGCACGCATGAGCGGGATCTTCTCCGGATTGCGGCGTTCCTCCATGATATCGGCTGGGCGCGTACGATGACGAGCAAGCATCACAAGCACAGTTACGATATGATCATGGAATCGGTTATACCCGGGCTGCCGGAGCCGGACCGGGCGGTATGCGCACTCGTTGCGCGTTTCCATCGAAAGGCGGAGCCCGATCCGGATCGGCACAAACCGTTCGCCGCCCTCCCTCAGAAAAAGCGCAACATCGTAGAATGGCTCGCAGGTATACTGCGTGTCGCCGATGGTCTCGACCGGAGTCACTTCAATTGCGTCCAGAATATCACATGCCGTATTTCACGGGACGAGGTGACATTATGTCTGGAAACCAAGACGCGGTGTGATACGGAAGTGTGGGGTGCCGAGAGGAAGGCACAGCTCCTGGAGCGGAAACTAGGGAAGAAACTCGTATTCAAGGTATGCTGATTGCGATTGTATCAGATATCCATGGGAATTACCCCGCCCTCGAAGCGGCTGTAAAGGATGCGAAGGCGAAGGGAGCACGGAAAATCTTCTGTGCAGGCGATCTAACGGGATACGGACCCTTTCCCGCAGAGGTTGTAGACTTTGTAAAGAGTCGCAGGATACCGACTGTCATAGGCAATTACGACCGCAAGCTACTCCGGGGAAAGAATGCAATGCAGTCATTACGAAAAAAGATGAAACCCTACAAATGGAAGATACTCGACTGGACCCGGGACCAGATCGGGGCAAAGGGACGCAGATACCTCGGAAAGCTTCCCGAGGCGTTTCGGGAGCAAGTCTACGGCCGTGTGGACCTCATGATGGTCCATGGAAGTCCGATCTCGGAGAACGACACGATTCTACCGAGTATCACCCCTGCCGCCTTGAGGAAAAAGATGAATTGCAAACCGCCGCACATCCTCGTATGCGGGCATATACATATTCCTTTTGTGAAAAGGATTTCAAACACTCTGGTTGTTAATTGTGGATCGGCCGGGCATCCGGTCGACGGTGATCCCCGGCCTGCATATGCGCTCGTACGTATTGAAAAAGCATCCAAGCCATCCGCACGAATCGTTCGGTTCGAGTACCCGGTCGAGCAGGTACTTGCAGCCATCGAGAATTCATCGCTACCGAATCGCTTGCTCAAGGATTTCAGCGAGGGGAATAAGAAGAGGGAAACACCATGAAGAGTGAACCAGGAGCGAGGGAAATCGAACTGAAACTGCAGCTCCCCGTTCCGGACGCACAACAATTGATAGTCGGATTTCTTGATTCGAAGGGGTACCGCCTGAAGCTCGGTAAAAAGGTACTCAACGAGGATCTGTACATGGACTCGTTCGAGTGGACCCTGTTCAGGAACAATTACGCGCTCCGCCTGCGCCGATCGGACGGCAAGGAGATATATACACTGAAAAGCATCGGTTCGATGGAGAGGGGTTTGGCCGATAGGCACGAGATGGAGATAGTATCCCGCAGACCGGTAACCACCCCAACCGATATCACTGCGAAGAAAATCAAGAAATTCGTCTACGACCAGATTTATCCGCGCAGCCTCGTGGAGCAGATACTGATAAAAACCAACCGGCAGCTCTACGAGCTCGTGTGCCCCTCGGGGGATCGAATCGAGCTGGCATTCGATGTGTCGAGTTTCCTGGCGAAGGGATTCAACAAGGGACGAAAGGTGCCGAGGCTGTACGAAATGGAGGCCGAGCTCAAGAAGGGGCTCCCACAATCGCTCGGGGATCTATCCGAGCTCATCGTTCAGCAATTCGGGTATCTTCCCTCGACTCAATCCAAGCTCGAGACGGCGATGGAGCGCCTGAAGGTACACATCGTCTCCAAGAGACCACCGTCTAGATTGCGGGTGAAGCTGGACGACCGGTTCGATCTAGCCGTTAAGAAGATACTCCAGTTCCATATGGAACGCTTCGAAGAATACCTGCCCGGAGTTCACCTGGATGTGGATACGGAATTCGTTCACCAGGCCCGCGTCTCGACCAGGCGAATGCGCTCGGCGCTCAGGCTCTTCAAGGGTACGCTGCCCAAGGGTACGGCCGGCTTCTTTGCAAACGAGTTGAAGTGGCTCGGAACGGTCTTCGGTCATGTACGGGATCTGGACGTATTTCTCCTGAACTTCAACAAGTTCGAGAAGATGATAGAATCATCCTCCGCAAGGCACCGTAAGATACTGGAAGACTGGATCGCGGATCATCGCTCAGTGCATCTCGAAAACCTGCGGAATGCGCTCGTATCACAGAGGTTGAAGAGATTCCGCACACGGATGTCGGCCTATATCAAAAGACCGCTTCCGAAGCGCCCGGCAGCACCGCTTGCTCTACGCATGTTGCAGGACGGCGCCCCGGAGATAATACTCGAGAAACATAGGTCGGTATTGAAGCAGGGGCGGAAGGTCATCGAGAAACCGAAACTGAAGAACTTCCACAATCTGAGGATCCAGGTAAAGAAGCTCCGCTATGCCTGCGAGTTCGTATCTCCCGCCTACGGGAAGGCCCTACAGGAATTCATCCGGGAAACGGTAAAGATCCAGGACTGTCTCGGCGAGCTCCAGGACACCGTATTCACCCGCAACTTCATCGACTACATCCGCTCTGAATGGGATGGTAAGGTGGTGGAGCCGAAACTGCTATTCATGCTCGGGGAGATCTACCAGCTCCAGAGCGAGATCGCACGCACCAAGCAGGCACAATTTGTGGAGATCTGGAAATTGTTCGATACCGATTCGACCAGCGGGAATCTCTTGACCATATTGCATCGGAAAGGCGACACTGGGGGTCAATAACACCTGCAGGGAGGTTTGTATGAAGTCCGTACGTTGTCTCGTCGTACCACTGTTCATCACCGTACTTCTGGGATCGTCCCACGTGATGGCGCAGTCGTTCATCATGAGGGATATCGCAGGAGACAGGCCACGGATCGGTGTGCGGTTCATGCGGCCAGCCGTTGATGGCGTCGACCTTTCAGCAATGTCGGGCGCCTTCGATCTCTCTTTCACCCTTCCGTTATCCCCGTCAACCGCAATACTCGCATCACTTCCGTTTTCCACCATTGCGGCCGAGGGCTGGGACCGCGAGAGCGGTATCGGAAACATCTTTCTCGGACTGCAGGCACACATAGGGAGTTCGGACATACGAACCTCCGCTTTTACAGTCGGCCTTTTTATACCAACGGCAGGGGAGAACAAGTGGGATGCCAATATAATCGGGATGTTTTCGAACTACCATGAATTTCAGAAATATATCCCACACACCCTAACGGCGTACGTGAATCAATCGGTGCGCTTCAATACTCTGGAAGGTGCCATTTTCGGGATCGAGGCCGGTGCGAATATATTAATTCCTACAGAGGATCAAGAGTACAGGGATACGGATATGTTCGCCCGTTACGGCCTCACGGGTGGGGTGAGTACTTCGGGATTCGCCTTCCTCTTCGAACTGACAGGGCTCGTATGGCTGAGCGGGGATTTCGTCGACTTCGGCGATCGCTTCTATCATTCACTGGCCTTCGGGGCCCAGTACACCGGAATTCCCTTGCGGCCGGGGATTTTCTACATGCTGTACCTGAAGGATGTATTGAGCGATGATGTCGACGGAGTGCTTGGATTCAAGCTGGAGTTTGTCGTCCCGTAAGACCTTTAGCACATATACGCTGCCGACGAGCGGACCCATCCTCACGAACCGGTAACGATAAAGAGCTTTCCCGAGAGGTAGTCCACTATCCAGAGCCTGCCCTCTGTGTCCACCCTGCCCTTGGTGATCTCGAAGATCGCATCCCCGAACTGTCCACGCACATAGAAGGAGATATTCCGCGTATCGAAGCTGGTGTCACCGTATGGGTATCGGTGCTCGTGGATGAGCGTGAAGCGTTCGGTCGCCGGATCAAATCGTATAATGTAGCATCGTTCACTGCTGTGAGAGGTGATGACCGGCGTTCCGTTCCAGTTGAAGATGTTGTCCGGCAGTCCTTCATGGGGGATCGTGTAGGTTGCATCGATTGCGGAGAGATTCCGCAGCTTGTTGCCGGTATGATCTATCACGTACATCCTGCTCCCGCAGCGGCAGAGCTTGAGCGGTTTCCCCTCCATTTCGATCTCCGAGAGGGTGAAATCGGTCTTGTCTATTACTGAGATGCTCTTCGAATCGAAATTGGCAATGAAGAGTTGCGAATCGTTGCAGCAGAGATCTGTCGCCGTTCGGCCGAGCGGTATCCTGCCGATCACGCTCTGCTCCTCCGGGTCGATTACCTGCAGTATGCTGGGATCCTCGTCACGCTCGCCGACCCGCACGAGGTACAGCCGGTGCCTCTTGCGATCGTAGCGCAGAATCCGTTGCGTTATCTCGCGCTCGACCGTGTCGGGGAGGGCGATCCGTTTGCCTGCCTCGAAGACGCGCACCTCGTCCTCGAGGATACCCAGGAATTGCTGTTCGCCGCCCCAATTGTTCTGTGTGAAATAGAGCACTCCGTTCCTGTCCAGTACCATTTTATGAGCCTGCCGGGGAATGCGTCGGTCGTAGAAGCTCAAGTCTTCCTTGTCGATTGTAAGGACACCGTTCTTCGCATCCCAAATATAGACGGTGGGCCAGTAGGATTGATGTGGTCCGTACGAGAGATAGATATTCCCCCCGGGACTGCGGCACGCGTTGACGGGATAGTCGAATGGAAGCCGGTATACCGCGTATCGTCCGTCGGGATGCACCTCGGCGAAACGGTCTTCCGAGCCGAAAACGAGAAACGAATTGCGATCGGGTAACTCGATCAGCTCGATCGGGGCCCATCCAGTGTGGATCTTATCGGTCCGTCCGCTTTCAGGATCGAAAACGGTTATTGCGGAACCGAAGGTTCCGTTTACGGCGGTAGCTCCCTTGGGGAAGTAGAGACGATTGGCATTCGGATTGAAGGCCATCGTGAACATATGCGGTATGATCCCCAGGCCCGGGATGCGCCTTACGAGCGTGCGGCTTGCACAATCGACGATGTCGATCTCCCCGAAGGCCCAGCTTGCGATGTAGAGCAGATCGTGCTCGGTATCGATCGCACTGGCGTCGTTGCCGTAGGCGGGGATCTTGATCTCGTCGACGGATCCGCCCGCAGCGAATGTAACGACATGAACCGACGGGTGGTTGTCGTAGGGAATGTAGACCTCTTCGCGGGCGGGATTGTAAATGATACCTACGCCTTCGGTGTATTCGGGCAGGGGTACGATAGTATCATCCCCACCCACGATGTCGATTCTGGCCGCCTGAATCACCTTCCGGCGGTCTGTCTCCACGACTATGTAGAGATGGTGGGTCTTGTCATTGTATCCGGCCAGGTGCCAACGCCCGCCGGCGTCGAGGTCCAACGGACGGGAAGTGACCGTCGTACCGTCTTTCGCATCGAATAGGTGGAGCGCGGGCGCGGTACCGTCAACTGCGATGACCCGGTTCAGGTTCCGATCCGTTACCACCTTCCTGATCGGGGGCGGGGGAGTTGCATTGAGGTTGATGAGATCTTCCCGTGTGTCGAGCCATTTCCGCATATGGAGCTTTTTACGTTTTGCATCGTAAAAGCCGAGGTGTTTGCTCTCCCTCCCGGCGATAAAGGCATTTCCCGTCTCCTCATCCACGGCGATAGACTCGAATTGGAATTCGGTAGCTATCGTTCTCGACGTATTTCTATCCGGGAAGATGATATGAACGGCACCGTCACCGATCAGGTAGATGTCCCCCGTTTTCCGCCGTACCGTCATAGCCTCCGTCTTGAGATGTTGCAGGGCCCGGCCGCCGATCGGGATATTTCGGACAGCATGGGACGTTCCGTCGATGAGGGTCAGTGAGGAGGTGAGTGTATTTGCTACGATGAGCCGGTTCCGCTCGTTGTCCATCTGAACGAGTAGCGGTCCTGCTGCATTTACGCCGACACCGGTCCCGGCGATAAGATCGACCGTGGTCACGGTCGGTTCCGCATGTCCCTGCACCGCCAAACAGAGTACGATCATACAGACAAATCGTTTTATCATGGCTGAAGATCTCCTTTGATAGAGGATCGATCGAGTGTACCCGGACAGTAACTATTTGACAAATAGAAAATACCCTCATAATACTGATTCCCGGATGTGCGTATAACCGCACGGGTACCGGATATATGAGAAGCATGCCGCATGATGTTGCAACCTGATCCGAAAGACCGCTATGAAGACGTATCTGATGTTGAAACGTGCATACAGTGAGCGACCTCCGGGCGTTTCGCCTGATGAGGACGATCGTTCCTCTGAGGATCTCATTGAATATTTTCTGGAACGGTTTTCCCGTGAGGGGGATACCGTGTTCGATCCATTCGCCGGGTATGGGACGACCTTGCTTGTAGCTCAGCGAATGGGGCGGATCCCGTACGGTGTCGAGCGGGACGAGCGGCGTGTAGCGTATGCACGTTCGAAGCTCCATCAACCATCACACATGATTTGCGGGGATGCACAGCACATCGAGTCCCTCGACGTTCCCTCATTCGATGTATCGATTACCTCACCACCCTTTATGGAGAAGGGAGAGATACGGAATCCTCTTGCCTCTCATTCAAGAGAGGGAATGGAGTATGCATCCTATATCCAATCGCTCAAACTCATCTTCGAGCAGGTGCGACGGCTCATGAAACCGGGTGCCCACGTCGTGGTGGAGGTGGTCAATATCAAGAGTGGCAGGGGAGTAACGACGTTCTCCTGGGACGTCGGCACAGCCCTCTCGGAGGTACTTACCTTTCAGGGTGAAGTGATCATCTGCCACGAAGGTTCGCTGTTCGGCTATCATCACAGCTACTGTCTTGTATTTTCTAATCAGGAATGATTTTTAGGGTTACCCTGGAGCTTCGCTGGCCTGAAACACCACCAATAATCCGTTTATTTTTTCACATCTGGCACCGCACGTATGCTATAATTATAAAAAGATAATTATCATGAAGACGCATGCATCAAGAGCTGAGCATCTACGGCGTGTCTTTGCGATTGTGGCGGTCATAGTGACCGTCTATTACCTCTATTGGAGGATCACGGAGACCTTCAACCCGAACGCCCTGGTGTTCTCCTGGGCGCTCTGGGTAGCGGAGGTGTTCGGGGCATTTTCCACCTTCCTGCTCTATTTCGTCGTCTGGAAGCAGAAGGAGCGAACGACGCCCGAGCCGCTTCCCGGCCGTACGGTAGATGTCTTTATTCCCACGGTCAATGAATCGGTCGATGTCCTCAGAAAGACTCTGCTTGCCTGCAATAATCTCAAGTACCCTCATCGCACGATCGTTCTCGACGACGGCAACCGCCGAGAGGTCAGGGACCTCTGCGGGGAGCTGGGTTGCATCCATCTCGCACGGTCCTCCCACAAGCATGCAAAGGCGGGGAACCTCAACTTCGGGCTTGAGCACTCGGAAGCCGAATTTGTCGCCGTCTTCGATGCCGACCACGCACCGTTGCCGCATTTTCTGGACCAACTCTTGGGCTACTTCAGGGATGATGAAGTCGCCTTCGTTCAGACACCGCAGGAATACTACAATATCGACTCCTTCCAGCACCGGGTGGATGCGAAGAAAAAATATATATGGGCCGAACAGTACCTCTTCTATTCATTGATCCAGCCGGGCCGTGATCACTGGAAGGCGGCATACTTCGTCGGCAGCTGTGCGATCATAAGGCGCAAGGCACTCGATGATATCGGCGGATTCGCACACGAGTCCGTCACCGAGGATCTCCTGACTTCGGTCCGGATTCACTCCAAGGGCTGGTCATCGGTCTATCACAACGAGGTCCTGGCATACGGAATAGCGGCCGAGACCATACATCCCTTTCAGATCCAGCGGATGCGGTGGGGGATCGGGAGCTGGCAGGTATTCTTCAGGGCGAATCCGCTCTTCATGAGGGGCATGAGTTTTGCACAGCGGCTCTGTTACCTCGAGAGCCTGATATATCCGCTCGAGGGTTTTCAGAAGCTCATCTTTTACGCCACGCCGCCTATTGCGCTCATCACGGGAATACTGCCCATGCGGGCACTCGATATCAACTATCTTCTGCACTTTATCCCCTACTATACGATCTCGCTCTTTGCGTTCAACGAGATGAGCCGCGGTGTCGGCGGCAACCTCTTGCTCGAGCAGTTCAGCATGGGCAAGTTCGTCACCTATATCGGCACGCTCGGGGCATTTCTATTCTCTCGGAAATCGAAACAGTTCAAAGTAACTCCAAAGGGACAACGATCCCTTGCACCGTACCGGCTCCTGATCCCGCAGATCGTGGTATGCATTATCAGCATCGTTGCGATTGTATGGGCCCTCGTCGAGCTGATTCTCCAGTTACGTAATGATGATTTTATTATCGTGGTCAACAGCCTCTGGGCTCTTTACAACAGCGGCCTGGCAATCGGGATCATCCTCTATGCGCGGAAGAAGCTCTTTCAGAGAAGAAAGATCTTCCGGATACCGGATTCCCTTCCCGTCCGTTATAGCTATTCCGGCCGTGGCCGGGATTCGGGTCGGTATGCGGTCATCGACAACATGACCCGATACGGCATCTCACTGTTTTCGATCGGGAGGGTTCCCGACGACCGGGTTGTCCGGCTCACCGTGCTGCTTCCGAAAAAGGAGGTCTCCATCGACTGTGTGTTCCTGCACGGGAAGACCGTCGCCGCGGCGAATCACCTGATCTCGCGGACGGGTCTCCGCTTTGTCAATATCGATACAACCGCCCGAGACGAGCTCTCCCATTACCTCCACGAAGGTGCACTGGTGAAATTCTTGAGGGAATACTCGAAGCGGTACAGGACATTTCTCGAGCGGCAACTCGAGGAACACCGCAGGCGGAAGAGACGCGCCCGGCGCCATTATGCGAATCTGCCGGTTGCGCTCTCATCGGGGAACAATCGCTTATCGATTGGAGTCATCCGGAATATCTCGTCGACCGGTGTCTTGCTCGCCGCGCAGGAGAATTACCGGCCGGAGGAGCAGGTGCAGCTCGTGGTTGCACCAGAGACAGGTAACATCCGGCTCATGGGGACCGTCGTGCGGACAGTGCGTCATCAATCCGAGAACTACCCCGAGTACTATGCCGGTATCAGGCTGTCGGAGCCGGATTCGGAGCGTGTAAAGTACATCCTGCAATTGGCCCACAAGGCGAAGGCGTTGTATCACGAATGAAACGGAATGGAACGACATACCGGTATCTGTTGTTGGTTCTGCTCATGTACGGCTTTCTGATCACCGTGCTGAACTTGAACTACAACTCGATTTACATGGATGAGGCGATTCCAATACTCATCGGCCAGCAGCTCCTCGCCGGGGAGCCGTGCCCGGGGTGTCCGTACATGACCGGTTCCGTCTTCATTCAGCCGATATTCATGGCATTTGGGGATTCGATGGGAGGGCTCAACGGCGCCAGGATCATGAATGCATTCTTCGGGCTGGCATTGGCGATCGTCGCCTTTCTGACGGCACGGCTCCTCTTCGACGAAAAGATCGGATTCATAGCCGCAACGATCATTATCTTCTCCGGCCAGACACTCTACCTTATGAAGCTTGCCACGTACGATATGATTGCCGCCTTCTTCCTCGGAACGGCGTTTCTCATGCTCGTCGTATCGACCAGAGCCGGCTCGCAGCTCTGGAGGGATCTCGCGCTCCTCGAGGGTGCTGTGATCCTCTTCATCGCCTCGGTGACAAAGTATCTGCTTCCCGTCTATATACCCTTCTTCCTCGCCTATGCCGTATTCAAGCACGGGGTTCGAAGAACGCTGATACTGTATATCGCTCCGGTCGCCGTTCTTCTGCTCCTCTACTATCTTTTTGCCCCGTTTGCACCTCGTGCCGAAATAGTGGGTCAAGTGCAGAGCGCCCGCAGTATGACCCAGCTTCCGCTGTCGACGCTTCTCGATTGGTCGCTCCGGTGGGTCTCGCTTGCGTATCTTCTGGCGATCTTCGGCATCTTCCACGAGAAGTGGGGGATTCCGGCGATACTCTCCATCATTCTTTCGACGCCGATCATCATTGTGCATCTCATGACCCGCTCGGAGCAGTCGGTGAACAAGAATATGATATATGCACTCGTGTTTCTGGCACCGGCCGCCGCACTCGGTGTCGATCATATCGCCAACCTCTTCTCGATGAGAAACGCAAGCCGGACCGCACGCACATTCTTCACGGTTGCTGTGCTTGTGGTCTTCTGGGCTTACGGTTTCAACAACCTGAGATGGCTCGAACGGCAGTACCCCGATTCCTCACAGGTCATAGATTTCTTCGATGAGAACGGTTTCGACGGAATGCGTGTCGCCCTGAACGGATGGGACGGAGTTGTACTGATCTATACATTCGGGGATAAGTATCCACATGCCAGATACATGCATATCACGGACATAGCCGACAGCGGGAATTCGGGCCCTGCATTCAAGGAAGAGGTCGATTTTATCATATGTGAGGAATTCTATGGAGATCAGTTTCCATGTGAGGAATACGAAGCATGTATAAAAAATGAGTACACCCTGATCGAGGATTTCACGATAACGCATTCGTGGGGTGTTACCAGTGCACGGATCTTTGGGAGGATTTGACCAATGAAGCTAATTCAATGTGGGCTGCTCGTTATGCTCCTTTTTTCCGTAACGGTTACCGGGACGGCACGAGCTTTCGAGGGATTCAGGGGTTCCACGTGGGGTGAACTCAGGTGGGACCTGCCGCGGGAAGGCGAGGACAACCTTATCTTCAACGGGTGGTTCAAGCAGGGGATCGACTGGATGCGCAGTGGAAACACTACGCTGAACACGTATGCGGTATTGCGTTACAAGTGGGATATCGAGGAGTACGATTGGAACAATGCGATCGCCCCCGGAGTCGGGATATCGCTCGATACGTACAGTCCCGGCGGTGTCATTGCGACGCTCGGTTTCGAATACCAGTGGGAAAAGCTGTTATATGGCCCCGACACCATGTATCATAAGGCTGTCATTTACGTGAATTGGGTCGGATGGTGGGATCTGAAGAAGTGATCCGTTCCGTTTGAACGGGGATGGGCGTGACGGGCGGATGGAACCGAGTATCAGGAGAATCTTCGCCGAGATACCCCACACCTACGAAATCGTCAATCACATCCTTACACTCGGTCTCGATATCCTATGGCGCAGGAATGCGGTTCGGATGGCCGTGCAGGTGGGCGGGAACCGGTGGGTGGATGTATGCAGCGGAACGGGGGAAACCGCTGCCTATCTCAAGCGATCGGCCCCCTCGGGCACGGGAGTCTATGCGGTAGATTTCGTGCGGCCTATGCTCGATCGTATCAGGCAGAAGCCAGGGGGGGACGGTGTGACGCCGGTGCTTTCCGACATCAAGGGCCTTCCCTTTCCTGACGACACCTTCGATCTCGTAACGATCTCCTTTGCCACACGAAATATCAATCTCAGCGAGAGTGTCCTGATACACAGCTTCAGGGAGTTCCGACGTGTGCTCAAGCCGGGTGGCATGTTTCTGAATCTCGAGACAAGCCAGCCTCCATCGCCGCTCGTGAGGTGGCTGTTCCATCTCTATGTCCGCCTGTTTGTGCGGGCGGTCGGGCGGGTGATATCGGGTTCGACCATCGCCTATGCCTACCTCGCGGCCACGATACCGCGATTCTACGGGGCCGAGGAGCTCACCGGGATTCTCGAGGAGGCAGGATTTGTGGATGTCGGTTTTCGCAGAATGACGTTCGGGGCCGTGGCCGCCCACATAGGATGGAAACGGAGAGAGAACGGTTGATCGGATCGTCTGTTTCCTATATATATACGTAATCATGATACCATTACAGGTTAGACTACCGATCGTCGGTGTAATGGGCTCGGGGAATGAGCCGCATACCGAGCGGGCCGAGCGCCTCGGCGTGTGGCTGGCGGAACTCGGCGTGCATCTTCTGACGGGAGGCGGTGGCGGCGTGATGACAAGCGTGAGCAGGGCGTATCACCTCGTATCTCCGAGGAAGGGGCTCGTGATCGGTATCATTCCCGCTGATCCGGGGGAGACGGGAGGGCAGTCCCACGAAGGCTATCCGAATCCATGGGTGGAGGTACCAATATTCACGCATCTTCCTCTACGCGGTGACCGAGGCACGGAGCCGATGTCACGCAACCATATAAACGTCCTGAGCTCCGATGTGATCGTAGCGCTGCCGGGCTCGGCCGGTACGGCGAGTGAAGTTGCCCTGGCCCTGCACTACGGGCGCCCCCTCATTGCATACCTCGACAACAGGGAGCAGATTCCCGGACTTCTCGATGAGATTCCGGTGGAGTCCGAGCTCGAGAGGATCAAAGAGTTCGTGCGTACCTTTCTGCGGGACAGAGATCTGTAGGTGCCGGTATCTCGTCGATACCGGTGTTGCCGTCCATCGGTTCGAGCGGCGGCTACCGGTAGGCGGCCTCTTCGATGTCCTTTACCGACGAAAAGCGGTTCGGTGGTTTCAGGTATCCGGCCAGGAACCGGTAGATCTTCAACCGTATCTGCTTCGCCTTCCCCGTGTCCATACGGTCGAATGAGTGACCGCCCGGGATATCCTCGTAGATCTCGTACTCGAACTCCTTGCCTTCTGCCTTGAGTGATTTGATCAGGTGCTCGACCTCGAGAACATTGACATCGGCATCGTTGGTGTTGGTATGGATGAGCAGGGGGGTTTGCAGCTTATGGGCGTTCCAGGCAGGTGAGCGCCTCCGGTATTCCTCGACATCCTCGTAGGCGGTCTTACCGATGTGGTATTCGACCGAGTAGAGATCGCGGTAGGCCTGCGTCTTATACCCCATACGGGCGATGAGATCGCTCACGGGCACACCGGCGAAGGCGACCTTGTAATCTTCGGGGTGATCGAAGATATTGTGCAGCGTGATGAGACCGCCGTGACTCCAGCCGATAATGCCGACCCGGCGACCGTCGACGAAGTCGTAGTTATCGATCATGTAATCCCGGCTCGCCTTCACATCCTCGGTCTCCAGTCCACCGTAGTCGATCTTCTCGTAGAACGACTTTCCATAGCCCGTGCTGCCTCTATACTCGGGTGCCACGACTATGTATTGCTGGGCGATGAGCTCCCTGACGATATGTGTGTAGTATGTGGTGAAGCTGCTGTGGACGCCCCCGTGGGGAAGGACGATGAGCGGATATTTTTTTCCGGGATCGATTTCACGCGGGATAAAGATATACGACCAGAACTTCACACGATTGCCGGCCCCCTGGGCCGTCGGATTCTCCTCGTGCCTGAGCGGTGGACCGGTGATGTATACCTTGTCGATAAAGATCCCGTTCCCGAGCCTTTGGTGCCAGAGCAGATCGTCGACCGCCTTCTCGAGCCTGTCGAGCCGGTGTGCGAGCAACGTGTGGTATTCGGCGAGCTTCTCGAGCTCGCCGGTGGTCTGTGTTTTCGATTCATGTGCCGCTGTGGTACTGGCGGTCAATGTCAGTAGGATGGCGACACCGAGCACCAGCGAAGAGCGAAAAACCTCGCGCATGCGTGAACCTCCTTTTGGATCTGCCTCTTGTGTACAGCCGACGTTACGAGTATATATCAATCAGATATGACCGCTACAGTATACGCTAGACTACAGATTCTTCAAGCATATACGGCTCAGACGCACCGGTATGCGAATTACATTTCGGTTCCCGTTGGAAATGATATATATTAGCACAAGCGAATCGTTGCTTTCCGGAGGCACGGCACATGTTTAAGCGTTTGATCGTCCTGTTTTGTATCGCAGTTTCCGTCTTGGGCTTCCGCACGGCGGTCACCGGCGAACCACAGGCCCCCAGGAATATAATACTCTTCATCGGCGATGGTATGGGAGTGGCACATATCACGGCGGCGAAGATCGTCAGCGGCACGCTGAATCTCGAACGTTTCACGGTAGTGGGGCTTCTTACGACCCATGCGCATGATGATCTCATAACCGATTCGGCGGCGAGCAGCACCGCAATGGCGACGGGTGTCAAGACATACAACGGCGCGATCTCTGTATCCCCCGATGGAAAACCGCTCAAGACAGTGCTCGAATACGCCGAGGAGCTCGGGATGTCGACCGGATTGGTGGTCACCTGTTCTGTTACGCACGCCACGCCCGCCGCGTTCGCCGCCCATATCGACAACAGGCAGAAGGAGAATGAAATCGCCGAGCAGATCGTAGCGAGCGGTGTCGACGTTCTCTTCGGCGGCGGATGGGCTCACTTTGTCCCACAGGGTACCACGGGGAGCAGGCGCCGCGACGATACAGATCTTCTGACGAGGCTGGCGGCGGAGATGAAGATCGCCCGTTCCCCCGAGGAGTTCAGGGACCTCGGTGATGTACCACGCGCCGCAGCGCTTCTTGCGCGACGCCATCCACCCGTTGCCGCCAAACGCGAGATCTCCCTAGCCGAGCTCACGGAAAAAGCGATTCGTATTCTGTCAAAAAACGAAAACGGCTTCTTTCTCTTGGTTGAGGGTTCCCAGATCGATTGGGTCGGCCACGATCACGACAGTGACGAGATCATCGCCGAAATGATCGATTTCGACGGGGCCATCGAAAAAGGCCTGGACTTCGCAGAAAATGACGGAACCACCCTCGTCATCGTCACCTCCGATCATGAAACAGGGGGATACGCCGTGCACGGTGGATCGATGAGCAACGGGGAGGTCACTGTCAACGGTTTCACCACCGGCGGTCACACGGCCGCTATGGTACCCGTTTTCGCATACGGACCTGGAGCCGGTACCTTCGGCGGCATTCATGACAACACCTACATCGGTGCGACAATGATAGCCTGCATTCGCCGATGAACGGCCTTTCTGGTATCTCCTCATCGGTACACCCTCGTACAAGGCAGTCGTTGAGATGGTAGCAGGTGAGCAGAGATGTCGGCTGTGCGGAGGGACTCAGCGGTATCTGTCGGCTTCGCTCGGTCTGTGCGTGGCTTGCGCACGAAGCGGATCTCGGGAATCCCGAGCGTGGATCAGAAAGGTTCATGCGGCATCCCGGCGTGAATTCGATCTCCCCGGCAAACCTCCATGTACCCACGGAGGGCTCGCGTGCGTGCTCTGCAGCAACGGATGCGTGTTAGATGAAGGCCAGGTGGGATTCTGCGGGCTGCGCACGGTCCGAGACGGCACACTTGTCCATCATGCGGGAACGGCGGCCCGCGGGCTTTTGCAATGGTACCGCGATCCGCTGCCGACCAACTGTGTCGCCGGATGGGTCTGTGAAGGGGGGAGGCGGGCCGGGGATCATAATCTCGCCGTCTTTTACGAGAGTTGCTCGGCGAATTGTCTTTTCTGCCAGAATTGGCACTTCAGGCGGATCTCGCCCCGGTCCCATGATCCGACGAGCGCAGACGAGCTGGCTTCGGGTGTAAACGAGCACACCTTCTGCATCTGTTTTTTCGGCGGTGATCCCTCCACCCAGATGCCGCATGCCCTCGCCGTCTCGCGTCGTCTGGCCCGCCGGGGGACCAGGATCTGCTGGGAGACGAACGGCATGATGCACCCGGCGCTGCTCGATGCGGCCCTGCGCTACTCGCTACGCACTGGAGGGTGTATCAAGTTCGATCTCAAGGCCTTCAATGAGGATCTGCATATTGCCCTGACCGGCGTTTCAAACAGGCGGACACTCGAAAACTTCGAGCGGGCGGCTGGGCGGGCGGGGGAACGTCACAACCCGCCCCTCGTGGTAGCAAGTACCCTGCTCGTGCCCGGCTATGTGGAACCGGATGAGGTGCAAGCAATTGCACGTTTTATAGCCTCGATCGATCCACAGATACCGTATGCACTGCTGGGTTTCGCCCCTCAATGGTACATGCACGATCTGCCCTGTACGTCACGCCAGCATGCGATGGAGGCGGAGGAGGCCGCACGTGAGGCGGGCCTCGTCGATGTCCGCATCGGGAACAGGCATCTTCTCGACCTGCCGTGACCTTCCCTGAAGGGCAGCATTTCAATTCCCATTTCCAGACCCTCGCTTGGAGCGGTATCAGCGTTGATAGTGAAAAGTTCCCCTTCATGCTGTACCACATCCCACCCATATCAGACCTTCGTTTGGACTGGTACCAGGGTTTATGGTATACTGTACCATTAACAATCCAGACTAGTGACAATCCAGGAGGCCCGTATGGTTTCGAAATGCAGCATTGTATCGATGGTTATCGTTCTTTTCTTTCTACCGGCACCGTGTCCCGGACAGGCGGGTGACGAGAAGATACCGGAGTATATGATGGATGAAATCGTGGTCGTGGCGGAAAGGACTCAGAATCTTCTTCTCGAGTCCACGGTCGCCACGAGCGTACTCACGCGTGCGACACTGGAGAATCTTCCGGCGACCAGCCTCGCAGATGCCCTGAGATACGTGCCCGGTCTGTCATTCATCGAGCGGGACGGTTCGGGGAACATACCTGTAGCCATAGTGCGAGGGTTTTACGGCGGGGGGGAGTCAGAGTATGTTCTGCTGACCATCGATGGGGTCCCCGTGAACGATATGCGTACGGGGCTCGCCGACTGGAACAGGATCCCGATCAATTCCATCGAGCGGATCGAGGTGCTCCGCGGCGGCGGATCGGCCGTATACGGCGATATGGCTGTCGGGGCCGTCGTCAATGTCGTGACCCGCAAGCCGGTCAAAGAGAGGTCCCTGACCTCGCGACTCTCGTTCGGCGAGGACGGGAAGGTCGATACCGATCTATGTGTTCGGATGCGGCCCGGCTCCCATGATGTGCATATACGGACACACGCCAGCCGTGACGACGGGTACCGGGATCATGCGGATTGGGAGAACCTCCTGCTTGCAGGAGGCTATGAATATGCGCTCGCAAACGGCGGCTCCCTCCGTATCAATTCAAATCTCCAGCGGCTTTTCCAGAAGGAGCCGGGTCCCCTCAGGTCCGAGCAGGTGGCCGAGAATAGAATCCAGAGCAATCCCCTCTTCGACATGGATTACCGCAGGCGGGACGTCGCCGAAGCCGCGCTCGGATACAACAGCCCGGGCGAACGTCCCAATCGATTGACGGCCGATATTGGGTTTCGGTACGTCGATCAGGAACAGACCAGAACACTCCTTCTCACGCCGGACATGGGGGATACACAGTTCCACGTTGAGGGGCATTCGACACTCTGGAGCCATCTTCAGTACCGGCACAAGGGGCAGAACAACACATTCGTATCAGGCGTGGAGGCCGAATATGGACGGTACGACAGCGAATACTTCAAAGACACGGGAATGTCGAAGACCCTGAGTACCGGCAACGGAAGCAGGACAAAGTTCGGTATCTATGCCGAGGCGCAGCAGATGTGGAGACGGCGTGTCAAGGCCATGGCGGGGCTCCGGTACGATTCGATCTTCGATCATTTCGAGGAACCGTATCAAGGGACGAGTGATGTCTATTTCGATCGCCTCTCCCACCATCTCGGGCTCAATATAGCGTATCTCACCGGCAGCGGTCGGGACGGCCACATCTATATGAACTGGACCCGCTCGTTCAAGGCGCCGACGCTGGATCAGCTCTTCGACCGGCGTTTGTTCCCTCCCGGATTATTCCCTGATGCTTTTACCATATCAAACGAAGGACTGGTCCCGCAGAGATCGAGGGGGATCGAGGTCGGTATCTACCAGAAGGTGCCGATCGTGAAGCACCGGCTCTCGGGCGAATTCACGCTCTCGGCCTACCGTATCGACCTCGAGGGCGAGATCGACTTCAGCATGGCCGTATTGAAGTACGTGAATATCAAGGAGAGCAGGCACGATGGTATTGAAAGTTCCATCACCCTCTATTATCTTCCCTATCTCTCTCTCAATACCTCACTCAACTTCATGGATGTCACGTTCCGTAGCGGCGATAACGAGGGGAATCGGCTCAAGCTGATACCCGGTAAGACGGTGAGCACCAGTCTGTTTATCGATCCACACGAGCGACTGCACCTGACGGTGACCCATACACTGACCGACGAGGTCTATCTCGACGACTCGAACAGTGTCACACTCCCGCGCTACCAGACGATCGATCTCAAGCTCCGTCTCGATATCAAGCGGGTCCGGTTCCATTTCCTGGTCGAGAACATCGCAGACGAGGAGTACAGCAGCAACGGCTATCTCCTGCTCGATATGGCCACCTTCGAGAATGTACCGCTGCTCTATCCGGCGAGGGGACGCTACATTCAGGGCGGGATCAGTGTTCTCTTCTGAGATCATCTCCGTCGGGCGGATATTTTTATATCAGTGAAGCATCAGATAGAGGTGTGCCGATGCCGTGAGGGAAGCCGTACCCATCGGCCCCGGACGATCCTTCACCGTTGTTTCTCCAAGCCTGGGATCATCGGCAGGTCCTCAACGGGCATCATCTGTAACGGTCTTCCGTTGTGCTCGGCGAGCAACCGGAGGTAATCGAGGAAGGCATCGCCCCGTTCCGTCGAATAGAGCGGAATAGACGGTTTCGGCATCAGCTTGGCGACATTGAACAGCCCCGGTTTCGGGAGCTCGACCAGCCGTATCATCCTCTCCTCCGGTATACCCGCTTTCTCTTTGGCAATCGATATGGCCCTGTCCAGTCCACCGAGCAGATCGACGAGTCCGTTCGCCTTGCCGTCACGGCCGGACCATACCCTTCCCTGGGCGATCGATTCGATCTCTTCGACACCGAGTCCGCGGCCCTCGGCGACACTCTCGACGAATTCCCTGTAGTAATGCCTGATGTATCCCTCGACCTTGGCCCTCTCTTCCGCGTCGAGGTTCCTGTCGGGAACGTGGAGCCCGATAAGGGGCAGCCGGATTCCCATATTGAGGTCGGCGTGTTCTCCCGCCTTCACGTGATCGGTGCTCATGCCGATCATCTCCTTGATCCCCTTGTTGTAGAGCCATCCCCCGATCACACCGATGGAACCGGTTATGGTATTCGGTGCTGCAACGATCGTATCGGCGAACGAGGAGATATTATATCCGGCCGATGCGGCAACGAAGCCCTGCGAGACGATAACGGGTTTCTTCTTCTTGCACCGCTTGACGGCATCCGTGATGAGATCGGCGGCGAGCCCGGAGCCACCGGGTGTTTCGACCCTGAGGACGACCGCCCGTATCGTTGGATCGTTGGTCGCTCCGTCGATTGTCTTTACGAGGTTTCGGGCGTTCATTCCGTAATCCATCGCCACTGCACCGTGGGCGTAGATGACCGCCACCCTCGGCGCCTCGCCCCACCGGTTATCCTTCGGGAGCAGGTACCTTGCCAGGGCACCGGGGTTGACCGTCGCCTTCGGTGATCCTTCGAGTCCTTTGATGACATCGCGCATGTCCTCTTTTCGCCCCAACGAGTCCACGAGACCCAAGCGCAGAGCGTCATCGGGCAGGATCAACATCTCGTCGTTTACCAGCCGGTCGAATTCGGCTGTATCGATGCCCCTCGATTCGCATATTTCACTCCGTGCCAGACGGTAGTATTCATCGACGAGGCGCTGACGCTGCTCCCGGTCCGCATCCGACATTGTCTTTCTGGAATATCCCTCGTATGCCGATTTGTACGTGAAGAAACGCCATTCGTCGAATCCGAGCCCCACCTTTTCCATTGTCCCCTTCAGGTAGGTCCGCCCGAGGAGGTATCCCTCGAGTATCATTCCGACCGACGGATCCATGACGATACGGTCGGCGACTGAAGCGAGGTGGTAACCGTCGATGTCCAACCCGTCGGCGAAGACGATTGTATGCTTGCCCGCTCTCTTGAACTCAGCGAGCTTCTCGCGAAGCTCCCATCCCATCTCCCGGTTGATGCGCATGCCGGAGATGTCGAGTGCGATGCCGGCGATCGTATCGTCCGTCATGGCGGCGTCGATGGCGGAGAGGAGCCCCGTGAGTGTGATCGACCTGTCGAAGAGGCGGTACCGTTGGTACCTGACGGGACCGTGGATATCGAGCTTGAGGTAGCGTTTCCTTCGGGCGAGGTAGGTGCGGAATATATTACGGTCGGTGGCGCCGAGCCGCACACTGTATGTGTTGTAGCCGTAGTTCTGCTCCTCATCGTAGAAGGCCTGGCTCCCCAGGCCGATCCGCCCGAAGCTTACCGCCAGCCCGAATGCGAAGGCCTCGGTGTCGAAGTAGCGCCCCGTGATACGCACGCCGGGCAGCGCCTCGACGGCGAGGCCGGCGCTCCAGTGGCCATCCTCGAGACGCTCGTCGTCCTGGAGCGCGTAATCGGAGAAGAGTGTGATCCTCTCGTCGGCCAACGGGCGGATCGCCAGATCGACGACGCCTTCACGGTGGTCCCCGTTGGTGGCCAGGACCGACGAGAGTCCGAGCGAGAGGTAGCGGTTGGGTCTTACGAGTGTTCCGAGGGTTACGACATCCGTGCGACCGAGTGCATCGGTATCGCCTCCCGACCAGCCGAAACCGATGCCGTAGCAGAGGTTCCTGTTTCCCCTTGCAATGGAGATCCGGTAATCGGTCACACTCCCGAGATCCGTGCTTCTGTGTACGGCACCGAATCCGATCGGAAGATTGAAGAGGTGTCTCGCCCCAAAGAGACCCCATCGGTCGAAGTCCTCCAGGTCACCCTCTGAATCGGAGAAGGCAAAGAGGAGATCCGGACGCTCGACATAGCGGATGAGCGCCGGGTTCACATAACCGTAGAGCCCGTAGGTAAGCCCTCCGGGGGAGGCCATGAGAAAGTCGTATTCACCGTGATACGGGGGAAGGTCCGATTGTGCAATGGCAGGGCAAGTCACAACGATAAGTATCGCTATGGGAATACATCTGATCAGCTTCATTGTATCTTCCTTCGCTTTGACGGTCTATGCAACGCTGAAGTGGAGCACCTTGTGGCAAGTGCTGCACTCCCAAGAGGTTAGCTATATGGATTGTCGTATCGGTCTCACGATGTTTGTTACTCTGTATACCTCCATTACGGTGAATCGGTCAATCGAAAACAGAATCCGAAGTGTTGGAAATATGCTTTCACTAATCACCAAAAACGTTCGGCGCTTACACGCTTCGAACTCTTTACTGTTTACTGAATCGTGAAATCGTTTTAATGTTTAGTAGATATACTGTCTGATAATATTCGATTCGATCCTGTGGTAAGGAGCATCTGATATATGAACGCCTACGATGTTCTCAAGGAGCGGGGCTTCATAGAGCAGGTCACCGATGCGGAGAAAGTCAGGGCAATGCTGTCCACCCCGACCACCTGCTACATCGGCTTCGATCCGACATCCGACAGCTTCCATGCGGGGAGTCTCATACCGATCATGGCGCTCGCCCATATGCAGCGGCACGGCCACCAGATTATCGTTCTCATGGGCGGCGGCACGGTCATGATCGGTGATCCGAGCGGGAGAACGGAACTCAGGCAGCTCATCTCCAAAGAGGAGATAGCCTCGAACAGCAGGGGGCTCAAGAGGCAGCTCGGCCGATTTTTCGAATTCTCCCAGGACAAGGCATTGATGCTGGACAACGCCGAGTGGCTCCTGCCCCTCAACTACATCGAGTTCCTGCGGGATATCGGCCGTCACTTCAGTGTGAACCGGATGCTCGCCGCCGAGTCCTACCGCCAGAGGCTGGAGACGGGGCTGACCTTCATCGAGTTCAACTACATGTTGCTGCAGTCGTACGATTTTCTCCATCTCTACCGTAATTACGGCTGCACGCTCCAGATGGGGGGGAACGATCAGTGGGGCAACATTCTGGCTGGTGCCGATTTGATACGACGGCTCGAACAGGGCGAAGCAGAGGCCATGACGTTCCCGCTCTTGACCACATCGGGCGGTGCCAAGATGGGCAAGTCCGAACAGGGTGCCGTCTGGCTCGATGCGGCCCGAACCTCCCCCTATGATTACTACCAGTACTGGATCAATACCGACGACCGGGATACAGAGAAGTTCTTGAAGCTCTTTACATTTCTACCGATGGATGAGATCGGGCGGCTCACGTCCCAGGGGGGAGCGAAGCTGCGCGAAGCGAAGGAGGTACTCGCCAACGAAGCGACCACGATCAACCACGGTGCCGATGAGGCGGATAAAGCCAGGGCGGCAGCGCAGGCACTCTTCGCGGAAGTGGGTGGGGGAGACGACGGTGCCGTTCCCACATACGAAATCGAAGGGCAGCGGCTCGCCGACGGGATCCCGGCCTTTGTCCTCTTCACCGATGCAGGTCTCGTAAAGACCCGGGGCGAGGCACGGCGGCTCATAGCTCAGGGCGGTGCTTATGTGAACGGCCGACGCATCGAGAAGTTCGACGAGTTGATATCGGGAGAGAATCTCGAGGCAGGTTTAATTCTGCTACGAGCCGGGAAAAAGAAGTATCTTCGGATAAAACCCATGTGATCAAAACCGTAATTACGCAACGGACTGGACCCTTCGAGGCGGTGGGGAGCGTTACAATCGGCTCGGAGGCCGATCCTGAAAGGCTGGTGTAAGTGGTATGACATCCAAATGGAGAAGGGAATTCGAGAACGAGCGCTCCCGGCTCAACGAGGTTGTGCTATCGAGCGGTAACCTGGGTATCAAACGGTTCTTTGCACTCGATGAACAGGCCTATCACGCTGGGGTGCTACCGGCAAATGTCAAGGAGCTCATGGGGCTTACCGCTTCGATTGTACTGCACTGCGACGATTGTATCTCCTACCATCTCATCAAGTGCAAGGAAGCGGGGATTTCGAAGGAGGAGTTCTACGAAGCGTTCAACATTGCACTGGTCGTCGGCGGGTCGATAGTGATTCCACACATCCGTCTTGCGGCCGAACGCCTCGAGATCTTATTCGAAAAGGGATAACTGCGGGACACCCTCTATTTGGCAATGTCCTAATGTGGGGGAAATTACTTATTGAGATGGATAGCCGGCCACTTTAGGAGACGACCCGCTTTTTCCTTGCTTTATGCTTGTTTCAGGCGATACACTCCCCTGAATTATCAAACGATCGGGTGCGAAGTGGATCGCGGAGAGGGGGTGGAGGCTGGGATGACGAAGCTCTACAGAGTCTCATTGTTCATCGTGCTTCTTCTCGTAGCAACGGGATCGCTCTCGGCAGCCGATCGGGTACTTCTCTTCCGTTTCAAGGGGGTTGGGGTGGACGAGGAGCTCATTGATGCGGTCATGCTCGTATTTCAGGGGGCCTTGGAACAGGAGGGTAAGTATATACCCGTCAATGCATTCGATGTCGTAGGGTACACCGATTGCTCCGACGTATCCTGCACGGCCGCCCTGGCACGTGAGGCGGGTTACGCACGGGCCATCACCGGCACCCTGACGAGGTTGGGATACAAGCTCATTATAATGGTTCAGTTGGTGGATGCCGGAAGCGAATCAATTATCTTCAGCGACGACGGTGTATCCCTTGACGAGGAGGATCTGGATATCGTCCTCAAGCGGCTCGCCATAGGGTTGAGTGAAGGGAGAAAGATCGAGTCGACCGCCGAGATCGGATTGATTACGGAGGAGGAAGCGGAGGAACCCCGGAGACGCTCCTCTTACTCTTCGAGGAGTCTCCGGGCGGGATTCATGTGGACGGCCAACGGATCGATGGGGGGAGATATCCGTCTGATCGTGCTCGATCTCGCCTATCAACACGACACAAGGGACTTTTTCCTCTCGGGACGATCGGGGATCCGCTGGGGCGGCAGCATGAACGAGGACGGCGGTTCGGCGATCGATATTGCACTGCTCGATGCGAAGATCGGCAGATACTTCAGCCGGGGTGACTTCGCACCCTTTCTCAGCGCCGGCGTGGGGGTTCACTGGATCAGGGCCAAGGAACGGATCGTGGAGATCAACGGCGATATCCTGGTCAACGACCGGGCCGATAGCGGGATGGGTCTGGCACTCATCGCCGGTGGAGGGATCACCGTTTTCAGGACGTATAACTTCCAGTTCCAGCTGGATGCCGAATATATATATGTACTCGAGGATCTGGCGGTCGGGGGAAATCCGCAGGGTTTTATGTTTACCTTCTGTATCAAACAGAGTAAACGGTATGATTGAAACAGGGATAATACGATTCCACGGATGCACCTCCCGATCCCTATAGGAGCAGAGCAATGGGATTTCGCCTCTTGCATTTCGTAATACTCAAACGACGCCCTATTCTGTTGGTAACCTTCCTGTTCTTCTTCGTATCCTTGCTGTACGCCTTGATCGCCGATCGCAAGTACGAAACGAAGGCACTCTTGCTGCCGCCCTTCGAGGAGGGGGGTGAAGGGTTGCTCACCGCGTGGATGGCCCAGTTGAACCTTCCCTCCGTGGTTATTCCGGCGACGGGAGGTTCCACATCGGCTGCGATACTTGCCGATATCATCGAGAGCCGTCGTCTGGGCGAGATGATCGTGAGGACACTCGGGCTCAAGAAGCGTTACGACGCGGATACGGTGGAGGAGGCGGTGGGGGAGCTGCATTCCCGCACCAGGATCTCGGTGACCAAGACAGGCTTGATACGGCTCAAGGTGCGGGATGAGGAACCCGAGATGGCCGTCAGGATCGCCCGGTACTATATCGAGGGTCTCGACACGTTGAACCATTATCTTCAGTTTACCCGGGCCGCCAATACGATCGGCTTTATATCCGAGCAGATCGTAAAATACCGGCAACAGCTCGATGCGGTACGTGAAGAGATATCCCGTTTCCAGCATGAGTACGGTATCGTCGACTTCGAGGAGCAGGTTCGGGGTGCGATCGATGTGGCCGCCGACATCAAGGTCAGGACTACGATTACAAAGATCGAGCTCGATCTTCTGAGGGAGTTCGCCCGCAGGGACGCCGTCGAGCTCCTCCGCAAGGAGGCGGAATACCAAAACTATCTCCAGGAACTCAACAAGATCATGGAAGGCGATACCGCCGAGGCGGTTTTTGTTCCGCTCCGGCAGCTGCCGGAACTCTATCAGCAATACGCCACGATGGAACGGGATCTCGAGGTCAACGAGCGTGTGTACTCGTTCCTGCGCGAGCAGTATGAAGAGGCCGGAATAGAAAAAGCCCGCAATACGCCGACCGTTCAGGTCATCGATGAACCGAATCTGCCGGAGAAGCCTGCGGGATTTCCCCGGTGGGCCATCGTGATCGTTTCGACCGCCATTGGATTCGTATGGTCCGCCGTCCTGGTGGCGTGGTGGGGATGGGTCGGGATGAGAACGCGTGACGAAGACGAATCGAACGCCTTATCCGAGCTGATCGAGATCGCCACAAACGACCTTAGGCGGCTCCGAAAACTGCTCAGACTCTGAGTTTGTAATCCACGAAGAAACGTATCCCTATCGGTATTACCCTCGAGAGACCAGCTCTTCGATCCGGTCCACGAGCGGCGGCAGGGTCTCACCGGCCTTGCCTTGCAGAAAGATGTCGACGATGGGAGTGATCTCCGAAGGCGTTTCATTGACCTCGATAAGCAGTGCCCCGGCGTTTCTTGCGACCTGCGGAAGGAGGGCAGCAGGCTGCACCATGCCCGAAGTACCGACGACGAGGAATGTATCGCAGCGCGCCGATTCCCGGAAGGCACACTCGATCTCGGCTTCGGGTAACGGTTCCCCGAACCAGACCACGTCGGGTCGTATTATGGAGCCGCAGTGGCACCGGGGCGGCTCGTCACCCCACTGAGGATCCTCCTCGGCGGGATGCGAATACTCGAAGCAGCGGTACCGTTCGATGTTTCCGTGAAGCTCAACGATCTCCTTGCTGCCGGCGCGCCGGTGCAGGTTGTCGATGTTCTGGGTGATGAGGAGAAAGTTTGGGATCAGAGGTTCGAGCCTGGCGATGGCACGATGACCCGGATTCGGTTGCTTTGCTCTGGCGGTCCCGAGCCGCTCACGGTACCAACGCCAGACGAGCCCGGGATTCGAGAGGAATCCTTCCCGGGAGGCGAGTTCTTCGGGGCGATGGTTCTGCCAGAGTCCGTCCTCACCCCTGAAGGTGGGAATGCCGCTCTCTCGCGAAATGCCGGACCCCGTCGAGACGATGGTTCGTTCCGATCGGGAGAGGCGTCCGGCGGCCTGCTCCAGCTTCTCCCTGTCGTGTTCAATTGCGTGCATGACACGATGCCCGGCAACAGGAAATGTTCTCTACAGCGGAAATCCGTACGCTATTCATTGTAGTCGATCGGTCTGCATCAGTCAATCCGGCCGGGCAATGGAGACGACCGTTGGAATGTGGGAGGCCAAAGGATGACACGTTCGAGAAGCCGCCGGTAGGGTGAATCGGTTTTTGAACGACCGGTGATTGCCTTGCGCGGAGTTTGGAATGCGGTTTGCATGAACGGTTCGAAGAAGGTAGTAAGAGCACGCAAGGGCACCGCCACCCCGCAGCGAGACGCTATAATGAAACGACCTGTAAATAAAGCAGTTATATCGTTTTCCGTTACGGCCCTACTCGCGCTTCTTCTCGTGAGCGGGTGCTCGTTTCCGGTAGGACCGGTTAACCGATCGCATCCGTTCGTCCAGTATCGGGTGACGCTGAAGGATCACGATTTGAACATCGTACGCGTACGGATCGATCTATTCGGTTCCATCGGGAAAACAATGCGGTTCGTTTCACCACACGGGACCTGGGATCGTTCACCCGTGCCGATCGGTATTACGGCCCTTGACCGTGAGGGGAGGGCACTTTCCGTAACGGAAGGGGAGGGGGATTGGATCGTCGAGCATGGGGGCAAAGATTTCTCTGTGTACTACGATGTCGTTCTGACAGTCGAGAACCGGTATTCCCCCGACATTAAAACGATGCTGAGCTTCATCGATCACGACCGCTGCCGACTCCTGGGTGGTGATCTATTCATCATGCCTGCGGAGGCTGTCTCGGAGGGCGTGGTGGTCGATACCGCGATCTTTCCGGGCATGCCGGTTTGCTCCGCCTGGGCCGGTACGGGTACGAGGATCACGGTCCCGTCGATCGGTGATCTCCCATCGACTGTTGTTGTATCAGGTAACTACCGGTTGTTCCGGAGATGGGCGGGACAGACGGAACTCGTCATGGCGATAGCGAGTTCGTGGACGTTTCACGACGAGGAGCTGCTCGAGGTGATCGAGAGGATCGTAACGAGCGAAACGGCTCTCTTCGGCTCCTCCCCTCACGAGCGGTACCTCTTCGTGTGCGACCGGAATCCGATTAAGGGCTACAGGGGATTCAACCTCTACGGAGTTCACTTCACCGGAAGCATCGTGTTGCTGCTGGATACGAAGCTCGATCGCAGCCAACTCTTCGATACGCCGATGGCGATCGTTGCGCACGAGTTCTTTCACAACTGGAACGGAGAAACCCTGCGGCCCCGCACGGATGAATTTCTCTGGTTCACGGAAGGTGTCACCGTCTACTATTCCTATAAAACCCTCCTCGATGCGAATATCATCACCCCGGAGCAGCACCGGCGCAATCGCGATCTCATCGCCAAACGTTACATGGAGAACAGCTATCTCGAGGCCGTCCCCATCGGTGAAGCGGTCAACAGTGACCTGGGAGACAAGGACCTTGTGAATCTTCTCTACGACGGCGGCTTTCTCGCCGCTGAGGCCCTCGACGCCCATATCACTGAGATCACCCGGAACCGTATCGGATTAATCGACATTCTCCGGATGATGTACGAGGAGGCGGGAGGGACCACATACATCGATGAGGAAGCTTTGACGGCAGCGGTGCGGAGGCTGAGCGGACATGATATTTCCGGATTTCTTCATGAGATCATACACCGGCCGGCACCCTCGGCCCTTACCGGAACACAGCAATCCTCTTGAATTAATCGCGGCTCTATACTACAGTTTTTCCATCAAGAATAGGCAACTACCGTCCCGAAAGAACGAGTACAATGAACATTCGGACAGTCGTCTCATTGCTTGGAATTCTCGCACTCGTGATCGGTGCCACCCCTCTTGCCGGCGAAGAAATCCCCGAGGAGGAACCGAGAGAACCCGGTGGGTGGATCGTTTCAGGTGACCGGAAGCCCCTGTACTGGGTTGACCGGCTCGGTCCTTTTGGCCTTTCAGGAACCATCGTTCGGCATGTTCCCGCCAGGGAGATCAGAGCGCTTCTCAGCCAGGATGATACATTATGGGTCGGGACGGAGGGCGGGCTCTTCGCCTACAACACGGTGGAGGACTCCGTTTCATCGGTCAGGGGACCGGCATTTGTCTCGATACGGACAATCATGGCCGATGATACCGGTTCGCTCTGGGTGGGGGGCGACGGGGGCGTAAGTGTGAGACGGGACGGCAGGTGGATTCATCTACCCTCCGGGCACCGCGGTTTTTTCAGGAGGGTCACGGACATCGTTCGCGGCGATGCCGTGGTGTGGATCGCGACATACGGCGATGGATGCGCCTATATACGAGACGATTCACTCACCGTCTATACCCGGCAGGATTCCCTGCTCGACGACCGTGTGCTGACGATCCTCGAGCAGGACCCACACACGGTATGGTTCGGAACTGCGAGCGGACTGTGCAGGTCGGATACACTGAGTTGGGAATCGATGCGGTACGGGAGCCGTATTCCCATCGGTGCAGTGGAGGAACTTGCGCTGGATGAGGAAGGAAATCTTTTTCTGGCGATCGCACGCAAGGGGGTTGTTCTGTACAATCTCGGGCGTGTTCGGCTGTTTGGGGTAAGGGATGGTCTTCCCAGCGATGAGATCCATGGCTTCAGCCTCGATCCTACGGGCCGCCTGTGGGCTGCGGGCGGGGCGGGCGTGAGTAGCTTCGATGGCTCGGCGTGGACACCCTATCGGCTACCGGGCGTGAATCTTACACAGTACCGGTTCCTGTCGATTCATCATGACCTCGAGGGGATCTGTTACCTCGGCACCGACGAGGGCACCGTCTTCGTCCTCTCGAGGGACGCAGTGCGGGAAGTTGCTATGCCCCAAGGATTTCCGAGCAAGCATGTCATATCCGTGCAACGGTTCGGCCCGGCGCTCTGGTTTCTTGCCGAGCGGAGCATCTACCGACTCGGGGAGGATCTAACCGAAGTCACCCCGCCGCTGGAATGGTGCTCCGGGACGATGACTGATCTCTTCGTCACAGACGATGAGGAGATGTGGGTCGCCACACGTTTCGGGATACTTCACTTCGACGGCCGATCATGGAATCTGTTCGACAGGCGTCAGGGATTGCCGACGGAGCATTTCGTGGCGCTCTCCTTCGATCCTTCAGGTAGTTTATGGTTCGCTTCGTTCGATCGCGGCGTACTCGAGTTCACCGGGCGGGAGTGGATTCACTATACCGAGAGGAACGGACTTCCGCAGAACCGTATCGGCTCCCTCGTCGTCGATGGAGCGGGGTATCCATGGATTCTCACCGCGGACGGTACATTGGCGAGGTATTCGGAGGGACGCTGGGAGGAGGCGGTCTTACCGGTTCCCTACGGAGCGGGAGCCGATACGTCCGGTGCCCAGCAGGATACGCTTCTGCGACTCGATCCCGGGATCCGATTCCTCGGCAGGCTCGAGGGGAGCGAACCGGAGGGTACCCGGTCACGGGGCAACATACTCGGGCTCGATATGGCCGGTAATTGTCTGCTGGCTCGGCAAGACGGCATCTTCCGGCTGACGGGTACGGGGTGGCAGATAATCGATCCGCCACAGCGTGTCTCCGGTTTCGTGCCGACGGCGATCATCGGTACGAGCAGGGGCGAGATCTGGGTCGGGACGGAGAGTGACGGGGTCTATGTCAGACGCCGGGGAGAGTGGATTCATGTGCAGATCTCACAGGGATTGACCGATGGACACATCCGCACGCTCTGTGAGGATCATTCCGGCTCGCTGTGGATCGGAACGCAATATGGAGGTGTGACGAAGGTCATGCCATAGTGAACGGGGTTTCCCACACGCTGCGCAGATTTGTCTTGCTATAATCTATCCTCTTCATATATGATAAGTTATACAGGGAATATTTACGAAAAGATATCGTCGAAGCCCTTGGATGGAGGTCGGGCCATGTGCCTTTCAGAGATCCGTTTCTCGTTCTCGCGGCGTTTCTGTTCGTTTACCATACTACTGTGCGTACTGTTTTTGATCTCGTCTTACGCCTCGGTTGCCCGTGGTGCCGCTCAGGAGCAGATATATCAGAAGTGGGAGCTGGTAAGCTCTCTCAGGGCACGGGGTGAGTTCAACGAGGCGATACAGCTGCTCAACAACATCATCAATCAGTATTCCGAATCGGATGATATCCTGAAGCGTGCGTATAACCACATAGTGTTTACGTTCCTTTTGATGAAAGAGGATGCAAGCGCCATTGCACAGGCCCGCGAAGGATTGGAGCAGTTTGCCGACCTGGTAGCCGATCCGGTCGAGTTCCCCCCGCGGGTAAATGAAATATACAACCAGCTCCGGAGCGAGATGTTCGGCACCTTGGAGATCACTAAGCCAGGGGACTGTAGAGTTTTTCTCGGTGAAGAATTCAAGGGGGAAACGCCGCTCAAGCTCGATCTCATCAGGATCGGCTCATATGAGCTCATGGTTACGAAGTCCGGATATTACGATTATAAAGAGACGATCAGGATCGATCCGAGCGGAAAACATATCCTGGAAGTCTCAATGGACCGTCGGCGCAACAAGCGCTGGTGGTTCTACCGTATCGGCCCAGCGGTTGCGGCGGGCATCATCCTCGCCGTGACCCTCGGCGGCGCCGGCGGCGAAGGAGCTCCCCAGCCTGAGCCGCTGCCCGAACCTCCCGCGCCACCGGGTCAGTAATCCCCAGAGGGAGTGTCCGTGCTCCGTCTCCTCGATTCATCCAGGTGGTACGTGTAAGGAGCCCCGCGATGCGACCAGAAGATGATGACACATTCCAGATGATCCACAATCCATACATCGTTGGCAATCCAATCGAGGACCGCAGGATGTTCTTCGGCCGTGAGGATGACTTCGAGTACATCAGGAAAAAGGTCACGGGTGCCACGCGGGGAGGTTTGATCGTTCTGTGCGGGACACGGCGAAGCGGAAAGACGTCGATACTCTTTCAGATCAAGGGGGGGCGACTCGGCGAGAGTTATATTCCGATACTCATCGATATGCAGTCGATGACGGTGGAAAACGATCACGAGTTCCTCGAATCACTCGCCCGGGAGGTTACCGAGTCGATCGGTGATCCGGAGATCATATTCGAGCGGGATTTCACAGCCCGTGCAACTGATAATCCATATGCAGCATTCCAGATCTTAACCGAGAGGATTGGTGCAAGGCTGGGAGATAGAAAGCTCGTTTTGATGTTCGATGAATACGAGCTCTTCGAGACACATATCGACAAGAACCGTTTCAGCACGGACATACTGAACGCCCTGGCGGGATGGATGGAACACAGGGCAGGGGTCTTTATCATCTTCACCGGCTCCGACAAGCTCGAAGCACGCAATCCCCGGTACTGGGAGCACTTCCTGGGCAAGGCACTCCACCGGAGAATAAGCTTTCTGAGTGAGGCCGATACCATGCGGCTGATACGCGATCCGGTGCGGGACTCGGTTTCCTACGACGAAGATGTACCGGAAGAGATTTATTCGCTCACGGCCGGACAGCCCTTCTATACACAGGTCCTGTGTCAATCACTGGTGGACCACCTGAACGAGAAGGAGAAGAACCGGGTGACACAGGAAGACGTGCGGGAAGTCACACGGGAGATCATAGAGAACCCGCTCCCCCAGATGATCTTTTCGTGGACATCGCTCTCGGCCCTCGAAAAGGTGTCGATCTCGATCATTGCGGAGTTGAGCAAGGAGGATATCCGTGAGGTCGCTCCTGACGAGATCGTTGCGTTTTCCGCAGAAGAAAAAATCGGCTACCAGCTCGACGGGAACAAGGTGCGGGAGACGGTGGAGCGGCTCTTTTACCATGACCTGCTGGAGAAGAACGCACGGGGGGATACCTATACGTTCAAGATGGACCTGTGGCGGCTGTGGATGGCCCGCATGCATTCGATCTGGCAGGTGATAAACGAGATCGGTGGTAGCGAAGAGGAGCTCGAGGAGGGGCTCAGACCGGTCGGAAAGCGATTCTCCCGTACACGCATCATTGCTGTTTCCTCGGCCGTTATCGTTGTGGTTGCCCTTCTGTTTCTCTACCAGATATTCTTTCGGGCCGGTGTGCCGGGTGCCGGTGGTATCGGGGGCGGTCGCGCTCGCGATTCTACGGTCGTAACGGTCAGGACACAACCAGCCCAGGCCAACATCTTCATCGGAGAGCAGTGGATCGGCAGATCACCTGTAGAACGAGAAACGGTGGCGGCCAGGCATACCACAGTACGGGCCGAGCTTTCGGGATACCAGGAGTACATCGATTCGGTAGAGCTGGTGAAGAACGAGCCGTTCGAACGCATGATCGTTCTCGAGGAGCTTCGGGGGAACCTCCACGTCACCACCGATCCACCCGGGGCACGTATCGTCGTAGACGGGGAGGACTCCGGATCGGTGACCCCGGACACGCTCACCGGGCTCTCGGTCAACCAGCGGTACGACATCGACCTCCGTCTTTCGGGGTACAGCAGCCGGAGCTTTCAAGGTGTGTCGGTGTACAACGACTCGATGGTCGCCCTCCATCACTCATTCTCGAAGCTCACCCACCCGCTTACTGTCGATTCCGAACCGGCGGGGGCCGTTGTGTATCTCGATGGGCGGAAGATCGCAACGGCGCCGACGAGCCTCGCCTCCGTTTCCCAGGGGGAGCATGTTCTCGAGCTGAGACTTGAGGGATTCCGTACGGAGAGGAGCAGGATCTCGATTCCGGCACCGAACAACCGTGTCCGGGTGACACTCGGACCCCTTCCCCCCGGGACACTGGTATTCCAGATCACACCCTATGCCGAGATATGGATAAATGGTGAGTTGATCGAGGAGAGTGCGGTCTATCTGCCTGTCGAGCTCGCCCCGGGGACCTACCGGATCGAACTGCGTCATCCATCCTACGAAACGGTCGAGCGTACCGTCGAGGTGAAATCGGGCCAGACAGTTCCGTTCGAGTACAGTTTTGCACAAGAGAGTGAGCGGCAATGATTGGAACGGTTCTCTTAGAAAAGTACGAGATCGAGAAGAAGATCGGAGAGGGCGGCTTCGGCACCGTCTACCAGGCGGTCGATATGAAACTGAAGCGGCCGGTTGCAGTGAAGATCCTCACCGCAGGCGGTGTCAATAGCAGTGCCCGTGAGCGGTTGATCCGGGAGGCGGAAACCCTTGCGAGGATAAACCATCCGAACATCGTGACGGTCTTCGACTGCGGGGACTTCGAGGGAAAGACCTTCCTCGTCATGGAACACATACACGGTCCCTCACTCGAAGAATTTATCGGGAAAGGATCGCTTACGATCTCACAGGAATGCTCGCTGGCACTCCAGGTCTGCAAGGCGATGTTGTGCGCACACGGCCAGGGGGTCATACATCGGGATCTCACGCTCAAGAATATCATGCTCGATACGGCGAGCGGCGAGGGTGCCCGGGTGAAGATCCTCGATTTCGGTCTCGTCAAGCTCGTAAACACGTCGATCCAGACCACCGGCAATACGATGATGGGAACTCCCTCGTATATATCACCCGAGCAGATACTCGGCGAGCCGGTCGACGAGCGCACCGATATCTTCTCCTTCGGTGTCTGTCTCTTCCGCATCCTCAACGGCTACTTCCCGTTCGAAGCCGAACACCCGGCTGCCCTCATGTATTCAATCGTGAATGAATCGAATCTCGAATTCGTCGACGAGGTACCCACGGATTTCAAGACCGTCATCCGGCGGTGCCTCGAGAAGAGCCCGAACAAGCGGTACAGCGACTTCAACGAACTCGCAGACGATCTTGCTACGCTGCTCAAGAAGTATGCCGATGACGAGAGCGCTGTGATCGCTTCTCTTCCGGATGTCAAGGCATTCGCCAAGCGCAGCAGCAAGCGCAATCCCTATCTCAACAGAGTCATGATCAAGAACCCGGTCGATTTAGTGGGCAGGAGCAAGGAGGTCCGGAAGATCTATTCGCGCCTCGATGCGCCCCATCCGCAATCGATCTCAGTCGTCGGCGAACGGCGTATCGGAAAGTCGTCGCTCCTGAACTTCATCTACAACCGCCGGAACCGTAAGCAGAACATGCAGCACTACGAGAATGCAATCTTCGTCTATCTCGATTTCCAGCGCAACGTCGACTTCGACGTGCCCAAATTCATCGATTTTCTCTTCAACGTCTTCAGCTTCGAGACGCAGGACAGCGAGGGGTACTCCGGACGGGACAGGACGCTGGACCAGCTCAAGGAAGTGGTACAGGAGCTCCACGATCAGGGCAACAGAATCATCGTTCTCATGGATGAATTCGAGGTGATCACGAAGAACGAGAAGTTCGAGGAGGACTTTTTCTCCTTCCTGCGCTCGCTGGCGAACAGCTACCATGTCGCCTACGTCACCTCCTCCTGCGAGGAGCTCCAGCTCATGTGCCACAACAAGGACATCTCCGATTCGCCGTTCTTCAACATATTCTCGAACCTGCCGCTCAGGGCCTTCAGCCGGGACGAGGCAGTAGAGCTCATCACAGACCCTTCCGAGCGAGAGGGGATTCCGCTCGGGGCGCACGCGGGAAGGATCATCGAGCTGGCGGGTTACTTCCCCCTTTTCCTCCAGATCGCCTGCTCGAACGTCTTCGAATTCCTCCTCGACAATCCCGACTCCGAGCCCGATTGGGAGCAGATTGCTCGTTCGTACATAGACGAGGTCTCTCCCCACTACCAGTTCCTGTGGGAGCGCATGAATGAGGAGGAGCGGGAGAACCTCGGCCGCATCGCCTCGGGCAAGTCGATAAGCAAGAAGTATCAGTTCGTAAACGAGGATCTCATGCGCAGGGGATACCTGCTCGCCTCGGACGGGGAGTACTCGATCTGCTCGAAGACGTTGAACGATTTCATCCTGGCACAGCAGGCCGGGGGCACAGAGGGAGGATCGTTTCTTTCATCACTGTTTCGGCGAAGGTGATGGAAATGGAAAGATCTCATATCTATCCCCGCAGACGGGGCAGGTACGCGGTTGTACAGGCGTCCGCTTCACGGTTTTGTCTTACCGTAACGGTTCTTGCGTTTCTTGTTGTCATTGCCGCTTCTGTTCCATGCCAGGGGCAGGAGCCCCCATTCCCGGTCGATCCCGTCTGGACTTCGGGTACAGCCGCGGGAGCGGAATATGCTGCGCTCTGTGACCTGGACCGTGACGGTGACCTCGACCTGATTATCGCTACCGGCGGTGACCTGACCCTATACCGAAACAACGGTCGTGTATTTGATCTCATGCCGTTCTGGACGTCGAGTCCGATAGACTGTTTACGGTTCGCACTCGGTGATGTGGATAGGGACGGCGATCTCGACATCTTCACCTGCGGGGGCCTCGAGGGTATCAGATATAACAAGTTGTATCTCGGTGACGGGGGCGTGTTTCAGGAGGAGCCGGCATGGATCTCGGAATCCCCCGACAGCACATTCGGTATCGCATTCGCCGACGTGAACGGCGACGGGCACCTCGACCTCGTCTGCGGAAACCTTTTTCAGCAGAACAAGCTCTTTCTGAACAACGGGGACGGGACCTTTCCGCAGCAGCCGGCCTGGTCGGCGGGAGCCACGATGTGGACAACAGCCGTCGCGCTGGGGGATATCGATAACGACAACGACCTGGACCTCGTGTGCGGCAACTTAGGCCAGGCGAACGAGCTCTACCTGAACGACGGCGATTCGCTGCGGACCGTTCCTTCATGGCAATCGATTCCGGAAGAGATGACTGCATGCCTCGCCCTCGGCGACATCAACGGCGACGGACTCCTCGATCTCGTCTGCGGTAGCTACATGGAGCCGAATACCGTCTACATGAACATTGGCGGTCTCTTCGAGGAAACCCCCTCCTGGACATCCCAGGAGGCGGATACGACGTATTCCCTCGAACTGGGTGATGCCGACGGCGACGGCGATCTCGATCTCGCCGTCGCAAACGAAGGACCGAACAGGCTCTACCTCAACCTCGGGGACAGCCTCCAATCGGCTGCGGCCTGGTCTACGGCCCCGTCGTTCCAATCGGAGGGGATGGGTTTCGCGGATGTCGACGGCGACGGCGATCTCGATCTCGTCTTCGGCAACCAAGAGGTCAGCACCCTCTACACGAACAACGGGTACCTCTTCCCGGCCGAGCCCACATGGTCGGCGGGCTTGCCGTCAAACCAGACCATGGTCGTCGTACTGGGGGACCTGAATGGAGACGATGCCCCCGATCTCGTGGCCGGCGGTGGGCCCAACAACGCGATGTACCGTAACAACGGCGCAACCTTCGAGGATACCCCCTTCTGGACCTCAGGAGATGTAAGCGCCGGGGCGGCTCTCGGTGATGTCGACAATGACGGGGATCTCGATCTCCTCTGGGGAGGCTCACCGGGGGTTTCGATGCAGCTCTACGAGAACGACGGCGGAACCTTCCCCAGTGAGCCTTCGTGGGTTTCCGATTTTGAGGGTGGCGAGAGCCTCGTGCTGGATGATATCAATGGTGACGGGTATACCGATATCTTGTGCGGCGACCCGAATGGGAACAGGCTGTACCTGAACAAAGACGGTGTGTTCAGTGAACCTCCTGATTGGCAGTCCGAGAGTTTAAACACCTTCTCCATAGCTCTGGGGGATACAGATGGCGACGGGGACCTGGATCTGGCTTGCGGCAACATGGGGCAGAATACACTGTATCTCAACGGGGGGGAGGTTTTCGGGGGGGTGCCGGAGTGGTCATCGACCCCTTCGTCGGGAACGGCGTGTGTCGCGCTGGGGGATATCGACTACGACGGCCGACTCGACCTCGTATGTGCAAACATGCGCGCCCCGAGTAGATTGTACCTGAACGACGGTGGTCTCTTTCAATCCTCGCCTGCATGGACGTCCGCCTATGGGGGAGACTATAGCATCTCTCTCGGTGATCTCGACAATGACGGCGATCTCGATATGGTGTGTGGAAATGTAAGATTCTACGGGGTATACCTGAACGACGATGGTCTCTTCCAGATGTATCAATACTGGTCTGTCACCAAGGAGTATATCACCTACTCGATGGCACTCGGAGATGTCGATGCCGATGGCGACCTCGACCTCGTGTGCGGAAACGACGGGCACGACAACGAGCTGTTCCCCGGTCTCAGGACCCCCGCCTACCGGGGGGACCTGCTCGCGCCGACGAATCAGCTCCCGGATAATCCCGCCTTCCTGCGTTTTGTGAAGGTCCGGAAGGTCGATATGAACACGTACCGTATCTGGTATACCGGCTTCGATGTCGAGTCGGATAGAGCCTGGATCGTCCCCGCCTATCAATTCGAGGGCGAGCCCACGTGGTATCCCCTCGAGGTACTGGGCTCATCGATACCCGTGGGCCCTGTCGGGACCTCGCCAGTAGGCGTTCCGGATTCGCTCGATTGTGATGTTACTCTCGTGCCGTTCGATTCGAGGGACGTCGTCCTGCGGCTCAGGGTCGTCTCGATCCCCGCCTCGGTCAGCCTGGGCCAGCATGTCACATCGTATCACAAGAGGGTCGGTCGGATCGTCCCGAGCCGCCCGGCCATAGAGGCCGCACCGGACTCCCTCGCCTTTCCGACGGTCAATGTCGGTGATACCTGCTCGCTCGAAATCGAGATCGAAAACAGTGGCAACCTGGTGCTCACCGCGACCGGAGTCGTGCTGCCTTCTCCCGAGATGCGTATCGGGGAGACGATCCCGCTCTCGGTCGCCCCCGGTGAAGCCGATACGATCAGCGTATTTCTCGAGCCGCGCACGATCCTCTCTGCCTCGGGAGAGATGCGGATCGCAAGCAACGATCCCCTCCGCCAGGAGATCGCCATCCCGGTGACGGCCGATATACGTGCCCTCGAGATCGAGTCGATGCTTCTCGCGCAGGCGGATGAGCTGCCGCTCGGGGAGGCGGTTACCGTGATCGTGACACCCGCACCCGATGTCCGTGTCGAGAGGGGATACCTGTACCACCGCCCGGCCGCCGACGGAGTGTTTGCGGACAGCGTAGCGCTCACCAGATTACAGGACGCATTCATGGTAGTGATACCGGGCGAGGCCGTTACGGAGGCGGGGCTCGAATACTACATCCGTGTCGAGAACAGCGGCGTCTTCACGACCGATCCGCCCAATGCGCCTGATTCCGTGTGGTACCGGCCAGTCGTACCTCCGATATCCGTCACGGCGACACCGATTCCGAACGAGGGCCAGGACTTCATCACGGGCAGGGATGTGCTCGTCCAGGTAAGCCTCCCCGTCGGTGCGCACTTCAGTGCGGGGGATCTTCATGTACGCCGGGGGGGCACCGTGGGTTTCGAAACGTTCGATTTCGGACACGGTGACCCGCTTCCGTTTGCGACGATCCCCGATACGATCGTGGGGGCCAGAGGTATCGAGTACTGGGCGGAGATTCAGACCCTTACGAGCACGCTCTCCGATCCGGCATCGGATATGATCACCAATCCGAAGACGTTACAGGTGACGGTGGAGGATCTCGTGGAGGCCCGGGAGCATCCGGGGGGCACATACCGGATGATGTCGATACCCCTCGACATGGAGGGGACCATCGAGGGAGCTCTCATCGACGATCTCGGTCCGGTCGATATCACGCTGTGGCGCCTCTTTCTATACGATTCGCTCGATTCGGCCTATGTCGAGGTGCCGAATGAGACCGTGCAATCATTCGAGCAGGGCCGGGCCTACTGGCTCATCTCACGGGATCGCCACCAGATCGGAACCGGTCCGGCCCGGGGGCTTTCGACACCGACCGGCGGCCCCTTCGCACTTCCACTCGTTCCCGGATACAACATGATCGGTACGCCGTTCGCCTTCCCGGTCGCGTGGGATTCGGTACGTGTCGATACGCTCGGCGGACCGCTTCTTGCGATGGCGGAGGCTGTGGGGACGGTTCTCGAGCCGCCTGTGCGCTGGGAGAAGGACGGGTATCTCTTCGGGACGGACATGCTGGAGCCCTTCGTGGGGTACTGGGTCAAGAACCTGCGCGACACCATCATCATACTCAGCATTCCGCCGGATGAGGCACCGCAGGGTCAGCCGGAGATCGCATCGGCGGACCATCTCTCGCAGATGGATGACGGGCTCGGTGAGGACGAGTGGATGCTGACGATTCAGGCGCGGACTGAGGGCGCATGCGATATCGAGAATGCCCTGGGAGTACGCCACCGAGCCGTCAGTACAAAGGATCCGCTCGATCGTTCCGAGCCACCCATGAGCCCGGGACGTTCCGTGTCGCTCTACTTTCCCCATGGGGGCTGGCGCCGGAATCCCGGGCGGTATGCGGTCGACATCAGGGGAGGGTATGGGGTACTCCCCCGCTCCCTTGTGGAGGGTATCGGAAGGGAGGAGGACCTTTGGGGTCATATCTGGCACTTCGATGTGGCGAAGAACTTTACCGTAGAGACCGCCGGCGACCCCGTGGATCTGTCCTTCACCGGGTTAGAGCGGCTGCCTTCCCATGCACGTATCTATCTCATCGACAGGCACCTCGGAACCGTGGCCGATCTGAAGGAGGAGGGAACATACGGATTCCATCTCGGCTCCCGCACACCCGTCTCGTTCGAGCGGGAGACCCGCTTCGTCCTGATAGTCGGGAGCACAGAGTTCATAGACGAGAACGAAGATGTGTTCCCTACACCGCCTCAGCGGACCGCCCTTCACCAGAACTACCCGAACCCCTTCAATCCGGCGACGATCATACGGTACGACATCTCCCATGAGTGTACCGTGGAGCTTTCGATCTTCGATAGCCGGGGAGCACTCGTGCGGACCCTCCTCGGCGGTCATCGCAGACCGGGCAGGTACGAAGTCGGCTGGGAGGGGAAGAACAATTACGGCCGCAGCGTTGCAAGTGGCATCTATTTCTATAGATTGGTAACAAGTACCGGCGTGAGTGAGACGAGGAAGCTCATTATCATGCGATAAAATTTTCCTCCGAATGCCGGTCTCTGTATTGACAGCGGCCATGTAAGCAATTATTTTGTAATAAAGAGGAGCCTTATAGATAGAACGCTACTGTTTTTGGTACATGTAGGGAATCAGAAATCCCTATGGGATGAAAACGGGAGCGTTTTATTTATGGATACCCCGGAAAAAAATCTTTTGCAGATTTACCGGGGTATGTTATTAATAGGTCACCTTGCCCACATCTGTGGAGGCTGAAATGCAGGTTGCGGCGAAGCTCCTGTTTCTCGCTGTGATAAGTGTTATCCTGTATGTCTATGCCGGATACCCGCTCGCACTCGCCGTCGTCGGGTTGTTCAGAAGGCGCCGCCACTCCTCGAATGAACGCTACGTACCGAGCGTAGCCCTCATCATATCCGCCTACAACGAGGAACGCATCATCAGGGAAAAGATCGAGAACAGCCTGAAGCTCGATTACCCGAGGGATCGTCTCAAGATCGTTATTGCGAGTGATGGATCGATGGACGAGACCAACGACGTCGTGCGTAGCTACGAGGGTGTGAATCTTGTATTGAAGGCCTTCGATACGAGGGAAGGCAAGAGCGCCACGCTGAACCGTGCGGTACTCGGCCTCGATGATGATATCCTTGTCTTCTCGGACGCCAATGCCTTCTACCGGGAGGATGCCATACAACAACTCGTCAAGAACTTTGCGGACGAGGATGTCGGGTGTGTCGTTGGAAGGCTCGTCTATCTCAGCAACCACTCGTACGTCGGGAAGGGTGAGAACCTGTACTGGCGGTACGAATCGCTTCTGAACCGGCTCGAGAGCCGGGTCGGGTCGGTCCTTGTCGGAACCGGTACGATATTCGCCATCAGAAGGGAGCTGTTCCGCCCCGTTATCAGTAATGTCGCCAACGACTTTCAGCTTCCCGCCGAGGTCGCCAATCAAGGGTATGACGTCGTATACGAGCGAGAGGCAGTCGCATACGAGAAATCGACCTATTTCTTCCGGGAGGAATTCGCCCGCAAGCGCCGCATCATCGTTCGTGGATTGACCGGATTCAGGTCCCTGAGAAGCTGTTTTGGCGGGCATCTGAGGATATTCCAGTTCGTATCGAGGAAACTCCTCAGGTGGTGGATCGGGCCGATGCTACCGCTGCTGTACTTCACCAATCTGGTGCTCGTATCGCAACCATTCTTCCTCACACTATTCATCCTGCAGAATATCTTCTACATACTGGCGATTATCGGTTCTCTCCTGCGGCGGGGAAGGATTCAATCGCGGGTCTTCTTCGTGCCGTTCTACTTCGTGCTCGTGAATGGTGCGGCACTTACGGCCATTCTCACCTATCTCGGTGGCAGCCGTTGTTCCGCCTGGGAAAAGGCCGAGACCACGAGGGACGTCTACGAACACTCGCATATCACCACGAAGCTCCGTGTTATCGAGGGGAGCCAGAAGCTTTCCTATTCCGACAGCAGGAAGAGCGTGGAGAACATCGAGCGCATCACCTAACACGAATTCTCTACATGGAAAACTATCGTATCCTTTTCATTATCAGCTCCTTACAGGGTGGTGGTGCTGAAAACCATCTCCTGAACCTGTGCCGCCATCTCAAAGCCTCTGCGTATAGCTGTGCCGTCTGTACCCTCTCGGTGGTGGAGGACGGTCTCGAGCGGAACCTCATCGAAGAGGGGATTTCACTCTTTCGCATACCACTCTTCTCACTCGGAGATCTGATCCGTCCGAAGAGCGTGGTTGCCCTTAGGCGCATCATGCACCGGTTCCGGCCCGACATCATCCATTCCCATCTCTTCCATGCCGAGATCGTGGCTGCCTGCGCTTCGATTCTCTCGGGCGTGCCCGCCATCTCGACGAGGCACAGCAGCGGTCTCGAGTTTGCGTGGTGGCGCGTGACTCTCATCAGGTGCCTGCGGTCACGGTTCAAAAGGATCATCACCGTAAGCCGGGATGCCGCCCGGGAAGCGCGGCGGCAGGGTTTTCCGGACGGGACGGTAATCGTGCTGCCGAATGCGGTCGATACGAGACGGTTCAAGCCTTTGGAACCGGGTGAGAGGAGCGCGGCGCGGCGGTCGCTATTCGAACGCTATTTTCCCGGAACGGACCACGAGTCGTGCCTCCTGGTCGGGGCGGTCGGCGGGTTGAAGGCGGTAAAGAACTATCCCCTCTTCATACGGATGGCTGCCAGGCTGAGCGAGTCGATGTCCGGGGACGGAAGCGATGTGCGGTACATGATCATCGGCGAGGGGGACGAGCGTGAAACCTTGACCGCACTTGCACGAACGTGCGGTATCGGTCGTATCCTTGCCATGCCAGGGTTCTTGGAGGAGCCCGAGCGTCTCTATCCCCTCTTCGATTGCTACATCCTCCCCTCACTCACTGAGGGGGTGCCGCTTGCGCTCCTGGAGGCGATGGCTTCCGGGGTTGCGTGCATCGCCAGCGATGTTGGTGATGTCGGAGTGATACTGGCGGATGCCGGTGAACTCGTAGAGCCGGGAGATGAGGATAGCTTCCTCAGAGCCGCCTCCACACTTCTCACCGAATCCGATCGCCGCTCCGAGCTGGGCCGGAAGGCGAGGGTCCGGGTGCTGGAGAACTTCGATACCGATATCTGGGGCGACAAGATAGTAAGTATTTACAACGACTTACTGGGTTAGTCTCGGTGCTCGTCGAGCCGAAGCGGAGACCGAGGCGCACGTGCGTGGAGACCCCTAAAAAAATTGAAACTTTTTGCCCTGCTTGCGAATAAAAATGTCAGGAAGGATGCGTGTTGACCCACGAGACGAGCACAAAGGAGGTGAGGGGTCGTCTGGGACGGCGAAAGTCATGAAAAAGCTATTGATAATCGTGATCACCGTTTGCGTGGCATCGGCCCTTGTGAGTACAAGCCAAGCCTCGGCTGATATTATTCGTTCCGGCCAGGACGGCATCTATGTGGTACGCACGGATGCAACGCACAACGAAGACCCCGGTATGACCACGATAATCGTTACCTCCCCCGACAAGATCATCACGGAGGATGAGGAGGGATTGATTGTCGTTGGAGACGACGACGGGGACAAGGAGATCAAGGTCGTCAAATCGAAGAAGAAGGGCGGATACCTGGGGATCTACATGGAAGAGCTGACACGGAAGCTCATCAGGAAGAGTAACTATCCCCACAAGAAGGGCGTGCTGATCTCGGAGGTAGTCGAGGACAGTCCGGCAGATGAAGCCGGTCTCATGGAGGACGATATCATTTATCTCTTCGGCGGGAAGGAGGTGGATTGCCCATCGCACCTCTCGGCCCTGGTTAACAAGAAGAAGCCCGGTGAAGAGGTGGAGATCGGATTTTACCGCGACGGTAAAAAGATCGAAACCACCGCTACCATCGGCGAGCGTGCAACGCAGTACTCCTCGGTCGATTGGGAACGAATCGAGGACTTCGCTCAAGATCTGGGAAAATCGGCCAAGGACTTTGGAAAGGCATTCGGTTACTACTGGAAAAGCGCTTCTGCCGGTAGGGGAAAGCTGGGACTCACGCTCGCGGAACTGAATGAGGATCTGGCCGGTTATTTCAAGGTCAAGGAGGATGAGGGGGTCCTCGTTCTCGAGGTGCATGAGGGCAGCCCTGCCGATGAAGCCGGGATCAAGTCCGGGGATGTCATCGTCATGGTAGGTGATGAGGATATCTCCGAGGTCGAAGATGTCCTCGAGGTGGTACGCGATCTTGAGGAGGGAGACGAGGTCACAGTCAAGGCGATACGATCCGGAAAGGAGAAGACCTTTACGGTCGAGATCGAGGATTGGGAAGGGGCTTTCTTTCTCTCTCCCCTGAAGATGCATCACAGTATCGAGGTGCCGGAGATCGAGCTGCACGATCTCCCCGAAATAGAAAGCATCGATCAGGTGGAATTCAAGAAAGAGATGCAGGAGCTCAAAAAGGAGCTGAAGCGTCTGAAGAAGCGGCTGGAGGAACTCGAGAAAGAGCAATAAGCTCGCGGTTTGTTCTTACGGGCCGGTGCGACACCCCGTGCCGGCCTTTTTTCATCTCTTAAATCCTTTGACAGTTAGCGAAAAGTTGTCTATGTTAACACGTGTTTCGCGGAGCCCGGGTGTGCCTGGATACAACCGGGATGGGTTTTCTCGTGCATAGGGGTGTGAGATATGATCGATGAAAATGCATTGGAACCATCGCAGACCGGCGGAGAGGGATCCCAGGAGGTTACCGGCGGATTTCTACAGTCAATCATGGATATCTTTATCGATCCGGGAAAGGTATTCAAACGGATCGACACGGGGCTCACATGGTGGAAGCCCTTTATCCTCGTTAGTGTTGTCAGTATGATCATCGGCTGGTTGATGCTGCCGATGAGGCGACGGTTGTTGGAGCTGAATGTAACCGGCATGCCGGAGGAGCAGCTCGAACAGGCGCTCCAAGGTATGGACAGGTTCGGAGTTATCGGTCTTATCGCCGTTCCGATCTTACTCGTGATTGTACTTCTGATCATTGCGGGAATCGCACACCTCTTTATCTCCTTCGTGAGTTCGGATGCCAATTTCAAGAAGACCCTGAGCCTCACCAGTTACACGAACCTCATACCAATGCTCGGTCAGATAATCATGGTGATCGTGCTACGAATGAAAGGCATAGAGAGCGTGGAGTCGACTGCTGATCTTCAGTTGAGCTTCAGTCTCGCACCGCTCTTTCCCGAACTGGCGGGATTTCTGAAGGCATTTGTGGAAAGTCTGGGTCTTTTCAATATCTGGTTCTACATCATCTTTCTCCTGGGTATCGCCGCCATCTTCAAGGTGGAACGCAGCAAGGCGCTCGTTCCGGTGATCCCGATCTGGTTGTTAACCATTGTTCTTACGTATCTACAGACACTCGGAGGGGGGATGCGCTGATAGTCGGGCGGTATCCGTAAACAGGCCGCATATGATAGGCAATGCCTGCATCCCATCTGCGGGGATCCACGGACGGACAAATAATCCGGTCTCAAGACGAATCAGGAGGTAATGTTGAAACAGTACAGTATCGACAGACTCAGAAACGTGATTCTCATGGGTCACCAATCATCAGGGAAAACGACACTGGCGGAAGCGATACTATTCAATGCCGGTGTGACGAACCGGATCGGCAGTGTGGAGGACGGGAATACGGTGATGGATTCCTCCCCGGACGAAATCGAGAGGAAGATATCGATCACGGCGAGTCTGGCATTTTGTGAATACTCCAAGGCAAAGATCAATATTCTTGACACACCAGGCTACGAGGACTTCGTTGGTGAGGTACTTTCCTGCCTGCCCGTCGTCGAGGGCGGAGTCGTGGTCGTGAGCGCCGATGCCGGGATTGAAGTGGGTGCTGAGAAGGCTTGGCGCTACCTCGACGGTTACGGTAAGCCGAGGATCATATGCATAAACAGGATGGACAAGGAGCATGCCGATTATGAAAAGTGTCTCTCCGACGCACAGAAGTACCTTGGCAAGATAGTCATGCCGGTGCAGCTGCCGATCGGGCAGGGTCCCTCGTTCAAGGGGGTCGTCGATATCCTGAAAGGGAAGGCCTACATCTACGATGGTTCCGACGGAAAGTACACCGAGGGGGACATTCCGGAAGACCTGACGGAGCATGTCGACGAATGGCGCCAGAAGCTCATGGATTTCGCCGCCGAAACCGATGACACGCTGCTCGAGAAGTTTTTCAATGAGGGGACGCTCTCTGACGACGAGCTGACCACGGGGCTTGCGGCTGGGTGTCTCGCAGGAACCCTCGTGCCGCTCGTGTACTGCGCTTCACCTTCGAATATCGGCGTCAAGCAGCTCATGGATACGATCGTTTCGATGCTGCCATCGCCCGAGTGGCGCAGCGAGATTGAGGTCACATCGGTCTCGTCCGGGGAAACAGAGACGGTGGAGACCGGACCGGATAATCCGGCGATGTGCTTCATCTATAAGGCCCTCACGGAGAAGCACGTAGGTGATCTCTCCTTCATCAGAGTGTACGGCGGTCAGGTCAAGGTAGGAGAGGAATTACTGGACGCCAACATCGACTCATCGGAGCGTGTTGGACAGCTGTACTTCATTCAGGGAAAGAACCGGGTGGAGACCGCATTGATTGGAGCCGGGGATATCGGTGCGGCGGTGAAGCTCAAGTCCGCCAAGATCAATCACACATTATGCGAACGGTCGCATGCGGTGATCATTACGGGAACAAAATTCCCGGAACCTACACTTCACACGGCGATTGTTCCAAAGTCAAAGGCGGACGTCGAGAAGGTGGGAACAGCTCTCAACAAGTTACGGGAGGAAGATCCGACCTTCAAAGTCGAGGTCAATCCCGAGCTCAGGCAGACAGTGCTCTCGGGTCAGGGTGAGTTGCATTTCGAGGTGATTCTCGCGCGGCTCATGCGCGAGCACCAGGTCGGCGTGGAAATGGTCCCACCGCGGATCCCATACCGGGAGACGATCATGGGTGTTTCCGAAGCCCAAGGCAAGTACAAGAAACAGAGCGGGGGGCGGGGGCAGTATGGTGATGTCTGGGTGAAGCTCGAACCGCTCCCACGTGGATCGGGATTCGAATTCGTCAATGCCATCGTGGGCGGAGTGGTTCCCTCGAAGTACATACCGGCTGTAGAGAAGGGCGTCAAGGAGGCGATGAAGCAGGGTGTTGTGGCCGGATACCCGGTCATGGATATCAAGGTAACACTGTATGACGGTTCCTATCATACAGTCGATTCATCGGATAATGCATTCAAGGTCGCCGGCTCACTCGGTTTCAAGAAGGCCGTCCAAGGAGCGAAACCGGTGATTCTCGAGCCTATCATAACCGTGGATGTGCTCGTGCCTGAAGAGTACATGGGTGATGTAATGGGGGATCTTTCCATGCGGCGCGGCAAGATACAGGGCACCGAGCAGGAAGGAAGCCTGCAAAAGATAAAGGCACAGGTGCCGCTGGCGGAGCTGCACCGGTACTCGACATCGCTTCGATCGATGACGCAGGGCAGGGGAACGCATGGCAGGGAGTTTTCGCATTACGAAGAGGTGCCGCACGACGTCGCTCAGAAGCTCGTCACAGAGACCGAAGCCGCCAAGGAGGAAGGTCACAAGTAGCGTACCAGGAGGCTTCCCGTGTCCGGACATTCCAAATGGAGCACGATCAAGCGGAAGAAGGCGAAGGTCGATGCCGAACGGGGCAAGGTCTTCACGAAACTGATCCGTGAAATCGTGGTGGCCGCCCGGGAGGGGGGCGGGGATGCCGATTCGAATCCGCGTCTCAGAACCGCCATTCAGAACGCCCGGGAAAACAACATGCCGACGGCCAACATCGATCGTGCCATCAAGCGCGGCACAGGGGAGCTCCCCGGCGTCAACTACCAGTCCTATACCTTCGAGGGATACGCACCGGGCGGAATCGCCATCCTCGTCGAATCGCTCACGGACAACCACAAGCGCACCAGTGCGGAGGTTCGCCACCTCTTCTCGAAGCACGGCGGTCATCTCGGAGAACCGAATTCGGTGCTCTTTCTGTTCGATACCAAGGGGATCGTCGTGATCGACGAGTCGGAGGCACATGAAGAAAAGGTATTCGAGATCGCACTCGATAACGGTGCCGAGGATATTCGCTCCGAGGGCGGTGTCTTCGAGGTTATCTGCAAGCCAGAAGATTTCGAATCACTTCGAGAGAAGTTCCGTGATGCAGGCATTGCGTATCAACTGGCCGAGGTCTCACTGTATCCGAAGACCACCGTCAAACTCGATCGCAAGCAGGCGGTCAAGGTGCTCAAGCTCGTCAGCGCACTCGAGGACAACGATGATGTTCAGCAGGTGAGCGCGAACTTCGACATTCCCGACAGTGTCATGAAGGAGATAGAGGGCGAGCTGTAGCTACCATCCTCCGTGAACGTTCCGGCAGCGGCAGGAAAAGGTCTTCTTGGGGGAGGCGGAAAGGCGGGCAGGAACAAGCGACGGGCGGGAGTACACGGGTGTCCCTCACTCTAGGCATCGATCCAGGAAGTCATATCACCGGATACGGTATCGTCGAACGGCAGGGACGGGATATTCGCTATATCGCATCGGGGATCATACGTGTGGGGCGCTCGAAATCCAAACCGGAGCGGCTCCTTACAATCAAACAGAAGCTCGACGAGGTACTGCAACGTTTTGCTCCCGATGCGGTCGCCGTCGAGGAGATCTTTATGGCGAAAAATCCGAAGAGTACGTTGACGCTCGGGGAGGTGCGGGGAGTGATTCTGGTTGCCGCGGCCGGGGCCGGGGTACCGGTATTCGAGTACACACCGCGGGAGGTCAAGAGCAGTGTCGTTGGGGCGGGAGCGGCGCACAAGAGCCAGGTGGCTGCAATGGTAAGCCGTCTCCTCAAGCCCGACCATGAGCCCGCAACAGTCGACGAGACGGATGCACTCGCCGTTGCATTCTGCCATTCCCTGCGGGCAACGAGTGCGGCCGGGAGGCTGCCGTGATATCCGTTATCGAAGGAACCATCAGAGGTCGAGAGGGCAATAGGCTCATGATCGAGGTGGGCGGGGGGATAGGGCTGGATGTCTTCGTGCCCCTCAGGGCGCTCGAGAGGATCGGCGGGGAGGGGGAACGAGTACGGCTTCAGGTCTACCTGCACGTGAAGGAGGATGCCCTCACGCTGTACGGATTTCTCGATGAAAACGAGAAACGCCTCTTCCAGGCGCTGCTCGGGGTGTCCGGTGTGGGACCCAAAGTGGCGCTTGGTATCCTTTCCGTCAGCGAGGCGGCAGAGCTTGCCCGGTTAATCTACGAGAAGAAAACACGCGTGCTTATGTCTTTTCCGGGGATCGGAAGGAAAACCGCAGAGAGGATCGTACTCGAACTCAAGGATAGGATCGACATCGAACGCTATCTGCCCCATGTACCGCGTGCGGTGCCGGGGATCGAGCGCGAGGTAACGGAGGAAGTGATGACGGCTCTCATGGCACTGGGATTGACACGCGCGGTGGCGGAAAAGGCGGTCAGCAGGATAGCAGTCGAAAATCTCGAGGACCCCCGTCGCGTGGAACATATCGTACGCGAGGCCCTGAAAAACGTGTGAGGCAATGTTGCCGGGAAGGAATGCACGGATGACCGACGGGCTCATAACGGATCCAAAACTTTCACCGGAGGAACTGCAATCAGAATCGACGCTCCGGCCAAAAACCCTGGGTGAGTTCGTAGGCCAGGAGAAGGTCAAGGAGAATCTCTCGATCTTCATCGAGGCGGCCAAACAGCGGGGGAAACAGCTCGATCACGTTCTCCTCTACGGTCCGCCAGGCCTGGGGAAGACAACACTTGCCCACATCATTGCCCACGAGCTCGATGTCAACATTCGTCCCACATCGGGTCCCGTCTTTCAGAATCCGGCGGAGCTTCTCGGCGTGCTCACACAGCTCGAGAAGCGGGATGTTGTATTCATCGACGAGATCCACCGGCTCAACAGGGTCATCGAGGAGCATCTCTACCCGGCGATGGAGGAATTCCGCTGTGAGCTCATCGTCGACAAGGGGCCGCACGCCCGCCACTACTCACTTTCGATCGCTCCTTTTACGCTTGTTGGGGCAACGACGCGGGCGGGGATGATAACACCACCGATGCGGAGCAGGTTCGGTGTTGTGGCACGGCTTGATTTCTACTCCGCCGAGGATCTTGTCAGAATCGTCTCGAGATCGGCGCAGCTTCTCGGGATCGAGATAGAGGAAGGGGGTGCCATCGAGATCGCCCGCCGTTCCCGGGGCACACCGCGCATCGTGAACAGATTGCTGCGAAGGGTGCGGGACTATGCACAGATCAAGGGTGAGGGGAGGATCGACCTGAAGATCGCCGATTATGCCCTCGGCATGCTGGAGGTCGACGAGAAAGGATTAAACGAGATGGACCGGCGGATCCTCATAACGATCATCGAAAAGTTCTCCGGCGGTCCGGTCGGTATCAACTCGCTTTCTGTTGCGGTATTCGAGGAAACGGAAACGATCGAGGATGTTTACGAACCGTATCTCATCCAGGAGGGTTTCCTCCAGCGAACCTCGCGCGGGCGGGTCGTCACCGAGGCGGGTTACCAGCACCTCGGCATCGAGCGGTCCGGTGACGGGAAGCAGCAAAGGTTCCTCTAGCACGGCAGTTCTCTTCACGAAATCGATACTACCATGAAGCTCAGTGATTTCGATTACGATCTACCGAAGGAACGCATAGCCCAGTATCCTGCCTCCAGGTGCGACGAGAGCCGTATGATGCTTCTGGAACGGAAATCCGGTGGAGTGCGGGAGACGCGATTTTCGAATTTCCCCCGATACTTACAGATCGGTGATCTTCTCGTTGTGAACGAGACAAAGGTCATCCCTGCACGCATATTCGGTCGGAAGGCCACGGGTGGTCGCGTCGAGATCTTCCTCACACACCGGCTCGGCAGGCGGCGCTGGTCGGCAATGCTCAGGCCCGCAAGGCGTCTCAGGAGCGGAGGGACTATCCTCGTTGGTGACGAGGACTTCCCGGTCAAGATTCTGGATCGCACCGGTCACGGAGAATGGACGGTACAGCTCCCGGATGCGTTCACCGAAGACGTATTTTTACGCACCTTCGGCCATGTACCCCTCCCGCCGTACATTAAGCGGGAAGACGGCAGTGCCGATACCCTACGCTACCAGACGATCTTTGCACGACGGGAGGGCTCGGTTGCCGCACCGACAGCCGGACTACACTTCACGGACGACGTATTGCGAAGGATACGGCGCCGCGGCGTTACCGTCGTGCCTCTTGCCCTGCATGTAGGTCCCGGCACATTCAGGCCGCTGCCCTGTGAAACGGTTGAGGAGAACACCCTCGAACCGGAGTATCTTCTCATCAAACGTGAGTACTGGGAAGAGATCCGAGCGGCCAAACGGAGCGGGCGCCGTATCGTTGCCGTGGGGACCACGACGACCAGGGCCTTGGAGTCACTCGTTGCGGGACCGTTGGAGGAGCAGGAGGAGAGGATCATCGATGGGGAACCGTACATCGGCGGCTGGGCACCCGTCTTCATCTATCCGGGCTTTCGCTTCCGGATCGTCGATGCAATGCTTACGAATTTGCACCTGCCGCGTTCGAGCCTCCTGCTGCTCGTCTCGGCCTTTGCCGGATGTGAGAATGTGCTCGCAAGTTACCGATGGGCCGTACGCCGCCGATTCAGGTTCTACAGCTATGGTGACTGCATGTTCATACGATGAGACAGAGGGGTACGCCGCATGGCATTCGACTTTTCCCTGATCGCACAGGACCCGGGCGGGGCCAGGATGGGCCGCATCACGACGGATCATGGTACCTTCGAGACCCCCATGTTCATGCCGGTCGGTACGCAGGGAACCGTCAAGACGATATCGTCAGAGGACCTCTACGCAATCGGTGCCGAGATCATCCTAGCAAACACATATCATCTCTATCTCAGGCCCGGCGAAGAGCTGATCGCCGAAGCGGGGGGAATTCATGAATTCATGTCCTGGCGGAGACCGGTTCTCACTGACAGCGGCGGTTATCAGGTCTTCAGTCTCGCCGACCTCAGCCGTATCACCGATGAGGGGGTGGCGTTTCGTTCTCATATCGACGGCTCCTCTCACCTGCTGACGCCGTCACGGGTGGTCGACATACAAATCGCCATCGGCTCGGATATCATGATGGTTCTGGATCAGTGCACCAGCTACCCGTGCGACCGGCCGACAACAGAGGAGGCGGTACAGCGGACCACCCGCTGGGCGGAGCAAAGCATCTCGCTCTACGGTCCGCGGTTCACACGGAACGGGTACGAGCGTGTGCTCTTCGGTATCGTTCAGGGATCCGTGTATCCCGATCTGCGTGAGCGGTCGGCGAACCAGCTCGCTGCCTTAGATTTCCCCGGATACGCAATCGGCGGGCTCTCGGTGGGGGAACCCAAGAACGAAACCCTCGAGATGGTGGCGCATACGACCTCGCTCCTGCCGGCCGGGAAGCCCCGTTACCTCATGGGGGTCGGGTACCCTGAGGATATCGTCGAGGCGATCGGTAGTGGAGTCGACCTGTTCGATTGTGTGATCCCGACGCGCAACGCCCGGAACGGGACGGTATTTACATCGGGCGGCAAGCTCGTCGTGAAGAATTCGGTCCATGCAAGGGACTTCGGGCCCCTCGATCCGGACTGTGGGTGCGAGATATGCCATACCTACAGCAGAGCTTACCTGCGCCACCTCTTCAATGCCGGTGAGCTGTTGGGGCCGAGACTCGCAACATACCATAGTCTCTATTTTTACTTGCATCTACTCTCTGAAATAAGGCAAGTTATACGGGAAGGATCCTTTCTGGAATGGAGAGAACGATTCTATCGCTCGTATCGAGATTCCGGAACGGGATCCTATAAAGAGGAACGGTAAAGGAGGAAGGATGTCTTTTCTGTTGTTCGCCCTCAGTAGTCCATCAGGCACCGAAGGGGGACCCTCGCTCTTCACGAGCCTGATTCCCATACTGTTGATCTTTGTTATATTCTATTTTCTTCTTATCAGACCGCAGCAGAGGAAGCAGAAGCAGCACCAGGAGATGGTAGCCAACCTCCGGAAAGGTGATAAGATCGTCACCAATGGTGGTATCTACGGTACGGTTTCCGATGTCAAGGAGCATGTCATCGTTCTGCGCATCTCCGAGGATGTGAAGATCGAGGTCGTTAAAAGCGCCGTAGCGACCATAATCGAGAAACGGGAAGACTGAGGCGACGATCACTATACCGACTGGAGTACCGGATTGCATTCATTCGAGATTCGTATATACGGGGACGAGGTTCTGCGAAAAAAGGGCGAGCGCGTCGAGACGTTCGGTAGCGAGCTCTCACCGCTGCTTGACGAGATGGTGGAGACGATGATCCACGAAGATGGCGTGGGCCTCGCCGCACCGCAGGTCGGTATATCAAAGCTCATATCCGTCATCAATCCGGAGCCGGGGAAAAACTCTACATTGATCAAATTGATCAATCCCCGGATTATCTCACACTCGGATGAAACCGAGTCCTTCGAGGAGGGGTGTCTCAGCATACCGGGAATTCGCGCGAATGTCGTTCGCCCCTCGGTGATCCGGATTGAATTTCAGGATGAGGAGGGTCGAAAGCACAGGCTCAAAGCGGACGGGCTTCTCGCACGGATCATACAGCACGAGATCGACCACCTAAACGGTGTCCTATTTGTCGATCGCCTGTCCCTCGCAAAGCGGGCGTTGCTGAGACCCAAGCTGCGGGAGCTTGCCAAACGGGCCGGTCGGGAGAGCTGATATGCCACGGGTCGTGTTCTTCGGATCGCCCGATTTTGCCCTTCCTTCACTCGAAGCACTCGCTCGAACATCATACAAGCCGGTCCTTGTCGTCACGCAGCCCGACAGGCCAGCCGGGAGAGGCCGTTCGATGCAGCCGACACCCGTTCGCAGGTTCGCCGAGGAGCTGGAAATTCCGACGCTCGTGATCGAGACTTTTAAAAAAGGCGATGTAATCGACCGGCTCCGCTCACTCGAGCCGGACTTCAGCGTCGCTGTTGCCTTCGGCCTGATCTTTCCCGTATCCGTGCTCGAGATCCCTTCCAGGGGAAGTATCAATCTACACGCCTCGCTTCTGCCCTCATACCGCGGAGCCAGCCCCGTAAACGGAGCGATCGTCAACGGCGAGCTCTTCACCGGTGTCACCACAATGGAGATGGTCAAAGCGCTCGATGCGGGCCCGATCTATCTCCAGCGTACCGTCCCGATCGACCCCATGGAGAATGCGGGGGAGCTCTCCGATCGGCTTGCGGCTCAGGGGGCCTCACTGCTGATCGAAACACTTCAGGGCATCGAAGCCGGTACGATCGCTCCCGTCCCCCAACCCGAGGAGGGCGTACATAGCGCGCCGAGACTCGGGAAACGGGATGGATTAATCCCCTGGGACCGGGATGCGATCGGTGTGCATAACCATATCAGGGGCATGAATCCCTGGCCCGGAAGCTTCACATACTACCGGGGCCGGTATCTCAAGGTGCATCGTGCCCAACCGTGGGACTGTATCCCGCACGATCACAGGCCGGGGCAGATCCTCGTCTGTGAGGGAGAGCACGTCATCGTCGCGTGCGGGAGGGGGTCCGTGCGGCTCGTGCGCCTCCAGAGCGAGGGGAAGCGTCCCCTCGATGCCGCCCAATTCCTTCGGGGATATCCTCTCGAGGCAGGGGAGATGCTGGGAGGTGAGGGATGAATTCGGAGCGGAAGAGGCGGGAAGTCCATCCTGTCATTTATTACACGCTGGTCATCGTCGGGGCGTTTCTGGTCGGCATCTTGATCTTCAACTACATAATCATGCCGGGGCTCGTTGGCAGGGGTGATGTTACGATCGTGCCGGGGCTCGAGGGCTTGAGTCTGGCACTGGCGGAAGAAAAGTGCAGCGATGGGGGATTGGAGCTCGTCGTTGTAGGAGAACGCCATTCGGATGATGTTCCTCAGGGGTATATCATCGAGCAGGATCCCGAGCCCGAGGAAAAGCTCAAGGAGGGGCGGGTAATACGGGTTGTCGTCAGCGCGGGGAGGCGCATGGAGTTTGTTCCCGAACTCAGGAATAAATCCCTCAGGCAGGCCGAACTCCTTCTCGAGAGCTCGGGATTACGTAAGGGACGAATCGTACGGATCTTCAGTCCCATAGATGGGCAGAACAACATCATTTCCACCTTCCCCCCGGCGGGAGAATCAGTGCCGCATGGCTCGCGGGTTGATATCCTGATCTGCATGCGCGGCGAGCCGCGCAAATATTATATGCCGAATCTCATAGGAATGGATCTGCCGTTTGTGCGGGACAGGCTCGCGAGGCTCGGATTTCAGATCGGCCGCGTCGTCAGCCGCCGGGTTTCCGATAAGTTCCCGAATACCATACTCGACCAGCACCCTGAGCCCGGTTCGTGCATCGAGGAAGGAGAGACGATTGAACTCGTTGTATCAACGGTTGAATGACCTGGGAGGGATTGCCGTTGCACCCTCACTGCTTTCCGCCGATTTTTCCCGCCTGGGGGAGGAGATCGAATCCGTGACGAGGGCCGGGGCCGGATTCCTCCATATAGATGTCATGGACGGCCACTTTGTTGAAAATATCAGCATGGGTCCTATCATTATCCGTGCGATAGCATCGCACGCCAAACTTCCCCTTATCACGCATCTCATGATCAGCGACCCGCTCAGATATGCGGAGGCGTTCGTCGAGTGCGGGAGCGCTGTGGTCAGCTTTCACTGGGAGGCATGTGCAGACGGGCATCTTGGTATTGTGGAGAAGCTTCACGATCTCGGTTGCCTGGCAGGATTGGCCATCAATCCGGATACGCCGATTGAGGCGATACGGCATCTTCTTCCCTCCGTTGATCTTCTGCTTTGCATGACCGTTTTCCCCGGTTTTGGGGGGCAGGCCTTTATCTCCGATGTGCTCGCAAAGGTGCGAGAGGCTACCCGGCTTCGTGACGAACACGGCTATGGGTACGTGATCGAGGTCGACGGCGGCATCAAGCCGGCAAACGCCGCCATGGTCAGGGAGGCCGGTGGGCAGATCCTCGTTGCCGGTACGGCTGTATTCAAGAGCCCCGACTATGCAGAAGCGATAGAGGCGATACGGGGTTAATGGCCGGTCTATTCTACCCGCATCATTTACAATACGGGAACGGGAGGGTTTCCATTAGCCCTGTTCAACCAGGGGATTTGCGGTATCTCGGCTCCCGTGTTCCCGAGCCAAATTATCTTGCCAACACCCTTAAATTGTGTTACCTTGACTCATTTATGAACGGGAGTTTGTATCGATGTTCCAGGACCTTAGCGAAAAGTTTGCCCGGATCTTCAAGGAGCTGCGCGGCCATGGAAAGGTGCGTGAAGGCCATATCCGGACGGCGATGCGCGAGGTCCGCAGAGCTCTCCTCGAAGCGGATGTAAACTACAAAGTTGTAAAGAGTTTTGTCGATCATATCAACGAGCGGGCCCTCGGGCAGAAGGTGTTGGAGAGTCTGACTCCCGATCAGCACATCGTAAAGATCGTACACGAGGAACTGGTTCGTGTTCTTGGCGGGAAGCCGGTACCGTTTGTACTCTCCGGTGCCCCTGCGGGTGTAATGGTCGTGGGGCTTCAGGGTTCGGGAAAGACCAGTTTCGCGGCGAAACTCGCCGTTCACCTCGGTAAGAAGGGGAGAAAACCGCTCCTCGTCGCCGCGGATATCTATCGGCCGGCTGCCATCGACCAGCTCAAGATACTCGGGGATCAGATCAACACTCCCGTCTATGCACCGGGAGCCGGGATGGGGGTAACGGAGATAATTCACGGTGCGGTACGTGAAGCCAAACGGGGATTGAACGATTCGATAATAGTGGACACCGCCGGCAGGCTCCACATCGATACGGAGATGATGGCGGAGCTCAGCTCCATTAAGGAGGTTCTCGCACCGGAGGAGATACTTCTTGTGCTCGACTCCATGACCGGGCAGGAGGCCGTTGCCGTTGCCAAGAGCTTTCTCGGAGAGGTCGATTTCACCGGTGTCGTTCTAACAAAGCTGGATGGTGATACAAGGGGTGGAGCGGCCCTTTCGGTGGCCTCGATCACCGGTAAACCGATCAAGTTTGCCGGGACCGGAGAAAAAGTCGGCGATCTCGAACCGTTCTTCCCCGACCGGATGGCCGGCAGGATCCTCGGAATGGGGGATGTGCTATCCCTCATCGATAAGGCCCAGGAGACGATCGACGAGAAAAAGGCGCAGGAGCTGGAACGGAAGCTCCGTAAGGAAACCTTCTCCTTGGAGGACTTTCTCGATCAGCTCCAACGCTTTAAGCGAATGGGGCCACTCGATCAACTCATCGGAATGATACCGGGGATGAAGGGGCTCAAGGTCGCAGCGTCGGATGTCGGTGAGAAGGAGCTTGAAAAGATCGAGGCGATCATACGATCGATGACGATCGAGGAACGTCGATCACCAAACCTCATCGATGGTTCGCGCAGGAGGAGGATTGCATCGGGAAGTGGAACGAGTGTACAGGATGTAAACAGACTGCTCAATCAGTTCCAGCAGATGAAGAAGATGATGAAACGGTTTACAAAGCTGTCAAAGGCATTACCGGCGGATTTTCCACAGCTTTGAATATGACGGTGGACAACAATTCTGGAGGTACATGTTGGCTGTTAAGATCAGAATGAAGATGATGGGATCGAAGAAAAGGCCCTTCTATCGTATCATTGCGGCGGATGAACGCTCCCCGCGTGACGGACGGTTTATCGAAACGATCGGTTACTACAATCCGATGTCGGATCCTCCCGAGATCAAGCTCGATGAGGACAAGGTCTACAAGTGGCTCGATGTCGGTGCCAAGCCGACCGCCAATGCAATGCAGGTTCTGAAAAAGGCCGGATTGCTCGAACGCTGGCAGTTGCTTAAATCTGGGGTGAAGATCCACGAGCTCGATTCCACGATCGAGGCGCGCCGCCAGAAGCAGCCACGGCCCATGCCGAAGAGCGAGAAGGAGCCCTCGGAGAAGAAAACAGCCGCGTCGGATGCGGAGATAACAGAAGAGGTTGAGGCGGGTTCCGAGGCTCCAGGCGATGAAGGAGCGAAGCTCGAAGGAAGCGCGGAGACGGGCGAGGAATTGAAATCCGAGGAAAAAACAGGTGCCAGTCGGGAAAAGAAGAAGGAAGCGAAACCGGCCAAGCCCGAGTCGGAAGCCGAAGCCCCCTCCGAGGAGAGTATCGGCGAGGGTGAGGCGAAAGGCGAATGATCCACACACAATCCCGACTGTGAGTGTATGGTGACAGGGAGTTGAGGATCCATGAGTGTTGAACAAATCAAGGTGATGATTCACAAGATATCCGAAATGCTGGTAGACAGACCTGAGCATATCGTTGTGAACGAAGAGATGCGGGACGATACACACATCATTGTTCTCTCCGTCAACAAAATGGATGTGGGCAAGGTGATCGGCAGAAGCGGTCAGACGGCCAAGGCGCTCCGTGCGCTCGTCAACGCCGCGGCAACCCGCATGGGTGAGAAGGTATTACTCGAAATACGCGAATAGGGTGTCTCGATGGACTCTCAGTATGCAGTACTCGGTACAATAGTGAAAGCGGTCGGTCTCAAGGGGGAAGTAAAGCTGCTTCCGGGCTATGACTTCTGGCCTGAATCGCTCAATGCATCGGGCCACGAGCTCGTTTCCGACGGCACTGTTTGCAGAGAGGTATCAATCGAACGGTACCGCACCAAAGGGGGGACGTACATCCTCAGATTGTCGGACATCGATTCGATCGATAAAGCGGAATCACTCATCGGTCTCGAGCTGCGCATTTCGCTGGACGGGCTCGAAGAGGAGGTGCGGCCTTCCAGGTTGCTTCCCTGTCAGCTTATGGGTTTTTCTGTTCTCTTGTCCGATGGTTCTTGCCTGGGCACGGTGGTTGATATGCTCATCGGCAATTCTCAGAACTGCTTCATCGTCGAGGGCGGGAGTGAGCGGTATCTCATCCCCGATGTTGGGGAGGTCGTGCGAAGCGTCAATCCCGACGAGAGGACCATGGAGGTGAATCCGCCGCAGGGGTTGCTGGATTTCAAGTGGTAGCACTGATGGACATGATAGAGATGCATTTCATAACGATCTGTCCAGAGCTGTTCACCGGTGTACTCGAGACGGGTGTACTCGGCATCGCTGCAAAGAAAAATGCCGCAGTTTACAATGTCGTCAATCTTCGTGACTTCGCCGTGGATGCCTACGGTACAGTCGACGATTACCCCTACGGGGGCGGTCCGGGGATGATCATGATGGCACCCGTCATTGTAGAGGCGGTCGAGTCGGTCCGAACAGCCGATGAGAGTGACGAGGTACCGGTGATCCTGCTCTCCCCGAGTGGACGGATCTTCGATCAGAAAAAGGCGATAGAGCTCTCAGAGAAGCGCAAGATTGTTTTCGTCTGTGGACGGTACAAGGGTGTGGATGAGCGGGTGAGCGATCTCGTTGTAACCGAAGCGATATCCATCGGCGATTTTGTCGTGAGCGGCGGCGAGCTTCCCGCACTCATCGTTGCCGATGCGGTGGTTCGGCACCTGCCGAGTGTTCTCGGGGACGAGCGATCGAGAGAGTCGGATTCGTTCTCGGCGATGCGTCGTTTCCAGCTCGATGCTGCATACTATACAAGGCCTCCCGAGTACCGGGGACTTGCGGTTCCTGAGATCCTTCTCTCGGGCAACCATGCCAAGATCGATGAATGGAGAAAGCATTCAGCTCTCGAGCGGACTCGCCGGTTCAGGCCCGACCTGATAAAGGAGGGGGATGATTCGACGCACCCGGATCCCAGGAATTGACGGGAGCTACACGGAATCCGTTTGCCTGGAATATACGATGTTCATTGGATAACCGATACAGCGTGCAGACAAGAGAGGTAAGGAGTTGTCATGGATATGCTCGATCACATCTCGGCAAAGCATATGAAGGACTCGGTTCCCGAATTCAATGTTGGGGATACGGTTCGGGTCGATGTGCAGGTCGTCGAGGGAGGCAGAAAAAGGGTTCAGGCTTTTCAGGGAACCGTTATGCAGCGGCGTGGGGGCGGTGTCAGGGAAACGTTCACCGTCAGGAAGATAAGCCAGGGGATAGGTGTGGAACGGGTCTTTCCACTTCATTCGCCGAATGTTACATCCATCAAGGTTCTCAGGCGAGGCAAGGTCCGAAGGGCAAAACTCTACTATCTGCGCAAGCTGAGAGGAAAGGCGGCCCGGATCGCCGAGAAGAGTGAGAAGGGGGATCGATGACCCTCCGGGGCCGGATCTGTTTCGAGGATCTGGTTTGCTTCGATCGCGACATGGCGGGTGCCGCCTCGCAGCTGCTGGCCGGTGTGGATGAGGCGGGGCGCGGGGCCCTTGCCGGTCCCGTTGTCGCAGCGGCCGTAATATGCAAGCCGCATGACAGGCTTTCAAGGGTGAGGGACAGCAAGCTCGTCAGCGAGCCGCTCCGCGAGGAGTTGTATGATAATATCCGGCGATTCAGTGAGGCTGTGGGTGTGGGGATCGTCGGCCCCGAGGATATCGACCGGTTCAATATCTTCAACGCAACACTCAAGGCGATGACCGAAGCGATCAACTCGCTCGATCCGGCGCCAGTACTGGTGCTCATCGATGGCCGGCACATCCCGGACGTGAATCTCCCCGCACGAGCGGTGAAGGCGGGGGATCGAAGGAGCTTCTCGATAGCGGCTGCTTCGATTGTCGCCAAAGTTACACGGGACCGGATCATGCGGGAGCAGGACACTGAGTATGCAGGATACGGTTTCAGTCGCAACAAGGGGTACGGGACCAGGCAACATATAGAGGCTATCCGCGAACATGGTTGGACTTCTATCCACAGGAGGAGTTTCAAGGTCAACTCCCTCGGGTAAGGGTGGTGGACGTAATGGTGGAGGGTGCGCCGGGAATCCTCGGCGAAGGGATCGCAGCTCTCTATCTCGAGCTGAGGGGATACCGGATCATCGAACGGAATGCCCGGGCGGGCCGGTGTGAAATCGACATTGTGGCGGACGATGGAGGCTGCCTCGCCTTCATCGAGGTCAAGATGCGGCGGGATGATTCCTACGGCAGTGCCGTAGAGGCGATCAATCCCTATAAATTACGGAATATACGGAAAGCCGCCCGAATCATCCTGGCACGATCCGGCGGCCTGCTCAAATACGACGAAATACGATTCGACCTAGTGGCGATCGATATCGATCGGACCGCAGATAGGATGGTGCTTCGACATCTGAAGGGAATCGCATAGAAAATACTTGATTTAGAAGCATTCACTTCCTATGTTATGTACTGCTAATACAGATATGAAACGGTAAGGAGGAGATCGAGCGATGGGTAAAAGAACATGTCTGTTCGCCCTTATTCTCATTGTGGTGTTAGCAGGCTGTAAGGTGATCGATAACATCAGGAAGGATATCCCCATCCACGACATGGATTCTCTGAAAGACCACTACAGCGGGAGAACAGCTTGGACGAGATCCCTTCTCATAGACAGCAAGGGTGGTGGGATTATCGACCGTGATACGAAGGTTATGATCGTAGGTCTCGATATGCACTGGAGCGGCGCCGTCACCGTGAAGGGGCCGGGCAGGAAGCGGATCAGGCACCATCTCAATCTCGAACGGCCGATCACCAAGGAAATCTTCGAGGAGAAGATGGGCAGGCTCTTCTGGTTCAAGAAACCCGAATACCGGTACCGGATGAACCTTCGAAGATACGGAAAGAAGACGGCCAAGGCGATATTCAATCACGAGATCTTCAAGGGTATGAAGCGACAGGCCGCGCTCGAGTCCTGGGGGTATCCGGACGAGATGAAAAGCACCGAACTCGGCGGAGTTCTTGAGGAGCAGTGGATTTTCAAGGATCCCCGTCAGCAGACCAAGAAGCGGTATGTTTGGTTGCGTGACGGGCTCGTGGATAAGTACGAAGAATAGACCGGTACCACACACCCTTCCCCATAAAAAAATACCCACACCGTGTGGTTCGTAAACCCACGCGACAGTGTGAGCACATAAAGATGTCCCCGCTGTAACGTGGTAGGTCGTCGAGGGTCTCTCTATCAAATATAGAGTTGAGCCCGCGGTTTTTATTTTATCCTAGACAAACCTTCTCACCATTCCAGCAGGGACCTCCATTTCCATTATATACGGTTTTTTCAATACTGTCAATGAGTCAAAGCCGCATTACTTTTTATCCGTCAGCAATATCTTAACTAATTTAGGTTTTTACTCTTACGATGTGGTCGGTCTGCCGGCTCCGGTGGTCCGGGATGGGGCTACCGTTTGCCGAATAGTGAATCTTTATAACGCTTGTGCGACCGGGTGAAGTAATCGAGGGTTAGTTTCCGTGTCACTCCTGAGAGCACGATAATGGCGATCAGGTTTGGTATGGCCATGAGGCCGAGTGCCGTGTCTCCGAATCCCCAGACGATCTCGAGCGAGAAGATTGCTCCGAGGAAATGCACGATGCAGAAGATCACGCGGTACGGAAGGATGGCCCGTGATCCGAGAAGATACTCGATGCTCCGATCGCCGTAGTACGACCATGAGATGGCTGTGGATATTGCAAAGAGGAAGACGGCGATGGTGACGATATAGTTCCCCCAGCTCCCGATCGGAGAAAGGCCACGTTTAAACGCCCATGCAGTAAGGGGGGACCCGTTCTGCAGAAAGGCACCACGAAGCTGGATCTCCGATCCCGGGACTTCGGTGCCCTCCGAATCCCTGAAGAGGACCTCCTCTTCCTCGTCCACGGTCGCGAGACCGCTGAACGGCTTGTCGTCGTACATGAGCATGGCGTCGTCCACGGTACTGCTGTTCTTCGAGAAGATTACATGCTTTGCCTTACCGTCGATGACGGCGAAGCTTCCGACGAAGAGGTCCTCATCGAGGATCTCGCCATTTTTATATATCCTCCCGCCCGTCTTCAAAACGCTTATCTCTTCCTTGTTCGTGAAGGGGATCGTATCGATCTTCTTGTCCTTCCAGACCCCCACGGTAACGATTACGAGACCGGTGAGTGTGCAGATAAGGAGTGTGTCGATGTACGGGCCGAGCATTGCGACGATCCCTTCACGAACCGGCTCCTGGGTCTTGGCGGCCGCGTGGGCGATCGGAGCACTTCCCTGACCCGCTTCGTTCGAGAAGATACCCCGCTTGACTCCCCATACAAGCGTGAAGATGAATGTCGAACCGAGGAATCCTCCCACCTCCGCCCGCGGATGAAAGGCATCGTGTATGATACTGGAGAACGCCTCCGGTACCAACCGTGCATGGATAAGCAGCACCGTTACGGCGCCGATGAAGTAAATGGCGGACATGAATGGCACCAGGCGGCTGGCCACCATCCCAATCCGTTTGATTCCGCCGATAATAACGAGGCCGATGAGCACCGCCATCACCGAGCCGGTTATCCAGGTGGGTATACCGAAGTCGCTCCGGAAGGAGTCGGCCACGGTGAATGCCTGCACGCTGTTACCGCTCCCAAAGGACGAGATCACGGCACAGACGGCAAACATGATGGCAAGGAGTTTCCATTTGCTACCGAGGCCCTTCTCGATGTAGTACATGGGGCCGCCAGAGACGACCCCGTCGGGATGTACCTGGCGGTAGTGCATGCTCAAGGTACACTCGACGAACTTCGATGTCGTGCCGAATATGGCCGTGATCCACATCCAGAAGAGTGCTCCCGGTCCCCCGTAATGGATCGCCGTTGCGACGCCGGCGATGTTACCGATTCCGATCGTGGCCGAGAGAGCGGCGGAGAGGGCCTGGAAATGGTTTATCTCTCCCGTATCCTCGGGATTGTCGTAGAATCCTGCGATCACGGCGATGCTGTGATTCAGCTTGCGGACCTGTATGAAACGCATCCGGATTGTGAGAAAGATACCGGTACCGAGAAGCAGGACGACGAAATAGGGAAGGGCCTTTGGAAATTCCCAGACATACTCATAGACGAAATCGATGACGTTCTTCACAGCGTCCATGTATCACTCCGTTTGCGTAGGCTCTCCCTGTTTCACGGGTCCTGTACCCGTTGCATGTCAGAACGCGTCAAGTATAAGGAAGACGAGCACGACGAGAATCAGAACGGGACAGATGAATCTGAGCATGAACGAGAGTATCACGGATATGCGTCCGAATCCCGGATAGCCGATCGTGATCTCCGCGGCGGCCCTCGAGACCCTCCATACCCAGCCGGTAAATATCGATATGAGAACCGCCCCGACGGCAAGCATCATGTTCCCGAAGAGCCAATCCATGAATCCGAGGATGCTTCCGCCCGGTATCGGGAGATCGCCGAGTGCCGGTACGATACCCATCGAGAGCGCCGACGGAACGCCCAGACAGAAGCATAAGCCGGCCACGATCCAGACGGCGTGCCGCCTGAGCCAGTGCCTCTCATCGACGAGGTACGACGTGACAACCTCGAGGAGTGACACCGTCGAGGTCAGGGCGGCGATGGAGAGCAGGAGGAAAAATCCCATCCCGATGACGTTTCCGCCGGGAATGGCGGCGAAGATCTTCGGGAAAACTACGAAGACGAGCCCTGGCCCTTCGGCCGGATCCATGTGCATGGCGAAGAGAGCCGGAAAGATGATGAGGCCGGCCATGACGGCGATCAACGTATCGAACAGGGCGACGTAGCAACCCGATGTCACGATATTGTCCTTCTTTGAGAGGTAGCTCCCATACGTGATCATCGCCCCCATTCCCAGGCTCAGCGAAAAGAAGGCCTGGCCGAGGGCCGCCAGCACCGTCTTTATGGTCACCCTACTGAAGTCGGGTTTTAAATAGAACGAGAGCCCGGCCCCGGCTCCCTCGAGTGTAACGGCGCGGATGATGAGAACGACGAGAAGACAGAGTAGCACCGGCATGAGTATCTTGGCCCAGCGCTCTATCCCGTCCCTGACGCCGCCTTGAACGACCAGGACCGTCAGGACCGAGAATGCCAGGAAGAGGGGGATGCTGATCCAGGCATTGGCGGTGAAATCGGCGAATGTGATCTGGCTGCGTGCAACGGTCTTGCCGATATACCCCAGTGTGTATCCCGCCATCACGGAATAGTAGGAGAGGATGAAGATCCCGGTCAGAACACCCATGTAACCCACTATCTTCCAGGGGCTTCCGGGTCTGATCACCTCGATTGCGCCGACGGGATTCCGGCGGCTGAACCGTCCGATCGTAAGCTCCGCCACCATGATGGGGAGGCCCACAACGAGGACACATAGAAGATAGAGAACGAGAAACGCCGCTCCGCCGTGCTGACCCGTCACGTAGGGAAAACGCCATATGTTGCCGAGGCCGATCGCCGAACCGGCGGCGGCGAGTATGAAGCCCACGCGGGAGCTCCATTCCCCACGCTCTACTTTACCGATGTCACCGCTCATATTATTGTATCGTACTGCTGACTCGGAAGACCTCTATCGAATAGACCAAACCTTACCGTACGAGGCACTTACCAAGCAATCATTTTTTAACAGGTGTCTTCGGTGGCACATCGGCGGAAGCGGACAAGCCGAGCGGGTATGAGGCGGGGTGCACGCATGGACAGTGGAGGAAATCACCTTCTCGATTGGGAGAGATAGAGTCCGAATAGCACCACCGCACTTCCGAGAAGGAACAGCTCCGTGACCTCTTCGCCGAAGAAGAGCCAGCCGAAAGCGGCCGCAAACGGTGGATTGAGGTATATGAACGAGGCCACGGAAGTTGCCGGTAGCCGGCGTAGTGCGGCGAACCATATCCAGAAACCGATCAGTGTGCTCAATACCGAGAGGTGAAAAAGGGCCAGCCAGTGTGTGGCATCCATATGTACGAATGTATGGAGAAAATCTCCACTCACGAATGGAAGGACGGGGATCGTGCCGAATACGATCGAAAGGTAGGTGACGACGAGGGGGGATCTCTCGTGCACAAGCTTTTTCCCGATGACCGTGTAGAGTGTCCAGCAGAGCGGTGCCAGTGTGGTAATCAGTGCATATTTGATCTCCGGCATCGCGATTCCGATGACGTTTCCCAGACCGACCCGGCCCCATCGGACGACGAAGTAGAGGCCGGCGAATGCGAGTACGATACCCACGATCCGGCGCAAGGGAACCCGTTCGCGCAGGAAGGGGATCGCCAGCAGCAGGGTAAACAATGGTGCGAGTGTGGTGATGAGGGCAGCCGCACCGGGCTTGATCTCACTCTGACCGAGATAGAGGAAGTAGTTATAGCCGGCAACGCCGCACAGCCCCATCGCCAGGATCCGCAGAGGTGCCGATTGGAGCACCAGCAGGATCTCCCTTCGGTGCTCCCGACGGAGGAGGAGGTAGACCAGGCAGATGATGGAGGCGGGGAGGAAACGGGCACAGACCAGCTCCATCGGAGAAAAGATTTCACGAAGGTGTTTTATCGCCGTGAAGGCAATTGACCATATGGCGAAGAGGACGACGAGAAAAATCCTGATCGTCACGGTGCCGTCTCGTCCCGGCGAGGCGCTCTCGTGTGGTACATGAGCCATATTCTATATTCCTTAATGCTCTGTTATAAAAAAAGATACACTACTCGATCGCTGGACGGAATCGTGTGGAGCCTCATCACTTCCATGATGAAGTTCACCAGGTCCCTCACTGTTCCTGCATCTTCACAAGGAGCATATTGAAACAATAAGGTAATATATGATATAATAAGAAGTCGTGGGGTGGCAAGAAGAGCAACTTGAGGTTAAACATCGGAAAGGATGTGAGGGCGATGGTCAAGCGTCTGATCTTGTTACTGCTCCTCGCAGCCCTGATCAGCACCGCATCAGAGGCAGTGACCATTCGCCGGGGGAAAAAGGGCCGCAAGTACCTGCGCCGCCTCTCCCTCGTCGATAATCTCCGCAACGACAAGCTTCGTATATACGAGGAGTATGGTTACCCTGTCCACCGTGTGCGCGTGCGCGGGTACGGTACTGTCAAGGAGTACTGGCGGTATCTCGAAATAGGTGTCGAATTCGTCTTCGACGAGGATTCCAACCTGATAAAGAAAAACCGCTTCTGGCCGGAAAACAGGCGAAAACGATTCGAATACTAGTAGGATGTTCGAGGGTTCTACGAACGGGCGCGTGGAGTAGGCCGATCATCTCATAAACGAAAAGGGAAGTCAGGGAAAGTGATAACGTGATTGCCGGTCCTTTCCAGCTTTTTCCAAAATACTCCTGAGTAGCTTTGGAAATAAATGGAGACCCTACCGTTATTGCTTTCCCTGCTCCCTTTATCGGGTCGTAGGCATTCAGTACGAAATGTAAACTTTTCTCTCGATAGTATCCAACCGGACTGTATCTCATCGAGGATATGCATCCTTCCTATCACTCGCAGGTCATTGATGTTGCACAATTTCTGCCGCATATGGTACCATGCACCGGCAAGGAGCGGTTCGTGTGAATCGATACGGATTCGATGTCGAGCTGTGAGACCGGTGAATAGGAATTGATCCCGGAGCCGATGAAATGCGCAGTATTGTCTTCATCGTTGTCGATACTCTACGAGCCGATCATCTCGGCTGTTATGGCTACCATAGATCCACGTCACCGTTTTTGGATACGCTGGCCGAACAGAGCAGTGTGCTCGATGCCTGCTATTCCACCTCCAACTTCACCGCTCCGGCCTTCACATCGCTGTTCACGTCCACCTATCCCTATTATCATGGCAACTTCTTTTTCAACAAGCAGATAGCAAATTCTCCAATTAAGGAATGCCTCGATGCACATCGTTTCGATACACACGCCATCGTCACTTTCGGTTTCTTCAAGAATTTGCTATCGCGCATATGGGGAGGGCTCGAGGTAGTAACTGAAACACGGAGCTTCGATTTCAGCAAGGAGCTCACCGGGGCCGTGAGTGACGGTGCGATCGAGTGGCTGGAGCGGTGGGATGGGGATAGACCCTTCTGCCTCTTCCTACACTACCGCGGGGGGCACGCACCCTACCGCCTCCCAGCGGAATATGAAACATTGTTCGATTCGACTGATCCAGATGATATCGACCAGGAGATCGTCGAGGTGTTCTTCCCCCAGCATATAGAACGGCCAAAACCAAAGAAAAAAGGTGAGAGGACATTTCCACGAAAGCACCAGTTGGTTAACGCTATGAATACCGGACGCAGGAAAGTGAATAAAGCAACCCGCCAATGGATAATCGACAAGTATGATGCAAGCATCAAATGCACGGACGACAATGTCGCCAGGGTCTTTGAATCACTCAAGTCGCATGACCGGTACCGTGACACGATCTTTGCGGTCTTCTCCGATCATGGGGAGGAGTTGTGGGATCACGGTCAATTCGGGCATGCCGATGTGCACCTCTACGAGGAGGTTATACGAACGGTTGGTATTATCCATGATCCTCTGCGTACGGAAGCGGTGCGAAAGGCAGAGCCGATAAGCCACATCCAGGTAATGCCGAGTTTGATGCGTCTTGCGGGGGTGCGGGCGCTTCCGAAACAGCTCGTTTCGTTTGATTTCACAACGGATATGGAGCGGAAATCCTCGATTGACCAGCCGAATCTCGTTTTCTGTATCGGTCCGCATAAGGCAGCGGTCCGGCAGGGGAACCTGAAATTGATCGAGGCCTCACCATGTCACTATCTCTCGAAAGTGAAACGCCTGAGATCTGTGCTGCGCATTCTCTGGATGGGTGAGCTTCGTCGAGAGCTCTATGATCTTGGAATCGATCCTCGGGAAAAGGACAACCTGGCAAATCAGAGTACGCAGTTACGCCCACTATCCTCATTGCTCAAACAACACATCCGGGTGACCAAGAGAAGGTCGGATATTCTCGATTCCGGATTCAAGCTCAGTGCGGCCGAACAGGAAAAGCTCGAGGAGGAGTTACGGAGCCTCGGGTATCTATAGGGCAGGCAAAGCCGGAGAGGGGCGAGCAACGGAGAGGCGGCCTGCACATTCGCTCAATTCTTGCATGCTGCACGTTTTTAATCGCATCCGATAGATGGATTTCAATCCTTATCCTTCGATTTCTTTGGTTTCTCGGTCTTGTCGGGGGTAGTCGACGCAGTTTCTGCCTTCTCCTGCTTCTTGAATTCATCGGTACGGTAGTCAGTCCGGTAAAATCCGCTTCCCTTCAGGATATGTCCAACGGGGTGAATGACACGATAAATGGGACCCCGGCATTTCAGACAACGTTTCCGGGGCGGATCGGTAATCCGCTGAACGACTTCAAACTCGTGTCCGCAGCGTTCACATAGGTAGTGATACGTCGGCATCAACGATCCTTCCTCTCGATGGGTGGTCATATACCGCTTGGCAGCGGCATATTAAGCGTATGAACGTACGTGATTTCCTGCTCGGGATGCAAGGGAAACTTGTTGGCCACGGATGACGGGGATATCACTGCATGTCGTTTTCGGCCGGGCACTTTCACGATATGCCATTCCGGATTCACCATCGCAGTGTCGGTCCTGTGTGAAATGCATCAGTAATCACTATAACGTAAGATAATATTTGAATATGATCTCGGTTTATTTTATTATATATGGCTAAATCGGGAATGGATTTTGTGGAAATCGATCCCGTGGGTACGGAGATTGCTTTCGGGATATAGGGTTACTATTTTGTTGCAGAATCTGTTCTCATAACGTATTATAATTTAAAGAGATGCTGGAGGAATGGAACGATGGACTATCTGGGAGAACTCGAGAATAAGACGATCTACATCATCCGGGAGTCGTACGCACGATTCAATAAAATCGCACTCCTGTGGTCGATCGGGAAGGATTCCACGACGATGGTATGGATCGCCCGTAAGGCGTTCTTCGGAAAGATTCCCTTTCCGGTTGTCCACATCGATACGAGTTACAAATTCAAGGAGATATACGACTATCGCGATTCCTATTCTAAGAAATGGGGATTCGAACTTCTCATCAGCCGGAACGAGGATGCACTCTCCGGCGGGATGGGTCCGGGTAAGGGGGAGAAGCTCGACTGCTGCAATGCTTTGAAGACCGAAGCCCTCAAGCAGTCGATCAAGGAGTACGGATTCGAAGCGCTGCTTCTGGCCATACGGAGGGACGAGCACGGTATCAGGGCAAAAGAACGATACTTCTCACCCAGAACGGCCGATTTCAAGTGGAACTACCAGGATCAGCCTCCCGAGCTCTGGGATCTGTACAAATCGCAGGTCGAAGCATCGCAGCATCTCAGGATCCACCCGATGCTTCACTGGACGGAGGTCGACATCTGGCGTTATATCGAGAGGGAGAACATTCCCATCGTTGATCTCTACTTCGCCAAGAAAGGCAAACGGTACAGGAGTATCGGGTGTGAGACCTGCTGCGCCCCGGTCGATTCGAAAGCCGATACGATCAAGAAGGTCATACATGAGCTCGAAACGACAAAGGAGGCCGAGCGGAGCGGCAGGGCGCAGGACAAAGAGGATACCTACACGATGCAGAAACTCAGAAGCCTTGGATATATGTAAGATGAGGTGACAAATGAAGGAGACCGTAAAGATTGTAATCGTCGGACACGTTGATCACGGTAAATCTACGCTGATCGGCAGGCTCCTGCTGGATACGGATTCCCTGCCGAAGGAAAAGGTCGAGGAGATCAAACGGATATCCAAGGAGCTCGGGAAGGAAGCCGAGCTTGCGTATCTCACCGATCAGCTCAAGGAGGAACGGGAACAGAGCATCACGATCGATACGACCCAGATATTCTTCAACACGAAACGCAAGAACTTCGTCATTATCGATGCCCCCGGCCACGTGGAGTTTATCAAGAATATGATGACCGGGGCGGCGCATGCGGAGGCCGCCGTGCTTATCATCGATACGCACGAGGGAGTTCAGGAACAGACGAGACGCCACGCCTATATACTTCACATGCTCGGACTCGACCGCGTGGTCGCAGTATTCAATAAGATGGATCTGGTCGATTACCGGCAGGACGTCTTCGAGCGGGTGAAGGGTGATTTCATTACGTTTGCAGAGACTCTTGGAATTACACCGGTACACATGGTACCGGTCTCGGCCAGGGAGGGAACGAACATCTCGAAGAAATCTTCGAAGATGCGCTGGTATAAGGGGGAGAGCTTCCTCAAGGCCCTTGAGTCGATGGAATCAAAGGCGAAGATGGAGCGTCCGCTCCGGTTCCCCATCCAGGATGTCTACGAGATAGACGGAGATAGGCTCATAGCCGGGCGAATAACCTCCGGGGCCATCACGGAAGGGCAGCGGCTAACGGTATTGCCGTCGAGCACGGACGCAACGGTTGATGAGATCAGGATCTTCGGGGGGAGGAAGCATCAGGCACAGGGCGGCGAAAATATCGCCGTTACGCTCGGGGGGGATCATTCGGTGATGCGGGGGAATGTGCTCGTCGACCATGATGAGAAGCTACAGCCAACCAACCGCTTCAGAGGAAATATATTCTGGATATCGGAGAGACCGCTCCAGCTCGAGAGCACCATGACGCTGCGGTGCTCCACCCAGGAAGTGAACTGTGCCGTCGAACGGATAGAGAAGCGCGTTGACACCTCCACGCTCGAGGTGATCGGCGAGAATGCCCGGGAACTCGGGATCAACGAGAGCGGTACCCTCGTCTTCAAAACCGAGCAGCCGATCATCGTGGAAAACTTCGCCTTTATCGAGGAACTCGGCAGGTTTGTCGTGGAACAGGGTCACGAGCTACTGGGGGCGGGCATCATCACTGAGACCCTTCGATAGCCGAAATGTGATCCCTTATAAATTCCGCAAGGCTCCGAGCGACGATGTCGTGACCGTTTGCGTTGAAGTGACCCTCACGGGGAATGTAGAAGGAGCGGTCGTTGTTGCCGTGAAGTATGGGATAGAGGTCGAGAAACGGGATCCCGAGTTCATCGCACATTGATTGCACGATCCGTTGCGGCCGCTGCTGGTCCGACATGAACCTGTCGATAAGCTCGTCGTCCGTAAATGTCCGCTCGAGCATGGGACCGTAGACCTCCGAGTAAATCTGGATCTGCGAGGGGATGAGGCTCACGAGCAGCATGGCATCCCTGCGCGTTGCCTCGTCCCGCATCTCGTGCAACAGGGCTTTCATCAGGGGGACGCCCATCTCCAGAATATCATCGTGGTACCAGGCGTTCAGCAGGCCTGGTATCCGGGGGAACTCGACATCGAAACCGATCCTGTTCAATCCCCGTATCCAGCCCGGTTTTGTTTGTAGAAATGATTCGATCCGTATCTTGAGCACCCGTGTGAGCCTGGCCCGTATCGGTTTTCGTGTCGTTTCACGTGACGGGTTTTTCTCCTCAGGGCGCCGTTCCCTGACAGGGTGTTCGAGGACGATCTGTCCATCATCATCCAAAGAATACCCGGGCTGGTAGGAATTCTCCGATAGGTCCGCGTATCTGAGGTGCATGTTGTCCAGGATATCATTCGTAAAGAGCATCACGAGATATATGTCTCCGATGATGCCACTATCGGCCAGCCGTTTCATGAGCAACCATTCCTGGGCGTTCCCATATCCCATTACACCCGCGTTCAGCACCTCGAACGCATGCTCATCTTCACCGTCGTTCAACAGGTCCTCGAGCTTCGATGGGAATATTTCATCTTGACTGTTGATCTGTCCGTACGTGAATGAATCTCCAAGGATGATGATCCTCGTTACTCCATCACGTCTCTCGGGTGTAATCTCTGTGCCCCGGAAGCCGTACTCGTTGATTGTGACGGTGTGTTTTCTGTATCTATTCGGTGCTTTGACATGGTATGTACCCGGTTTCAGGCACCAACCGATCTCATCGTCATGGACGTAGTCCTTGACCCCATGGACATCGAAGTAGTAGAAACGGGCGACGGCGAATTCGAGGATCACGAAGCAAACAATGACCGTGAGCCCGAACATAAAGATATAGAATAGGAATCGTTTCATAGTACGCAGTATACCAGTCAACACGCGTGCACGTCTAGTCGAAGAGCGGGGTTCCGTCCATGTCGAGGGATCGGATTTCGTCCGCGCTGTAGCCGACGATCTTCAGTATCGTTGGCGTGATATCATAGATGCTCGGATTCTCTATCCTAATCGGTCTGTTGCTGAATAAAACTCCCGGCACCAATGAAGGGTCGAAGAGATGGGAGCCTGACCATTTCTTGAGGTTATCCTCGATCAGTGTATCCGGCACACCACCCAGTGCCGTCTGTCTCGATGCGCGGTAGCCGATGTTGAATCCGACAAAGAGGTCGGGTATCTCGTCGCTGCTCTGTGAGCCGAATATCTCCTTCTGTTTGTATACCCTGCTGATCACCGGCTGGTTGTATTTATCGTCGATCCATTGAACGATGCGATCTGCGATCTCCGATTTGAGTGCGTCAGCCTCATCGCCGGGAGGCACGATACCGTAGCCTTCCCGCCCTTCGAGATTGATATAGATGGCACCGAATCCGATTGCATAGGCTTTCGTCGCCGTCCAGTCGATATCGGAGAGTAAATCTGCACCCGTGTCCGCTTGGCTGTCCTTGAGCTCCAGGTAGCCGTGCTTGCGTAACCAGCTGTTGAGGTGTACAGTCCGGCGGAACGTACCGAAGCCGTGATCGGAGAGAACGATCAGTGTATCGTTGCCATCGAGCTTCTCCCTCGTTGTAGCAAGGACATCGTCGACCTTCCGGTACCAGTTCTCGATCATTTCCTTGTATTCGGCCGGTGCATCGGGCTCGTGGAGCGGGTGCTGTGGATCTATGTATCGCCAGAACATGTGCTGGACGATGTCCGAGGATTCGAAGTAGCAAAAGAGGACTCCCCCGGTGAGACGACCGAGTTCGTAGTCGAGCATCGCCCGCTTTTCCCTGAGCACCTCGTTCATCTGCTCGATGAACGGATCCTCGAGGAGCCGTTTCTCATTCACTGCCCAGGTATCCATGGGCATCCCCTGCGTGTAGAAGAGGCCGATCCGGGCGGCGAGTTCCCTGCTGTAGCCGCGCGGGTAAGAGATATCGAATTGCGGATTGCGCGGATCGAAATTGATCGGGCTTGCGTATAGTTTGAATTCGGGATCCGTCTCGACGAGATAGAAATTCACGATCCCCTTGGCTTTTTTCATCAGTCCCAGCTTGAAGGAGACCTCCTTCCACCCGCTCCAACTGTTGCATTCGAGTTCGAATTTGTTTTTCTGGAACTCTATAGTAACGCGTGACGAACCCGGCGGATGGACAACCTTGAACGGTACCTTGAGAAAATCGGTCTTACCGTCCTTCCCGGTTGTCCGAGGCCCGACGAGATGCATGACCATGACCGGAGATTTTTTTATATCGAACACCTTGCCGCCTGCGTCCTTCCGCTTCTCCTCACGCTGGGACGTATAGTACGAGAACGTTCCCTCTGTGCGAAGGATATCGGGCACTCCCATACCCGAGAGCATCCGCCCGTGCACGGCATCGGGGGGGAAAGTGAGAGGACAGGTGATGACGACGGTCGGGATCTTCCGCTGGGATGTATAATCCCAGAAGCAGTTACCCCGGATGACTCTCGTTGGTTTGTCGTCCACGAAGTTCGAGAGTGACAGCCGCAGCCGGTAGGTTCCGGGATCCCGCACCACAAAGTCGAATATCCCGGTCTTGCTGGGATTTCTTCCCGTGGCGAATCCAGCCCAGGCCACGGGGGATTGCGAGGGATTGGTCGTGGCAAGCCGGTGAAAACAACCTTCGTCTCGCAGGCGGGAAAAGTTTGGCAGCTTTCCTTGTGCCATCAGGGACTCCATGGTCTTGGGGTCGAGGCCGTCGAAACCCAGCACGACGAGTTTCGTTCCGTTTCGGGTTGCAGCTTTACTCACAGGTTCCTTCACCGCCTTTACTCGTCCAGGTACCCGAGGGCGCGAAGAGAGTCCATCATTTCTTCCCGCTCTCTCTCCGTTATATCCCGCACCTTCCGTTTCCGGATGGACCGTGCGTCCGTATACTCTACATCCTTGCCCGCATAGGCTGAATCCTCCGCGAGGATCTCCTTATGGACCGATCCGTCAAAATCCTTCGGTACAGGCAGGTCATTCAGGAAGAGTATGAGAGGTGGAATATCATAGATTTCCATAGGGGCTGTTCTGTGGTTTCTCTTGAAGTCGGGACCCACTCCGATGAATATGCCGTCGCGTTCGTATGTATGGTAGCCGTATTTGGCCCTTGGCTTGTACGGCTTGAGAAGCCCGCCGTATTCCTGCCGATCGAGGGCTAGTTTGGGACCGAGTGTAAAGATGATGTCGGGTAGCTGTTCGACATACTTTCCGGGATAGAGCTCTTTACGCGTGTGGACTTCCCTGAAGATTCTGACTCCGTCTATCGTAAGTTCTTTCATTTGTCGTATGATTTCGTCCCGCAACGTATCGAACTCTTTTGAATTGGAATCGACGATCTTCCTGTTGAGCCTGATACCCCATGCGTTTTCACAGTATGCGCGTGTCGTTTTCCAATCGACATCGACGAGCTTCGCTCGCATATCCACGAGCACGGCTTTCTCTGTTGTTACCGTCGTAGTATCTTTCTTTTGTGCCCTCCGTTCCCGCAATGCGACGAGTTTGTTGAGAATGGAGACCGGCAGGTGTGCCAGGAGAAAGCTCCGTATTCTGCATTTGATCGCTGTCGTAAGTGAAGTCCGTCTGACGAAGTACCCTTCGCGAGAAAGCCATTCGTTGATAGCGAATGTGTGCTCCGGCATGTCTGCCACACCGTGATCCGATACGATCAATATATCAGTATCATCGTGTGTATCGATTATACGTTTCAGTAACTTTTCCATGTGTTGATAGAATTCAAGGATCCTATCCGGATGCCGCCATGAAAAGTGATGCACGTCATCACTCTTGGCGATCCAGAAAACAGCGAATTGCGGATCGATACGGTCAATGATCCTTTCGAAGATCTCATACCGCTTTTCCACGAGTTCGTACGTTTGCCGAACCCCCGTCTCATCCCCGTCATAGAGAAGATCGTGTTCTCGATTGAAATCGTCCGTACCCTGGTAGAAATCGGAAAGGAGGGGGGCTAGATCGGCGGGGTGCCAGAGGTCGTTCTTGCCCTCGGGATGGTTCGTATGACAGACCATGGCCCCATCGATTTTCTCCGCCGGATAGGTGGTCTGGAGGTTCAGAACGACAACCCGTTTACCGTGTTCGTTCAGGATCTCCCAGAGGGGTTTATCGGGGAGGGTCGCACTCGTGACGAGATTGCCGTCCGGATCCAGAAACGAGAACAGTCCCGTATTGCCCGGATTCTTCCCCGTGTACAGCGAGGGGACGGCGGGGCAGGTCTGACACGGGATCGTGCTCTTGAGGATCCCGTGTACGCCACGCTCGAGAATCGATGAGAAAACGGCCAGCTTCCCCTGCCTGATCCACGGTTCCAGGAGATCGAAGCTTGCCCCGTCGAGGCCGATGAGAAGTGTCTTTCTGCTCATTGTATTCTATATATGGAAAACCCGTATAAATGTCAATGAAGACATCTCTTTCCTTAATACCCGTAATATGTTATCATTATTGTAACTGTGGGGATTTTCAATGGAATGTTATCGTGACGACGGAGGAATATCGAGGAGGGACCAGTGAAGAAAGCGTTTTCTCTTTTTGTTTCTACGGCACTCGTGCTGGCGGTGTTGGCGGTATCGCCTCGCGCCGGTGACCGTCCGGCATCGGCCCTGATCCGGACGAGGCTCGGAAGGAACCTTACGTACAGTGAGCTTGTACGAGGCGGTGTCGATGTGCTTGCCCTGTACCGTGATGGGAGGGTGGACTGCGCCGTGACGGACGAGCAGCTCGACTGGTTGCGATCGAAGGGCGTGATCGTCGCCGTCCTCGAACGCGCCGAGCACGCTGCCCCCACCCAGCTCGACGAGAACCTCGGCCTGTACCATACGTACGACGAGATGAATGTTGTTCTCGACGCATTGGTCTCGACCTATCCCACGCTGGCGAGATTGGATACCCTCGGGACGAGCATAGAGGGCCGGCTGATACGGGCGATCAAGATCTCCGATAACGCCGGTACGGACGAGGATGAGCCCGAGGTACTCATCATGGGATGCCACCATGCACGGGAGATCATGTCGGTCGATGTTCCGCTCAGGCTCGCTCAGTACCTCCTCGACAACTACGGTACGAGCTCCGAGATCACCGGTCTCGTCGAAGGGCGCGAGATCTGGATCGCCCCGATGATCAATCCGGACGGCCACGTCTATGTGCAAAACAATCACAGCGACCCGTGGTGGCAGTGGTGGAGAAAGAACCGGCGAGATAACGGGGACGGCTCATTCGGTGTGGATCCAAACCGGAACTATAGCTACATGTGGGGCTACGACGACATCGGGAGCTCACCGAGTCCATCATCCGAAGTCTACCGGGGTACTGCACCGTTCAGCGAACCGGAGACTCAGGCTGTGCGGGACTTCTGTGCCGGACGGTCCTTTACACTGGCCCTCTCGTACCACACGTACGGAGAGCTGATCCTCTTCCCGTGGGGATACGCACCGATCTACACCGACGATCATGAGCTCTTCATCACCCTCGCCGATTCCCTGAGACGAGGCAACGACTACACACCGGGCTGCACGGCCATGGATGTCCTGTATCCTACGAACGGGGATACCGGCGACTGGGCATACGGGGAGGCGGTACAAAAGAACAGTTTCCCCTGTTTCACGATCGAGATGAATACCTACGAGGACGGGGGATTCGGACCGCCCGATGATCTCATTCTGCCGACGTTCAACAAGGTGCTCGGCCTCAACCTGACCCTACTCAGGAGGGCGGATAATCCGTACAGTGTCCTCGGACCCTATGCGCCGGTGTTGGAGGATATAGTGATGCTGAATCCGCCCAATTACGAGCTTACCTGGAACGGTCCGAGCCCATCCGATCCCAACCAGGCTGTCTCGTGGGAGCTCGTCGAGTTTAAAAACCTCTCCGGTGTCGTCGACTCGTGCGAGGCCGGTGACACCCTCTGGACGACGGATGGTTTCACACTCTCCCCATCACGCTCGTATGCGGGGATCTACAGCTTCTACTCGGGTAGCGGTGATAATCTCTCACACTACCTGAGCATGGATGCAATCTACCCGTTCAACTTGGGCGATACACTCTCCTGCTATCTGTGGTACGATATCGAGCAGGACTGGGATTACGCCTACCTAGAGGCGAGCATTGATCAGGGCCTGACATGGCAAACCGTGCCCGGAGATAGGACGACCACCAGCGACCCAAACGGGAATAATCGCGGTAACGGGATCACGGGTTTATCCGGTGGTTGGATCTCAGCCGAGTTCTACCTCGATCAGCTTGGCATCATCTGGCCCGACCTCATCATCCTGCTCCGCTTCAGCTACATCACCGATGACTATGTCACCAACGAGGGATTCTACGTAGACCTCATCTACCCGGTATCCTCCTACGAGAAGAGAACCGTGCTGGCTGAGGCGCACCCCGATACCGTCTACCACCGGTGGCCCGAGGAGACGGGTGAATTCGCCTACCTCGTCCGGGCGATCGATGATGAAGGCCACAAGAGCCTCGGAGCAACACCGTCTTCCATACGGTGAGCGACCTGACCCCCGCCCGGACGCCGGCCGTCGGTACGGCGCTCGCTCAGAACTACCCCAACCCCTTCAATCCCACCACGACGATCCGCTTCATGGTGGGAGGAGCGGTCGACATGTATAACGGAAAGAGAAGCGTGGTCCTCGATGTATTCGATGTCGCAGGCCGCCGGGTAACCACCGTCCTACGGGATTTTCTGCCACCGGGACAGTACTCGGTCACTTGGAACGGCACCGATGCCGTCGGCAGGATGCTTATGAGCGGAGTGTATTTCATGCGCCTCACGGTAGAAGGCCGATCCCTCACAAGGAAGATGGTGCTTCTGCGGTGATTTGGATCCGGCTGGGGTCAACCGGTATTTACAATGAGAGCCGGATGGCTTTCAACATCGCGCTTGCCCGAACCGGCGTTCATAGAGTATCCTGTGCCCTGCCCCGTAGCCCATATCCAGATGCGGGGGTACGACGATAGGACTGGATCAGATCAAGCTCTATCCATCAAGGAGGGAAGGCGGATGAACAAACTCATCAGTGCGGGGAAGAAGGCGATCATCAGCTCGCTCAAGGTGAAGAGAAACGAGAAGCTGCTGCTCGTTACCGATCGCCAAAAGATGCGTATCGCCGAGGCCCTCGCCTTATGGGCGAAGAAGAGCGGGGCCGAGGTTACTACCTATCTCATGACGGAGACGCTCCGTCCCATCACGGGGCCGACATCGCTTTTCGAGAACATGATCAAGAAGGCGAATGTGATCGTCTACATGCTCGATGCGCGGATCGAGGAGAAACCCTTTAGGGGATTCATGGTCGAGGCCGGATTCAAGTATGGACGTATCTGTATGATGCCGGGGATCACTGTCGACATGATGGAACGGCTCGTGAATATCGACTTCAAGAACATGGATCGGCTCACGCGGAAGGTGATCCGGATCATCAAGGATTGTCCCGATGTTCGTGTAACCAACCGGTTCGGCACCGATATCACCTTCAGCGTGAAGGGAAGGAAATGGGAGAACGATAACGGGGATATCAGCAAGAAAGGAATGCATGGTAATCTTCCAGCCGGTGAATGCTACACTTGCCCGGTGGAGCGTACCTTCACCGGCCGTATCGTTTTCAGCCTGATCGACGACAAGATCGGCCGCGGCGAGATGATCTTCGAGAAGGGAACACTCGTCGATTTCAAGGGCAAGGGTATCAAGGAGATTCTCAAGGGCATCGGGAAGGATCCAACGGGCAGGATCATCGGCGAGTTCGGTATCGGTACGAACCGGGGGGCCAAGATCTGCAAGAATATGCTCGAGGCGGAAAAGGCATTCGGAACCGTTCACTTCGCCATCGGAGACAGCTACGGTCTCGGCAAGAACAAGAGCAAGTTTCACTTCGATGCACTCGTGGACAAGGTAACACTCACGGCCGGCACTAAAACGATCATTAAAGGCGGCAGGTATCTAGTGAAGTGATCGTAAGGGAATGCCGGTCAGTGTGGAATCTAGGGAACAGGACTACCCTGTTCCCCTTTTTGTTTGCGGATGATTACGTTCGTTGCGGCGATGAGACCGAAGAAGAACAAGACGAAATATCCGTAGATGTCGTTTCTGAGATACTCGATCTTGATCTGATCGATAATGAAGATTGTAAGCGATACATGGAGGATCTTCAGGAGACCGGCCGGGAATGATGAATGTATCAGTGATTCCTTGATGCTTATCATCGATGTCTTCACCAAACGGAAGAGTAGATAGATGAATGAGAGGAGTCCGAAAAATCCGGTTATATTCAGTATGAAGAGGTACCCGCTGTGAGGGTACATTTCACGTTCGAGCTTCTTCGAGAAGTCCCAACCCGGGCTGTGCCCGATAATCGGGTGCTCCATCGCACGCTCCACGGCGTATCCCCAGGAAAGTATGCGCGTATCCGGGATTACTCCACGTTCGAGGGTCGTTTGCGAGAGCCGTTGAAACATTGATCCTGATATCGTATACCGGGCAACGAATCCTTCCAGCACCACGACGACGAGAATAATGGTTGCGGTGATCGAGACGATCCGTACGAAGCTGAGGTCCTTCCTACACAGAAATGCCATGTAAATGACTGCTATAGTAAGGCTGATGAAGGCGCCGCGCGTGACTGTGGCGAAGAGCATGAAGAGTGTCCCGACGAGAAGCAGGGCATAGAGTGATCGCGTTGCCAGCCTTTTCGAGCGGATGAACATATAGAATACGATCGGTATATTCATTGCGAAGAACTCGGCGAGTAGCTCGAAGTCCCGAAACGGCCCAGCCAACCGTATGCCTTTCATGATGAGTTGTTCCCTGTGGTGGGTGGCGAGCCAGCCGGGAACGAGCACTTTGCCGGGAAAGAGCATCTCATAAAGTGTGAAGAAAACGATGAGGCCGAGGGTGGTCATCGCCACTTTTACCGTCTTTCTCAGTTTCGCTTCATCGTCGATGAAGTTGATTACCATCAGGAACAGGATGATCGATCCGAAGTAGTTGGTTGCGAGTGAGAAGGCATAGCGTGAGGCGTAAGGGGATGGCTTGAAGTTATAGAAGGATATAATGAGTGCGATAGAGAACAGGATGATTGGAAGGTTGAAGCTGCCCGCTGCATGGATCTTGTCCAAACCCGCCGAAACCCTGATGAGATAGATAATGAATATGATTACGGTGAATATAAGTGTCGAGGTGCCGACCGCAATGGCGAACGGGAAGGGGTATATAAGCAGGAGCATCCAAAGGGCGCTGAGGGTCGAGTACTGCCAGAGCAGGAACACGAGCACGAGTCCGACGATCGCCTCGATGACACGCTTGGAAGGGTTGTAGATCTGCCAGCCGGCGATGAGCCCCACCGCCAGGGTAAAGAAGATCGGCCGGATACGATCGAAAAGCGACCGCAGGACGGGCCACCGTCCCGGTTCCACCCGTTCCATGAATATAGGTTTGAGTTCCCTCATACCACATGTAAGTATAAGCAAAAAAGGTACCCGGGAGTAGAAATTTTCCCACCGTATCCTATATCAGGAAGAGCTCCCGCTGCGGATGTGAGAGGAATTCACCGCCATCCGGGCGGACGACGATGATCTCTTCCATCGTAGCGATACCAAAGCCGGGAATATTGATACGAGGCTCTATGGTGTATACCTGGTTTTCCTCGATTGCAAGATACGGGAGATTGCCGTAGCGCTCCCATTCGGGGCAGAGCAGGCCCGCACCGTCATGCGTGCTGCGGCCGACCTGGTGCCCGAGCGCGTGCGGATATTCGTCGTATCCCTTGTCGGTTATGTAGTTACGTGCGAGTGCATCAATTGCGCGACCCTCCATACCAGGGCGTATCCGCTCGGCCGCCAGCGCGATAGCCTCCCTGATGGTCTCGAAAGGCCGTAACACGTCGTCCGGTGCCGTGGTTTCGCCTTCACGAAGGAAGTACCAGGTCCTCTGGAGATCCGAGCAGTAGCCGTTCACTCGAACGCCGAAGTCTATATTGAGTACGTGCCCCCGTTCGATCTTTCGGTCCGTCGGACCCGCATGGGCGCCCGCCGATTCGGGCCCCGTGAAGACCGACGGGCAGAGGGCACGCTCCCACGAGGTCTCGACACCCTCCTTGTCCACCTCCTTGAGGATGAATGCGGCGACCTCCTTTTCGGTCATTCCCGGTCTCATGAATGTGGAGACCCGGGAGAAGATCTCTTCCGTTAGCTCCACTGCCGCCGTGATCCGTCGTATCTCCTCGGCGCTCTTCCGGCCTCTGAGTTTGGAGATGACACTCTCGGAGCTCACGAGCCCCTCCCGATACGGCGTGCCTTCGAGGTAACCCGTAAGCAACCGGTACATGCCGTGCGAGAGACCGTCGGCCATGCAGTCGTTTTCGGAGTAATTGATGGCGATCTTACCGGGTTTCAGGCGGTCGAGATGCTCGAGAAGCGATTCCTTGATGGAGGTGGTGTAGCCCACGACCTCGAAGCCGCCCGTCTCTCTAATGCGGGATACGTCGAGGCTTCCGACGATGGCTGTAGCCTCTCCTTCGGCGGGGATCATGAATGCGGACTGCCAGGTGCAGTTCGCTCCGAGGATGAGATCCAGAGCCGGATCTCCCACGACCTCGCTCTCCCTCACAAATGTTACCCAGAGATCGATACCTTCTTCCTTGAGAATGCCCTTGGCCTGCTCTATCTTCTCTCGAATCATCGTACTTCGATCCTCCTATTGTTTAAGGCCGTTATCATGGTTCACGTAATAGACCGTACCGGCGGAATTTTCGTACTGTATTTCAAACCAGTTCGGATGCGACCGGAACCGGAGATCGAGATCCGGGTCCTGCTCGAGATCCTCCCGCCAGATGACGACATAGAAGCCCATCTCTTTTCGCCTGAGGAATCGGATCGTCTCCGCGCTGATCGGCTCGTCCGAGAAGAGCTCGTTGCGCACGGCTACGTATCGATCGATATTCTCGCCCGTGTAGTTATGTACCCCTATCATCGTCGGATTGAGTACGAAGTTCTTTCTCCGTGCGTAGACGGGCATCAGATGATAGTAGTTCCGTTCTATGATCACCGCATCGATCGCCGTGTTCCGGCGGATCCACTCGTAGATGTCGCGCTCTTCGTCCGTGATACGTTGTCGTTTGGCGAAGTGCGCTGTTTTCGGCCGCTCGAGGATGAATCCCCGGAAAACAAGGAAAGGAGGCACTGCAAAGAGTACGGCCAGCCATATATGTAGAATCGTTCGCCTCACGCCACTGAGTGTGCGTAACATTTCGACGATCCGCCAAGTTATGAATGGGAAAAGGAGCATGAAGATGGGAAAGATAACCTTGTTTTCACCGAGACCCGGTAAATCGAGGAAGACGGCAATCACCAGGAGGCACACGAGCCACATGCCGAGGATTTCGAAGTGGATCGTCTCACATCTCATGACTTTTCTTAGGACCGCGCGGACGAAGGGAAAAAGAACGAGGAGAGGGGCCAGTATCGTGAAGATATTGATGTAGCCGAAATGCACATGTTCCCGGATGAAGCTTCCACCTCCGCCTCCTCCTGCGAGAGAGAGGAAGTATGGGAGTCCGGCGATCAGTGCCAGCAAGGCAAAACCGGGGACAACGAGCGACTGAAAGACCGGCGGGAGCTGCGCCTTCTGTATCCGTCTCCATATGATCAGGAGCATGCTTGCACCGATGACCGTCAGTACGAGCGCCATGCCTGTTACCACATGGAAGAGCATTGCGCCGAGGGTGACAAAGAAAAGCATGACGCCTGCCCTGATTTCGATCCTGTCCGTGAGTGCCTTTGCCACGACGATAATGAAGCAGAGGAGAAAGAGGTTGAAGGTAACGTTCATCGCTGTGATGGTTATGAACTTGTCATGAAGGTTCATGAGCCACGTCCAGGGCGGTTTGAGGAAGAGGATCACCCTGACACCGTTGAATTCCGTCTCGCCCAACATGCGTGCGATCTCCTGCGACCCCCGGACGTCACCGAAGAGAGCGCGCAGAAGCTTGAGCGGCCACAGCACCCAGCCGGCCGATTCGAGCCCCATACACCCAAAGACAGCCGATGCCAGGATTACTGTACGATCCCGAGTGAAGTACGCAATCAATCTGGCAATGAGGTAGGGAAAGATGAAAGCGTTTACTATATTGAAAAGACCGAGCACGTATTTAACATCGAGTCCAGTTAGCCGGGTGCCGGTTGCATGGAAGAGATGGTAGAACCACATGTACCTGATCGGCACGTCGGGGAATCTGGGCTCCACCGGTGGGAGACCCCGGTCGATGATCTCGTGTATTACCGAGATGTGGTGCCAGGCATCCGTGTAGACCAGAAGATAGCTGTTGAGCAGATACGTGATCGCAACCATTCCGGCAAACACTGATGATACCGTATATATGTGAAGAGGTACCGGTGAAGGTTCCCCACCGGAATAGAGCTTTCCTTTCAGTAATGTTGTGATGAAGAGAACATAGAATATTCCGAGGGAAAACCGCACCGCCGTATCGAGTTCCCCCGTCAATTGATGGAAACCGAAGACGAGTATCGAGAGTAGGATTGGGGAGAGTAGCGGTGTGAAGAAGACTTTGTCGCGCAGTGTTTTCGAACGGTCTCCCAGGAAGGCGAAAAAGACGAGTCCGGGAAGAACATAAGCCTGTAGAAAGCCGAAGATGATTTTCAGCGGTTGCGGCACCGTGACGATAAGGGACAGGGCGCTTACAAGGATCAGCGCATAACAGACGTTCCGCAGTAACGGCATGTCTCTTACTTCTCCTTCGGCTCTGAAGCGGGATTCTTAGTTCGGCACGTCATTTTATGTCCCACGCCTCTATTGTAGCAACTCGTACACCGTTCCCGCAGGATTTTCGTATCGTACCGTAAACTCCAGTGACGATGAAAACTTTTCAAGAAGTTCGGGGCTCTCCTCGAGATTCTCGCGCCAGACGACAAGGTATATATCGAAATCGAATCCTCTCAACGAATGTATGGTGTCCGTTTGGAGCGGCTCATCGGAGAAGAGACTGTCACGAATCCGCTTGTGCCATTCGACCCTCTCGCCTCTGTATCCGAAGTTACGCTGCTCGAACCACGCCAGGTAGAAGTTGCGCCTATTCGCAAAGAACGGCATCACATTGAATTCGTTCTTCTCGATGATCACCGCGTTGATATCGGTGTTGTCGCGGATCCAGCTGTATACGCTACGCTGCTCATCGGTTACGTAGTAACGTCTCCTCAGGTGCACCCATTCCGGCTTATCGAGCATGAGCCCTCTCAAGGTGAGGATGGAGGGGAAGACGAAGAGGATCACGATCCAGGAGATCAAAAACACCCGGGACGCCGCACGAGCGGTCTGTATGGCGTTAGTGATCTCCATTACGACGGATGGAGCGAGCAGCAGGAAGATTGGAAAGATGAAGTAGCTTTCCATTGTACCCCTGAGATCGATGAGTATGCTCGAGATCGCCAGAGGTATCATCCATGCAGCGAGTATGCCGTGCTCGATTTCGTGAGAGCCGAGTATCTTCCTGAGCGCCCGTATCGAGAAGGGCAAGAGCACGATGAGTGGTGCTGCGATGGTGACGATACTCCTGGCGCTGAACATCAACCGTTTCGGTAAAAACAATTCCGAACGCAACTCTCCGGTGAGCGATTTATAGTATATCCCCCCGAGTACTATGACGGCAGCGGCGATTACCGGCGCTACGTAAGATTGAAAAGCGGGGGGGTGCCGGTGTTCCCGCAAGCGTTCTTTGAGGATGAATAGGCAGCCCCCGAGGACTATTGCCAGGATGAGAGCGGTACCCGTTACAATACGGAAGAGGAAAGCACCCGCTATGATGAGGGCTAAGGTCAGGGCGGCCTTGCATATCGATCTCCTCTGGAAATCCCTGTCGAGCATCACGACGAAGGCAAGCAGGAAAAGGCTTATGGGATAATGGAAGATACCGATTGTTATGAAGCGATCAAACATGTTTATCGGAAATGTCATGGGTGGCGATAGGAAGGAGATCACCTGCCGGCTGTTGATGTCGATATCTGCCAGGATTCGCGATATCTCCGCCGGGCCTCTGACATCTCCAAAGAATGCACGGACGAGATTCATCGGCCAGAGCACCCATGCTGCCGAGTAGAGCCCTGCAATGGAGAACAGCGGTGTGAGAAGTATGTGCCCTGTCTTTTCTGTAAAGATCGATGTGAACCGGGCGACAACATATACAAAGAAAAATGCACTGAGCATATTGAATATCCACTGGGTGTGTAGAATAGGGAGACCACTGAGCTCCTTCCATACCGCTTGAAAGAGGTGATAGAACCACATCGTTCTAATGGAGATGTCGGCGAAGAACGGTTCCTTCGGTGGCATAGCCCGGTAGAGGATCTCGTTGGAAACCGCCGTGGGCCTTACGGTATCCCATGCGAAGAGGTAGTCATTTGCCACGTATGCTATGGCGATCAATCCGGCGAAGAAGATGGAGACCCACAGGATCTTGTTCGACACCGTCGCAGGGATATCGATGTACCCCGCCCGGCGGATCACGATCCCGATGACAAGGAGTAGGTAAAGCGCGGCAAACGAGATGCGAAGGGAGGCATGAAACGATCCGGCGATCGCATGTGAGGCGAGCATCAGAAGGACTACGACGATGGGTGAAAGGATCGGTGGCAGGTACAGGTTGTCGATACGGGATCTCCTGTCATTACCCAGAAAAACCATGAAGACGGTTCCCGGAAGATAGAAAACCTGGAGGAAGGCACATACGAACCTGAGGATCGGCGGAAGATCCACAACGAATGTGAGTGCACTGAGAAAAAGGAGAAGAATGAAGATGGAATATGCAATCGGCGATTCACGTTTGCCATCCATTGGTGACCTTTCTCAAGATTCGAGGTCTGTGTCCTGTTTCATTCCTATAATAGTGAAGACGTAGGATCGTTTAAAGATACTCAGCAATAATGAAAACAGGATCCCAGCGAGTAATGATAGATTGGCCGCTGATAGCCATATCAGCTTGTCGAACCAGTACTTCTTCCGCATCCTCGACAATTTTGAATTTGTTATAATCGTTAGCCGGCTTGTTATGTTCAAAGAGAAGTAAAACGTTTTAATGAATTTGAAACCCGTGACCTCGAAATATTTCTTTACTATGTCGGGATTTACATGATATAAGTGCCGCGGAACGTCTATCAGGTTAGGGTCTGTTCTCCTGAAGAGTTTTTCCTCCACGCTGTCCGAGTTAGTGCTCATTATGATTATCTTCCCGTTGGGTTTTAAAATTTGATTACATAGTTGTAAAGCTGCCTTAGGATCGTACATGTGTACAAACGATCTCCACATCGTGATTATGTCGAAGTCCTTCGTTTTGAAATCGCGAATGCTCAGATTATTCAAATCGTCGTTGATATAAGTTATTCCATATTTCTCGGATGCGAAGTCCGCCATCGATTTTGAAATCTCCACACCCAATACGTCCCATCCATTTTTCTTCATGGCTAGTAAAAAATTACCTTCGGCGGCTCCGACATCCAATAGCTTGCCCGGATGTTTATGCAATCTCTTGACGAGATCCGTTTTTTCCTTGAGGGCGAGCTTACTCCTTAAGTTGATCGGAGATGCGATTTCAAGGAAATCTCTGATTGATTTTCTTCTGGATGGTACCGGGAACGCTCTAAAGTCGTAGAAGGTGTCAGGGTAGAAGTATTTCATGTATGTTTTCGTTGGCGCCGGATTCAGGTATATCAAGCCACACTCTCCACATTTGACCATGCGAAACGTGTCCCTCGGCGTTTTTTCGAACCGGTGATCTTTTTGCTCGTAATAACGTGAATAACTCTCCGAGCCGCAGAGGTTGCAGACTTTATTCACCAGTTGGTTTTTTTCGTTCATAGCATCTTCCTGTTTGGGAAGGATTATTTCCTTTTTTCCTCCAATCTGCTTTTAGCTCGAAGCTTATACTTCAATCTCTCGAGGGCGCGGGAAAACCCTTGTTCCTTGATCTTGCGTAAGATCGCCGGGATGTCAGCCGGCGATCGGATGATAGTTGATGCATGCTCGAGTGCAATATTTTGAAGAAAGTCTTCCGTCTCTTCCTTGTATTGTTGCCAGAAGGTGCTGTAGTCAAGATCGTTCAATCTTCCCGAGTATTCGGCGAGCAACCTGTCGAATTCGTCTCGTTTCTGTAGGAGGTGCAGACTGTTGCCTTTGTCCATCTCACCCGGAATGAAATCAACCGTTATGCCTTCGGACGTCACCTCACATATTGCTATGATGAAATCATTGCCGTAAAGCGGGTGTCCGATTCTTTTGTAATAGTTGAAAAAGAAAAAGTTACCTATCGAATAGAGAATTACGCCCTCACGGTAGTGTTCAATTCCCTGAAGGCAGTGAGGGTGATGTCCGATGATGATATCCGCTCCGGATTCTATGATACGGTGGGCTAGCTCGACTTGTCTGGGGGAGGGATAGTGGAAGTATTCGTACCCCCAGTGTAGTGAAACGCACAGGATATCGACTTCTTCTTTAACGCTGGATATATCCTTGCGAATGTCTTCGATAGCGTAGTAATTACATCCGGGTGCATCCACCGTTGCGATTGCCGAACCGATGTCGGGTGAAATGCCGTCACCGGCCGTGTTCGTCGTATACCCCAGAAAGGCTATCCGTGTGCCGTACTTGTTGACGATCATCGGTTTTCTCGCATCTTCCGGCGTCTCACCGACACCAAACGGGCTGAATCCGTTATCGATCAATAAACGTTTCGTCCCAAGTAGCGATTCTGCTCCGAAGTCATCCATATGGTTGTTGCCGAGCGAGATCACATTGATATTGAGATACTCGAGGATCGGGATCATCTTGTCGGGTGGTGAGTGGAGTTGGAATCCCGTGCGTGGCCTCAAAGGGGATCCTTCTCTGAGCAGGGTTGACTCCAGGTTGCAGAACGCAATGTCGGCCCTGTGGAAGAGGTCCCGTACCCCGGAAAAATAGTACTCCGGTTCCCTGTCGTCGTTCGGAGGAAGCAGGAACTCCCTGTTGAACATCAGATCTCCAACGAATACGAAACGCATCGTGCGGTTGGACTCCATACCGTGATTCACCTCAGAGCCTGCCGGATCCGGCCTTCACGATGTGTCACGACCGAGTATCTCTCGGATCTTCATTCTCAATACAAGGAGGTACTGGCCTCCATATCCCATGAGCAAGTTCGTCCACCGAAGACGCATCTTCGCCAATCTGTTCAGTGGAGGATCATCGAGGGAATCGGTGTAGATCTTCTCGAGGCGCCTGGCGCCAACACGGTAATCGTAGTTATCGATGGCATACTTCCGGGCGAAGGCGGCGAGCTGTTCGTACCTGGGCCGGTTGTTCATGATCTCCTCGATCGCATCTGCGAGATGTACGGGTGCAATGGGGGTCTTTGCGTTCCTTCCCGCAAAGTTGTGGTACTGGAGCAGGGCAACCTGCTCCGGATCAACGGTACCCGCCAGTCCGTTCTCTCCAACAATCAGAGTAGGCCTGCCCGATGCCATTCCCTCGACCGCGCTTCGGCCGATTCCCAACACGATATCCGACCATGCCAGGAACCGGGATGTCTCGGTGATCCCGCCGAGAAGCCGCACCACTTCACGACCGCAATCCCGGTTTGCATCCTCGCACATCTTCTTTGCGTCATTGAAGAGACGTCCTTCCCCCGCTATTGCAAGATAAATGTTCCTGCCACGTAATGCGAGGATACTCATGGCATCGATGGCGTTTCTTATGGAGCCTATCTTGTTTGTATCTATCCTGCTCATAAAGGCGATCTTCCATCCCGTAACCGGCAGTTTCATTTCGGCCGAGAAGGAACTGTGATCGACGTTGGGATTGAATTCATCGAGATCGACACGATTGGGAAGGATTATCACCTCGTGTGGATGATTGCGAAACAATTTTCTATCATAATCCTTGAACTCCTTTGCCACGAATATCACGCGGCCTGGGTATACAGGAAAGTATTTAACACCGAGAAACCATACTCCAGTAAAGATTACGGGGATATCCCTTCTCGCAGCGGCGAAGAGTGCGAGGAGGTACGAATGGTAATGGAATGCATGAATGATATCTATTGAATAGCGATCGAGTACATCGCACAGCATGCGGTATGCTTTCAAGTTGAGGTGGTTCAGCTTCGGGAGAATTGAGTGGTGGGGGGCGGAGATACATGTGATGCCCGATCTGCGGAAACGTTCATCGAAGATCTCATTACTCTTTGAGAAGAAATAAACGTCGTGACCGAGTTCCTTCAGGCCTCGTGCCAGGGTGATCGATGTATTGGGGGCGCCTCCTAGATTAAGCCACGGGTAGCAAATCAGGATTCTCATGTTTCACGCAATGAAATCGAGGACTCATTTCAATAACACACTTTAAGTACTTGTACTTAATAACATAACAGCAACGAATCTCAAAGGAAAAATATCGATCGAATCGAGTTCCGGATGCAGCTTTGGTGAGGTGTTTACATGCGGTCGTCGAATGTATACCTGTCACGTGTCATCGATACGCCCCATTGAAATAGCAAATCCTGGTCGGCCGGTTCAGTGAAGCTTCTTGAAAATGGACTTGGTATTTCGTGATTGAGGCCGATCCTTCTCATAACACGAGTATATCGCACTCCGGTCTTTTTCCACGACCTATGCATAGTGTAGAGCATTTGATGTATCTTCTCATATAGACTTCTCCGAATAGTTTTGTATTTCTGCCGGAACTGTGCGTAGCTCTCTTGCGATTCACGCTTTGGGGGTAAAGAATCCCACCACACAGCAGTGGCTTTTTTGCATTGACCAAACAGGTTTCTATCTACACCCTTCTCCTCGACGATCCGCCGTGGTATGGGCCGATCATAGTAGTTCTCGATCCTCCATGGATCCATTTCACTCGACATCGTAATCTTATGTATTGACGGATGACGTATACATCCAAAGGTGGGAACCGGTGCATGAATGAAACCGGCCCGCATCCGGAATTCTGCGAGGCTGGATCCGCTGGCATCCCTCCGCCACATGTGTGAAGTGATCCTTTTAGCGTAAGGGTCCCAAATTGTATCGCCGATGTGTCCCATCACGACCAGCCTGTTCCTGAAGATCTCTTCCATGGTGCGAAAATGCACGTCGCCGGCGTCCCCGGAGGCAATGAACTCGGGCTCATGGATGCCGTCCAAGGACATATATTCGCGTATACCGAACTCTCTGATTGTAAGGCCCAGCACCTCGGCGATCCTAATCCCACTATCAAATGTATCACCGCCCCACGATGTGTCACGAAAGGTTACCGCCTCGCGGCAGCCGGCTTCCACCGCAATCACGGTACTGGCGGGGGAGTCCAGCCCGGTTGATAAGGTGGCAAGCAGTTTGTATGTAATCTTGCGGTCCTCGGACATAGCGTTTCGGGAAATATCCGACATGCTCTTTATGAGGAAGTCTCTGTAGGAGTTGAAATCGATGAAATCGGGCGGTTCCGCCTTCGGAAGCTCTCGAATCCCCAGTTCTGGATCGACCTCGATATTGCAGTAATAATGCCTGCGGGCGGGATAACCTTGTATCGTTGGAATGGCTTTGACGTAATCCTTGAACCCGAACATTATCGTCTTGTGGTCCAGCAGGTACTTCCGGTAGCTAGGGTCTAGATCCAGGGCGGTCCTCACAAGAAGGAACGCTAAAGAGTTCGAAACGAATACCTGTGTCTTCAGTGCTACGCTGTAAAGAAGCTCGAATGTGTGGCAGGGTGCTGCAAACAGCAGCTTGTCCCCTTCAATCTTGCCGCCGGAACCCATGAACAGAAACGAGCGATCGAATTCCATGCTCTGAAAGCTGCTATCCCAAGCCCCCTCCACAAAGCACGATTCATCTACTTCAACAGAAGGACCGTGAAAGACATGTACCTCCGGGTGGTTTTTATCAATCTGCACACACCATGCGAATTTTGGCAGGGTGCCGATTTCGTGAAATACAAAGGAACGCGTACCCTTATCTTCGCTTACATGTTCCTGTTCTGCCATTATTGATCTCCTAGATGGTAATTGCGAATTCGGAAAAAAAGTACATTCCGAGTGGAAAATGTATATGCCGAATATGTTGCATGTCAATTGATAATCATTGAGTCACCATCTGCTGTTTGATCATAGGATTTCCGTCCGATCTATTGCCTCCATCCCGGTAGTACAGAAACAGTATTGAAAAATCCACCGGACGCCGTTTCTGTAGAGGATCGGAGGTAACCGTCGTGACCGCGCTCCCTCATATCCCGTGCAGGGGTGATCGATGAATTCGAAGCACCGCCCGTATTGAGCCGCGGATGTAGGATGAGTATCCTCGTGATGGACGCGACCGTTCAGGGGAGGCGGTCGTGCGTCCGGTATAACTAACAATACTCGTTGTACATATCATGTCAATCATGTACCGTAGAACTCGAAACGGCTCGATACCGGAGACCTCGTGCATTCCGCCGTGCGCCGGGTGTTTCACCGACATGGTACGGTGAAGCTGTGTTCGGTTCAGGAGGCGATGTGCTATACTCGTAGCCTAATACACCTCATAATGTATTATGTAGTGTTCGTTCTCATGCACAGTAACGGGTTTCGAGCCCAATTGAGTTGGAGAGTGAATTGAATTTATGGTGAAGAATCTCCTGACCATGCTGTTCGGTGTCGTTATCGCTCTTCTCCTCGCCGAGACCATCCTGCGGATCTTTCCGTCGAAGTACACCAGATTCGGCTCCGATATAGAATACCGTTTCGATCCAGATATCGGAATCATTCTCGCTCCCGACCAGAGGGGAGCGACCTGGGCCAGGAAGTGTTACAAGAACAGTCATATACGGACGAACAGCGATGGGTTCCGGGACGATGACTGGGAGGTGGCGACAGAACGGGTCAGGGTTGCGATCCTCGGCGATTCCTTTATAGAGGGCCTGTCCGTTCCCGACGGATACGTGATAGATGAACAGCTCGAGAAGATGAGTGGGGGATGCACTGAGTTCATGAACTTTGGGTTGAGCGGTCTCGGTACACTGCAGGAATATCTGCTCTACGAGAAATTCGTACGCAGGTACAAGCCCGATCTCGTTCTTCTCTTCTTCGTATCCAACGATGTGATGGATAGCTCGAGAGACTTGCGCCGACTGGCACGTGGGGCGGGTGAACTCGGTCTGACGACCGGCTATATCGATGAAGGTGCGGTCCGGGTCAGCAGGCCTGAACCGCGAGAGCATGGGAAGGGTGTTATCAAGCTGAAGAGTTTTCTGAAGCGTCACTGCAAACTGAGCGTCGCTCTGAAGGACTTGGTGATGCATAGACGAAGAGCAAGTGGAGACCCGGGGGGGATCTCCCTCTCGTGGCACGTGTACATGCCTTCCGTCGAGAAGGAGTGGATCGAGGCATGGCTCATTGTGGAGCACAGTCTCGTGAGGCTGGATGAAGCCGTTCGTGAGGACGGGGCACGGCTCATCGTCCTTACTATTCCCGAGTATATCCGTGTGTGTCATGACTGGCGGAGGGAATTGGAAGAGTCCATTAACAATCCGATTCCGACAGGCTTCGAACCGTACCGTCCCATCAACCGGCTTGAGGAGATTGCCTCGGAGAACGGAATCGCGATGGTCAAGCTGGAGCCGTACTTCATTGCGTATCGGGACGAGCACCGACTGGATCACCCTTACTTCTACTTCGATTGCGACGGGCACATGAACCGGTTTGGGCATTCCGTACTATCCAAGGCCATTTCGGAGGCGCTGGGTGCGCATCTCGGATTGGAGTCCCAATAGCCGGGGAGATCCATCCGTTCGAAAATTGGGGCGTTTTTCGGTCATCCCCGGGAGGGTGTCGATTCTCTTCCGGGCGGTTGAGAGGGTACCGTGAGACAACACAGAGTCGCACATATGTACGCGAGCATGTTCTTCATTCTGCTGCTCGTTCTGTCCATCCTGCGGGTCGGAGGTGCAGCTGGTACCGTTGCTGGCTATATCCTCGTGGTATTTCTTCCCGGCCTGGCGATTGGTAGGATCCTCTTTCGGGGCAGTCAGGGGGGGGTCGACACGCTGCTCCATGCAGGAGTCCTTTCGCCCTTCGTATCCGTCGTGTTCGCTGTGGTGGTACTGCTGTCGGGATTTGATCTCCGGGTAGCATTCATCGCAACGTCTGTTGTTTCACTCGCTGTGTATATGATCGCCGGTTTCGTGTTTCCGGCCGTGAAGATCCGTAGTACGGAGGAGCGGAGTGTGCTTGTCCTGGCCGCGGTGCTGGCGATCCTCGTGGCGCTGCCGCTGCTTGCCAATCCGGTGCTACGGTTGCGGTCGGACGCCTGGTTTCATGCCGCTGTGTCGGAGAGCATAGCTGCAGGCGGTATCCCGCCCACCGATCCGTACTATGCCGGGATTCAGCTCCGCTACTTCTGGGCGTACCATATACTCTTGCTGCTTCTCCGTTCCTCCTGCGGGGGTTCCCTCTTCGATCACATGGCTGCGATCAACGTAATATTCTTCGTGCTCTACGTATGTGCGGTCTTTCTCCTCGCTGGCAGGGTGGGCAGGAGACGGTCTGCTCCGGTATGGGCGGTTCTGCTCACGGTCTTTGGTGTGAATGTCTGCGGGTGGGTATTTCTGGCGGGGCGGGGCCTTCTCGGGGACACAGCCGGGATGGCCGTCTTCGACCGTATGCTGGGGAGCGGGGTGTACACGGCCCTCCAGAGCCTCTCGTTCCGGTATGTGGGTAGCCTCGCCTTCTTTCTGGACAAATTTCTCGTCGGTTCTCCCTTCGCCATGAGCCTTGTCATCTTACTGCTCTGGATGTATACCGTGGCCGGTTGGCTCAGGACGGGAAACAGGAGCGATCTCGCCGCTTCCTGTCTGTACACTGCTTCGGCGATCCTCTTTCACACCGTCGTCGGGCTTTCGATTCTGCTCTGCGGCGGAACAGCTTTCCTGGCCCTGGCGATTCTGTCCGGGTTGCGCAAGGACCGTCCGGTGTCTAAACGGGCGCTCCAGTGCTTGTTGATGCTCGCCGCTGCGTTAATGGCCTGCATTCCGTATCTTCATACGATCCTTTCAGCGAGAAATACGATACAGGGCAATCCGTTTACCCTAAACGGCATATTTCTCTGGACGGTTCTGGCGGCGGGCGCGCTGCCGATCGTTCTGTACTGTGTGCGCCTGCTGCGGGATGGTATCAACGGAGCAGGGGAGAGATGCCTTCTCCTCTGGATCAGTGCAGTTCTGGTGCTTGGCACCTTCGCCCGCATGCCGCACGGAAACGTCAATAAGTTCGTGTATCTCGTCTTCCTGCCGGTTCTCGTCCTGGCGGGGGACGGGATCCCCGCACTACTCGATCTCCTCGGGCGGTGGCGGATCGTGCGCTACGCAGTTTGTGCAGTGTTGCTCTTCAGCGCATTGGCCACATTCACATTCGCCTGGACCGCATATATCCGCGATTCCGGTGCCATGGACGTGCCGCTGCCGGTCGACAAAGGCAGGCTCGTCCTCACGGACGCGGAGCAGGTGGGGTACCGTTGGATACGGGAAAAGATACCCACCGACGCAGCCTTTTTGAACGGAGATCGAAACGATATACCGGTACTCGCCGCCCGCCGGCAGCTTTGGACCGCCGGCGCCTATCCCGAAGTGTGGGGGTACGATGATAGAACGGTGCGATGGCGTGAGGATTTCGCAAGGAGCTGTTACAGGGGCGGACCGGTCGCCGACAGCACCAGAAAAGCATTGTCCCGGCTTGCGATTCCCGTTTATTGTGTAGTGCGCCCAGGGGATGTCACCACCGTGGGCCTTGAGAGGGGAGAGGGTCTCCCCGGCGGAACGAACCGGGAGGTCTTTTCGAACGAGGCGTTTGTAATATTCGAGATATTCCCGTAAGGAGAATGGTTCTTGCATCCGTCCCGGGTGCAGGAAGAAATCGAGTCAATCATGTGAAACGGGAGTGTTGCCTATGGCTTTCCTTGAGGTTACAGGTGGGACGGAGATTCACGGCGAGATGCATCTCAGCGGTGCGAAGAATGCGGCGTTGCCGATCCTTCTCTGCTCGCTTCTCAGCGAAGGGATCGTGGAGCTCGAGAACATTCCCACACTCATGGAGGATATCAAGGTCGCCGTCCATGTGATGCGGCGTCTCGGGGCGAAGGTGACGGTGAAGGGATCGAATGTGACGGTCGATCCATCGGGTCTCGAGCGGTTCGTCGTTCCGACGCTTCTCGCCTCGAGGATCCGGTCCTCGCTGATCCTCCTTGGCATCCTCCTGGCCCGGACGGGGAGGGTCGAAATGCCCTTCCCGGGCGGGTGCGATATCGGTACCCGCAAGTTCGATCTCCACATCGAGGGGCTGCGCCGGATCGGAGCCGAGATCGATAAGGATTCGAAAGGGATCGTCGGTACAGTCGGTACCTTCAAGGGAGCGAACGTCGATTTCTACCTCCCCTCGACGACCGGGACACAGAATGTCATAATCGGTGCGTGTCTCGCCCGTGGCAGGACGGTACTCCGCAATGCCAACACCCGTCCCGAGAACGAGGACTTCGCGAACTTCCTGAACAGCATGGGGGCGAAGGTCCGTATGTCGAGCCGTCTCGTCACGATCGACGGGGTGCGGAGGCTCAAGGGAACGAGGTACCGTATTATGAGCGGCGGGGATGAGGCGATGACCTGGATGATCGCGGCCGGAATAACAGGCGGTGAGGTCGTGATCAAGGACTACGACCTCTCGACGCTGAGAGTCGATACGCAATACCTCAGGGACGCCGGTATGGAGATCTTCGAATGGGGTGGCTCCGTCTATGTCTCCGGCAAGAAGGGGATCAGGCCCTTCGATATGTTTACGGCCCCGTACCCCGGTGTCAATTCCGATATGCAACCGCTCTTTGCTGCACTTGCACTCGCCGCAACAGGTACATCAACGATCACCGACCAGCGGTTCACCGACCGGTTCGCGTATGTGAAGGAACTGCGTGCCTTCGGCGCCCGGATCGATCATTACGGTAACTGCGCCGTTGTTCACGGTGGAAGGAAACTCAAGGGGACCCGGGTCAGGGCGACCGATCTCAGGGGAGGCACCGCAGCATTGCTAACGGCCCTCGCCGCAACCGGAAAAACACGCATCGATAATATCTACCAGATCGATCGCGGGTACGAGAGGATCGAGCGCAAACTTGGTGCACTCGGAGCCCGGATCGCCAGAAAAAGGTAGGGTGTGACGAAGGTGGCTTCGGCGCGGGATCGGATACTCGGGAAACTCCGCAGGCGTATCAAGGGGACGGTGCTTCCCTCGGAATCCCTTTCGAAACATACGACGTACCGCATCGGCGGCGACGCGGAGATCCTTGCCTCTGCAGCCGACAGCGATGATGCGGCGGCCGTGTACCGGTTTGCCCGTAGGGAAGGTATACCGCTCACGGTGCTCGGCGCCGGATCCAACGTGATAGCCCCCGATGACGGTATCGAGGGGATTGTCCTCAAGCTCGAGAACCCGCACGCAGCCATACGGTTTTCAAGCGACGGGACGGTACATGCGGACGCGGGGGTTCCCGTACTGGTCCTGGCGAGAACCGCCGCAAAGAAGGGGCTCGGTGGGCTCGTGCCGATCGCAGGCGTGCCGGGTACCGTCGGCGGTGCCGTACTCATGAACGCCCGGGTTGACAAGGAGGATACGGCATCACTCCTCGTCTCGGTCGAAGTGCTCACCTCGTCCGGGAAGCGACGGACCTTCAGGCGTAACGAGATCCCGTTCGGTTACCGCACCAGTATCTTCAAGGGTTCCGACTGGATGATCCTGCGGGCCGTCTTCGACCTTCATCCCGGTGATCCCATTCATCTTCTCGAGGAGATCGAACACGAATGGAACACGTGGCGCGCGAACTTCCCGCTCGAACCACCGAACGCCGGAAGTGTCTTCAAGCGACCCCCCGGGGATTATGCGGGGCGGCTCATCGAAGAGGCGGGGTGCAAAGGATTACGTGTTGGTGGGGCCGTGGTGAGCGATCGTCACGCAAACTTCATTCTCAATACGGGAGATGCCACCGCAGCCGATATTTACGAATTGATCTCCGAAGTACGCCGGCGAACATACGAGAAGACGGGTGTCTATCTCGAGCTCGAGCAGATCCCTCTCGATTCCAGTGACTAATTCCTCTTCACATAGGCCAGCAGTCTATTCAGGTGCTTCAGGTAATCCCCCAGATCCTCTCTGATGGGGATGAGCACCATTCGGAGCGGAATCTTCTGTTGGCGGATGAAGAATGCTAGCAGAATGACTCCTGTCACGACAGAGGCGAAGCTCGTTGCGATACCCGCACCGATGATACCGTACCGTGGGATCATGTAAAGATTCCCAGCGAGGTTCAACACGAATCCCACGGCGCAGGCGATAATGGTGTAGTGCTGCCGATTCCTCGAAGCGAAATCGGGGGCGACAACCTTCAGTACGGTCGCTGCGACGACTCCCCAGATCACGGCATAGAGAGCTTTGGCGGACGGAAGGTACGGCGTCCCGTATAGCAGCGAGATGGCGAACCTGCTCGCTCCTACCAAAAGCACGGCCAGGATGGTGATGAGCATGAAACTGTTCCGGCATACCTTCGCTGTGAATTCTGCTGAGTTTTTGTCCATGGTAAGCAGTGTGGGGAGAAGGACGTGACCGAATGCGGTCGGGATCAACCACAGGCGCTCGCAGACATTGACCGCTATCTGGTAGAATCCCACATCGGTCGCCGTGAGAAAGTGCTTGATCAGAAAGATGTCGAGGCGGTGGTTCAGGAAGATGACGATGGTTATCATGTATGCCTTGAAACCGTAGTGGAAAAAAGGATGCACGAAAGTCCGATCCCGCTCGAACTTCGGCTGGACACCGCTTCTGAAGAATAACAGACCGACGAAGGCGGTCACGGTGATGGAGAGCGTGAAGCTGATCGTCGTTGCAAAGACCTTGCCGTTCATCATCCATACCAGAATTATGATGCAGAGAAGGTAACATACGACGCGAATAAGTCGAACGATGTTACTCTGCATCACCTTCAGCATACCCATCTGAAACTGATTGAAGTAGGTAAGAAAGAAGGAAAAGGGTATTGCGGCAAGACCGATCAGCATGGTGATTCGAGGAATGTCGGTCCAAATACCGGCGATATAGGGATAGACGAAGAAAAAGACTACAGCGAGGCCGCCGCCCAGAAAGAGCGCAGATGCTATTACGAAACCCAGAATCCTGCCCCGTTCCCCCGTGTTTTTCCCCGTGTAATAGGTGATCGCCGGGCCAAGTCCAAGTTGACCGAGGGCAAGCAGATTCACGGCATAGATAACGAGTCCGTAGTAACCTCGTAGCTCGGGGCCCAGCTTACGGGCAATGATGATCCCGGCCGTCATCGCCACGATTGTGATGATGATGTTTGTGATGAAGAGTCCGCTGCTTCGTCGTACAAAAGCTATTGTCCTGCCTCCCGGAGTTTGCCGGAGCGGCCGATGCGGCAGCCCAGGGCTCTATTCGATCAGTACTGTTCCCATTACCGCCCCGCTGTACATATCTGCATCCGAAAAAAGGTCATTGATCGTGTAATTCGGCGTGTGTGTCTTTGTCGTGAGTTTCACCGATATTGAATAGCGGCCGGGTGCGATGTCGCGAGGCACTCGTACCGTTACATGGTCCCTGATAACAGTACGCGGCGGCCATCTGTCCGGAGGGTAGATTCCCTCGAGCGGGAGATGCTCCGTGCGGAATCTGAACCGCTGCCCTCGTAGAAATTCGACGAGTTTTCGGTATGGCTTCGCATAGGAAGCACGGTACCATCTTCCTTTCTCGAAGTCGGTGTCGAACCGCAGATAGGTGGTATAGCTCTTCGGTTCACAGTGCTGTAATGCCACCCAGTCTATCGAAATCCCGAGCGTGTCGCCGCGCCGTACGTGCCCGTTGCTTACGTGAACGCCCGCTATGCGGATACCCGGCTCTCCAGAGCCGGGAAGCCGCAATGCTTCGTCGGGTGATATCATTCTGCCCACGGCACTATCCACGAGCGGTGCAGCGGCCAAGTGATCGGTCGGCTGCACTCCCGTGAATCCGAACAGGTACAATCCATCGTGATGGTATAGTAGGCGGAACGATCCTGGTTCGTTCATGTACATGGTGGCCGCCCTCTCGGCAAGCACCTTCGTGGGTTTCCAGTAACTCGGCGTAACCGGCGGGGGGATCCTGCCGTTTAAGACGACGTACCCGGCTCCGTACTTTTCGAGCATCCGCGCAATGGAGGCGACACCTGAGCCGGGTGCATAGAGCTCCCTGCAATCGAGGATCCGGTCGAGGGCGGTCGAATCGTTCGGTATCGAGTGCTGATCGTATGTGCAGACGACGAACTGATCGGTGAATGCCGGTATGCAGTAACTCGTTACGGGATCGGATGCGATGACGCTCTCTCGTGGAACATCGGCATTGATCGCCTCATAGAGATCGTTCAGACCGGTGCAGCTCAGACGCCCCGACCAATCCGCCGCTTGTTTCCCATATGCAAAGTTTGCGGGCGTCTTGAGAAGCGGATAGAGGACGAGGAGCGCTATGGTTATCCATCCCACTACCGCCTTTCCCCGCAGGGGATTCTCCTTTGTTGGAAGACCCGTCCGCCAAAGCTCGTGGATGAGGTACGCGGTCACAAGTACCGAGGGTACAGCGAACTCGAAACGGTAGAGGAGATACGAAATCCTCTCCATTATGAGCGGAACGAGTATGGGATTGAAGACAAGCACGCAGATGGCTATAAAACCCCAGAAAAGCATACGCAGCGGCCCATCGTCCTTCGACCTCTTCCAGAGGACAAAGATCGAGATGAAGGCAACGACGAAGAGGGGACCGGCTACCTTCAGAAAATAGACTGGATTCACGACGATGAGTTTCTCGGTAAAGCTAAACAGCCCTTGGGCATGCGTGTGGATTATGTTGTTCGGAGCGTAATCCCTGAGGTAACGCAGCAGGAGGTAGGGGAGGTTGGGGAGCACGGCGGCGGTCGCGAGCAGTGCGATTGCTACAATTACCTCCCGTCTACGCCCGAGTCGTCCGAAACGAAACAGTGCGGCGAGTGACAGAACGGCCGTTAAGAATACGATAATCAGAAAGTGGTTGATATGAGTGCCGGTGGCAGCTATGGCCGAGAGGACCACAAGGACGAGATATCCCCTCTGCCGGCTTTCAAAAAAGAGCACGGCACTCGCCAGAAACATGACGAGAAAGACCTTACCGAACGGGAAGGAACGAGCAATGGTGATGAGCTGGAGCCCCCTAAATCCGCCGCGGTAGGAGACAACGAAAAGAACCGCAGCAAGCATTCCGATCGCTGCGTTCCGGGAGAGCATCGTCCCTGCGCAGAACAGAGAGAGTATGATACAAAGGGACCCGATCAATGCCGTCAGGGGCCATACGGAATTCGAATTGAGGCGGCCGGTCATTGTGTTGATCGTTCCCCACATAGCATGAAGGAGTCCTTTTCGGAGATCCCGTGTCAGCAGACCTCCGTCTTTGTAGAGAAACTGCTGCGGGAAAGCCTCGTGCGATCCCGAGATAGTACGGATGTAAGCGATATGGTCCTGTGAGTCTCCCGTGTAGAGAAGTGGATCACCCGTCCGTAGCACGAGCACCGTTGCAACGAGAAGTAGTGCGGCGACAACGATACCGTGCGCGTGCCGTGCAGTGGGTAGGGTCACCAGGAGGCGCCCTCCGGCGGTTTTCGGACCAATGTATCCTGCAACGGACAGGACCGTGAGGATGAGAGAGATGCACGGGACGGCGATTCCGGCGAAGACGATATTCCAGCGCAGGATGGCGAACAATGTAAGGATCAGGTAGAGGAGAACCGTTCCCGACAGAAAGGACAGTATTGCGCTGAAAAGGACATGCTTGCCAGTGTAGAGGATACGTGATAACAGATACCCGGGCACGATTACGAGATTGAGAAAATAGAAGAGAAAGAGCAGCCTGTGCCACGGGATCGCCGAGGCGAATCGCAGGGAAACGAGGTAGCAGACGGTAACGAGAGTGAGAACCGCTCCCTTCCCGAGGCCGATCCCCGTGCGGTGTGTATTCCGTAGGATCCTCTTCCCGCTGTCCATAGAGATACCGCCTATTTCCTTCCAAGGGCCCGTTTGAGGCCTGTCTTTATGGTATCGACATGCTGCATCAACGTTCCCGCGCGGTAGATTCCCGAAGCTTCCAGAGCGAAGAGGGGGAGGGGTACGTTGCGTGCAGGAATCCTCCTGAGCTCGTACGGATCGGTGGATTCGTCGTTCAGTCCGTAGATCACCGTCGTGCCGGACCGGTAACCCGCTTCCCGCACCATCCGCTTGATATCCGCTGAAAAGTCTCCCCTGGGATAGCAGAACGAGTCAATCTGTGTTCCGAGCTCACGCTCGATCATCTCCTTCGATCCAGTGATCTCGCTCCGTGCGATGTCCGGAGATACAGTGGTCAGATCGGGGTGGGTGAGTGAATGCGAGCCGAATGCGATGCCAGTATTCGTATCCATCGAGCGCACCTCATTCCAGGTGAGAAACAAATTTCTCGGGATCGCCTTGAGATCGACGGAGAGCCGGGAGGCGATGGTCTCGATTATCGGCGCTCTCGCACCGTCATCCATTGCAGCGAGGTGACCGTTGATCAGGGCGAAGAAAGCCTGTTTCTCGCTCGCGTTACGGATGCTGTGCCGATCTCCGGTACCCGGGAGGGGGAAGGCAACATCACTCAGATCTGTCGACTTCAATGCATAGTGGATACGGTATCTCCAGGGAAGTTGCTGTGTTTCGATATATTGTGTCACGATATAGATGGTAGCAGGTATCCCGAAACGCCGCAAGACGGGCTCGGCGGATTCACGGTTTCCACGGTAGCCACCGTCGAACGCAATGATGTACGGATTGGGCGGAAGATCTTTTGCGCCGTCCATGAAGGTATGAAGATCCGTCAACGGGATGCAGTTGTACCAGCGGGCGATGTGTGCGATCTGCCGCTCGAAGACATCCACCGGGATCGATATATTTTCAGGAAGGTATTCGCAGATACCGACCTCGTGGTAGAAGATGATCGGGATGCGTTTTCTGAGGCGAACCCTGACATGAAGATAAAGAAGACCTGAATAATACAGCAGGAATGCCGTGGCGAGCTCCAGGATATAGAGAAGCTTCCTCACACAGTTCGTTATCGGGTTCGGCGCCACGGGTGCACCGTCCTTTTCCTTTTTCAGGTCTGTTTCACCGAATCTCGCATCTCCGCAAACGAAATCCCTTCGATCAGGAGGTAGATCAAACCGACGGCCGTGACGGGGATATAGGTACATACATGATACAGAATCGAGAAGCTCAGTGCCTCGTCCCTCGTTACCGAAAAGGCAGAGAGTACAGCCACGCAGACGAATTGAATCGTGCCGATATATCCCGGGGCGGAAGGTATCATCACACCGATACCCATTGCGACGAGGACGAGGAAAGATATCTGTACAGGCAGCACGATATCGAACGAACCGAGCAGGAGATGTATCGTTACGGCATACGGCAGCCAAACCAGAAGGGACAGGATCGCTGAGATCAACACGTCTGAGGTGCTGTGGAGTACCTGCAGCCCCTCAATGAACGAGTGCAACAGATGGATAATGCGGTCCCTGATGCGACCGGGGAGCGGTGTGGTGAGCGCTGAAAGGATCCGTAACGCCGGTTCCGTTCGGACCTTGAGCAGGACGAGCAGGATTGCCGCACAGATATAGAACGACAGTGCGATGTAGGCGGAGTGTCTGAGCCAGGGGGGGTATTCTCGTGCACGGAATACCGAAATGACCGCCAGGAAAAAGAGGAGCGTGAAGCCGTCGAAGATGCGTTCGACGACGATGGTCGCCAGCGACGAGCTCTTGCTGATCCGCTCCTTGACACCGACTGTGTAGGCACGTACAAACTCGCCGAGCCTCGCCGGAAGCAGGTTGTTGGCCATGAGTCCGATCATTGTGGAGGAGAAGAGGCTGGGCAGTGGAATCGTCTTGACCGGTTTCAGGAGGAACCTCCACCTGAGCGTTCGAAACCAGACACTCGCCATAATCAGCAGCATCGATGGAACGACATATACATAATCGGCGGCTTGAAAGGTAGCCTTGAGCTCATTGAGGTCGACCTTACGGAAGGCGAGATAGAGAAAGGATGCGCTTATCAGTATGCCGACAATCGTTTTCCAGTTCGCTCGCATGGCAAGCCCCTTCTACCATCTACGCAAGAGATACTTCCGTATGTAGCCGATATTGAATAGATTCAACACGAGTTTGACGATCATGACGATGGCCGGGAACGGGTCCGTGATGCTCAGGATCTGGTATGCGGTGTTGGGCCGTCTGCCGAAGAGTTGTCCCAGCTTCTCGCCGACCGACATCCGCCCGTCAAGCATAATACTCAGGAAGTCACCGGGAAGGAGCCAGCGCATGTAGTACTCCTTGCCGGTCTCGATGTGGGTCCTGCATTCCGGCGGCTCATAACCTGCCGGATCAGAGAATAGCTTGACCGCTTCGGCCGGGAAGTCGAATCCCATAGAGATCGGCAGCGTGATTGATCCCCAGGGCCTCGGATTGATCTCCATGAGATAGAGCCGCCGGCGCTCGGGGTGTTCCCTGAATTCGACCATAGCAAAACCGGAATAGTCGAGTCCCTCCAGGAGCTTTCGTCCTTCGACGATCGCATCGTTTTGCCGGTAGTACTTGCAGAATGTGCTCGGTCCGCTACGGACGGGAAACTCCCTGATACGCTGATGGGAGAACGACATGATCTCTCTCCCCCGGTAGCACAGGAACTCGGCTCCGACGGCACGTCCACCGGATGGGATGTACTCCTGGATGATAGGGAGGTGGAAGCGCTTCGAAATCTCTCTGTAGCTTTCGATTCCATCTTCGGAACCGTGGACGACCTTGAGACCGATGGAGCCGGTCGAGCGCCGCGGTTTAATGACACGCGGATATTCCCGTAGTCGTGTAAAGTAGTCTTGGGCATCCTCGAGGGACTCGGGAATATACGTATCGGGAACAGATACGCCTCTCTCACGTGCGTGGCGAACCGTGTTTGCCTTGTCTGCGAAGAGGATGAATGTCTCGTAGTCGGGAATGATCAGGATGTAGTTCTCGAAGCCCGTACGGTTCTTCCCGAAAAACTCGATAGAGTCGTCCTCGATGGGGAAGACGACATCGATTTCGTGATCACGGAGCTTTGTATGAATGAATTCCTTGTCGAATCGTTGGATGTAATAGTTACGTTTCACGTATCTGCTCGAGCCTGCGAACGATATGCGTTCGAAGCTGAAGGTAACGATGGAGAAGCCGGCACGACCCAAACTCCTGATAATCGATACCGCTTTTCTCGCTTCAGCATTGAATACAGCACAGTTCATCGTTCTGATGGCAGGACCGCTCTACCTGAGTCTAAGCTTGAACAGCCCCGCCAGGGAGACTTTCAGCATGAGGAGGCCGTTTTCTAATCGGTTCTTCATCTTGGTTTCACCGTAGGTCCGCTCCATGTAGTGCACTGGCACATCAACGATCTTGAGCCCTAGTTTCGAAGCCCCGAGCAGTTGTTCGAAGTCTCCCCACCTGTCGCGCCAAATCCAGAAGTCCCTGTACCGCTCTATGTTCTCGTAGTCTTTTTTCCAGAAGGCCTTCGTACCGCAGAGCGTGTCTCCGATACGCTGCTGAAGGACGAGGCTGAAGAGCAGGGCGAAGACCTTGTTCCCGAGAATGTTGGCGAGGCGCATGGCGCCGAACTGCTGGGGGTAGACGAAGCGGACCGTGTTGACGAAGTCGGCATAGCCGTCGATGACCGGATCGACGCACTTGGGAAGCTCCTCAGGTGCAACGGCGATGTCGGCATCGAGGATGACCAGGATGTCGCCGGTCGCCTCACGGAATCCTACGCGTACCGCCTCCCCCTTCGAGACCCCTGGTCCCTTCACGCATCGGATATTCATGTCCGGGTACTGTGTGATGAGCCGCTCGACCTCCTCGCCGGTACCGTCCGTTGAACAGTCGTCGACAAAGAGAAGCTCCGTCTCGTCCCCTACCGGCACCGTCCGTTCTGCGATCGGTGCAATATTGCCCCGCTCGTTCTTGCACGGCACGATAACGGATACCTTGACCGGTCTCGGGGGTTTCTTTCGAATACGCCCGACGACGATGTGTGTCGTTGAGAAGTAACGGAGCGGCCAGACACTCGAAAAAAACTTGTTGATAAACCAGGAGATACCGGGAATCAGGAATGGGACGAGAATATGCGCATCCCAGCGGACCATTTCCATTCCGGAGAGAAGCAGCATGTCCATGATCACATGCGTTGGGATCCAGTTCTGACGCTGAACGGGCTGGGGTATGCGGAGCTTCAGCTTCCCGGCGATTGCGAAGATCGGCTCCCAGAAATAGTTCGTGTTGGCGACGAGGATCCTCGTACGGTGATGGCAGAGGACGGTAAGCCTGTCCAGCGCTTTTTGGATGTCGAAGAGGTACCCGGGATTTGTGACCACAATGTAGTCGAAGGTCTGTCCGTCGAGTTCCTGCTCCCAGGTGTCGTTCAAAAATGTATATCCGTCATATCGTTCGGATAGAATCTCGGCGAACCGTTCGCTGAGACAGATGCCGACACCGAACGAGGGTTGAAACGCTTCGAGGAACCGTCCCGTATCGCAACCGAAGTGACAGACGCGTTGCTGGGGGGGTACATGGAAGGTAAGAAGCTCAGTGAGCTTGTTGTAGTAGTACTGGCTTCTGCGTATCCATTTCTCCCGTTCATCGGCTATCCCGTCAAGGAAGCTCCGCACCTCCTCCCTCCGCTTCGCCGCGTAGGAAAAGAAATCTTTTACCTGTTCGGGTGATGTCTTTTCCATGACATTCAATCGCTTTCTATAAACCGAACCTGCCGGTCGAAGAACGGCAGGCGTATCGGTTACTAACCGCCTCTTATCGAGTTGGGTACCGAGACGGCGCGGTCTATCCGTCCCGCCTGTTTTGCCGATCCACCAGATTTATCAAGGTGTAACGCATCGGCTCGAAAACCTCTGCATACTCTGAGTCGATGCTGAATCCGTAACTCCGGTTGTGGTCGATGAACGAATCGATCCACTCGCGGCTTCGATTGCTTATTTCGACCGAGTAGCATTCGAGGCTCTTGATCTTCTTTTCGATGTACCTGCTGATATCCACGTAGAAGATGCCGTTGAACGCCCGGTCCGGCTGGTACCAGTTACTTCGGTACATGAGCACGCTCGGCACGTGCCTGCTTGCAACGGTGGTGATCTTGGCTGCTGCCTCGTGATCGGTGTTCATGTCGTACTGCCAGTGGGAAAAAACGAGTTCGATGTCGTGCTTTGCGATGAACCGTTCAGTTGTCCGCATGAGCTCCACGTCGTACTCAAGGAGCCCGTTATCTACTTGCGGGTAATCGAGCTCCGTGAGCGTGAGACCGATCACCTCGGCCGCTCGCTTTGCCTCAACGAGTGCCTGCTCCTTCGTCCGGTGAATGTTTCGCACATCGTAATGGGTTTCCGAGTTCGTAAGCACGACACCATAGACGGTATGGCCCTCTTCGGTGAGACGGGCAACCGTACCGCCACACCCGAGCTCGATATCGTCATGATGGGCACCGACTACGAGAACGTTCATGAAAACCTCCTAGATATCGACCTGCGAGTGGGGAGAACGTGTGAGATCGGTATCGGTGTCTTCCCTGAGATATACCGATCTCATCCAGTCGATTGTCTTGGGGACTCCCTCTTCCAGCGGGATCGTGGTCTTGTGATCCAATTCCTCGGCCGCCTTGGAGAGATCGACCTTCTTGTCCTTCGTCGTGAACGGTTCACCTTCGGAATAGGTAACGATGGAATCACTCTTCCCGAGGTATTTCAGGATGAGGTCCGATAGGTACTTGATGTCGTGATACTGTCCCCCGCCGATATTGTATACCTCTCCGGGCTTGAAGCGCTCAGAGATGTTGGCGAGGGTACGTACGGTGTCGGTCACGTAGGTCGATGTCCTGTGATGGTTGAGGTAGACCGTGTACGGGAGATCGAAGAGCGCGCAGTAGATAAAACGGCAGATCACACTCCGGTATGGGCTGTAGTACTCTCCCGGGCCATAGGTGTTGAAGAGCCGCACGCGGACCGTCTCGGTACCGTACATCGAGGCGGAATTGAGGATCTGCATTTCGCTGACCCACTTGCTGATGGCGTAGTCGTTGAGCTGCCGGACCTCGTACTTGTCCATCACGTCTTCCTTCATGACGCCGTCGTAATCGCCGTAGACCTCGGAGCTCGAGAAGAAGACCATCCGGAAACCGTGACGTTCCTGCATGCGGATCATGTTCTTCGTGCCTACGGCATTCGAATGCCAGAGCGTGTCGTAGTAATCCTCGCCGTTCCACCGCCCGAACTCTGCGGCAAGGTGGTACACTACGTCGAACTGATGGCTGTCGAAAATGCGCTTGAGCTGCCAGAAACTGCCCACGTCGCACCGTAGGTATTGATCGTCGTGATGGTGGGGAAGATCGCAGATCCAGACATCGTTGCCCCGATCTCGTAACTCCTTTACTAGAACGTGACCGACAGTCCCAAGACCTCCAGTACACAGGATCTTCATTAGGTTACCCTCCCTCGAACCGTTGTCATACTGGGCAGACTGGCGTAAATGTATCCACTCCCGGCATGGATATGCCCAGTCTGTTGTAATTAAGCAAATTAGAGGCCATTACGGGATGCGGCGGGCGGGGTTGCTTTCGTTGATCCAGGCGGCGCCACCATCCCTTTATATTTTTTTTTAATAATAAGTTGTGCAAGGCGATCTTGCTCCATATCATCGCAGCACGACTCAGGCGAGGGTGTACAATACCACACAAAACCACGTGCTGTCCATTACTTCTTGGCCACGACGGCTATGATCCGTGAGGGGCCGGGGGGAAGGATATAATCGAGAAGTTGTGCACACTGGACGAGGAGCCACTTCAGGCCAGCCAGGAGGGGTGTCGCTGCCACTTTCCAGATATCATATGCCGGATTCCTCTTCGGTGGATGGTGTGTGCACGAGGTGTCGGTCGATGTACGTTTATGCGTGTAGGTGCGCCCGGTCAGTTTCCGCTTCATGAGTCCGAAAAAGGTGCCAAGGAGATCGAGACAGAAGATACATACCCCGTCGATGCGGTTGACCCTCACGTCGCGAAATCCTGCATCCCGGTGGTACCGTGCGATATCTTCGGCGTCGAAATAGTGGTATGCCTGTCCGATCGTCGGATCATCGATCCGCCAGAAGAGATGCGGCATCTCACCGATAAGCCTTGCCCACTTCGATGTGGTCGTAACCAGGAGTGTTCCTCCGGGTTTCAGAACCCGGTACAGGGAGGAGAGGGTCTGTTCAACGTCGTTCACATGCTGGAGAACGAGGGAGCAGAATACGAAGTCGAATGATTCGTCCGCAAACGGCAGGGTCCCGATCAGACCCATGCAAAAGGAGATGTTATCGCGGGATGGAGCCTCAATCCCCTTGTTTACTGCATCGATTCCAATATAGTTGCATTGTGTGAACCATGATGCGTAGTTACCAACGCCGCAGCCCGCATCGAGAACAAGAGCAGGTTTTTCCTCGGCCTGAAGTTTATTCAATATCGCCGGGACGTGCCGTTCGTATACGAGCCGTGAAGGCGTGGTTCCCATAAATCGAAACATCGATCTATAGACCACCCGTATGCGTTCGACGGCACCAGAACGTGTGCTCCGGAGGCCCTTCATACTGCGCTCCCTTAACCTCGCGGCGTACCGTATCTCGTACCGGTACTGTACGATTCGATGTGATCACATACAATAAATCATAATGAGACATTCTTGTCAAATGCACCACTTAATGATACTTTTAGGAATCTTACATAATGGTGCTTCCCCGCCGGCGTTCCATTGACATAATCGCCGGAATCGAGGAGTACATGAATGTCGGGATTCTTTGTATTCATAGGTGAGAGAACAATCGATCAGCGGGAATTGGAAGGTTTGACCGATACGATCAACCTTTCCCGGAATTTCCAGGTTCGGTCAACGAATGCGGATGCTTCCCACTTCGCGGTTTCATACTTGAGAAACACTCCCGTGAGGGGAGAACGGCTCATCGAAACAGACAGATGGATTGCACTGTTTTCTGGAGATGTAATAGGGCATGTTGAAATCCCCCTTTCCGAGATAATCCGGAATATAGACAGCTCCAACACGGCATACTTCAGAAAACTCGAGGGTATATATGCGATCGCAGCCTATGACAAAGAGAAAGGCACGTTGTATGTTGTAAGTGATCGCCGTTCGCAACAACCGGTCTATTACTACACGACAGATAATGGAATATTCGTATCCACGGATGTATCGACATTTTGCAGGCTGGAGAAAAAGCCGGAATTCGACGAAACCTGGCTGTGGGAGTATCTGTTTTTCAATTATCCGGTGGGGGACTCAACGTTCTTAAAAGATGTACGTAGAATTCCACCGGCATCGATTGTCGAATACGATCGTGATTCGCGGGAATATACGATACATAGGTATGCCGCGAATTACAGGAAAGCGGACCACCTGATTGACGGTAAGGAGGCTCTCGATCATGCCGTGGATGTCTTTGCCAGAAGGATGCCGGGGTATTTCGAAGGAGCCGAGACAATAGCATGTGCGTTGACGGGTGGATGGGATGGAAGGACCTTGCTCGCTCTCGCACCCGATAAGGATATCACCGCATACACCTACGGTATTCCCGGGTGCGATGACCTCGTGGGAGCCGGCGATACCGCCCGCACTGCGAAGATCAAGCATCTCAGTATCCTCTTCGACAATGAATTTACAAAGGACTTGCCGAATTGTCTTTCGGAAACAGTATTCCTGTCCTCGGGACTCCAGGGATTGCAGCGTGCGACATTGTTGTATGCCTATAGAAAATTGACGGAGCGGGGACGGAGATTTCCCATTACGATCAGTGGTGTAGCCATGGATATGCAGTTAAGGGGCCATGCCCATGTACCTGCATTGGTATCGCCGGACATGGCCGATATCTTCGAAAGCGGGAAGATCGCTATCAGGAAGAATTTCTGGTCATCCATGCTCGGACCGGATTACTCGACGTTCGAGGATCACATTATGCAGAGGCTCAGGGCACTGAGGAACAATTTCGGCGGTTTCGATTCTACCGAGCACCATTTATCCTATGCGCTGTATATCGTGTCCACTCGGTATTTTGGTGGAGAGGTCAAGATAGCCGATCTATTCACTACTTTGAGGGTGCCAGTTTGGGATTCCGAGATTATCGAATTGTCATATGGGATCAAACAGAGTATGCTGTCGTTTTCGCAGTTTTCAGCGCATACGAGGGGTGACATAACGGAACAGGTTCTTCAGTCCTATCTGCTCTCCAAGCTTGCTCCCGTGTTTGCACGAGTACCCATGGGAAATACGAGGCCGGATATTATCTTGAGAGGTAAATCTGCGTATCAACTCTATCGTCTCTATCGGGGTGTCGTAAGTAGAAGCCCATGGAGAGGATTCCGCTCAAAGAAGACCATCCTACTCGAGGATTGGAATAGATGGTTTAACGATCTGCACCGGGAGTTTATCGATAACCTGATATTTTCGAAGGAAGCGAGAATCCGCAGCTATGTCCAGGACGGATACCTGGACGCGCTCGGGAGGAATCGGAATATCCATTATATCGGTAAACTGGCGACGGCAGAGGTAATACTGCGGCTCGTAGAAAACGGCTGGAAGAGGTTCTGGTGATCACACGGTTGTACATCTGACCGGAGGAGGAACGATGGAGGAACAGAAAGGCGTAAAGAGGCTTTCCCCGAATGCATACCGCGTCCTGGAGCCCGGCGAAACGTATACACCGTACGTGCCCGCTGATAGGGAAATTGCCGAGATCTCGCTTCGCTCGGTCACTATCGGTCTCATTATGGCGGTGATCTTCACCGCAGCGGCTGCCTACCTGGGGCTCAAGATCGGGCAGGTGTTCGAGGCGGCCATCCCGATCGCCATCCTGGCGGTCGGCCTGGCCGGCATGTTCTCGCCGCGGAGCACCATCTCCGAGAACGTCATCATCCAGTCGATCGGATCCGCCTCGGGTGTTGTGGTTGCGGGGATGATCTTTACCCTCCCGGCGATCTTCATACTCGATTTGGAGCTGCAATTTTACCAGACCTTCCTGGCGGCCCTCCTCGGCGGATTCCTCGGTATCCTCTTTATTATCCCCCTCCGGCAGTATTTCGTTTTCGAGCAGCACGGCCATCTTCCCTTCCCCGAAGGAACGGCGATCACCGAGGTGCTGGTGACCGGCGAGAGCGGGGGTGAGCAGGCAAAGGTTCTCGTCAAGGCCGCTATCATCGGCGGCATTTACGACTTCTGTGTGGCTACGTTCGGATTATGGAGGGAGGTGGCGTCCACACGCGTCGTACCCGCACTAGAGGCGGTCGCGGACAGGGCCAAGCTCGTCGTCAAGGTAAACGTAGGGGCTGCGGTGATGGGGCTCGGCTACATCATCGGGATCAAGTACGCCTCGATCATCTGTGCGGGGAGCTTTGTTTCATGGCTCGTTCTCATCCCTTCCATATGGTATTTCGGCCGGTATATCGACGTGCCGATCGGCGGGGCCGAGTTACCGCTGGCGGATATGACGGCGGAGGAGATCTTCTCCAACTACGTCAGGCACATAGGGATCGGCGGGATCGCCATGGCGGGGATCCTGGGTATTCTCAAGAATTCCAAGATCATCGTCCAGGCCTTCACCCTGGGCTTCAAAGAGCTCTTTACCGGCAAACACGTAGCATCGGCCGTGCGGACGGATCGGGATATCGGCATGGCGACCGTGATAGCCGGGATCGTACTCACCCTCGTAGCCGTCTTTGCCTTCTTCGGATTCGGTGTGGTGGATAACTGGCGGATCGCAGGGATAGCCCTCGCCGTGGTCGGTGTGATAAGCTTTCTCTTTACGACCGTCGCGGCACGGGCGATCGCCATCGTGGGTGTGAATCCGGTCTCGGGAATGACACTCATGACACTCATCCTCTCGAGCGTGATCCTCGTGGCCGCAGGGCTCTCGGGGCCGGCGGGAATGCTTTCGGCGCTCATCATCGGGGGGGTGGTCTGTACCGCGCTTTCAACAGCGGGCGCCTTCATCAGCGATCTCAAGGTCGGCTACTGGCTCGGCTCGACACCGAGGAACCAGGAGCGGTACAAGTTCCTGGGCATTATCGTGAGCGCCCTCTGTGTGACCGGCGTTCTCATCCTGCTGAACAAGGTATACGGTTTCACCGGTCCGAAGGCTCTCGCCGCACCGCAGGCGAATGCGATGGCGGCGGTGATCCGGACCCTGATGGCGGAGACGGCGGCACCGTGGTTTCTCTATCTTGCCGGCATCTTCATGGCGCTCATCCTCGAGCTCGTCCACATCTCCCCACTCGCGTTCGCTCTGGGTATGTATCTGCCGATCGAGCTCAACACGCCGCTCCTCGTCGGCGGCATCATCTCCTACCTCGTAGCGACCAGGAGCACGAGCGACGAGGTCAACACGAAACGCCGGGAGCGGGGAACGCTCATCGCATCCGGGTTTATAGCGGGCGGCGCACTCATGGGTGTCATCAGCGCCCTCCTGGCGCTCCCGGGCTGGAGTGAGACGCTCCATACGGGTATCGCCGAGAGGCCCATCGGTGAGGTGCTGAGTGTTGTTTGCTTTGTCGGTCTGTGCATCTATCTGTTCTACGATGCCAAGCGCGGGGCCTCTGAGCGTACCGGAGGATAAGGAACCGAACCGGTACGGGCTGGGTTGAGCTACCCCCCGTCCGTAACGCCGGCATAGGCCCTCTCCCACCGAGCGGGTCTTCGGCCGGGGAGCGGCGAGCCGCACGGGTCGGTTTCGAAGGAAAGGTGACACCGGGATGGTACGGTTACTCGCACGGCTCCTCCATCGTATCGATCGACTCTTCCCCCGTACACGCGTCGAGGGGAGGGAATCGCCCGAGGCGTATTCCGAATGGGAGTACCGGCTCGGGAAGGACCTTCTCGAACGGTACACGGCTCAATTCGGAGCGCTCACCGGCAAGCGTGTACTCGACATCGGGTGTGGATTGGGGGGGAAGACGATCGCCTACGGCGAGGCCGGAGCCGAGGTCGTCGGTGTCGATATAGAATACGGCAATATCGCTCAATCCTGCCGCTATGCATCTTCACGGGCGAGTGCCGTCGATTTTCTGGTTGGCGATGCCGAGGAGCTTCCCTTCCCGGACGAATCCTTCGATCTCGTTGTGGCAAACGACTCGATGGAGCATTTCCCCAGCCCGGAGCGGGCCCTGCCGGAGCTGGCCAGGGTCTGTGCTCGCGGGGGTTTGCTCTTTCTCTTCTTCACGCCGTGGCGTTCACCCCTCGGCTCCCACCTCTACGATTATATCCGGACCCCATGGTGCCATCTGCTCTTTTCGGAGCGGTTGATTGAGGAGCTCCTCTCAATTATCCTCGAACGGAGAGGGAAGGGTGATGCGAGCGGGGAGGCCCGCACCCTCATGGAGCGCTATCACATCGAGCTCAACCGCATCACGGTGGCCCGGTACCGGCGTATCCTGGCGCACAATCCCGAGCTGAGACCGGTCCTCGAAGAGCTCAGACCGCCGAAGTATCCGTTTCTCGCACCTCTCACCCGTCTGCCCGGTATCGGTGAGTTCTTCACCGGTACCGTCGTCTCCATTCTCGAGAAACGGACACGCTGAACCGGTGATGCGGGAGCCCTGCTGCCGGATGAACGGTATTCAGCTTGACGCTCGCCCCCTCTTGTGCTATTGCTTCTGGCACCTTATGTTTACATACAGGTAGGGTAGTATGCGCTCAGTCCTGAAATCGATAGCGTTCGCCGTCATAGCGGCACTCCTCGCATCCTGCACCTCCGATCAGGAAGGGCCGGTGGCCGGTGTATTTGTCGAGGAGGGCTTGATCGGTATCGAACGGGACACCCTGGCGGTCAGCGTACGCACCGTTCCCGTTCCCACCGGGGTCGGTACGGGCAAGCTGCTCCAGATCGGTGAGATAAAGGGAATCCATTTCGAGGCCTTACTCATGGCCTTCGACTTCACACTCGAGGGGGGACTGGGCGGTCGAACAGTCACTGCAGCGATTCTCGACCTGCCCGTCGTGGCGGCGACGCCGGAGGATACGCTTATCAAGCCCGAGGACTTCCTCCTGAGGGTCTCCTTTCACGAGCTGCTCGCGGAATTCGAGGAAACCGACTCTATTACGGCCGTACCGGGTGTCGACGCCGTACCCATTCCCGACTCGCTCGGTGAAACTGTGCACGGTCTCGGCATTACGAGTTTCGAGTTTAGCCTCTCACCTGCGTTCGTCCAGGAATGGCTCGAGGGGACACGACCGCACCGAGGCATAGCGATCCTCCTGGCCGAGGAACCCGATCCGACGGGTCTCATGGAGATGAAAGCACGGGAGCTCGGCTCCGATCCGCCGGTCATGCGGGTCGCCTTCGACGATACGACTGCCGACACCTTCGCCGTATCGAAGGACTATGCCGTCGCCACCTTCAGCGGTGACGGGATTGACTGTGTGGCGGGTGTTGCACAGCGTATCTTTTTCGAGTTCGATCCCGGAGACGATCTCGACAGCGTCGTAGTCCACTACGCAGCACTGGTGCTCACCGTCGACGGCGAAAGGGGACTCGGAGCGACACGGGGCGAGTCATCACCGTCACCCCTGCCGGAGTTGCCAAGCGACTTTCCCTACTATCTCTACACACCCAACTCCGCGGACCCGGAGGATCCGGCCTTCCTGGATGGGACGGGAGTCGATGTTGGCACATTCCTGCCCTATGAAACACAGGTACTCGAGATTCCGCTCAGGGGCTTCATGCCGGATGTCGTCCGGGGACTCCGTGTGAATACCGGTTTGGTATTCCAGTCGAATATCGAGACCCTTCGCATCCAGCGGGCCACCTTCTTCTCGGCCGGGGAGGACGGCCAGCAGGGGCCGTACATCGAAGTGATATATTCATACCCTGCAGAATTTTCGGGTTCGTCATGAAGAAGCGGATAATCTGCCATATCGGTATCGTTGCCTCGATCGTGATCGTGTGCGCCGCAGGAAGGCCCCGGGCCCAGTCGATCTTCGGCCTGAACTTCATCGGAGAGCACCGGTACAGGGGAAACGCCCGTCACCGATCACTTGCATTCTCTACTTTGGCAGTCCCCGATTCGGCAAGTGCCATAACACCGAATACGGCCTCGCTGGCTGATCTGAAACAGGTGACATTCTCGATTTACGAGGTCCTCGGCCTAAGCCGCATCAGCAGGGGTGGGAATGTGGTCAACCAGAACCGCTTTCAGCTCCCCACCGTTATGATTGCCGTTCCGATCGGCCGGGGTTTCGTATGCGGCGTCGGATACCGAACCCGTTTCGAGAGCAAGGGTGATTTCGCCTTTCGCCGGGAGTTCGAGGGTGATCCCACCCCGTACGAAATCTATAAGCGGCGCAGCTCGCTCTTTACGGCTCCTCTGGTGCTCACCTGGAAGTTTAAGGAACTGCTGCGTGTTGGAGGTGAACTGCAAATCGAACGGGGATCGATACGGGATCAGGTCACCATCGATTTCGAAGCCGAGGGCTATATGCCCTCTACATCCATACAGAACCGTATCTTTTCCGGAACGTCATGGGGAATGTACCTTCTCATCACGCCTGTATCGCGGCTCTCCATAGGAGCCGGCTTCGACGACCGGATCAGTTACGATGTGGACCAGGAACTGAGATTCAGCTACGAGGAGTTCAACTCGGTGAGTGTGGATGAATTCACCCTTCCCCCTGCGTTTAGTATAGGTGTCGCTGCCGGGATTACGGAGCGATGGTGGATGTCATCAACCTTCTGGAGCCGTGAGGCACCCGAGCCCCGGTGTTTCGAAGAGCTGAGCGGATCCCTGGGTCGTGAATGGATGATCGCCTTCGGTATCGAACGGCGAGGATCCCCTACCGGGGGATTCTTTTCCAGACGGCCGCTGCGGTTCGGCTACTACCAGAACAGGTGGCACCTCGAGTTTCCGAGTGGGAAGGGGATTTTCTCACGATTCATCACCTTCGGAACGGGATTTCCGATGCCGGGGGGGCCGGGAACGCTCGATTTCTCGATCGAGTTCGGGCAGATCGGCTCTATCGATGACAACGGGATCGACGAACAGGTGGTACGGTGTGGACTCGGCTTGAATGTCTCCGAGGTCTGGTCGCGGCGAAGAGGGAGCAGGAGATAGGAGTGTTCAGCATATGAAAGGCATAGTGATCGTCCTTATGCTGGTAGTGAGCATGATCGGCGCGCCGGACAGAAAAACTCCCGGCGAGGAGCAAGATGTGCCGCTCTCCGAGCAGCTCGAAGGATTGGCGCCCGAACCGCGTATCGCCTACCTCAGGCATCTCCTATCGACCGGGAGCACCGGTCCCGATGTATTCTTTCAGCTCGGTGTCGCATTCCACGAGAGCGCAGCATACGACTCGGCGCTTCACTACTATGCGAAGGCGAAGGAGGTTGATCCCGACTATACAAAGGCATATGTGAATATGGGCGTCATCTATGACGAGCTCGGACAACTCCTACGGGCGCTTACCCTGTTCGAGGGGGCGGCCGATATCGATTCAACCGATATCCTGGCCCATGCGCATGCTGCATTTATCCGGTACCAGCTCGAGGATTACCGTGAGGCCTGGAGTCTACTCGAGCAGGCACTCAGGATGGGGCCCGATCATCCGCAACCTCACTTCTACCTGGCGATCTTCTTCTGGGAAAATAAGATCTACCGGGAGGCCCTCCGGGAGTGGGAGAAGGTGGTCGAACTGGACGGAGACGGGTATCTGGCAGCAAAGGCACGTGAGAACATCATCATGCTCCAGAAGGTCTTGAAAACGGCAAAACAGTCTAGCGACTGGAAGCCGCAATTGTAGTGAAATACTCTGATCTTGACAGGTCTTCGAAGGTGCTCTAATTTTATTATTGGGACGCACGTTGGAATATATTCGTAGAGGTAAGAATCGTTGGTGTTGCAGGGAAAGGACGGTACAGTGAGAAGATTAGCGATGATTGCCATGGCCCTCGGTTTTCTCCTATATCTCGGATGCGCGACCGGTGGGAGCGACGTTGAAACCGAAACGGGGGAGAGACGGTTCGAAATAGAGGATGAGCGTGGTTTTTCGCGTGAACTGGGACCTGCCGAGATCGCATATCAGTCGGCGATGCAATTCCTCGCATCTGGTAACTATCAGGATGCGATCGAGAACCTCAAACGGGCGACGATGCTCAAACCCACCTACCTGGAAGCATGGTCAGAGCTTGGCAAGGCATATACGACAACGAAGAACCATGAGGCCGGAATACAGGCATTCGAAAAGGCACTCGAGCTCTCCCCCGATAACGATGCCCTGTTGGCCTCTATCGGATACAACTACCTTTACCTCGAACGGTGGGATGAAGCAGAGAGATACTACGAGAAGCTGATCGAGAAGGACTCGCTGAGCTATGACGGCAATGTGCATCTCGGTTTCATTTATCAGAAGCGGGGGGATAACGATACAGCCATCCGCTTCTACAAGCTCGTTCTGAAGAGACGCCCCGACGATGCAACGACGATGGGAACACTCGCCAGCCTCTACGGCAAGAAGGGCGACGAGGAGACCCGGCTCGAATACCTGCAGCGCGCCATCGAGGCGGCACCTGACAACTACAAGTTCAAGACGCAGCTCGGTTCTGCCTATCTCAAATTGAAAGAATATGAAAAGGCGGTCCCCGTGTTCGAGGATCTCGTGGAACGGTTTCCCGAAGTCGCGGCGTATCAGCAGAATCTTGGTCTCGTGCTGTCACAGACCGATCGAAAGGCGGAAGCCCCGGCAGCACTGGAGAAGGCAATCGAGATCAAGGGAGACGATCCGTACATCTTTGCGGTGCTGTCACAGATCTATAACGAGCTAAATCAGCCAAACAAGGCGATCGAAACCGTCCAGAGGGGGCTTCAGCTCGGCGAGGGGCAAGGAGCGTTTCTCCATTACCAGTGGGGCGTGGCTCTCT
>CP070727.1:3618763-3628839 GCA_020350885.1 bacterium | reverse complement strand
GGCTGGTCCGTCACGGGTAATCCTCCATTCGGAGATTGCTTCATTCTTGATCCCGGCTACCTCTGGTGGCAGGATGTCATAGTCACCGCACCGTGCGATGTTGAGCCGTGCGACTACGATACCATCGTCGTAGGTATGTTCTACTGTCGTCTCGATCCTCCCGGCATTGATACCGCTCTCGTCTGCGACATCCTTTGCGGTAGCTTGCCGGAGTGCGAGGACCCGAACTGGTACAGCGGCAATCCGTACTACGATAAGGACACCCTGGTCATCCACGTGGTCGAGTCGCCTCCTGCACTTTACGTCCTGCAGGATTCGATCTACTATGTGGATCAGGGCCAGACGGCCGCCTACATACCGTTCTCGATCTGCAACGGCGATCCCTGCGCCGATCCGCAGGACTACGGCTACTGCATAACCAACAAGGGTTGGGTCGGTGGCCCGATCGTCCAGTGTGATACGATCGAGGGCGTCCCCGGCGGCGAGTGCGAGGATGTCTACGGTGTCATAGATGCCGGTCTTGCAGATATCTGCGACTACGACACGTTGACGATCATTGCGTGGTCGGTGGCTCTGCCGGTTATCTATGATACCTGCGTGCAGCTGATCCATGTCGTCGAGTCCGAGCCTGTGCCTCTGTTCACGGCTCCGGTTGTGACGATACTGGTGCTTGCGCTGGTACTTGCTGCTGCGGTCTTCATGAGAAGGCGCGCCGTTAGCAGGGCCTAAGCGGAGCAGGACTGAAGCCTAGGTCGTGAGGTTTTAGATACACTATTGGGCCAAGGAAAAAAGCCAGAAGGTGGAGTAAAGGAAACGCGGAAAGGTAGGGTCTTCCGTAAGGAGTTCCTGCTGTTCCTTGTGATCTTCTTCATCCTCTGGCTTTTTTCTTTCTTGTTGACGAGGCGGTTTCCCGGTTTCGTGATGGAACTGCAATATATCGTAGCCCGGGAGGTCGCCTACTGCTTGCGGCTGTTGAAGTACAGGTTCTCGCTCGAGGGGGCTACGTTTCTCTTCTTCACCAATCACGGGGGCGAGAAGCTGATCGTGATAGCGGAATGCACGGGGCTCTACACATCGATTATCTACTTTGCGATTATCGGTGCCTATCCGGCGAGAATCGGCGAGAAGCTCATCGGCCTCTTGTTGGGGATACCGGCAATTCACATACTCAATCTCGCCCGCATGATCTTTATCTCCCTGATCCTCTACCACAGACGGGATCTCTTCGACTTTTTCCACGGCTACCTCTGGCAGGTGAGCTTTGCGATCTTCATGCTGCTTCTCGTCATCCTTTGGATGGGAAAAGTCGTGAAGGTTCGCAGAACGCATGCGGAGGCAACTGCCCCGGAGGGATGACGGATGAAACGTAAGTCCAACGAGATTCCGTCGGATAGAGGAGGAGCATCGTCCAGAGGTACGGGCACCGGGGTACCGGAGGAACGGATCGGGAAACCATCCGGCGGCTCCAGACCCGAGGTGCCGGAACGATTCGGATTTATGGGAAGCGCCAAGGAGATCTTCTTCTTCCTGCTCCGTCTTCTCGCCGCCTCGATTATCCTTACCCTGATATTCAGATGGGTGGGCAGGTACTACACATGGCTGATTGCCCACGGAGCCGGTCCACTCCTTTCCCTGTTCGGCTACGAGATCGTCATCGAGCGGGCATACAAGATCATCGAGGACATCTCACTGAATCCGGTCGTTTTTCTATCGCTTGTGATCGCGGTCACCAGGGTCAGGATAGCGGTCAGATTGAAGGCGGCGGCATGGGGCATCGTCATCCTCACCGTGTTGAACATGGTAACCGTCTTCTTGATCTTTCTCAGCGCCTACAAGGGAAACGATCGGCTCTGGACGGGGACCGAGTTCCTGAACCTCACGATCAATTTCTTCCTCCCGATCCTCCTCTGGTTTCTCCTCATGCCCCTTCGCACCATTGTACCGTTCGGCAATAAAAATTAACCGGCTGCAAGACGCAACCGGCTCAACGTCTCCACACGCACGATTGTTTGCGCTATCACCCTCGGACCTGCCCGGCGGACCTCATCTTCTCGGCTTGACCGACGGCCCGTCCTTTCGATCCTCTATGGAATAACCCAGCTCCGATATTTGATCGCGGAGGGCATCCGATCGGGCCCAGTCCCTCACATGTCGGGCCTCCTCGCGCTCGGCGACGAGTCGCCTCACCTCATCGGGAACCTCGATCCCGGCCGTCGGGAGCCCGTGCTTGAAGAGCCCCAGGATCGAGTCGAACACGGCGATAGCTTCGAGAATCGCCCGGATCGTCTCGAGATCGTCCTTGAGATACTCCTCACCAGCCGTTCTCACTCGGTTGATCTCCCGCACAAGCCGGAAGATGTGCCCGATCGCCTCGCCGCTGTTGAAATCGTCATCCATCGCATCGAGGAAGGCACGGTGCACGTCGGCTACCATCTCCCGCAATCCCTCGCTCTCCGGTGTCGATACCGACACGCCCGAACCCTCGAGCGCACGGCGGCGTTCATCGAGGTAGACGCAGATATTCTTGATGCGTTCGAGCCCGGCTTTCGCCTCCTCGAGCCGCTCCCTGCTGAACTCCGTCCTCGAGCGAAAGTGCGTCGATAGGAGGTAGAACCTGATGACATCGCCATTGAACTCCCGGTTGATCTCCTCGATCGAGAAGAAGTGTCCCGTCGACTTTGACATCTTCTCACCGCGTAGGTTGAGGAGACCGTTATGCATCCAGTACCTGACGAATGACTTTCCCGTCGCCGCCTCGCTCTGTGCGATCTCGTTTTCGTGGTGCGGGAAGACGAGATCCTGCCCCCCCCCGTGCATGTCGAGGGTCTCACCGATGTACTTCATCGACATCACAGAGCACTCGATATGCCAGCCGGGGCGGCCCGAACCCCACGGGCTCTCCCACGCCGGCTCGTCTTCTTTCGCCTTCTTCCACAGGGTAAAATCGAGCGGGTCCTCCTTCTGCTCGTCGACCTCGATGCGGGCACCGCTCAGGAGGTCGTCGATCCGCCGTTTCGAGAGTTTTCCGTACTCCGGGAATTTACGTACCCGGAAATAGACATCGCCTCCCGCCTCGTAGGCGAAATCCTTCGCCACGAGCCTCTCGATGAGAGCGATGATATCATTGATGTGCTCCGTGGCCTTCGGGTATATATCGGCGCGCATGATATTGAGCTCATCGGCATATTTGAAATACTCCGCAATGTTACGCTCGGCAACGACGGTGTAATCGACACCCTCTTCGTTCGCCTTGGCGATGATCTTGTCATCCACATCGGTGAAGTTCTGAACATAGGTTACGTCGAATCCCCTGAAGAGCAGGTAGCGTCGTATCATATCCCCGGCGACGAAGGCGAGCATGTGTCCGATATGCGGCTTGTCCTGCACCGTCATGCCGCAGAAGTAGATCCCAATCTTGCCTTCTTGAATAGGCTCGAATTCCTCCTTTTTTGCACGGAGCGTGTCGTAGACCATCAAAGCCATTGCTGTTCCTTCCTGCTGCGTGTGCATCGTGACCCTATGCGAGCCCCTGCACCGTTGTACGATCGAGCCTCTTCACCACCTCGACGACCAGCCGTACGGCGCTGTCGAAGTCCTTCCGGTGCATGATGCCTGCCGTACTGTGAATGTAACGCGTCGGTACCGCGATGACCAGGGTCGGCACGCCGAAGCGGTTGAGGTGGACCTTGCCCCCGTCCGTTCCACCATAGGGAACGGCACTGAAATGATACGGGATCTTCCTGGACTCAGCGACGTCGGCCACGAGATCCCTGAGTCTTGTGTTGGGTATCAACGTTGCATCGAAGACGCAGATCGAAACCCCCGAACCGAGCTTCTCGGGGCTCCCTTCCGGCGAACCTGGTATATCCTGCGCGATATTTACCTCGAGCGCGAGGCAGACATCGGGATCGATCCGCCGGCCGCTCGTGACCGCACCCCTGATCCCGACCTCCTCCTGAACCGTGCCGACACCGTAGACCGCGTTGGATCTCTTCAGCCGCGCCAGTCTCCTGAGCACCTCGACGACCATCACGCACCCGATCCGGTCGTCCCACGCCTTCGCCATGTAGGTCTTGCCGCCCTTGAGAATGGTGAACGGATACCATGGAACAATCGGATCCCCCGGCCTGATCCCGAGCGTCTCTGGTTTTATCTTCCCCGACAGCCCCACATCGATGTAGAGATCCTTGAGCTTTGGGAGCTCCTTTCGCTCACGCTCCTCCATATGGAAGGGGCTCTTCGAGGCGATAACCCCCGGGACTTCCCCCCGCCTTGTCCTGATCTTCACCGGAAGCCCCAGGATACGGGGCGTCCACCAGCCCCCCAGCTGGTTGAACCTGACGAAGGTGCCCGTAAAGTGAGACACCATGAATCCCACCTCATCCATATGGGCGGATAGCATGATTCGAGGTTCCTCCCGCCCACCCTTGAGACGAGAGATAAAGGAACCGAGACGGTCCTTCTCGATATCAGCGATGGGGCTCAAGTGCTTGTGCATGAGCTCGAAGATCTCTCCCTCGTAACCGGGTACACCCACCGCTTCGGTGAATTCCCGCATCAGGCTCTCGATTCGATCCATAGCCTGCTCCTCGCATCAATGAACAACAATGATACACAATCGCTACACAGCTCGCGCCCGGGCCATGTGGCAGATACGCTCGACCAGCTCGTCGAACTCGATTCCGGCGCTCCGTGCCGCCATCGGAACCAGGCTCAGTTCGGTCATGCCCGGCAGCGTGTTGACCTCGAGACAGAACGGTTCCTCTTTCTCGCTCAGCCTGAAATCGACCCGGGCATAATCCCTGCAGGTGAGCGCACGAAACGCTGCGACGGCCTGCTCCTGCACCGTCTCCGCAATCTCCCTCTCCAGCACCGCGGGGACGATATACTCGCTGGTCCCCTTTGTATACTTGCGCTTGTAATCGTAAAAACCGCCTTCGGGAACGATCTCGACCAGTGGGAGCGCCCCACACCCGAGTATCGCCGCGGTGATCTCTCTGCCGGGAATGAACCGTTCGATGACGATCTCGTCGCCGTAGGTGGCGGCCCTCTCGAGCGCCTCCCCGATGCCCGTTGGCTCCGGAACGAATGAAAAGCCGACACTCGATCCCTGCCCATTCGGCTTGACGACAACGGGAAAGCCGAGGCCGTTCTCGATATCCCCGCCGATACGCCCGGCTTCGGCATCCCGTGCGGAGGACAGGAGAATGTGCGGTGCCGTACGAACTCCAGCTTCCCTGAAGAGGGCCTTCGAGCGATCCTTGTTCATAGAGAGGGCACTCCCCAACACCCCCGTCCCCGTGTACGGAACACCCGCCGCCTCGAGTATCGCCTGGATGGTACCATCCTCTCCCACCCCACCGTGCAGTGCGTTAAAGACCACCTCCGCCTCGCAGATGAGGGGCGATCGGGCCCAGTCGAAGGCCCGTTCCGGGAGTATGGCAGGCACCTCTTCCGGAGGGCACTCGCCGATCGCCGCCGTTTCGGGTTCGCATTGCTCCTCGACGGGCAGTGCCGGATCGACGGGGTAGGCTTCGTGCCCCCGTTGCCGCAGAGCCTCTATGATCCCCTTGCCGCTCGAGAGCGATACATCCCGCTCGGCCGAATCGCCTCCGATCAGAACGGCGATCTTCAATGCAGTTTCCTTTCTGCTACGTCTCCCGGCACCCGGCGGTGGAGAGCGAGGCCAAAATGTCCTCCCGCCCCCTGATTCGCAGAATGCTCACGAGATCAGGTCCGTGTGTTAAACCCGTCACCGCGGCCCTGATCGGCATATAGAGGGCCTTGCCCTTGACTTGCAGTTCCTTGCCTGCACCATTGACCGCCTTCTTGATCTCTCCGGTGTTCCACTCACTAACGGCCCCGAGCCGCTCGATGAGTAGATCGAACAGGGCTCCGTTCCCCCGGACGAGATCAAGGATTTCACCACTCAATTCAGGCGGTCCGGGATAAAACGGGGCGAGCTCGTCCGCCACCCTCGAAAAGCATGCAAGGTTCTCGGAAACAATGGCGAAGATTTCAGCAAGCGCCTCTTCCGAGTAGTGCGCCCGTAACTCGTCGGGGATATACGGGAGTGTCTGCTCGAAGTATCTCTTCGAACCGCCTGCACGGATATGCTGGGCCGAGACCCAGTTCAGCTTGGCCTCGTCGAAAATCCCCGGTGCCTTCGACACCCTCTCCAGCGTGAAGCCGGCGATCAGTTCAGCGATAGTGAGTATCTCCCGCCCGTCGGGCGGAGACCAGCCGAGGAAGGCGAGATAGTTCACGAGGGCCTCGGCGGGATACCCCAGCCTGTGGAAATCCCTGATATTGGGAGCACCATGACGCTTGCTGAGCTTGGACCGGTCCGGACCCAGTATGAGGGGGATATGCGCGAAAAGCGGCAATTCAAAGTCGAGCACCTCGTAGATCATCATCTGCCTGAGGGTGTTCGAGAGGTGTTCCTCGCCGCGTATCACATGGGTGATCCCCATCGTCGCATCATCGACCGCTGCGGCGAAGTTATAGGTCGGAAGCCCGTTGGATCGAATCAACACGAAATCGCCGACCATTCCCGGTCTGAAGATCACCTCACCGCGAACGAGATCGTCGAGGCGGTGCTCGTCGCCTCCCTGCACGATGAACCTGATACTCTCGGGGCGTCCCTCGCTCCTGCGCTCCTCCCGCTGGGACTCGCCCAGCCGGCGGCACGTCCCGTCGTAGTGCGGGGGCTTACCCTCACGCAGCATCCGCTCCCTCTTCTGCTCGAGCTCATCATCGGTGCAAAAACAGAAATACGCCTTTCCCTCGGTGACGAGCCGGTCGGCGAATCCGCGGTAGAGGGAGAGGCGTTCGGACTGGCGGTACGGGCCGGAGTCGCCTTCCCTGCCGGGTCCCTCGTCCCACTCGAGGCCGAGCCAGGTAAGATCCTCGATCATCTGCCGCTCGAGATCCTCGGAGGAACGATCCACATCGGTGTCCTCGATCCGGAGAATAAACGTGCCGCTCTCGTGCCTGGCGAAGAGCCAGTTGAAGAGGGCCGTTCTTGCTCCACCGACGTGCAGGTAGCCGGTCGGACTCGGGGCGAACCTGACCCTAATCCCCCTCATCGCACCCCCTCATCGCCGGACACCTGCTCGAGCAGAACGACAGCCTGGGCGGCTATCGCCCTTCCCTCACCCACGGGCCCCATCCCCTCACCCCTGGTCGCCTTAATCGAGACGACATCGGCCGGAACACCGAGGACACCGGCGATGCGGAAGGCCATCTTCCGCCGGTACGGAGCAAGCTTCGGCTCCTCGGCCAGAACGATGCAGTCGGCATTTACGAGACGGTACCCGGACGTTGCAACCATGCCGGCCACGCGCTCGAGGATACGAATACTCGGGATCCCCTCGTACTCCGCCGTTTCCGGAAAATGCTCTCCGAGATCCCCGAGGTTGAGTGCGCCGAGGAGGGCATCACAGAGTGCATGGAGAAGGGCATCCGCATCGGAATGACCCTGGAGGCCTTTTACGTAATCGATCTCCACTCCCCCGAGCACCAGGGGTCTACCTCCGACGAGGGGGTGGATATCGTACCCGATCCCGACCCTGTGTGCACTCTTCTGCATATATGTGGATCATCCCCCGGCGGGATCAGTGCTGTACGGAGAAACCAGAAAGGACATTCGTTCCATCTATCGCCGTCCGGTGCGGTAGTAAGGATGTCCGGGCTGATAGGTCAATACGGCCCGAAGGCGCACCTACGGTTCCTCATCCCATCCTGGTAACGTCAGCAACTTCCCGGCAATAAAACTCTCCACGATCTCGAGGTCTTCTTTGACCGTGACCTTGATGTTCCACCGTTCACCCTCGACGACACGAACGGGATAGCCAGCCGCCAGGACGAGCGAACTCTCATCTGTTGCAGTGCTGATCGTCTCACTCGCCACGTCGAAGGCACGCCTCAGAATATCGAGCCTGAACGCCTGTGGTGTCTGTATCCCTACAACCCGCTCCCTCGGAACGATCCCCTCGAGTACCTCGTCTCTGATACGGCCCAGCGTCTCGGTCGCCGCGAGCGCCGGCACGGCGGCGCCGCCATCCCGCGCGGCATCGATCACCCGTCCGATCACCTGCACCGATACGACAGGCCTGCATGCGTCGTGCACGAGTACGATATCTGCCTTCTCCACCGACTTGAGACCTATCGCAACCGATTCCTGCCGGGTCTCGCCGCCGGGAACGATCGAAAAGGAGAATCCCTTCCCCCTGCCTTCGAGCTCCTCCTGCGCCTGTTTTTGCCAATCCTGCGGCACGACGACGATGTAGTGCGAGATGCCCTTGTATGCGGCTATACTCTCGACCGATCTCGCCAGCAGGGTACCCCCCTCGAGAGGATAGAAGCTCTTCGGCATTTCGCGTCCGAAACGCCTCCCCCGGCCGGCCGCCGCTATGATACAAACGATCGTTTCGTCATTCATGAGAAGCCCTCGAGTGCAGGCGTATCCCGGACCGATTCAACGTTCTGTCAAAATACTTCGACCTTCAGGTAGCGCTTCGGATTCGCCCTGATATCCGTAATGAGCTCGTCCAAGTTGACGATCGCACGCTCGAGTTTATCAAGGAGAGCACGATCCTGGATCAGGGATCCGAGTGTGTTGTCGTCCCTGGCCATCCGATCCATGATGTCGCTCAGGGCCGTGGTGACATTGCTTATTCTTTTCACCAGCTCCGGAAGGTCGTCGCTCATTTCGTCCATTGCAACGATAATGCTGTCGAGGCGGCCGGAATTCCTCTCGAGGAGGTCGTCGACGTGATCCGCCGACCGCCTGAACGAGCTTACCCCCTCTTTGATCTCAGGCGCTGCCTCGTCGATAATCCCTCGAAGCTCGTCCGTGATCGAGGAGAGGTTGCGTATCGTGCTGTGTAACGACTCTCCCGCCGTCAGTACATCGGCGATCTCGTGGATCTCCGCGGTGAGCCCCTTGAGATCTTCCATCAGTCTCGCCATGGATGCGAGTGCCTCGGATATACCCGGATCGTATGTGCCGTCCAGGGTCGCACCCGGCTCGAGAAACGTCTCCGATTTGCCCAGAATGATGGTGACGGCGCGCTCCCCCATAATCCCGAGGGTCTGCAATATCACGCGGGAATCCGTAGGTATCCTTACGGATACACGCATCTCGAGGGTGACCCGGACGTCGTGGCTTCGGAGCGTGACCGCCTTCACCTCGCCCTTCTTGACCCCGTTCACGTTCACCTCGTCCCCCTTGTCTATCCCGCCGACCATCGGAAAGACCACGTGGATCTCGTAGGTGCTGCGGCCCACGTTGAAGCCCTGGAACCACATGATTCCGAGAATCAGGATGACGGCGGCGACAAAGACGGCGAGTCCCACCCGCAATTCGAGCGAGCGTGCCCTGAGCGGTCCCCTTCGAAAAGCCTCCGGAGGGTTGCCCGTCGAGCCTGTGCCCGTGCTTCCGTCTTCGTGCGTATCTTTCGTCATGGTCACACCGCTTGGATCGGTCCCTCTGCACTCCCTTCGATGAATTGCCGAACGACCGGGTGGTCGGTCGCTTGTACCTCCCCTGGATTACCCGAGTATATGATCTTGCCCCCGTGGAGCATCGCTATGTGATCCCCCACCTTGTAGGCACTCTTGATATCGTGGGTGACGACGACGGATGTAATCCCGAGCCCGTGCTGCAGGCTCCTTATAAGCTCGTTTATGACGTCGGCCATAATCGGATCGAGGCCGGTCGTCGGTTCGTCGTACAGTATCACCTTGGGATTCATCACGACGGCCCGGGCAAGCCCTATCCTTTTCTTCATCCCACCGCTCATCTCGGCGGGAAACTGGTCGGCAACCCCCGTAAGCCCAACGAGCCTGAGTTTTTCGCAGACCACCTGGTGAATCTCCCCTTCGGTCATATCGGTATGCTTGCGAAGAGGAAGAGCCACGTTCTCCCCGACCGTCATCGAATCAAAGAGGGCGGAGCTTTGAAAAAGCATACCAAAGTGCATTCTCATTTCAAATAACTTTTTCCTGTGGAAACGAGTTATATCCTCTCCCTGGAAGAAGATCTGCCCCGCATCCGGTTTCAACAGACCCGT
>CP070727.1:3613243-3618663 GCA_020350885.1 bacterium | reverse complement strand
TTCCGTTTATGACTCCACTCGTGCCCGGATCGAACACATAGAGCGGCTCGAATAATTGGTCGTCCTGCAGGTTGAGATCCTTGTACTCGAAGCGCTCGTCATCAGTGATGTCACGGTTGTCGAGATAGCAGGCGGCGCTCCAGTTGGCTACGAGCTCATTGAACGACTCTCCGGTCGCCTCCTCGATATTCCCCCTGCCGACCGTCCTCGACTGGATGATCTCCTTGTAGGTGGTCTCCTCGAACAGGTCGCCGATGAGACGAAAGAAGAGGTATATCGCCCCCCGTGCGGCGACCGAGTCATCCCTCCTGAAGATAAGATTCGCATCCCCCGGATCCACGAGGAATTCATTTGAGCGCAGGATATTCTGTTCGTTATACCCGTTCAGATCCTCTGCCATGTGTGCCATTCCCTCATCGACCCAGAGCTCGGCCATATAGTTCGCCAGCACACCGCCACCGTAGATCAGAACCCGGTAATTGAACATGATCATGTGCGTGAACTCATGTGCCAGGATTCCCTTGATGGTATCGATGATCCACGGCTTCTCAAACTTGTTGCCGTACTCGGGATTCGGATCGGGAACGAGCGTGTAGAAGATCTCCATACCGTTGGTGACATCGGGATCCACACCCTCCAGATCCGGCAGCAGATCGAGTGGAAGGAAAAAGCCGGCGATGAACCCCTGATCTGTTTCTCCGGAAGGTGTCATCTCGTTCACCTCGGGTGTCATTAGTATGGCGACACGGCTGTCGCCGTTGATATCGGACTCCTCGCCGAAGTAAGTGCGATTCATCTGGTAGATTCCCTGATCGAAGACGGCACCCAGATCCTGAGCCTCATCATCAGTGATACAGCTCACGTGCGTCCGTTGATCGACATAGAGGAGCGTGTGATCACCGGTATACTTGAGATCTGCGGTAACCGTCACATAGCTATCCGGATCGAGAAGGTCCCCGTACGGATCATCAAGCACCCGGAATGTCGCCGTCTGGGGGGGAGCTCCCGGACCGCGTATGGCAACCTTCGATACGTCCCCGGGTGATCCGGGCTCCCGTTGCAGCCCCGGCATCTGCAGCGACCCCGGCTTCTGATACGGCTGCGCACCCCCAGGGGCCGACTCGAGAAGCTCGTACACCTCCTGCCGCTTCCGCCGATCAAACTCGAACGAGCGATCCAGGTGTATCGGTCGTATGCCGGCCCGGTCCGCATAATGCTCCACGGGCTTGCCTACTTCACGATCGACCGGAATACTCAGAGAGACGGTATACCAGTATTGTGTATCATCGGCCAGGGGCCTGGCGCTGCTGAAGAGAATGAGCAGGTACTCCTCACCCGAGGCCCGCTGCGGAAATACATAGTCGAAGCTCTCGCTGGAATAGATGATCTTACCGACATCGCCGGGCTCCATCCTCACGATGAAGGGTAGATCGTTCGAAATGTGCGGCCCCGTCCATGAGAATTCAAAGGGGAAGGCACCACTGCCTATGCCGAGCTTCTGCACCCATACCCGGCCGTTGAGCGCCCCGTCGGGAACGACGCACCGGATCTCACTCACGGAGGCGGATGCGATCGTCGCCTGGCGGCGGCATGAGCCTTCGGTAACACCGCATGGTGAGAAGAAGACACTATTATCAGATAGGTCCCTGGCGAAGTCCGTCCCCGAGAGAGTAACGGTATCCCCCATCTCCGCTGCCGCAGGGGATATCGAATTGATAACCGGCCTGTTCCCCCCGGCCTCTCCCTTGTCACCGCTGCATCCCGAGAGGACGAATGCCGCCAGCATGCAGGCGGCACAGATCAACAACACTGTGTATCCATTGAACCTAACTCGCATCTCCACCTTCCTTCCTATAATTCGTCCAGGTTCAAGATAACAGATCGCCCCCACATGTTCAAACACTCCTCTGACCGATCCCCCGATACGGCCATAAGATACTGTACGACAGCACAATAGGAACCACAGGCACCCCTCACCGAGGCATGTATCTTGCACTTTGTATCCGAACGGCCGGTACGATGCAGAAAACGTCACCGACAATGAAAACGATACGATGAAGATCCTGCGATTGCATTTGATCGATCCGGTAGAGGCGAGCCGTGCCGGGCTGGTCTATGACTGCGAAGGCTTCGGCTGGCAGGTCAAGTCCTTCTCATCGATCACTGAATTCCTCGAGGCGAGACAACTCAAGGATGCTATGCTACTTATCCTCTCGCTGCCGAAGGGATTCAACGCCGAAGCAGACGGCAAGGACCTCTCCCGCCTGAGAGCCTGGCGCGAGCAGCACAACCAGATCCAACTCATGCTGCTGCTTCCCGAGGGATTCCCCGCCGCCGACCGGCTCGCACTCGAGCTCGATGCCCGCCACATCCTCTTCAAGCCATACCGCAACGAGGATCTTGCAAAGATACTGGTGAACACCGCCACCGGGGTCGCCGAGCGGACCCGCAACAAGGCACTCAAGAGCCGTGCCAGCCAGCCCGAGGGCTTCGAGACGATCATCGGTGTGAGTCCGGCGATCCGTGAGGTGCTGGAGCTCGCCAAGCGGGTCGCCGAGAGCGACTGCACCTCCGTGATGATCACCGGTGAGTGCGGCACCGGCAAAGGGGCTCTCGCAAAGGCGATCCACCTGGCGAGTGACCGATCGTCGGGGCCCTTTATCGAGGTCAACTGCGCTGCCATCCCCCGCACACTGCTCGAGAGCGAGTTCTTCGGCCACGAACGGGGGGCCTTCACAGATGCCAAGGAAGAGAAGATGGGGCTCTTCGAATGTGCCAACGAGGGCACGATCTTCCTGGACGAGGTCGGCGAGATCGACTACGGGCTCCAGGCAAAGCTCCTGAAATTCCTCGACACCCGCCTCATCCGCCGTATCAGCGGCACCCAGTTCATGCCGGTCGATGTGCGGGTGATCTCGGCCACCAACAGGGACCTGAACGAAGCCATCGCCCAGAAACGCTTCCGCTCCGATCTCTTCTACCGGCTGAATGTCGTCGATATCTACATTCCGCCTCTCAGGGAGCGCACGGAGGATATCCGGGCGATCGCCGAGGTCTATGCCGCCCGCTTCGCCTCCCGCCTCAACAAGGGCACACTCCGGTTGAGCGAGGCGGCGATCGTTCTCCTCGAGGGCTACTCATGGCCGGGAAATGTCCGTGAGCTCATCAATATTATAGAGCGTGCCGTGCTGCTCAACCACAGCGGCACGATCACCCCGTCCGAGCTTCCCCTCAAGGAGGAAGTGCCGGAAACGAAGATTAACGTCACGAAACAGGAGGGAACGATACGGATCGACCTTCCCCCGGAGGGCGCATCCCTCGAGGAGGTAGAGAAGGGGCTCATCACCACCGTTCTCGAGCAAACCGGGGGTAATATCACCCAGGCGGCATGCCGTCTCAAGGTAGGACGGGGAACATTGCGGTACAAGCTGAAGAAGTACGGAATGGACACGAAAGAGATAAAGAAAAACATCAAAAACGGCCGATTTGAACCGGTCGGTGTAACTGATTGTTAATTGTTATATTGACTCCAGGCTTTCCCGGCACCCCCCTGAATCCCCCCAAATCACGCAGGAAAAATCCCAAGAACCCTCAAAATCGGCACAGCCGGCCAGTGCCGCAGGTGCCATTTTTATCCGATTCCTGGGGCCGTGCCACAGCATCACGACAATCCCGATAATCCTAAGCGCAGCAAATAGTTGCCTCACTCTCTACAACCCCTCCAGAACAGAAAATCCTTCAATATGACCCCATTTTCGAGCCCGCCATCCCCCGGTTTTTAGCCCGTGGCACCTCGGTTGCCTTATCCCATCTTGGAAGTCGAAAAGAAGGTTTCAAACTCCAGCCCTTGGGAGGTGGGTAAAATGAGCGGAAGATTGAAGGACCGAATCAGACATGCAATCGCCGCAATTACCTTCCTCAGTGTACTGGCTGCCATTGGTTGTGGGAACTACTCTCCTGTCGCCCCCTCGCAGGATCCCCCATCGTTACCCGGTGTGGCGAACCCTCAATTCGTCCGTGTCATTCCCACCTCCAAGGGCTCGGATGCTGAGGGAAGCTTAGCTGCCAATAAAATCAGCGCAGCTGAAGGTGGCGTAATAAGTACCGGAGTTTTTAGCGTTTACTTCCCCCCTGGAGCGCTTGATGAAGATACCAAGATCTCCATGAAGATGCCTCATGACCCATATGCCGTAGTCCGGCTCGAGCCGCATGGAATCAAGTTCAACAAGGAGGTCATACTCTCGATCTCCGCCGATATGATCGAACCGGAGGCGAGCTGCAAGGTCCTCTGGTATAATGAAGACAGTGGATACTGGGAAGATATCGGCGGTTACTACGAGGATGGCTACTACAAGGCCGGACTGGAACATTTCAGTGAATATGGCTTAACAAAGCATTAAAAACGATGGTAACTTTTCCTAAAACCCTTGCCTTCTAAGGCAAGGGTTTTTTTATTGGAGTTCGACTTTTTATAAGATACTATTTGTCCATGGCAGATGAGATCACATTACCTTCTCGATACGAAATCAAGAAATCATTGGGATCTGGTGGAGCTGGTAGAGTTATCTTGGCCTATGACTCTATTCGAAAAAACATGGTTGCTGTTAAAATACTTCGTCAAGCTAAGCATCTTAAAAAGGATCACCTTGTTAAAGAATTCAATATTCTCTCTGAACTGAACCATCCGAATTTAGTTAAAGTCTACGATTTTGGATTTATTACCGAACAAATTCCTTACTACAGTATGGAGTATATCAAGGGTAATAACTTATATACTTTCCTATCTAAAACAAAAAATTTACATTATTTACCCGAAATTATTGAACAAACTTTAATGGCACTAGAATATCTTCACAAAAAAGAATTACTTCACGCTGATATAAAACCGGAAAATATTTTAATAATGGATATGAACGAGAGAATTAATATAAAACTAGTGGACTTTGGATTGGTATTGTTAACATCTCAAAACAAATCCAATATATCTGGTACCGTGCGTTTCATTGCACCTGAAATACTATCAGGCAACAAATATTCGCCTGCTAGTGATCTATATGCCTTTGGAGTTTCCCTTATTGAAGCTTTAACTCAGGCACCAGTATCTATAACAACAAACATTGCAGATAGTAATTACCAAGACAAGTTCAATACAATCAGCGACTTACTAATCAGATCAGGAATTTTAAATGCAACATCATTAACATCATACATTATAAATCTTTCAAATCATAAAATAGAAGATCGACCTCAGACTGCCGATGAGGCACTTAAAAGTCTAACTATTACACTTGGAAAGAGTATCAGAAATACGGATTTTAATATCGATGAAATATTTATCTATAGGTCCGAAACGATGGAGAAAATCAGGTCATTTTTCTCTATGACCGAAGGATCAACATTAATTCTTGAAGGTTATACAG
>CP070727.1:3589852-3613143 GCA_020350885.1 bacterium | reverse complement strand
TGCCGAGTCCGTATATAACCAGTGCGCCGGAACGCAAGCTCTATATCGGTGTGCACCGGTTCTCGGTCGAGGTGATGGACAACGCCGGCACCCTGACCCGTGGCACGGTTGAGATCAATACCGTGCCGTTCACCATGGAGAAGACGCTTCTATGGGTCGACGATTTCAAATCGGTCTATGCAAGCATTCCCGACTTGTCTCACCCCCCGGAACCCGTGCACGATGAATTCTGGATGCAGATATGCAGCCGTGCCGAGGGCTGGAGCGATGTAGATATATATGATACCCATGAACACAACCTGCGGCCGCCCTCGGTCAGACTTATCGGCAGCTATAAAAATATCATTTGGACATATTCCTCTGCCGATAATGCCTGGGCAGGGATTGTCTTGTTTACTCCCGAGAGCCGGATCGGACAGGGGAGCCAGTTGACGGTGAACTATCTCTCGCTGTTCCTCGCCAAAGGCGGTCATCTCTGGACGCTCGGCCGCTCCGAGCGTGGAGGGGGATTGGCGGCCATCCTGGACGGGGCTGCACAGAACTTTCCGATGAATCTCAGGTGCGAGATCACGGGCAATAGGGAGGGTTGCGAGGGCGATACGAGCGGCGTCAACTGTATGGCCTACAAGGATTACTGCATCACGATGCTCGATAAGGTCAAGGGAATATTCCGTGGGGGAGCGAACATGCCCCTGAGAAGACTGAATAGAGATGTCATCAGACACCTCGTCCGTGATGATTCGGATCCCGTAACAGCGGAGTATCCGGATTTGCCGGAACGTCTAGAGCTCTCCGAAGAGGTCATAGCCGATGGTAACTATTTCGATCCGAACAACCCTGACGGTCCCGGCGGGTTTACCTATGTAGAGCTCTACAACCCCGAGTATTGGATGAGAACGAATTTCGTCGAATCCCAGCCGTGTTTCCATCCCATGTACCGGGTGCGGACACGAGTTACATCTTCAGCCATCGATTCGGTTACTGCGGCTATATGGGTTACGAAGTATGAGGATGTCAAGCCCGATATAAAGACCGGGGGTGCGGTGGCGGCACGCAGTGTTCATTTTGGATTTCCTCTCTGGTTTTTCGATAGAAGTGCGGCAAATGTTATAGCCGGAGTCGTCTTTACCGAATGGGGTATATTAAAAGAATCAGAGGAATAACACAGAGCGAAGCCGATGAATGTTGCAGCACGTTCCTTTCTGGCCGCACTCGTCATTCCCTTCTCCATAGCCATCGGTCATGGGGAAGTCGTGCCGGCCGAAACCAACCATTCCTCACAGCTGTGGGTGCCACTTACCTGTATCACCATCTGCGATGATACGGAAGACACACTCGCCACTCGATGCAGCGTCACCGGGAGCGATCACAATCCCTACTTTCCGAATGACGGATATACGCTGTTCTACCCGGTTGGGTACGGATACTTCTATGCATCCGGAATCTTCAGCGTAATCGTTCCCACCGGCCAGACGATTATACGATTGGGGCATGGATTCGAATATGCAGAGACCATCGACACGGTCGACATAACCGGAGACACGACGATCACCTACCGGCTCGATAGGATCATCGACATGGCGATCATGGATTGGTACCCCGGCGATTGCCATGTGCATATTGATCATGTGGGAGGCGTATACGACGTTACACCGAAAGATGTGCATCTCATGGGATGTGCCGAAGGGTTACGTGTCGTCAATTGCCTGGACAACGGGTACCATTTCACCGGAGCAGTGGATTCGTGTAGCACAGACGAATGTATCGTCTACATGTCGGAAGAGTACAGAAGCTCGACATACGGTCACATGGATCTCCTCGGGCTCACTTCGCTCATCCAGCCCTTCTCTTCGAGCTGGTATCCCATGACAATGGATGTTGCCGATAGTACCCACCGTCAGGCTGGAGCGCTCGTTATATCAGCTCATCCCGTCTCGTCCACCAATTTCGACGATGTTGATGATTGGCCGGGGAGTGGTATCGCGCGTGAACTTCCAGTAGACGTTGTCACGTCACGGATAGACGGATTCGAGGTGATGTGCTACAGCAACTGTCGCTTCGGGGGGATCGAGCTCGATATGTGGTACCGGCTCCTGAACTGTGGATTCAGACTTCCGGCATGTGCCGGGACGGACGCCTGCATGAACATATACTACACCAAACCACTCGGTGGATTTAAGACCTATGTATTCATTCCCTCTGCCGCTTTCGACTACCCGAACTGGCTCTCGCAGCTCGCCGACGGGAGAACATTCATCAGCAACGGTCCGCTATTTACACGGTTCGAAATCTGCGACTACTCCCGGATGCTCATTCCGGGGGACAGCCTGGAGGCGACGGGGGAGCTCGTCGAACTGTACGGAATGATCTCGATCTGGTGCGCACATCCTCTCGACCGTTTCGAGCTTGTGATCAATGGCGAGGTTGCCCAGAGGTTTAATCTGTACCACTGGCGCGACCATGTCGATACGAGCTTTACCGTTACACTCGATGAGAGCTCCTGGATAGCGGCACGTGTGTTCGGATCGAACGTGTACTGGTTCAATGTCGGCAATGCCCTCTTCGCACATACGAGTCCGATCTATGTTACTCTGAACGGTGAGCGGATCGTCAATCAGGATGATGCACAATACTTCGCTGATTGGATCGCCGATCTCGAGGAGCTAACCGGGATACGGGGATCGTGGTCGAATCCGGAGGACTCCATTCGTGTCTTCCGTGAGTTTGAAACGGCACGACTGTACTACGAACAGCTCGCCTCGGGAGTCACCGCCGTAGAGGAGTCGCCGCTGGCCCGCGGCCGGCCGGTTCCGTATCTCTATCAGAATAGTCCTAATCCATTCAGTACGGGTACCTTCATCGAGTTCGGCATCTCTCCCGGAGTCCGGGATCCGTTTACAGCGTCCATGGAAACCGGGGTTACTGCGATACCCGGCGATTTCGTGGTCTACGATGTGCAGGGACGGTTTATCAGGAGGCTCTACCGCGGCGCGTTGCTGCCGGGGGAACGGATGCGCATCTTCTGGGATGGGAAAGATCACAGGGGTCGCGAGGTTACGAGCGGTGTGTACTTTTGCAGGCTCTCCACCGCCGGCTGGACGGGTGGCCGAAAGATGCTCCTTCTCAGGTAGCGGTTATAACACCTGCCGTCGCTTGATCCTGAGCTGGTGCGCGAGAATTCGCACCGCCTAATTTCCGGATTCAATCCAATTTTCCCGTGCTCCGTAACCGGGGCAGAAAAAAATGCCCTCGAACACCGCTGTACTCGAGGGCTCGTTATGTGGTAGCGGGGGCTGGATTTGAACCAGCGACCTTTGGGTTATGAGCCCAACGAGCTACCAGACTGCTCCACCCCGCACTATTGCCGAAGACTATACAAAGACTATACTAAGGATTTTTAGCGTCACTGTCAAGTGAGGTCGAGCTACTTTTATCGCTTCCGTGCTCCGTCGGCAGTGTGATGATCCGGTAAACCTTGTCCCCCGGGCGCAGGTAGCCGTAGCGTTCCCGGGCCACTTTTTCGATTGCAAATGGATCGTTTCTGAGAAGTTCGATCTCGGCCTTGAGCGAGGCGTTTTCCTGCTCGAGCACGGAGATTTCCTCCCTGATTCTGTTCAGGCGACGCTGAGCGGTCCATAGGTTCCAGAGACCTACATCGCCAGCGATGAATATCGCGCCGATGAGCAGCAATACGATGACCAGCAGGAGCCGCGCTACCTTGGGATTGATATCAAAATTGCTCCGCTTGATACGAAGATACCTGCTGCTCTGTCCCCAGAGGCTTTTCATGCCTTCCTCCACGAAGGGTGTCTGTAACCCGCACGGAAATCTACAAGCGGCCTTCCTGGTGCATCACAATATGCGTTCATGGTTTGTGAAGTGCTGTGGCCAACGCCTCCTTCTTCGGGTAAATCGATACCCCTCCGAGCTCTTCCTCGATCCTCATGAGCTCGTTGTATTTGGCGATACGATCCGTCCTCGACATCGAGCCGGTCTTGATCTGTCCGACGTTTGTCGCAACGGCGACATGTGCAATCGTTGTATCCTCCGACTCTCCCGAACGGTGGGAGATCACCGAGGTGTATCCGTGCCTCGTGGCCGTCTCTATGGCCTCGAGTGTTTCGGTCAGGGTGCCGATCTGATTCAGCTTGATGAGGATGGAGTTTGCAACCCGCTCTTCGATCCCCCGCTTAAGCCGCTCGGTGTTGGTAACGAATAGGTCGTCACCGACGATTTGAATGCGGTTCCCGAGCTCTGCGGTCATGGCCTGCCAGCCCTTCCAATCATCTTCGGCCAGACCGTCCTCGATCGAGCAGATCGGGAACGAGTCGATGAGCGAGGTATAGTAATCGATCAGCTCAGCTGCGGAAAACGTCTTCTTCTCCGCTTCGAGGCGGTAGCCGTCTTTTCCCAGAAGCTCACTCGCCGCCACATCGAGGGCGAGAACGATATCTTCACCGACCTTGTATCCGGCTTTTTCGATTGCCTGTACGATCACCTCGAGGGCCTCCCGGTTGGAAGTGAGATTTGGGGCGAATCCGCCCTCATCACCGACCGAGGTGGCATACCCCTTCTCGCCGAGTATCGTCTTGAGCGCATGGAAGATCTCGGACCCGTAGCGGACCGCCTCGCGCAGCGAATCCGCCCCCACGGGTACGATCATAAATTCCTGGATGTCGACGTTGTTGTCGGCGTGTTTCCCGCCGTTCAGGACGTTCATCATCGGCACCGGCAGTACCCTGGCGTTGATACCACCGATGTATTGGTAGAGTGGGAGGCCGAGCGCCTCTGCGGCGGCCTTGGCGACGGCGAGCGAGACACCGAGGATGGCATTCGCACCGAGCTTTCCCTTGTTGACAGTACCGTCGATCTCGCAGAGAAGCCGGTCGATATACACCTGATCGAGTGCATCGAGCTCGGCGATCTCGGGTGCGATGATCTCGTTTACGTTGGCGACAGCGGCGAGAACGCCTTTTCCGCTGAATCGTGACGGGTCACCGTCTCTCAGCTCTACGGCTTCGTGTTCGCCGGTCGAGGCGCCCGAGGGGATGATGACTCTGCCGAAGGCACCACCTTCGAGTATGGCTTCGACCTCGATCGTTGGATTGCCGCGAGAGTCGATCACTTCACGTCCATGGACATATTCGATCGCTGTCATGTGCACACCCCAAAACGTAAGTTACTATATAACAACAAGTTGACGAAGCCATGCAGGATTTATTCTATGGGTATTGAAATTGGATTGTCAAGCCCTAATTGGGTGGGCGAGGGATTCACCAGATTCAGCTTTTCACTTGTGTAAGATCTTGGTATCTTTTTTGTTATCTAGAGGCACGGGATATGAGACGGATCGGCGTACTACTCTGGCGCAGGGAAACAATTTTATCCCGTTTTCGTAGTGTAAGGTATGAGAGTTGAGAGAATCGGATACACATCTGGTCAAGCGGTGCCTGAGAGGAGAGGAGAAAGCTTTTGAGGAGCTGCTTAACAGATATAAGGCCTCGGTTTACAGTATCTGCATCAGGATGGTCAGAAACAGCACGGATGCCGAGGATCTTGCGCAGGAGGTCTTCATTCGGACGTTTTCTGTGCTCGACCGCTATGACCCTTCGTATCCTTTCTCGAATTGGCTTTACCGGATTACGTCGAATCTTTGTATCGACTTTTTACGTAAGGGAAAAGGAAGGATGGTATCGCTCGAGCAACCGCTTGAGACCAGTGATGGTGAGATGCACCGGCAACTCCCGTCGACCGATGCCAAGCCCGATAGAGAGGTGGAATCGAAAGAGATGATGGCTGTCCTTGAAGATGCGATATCGAGATTACCCGAACACTACCGGATCATCGTCGTGCTGCGTCATCAGGAACAGCTCTCCTATGAAGAGATCAGCGACAATCTCGGTATTCCACTCGGGACGGTGAAAGCGAGGATTCATCGAGCGAGGAATATGATAAAGGATGTCTTCAAAGGCAAAGGGCTTCTCGAGGAAGCCGGTGAGATAGGTGGTGATTAGGTATGCCGTTCACTATCCCATTCGCGAACCGTACCAACCGTATCGCTTCGTTGGCAACCATTTCACTTGCTGTCCTTACCCTCATCGGTACTCCGGTTCTTGCAGCTAATAAATACGAGAAAACGGTCAGCGAAACGATCCCCGTCGAGGATGCAAGGCAGATCGTAATCAAGAGCAAGAGCGGAGATATCGTCGTCATCGGGGACGCCAGACGCGTCGACGTGTTACTCAAGGTTATCAAGCGGGTAAAGGCCGAGGATCAGGAGGAGGCCGAGCGTCTGGCAGACATGATGAACGTCGAGGTTTCGAGGGCGGACGGAGAGATCAAGATCGAAACCAAGTACCCGAAGCAGAAGGAGTTGCGAAAGAGCATCTTCAGCTATATCCTGCAACGTGGTCCGAGCATGGATATGGAGATACATTGCACCGTTCCGGTATCGCTCGAACTCGATGTGAAGACCGCCAGCGGTGAGGTCACGATTTCCAAGATGGCCGCCCCGGTCGAGGTGGCCGCGGCGAGCGGCGATATAGACGTTTCAGAGATTAAAGGTCCGGTCACCGTTGGTGTAGCGAGCGGTGACATCGAAGCGGCGGATATCAAGGGCAGTATCAATTTCAACAGCTCCAGCGGGGATATCGTTGTGAAGAGGGTCGCTGGCGATGCAGTAGTCGAGACCTCCTCGGGTGATATCCAGATATCCGAGATCGCCGGTGATCTTGATCTCAACACTGCGTCGGGGGATGCAACGATCGATGGTGTCGGATCGGTTTCATACCGGGGTGTGAGCGGTACGGGAAAGTTTCTCGAAGTACGGGGCGGCGTTTCGGCAACAGCTGCGAGCGGTGACCTTACATTCCAGCTCTTGCCGGAAAACGATTTCGACTACAGTGTGAGAACCTCCAGTGGAGATATCAAGCTCCGCTTCTTGAAAAAAATGATCGGCGGGTTTATTCTCAAAGCCGGTACGACGACCGGTGATATGTCGGCGAACCTGGCGATAACGATCTCCAAGGTCGGAAGGAATCATATCGCCGGTATCGTCCGTGACGGGAGATCGAAAGTGGTTCTTGAAACGGCGAGTGGTGATATCGTAATTACGGAGCCAGAGGAGTAGGTGCGATATGGATTGCCATCTGTTCCATATGTTGATTCAACGGTATTACGACGGATTGCTCGATGCCATCGAGCGGGCCGATTACGAGAATCACCGCCGCACCTGTCCTGCCTGCCGCCTCGCCGACAGCGAACACGCTACCGTCTTCAGGGCACTGGACGGGATACCCCGGCTGGTACCGTCTCAGAGCTTCAACGCCAAGGTACTGGCCCAGGTGGACATCTCCCGCTACCGTGTAGGAGCGGCCAAGAAGGTGAGTAACGCAATCGGCAGAGGATGGTTCTGGATACCGTTTCCTGTCCGGGTCGGTATCGGCATATCCGCTGTATTTGCACTCTTCGTTACTGCGTACGGGCCGTTCATCGACTTCTTTGCCTCTCTCGGCGAAAGGTTCACTGCATTGATCGGTTCCGGGATGATCGCTGTGAGAGAGCTTGCGATCCGCTCAGAGACTCTGATCAAGTCGCTCGGATCCGCGACGAACTACAGGCTTGCCGGAGAGGTCCTGCTGGCGACCTTCCAGCGTTGGATCGCCGGGCTGCCGCTCTCCTATATCGTAATGGCGACAGCTGTCATGATCATTGTGCTGCTGTTTGCGATCAGGGCTGCGCGCACTGCATGGAGTAAAGGAGAAACGCATGTTAGCGTGTTGTAATGCGGCTCTTGCGAAGGCGGTCTTTACCGCATTCATGGTGGTAATCCTGGGACTTCCGAAAGGTGCAACCATCAGTACCGGTAAACAGCAACTATCCATCAAGACCACCACGCCGGTCATCCTCGAGATCGGCGGTTCCGCAGAGGAGGATACCCTCAAGAGCGAGAAGGATGAGAAAGCGGAAAAGCCCGAGAAACCCGAGAAACCCGAAAAGCCGGAGAAACCGGTCAGGATCTCGATTACAAACAGGGGAATACTGGTCGGCGCCGACGGTGAGGAGAAGGTGATACTGGAATTCGATTCCGAGAAGTTCCAGGAAAAGTTAGAGAAAGAGGTTCAAAGGGCACAAGAGGTCCAGGAATCGGTTCTCGCACTGCTCGAAGAGGAGGAGTGGGGATACTATCGTGATCGCGGCAAGGATATCTTCCGCTTCGGTGATGACATCACGATTGAGCGGGATGAGGAGGTCAGGGGTGATGTCGTAACAATCGGCGGTGATGTAACGATCGAGGGTAGGGTGAAGGGAAGCGTGGTCTCCGTTTTCGGCAATGTCGATCTCGGGGCTTCGGCCATAGTGAACGGGGAAGTGGTTTGTGTTCTGGGCGAGATGGAAGTGGACGAGGATGCGACGGTCCGCGGCGAAACGGTTCACGTCGGACATTACACCCCCTCGTTCAGATGGGGTTTCTTCCCGCCAATAGGGAGAGGTGCGTTTCGTTTTACATCCAATATCGTCATCTTCATCGTCGGCATATTGCTTCTCGGTATCGTCATGGCTTTTCTCTCCGATCGTATGCGGAGATCCTCGACGTTCGTATTCGGATCGTTCTTCAAATCCCTCGGTATCGGTGCTCTTGTACTATTTGTCGGTTCCATTGTGATTGCGATCATCTCGGCGATCCTCAGCATTACGATCGTGGGCATACCAGTAGCGATTCTCATTGTTTTTTCTTTCGCGGCAATATGTTTGTTAGGCTACTTCGTAAGCGCCCTTGCACTCGGTAGTGCGATCGCAACAAAGACGAATATCGCAAGCAACTCCGCCTTCTTGCAGGCATTGCTGGGGCTTTTCATCCTTGCAATACTGACGTTTGTCTCCTCTCTCATGTTCTTCAATCCGTTCCTGCACCCGCTGAGAATGTTCCTGAAGGTCATCGGCGGTTTTGTGAATCTCATAGCTCTGCTCACCGGTATCGGTGCGTTCATCCTTTCAAAGGCGGGAACCCTTTCGAAGGAGACGAAGCCGGCATTACCTGAGTAAAATCGGGCGTTACCGCTTTACAGCTTCCTACCTCCCTATTATTTTTCTAATAGTAGGTTTACAATTGATAAGAAGTCGGAAGTACACACTTGATCATCAGGTTTCTGTATAGTTTCATACTTGTCCTCACGCTCATCCCCTCAGCAGCCGTGTCCGAAACCACCGTGCTCGGGGTGCAGTACGGACAGCAGGATGTGCTGGGAATCGAGGATTCGTCCGCGCGGGGCTCTCCCGGGGAGGGTTCTGCCTCCAGCTTCTCCGGTCGTGGAAAGGCATTGCTGGCCGGGGCAGGTTTTCGCCATTCGGATGCGGCATGGGAGGCCATCGAGGAACAGCTCAAGCCGTACTTCGGCAGCATGGTCGATACGGTTGTCGTTATCGGTAACACCCGTACCAAACGGGTAACGGTCATTCGGGAGATGGCGACGAAACAGGGCGATCCACTCGACAACGAGTTGATCCGGCGTGATGCGAGTTTCCTTCGCGGATTGGGATTCTTCTCCGAAGTCGATATTTCGGCCGAAGAGACAGGTGCCGGACGGTGCCGGATTACCGTGCGCGTGGCCGAGCGGCCACGGCTCTTCATGAAGTATCCCTATCCCGTCGTGAACTATGACATCGACGACGGAATCAGCTACGGATTCAAATGGCGCATCAGAAATTTCCGTGGCTATGGGGAGGAGCTCTCCATTTCGGCCCTGAAACGCCGTGACAGGGAACATAGTGGAAATGTACGCTGGAGGATACCCTGGATGGTGGGGAGGCGACTGCAGTTCAATGTGGGATTATTCAATTACAGACGGCTCGACGAACCGCCTTACAAGGATTACATAAAGGAGTGGAACAGGGGGCAGGTCTTTGTCGGAATTCCCCTCAGCAAGAGTCTTGTTCATCAGCTCTGGGCGACGACGGTGTTCTCGTTCGAAGCGAGGGACGCCCGACTCTCGATCGAAAACTCAGAGGGGGTCGGCACACTCTATCGCCAAAACTTCTTCTCGGTTGGGTTCGGCCTCCAGTACGACAGCAGGGACAATTGGCTCACGGCGCGTAGAGGTTTTCTCTGGCGGCTGAGCACCAGGCGATACACATCCGTTCACGGGCTCAAGCAACGGTATATCTTCTACTTATTCCAGAACCATCTCCATCTTCCGATCGGGGATAATGGGAGCATGATTCTCACTTTCGACGGTGACATTCGCGAGGGTGACGTGCCCGACTTCTTCGAGATGGACCTCGGAGGGGTACAGGATCTGCGCGGATTCAAGAAGGATATCCGTGAGGGGAAGGCGAAGCTGATCGGAACGATTCAGTTGCGCAGAAGGTTGTTCGGTCCCCATGTCTTCAACATACCGCATATAGGTACATTCGATCTCGCCATAAACGGTGTCGCCTTCGTCGATAATGGAACGATCATGCAGGGTCTCGATAGAATAGACCGAGCGGTGTTTCATACCACCGGTGGTGTGGGATTCGAGATCCTCTCACCGATACAGGACCTCGTGAGGATCGAGATGGCTTTGGACAAAGAACTGGAACCGGTCTTTTACCTGACCTCGCTCAGACGTTTCTAGTCTGGGGATTGTTCCGCACACCGTGAATTTTCCGTGAAATTTCAAATAATTGTTTAATTTACAACGCGTTACGCCCGCGTTCGTTTTACAGGTGTGGGTTTTTCTTCCCATTTTTCTTATCCCTCGGTCCGCAATCATATGGCAATCGTGTGTGTCGTGAGCTTGTTTCAACCGGTGACGTGAGTGTTCCCGCCCATTCCTTTCACGAAGAGTTATTTCATAAGATATATAATAATAAATGGTTATGGTATTTTCTGGCAGAGGGTCCAGATCTAATCCGGCATTGGTCACGGAGCGGATTCCGACAGGGGTGGTGGGATGGGCCGGGGAGGGAACGTCTGTTGCATTAGTAAGTTACGATAAGGTGTGTAGTAACAGCAAGATATGGCATACCTCATCGATAGCGAACAAGGAGCGCAATAGCTAATACAATGATATCTAAAAGGTTACATAGCATTCTCCTTGTCTTCCTACCGCTCATTATCGCCTCCTCCCTCTCTGTATCGGCCGGGGAAAAATTCGAGCATCACGCCCTCGAAAACGGTGTTGATATAAGGCTCTACAGGCCTGAGACGATACTCGAAGAGATGACCAGGCGTGATGAGGCAGGGCGTCTTCAATTGATCCTCGATGACGGGATACGGTATCTGCTCATCGAGGATACGAGCGATCCGGCAATCGCAAACGGCGGGGACGGCTCATTCCATCCGATGAAAGCGGAGCTCGTGCTCCAAAGCCTCGCTGAGATCGAGGTTGGTTACACCCCCATGGACATTAAGATCGAGATCTATATTCTCCCATACCCTCGATACAGTTTCGTCTCGAGCACGACCTGTGGAGCCAGGATCTTTCTCTCGCCCGGCGTCTATGAGATCGACTTCTTCACCGGTTCTCGTATCGTAACGCATGAGTTTGGGCATGCATTCCAGTATCGGTATCTGCCCGACGGGGATGAAGCGCGCTGGAGCCGGTATCTGCACCTGAGGGGTATCGACGACGAACCGCAGTACGTCGAGTACGGGCGTCATATGGATGATCCGCATGAGATCTTCGCCGAGGACTTCCGGTTCCTCTTCGGCTCGGAGGCGGCCTGTTACTGCGGTACGATCGAAAACGAATCCCTTCCCCTGCCTGATCAAGTGGCCGGCCTGGAGGAGTTCATCGTATCATTTGTCACGGGGGAGGTTACCTCGCTTGCGGACAAGGATCTTCCGTCTTTGAGACGCTTGATCTCTGTTACGAACTATCCCAATCCGTTCAATCCATTCACAACCATACGGGTGGATCTCCATGGTAGCGTCCTCACCACAGCACACGATGTCGATGTCGCAGTGTATCGGGCCGACGGTTCGCTTGTGAGGCGGCTATACCGAGGACCGATGGACGGCGGGGGATTGACGCTCACCTGGGACGGCCGGGACGGGCGCGGCCGCGCCACCACGAGCGGCCTCTATCTTTGCCGGGTCTGCACGCCGCGAGGGAGCGTAACCGGCAAGATGATGCTTGTGAGATGATATGGATCCGGCTGGTGGCAATCGTGACGCTGCTCTCAATATTGCCTAGATGAAGCCCGCAGGATTCCCATGCGGCGATGGTGATAGTATCTACGTGCACATCAAGGCTAACTCACGTATACTTACTCATAGCTGGACTCCTTTTTTTGGTGAGTGTGAAGAATCACTCATGTGGCGCTAGTCTGGGATTTGCAATTCCAAACTAACCCACAAAAAATTGTGGAGTCCAACCGGATGTATGTTGTCTAGAGTGGCTGAACCGTTGTTTCCGGTCCAAACCAGTAATCACCCGTTCAATGAAGCGCTACACAAGGTTAAATAATGCATCCTAAAAAGGCATTACATGTATCATTGCTTCTCGCCGGTATACTCGTATCGTGCACCGCTCGGGGTCCGTGCATCGAGATGAAGGTACCGCCCGGCCTGGCGGAGATCGCCCTGCAGGAGGCAATATCCCTTTATGCCAGGGAATCAAGGGAAGAACTCATAAGTGTAAATTATCTCAAACCGTCCGACTCACTCAACACAATAACCGTGGGCGAGCCATACCCATCATACGTACTTGATACAGACATGATTGTCACTATGGATGATACAGCCATGTTCGAAGAAGCACTGCAATTCGTCACATGGAATTTCCCGGTGTATGTAGATGGCAAGCCGCGGATAAGAGTAGCACTGAGAGAAACAAATGGGACATGGGCGATGTGTAGAATTGGCAGCAATCCAACACCCATTCTTGATGCACGTGAACGGTTTCCATCTAATGAGGGGTTTGAGGTTGCATACGTATACCCATACTGTGGTCCACTATTAATCATGATCCAGATAGGCGGAACGAAATACTTTCAACCATACTTCGAGATGAAAGAATCCCTCGGCGTTCCAGCGGACGAGGACGGAAACTTCCCCATGCTCCCGCTGTGGTATGTGATGGAGAAGTTACGGGAGCTCGACGAATACCATTGGTAGAACAGTTATGCGGCTATCTCAAAGAGCAAAACAATACACAAAGATTCGAGGCGGAGTTGACATGATATACAAAAAGCATTATAAAAATAGAGGGGATAGTCGGCTTCATTCACACATTGAAACGCAACGACTGAGCGACGGAGGTGTATCGTGATCGCAGCGAGATCATCGTTCGGATTCCTGGTGTGCCTCGGGATAGTACTTACCTGCACGACCTTGTGCACGGGTATCGAGATGAAGGTGCCGCCCGGCCTGGCGGAGATCGCCCTGCAGGAGGCTGAGGCCTTTTATTCAAGGCATTCGAGGGAGAAGCTTATTAACAATCTTTGGTTAAAACCCTCCGATTCACTCAACACAATAACTGTGGGAAAACCATATCCAAAATACATATTGGATACAGGTATGATTGCCACAATGGACGATACAACATCATTCGAAGAAGCACTGCGATTCGTCACCTGGAATTTCCCGGTGTATGTCGATGGTAAGCCGCGGATAAGGGTAGCGTTGAGAGAAATAGACGGAAAATGGGCAATGTGTAGCATTGGCGGCAATCCAACGCCTATTCTTACCGCACGTGAGCGGTTTCCATCGGATGAGGGGTTTGAGGTTGCATACGTAGCCCATCATCCGGAACCTTATTTGATTATGATTCAGAAAGAAGGGACGAAATACTTTCAACCATACTTCGAGACGAATGAATTCCTTGGCGTTCCAGCGGATGAGTACGGTAACTTTCCCCTGCTCCCGTTGTGGTACGTGATGGAGAAGATACGGGAGCGCGCCGCACACCACTAATCGAAGCCGCATGCCACATCTCCCGAATCACCGCGAATATGTGGAGGGGGATATGATGACAACCTTCAAGCGGCTATCAAGCATATTCATAATACTCTTGTTTTTGCCCGGGATTCTTTTCGCCGTTAATCTGCAAGCCGTAAAAGCCAAGGAAGATTGTAATTGGTGTTGGGCGGCGGCGATACGGTGCGTATGTCTCTATTACGGTGTCAACTTCTCTCAATGCGGTATTGTAACGAACGTCTGTCGATTGAAACCACAATATTTGTCTGAAACCAGCTTATGTTGGTGCTGCTGTGAACCAACTCCATGCGACGATTATCATCCTGATGATTTCCAAAAACTATATCACATTCATCAAGATTGGTCGTTTGACTTCGGCCGCAGAACGCAGGATGATCCCATATCAATATCCGAAATAGAGAGATTTACACAGTACGGAACACCGATTGCAGCCTTCGAACGCGAGGAGAATAATGAAATTATTGGGCACGTCGTCGTGATTAGCTCGGCAAGTACTAACACAAATCTAATCGAAATAATGGATCCAAAGCATGGAGATTTCTACGAGTTGACTTACACGGGAATGAGTTCACATCAAATCTACGGAACCTGGGTTTTCACAGATACAATTCATAATTACAGTCCTGGGCCTTTACAGCACATCACGGGCCAGTGGTCGGATATCAAGGCGGTGTTCTGCGGCAGCTCGCTCGGAAGCAGCTACGACGGCCTGCACGACGGGGAGCGGGAGCCCCGGTCAAGCGAATTCAACAGGCTCTGCTGGAACGCATTCGCCGACACCATGCAAACGTACACGATCCTGCGCAGGACCGACTCGGACGAGGAATACAGCACGATCGGATTCAGGGATTTCAATGATACCATCTACATCGACTCTACCACGGCGGCCGGACACGAGTACCACTACCGGATCATCTCGAATAACACCGACACCCTTCAGTACACGGACGAGATATCACTCGGCCTCACACGAATATCCACACTCGCATTTCCCGATATCCACGACTACCCTTCAACCATGCTCGTCGAGAATGGGACTCTCTACATCGCAGCGGACGTCAAGCTCAAGAAGATCGATGTTTCGGATTCATACAATCCGTTCGAGGTCGGCTCGAGGGACTTCTCCTGGCTGCCGAAGATCACCTTCGACCCGCGAATAAAGGACATTGCCCTGGATGCATATACAAATCTTCTCGTCACGGGCCACAACTACTTCATCGTAATCGATAGAAACGATAATGCCTTGACCTCTCTTTCGGAGAAGACCGGATTTCTCAGCGATCCGAACAGCCACTGTACGAGTGTGGCGGTCATGGGCAGGACCGCCTTCCTCGGAAGCACCGAAGGCGTGGTTGCGATCAACTATTCGAATCCGTACGATCCGGAAGTATGGGGTACGTATACCGGCATTGGCACGTCTCAGGGCATGCAGTGTATGGCGGTGGAACGGGTCGGCGAATATCTGTATCTGGAGTTCACGACAAATTGGAACGTAAGCAAATCTGAGATAGTAAAACCGATGGTAGATGAAATAGCGAAAACGGTGTATTTCGATGTGATCTGCACGGATCACGATCCCCCACTCTGCCTCTACCCCGAAACGGATCTGGTGGGACGGATAAATCCGCTGCTCGCCGTTCCTCTCAGGGGGAACCCGACAGGCTATTACTCGGTCGGCAAAACCGACGATTCGACATTTGCCGTGTTTGACACATCAGATCCGGCTAATCCCGTACCTTTCAAGATATTCGAATCTCCGTGGTCGAAATTCTGGTGTGATGATCCGATCGCCGGCGGATATACATTAACCTATGAACGGTCATATGCGTTTGACGGTCAATACGTATATGCCGCTCTTCGTCGGAGCACGAGCAATCCGTACAGTGCGGTGTATGTCTTCGATCTGTTCTCCCCCGATTCCACCCCCGTCTATGCTCTCGGCGATATGGAGATAGGTAATTTCAAAAACGGCACCGTCGCCAGCTACGGGAGAAACCTCTACTTCTTCGATCAGGTGAGCGATTCGCTCGAATACTACCATCTCCAGATATTCGAGAAGAGCCGGGGCTGCGATGCGGATGTGGCCGTCTCAACGCAGCTCGATCCGAACGCGGACTTGTACGAGTTCGGCCAACAGGCAACCATACAATGGTCCTGCACCGGCTGTCCCACAAGAATAGACATAAAGCTCGTCGAAGACGGCACTCTGACACGGTCATTGGGGAGCCTGCTGAGATTCGACAAGCCCGATCTTGCGAGCAATTCGATACAATGGAACGTGGAAGGAATAAGCGAGGATTATGAGAACCGTACATACAACATCCAGGTGCTCGCATGGAACATCGAAGGTAATCACGACTACACGTATTCACGTGCCTTCACGATCGTTGAAGAGCTGCCCGATCCGAAAGGAGGCGACGTTCCCGTTCTTGGATTAAGCGGCCTGGATGGGGATGACAGGCAATATCCCTTTCCCGGTATGGAACGCATGCAAGCAGGTGAGCTAACGCATATCTATTGGTTGCTTCCGGTCAAGCCGCTCTTGCACAACGGACTGGTCACCCTTTCAATCGAAGGAGGTGAGCGGACGAACCTCATAATTCATTCACCGCAACTCCTTGCAATAGATGCACCGGAGAGCTACCAAGTGGCGGTTCTCGAGAATGAGCCCGTTCTTGTCGGGAACGGTTCCGTCGTTTCATATATATCGTCCTACCTGCAGGATGATCCGGCAACGGACCATGATGCACGCGATAAACAGGTGTCGGTATCGGGGATTTCGTGCAATTCATCGGTTGAACAATACTCTCTGGGTTCGGGGGTGAATCTCGAACTTGCTTTCAACCTACCTGCTGAAGATTCCTCGAGGAATAGATACTATATCTTTTATTTTAAGGGACGACTATGCGGTAGAGATAATGAAGGGAGCGGCGCTGTGCCAACCGTCTTTACCATGGAGGATCCCTATCCCAATCCCTTCAATGCGACCATCGTGCTGGAATTTCACCTGCCCAGAGACGGCGTAATTCAGTTACGCGTATATGACAGTGCGGGTACATGTATCCGAACGTTGATGGATGATTATTGCCGTGCCGGCATGTATAGAAGGACTTGGAACGGACGCAACGATTCGGATAAAATTGTTTCGAGCGGCGTGTACTTCTGCAAGCTGACGATCGACGGCGCAGAACAGATTACGAGGAAAGTTGTATTGTTGAGATGAGTGTAAAGCAGCGGCTTGTCATTTCTTGAGGGTTGTTGAAAGGTCCGTTTGTGCGTGTCCGGGATTCGCTGCGAGGCGCATCTTCAATCAATCACGGCACCGTTCTCTTCTCATGCGTAGCTGCCCGCATGCGGCATCGATATCGGTTCCCTGGCTTCTCCGTACCGTGACGGCGGGAGCACGGGGAAGGAGTATCTTGACGAACCGGTCGATGCGGGCTTCCGTGGGTCTCTTGAACGGTGCCCCATCCCATTCATTGAACGGTATCAAATTTATTTTAAATGGTCTTCCATGTGTCATGTCGGCGAGCCTGCGGGCGTCTTCCGGACGATCATTGACACCGGACAGCAGCACGTATTCGAGGGTTGCCCGCATCCTCCGGTTTCTCGCAAAGGATTCTGCGGCTTGCAGGGTCTCGCCGATGCCGGCCGCCTGTGGCATGAGCTTGCGTCTCGAACGATCGGTAGTAGCATTCAGGGAAATGGCAAGGCCGAACTTGAGGGGGGAAGCGGTGAGGCGTTCGATGATATCGGGAAAACCGATCGTGCTCAGCGTGATACGCTTCTGGGCAAGTGCGAATGCGTGCTGGGAGTTCAGTATCTCGAGCGCCTTGGTAACGTTCTCGAGGTTGAGAAGCGGTTCGCCCATTCCCATGAATACGATATTGAATCGGTGGCGCGGCTCTATGCGGTTCATCTTGAGGTGGAGTACCTGGTTCAGTATCTCATCGCTCCGCAGGTTACGTTCGAATCCTCCGGTTCCCGTGCGGCAGAAGGAGCAGCGGAGCGGGCATCCGACCTGGCTCGAGATGCAGATCGTCTGGTAACCGCGGCTTTCCATGAGCACGGTCTCGATGAGGGTGCCGGCTTCACTTCTGAGCAGGTACTTCGCGCTCTGATCCCGGTTCGAGTGCGTTTCCTCGATCTGCTCGAGGGAGGAGATAACAAACCGTTTGTCGAGGAGCCTTCGCAGCTCGAGCGACAGATTGGTCATCCGGTCGAAACGTGTCACGCCTTTCTGGTACAGCCACTGTAGGATCTGATCCGATCGGTGGCGCTGCTCATCGAGCCCGGTGATCGCCGAGGCGAGCTCGGTGATCGAAAGCGCTTTGATGTTGCGTTTCTTCATTGTTACATCCTTCTCCTTCTGGAAATGATACGAAATGCACCAGGTACCTCCCAACGAAAAATCAAACCGCCGGACCGGTCTGGAGTGCATTTGGCTTTCTCTCTTGTCGTCGGAGGGCAAAGCTCCTACAATAGACGAAGGAGAAAGGACCGCCAAGGCGGCCGCATCAGCACCATCGACGGCACGACGGTCGTTTGTATCAGAGCGTAGAGATCGATACTACAACCGGATGCCGAGGGGGTAACGTTTGCATGAGTAGGCGGGTATTGATCGTTGACGATGAGAAAGGCGTACGAAGCTCGCTCGAGAAATTGCTATCGTATGAAAGTTACAAGACGTTCTGCGCGGCAGACGGAGCTACCGCGCTCGAGCTCGTCGGGGGAGAGCGGATCGATATAGTGCTTCTCGATATCAAGATGCCGGGGATGGACGGGCTCGAGGTGCTGGGGAGGCTCAAGGAGATGCAGCCGGATCTGCCGGTCGTGATCATCTCCGGTCACGGAAATATCGCTACCGCTGTCGAGGCTACGAAGCTGGGCGCATTCGACTTCATCGAGAAACCGATCGACCTCGAGCGGCTGCTGCTGACGGTGCGAAACGGTATTACCCAGGGGGACCTTGCCCGTCAAAACGTTCAGCTCAAGGAGCGAGCCGGTGTAAAGACCCAAATCATCGGCGAGCATCACGAGATCCTGACGATCATGGAGACGATCGAGCGCGTGGCCCCCACGAATGCGAGAGTACTCATCATGGGAGAGAACGGTACCGGCAAGGAGCTCGTTGCGCGAAAGCTGCACGAGCTCAGTAAGCGCTCCGCCGAGCCCTTTATCGAGGTCAACTGTGCGGCGATACCCGAGGAACTCATCGAGAGCGAGCTCTTCGGTCACGAGAAGGGTTCGTTCACCGGCGCCATCTCCCAACGGATCGGCAAGTTCGAGCTCGCAGACGGGGGTACGCTCTTTCTCGATGAAGTGGGGGATATGAGTCTCTCGGCCCAGGCGAAGGTGTTACGGGTGCTGCAGGAATCGGTCTTCGAGCGCGTGGGCGGTACCGAAACGAAGAAGGTTGATGTTCGGGTCATTGCAGCCACCAACAAGGATCTGCTCGGGGAGGCGGCGGAGAACAAGTTCCGTGAGGATCTCTACTATCGGTTGAATGTCGTACCGATACATATTCCTCCGCTCAGGGAGCGCCGGTCGGATATCGCTATCCTGGCCGAGTACTTTCTGAACGAGGCGGCCGTCGAGCTGGGGACGGCCCCAAAAAAGTTTTCCCGCCGGGCGCTCGATATTCTGATGGATTATTCATGGCCGGGGAATGTACGGGAGCTCATGAATCTAATCGAACGGCTTTGCATCCTCACGAGCGGGGATACGATCACAGAGGATGACCTGCCGCAGCTCACGCTGACACGGGAAGGGGATATACTCAAGGATCCGTTCAGCCTCAGGACCTATCAGGAGTTCAAGGATTTCACTGAAAAGGAGTTCCTCGTCAAAAAGCTCCAGGAGAACAACGGAAACGTCTCGAGGACAGCCCGGCAGCTCGGCATGCAGCGGAGCAATCTATACAAGAAATTGGAGAAGTACGATATCGAATTCAGGAAGGGAAATACCCTGGAAACTGATTAATCTGTTTTATTCCTTTATAGTTGATAGGTAGAAACACCTATTTTGTAAAAAATAAGACAAATCGGTTAACCTCCGATTTTATATATATTTTTGCGTGGATTCATTTGACTTGCCTACCGGACATTATTAATTTTCTTATGTCGGGTGTTATGGGTTTGAGGGGTGTTCGTGAAGCCAGGGAGGGCTTCACAGGAAGGAGATGGTAGCATGAAACGCCTTGCTACTATTGTCACGATAGTGGTCGTCTTCTCACTCATTGCTTCCTCTCCATCGCCCGCTTCTCCTTCGTCGAGGATTCACTCGTTAGAATCATTCATGGTGTTTATGTATAAATACATGGCACCAAGTGTATTCGGCCTCTTCTCTCCTACAGGGATACAGCCGATCGATTCTGGCGGCGGGGTGGGGCTTCGTGGAGACGCGGATGATGCTGCAAATGGGAGAGACAACGATACCGACAAAGACAAGAGAGCTGACAACCGGATCACCTCGGGGTTGCCCGGGGACGACCCGGATGAAGATCTAAAAAATTCTATATCGACTTACGGGCGCCCATAGGATACCAGCCAGCCCCATACCAATAGGAGTAACCGATGCCGGACCGCCCGCAAGGTAGAGACGAACATCAACATAACCGGAAACGTCAGAGTCGCAAATACAGGAATCTAAGCTCCCATGAGGAGCTCGGCGATATGCACCTGGCCACCGAGAACTACTCGGTGGCTCTCGAGTATTTCGATAAGGCTCTGCACAAGATACACGCCACGCATAGTAATCCCGCAGATCTCGTTCGTATCTACAGAAAGATCAGCGACTGCTACCGGAAAAAGGGATTGCTCCGCGAGGCCATGACATTTCTGCAGAGCGCCCAGTCGCATTGTGATGAGGATGATACACTCGGCAAGGGTTCTATCCTCTGCCGCAGGGGTATCATCCTGTGGGATCGCGGCGAGATCGAACGGGCACTCCGCCAGGCATGTGCGGCTTACCGTCTGCTCCGTGCGAGTGACGAACATCGCGAGGTCGCACATACACAGCTTCTCATAGCGAACTGCTATCTCCGGCTCGGCCGGAACGAGGAGGCCGAGCAGTACTATCTCGATGCGTTGTCTTCGTACCGGAGGATCGACGACTCGGTCGGTGTATCGTACGTTCTCAACAACCTCGCGCTCTTGCACAAGAACGCCTGCCGCTGGGGTCGGGCGATCGACTTCCTGAACAAGTCGCTCGAGATATCCAAGGATCTGGGACTCACGCAGCATCGGGTTCGTATCATCCAAAACCTCGGTGTCGTCCATCTCAAAAGACGGGACTTTCCCGCTGCGGAGAATGCATTCGTTTCCGCACGGAAGATGGCCCGCCAGATCGGGGACGATTTCAAGTACACACGCGCCACCCTGATGCTCGGTGTTACCGAAACGAAGCTGATGAACCTCGCAGCGGCCGAGAAGCATCTTCTCGAGGCACGGGTTCTGGCCGAGCGCCGGAACTACGGCAGGGAGATTGCATTGAGCGACGAGTTCCTCGGTGATTTGATCGCTGCAAAGGGGGATCTCGCCGGTGCCATGGAGAACTATGCAGCGGCCCTTTCACAGGCGAAAAAGATATCCCCCGAAGGCGATATCGTAGCAGAGGTGCTTCGGCGCATCACCGAGATTCAGATGATGCTGCGGAAGTCCAAGGATGCACTCTCAATGGGCACGCGCGCTCTTGGGATTGCCGAAAAGTGCGGTGAGCGCCACGAGATCGGTTTCATCAAGAGGGCTATCGGACTTGCGTATGCACAGCTCAAGGATTACAACAAGGCAAAGGAGTATATCGACGCCAGCATCATCACCTTCAGGGATGTCAACAACATGTACGAGGCGCATCGCTCGGCCTTTCTGCTGTGCGAGCAGTCCGTACGGCAGCGGGAGCGAAGGGCGATGGTGAAGGCACGCAAGTGCATGAGCGAGAGCCTGTTCTACTTCGAACGGAACGAGGAATTCAGCGATCTCGCGCAGTGTCACTTCCTGCTGGCGAGGATCGAGCGGGAACTTGGAAATAGAGACGACTGTCTCTTGCATATGTATGAAGCCCAGCGCATAGCTGAGGATCTCCGGGACCGGAACCTGACAAGGCGTATACGGCGTTTGCGGAGGCGGATAGAGTCGGAGGTGGCGGATTCGCTACCACGAGTGGCCGTCCCGTTCAGGATCCAGCACGGCAAGCTCCAGCAGATGCGCAAGAATCCCCAGCTACGCACCTACCTCGATTACATACTCGGTGAGCTCATGCGGAGGCTTACCGTCGGCCACGGATTTGTATCGATATATCCTACCAACGGCAACGGGGGGGAGATAACCATCCTCGCCAAGCGGGGAATCTCTAACGAAACGACCCGGCAGCTGAGTGAGTGGTTTCTTACTCGGGGAAACGGTGATTCCGCCAAGAACCTCTTCATCACCGACACTGCACATGACAGGCGTTCGACAGCTATTCGGAATCTGCTTCCCGAATCGGACGCCCCTGTCTATTTCCATCCGCTGTGCAAGGGATGCGAACCGTTCGGTCTTCTCTTCTTCCAGGCGGACGGCAACGGCGGGGGTGCACCTCGCCTCGGTTCGAGCCTCGATGTTGTTGCCACCTACGCCGGTTTCATCGGATTTCTCATCGGGGGTGTCCTCGATTGCATAAAACCTTCCCGTGCCGAAAGCAAGAACGGGGGTGACGGGTTCGAGCGGGTCCTCACACTCAATGAGCGGATGCTGAGGGTTCTGACCCTCGCCGAGCGCGTGGCGGCATCGGATTCAACGGTGTTACTGATGGGGGAGACCGGGACCGGCAAGGGGCTGATAGCACAAGCGATACATAACCTGAGCCCACGCAAGGGGAAGAGTTACATCCATGTCAATTGCGCCGCCCTGCCCGAGACGATTCTGGAAAGTGAGCTCTTTGGCCATGTCAAAGGTGCCTTTACCGGGGCGGTGGTGGATAAGAAGGGGCTACTCGCCGAGGCCGACGGCGGTACGATCTTTCTCGATGAGATCGGAAAGACATCACTCCCGATGCAGGGCAAGCTGCTTCAGTTCCTCGATACGAAGAAGGTTCGCCCGGTGGGCAGCAACGAGATGTTCGAAGTGGATGTCCGGCTCATCTTCGCCTCGAAGGTCGATCTCCTCTCTCTATGCAGGGACGGCAAGATGCTCGAGGACTTCTACTACCGCATCAATGACTTTCCTATTACCATACCACCGCTGCGGGAACGTATGGAGGATATCAAGCTAATCGCCAACCACTACCTGCGCCTCTTCTGTAACGAGATGCATCGGAAGGTGCTGGCGTACTCGGACGAAGCCCTCTCCCGGATCGTGCACTACGAATGGCCGGGCAACGTGCGGGAGCT
>CP070727.1:3582539-3589752 GCA_020350885.1 bacterium | reverse complement strand
TGATAGGTGGCATAAATAGGTATTGGCATCAACGTGTATATTTTTAAACTTAATCTCGTTATGATCTATGTGCTTGGGAACCAATACCGGCAGGTAGTAACTAGGCCAGAAATCGCTTATGTCTCCATACAGCCCCCCCTTCTCTATATATTGCTGGATTTCGCCCCTTGTTACTTCTCGATAGGCGAGCAGGCACATGGCCTTGATTGATGCCTCCGGCCCGTCCTTCCTTGAATATGCCTTAGCTAATTCAATACATCGGTTTAGCAGTGAGCATTTTATACAATTATACTTTTTCTTGGCCCAATTGCATCTTAGCCTATTATCCCGGCAGTATTTAAAATGCTCGCATTTCGTTTCAGAACATTTACTGTTTGTCTGTTCCATTTGTTTAACCTAGTGGGCGTCAAGGGCGGGAGGGATAGCGCCGAACAGACAAAGGCCCTATCAATACCCGCCCGTTGACACCCAGTAAGGCTATTAATCTTTGGTTGACCCTTGTGTGTTATCTGCATGGCTATTCTATCCCGTAAATTTTTAGTCAATTTTTAGTCAATCGCCCATTCCGAACAGGTGGAATGAAACGAATATTACGATCCGAAAAACGGAGTCAATTAGGAGAGAATTAATCGGTTAGTTGGAATGGAATAATTTACCGAAAGGGAGGGTAATCCTGTAGCTCCCACCACTACTTGTATTAACTGCCTTCCCCCTGAGGCGATTTATCTCAGGAGCACCATCTTCTTCGTATCTACGAAAGCTCCCGCCTCGATTCGGTAGAAGTAGATGCCGCTCGCTGCAGCGCGTCCGCTCCCGTCTACTCCGTCCCAGACCTCCTCGTAGACCCTCGCCTCTCTCTCCTCGTCGACGAGTACACGTACGAGACGCCCCGAAACATCGTATATCCGCAGAGCGACATGAGCGGGTTCCCGGAGGGCGAAGGTAATGCACGTCGTCGGATTGAACGGATTCGGGAAGTTCTGTTTCAAGAAGTAAGCGTGCGATGCGCCGGGTGTTTCGTCTCCCGTAATACCGTCGGGTGTCAGCAGCGCATACGGGCTCTCGTTTCCGTGGATATCGACGGCTGAAACCTTTCATTTAAACGGAACAACGTTTTTACGGAAGGAAACGCAAGGAAACGGTGCCGTAGCCTAACATATTGACAATTCTCAGGATATATGATATATATAGCTAAATATAGCTAAGAGCGGAAATAGAATATTCAAAAAAATTTTCCAGTATCCTGGATCATCACTCACACGGGGGTGAAAACCTATGGTTTGTCGTAGGCGCTTGATAGGCGTGGCGGTAGTCTTTGTCGTCCTCGCAATCGCTTTGCCGGCTCCTTCTTATGCGGTAGTCCCTGAAATAATTCATCCTGATGACCGTGATATGGATTTCAACGGCATCGATGACGCCCTCGAAGCGGAGGTTATGCAGGCAGCGGCTGTTGGACAGCCTGATCGGCCGATCCATATTATCGTGATGTTGTACACACCTCCTACAGAGAGGGAACTCGGTCTCTTCAGACAGATGGACGGAGTGCTCCGGCACCGGTATCGGCATGCGACGTACGGTTTCTCGGGTGTCATACCGGCGGATCGCATAGTCGGACTTGCCGGTGCACTCGACGACCGGCTCTGCATTATAGAGAGAGATGCCCTGGGCAGCGGCACGCTGGATGATTCGGCCCGCCATGTGCGGGTCCGCACCCTGGTGTGGGATCCAACGAACGGGTATGGTATCGATGGTGCTTCGAGTATCGTAATAGCTATCTTTGATACCGGCATCGATGCATCACATACCGACCTGTTGGGAGGGCGTGTGATCTTCTGGCATGATTTCACCACAGAACTTGAAGGGAGTATTACCGACCGCCACGGCCACGGAACACACGTCACAGGAATCGCTGCCGGAACCGGCGCCGCTATTGGAAGTGGACCGATTACGTATCTTATAACTACGATGACGGGCAAGCTGCCCGCAACAAGTCCGGATGGATATGCAGACATGATCAAGGTACCGGTCGTGGGATCCGGTGATTTGATACTAAATCTGTATTGGCAGGGCAGCGGAACGGGACAGATCAACCTTGCGACATCCAATGGTACCTGGTTCGGTGGATACACAAGCACTACACCGCCTTTAATGCATATCTGGACGATTTCGGCAACGGACATCTACAAGGCCCGAGCAGGTAACCAATCGGGCCTCGGTAACGCGCCCTATTCCATGCTCGTCCAGTATCCCTATACATCGGTAGGTGATGGATTCAATCTGTTCCGGGGAATGGCGCCGGGGTGCAATCTGGGGGGATTTAAGATATTGAAACAGGACAATACCGGCGTGGCGAGCGAATGGACAGCTGCTTTCGACTCGCTCGCTGCAATTAATTCTCAATATAATATCAAGGTAGTAAATGCCAGCGTCAATTTGAATGACGGAGCGACGAATACGACACTGAGAACCGCTGTAAACACCGTCGTCTCAAATGGCACCGTGGTTGTAATTTCAGCCGGTAACGATTACCCCACATTCAAGATCTCCGATCCAGGCCTGGCGGAAAAAGCGATTACGGTCGGTGCAATCAACGACTTCGGGGCAATGACCGACTACAGTTCGAACGGCCCGACCGCTTCCGGCAAGCCGGATATCGTCGCCCCTGGGGGGTCGCATTCCTGGAATAGCAACGTCGGTTCGGAAATAACATCGGATGATACCAATGTGAATGATGGCCACACAACCGGTTTCACTGATCGCAGTGCGAATGATTATAGCAATATGCACGGGACCTCTATGGCCGCCCCGCATGTAGCCGGAATTGCGGCACTGGTCATTGATGCCCAGCAGACGTTCGAGGGTTTAACATGGTCGTATTCAGAATATGAAGCATTTCAGGTGAAGATGCTTATCCTGATGACCGCAACAGAGACCAACATGAATGGTGAGGAGTCCTGTGGGAATAATCCGGCACTGAATCGCGGCGGTAAAGATCTCGTAGAGGGTTTCGGTAAGGTCAATGCCGACGCCGCAGTCGAAGCCGTAAAAAACTATGTCTCGTTTCCTCCCGAAACCACCCTTCAGGTAACATTCGGTTCCGATCCCTTCGACCGTAAGTGCTGGGCATCAAAAGTCTGTATTAATCCCGGGCAGTTCATGCCCCTGCGGAAGATAATCTACCTCGATGTTCCCGAAAGTGCGGATTACGATCTTTATCTCTACCATATCGGTAGCACTTCGAATGGGGAACCTCAGATTGCATACAGTTCAACCCAAGCCGGTACCGGTATCGACGAGATGATCACTGTCCCGCCTGATCCTGGATGCGTACTTTACTATCTCGTGGCGAAATGGGTCAGCGGAAGCGGTACAGCAACGATTACGTGCAGAACCGGAGGTCCGATGTTCGTCCTGGGTGATATTCCACAATTGCAATTGAACCTGTTCAACGACACATTCTGTGAAGATGGAACAATATACGGGACGGGGAGGGTCGATATTGCAATGGATCTTCACTCAGCCTCCGATCCCGATATACAGCCGGGTGACTCGGCATGTGTGACGGTGGTCGACGACTTGTTTGGCATCGCCGAGGATACGTTAGTCGGCGGTCCGGCAGTCTATTGCAACGTAGCCATCAAGCCTCCGTATCAGCCGGATAAGTACGGGGAAGCACTCACGGAGGATTCCTTCCGCTGGCCGGTAGTTGACTCGACCATCATTGAGGATACGAAGTGGTACCATATACGGATGGATACGGTGTTCACTGAACCCGGGCGCGTGGGGGCTGTACCGGATAGATTCTGCATCGATTTAAATGACAATCTATTCGAGATGGGGGATACGGTGCTGTTTTTCTTCCATGCCAGGAACGATATGGGTTTCGATTCGTACTGGAGTGAATTCACGGGTATGAGCGGTCTCGAGCAGGTCACCCGGAATCCGATGGAGTTTCAGATACTGCCCGGCGGCGGATATTTAAATGGAGGGGATATCCTCTTTGTCGACGACTCCGGCAGCGAAGAGGTCCGGTTGCTCTTCGAGACGGCGTTCGAGATGCTTTTTATCGATGAGCTGGTCGACCGGTACGATGTGCGCAGCCCTTCCTCCTGCGCATCGAACAGCCTGGGCGGCAGCGGGGTCAAGGACGTGTTTGCGCAGCTCATTCCCTGTTACCGGACGATCATCTGGTGCACCGGTGACCTCGAGGCCGGGCTGCTCGGTGACGGGACAGGTGAACCGGAGAAGGCCGACGACTTCTCGATGCTGTATACGTTTCTCGAATATCATACGCATCCGGATGGAGCCGGTGTCTACATTTCGGGGAACAACGTTGTGGAGGAGTGGGAGGGGCTCCCCGGCGGTTCCGCCCAGTCTTTCAGGGACCATTTCATGAATCACAATCTGGTGGATGGTGATCATCTGGCGGCTGGTTTCGATTACTCCCCCCGCGTAATCGGAGAGCCGGGATCGATCTTCGATCAACCACCCGCCGGCCGGGATACGATATTTGCTTATGCCGGTGGTGAGCCGAGTGCAGGCTTCGATGTAATAGAACCGACTGGTAGTTCGAGACTCGAGGCGGCTTACTGTAGCGACAGTGTGGAAACCTCCGGGGCCGTTGTCGCACAGGAAACGACGAATTCCCTGGGTCATCGGGCGGCTGTTGTCCTCTCGGGATTCAGCTTCCACCGCATCAGAGACGATAGACCCGAAGGTATCCCCGATCGCACCGACCACCTGGCAGAAATCATCCAATGGCTCCAGGATATCGTTATCATCCCGATGGACGCCGCTGAAATCCCCCGTTACCGTAATGCCTTGGCTCAGAACTATCCGAATCCGTTCAATCCGACGACAACGGTCGATTTCTCACTCAGGGAGAAGGTTCATGTGAGCTTACGCCTGTACAACGTGTCCGGGCAATTGGTAAGAATCCTTGTCGACGGGATCAGGGAGCCGGGAATCTACCGGGTGCCGTGGGACGGCAGGAACGAGCGGGGCTCAAAAGTGGCCAGTGGCGTCTACTTTTACAGGATGGTAACACCTCATTTCAGGGCAACCAAGAAGATGATCTTGATCAGATAGTACATATCTCTTTTGAGCAAATAGGGTTGTTGAAAAATCCCGGTTGTTGAGTTTTTCGAAGGCTTGGCGGCCGGGTTTCTCTTTGTACTTTATAGCGTTGTGAGTGGAATCCCCGGGTAGGATGAAAAACAATGTTGAAATCTCACGCTGTTTCTTGATATAATTACAGTTAACGATATAGCGGCTAACCACAAAACCGGCGGTGGTGAATGAAGAGGACGGAAAAGATCCTCATAATAGAAGATGACCCTTCAACCCTCAGGGTCATCAAGACGCAGCTTGAAATGGAGGGATTCGAGGTTCATGTGCTCCGGAGCGGGGTGGAGGCGCTAGAACGCTATTTCGACTCGGGATATGATCTGGTGATCCTGGGTTGGATGCATAATAGCCTTCCCGGCATTGAGATCTGCCGCCAGATTCGTATATCTGATCAACATACGCCGATCATCATGCTGAGCGCTCGTAGAGGTGAAGAGGCAGCCATCCAGGCGTTTGAGGCAGGTTGCGACGATTTCATCACTACGCCTTTTTGTATTCGCGAGCTCTCTGCCAGGGTTAAGGCGAAGCTGCAAATCTACAGGCGTGCAAAACAGAAAGCCTATGGAAAGACTGGGCACCGGCGGATAGAGATAGACGGTCTCGTGATAGATTCAAAGTATCGCCGGGTGACGGTAAAAGGTGTTCCGATAGATCTCACTGCCAAAGAATATGATCTTCTTCACCTTCTGGCGTCAAATCCCGGGATGGTATTCTCCAGGCGTTTGCTCCTGGATTTGCTGTGGGATTACAATGCAGATGTTTTTGAACACACCGTGAATTCTCACATAAACCGCTTGCGGGGTAAGATCGAACAGAATCCCGGTTCTCCAAAATATATTCTCACCCAATGGGGTATCGGGTATCGATTTGCCGAATTGGAGAGTTAATCTCTAACGATGTAGATTTTCACTTCCGAGAGCCGATTCAATTGGGGACGTTCGATACATCGCTGCAGTATCGTACCCCTCTACAGTGTTCAGGGCGGTCCCTCCAGCCGAGCAGGCTGGAGGGACCTTCGCATGTCCTTATCGGAGGAAGACCATTTTTCTTGTGGCCTTGAATTCGCCTACGTTGAGACGGACGAAGTATACACCGCTGGCTACAGGATCACCGTGATCATTCCGTCCATCCCACTGAGTCGTATGCCTTCCTCCGGGCAAGGTTCCTCTGACGAGAGTACACACATGATTACCCCTGACATCGTACACCATCACCAGGACACCGCTCCTGTCACCATCTCCGCCGGGAACGGTGAATGTAATCGTCGTCACCGGATTGAAGGGATTAGGGAAGTTCTGATATAGATGAGCTTGAGTGACCGGTATATCTATCTCATCGGTCTCGATAAAGAGCTCCGGTCGTCCATCCGCCTCAAGCCTGTACCGGTACGTGATCCCTTCCTCTACGTTTCGGTCGATGAACTGTATGGTGCCTGTGTGATCCGTCATCGAATACGCCTTCAGGAACTCGTACAGCCCATCCCCCTCACGTCGGAAGAGTCTCCAAGTCACATACGCAGGAACCTCCGTCCATATGAGTTCGACGATACCCTCATTGAGGTTGTAGGTACATGTCACACCCTCGATACCCGTAACCTCTTCGCCGACGCCGGTACAGCCGACATCGGTGCAGACGGCCTGGCCGGTCTCGATGGTACAGGTCTGGGTACCCGCGGCGGTGGGTTCGAATCTGACGGTGACGGTCACGGATTGTCCGGCGGTGAGGTTGAACGGTCCGCCACCGGAGATGATATCGTAGTGGGGGCAGCTCTCACTCACGTCACCGCTCAGTGTGTCGCCACCGGTGTTGGTGATAGTGAATGTTGTATCCACATAATTACCAATCAGCACGGTCCCGAAGTCGAGTGTATCGGGTGCCACGGAGCAGACCGGTGCCGGTTCACCGTATCCGGTGCAGGCGACATCGGCACAGATGGCCTGGCCGGTCTCTATAGTACAGGTCTGTGTACCCGAGGCGGTGGGCTCGAACCTGACGGTAACGGTCACTGACTGACCGGCAGTGAGGCTGAACGGTCCACCACCGGAGATGATATCGTAGTATGGGCAGGCCTCACTGACATCACCGC
>CP070727.1:3578178-3582439 GCA_020350885.1 bacterium | reverse complement strand
CTCTTCGATAGCTTTTTACACGTGCTCGGAAATATTCCGATCGGCAGCATCTTAAAACTGGAAAGTGGTGAAACCGTGCTGGTTGTCGATATTAATGAATCGCACGGTGGTCTGCCGCGAGTCCGGGTGTTGAAGGATGCGAATGGTATCGAAGTTGAAGATGAGATCATTCTCGATTTGAGCAAGCTTAGTAGAGGACCCAGAGCAAAGCGTAAGAAAATTGCCGGCATTGTAGATCAGCCTTTCCGGGATATAGATATCGGTAAGTATCTCGTTGACAGGAAATGAGAGCGGCGGATGATATAAAGTAGCCCAGGGCAATCATCCTCACGTGCGTTGATTACCCCGGGCCTAGCAAGGAGTCGAAGGCAGTCAGTGTTACAGTGTCTCAGCCCCTCCTAGCTGTTTGATCTTACCGTAGACGGACCAGGTGTATTTTATTTCGTCTGTGGTCGAGTGCAGTATAAATTCCACCGTCTTTCCGCCGAGTATGGGGCTACCCATCGTCCGGGCGATGAAATCGCCGCCATCGGTTATAATGCACCAGCCCTTCGGTGCATACACATCCACAATGGCGGCCTTCGGATCGGCCAATTTCAGCGCATAGATACTTGCGTTTCTTGCCGTAAGCCTCAATTTTATCATGTAGTTACCATCCGCCATCTGTTGAACACTCTTCTCCAGTCCGGCCGCGGCTCCGAGGCAGGCGTGGCTCATGGCGGCGACGAATACGGCGGCGATGAGGTAGCAAATCACGTGGTGCTTAAATACCTTCATCTTATTGACCTCCAATCGGTTACTTGGTTTACCTTACATTTAAAATGAACAAATCATCTTAACCATCTGTCCTGTCTATTAAATTATATCATATCCTCAAAACTCTGTCGAGAGGGTAAATGCACTACGAGAATGGTATTCGTCCTGATATGCCCGTCATATTCGAGCGACAGTGTCCTGTGAGGGAATTCGCTTTTAACGTATGGATACCCTTCAAGTTGGCATATTACTTTCTTGGTCATTCTGTAACCAGAAATTGGGAGTGGTACAACCGTGGGTGTCTACCTATCTGTTTTCATGAAGGAAGGATAGGGATGAGCCGGAAGATTCTTATCGTGGACGACGAGGTGCATCTTGCACGAATACTGCAATTTACTCTCGAACACGAGGGTTACACGGTGATAACGGCATTCGATGGAAAGGAGGCGATCGAGAAAACGATGCATGAGAATCCCGATCTGGTCATTCTCGATCTGATGTTACCGATCCTTGATGGGTACAGGGTGTGCAACATTCTCAAGAACGATGATCGCTTCAAGAAACTGCCAATAATTATCCTCTCGGCACGAGATCTCGCCCGTGAGCCCATCGAGGAGCCGATCAGCGCCGACCACTTCATGGAAAAACCGTTCAATACGGGTCGCTTGCTCGCCAAGATCTCAGAACTGCTCAATTAATTAGATACCCCTTTTCAGACGGGTTGCATAAAGAGCTGATCCGTATTTCCCTCAGGTGTGTCGTCACTGCTCTTTTTGTTATCGTCCCCCAAGCCGATTAGTTGTTTTTTCTCCCGTATAATCTCCGTCAACACCTGCCGTAGCTCGTCAGTTGCGGATGGAGCGTCGAGCAGATCCATACACCGGTTCAACCTCTCGAGCTCGTTTGATTCCTTTTGACGCAATTGCATGACAACTGCACTGCATGTCTGCTGTAGGGCCGAGAACGGCCCTTCGGAAGGATCGCCCGATTCGGTTGCGGGAAGCGTTCCCTTTTCGATCGATGCGAGGTCGTGGTAGACATCACTGACCGGACGGAACAGCTTGCCCGAGATGATAGCGGAGAGGAGCATGAAGGAAGCAATGATCACGGCGGCAAAACCGAATGTATTGAACACGAGCATGCTTTTCAGCTTACCGACCACCGCTTCAAGCTCGGGCATCTTCTGAACGATTGCCGTCTGATTCGAAAGCAGTGCGAAGTAAAAAGAACAACCAAAGGCGAGAGCCACGGCGATTGTACTCGCAAGAACCAGTATCTTTATCCTTCTTTTCACCCCGTCGGCAAGATCCTCTGCCAATAACGAGCGGGCCGAATCTCTGTAAGTGACCATCAGATACTCCTTTGCATTAAGTATCTATAATGTAACGATATCCAGAAGCCACGATCTATGGGTCTGTCAATAGGGAGAGATACAATAATTATGCCAGGCGGGATGGGCTCATGCACGGGAACAGAAGAACTCGAGGGCAGATCGGAACTCGTCGAGATCGATTGTGGTGTTCTTACACGGACCTGTCGGCCGTGTATTCGGGATTCCTATCACGGGTATCCTCGGTGCAACATCCTGGATACCGTTTACGAGGTCCCGTTCGCAGGCGGCTGCAACAATCGCCCTGGGTGCCGTCTCCCGTATTATCCGGCGGGCTTCGGTTCCCCCGGAGGCCGTGTGTATCACAACACCATCATAGCTCTCACAGATCTCTTTCGCCTCCCTCTTTAAATCTTTATTCAAACAGCGGGGTAGGAGTACGAGGACCGTGCCCAGGCCTGGGACGGGGCATACGAGCTGATTGCTGACCTTGATGAACGAGTGCCCCAACCGGTCGCGCGATATACCGAAGAGCTTTGCGAGATTCATAAAGAAAGGATATAGAAAGATGAAGAAGTTGGTCACCCGCTGGAGACATACATTCATGTAATTTTTCTTCGAATACACGCCGACGAACAGTATGATGTAACATGTGAGAATCATCACCGAGCCGACGATAATCGCGACGGTGAGGAGCAAAGCCCAGGGACCGCCGAAGAGCCTGAAGCGAGGGAGCACAAGATACCAGAACAGGAAAATGAGTAGTAGAATAGCGATCAGTGTTACGGTTGAGAGCATGAGGAAGGTACGCTTTCCTTCTCGTATCTCTTCCTCCGAATCTCCACTATCCCAGTCGAGCCATTCGTCTCCGAGAATCCTGTCTCGTTTCTTCGTACCTTCCGTATTCTCCGATTTTGTTTGCATGGTCACATAGGAAGACGCTCTGAGCAATCCGTTTGATCCTATACTATCCCTGGCCCGTGCACCGTCAAGCGAATTATTAGAAAAATGTAGTTGAATCAAGGGAGTTCTTCAATAAGATTCGTTCCGTGAAGTCAGTATCGTACGTTAGATATTACATCGAGCTCGGTATCGGGATTGCATCGATATCGTTTGCTGCGATCTTCATCAGGTTGGTGGATGCACCGCCGGCCGTAATAGCCGCACTGCGGATGATTTTCGCTTCTATTTTTCTGTTGCCCTTTGTGCTGGGTGCGAGGAGGAACCGCGAGGAGATCGCTCGGTTCTCACACCGGGATCTGGCCCTCGTTGTCCTGGCGGGACTGCTACTTTCACTGCATTTTATCCTGTGGATCACATCACTCTCATTGACCGGTGTTACGAGCAGCGTCGTCTTTGTGACGACCAATCCGCTCTTTGTCGCCCTGTACACGGTACTGGTCTTCAAGGAAAGAGTCACACGGACATTCTGGATCGGGCTACTCCTGGCGATCGTCGGAGGAGTGATTCTCGGAGGAGGTGATATCCTGGAGGGAGGAGGGAAATGGAAGGGTGACGTGCTGGCACTGGCTGGCGCCGTCGCCGCCGCAGGGTACTTTCTTGTGGGGGGGCGACTTCGTAAACGGCTTTCCCTGGTCCCGTACATATTCTCGGTCTATTCTGTAGCCGCACTCGCACTCGCCATCCTCGTTCTGGCGATGGGTCTCACATTTACAGGTTATGATCCGCGAAGCTACCTGTACTGTCTTCTCATGGCGCTCGTATGCCAGCACCTGGGCCATTCGATGTTCAACCGGTTGCTTAAATCTCTGGAGACGACCATCGTATCGATCGGAACACTCGGGGAGCCCGTGGGAGCAACGATCCTGGCTTACTTCATCCTATCGGAAGTACCGACCGCACCGGTTTTCATCGGGGGTATTGTCATAGTGACGGGGATCTTCGTGGTTCTCTACTGTAACCCAAGACTTGTCGGATCCGGGGAAGGTATGACCTCAGGGTGATAGCGAATTCAAGAGCTTTCGGACTTCGAGTATCAATTGCCGGTCTCCCTGCCATGTTTCGAGGAAGGATTCGAAAGCCGCCCGCGCCTCTTCGTTCTTGCCGCTCCTGAGGTACGCATGACCGAGATAGTACTGTGTTCTCGGTGGTGAATCTGGCATGCGTGCTACTTCTTCCAGTTTTTTGACGGCTTCCTCGTACCTGCGGGTATTG
>CP070727.1:3575187-3578078 GCA_020350885.1 bacterium | reverse complement strand
CTCAATATAGAAGGCCCCATCGCAGGGGATCGTCCCTACAGCATCAAGATTCTGGGCACCTACATGTTCCCTTATGACATTGCCACAAGCGGTAATTCTCTGATTTCAAAAGCGGACGGATATCGATGATGCAGAGCGCGACGTCGCCGCAACAAAAGGGAACGGCTCGCCGCGAGCGGTCACGGTCGATATGAACTTCTATTACTGGCCAGGGATGATGACTTTCAGCACATGGCCAAGCACACCCCACTCTCTCTATTAACAGCTAATTAACGGCACGGCCCTCGCCTGAAGGCGAGGTTTCTTGCGGGGTGCGTCTCAGCCCACATGGAACTTCCAGCGAATCCTCGTGGGTTAGACTGAGAGGATATCACCCGCATCGATGGTGACGGCGGAACTTGAACCGGCCTGAACTACAGCCTATTATCAGGCGGATCCTGAGCTATCCACAGGAGAAGACCCATGACCATGAATCGCAGGAAGTTTCTGGAAACCGCCGGCCTCGGCCTGGCCGCCCTGCACCTGTCGTCTTTGACCAGTTGCGCACGCTCGGTCGGAGCGGGCAAAGGTGCCACCGGCGTGGGTATATGCGACTGGAATCTCGGTGAGTCATGCGATCCCGACCTCATTCCCCTGGCAAAGGAAGCACATCTGGAGGGTATTCAGGTCAGTGTCGGTACGAATCCGGACAACATACCGCTCCGCGACGCGGCGGTCCGGAGAAAATACCTCGAGCTGGGGAGGACGCACGGGATCACTTTCCATTCCGTTGCCGCCGGCATCCTCAACGGTATCCCCCTGGCCACCGAGCCCCAGTCGGCTGTCTACGTCATCGACGCCCTCGAAGCGGCCGCGGTCCTCGGAGCGGGGAACGTTCTGCTGGCGTTTTTTGGTCGGGGCGATCTGCGGCGGCGTGATAGCGAGAACGAGTTCATCGAGCATGAGGAGGGCGGATTCAAATACTACGATCTCCACGAGGAGAACGTTACCCGGGTGGTCGAGGTTCTGCGCCAGATAGTGCCCCGAGCCGAGGACGCCGGCGTGATCATCGGTCTCGAGAACACGATTACCGCCAAGCAGAACCTGCAGATCATCGATCGGATCGGCTCTCCGATCGTGCAGGTGTACTACGACGTGGGCAACTCCTGGGGCAACGGATACGACGTGCCCGGAGAGATCCGCATGCTCGGCAACAACCGTATCTGTGAGGTTCATCTAAAGGACTGGGACACGAGCATGCTCGGCAACCCGGAAGGTATGGTGGACATGAAGGCGTGCGCCCGGGCCCTCGAGGATATCGGTTACGATAAATGGCTGGTTCTTGAAACAAGTGGCAGGGAAGGCAGGTTCGTTGAGGATACGAGCACGAACGTAGCGTTTGTCAAAGAGACCTTTCAGATGGCCTGATTCAGGCAGACCATCGGTAACGGGACAGCTCCTTAAAGCTTGAACAGCTATCTCAAAATCATGAAGAGCCCGATGGCGATCGGGATCCTCATTGGTATTACCGTAGTACTTCTGATTTACGTGGGCAATAGCTACACCTCTACCGACCGCTTCTGCGGCTCGTGCCACGTCCATCCCCAAGCGACGACCTCTTGGCAGCACTCGACGCACTACAAGAACGAGAGCGATACTGTCGTTCATTGCGTGGAGTGCCACCTCCCTCCGGGCGGATTGGGCTATGTTGTGCAGAAGGCGCGGCTCGGTGTGAAGGATGTGTACGGGCATCTGTTCAAGGATGAATCGAAGTTCAACTGGGAGCAGAGGTCGCAGCTCGAGTACGCGAAAACCCACACGTTTAGGAACGCCTGTCTGCACTGCCACCCGGATCTCTTCCCCATCGGGCAGTCGGTGGATGGCGATGAGGCACATCTCTATTATTCCCGCAAGGTGGATCAGCTGCGGTGCATCAACTGCCACCTGTATGTAGGCCACTATGACGAGCGCACTGTCGGAGCTACACCGTTTGGCCTGGTGACGGAGGTGGAGAGGGAAATCTACACCGCACCGGCCGTGGTGGATCGCTTCGAAAATTTCACCGAGACCATCCCGGGTTCGAGCGTCAAGTTCGAGATGGTGGCCATCGCCGGCGGCACATTCACCCTCGGCAGCCACGATACGGAACGCTATCGGCAAGCCGATGAAGGTCCGGCCCGCAGCGTTACGGTCCGGCCCTTCTGGATGGGGAAGACCGAGGTATCGTGGGACGAATTCGAGGCCTGGTACAGGCAGACGGCCGGGGAGGGTCGGACCGATACCCGCCGGTTGCCCTCAGTCGGCGAGCCCGATATCGATGCCGTCACCGGCGCCACACCCCCCTACGGGGCTCCCGACCAGGGATGGGGGAAAGCCGACCGACCGGCGATCACCATGACCTATCATGCGGCTACGGCGTACTGCGCTTGGCTATCCCGTGTCACCGATAAGAAATACCGGCTACCCACGGAAGCGGAATGGGAGTACGCCTGTCGGGGCGGGAGCACCGGTGCCTACTTTTTCGCAGGCGATCCCAACGACTACACGGAAAAGCGCCTATGGAACCGTCTGTTCGGCACGGAGAGGTCGGGGATCGAGCCCTATGTGATCTATGCCGGTAACAGCGGTGGCAAGACACATCCGCCGTCAGAGGTGATGCCCAATCCGTTCGGACTTCTGAACATGTCGGGCAGCGTCAAGGAGTTTTGTCTCGACTGGTATGCGGCCGATGCCTACGAGCACTATCCTGAGGGGGTCACCATCATTGACCCTCGGGGCCCGGCCGCGGGTACCGAGCACGTGATCCGGGGTGGATCGTTCAAGAGCAACGCAGCGGATGTTCGCTCGGCGGCCAGAGACCATACGCGCCACGAGGCATGGCTGGTGACCGATCCCCAGATTCCGAAGAGCCT
>CP070727.1:3512208-3575087 GCA_020350885.1 bacterium | reverse complement strand
GTTGTCCGGTCCTCTCGGCGGATGTTGCGCGGGCCGCGGCGGATGCGGAAGTCGGCGAGCGAGGCGAGCTTGACGGGCTCGTTTTCACCGTTGAAGAGGGGGATATTCTGCAGGTGCTCCAGTGTTTGCTTGTCCGTATCCTGGAACTCGAGGCGCATCTCGACCTCACCGTCCTCCCGTCTGAATCGCCGGAGATTAATTCCCCGCATCGCCGCCGAGACGACGTTTGCGATCTCCCGGGTGGAGAATCCGTACTGCCCGGCCCGATCACGGTCTACGACGACGTGCACCTCGCGCTCACCCGTATCGGCCTCCGAGCGGACATCCGTGAGCCCTTCTATCTTCGAAAGGGTCCATGCGATGTCATGCGAGAGCTCGACGAGCTGCTCGCTCGATTTCCCGACGAGCTGCACGCGGATTGTTTGCCCCGTCCCGCCTTCGTGCTGCCAGTCCCATGAGGGATTGGCGATCGCGAGCTTCGGAAGCCCCTCGCGTATCTCCTCCTTGATATCCTCCTGCGATTTCTTGGCTTCCTTGCCCTTCTTGAGCAGGATGGTCGACATAGCATAGTTTGTCTGGTAGTAGCTGTAGATCGATTCGATCTCGAACTCATCCTGGTGTTCGAAAAGGTACTCCTCGAAAACATCGACGGCCGCCTCCACCTTCTCGACGGTGTAGCTGCCGTTTATATGGTAATGGAGCCTGAGCCGCCGGTCTTCGGGCTCGTCGAACATGTTCGTCTTAACGATCCTCATAGGCACCATGATGCTCAGCAGGATCGCCAGGATGATCCCGATGGTGGCCTTTCGATGTCTCATGGTCCACTGCAGGGTCCTGACGTAGCGGGAAAGGAGCTTGTCGACCACCGTCTTCTTTTTCTTGATCCCGGGGGATTTGAGGCGTGATGCCAGGAGCGGTACGATCGTCTGGGCCAGGATTAGAGATACACCGAGAGCGATGCAGATCGTTATCGCTACATGCTTGAGGTAGATCGAGACACTGTCCTTGGGATTTACGATATTGGGAAGGAAGACGATTGCCGTTGTCAACGTCCCGGCGGTGATGGCGAGCGATACCTCGCTGACACCCCTCGTGATCGTCGTCTTCGAACGCGGATCGAGAAGCTGGTGACGGTGAATGCTCTCCGTCACCACGACGGCGTTATCTACCAGCATGCCGATGGCGAGCATCAGCCCCGTCATCGAGAGGATATTGAGTGAAACGTTGAGAAAGTACATGAACGTCAGGGTTACGAGCAGCGAGAGCGGTACAGCGAGGGCTACGATCATCGTCGTCGTGACGCGCCGCAGGAAGAAGAAGAGAACGAGGACGGCGAGGCTCCCGCCGATGAGCCCCGACTTGAGGATGTCGTTCAGCGAGCTCACGACACCTTCCGCCTGGTTGTCCATGTAATAGATACTGATTCCCTCCATCTCGGGGATCAACTTGATCCTGTCGATCTCCTCGAGGATGCGCCCGGTCACCTCGACCAGGTTGGAGCCCGCCTCCTTGAAGACGTCGACTCCAATGGCATATTTACGGTTCAGATGGCGTCCGTATTGCAGCTTCGGGTGGTCGTACGAGATCGCGGCGATATCGCGCAGGTAGACGTTGTCGGCCACGACGATTTCACCGATTTCCTCGATCGTCTTGAACTCCCCCATCGGCCGTACGACAAAACGGCGGTTATGATCGGTGATCTTGCCGGCTGTTACCAGGAAGTTGCTCCGCCTGAGGGTTTCAACGAGGCGGCTGATATCGATCCGGTGGGTGACAATCCGGTCGGCCGAGAGCTGGATTCGGATCTCCTTCTTTTCGACGCCGTAGAGATCGACTTTCGACACCCCCTCGATCCGCTCGATCCGCCGCTTGACGTTACGGTTGAGCATGTCGTACGCATTGGAGAGGTCGCGGTTGCTGGAGATGCGAAGTGTGAGCATCTCCATGTCCGAAGTCGACCATTTCCTGACGTAGAAGCGTTCGAGGTCCCGCGGGAAGAGGTGACGTATGCCGTCGAGCTTCTCCTTCGCCTCGAGCGCCTTGAGGTTCGCATCGACGCCCCAATCGAAGAGCAGCTGGATCCAGCAGCCGCTCTCCCATGAATTGGATTCCATGCGCTTGATCCCGCTGATAGTGGCGAGTACTTCCTCAGCCGGTTTCGTGATCTGCCGCTCGATCTCCTCCGGTGTTGAGCCGGGATAGGGGATATCGACACCGATAAAGGGTGCATCGAGGTCTGGAAAAAACTCGAGTGGAAGCATCCGTGACGAGATCACACCGACCACGACGAAGCAGGCGAATATCATAAGTGTCGTCACCGGGCGCTTGAGCGATGTTTCGGTTAGATTCATCTCGGCTCCGTTATCTCTTTCTGTCGAATACGGTATAGACGACAGGGATCACAATCAGGGTCAGCAGCGTTGAGATGGTGAGTCCCCCGATGACGGTGATCGCCATCGGCGCACGGACCTCGGCGCCCTCACCGAATCCGAGTGCCAGGGGCAGCAGCCCCAGCGTTGTTGTAAGCATCGTCATGAGTATCGGCCTCAGCCGCGAACGCCCCCCTTCAATAATCGCCTCGATCTTGGGTAATCCCTTCGCTCTGAGCTGGTTTATCAGGTCGATCAGCACGATCGCGTTGTTGACGACGATCCCAGCCAGGAGGATCAATCCGATGAAGACGACGACACTCACGGTCGATCCCGTGATGAGAAGGGCGAAGACGGCACCGATCAGTGCCAGCGGTATCGTGAAGAGAATGACGAATGGATGGAGGAACGATTCGAACTGGGAGGCCATGACGAGGTAGACCAGGAAGATCGCCAGCAGCAGAGCGAACTGCAGCGAGCGAAACGACATCGTCATTTCCCGGTTCTGTCCGGCGAGGTTCGCGCTGAGCCCGGCCGGGATCGGAACGCGGTTGATGATTCCGTTGATCTCCTCGGCCGCACCACCGAGGTCGCCGTAGTTTAGATTGGCCGAAACCAGCGCCACACGTTCCTGGTCGACACGCCGGATCTCACCCGGCCCTGTGTCGACGACGATATCGGCGACGGCGTCCAGGGTGACGGGCCGCTCGCTCTCGGGATTGATTACGATGCGGCGTATCTTTTCGACGGAGTTCCGATCCTGCTCCTGTGCACGTACGAGTACGTCGATCCTGCGGTCCCGCCGGGAGTATCGAGTGGCGACCTCTCCGCGGATGTGATCCACAACACGGTCGGCTATCTGGTAGACGGCGAAACCGAGCGAGGCCGCACGTTCACGGTCGAACTTGATCTGAATCTCGGGATGTCCGCTTTTCATCGTTGACTTGACGTCTGCGAAGCGCGGGGAGGCCTCGAGCCTATGGACGATCTCGTCACTCACCTTCTTCAGGTTCCGCAGCTCGTATCCCGAAACTTCTATCTCGATGGGTGTCTTGAAGGTGAAGAGTGTGGGACGGAAGAACTTGTACTGAAGGTCGGGTATCCCTTGCATTAACCTACGCATGTGATCCATGACGCGTTCCTCATCCGAACGGTTCGAACCGTGGACGAGCGCCACGTTGAGCTCCCCCCAGTTTTCACCGCCCTGTTCCGGATTGAAGTCCATCCGGTTTCCCGAGCCGGCCACTGAGAAGGATGTGGAGATGTCCCGTATATTGCCCGATGACTTCTGGATCCGCGCGATCGCCGCATCGGTGACTTCGAGTGGGGTGCCGGGCGGGAGCCGGAACTCGACACGGAACTCCCCCTGTGCGAGCTGCGGGATGAGCTCTATTCCCAGCCTGGGAATGAGGAGTATCGAGATCAGAAAGAGTCCCACGGCGATCGATATAACTGTTCCCTTGTGGGCGAGCGACCACCCGAGCATCCGGGGATACTGGTCCTCGATTGTTCCGTAAACACCATGGAAGAGCCGCAGGAGCGGATGTATTAGGAAATATACCCCGTGAGCGATACCGTTCACTGCGGCTCTTATGACTCTCACGATGAGGACGGGAATCGTGAAGAGGGCGAAGGTCCTGCCCCGTTTTGCGAACCGCCCGACCCGTGACTTCGGTTCTGGTGCCGGTTCGGGTTCCTCCACTTCGACACGCCGCTTCTGCAGCGATGCCAACATCGGGATCAGTGTGAGTGCCACGGCGAGGGATGCCAGGAGCGAGAAAGTCACGGTAAGCGCCTGATCGCGGAAGAGTTGCCCCGAGATCCCCTTGACGAAGACGAGCGGCAGGAATACGGCGATGGTTGTCAGCGTTGATGCGGTAACGGCCTTGCCGACTTCACTCGCACCGTCGCGTACCGCCGTGACCGGGTCCTTTCCCTTCTCGCGGTGCCGGGCGATATTCTCGAGTACCACGATCGAGTTGTCGAGGAGCATGCCGATTCCGAGAGCAATGCCTCCCAGTGACATGATGTTGAGCGTCAGATCCGCACCGTACATCATATTGAAGGTGGCGATCACCGAAACCGGTATCGACAGCGAGATGATGACGGTAGCCCAGAAGGTCTGGAGGAAGAAGTAGAGTATGATGATGGCGAGGATGCCGCCGATCACCGCCGCCCGGATGACCTCGTTGACCGCCTGTGTAATGAAGGTCGACTGATCGTAGACCTTGACGAGCTCGTACCCTTCGGGTAAGAGCCGGCGCGCCCTCTCGAGCCGTTGTGTTACCTCACGTGCCACCGAGACGGTATTCGCGTCGCCCTCCTTATAGATGGCGATCTCCACCGCCTCCAGGCCGTCGAGGCGGGTGACCGCCTCACGCTCCTTGAAGCCGTGCCTGACGGTTGCCACATCACGCAGGTAGATCGGTTTGCCGTCCTTGACGGAGATGATGATGTTATCGATCTCCTCGATCGACTGGAATTGATTGAGCGTTCGTACCAGAAACTGTTGTGTTCCCTCCTCGAGACGGCCGCCTGAGAGGTTCACGTTCTCCGCGCCGATCTGCTGTGCGAGATGCTCTATCGGGAGATCGAGCTGGGCGAGACGGCCCTGATCGACCAGGATCTGGATCTCGTCCTCCAGTCCGCCGCTGATCTTGACGGCCGCCACACCGAGGGCCGCCTCGAGCTCCTTCTTGATCTCTTCCTCCGCGAATCGGCGCAGGTACTTGAGCTCTTCCTCGTTGAACGGCTCCGCCGGTTTGCGGGTGTTCGCCACCGGTTTCACCGCGGCCTCAGTGCTATCTCCGGTTTCGGGCCGGTCGCCCTTCCGGTAGAACCCGAACCGCATGATCGGTTCGAGTGAGGGATCGAAACGAAGTATGGACGGCCGCTGCACCTCGAGCGGCAGCTCGAGGGCGTCCAGCTTCTCCCTGACATCGAGGCCGGCGTAGTCCATGTCGGTGCCCCAGGCGAATTCTAGTATCACATCCGATTGCCCGGACCGTGATATGGAGCTTACACGGTTAACGTTCTTGACTACACCGAGGGCCTCCTCGATCGGCTTCGATATGAGGTTCTCGATCTCGGCAGGGGCGGCTCCCTGATACTCGGTCCTGATGGTCAGCGTCGGGTAGGTGAGTTCCGGGAGGAGGTTGATCTTGAGACGGAGAAACGAAACGAAGCCGAAGAGGATCACCGCCAGGGTGAACATAGCGATCGTGACGCGGCGCCTCGTGGACAGTTCGATGATCTTCATTGTGTGCCCGGTCCTTTTGTAAATGTATTCATTCGCCGATCCTTGTCTACCTGAATGCCGTCAGTGGGTATATCGGTGCGGAATCCATCATGTGTGTAATTACTGCGATACGATATCGACCTTGATGCTATCCTTCAGGCTTCCCTTTCCCGTGGTGACGATCGTATCACCGGGCATGAGCCCCTCGAGTATCTCGACGTGCAGGGTGTTGACGTATCCGAGCACAACATCCTGCCGGTAGGCGACGCTGTCCCGCACGACAAAAACGCACGACTCACGGTCTTCCGAGATAACGGCATCCTTCGGAGCGAGCGTGCTGTTAGTATGAATATCGTAAATGACCTCTATACGGGCGAACATCCCAGGCCGCAGGCGGTTGGATCTATCCTTGGCCTCGATCGTTACCTTGACGGTACCGGTAGCGGGATCGACGACGGGACTGATGCGCTTGATCGTTCCCGTAATCCTTTCTCCTTCGATGGCGTCGACCAGGAGCTGAGCCCTCTGCCCGATTCGTAACTTGTCGAGATGTCGCTCGGGAATGTGGAGTACGGCTATCAGCGGATTAAGCCCCGCGACCCGGAAGATGGCCTGGTTCGGCAGGATCATGTTTCCGACTTTGATGAGGCGTTCTGCGACCACGCCGCTGATCGGGGTGCGGATCGATGTGTACTTGAGATCCAGCTCGGCAAGCTCGTAGGTGGCCTTCTGGTGCTCGTACTCATACTTGGCCTGCTGGAAGACCTCGGTGCTGATAAGCTGCTTCCTGTGCAGGTCCATATTCCGCTCGTAGTTACTCTCGAGCTTCTGAAGGTTTGCCTTGGCCTGTTCCAGTTGTACTGCGATCTTCTCGTCGTCAAGCTTTGCCAGGATATCACCGGTCCCAACCTCGGTGCCTTCCTCTACCAATATCTGCTCGACGACCCCGCCGACTTTGGCGACGACCTCCGTCTCCTCCTCGGCCTCTATCGTGGCCGTTCCGGTAAAGTAGGCGGAGATATCCCCCTGGATGACCTCGGCGATTTCTACCGGGATGACGAGCTTCTCATCCTTCTTTCCGTTCGTATCGGAGTGTGATCTTCCCCCGCAGCCCCAGAGGGCTGCGACGAGTACCGGGATACAGAGTGAAACAGCAATCCATCTTAAGCGACTCATTACAATGCCCCTTCGTTCAGGAAATTACAAACATATACCTGAATTACGGTCTTTGCGGCAAAAAGTTGCGCCGGAGAATACTTCTCGTACTGCCTGTAAAATAATTATGTTAGGGGCAGGAGGGCAAGCCCCGCTGACGGTGATTTCCGGGAGGCAACGGGACCGGCCCTGCCGCGGGTGCCGGAGCGGTGGCCGCGATATAGATAGTCGCCTCCGGACCGCTCAATTGAGCTGCCGGGATGCCCGTTCCGGCGGCATGGCCGTATGCATAGGACTATCGTTTTGTCCCGGGGAACTGGGGATACGTCTTCGGTGCGCCCCTTCGCCGCAGCGCTTCCGCTTTCTCCATGAAGGTGACGTATCGGTGTTTGAGCTCATAGAATCCGTGCCACCAGGCGTAATCCGGCGCCATCATCGCCGTGCCCATGCGGGCACGGCGTCCCTCGTGGTGCCAGAGCTCGTAGAACTCCCATTCGAGCTCCTCATCGAAGTAGGCCTTACGTGAGAGGAGCCCCGCTTCATACAACTCATCCATTACTCGCCTCGCCGGTCCATAGTAGCGCTCGTTGTAGTTTGTAACGGCACTGTCAAGGTTGGCGAAGTGATCGCTGGTCCATGTAATGGAATGGCACTGGAGACAGATCGATTTCATCTTCTCCCGTTCGATCCGCCAGTCGGTCTGGGCCGGGAAGGGTGCAAACTCGGCGGGTCTCATCGTAAGGGGTGCCTGTGTCTCCCAGGACAGACGCTCGGTAACATCGTGTGTCCTTGCCGCCCGCCCGGCTCCGGACATGTGGCAGGCGGAGCATGTCGGTGCCCTGTAATCCCTGCCCGCCGTCCACTCGTGGTTGTCGGGGCGCCACGTCCAACCGCTCCCTTCGGCATGGTAGATCGTTCCGTGCTTCGACTCGTTGTATATCTCGATCTGGGGGTGGTCTGGACCCAGGTGACACTGGTCGCAGGCTTCCGGTTTTCTCGCCTCGACGATCGAGAAGCGGTGCCTCGTATGGCAGCTCGTGCAACAGCCCAGCGTGCCGTCCGGATTCCTTCGCCCTACACCGACGTTGGGCCAGGTACCCGGCACGGGCCTGCCGTCACGCACCTCTACGGCTGAGCCGTGGCAGGCGAAACAACCGGTCGAGCGCTCGATATCGTTATTCATGTCGTGGACGAGCCACTTGTCGATCTTCCAGACGATCTCGAGTGTATTGGCGTGCTTGCTGCGTCCGTACTCCTCGAATTCCTTCGGATGGCACCCGGCACACGTGCGCGGACTCACGACGACCGCAACGGGGATCTCACTGTTTCTACGATGCGGCCGGCTTGCGAGGCTATCGTTTCCCGGCTCGACACGATGGCATTTATGACAGCCCACTCCGACCTTCGAGTGGATGCTGTTTTCCCAGTCCGATACGAGGGCGGGCTTTGTCTGCCGGTGGCATGCCACGCAGCTTGGGCCCCGGGAGAGATCCGGGCGGTCGGCTCTCGCCGATATGATCGGGAGCCCCCAACGCCACATACCGATGCACAGGAGGATCAATATGATGATCACGAGGTTCACGTACGTCATGACGATGAAGATCTTCCGGACGGTGCTGATAGGCGGTCCCGCCCCGGCCGCAGTCGAGAGTTTTCCGATACTCCGCATACGCTCAAGGACTTCCGGACCGTGCGGAGCATCCTTCATTGCCCCGCTGAGGTCGGCGCCTGCGGCATGCCTGCCGAAGTGTCTGCCGTTCTTCCAATGCCCGCTTCCCGTAACGTCAAACACATCGCCCTCGAACGCTACATAGGCAGATTTTTCCCCGGTGCCGTCAAACCGCTCGAGCGTCGCATGTGTCAAATCCCCATGCGGAACGGGAAGCAAGCCCGACTCCCGCTTCATACGGCGGTGGATAACGGTTACCGCCACGAGGCCGATCGCAAGCATTATAGCGAAGAGAACGATCTTTACGAATAGTATGAGGCCGAAGGTGCTCGTGAAGAACTGTTCGGGCCGTGAGATACGGTTCATAGTGAGATATATCCCGGTCACGGTGAGGATCATGAGGCACGTAAGCCCCAACATCCGTTCCTGCCTCGGTATGCCGCCCGTGATCCGTGCCGGCCTCACGAAGATATGGATGTAAAAGATAGCTCCGATGAGAATGAATGCAGTCACGATGTGGAGGAATCCGATGATCAATGTCAGTGTTTTTCGTATCTCGGTCTGCTCCGCCCGCTGCTTGTCGAGTAACCGCTCGGGGATCGGGTAACGGTAGTCGTTTCGTGCGAAGGCATAGCCCACATCGTTCAGAGGACCGCCGTTGTTGTCGTGGTGGCAGAATGTGCAGGATTTTCCCGTGTTTGTCGCGTACTCGTAGGTCGCATTGCCCGCACCTGGAACGCAGAGCAGTGTCATAAAGAGTGCGGTCGAGACGATGCATCTAAACCGGGTTCGATACATACCGACATGTATACCTGATAGAGTTTGCACGTGTCGAGCATTATCGATAAGTCCGGCGATCGGCCTCTATCCAGTCATTACTGATCCGGCTCCATTTCGAACTCACTCATTGCCTCGAGCAGGGCACGCTCGACGGGGCGTTCACCCATCCAGTGGCCGGCCCCTTCGGCGATCACGAGCTTCGAGTTCGAGAGCCGCTGATGGAGGCGGTATGCATTCACGGGCGGACAGATCATGTCATAGCGGCCGTTGACCAGTATGACACGTGTATCACCGATACTGCCGGCCTCTCGCAGGAGCTGCTCCTCCTCGAAGAAGCACCCGTTCGCCATGTAGTAGTTTTCGAGTAAGCCGAAGGCGAGCGGATTGGAGTCCCGCAGGATACCATCCACCACACGATCCGGCACGTTAAGCCCTGAGACCTTGATCTCGTACTCGGCCCAGAGCCTGCTGTATTTCTGTTTTTCATCCTCGTTGCCATTTTGAATGAGTGTGAGGAGATGCTTCGGGATCGAGGTTGTTTCAGGGTCCGGTAACGCCTTGCGGAACTCCTCGTAGACATCGGGGAAGAAGATCCTCACGCCCCCGTGGTAGAAATGGTCGATCTCGTCGCTGGTGGCCGTGAAGATGCCGCGGAGAACCATGCCGTGCACATGTTCGGGATAGGTTTCAGCGTACGCGAGGGCGAGCGTCGAACCCCATGACCCGCCAAATAGTATGATTGTTCCGCACTTCAGATGTTTTCTGAGGAGCTCGATATCCTCGACGAGGTGCCGTGTCGTATTCTCTCTGATCTCGGCGTACGGTGTCGACTTGCCGCATCCCCGCTGGTCATGGAGTACTATGAGAAACGCTTCCGGATTGAAGAAACGCCGCATGTAGGGCGACGAGCTTCCTCCGGGTCCGCCGTGGAGTGCGAAGACTGGCGTTCCCTCGGGATTCCCGCAGAGCTCATAGTAGATCTCATGGATCTTCGAGACCTTGAGGTGCCCCGTCTCGAACGGCTCGATCTCGGGCCAGAGCTGCGTCTCTTCCGTACCGGTGCAGCCGTAAGGCATCGAGGCGACTGCGGCGATGAATGCTATCAGGATATACACATGCCGTTTCATGCTCTGTTCTCCTTTGTCTTGTTCGGCGAATACGAGCGACCTGTGAAATATAGCAAGTGAGGGCCTTTCTACACAATCACTCGTTGGAGCCTTCTGTCGCAGGGAAGCTCCGTTCGACATGGCTACTCTGCCATTTCGAACGTCGGGGTATCTGTCGTAGGATATGAAACGGACGATCAGCGCCCTTGAAATTCTGCTCACAGGCTTGCAGGTTTTTTATCGTCGAGCTTGAGGCGGGTGGTTTGCAGTTTCTTGATTGTCGCCCGCATCCTGTAGATCTGCTCGGCACGGCTGACGTATACACTCATCCTGTCGACAAAGATCTGGAGACTCTGGAGATCCTCACTGGTGAATTTGGATGCGGTTGACAGAGCTGTGAGATTGAGGACGCCGAGTAGTTTGTCGTCGTGCACGATCGGAACAACCATCGCCGAGGTTATGGAAGGATTCTTCAGCTCGAGACCGGGGTACTGTTGGCTCTCGTAGCAGGTACCGAGCAACAACGCCTGGCGGTGTGCCGCCGCCCAACCCGCGATTCCCTCTCCGAGCTTCTGCCGGGTTCCGATCATGTTCTCTCTCACCCGACCGCTGACCGACCGTACCTCCAGTTCTCCTGTTTCTTGTTCGAATATCATGACGGTCGCACGCTCGCAGTTGAAGACTTCTATACATGTATTCGCCATGAAGTTGAGGGTCGTGTCGAGGTCGCTTTCGATCGCCATCATGATGCTCAGGTTGGAGAGTGATTTCAACCGGGGATTACTCCGAACTGTGTGCACGAGTGCATCGCCGTCCGATGGATCCAGGAGTGCGAGCCTTCTGAGCAGCTGCCGCTGCTTCCGAGACAGGTAGGCGATAGTCGAGATCACCGCCAGGGAGAGGGCGATTACGAGGATCAGTTCGGCATTGAACCAGGGCCAGAGATGTGTAGCCCGGGTGCGGAGGGACGGTACCAGTGCTGTCGAGAGCCCGACCGTGGTGAGGAGGAAGAGCGCGGCAAGAAGAAACCAGTTGTGCCAGTATATACTGCGGGTGTTTCCGGCTTTGTTTTTGTTGCCGGTGATCGGTTCCTCGTTTGTCTGATCGGCGGGATGCTCACGCATGGTTGCCTCTCCCGGAGACGTACCTCCCCTTCGGTGCTCTCTGCCAAGTGTGGTATTCGCAACTTAAGTGCCATTTCGCGCCCCCGATAGAAAAAGATGACTTTAGTCTCTGCGGTATATCCACGGGTACGGGACTCGGTACTCTTCCCCACGCATCGATGTACCAGCTGTGGGAGCGATGCCAAGTTACTTATTTTTATATAGGTTGCGGTATTTTGACGATTCTCTCATTCGACCTGAGGGGAAGGATTTCGCCCTGAAAAAAACGTATCGCTGTGGGCATGTATCGCCTTAAAAGATTTACATATTGAGATATTCAGGACAGCCCTGCCGTATCATTACGGATTGGGTTTGTCTCGTAATCGTTCATATACTGATCACATCAATCGTGTCATGCATCTCTGTACCGGTTGCATCAATTGGACGGGGTGTGAGGATTGCGGGTTGAGTGGATTATGGGGTGTACGGTTGCGTCGAACGCGGTGTGCAGCGTGGATGGTTTGCAGGGCGTGGGGCTGCGGCGTGGACATTTTTCTGACAGGATTGCCGGTCCCCGTTCGTCTACTGGATGTAACGGAACCTGGGAGGATCCCGATTGGAAAATGGAACCGAGCGGCATCTGGTTAATGCTTGCCTTGACGGTGACAAGAGTGCGTACGCACAGCTGGTGAAGCGGAATTCGAAACAGGTATTCGCCGTTTGCTTAGGCATACTCGGTGATGTCCACGATGCCGAGGATCTCTCACAGGAGGCTTTGATCAAGGGGTTCACGCAGATGGATCAGCTCCGTGATGCAGGACAGTTTGGATCGTGGTTGATCTCGATTGCCCGCAATCTGTGCATCGATCAGATCAGGCGTAGGAAGCGAGGGAGCGAGGTGCTCGCACTGCAGTCCATCGGGCAGGACGGGCACTCCGGGGATTACACCGACCTCCATGAAGCGATCTTCAAGCTCCTCGAGAAGTACCGTCTACCGCTCGTCCTGTACTATTTCGATGGGCAGAGCTCGACGAGCGTTGCCCGGGCACTGAAGATCTCGCCCGCCGGAGTACTGACCAGGCTGAGCCGGGCACGGAGGGAACTGCGCGAGCTGCTCGGATCCGGGGAGGTGACTGATGAATCGTGAATGTGCCCGTATACGTGAATGGATCGCCGAATCGCTGGTGACCCACCTTGCACCCGAGAAGGAGAGCGGGATCGATACCCACCTGAACCGGTGTCCCGCCTGCCGCAGGTTCCGGGAGGAGTTGATCGAGGACGGCAGGAGGCTCGCCGGGTATGCCGGATCGTTCGAGGACTCGATTGTCCGTATCGAGAAAAGGGTCGGTGAAGCGCTTGCGGAATCGGTGTCCGAGCAGCCGGTACGGATCGGATACGATTGGAGGTATGCGATGAAGCGGAGAGTGCTTCCACTGGCGGTGGCCGCGGCGATCGTCGTAGCTGCGCTGCTCGTGGTAGATAACTATACGGGGTTCCTCACGGGGGCTACCCCTGCCTTCGCCGATGTCCTGACGAAGATCGGTGAGGCACAGAGCGTGGTATTCATGGAGAAATTCGAGTTCGAGGGAGTTGATCCCTTTGACGTAGAATCGTTCGTCTCCGCCGAAGGGATCGTGCGTTCAAATTTACCGAACGACATGTATACGATAGTGGATCATCAGGGCGGAACGAATCTACAGGTTTTCCCCCAGGCCAAGCGGGCGATGGTGAGCCACCGGGTTGGGCGTCGCAAGGGCGCGGGGCTCTTCAATTATCTCACATGGCTGCAAAATCTTCACAAGGAATCGGGTCGATTTATCGGGCGTGAGGAGGTGGATGGGCAAACCGCAAACGTGTTTCTCATCGAGGTGGATGCGTACGATCGGAGAAAAATCTGGGCCGATGCCAAGACCGATCTGCCGTTCAAGGTATTGGTCGAGCTCTACCCGAATCCGCAGGAGGAGATCATCGTGCCGAAGATATTCTTCTCGACGGGGGACTTCGGCGGCGATCCGGGCTATTCACAGCAGATTACCATCAGCGGAGGCGGTGGAATCAGTAAGCGTATGACATGGACATGCACCGACTTCAAGTGGAATGCCGATCTCGATCAGTCGATCTTCGATATGAAACCTCCCGAGGGGTACGATGTGCTAGAATCGGAGATCGATGTCTCCGACAAGGGCGAGGATGAGCTGGCGAGGGCGCTCGGAATCTGGGCGGAGATGTCCGGCCGGAGCTTCCCGGCGGACATCAACTATCTGGGCGACGTCGAGAAAGTGCGATCGATGCTGATCGAGCGATTCGACCGGGATGGGGACCCCGAGGAGGAGTTCAAGCAGGCCATGGCCGAAGGTCACAAGCTTCTCAAAGGGCTTATGTTCGCCCAGCAACGCAGGGTCGACGGGACATGGCACTATGCCGGAGAGGGGATACGGCTCGGCGATGCGAAGGTTCCGGTTTGCTGGTGGCAAAGCGAGGAGTCGGACAGCTTCCGGGTTCTCTACGGCGATCTCAGGATCGAGAGCCTGGCTCCCGGGGATCTCCCCGTCTACGTAAAGTGAACCGGAAGGGAGCCTAGCTTCTCTGGCCCACATACCGGGTCTCCGGCATCACGGAAGGTGCGGACCCGACATTCGAGTGCACGCCCGCCTTCATGTCAAGGCGGGCGTGCCTCCGTATATATTGGCGTTGTGAGAATATAAGCATTCCCATATACTATCACTGCACACACTTACACCTGGCTGTATCTAGTTGCAGGATGGACCGGTCTGATCGGATGAAATCGAATCGGCTCAGCAGCACTCATCTCGCGCTCCTCCTCGTGGCCGTGGCCGCGGTATTGCGGATGTACGGCATCGACTGGGGGCTTCCCCATGTGTACGAGGAAGCGATTCCCCTCAGTAAGGCGAGGATGATGTGGAAATGGGGGTCGCCTGCGGGTGTCGATCTCAATCCGCACTTCTTTAACTATCCCAGCCTCGTGCTCTACATTCACTTCATCGGTCAGGGGCTGCTCTACATCGGAAGCCGGCTCTTTGGTGAAGTCGGTTCGACGTTCGATTTCCAGGTACTCTATGTAGTGAACAAAACACCCTTCATTCTCGTGGCCAGGCTCATCACCGCCGCCTTCGGTATCGCTACCGTATGGGTGACCTATCAGGTAGGCCGGAGGGTCGCGGGGGAGGTTGCGGGCACCACATCGGCCTTCTTTATCGCCGTAAATACATACCATATGGAACGGTGCCAGATGGTGGAGGTGGATGTACCGCTCCTCTTCTTCGTTATGCTGACGCTTCTCTTCATCATTCGCATTCTCGAGGAACCGGTGCGCAGAAATTACCTTCTGGCTGGTGTTTCGATGGGACTTGCCGTCTCGTCGAAATACACGGGGGCTTTACTGATCCTGCCACTTGCAGCGGCACACCTCCTCGCCGGCCGGTGGAGTTTTGGGAAAGGTCGGAACAGCGGTAGCAGAAGAAGCAAGGTGGCCGGAGGTGGCGGTAGCAAGTCGGCCGGGGGCAGCGGAGACAGGGCGGCCGGAGGTGGCAGGGGCAAAGCGGGCAGAAGTGCCAGAGGCAAAACGTCCGGGAACGGTAGGGGGAGGGCAACCGGCGCCATGTCCAAAACGTCAGGCGGTAGAGGTAAAGGCACGACGTCCAGGGCTGCAACCACTGGGGCTGCCGGTAAATCAAAGGCGGCCGGCGCGGGTACACGGCCGGGCCGCCCCGTCTCCTACAGGCCGGCATGGCAGTTGCTCTTTCTCGCACTGCTTCTGGCGATAGCCGTCTTCTGTGTCACATCTCCGTACGTTCTGCTCGATATCGACACCTTTCGGCAACACTTTGCACTCGAACGCCAGCATATGCGTCTCGGTCATTTCGGCTACGATACCACCCGCTCCTGGCTCTACTATTTGAAAGCGTTCACGGATCGGATACTCGGCTGGCCGCTCGCCCTCGTTGCACTCGCCGGACTCGTGTACATGGTTGTTACACGGTGGCGGACATGGGGGCTCGTCCTTGCCTCTCTTCTCGTTCCCTACTTCCTTGCGGTTGGATCGTGGGCCATGAAGGCCGACCGCTATCTATTACCGGTTCTACCTGTCGTGTTGCTCTTCGCCGGAGGAGGCCTTGCTCAGGGATTCGCATATCTCGAAGGTATGGTGACATCACGGAAGCTTCGCGCGTTAATCACCGTTTCGGTGGTGCTTCTCGTCTCTATCCCGCTCCTCGCCTCCTTTCCCCGGTATTTCGAGCGTTTTCGCATAGATACGCGCACCATGGCAACGAGGTGGATCGAGGCGAACGTACCGTCTGGGGCATTCATCGTTACCGAGATGTACGGGCCGGACTTCCTGGCACCACCCGACCTATCACTTCTCGATTTGAAACTGCGGGATGCGGTGATCCGGAAGATCAGTGGGCGGCCGAACTACGCAGTCCTTCCGATGCCCATGTTCCAGGTGAGGCCGGAACGCTCCGAGGTCTTCTACGACCTCTCGCTCTACCGGGATGCGGATGTAATCGTTACGAGCAGCTTTATCGGCAGCCGGTACCGCAGGGAGCCGGAGCGGTTCGAGCGCCAGATGGCATTCTACGATTCTCTCTCGGCACATTTCGATCTTCTTCGAGAGTTTATTCCGCAGTCACAGCCCGGCCCGATCCTGGCTGTTTTCAAGAACCCGCACTATGCGGTGCCGTTCGCGGGCCGCAAGAAGGCAGTAGGACCCCGTGCACTGCGTCACACGAGAGGTATGGCGACAGGTTCCGAGGAGCTCTTCTATTACAATCTCGGTGCCAATTACGAGGCGTTCGGCCGTTTCCGGGAGGCGGTTAAAAGCTACGAATTCGGATTCAGCTACCCGATATTCAGACCGGTGAGCTACGAGAAGCTTGTAAGGGGGAAGACACGCTCTCTCATAGGCATGCGGAAGCCAAAGGAGGCCGCAGACTTTCTCCAGGAAGCGGCTGCTGGGGCTCCTACCGCACAGATCAGAAAGATAATCCTCGATCGTCGCCGTGACCTCCTCGCACATCTCCAGCGGGAGGGTCCGTAATTCATTCGCACGTACTCGGGCCGGGGATTCGAGATAGATGCTGTTTCCGTGGGGGAATGTGCGCTATTCCGCCATCTCAATACTGTTTGAGAAAGCTGGCGGCGAGCGCTTCGTGGCCTGCACGTGCCAGATGGTCGTAGTAGATCTCTTCGCCCCGGTTCTTTCGTTCGATCATCGACGGTGTGGGGTCGACGAGCTCGATACCGGAGCGTTTGCAGAACCGGAACAACCATGGCGCCCATGAGTCCTGGGTTTCGAGCGGCTTTCCGAATTCGCTGGACCGGGGTATATAGATGATGGTGAACCGCCTGCCGTCCGAGGTCACCTCATGGTGCCACTTCGCAAGGATCATCTCCGCGACAGTCATCGCATGTGTGCGCAGACTGTCGGGCCAGGTCGAGGGGAGGGCGTTGACCTCGGGCGGTTCGTCATTCGGAGCCCGCTCCGCCATCTCGATCTCCTCGCGCGTCACCCTGAGCTTGATTCCCCGGTGGTAGAGCAGCTTGAGTCTCGACTCGAGTGTGCTGAACACCAAGGAATGGCTCTTCAGGTACTGCCAGGTCCGGTGAGGAAAGCGGGTCTTGTGCCGCTTGCGCTCCCTGAATGAGAAATCCATGGAGAGCACATTGCCCGAGAGTCTCGGGAACGGTATCGCATCGCACCGCTTGAGCTCGGGTATGTTGTCTCCCATGTCGTTTTCGCAGAAGACGTACACTGCATGGTCGACCGAGAGAGAATCGGCCCAGCGGGTGTACTCCAGGTATGCCTGGAGTGTGCTGTATCCCATCATGCCGATGGCGATGCACTCGATGGGTGCGCGTGGATGCCGCGCATTGAGCTCGTGCTCGATGATACTGGAGAACGTCTCCTCCAGGGGGACCTGGCGCGCCTCCGTGAAGGAGTCACCGAAGAAGCAAATCCGAATTGCACCGGGTGCTTTGGCGATCTCGTGCTCCCGGCCGAGGTATCCGAGGGAGTTGACGCGCCGGCGGATATGGTCGTTCCGATCATTCCGGTAGATCACGGTCGATCCAGGATAGAGACGCTGTCCCGTGAGCTCATCGTAGTAGAAGCTGTGGTATGTGATACCCGGGATGGGCACGAGGCGCAGAACAGCTTCGGCGACGGCAAAGGCGATCACGCATGTGACCGCCGTGAGGGCCATGCCGAACCAGAACCTCATTATTTTCGCCGACCGGTGCGTCTTCTCGTTCATGTCACTCATGATAGCGTCTTTGCATCCGCACAGACGAGAGAATAATTCACCAGAGAATTAATAGCAACACGCTCGGTACATCCAAACAGAAAAGACTAGGAATGTCATGCCGGCAGCATCTCTTTGCGATCGTCTGCCACTGGAAACCGGTGAGCCAACCCTTTATTAATTGCTGTTATGATACGAACATAGTATATTTCCATATAGGTGTATGAAAATGCAACGATCGCACTTATTGGCTGTTATCATCATTGCGTCCTGCTGCTCACTCTTCGAATCCGCCCGTGCCGGGACATGGTATGTAAAGCCCGATGGCACCGGTGACGTGCCGACCATCGAGGCGGGGATCGACTCGGCACAGGCGGGGGATACCGTTCTCGTCGCCCCGGGCGAGTATACCTGGTCGGACCAGGGGACGGGAGACGAGTACGGGATGATCTTCTTGACCCGGGGTGTGACGGGATTTGTTGTACGCAGCGAAGCCGGTCCGGAGGCAACGATCCTCAACGCCGAGGGACAGGGAAGGCTCATCTACCTCATGGGAGAGAACTTCGTTACCATCGAAGGCTTCACGTTCACTCTCGGTATTGCCGGTGAGCGGGGATATTACTGCGGTGGCGGCATCTGCGCACACGTTTCGGCGCCTGTCATACGAAACTGTATCTTCACAGGCAACAGCGCAGACCAGGGCGGTGGGATGTGGATTGGTGGTGTGAGCGCCCCCCGCCTCGAGAACTGCCGGTTCATTAACAACGAGGCTACACACGGAGGCGGTGTGTTCCTCATCAACAGCAGCACGCAGCCCGTCTTCGTAGACTGCATCTTCGACGATAACAGGGCGGAGCGCTATGGGGGCGGCCTGCTTGCCTACACGATCACATTCGAGCTCGAAGGCTGCGCCATCTACAGGAATTCTGCCGGAGAGAGGGGCGGGGGATTCTACGGCGAAAATATCTACGAATCGACGATCACGCGTTGCACCATATCCGAGAACGCCGCGCCTGCCGGCGGTGGTATCCATATCTTCCGGAACTCCGCACTAACGGTGCGCAGCTCCATCATCTGTTACAGCCGCAACGGCGGCGCGCTGGCAGTCGAGGTGAGCAGCCTCCTGGACATCGGGTGTTGTGACATTTACGGCAACTCGGGCGGCGATTCCTTCCCGCCGGGAACGGTGGACGCGGGTTTCAACATATTCCTCGAACCTCAGTTTTGCGGCTCGGTCGGATCGGCCAACTACTATCTCCAGAGCGATTCCCCCTGCCACCCTATCAACCATCCGGGCGGGCTCTTCTGCGGTCTTATCGGTGCCTATCCCGTCATGTGCGGTTCTGTGCCTGTCGGTGAGGATTCGTGGAGCGGGATAAAACGTTCATTCAAAAGGTAGTGTATCGATGCTGACTTTTGACAAGATACTCTGCCCGATCGATTTCAGCGAGCCCTCCATGAGGGCGCTCGAGATCGCCGATGAACTGGCCACTACGTTTTCCTCCGTGCTGTGTCTCGTCCATGTCGTCTCGCCCGTTCCCACCATGCCGACACCGATGTACCGCACGAAGTTCGATGTGTCCTCGTATCACGATAAGCTCAAGCAGGCGGCCAGGGAAACGTTCGATGAGCTGATCGCCGAGAAGATATCGAAGGATATCCGTGTAAACACGATGGTCGTCGACGGGGATCCGGCCACCGAGATCATCCGCATTCTCGAGGAGGATATCGACATAGGTGTTGTTGTGATATCGACTCACGGGCGCACCGGCCTCAGCCGTTTCGTCTTCGGTTCCGTCGCCGAGAAGGTCGTGCGCCATGCGCCCTGTCCGGTACTCACCGTTCGTCCGGGGGCGCGGGTGCCGGATGAAATGGACGACGATCCCCGCTAGCTCCGCCGGATGCGGGCACGGTCAGAGGGCGATACCGAATATATGCACCAGGGAGAGGTAGATACCGACGATTATGAAGGTAACACCGGTAATCCGCCGTGCCCAGAGCTCTACCGATGTGATCTTATCGAAGGCCTGCGCGACACGCCGGGTACCGAATGCTATGAGTAAGGCGAAGAGGAGGACGGGGAGCCCAGTCCCTACGCCGTAGAGCGATGGAAGGATTATCCTCGAACCGTGCGTCGCCGCCAGTGGAATGAGGCTTCCGAAGAAGAGCGCAGCTGATATCGGGCAGAATGAGAGGGCGAAGAGGATCCCGAGAAGACCCGCCCCCCAGATCCCCGCTGCATCGATCCGCCGCTGCATACTGTCGGTCATCCCCGGCAAGGATAGGCCGAATTTCAACAGTTCGAGAAGGAACATCCCCGCAAGTATCAGTATCGGTATGATGAGTTTGTTCATATATGTCTGAAGCCAGGATGATACGGCATGCATGGTGAGGAGGCTAGCGACCAGGAGGATACCGAGCACCATGTAAGCGAGTGTCCGGCCGATAGTGTAGAGGAGTCCGGCGAGGAAGACCTGCCGCGGCATTCCGATGCGCCGCCCGATGTACGAGATCGCGGCAATATTAGTCGCAAGAGGGCAGGGGCTGAGGGAGGTGAGTACACCAAGCCAGAGCGCCGAGCCTGCGATCATCGAGAAATTCGATATGGGTCCTGCTCCGAAATAAAGAATACCGCCAACTACGTTCCGCAACGAAGCTTGATGCCGGCATTGGATCTTCTATAGAAAGTCCCTCACCTCATCCTGGATATATCTGATAAATGCCGGCCGATTGCCCACAAGTTCCCAGACCTTCTCAAGCTTTTTCCAATCCGTCTCCTCTCGTCCCGACCCCCGGACGATTACGACGGAACGCGTGGATAGCTCGTACTTGGAAATGAAATGGCTGTTCTCTTGAACGTCGACATTCACGGGTTTCCATATGAGTGTGCCGCCCTGTAGCTCCCGTTCGAACCCGGACTCGATTGCTTCCCGGGTGTACTGCTCGATCTTCCTGCATGTGGCACAACGCCGGTTTCCGTGGAAGTAATAGGCAATCAGGCCATTATTAGGAACGGCCGATCCATTTGCTTCCATATTTCCCTGCACCGGCGGGGCGGCGGTCTCTTCTGTAATTGCTCCATCGGATGGATCCATGGCAGATTCGACTTCACCGGTTCGGGTGGAATCGCTGTCATCCCGTCCCTTGCGGTACTCTCCGACCACGAGGTATATGATGCTCGCGAAAACGAATGTGAGAAGGATTGAGGTGACAATGGATTTATTTCTCATGTGGGTGCATCTCCTTGTAACAGTTACTGTGCTACCGCAACATGTCTTTCAATTCGTCGGACGATGGAACCTAGCCGACGACCTTCACGTCGCCATCGACAACGAGTGCCGGAGTCATCATAACCCCGAAACTCAGGATCTTGTCGATGTCGGTCACCTTCTCCAGTTCAAAGTCGATGCCCAGCTCACGGGCGGCCGATTCTGTCTGCCCTGCGAGCTGATTACATTTCGCGCATCCGGTTCCGAGAATCAGGAGTTTCTTCATCGATACCTCCCGGTTGAAAGTGTTCTATGAAACGTATCGGTCCTTGCCTTCGTGCTCATATGCCGAATCCCCCATAGATAATGCCGGCCGCTGTCGCCATCACGACTACCAATACGACAAAGACGGCTGTTTTTTTCGTTCCCAGGACACTCCGTATGACGAGCATGTTCGGCAATGACAGTGCAGGTCCGGCAAGCAGCAGGGCGAGTGCCGGCCCTTTCCCCATACCGTTTCCGATGAGGCCCTGCAGGATCGGTACCTCTGTGAGTGTGGCGAAGTACATGAATGCCCCCGCCACGACCGCAAGCAGATTCGCCCGGATGGAGTTCCCGCCTACAGCCGTATCTACCCAGCGGGATGGTATGAGCCCTTCGTGGCCCGGCCTGCCGAGAAGAGCACCGGCTACAAGCACCCCGAAGAAAAGCAGTGGTAAGATCTGTTTCGCAAAGCCCCAGGTGGAGTCGAACCACTCTCCGTTTTCTCCCCCCGACGAGCTCGTGATGGCGGCGAAACCGATGAAGGCCGTGGCGAATGCGATCGAAGGGTAGCCCGGAAAAAGGAGTGCCGTTGCCGCCACCGGTATAGCAACGGCGAGCATCTTCCACCATTCGAGCCGGAACCATACGACGAGGATGCCGCCGAGTGATGCGGCGAACAGTGAGGTGATGATCCATTTTTTGAAAAGATGGCGTACCAGACACCGGCGTTTTCACCGGGTTTCCCCCAGTTTGCAAAGACCAGGATCCCCACCATTGCCGAAAAGTAGAGTGCGTTCTGCCAGAGCGGTCTCGCCCCTACGTGCTCGGGCGCTGCAGCCTGCATCTCCGCTTTCTCGATCTCTCCCTTCCTGAAGAAAAGGTGCATGAACAGTCCGATCACGATACTGAAGAGTATCGCACCGAGTGCACGTGCAACACCGAGCCCCGGCCCGATTACCCCGGCCGTAAGGATGATGGCAAGCACGTTTATCGCCGGACCCGAATATAGAAATGTCGTTGCAGGCCCGAGTCCTGCACCCATGCGGTGGATACCGGCGAAGAGGGGCAGCACCGTACATGAGCAGACGGCCAGGATCGATCCGGAGACGGAAGCGACACCGTAGGACAGTGCCTTGTTGGTCCGAGCGCCGAGATATTTCATCACGGATGCCTTGCTCACGAAGACGGCGATGGCGCCTGCGATGAAGAACGCGGGCACAAGGCAGAGAAGCACGTGCTCGCGCGCATACCATTTGACGAGATGCAACGCCTCGGCGATGGCGTTATCGAAGCGCAGGTTTCCGACGGGAAGATAGAAGGACGCCAGGAAGACGGCGACGATAACGGTGAGGGCTCTCCATTCCTGTTTGAAATTCATGAAATTGATTCCCTGCCTATGACGGTGGCCGGAATGTGCTCACAACGGTGGGCGGGGCCACCACGTATCACACCCGGCGCTCATTCCACGAGATCCAGCTGCTCCTTCGCGGTTGATTTGATGACCGATTCCACGCAAGAGAAGAAGTTGAGGACGCAGGGGACTTTCAGGCTGTAGAAGACCTTGAGGCCGCGCTTCTCGTCCTGCACGATCCCTGCGTTCTTGAGGATGGTGAGGTGCTTCGAGACGGTCGAAACATCGGCTTTCACCATGTCCGTCAACTCACAGACGCACCGTTCTCCCTTGGAGAGCTCGTCGACGATGAAAAGCCTGGTAGGATGGCCCATCGCCTTCATGATTCGTGCCCGCGCTTCGTAGCGTGCCTGTGTCTTTGTATCCAAACAAGTCACCTCGCTCGAGGTTCGAACGGGATATTCGTACGCCCGGCGGCGTCGATGATTAGTGTTTTCTTGTTTGGCAAGATAACCAAATAACGGTACGGCGTCAATATTCAATGTGTTCAATGTGAAGACGGGGCGGGCAATGTGTTGATATTCAATATATATTGAACGGGCGGGCTCGATGGTGAGCCCGCCCGTCGGATTAAGGACAGAAAAAGTCACGCTACCGCTCGTTCTTGAGTTGCTGCTTTATCTCCTCGAGCTCGGCCTGCATCGCATCGAGCTCGCGCTGCATCCTTTCCATGTTGGCCTGCTCAGACTCGGAACGCTCGGCTGCGATCTCTGCCTGTGTCATGGGAGACCTGCCGCCCGTCTCTTCACCCTGGATCATGCCGGAGACGACCGTCGGCGCTACCGTGCCGTAGGCGGTCGGGATGTAGATGAGCGTGAGCTGGATGTCGAAGACATAGTATGCTCCCCCCGATTCTTGACCGAGGTAGTAGTACGTATACGTCCCGCCCGAGGCGACTACGAAGAGCCCAGAGACCGTCATGGGGGTATCGTACATACCCGATGCCGTTGTGGAGGGTATCGTGTACGCAAGGTCCTGGTTTTCAGGGAAGGCGTCCGAGGCATCCGAGACACCGAAGGTGGCGGAGCTCGCGGCACCGTTCGTGTGACTCGCCCGTGTCTGCGACGAGGCAATGACGAGAACGTATCCGGCTTCGGGAACGGTGATACTCCTCGACAAGATAACATCGACCGCGCCGGTCAGGGAGAAACCGACAGCACCGCCCTCCGTATTGCTCGCCGCTCCGGGTTCGTTATAGAGCTCCTGACTCGATACGGAAGAGATCGGCAGTAAGAGCGAGTTGTCATCCGTCTGATCCATGCGGAAGGCCGCAACTTGACTCGATCCGGTGATCGTGACACGCGGCTCCTCAGTGCCGATATAGTTGCCTTCGACTGTGAAGCCGTAGGCGGCGGCGCTTCGCTTGATATTGAACCAGCCGCCGGTGCCGTTAAAGTCAGGTTCCATTACAAAGATTGGTGAACCGACTTCGTCGTACGTGAAGAAGGCACCACCGTCGCCGTACGAGAACATCTGCGCTATATAATCCGATATGCCACTTCGATACAGTGACAGTGTGCTCGTTTGCCAGTAGGATCCGAGCATGACATCACCGTCCGATTCGATCGCGACGACCTCGTTCGCGCCGCCCCCGAGGACGATTCGCCCCAGGCCGCCCTGCATGCGTATCCCGGCCGTACCCGCTCCGCCGCCGCCAGTGGCCACGCCGATCTTGAGGCTGTAGGTGTCGTCACCGATCTTGAGATCGCCGTTCGTGGCGTCGAGGTCCCAGTTACCGCCCTTGACATGAAGTGTCGCGTTCGGATCGCTGACACCGACACCGACATCACCGTCGTTCTGTATCATTACTGCGCCGACACCGGAACTGAGCTCGAGCGAACCGTCGGGGCGATTGTTGAAGAGATGCATCTCCGCCGGGTAGGCGACATTGTCGTCATCGAAGATGACGAGCCCCGCCAGGGTACCGTTCTCGTCGGCGAAATCTATGCGCTGCGTCGAGTTTGCACCCGTGTTTGGATTCTCGAGCTCTATGCTCGTGGTCGTGTTCTCGTCTTTGTAGATGTGCAGCTCCGATGAAGGAGTCGTTGTTCCGATTCCGATGTCGCTGCCGTTGTTGTAGAGAAAGCTGTTCGCCACCCAGCTGGCGCCGTTGTGCCGGAGTGTCTGGCCCGCGGCTCCCGGCGGGAGGCTTCCCGAGCCGCCGTTGGAGGTCAGTGAATGCCAGGTGCCGCCGTCATACCCCTCGAAATCGGCTCCTGTCCAGCGTATCATTCCCGTAGTGTTGCCCGGCGTGGAACCGATCCGGATCGCGCCATCGACGACGAGCTTCACACTCGGCGCGGTGTTTCCGATACCGACGTTTCCTCCGGGTGTGATGGTCAGCCGGTTCTCGCCATTCACGTTGCAGTGCCACCTATCGCTCGTATCGACATAGGTGCTCGCTTTCAGCGTTCCGCGCGAGTATCCGAAGATCGGCTGACCCGAAGCCTGCGTGGCATTGATATAGATACCCGCCCACGAAAGGTGGGATCCATTGTACTGGATACCGACCGGATCGGTGCCGTATACGGCCAGCGGGTAGCTGGGAGCGATCGTGCCGATACCTACGTAGCCGGCGGGTGGAAATATGTTGTCCGTTCCCATCACGCCGCGAGAGTTGAAGGCGTAGGCCGAGGATGTGAGCTGCACACGGGGGCTGAGCTCGGCCTCCCCCTCGACCGATATGCCGAGGTAGTACTGGTCGTCGAAGTCGAGGGGAATGGGGCTGATCGAGCCGAGTATCACATTGAAGATCCCCTTGGTTACCTGTACAGTACCATGCGTCTCTGACCAGAGCGAGCTGCCGCCGGAAGAGACGTTATAGATACTGAAAACGATACTGTATGTACCGTCCGGCACCACGGTGCCGCCCGCATCGGTAAGGACGCCCTGATAGTTGAGTGTCCGCGGAATGGCGCCATACACCACTGCGGCAAAGACGGCGATGATTAAAGCGGCGATACTGAGCATTCGCTTCATCGTCTGCCTCCTTGTTATTGATTCTGTGAGACCGTTCATCCCTGTTCGCTGTGTTCGTGCCGGCCGCAGGGATCCGGTGTGGAGATCCTGAGGTGTTTCCCTCCGACCCGGCGGCCGTGTTTCCCGGATTCGCCGTTACCGTAGCAGCACCATCTTCCGGGTGATTGTCTCCTTTCCGGCCCTGAGACGGTAATAGTAGACTCCTGAAGCCACGGCTTCACCACGGCCGTTCATCCCGTTCCAGGTGATGGTATACTTGCCGGTCTCCTGCACCTCTGAGACCAGTACACGCACCCGGTGACCCTGCACGTCGTAGATCACCAGCTCTACCATCTCCCGGTGCGGTAGGAAGTAGGCTACCTGTGTGGCGGGATTGAAGGGATTGGGGTAGTTCTGATGGAGCGTGAGCGGCTTCGGCGGAAGTGAAAGCAGAATCACCGGTGAGCGTATCTCACCGCCATCATGCGGGAGCACGGCAATCTGGTAACGGTAGCTGCGTCCCGGCACCGTCGCCGCGTCCCGGTAACTCGACACCTCCGGATCGAACGGCTCGGCGGTCAGAGGCTCAAGCGCCTCCTCCTCACCATCACCCCGGTAGAGACGGATACCTGAGACCTGCTCCGGATCGCTCACCGCCCACGAGAGCACCACCACATCGTCCACAAGCTCCCCTGCAAAGGCCGCAATCGCCACCTCGACCGTCGAACTGATCTCGGCAATGTACCAGAATCCGGATTTGACCCTGTAGGAACCGCCTACAGAGATTTCCACCCCCGTCTGGCAAGCCGTGTGGTAACAGATGTGGCTGCCCGAGACGATACCACCGGCGTTGCCGAAGACCGAGTGAGGGACCTGGTACTGGGCCCATGCGGAGGCCCACACGAGGAGCAATGCAGTGGCAATAAGCATAATTATCAGCTTCCTCTCCATCGATACCTCCTTTCTCGGGCTTTCAATCGTTACGTGAGAATCATGATGTACATACGTGTATTCATTCTCCATTGCATGATCTGCGCTGTCAAGTGAAAGGCATGCTAATGTACGATATCGGTTGAATTCCTGTACTCCCGTCGCCCCTCCTTTCTGTTGAGAGATGAAGTTTTCTCTATAACGGTGCACCCCGCAGTAGCCCGCAAGTCTCTATACAGCAATCCGCTGCCTTCTGATAAGGTATGACAATAGTATGCTGGCACATGACACACGTTCTAACCCTTCTTAATCGGATTGAAAGTTGTGATCCCCATCTCTGGGGTTGACGCGACTCTTCTCATATGGTACAATTCTTACAGTCTTTTTGCTGATGTTTCTTGTTTAGAACTTCTTGTAGATAGGTACGTTAGGAATAAATACGTACGAGTCGTTCCGACGTTGAAATAAATACGATGGGTAGAGCGGCGAGACACGCATCATGTGCAACGCATCTCTTAGTTCAGCGAGAAATAAGCGAAAGACGGACAACGCTCTAAGCGCAATATCTACCTGATATCCCGTTCCAGTTTACGTAACCCGGGCTATTCCATGGCTCTATTCAGCAAACCGACGGTGAAGCATCGGCCACGGGTGATGACCTTTATTTGTTACTATCTCATCTCAATTCGAAATCGTAACAACAAGAACTTGCACTTTAATAGTGGCTTATACCGGATAAGCGGAAGGGGGTGATACCGGAAACGAGGACTTTTTTTATTTTCCTGGGCGCCTCCCGATCTCCATCGGGGGGCAGTTAACGCAAGAGGGGGAAGAGAATGAGCAAACACAGAGTCATGTTCCTCACAGTCCTCTTGTGCCTGACTCTGACCGTTTCCAGCGGCTTCGCACAGGATTTCAAGGTAATCGATCCGAACGAGCAGCCTGGTAGGATTCTCCGCCTTTACCAGGACGGCATGCCGTCCGATGTCGATCTGGAGGCATACCTCCAGACGGGCGAGGTAAAGCTCAAGAGCGGTCTCTCATGTATTCCACCGAAGGTGACGCCCGGACCGGCGCCCGATCCCTATCCCCACGTGCATATGTGGGAGCAGGGCATCGAACAACTCGGTCCGACATCCGTCGAATGTGACGGTATCTGGTTCATCAATGGCAACATATGGCATCCGAAGAAATGGGCCCTCGTTATGTGGAGAGTCAAGATTCCCGATCCGAAGGAACGTCTGGCAACGGAATTCGAGAATGACATAACGTTGTCGTTATGGGTGGATTGGAATCAGGACAAGATGTGGGGACAGAACGAACTGATGATCAGGGAGAACCTGAACATCCATAAGTTCTTCCCGTTTCTATACAGCTGTCTGGAGATCTGGTACCTTACGTGGTTCCGTATTCCTCGTGCTACGTCATTCAGCGAGGAATGCAGCCAGGGGATTACCAAATTCACAGCCAAGCTCTGGACCCGGGGCATGGTCTCGTACGATGATGCCGATGTGAGTCCGGATGAGGAATGCCTCTTCGGCGAGGTGGAGGACTACCAGATCTCCTACTTTGAGATTATACATAAACGTGGAAGAATAGGTGGCGGCGATTAATCGGCCAGGAGAAACCGATCGTTATGAATGAAGCACGCTGTTTCATACGTAACGAGACGATAGCACAGAAAGGAAATGCAATGTTTTCCAAAAACAGACTTTTCGGCTGTGCGGCGGTTCTTCTGGTTCTGCTGATACTGTTTCCTGCGGTTTACAATGCCGATGCTGGTGAAGAGCAGAAGGCAAAGATTGCACCGGAGCTGGCAGTTCAGCTTTCCGCCGCAAAGCCGGGCGAACACGTTACGGCTGTTGTACGTATGCGGGCCAGGCCACAGCTTCTGATGCTCCGTGGTGATCAGATGGCGGTTGTGAACGAACTCCGCCGTGTCACAAAGGAGTCACAGGCGGGCCTGGTGAGATACCTGAACAAGGTTGACATCCAGTCCAAGGTGAAGACGATCCGGCAGTTCTGGATCGATAACCTGGTTCTGGTGAAGGCCGCGCCCGATGTTATCGCCGAGATAGCAGCAAGGCCCGATGTTCAGGAGGTCTTTGAAAACTTCACGATTACGATACCAGAGAAACCCGAGCGGTCCGACCGTCCGAATCTCGGTCAGAGCCAGACGCAGCTCTGGGATTCGATCACGAAGATCGGTGCCAAGCAGGTCTGGAGCTCATACGGGTTAAACGGTACTGGTGTGGTCGTCGGCGGCCTCGATACGGGTGTCGATGTCTCACATCCCGATATCAGCGGCAAGATGAAGACGACCAATCCCGGCGATCCGACCTATCCGGGTGGATGGGCCGAGTTCGATGCGAACGGTAACATCATCGTCGGCTCGGTGCCGCACGATACAGACGGCCATGGGACCCACACGACGGGGACCATGATCGGTGGGAATGCCAGCGGGTACGATATCGGTGTCGCCCCCGGGGCCACGCTCATGCACGGTCTCGTCATCCCGGGTGGCAGCGGATACTTCGCCCAGGTGATCGGTGGTATGGAATGGATCATCGATCCCGACGGCAATCCCGTAACCGACGATGGCTGCCGTGTGGTCAACATGTCGCTCGGTGCCTCGGGAACGCACACGCAGATGATCACACCGGTGGACAACATGATCGCTGCCAATGTCTTCCCGGCGATCTCGATCGGCAACGACGGTCCCTCCCCTGGCACCACCGGAAGCCCGGGCAACGTCCCGAGCGCCTTCGGTGTCGGGGCCACCGATAGCTCGGATGTCATCGCGGACTTCTCGAGCCGCGGGCCAGTTACCTGGAACACACCGCCCTATGTCGGCACCTATATCAAGCCGGATATCTCGGCGCCGGGTGTGAAGATCTACTCATCCGTGCCCGGCGGTGACTGGCAGTGGCACGGCGCCGGCTGGGACTGGAGCGGAACATCGATGTCGGCACCACATGTTGCCGGTACCGCTGTGCTCATGTTCCAGGTGGACCCGACGCTCGATGTCGAGGTGGCCAAGGATCTCATCGCTCAGTCGGCCGTCGAGCTGGGTGCCCCCGGCAAGGACAACGACTACGGCTGGGGCCGGATCAATGCATTCGGTGCCGTGACAGCAGCCCTCGCCGGTGTCGGCACACTGCAGGGTACGATCTACAGCTCCGGCGGTGGCACGGTCGAGAATGCGAAGATCCTGATCACGGATACCGGACAGTATGTCTTCTCCGACGAGTTCGGTGACTACACGATTCAGACGGTCGCAGGCGACCATCCGGTCGAGGTTTCACGCTTCGGCTATGAGACCTACTCCACGGTCGTCACGATCGTTGCAGACGCTGTCACGCCGCTCAATGTCACCCTGAACCAGCTTCCCTCCGGCACGGTAGCCGGTTTCGTAACGGACAACGAAACAGCCGCCGGTATCGAGGCCGATGTCACGGTGGAGCTGGGCGGTGAGGCTGTGGTCTGGACAGCGACCGATCCTTCGACCGGCGAGTACAGCGTTACGCTGCCGATCGGCAGTTACGACCTTGTCTTCTCACCGGTTTTCCCCTACCCGATGACGACCAGGACGAACATCGAGGTCTTCGAGGGTGTAACAACACCTCTGGATGTCGGGCTCGACGCAGCACAGGTGCTCGTGGTTGACGACGACAAAGGTCAGGCCTTCGAGCTCTACTACGAAGCGGCCATAAACGCCGCCGGACGGTCGTACCTGACGGTGACGACTCCTCCTACGGCCGCGGAGATGGTGCTCTTCGAATCGGTCGTCTGGCTCACCGGTAACGACTGGTCGACGACGATCGAGGCGGCCGATGAGGCAGAGCTCGCTGCCTATCTGGACGGCGGTGGACGCCTCTTCATCTCGGGGCAGGACATCGGCTACGACATCCGCACCTCGAGCTTCTACGCCGATTACCTGCATGCCGTCTATGTACAGGACGATGTCGGCCTCGGCGCCGTTATCGGAGAGGTGGCAAACCCTGTCGGCTCGGGACTTGCCTTTGCGATACAGGGCGGAACCGGTGCCAACAACCAGGGTTACCCGTCCGAGATCGATATACTCACCCCGGCTCAGACAGCCTTTGTGTACGACGAGACGGTACCGATGGGTGCGGTAACGGCCAACGACATGGAGAAGGGGATCGTCGAGGCGAACGGCATCACGAGCTCGGGTACCGCAGGCCTCACGGTCGATACCGGAACCTATAAGCTCGTCTACTTCGCCTTCGGATTCGAGGCAATCGCCGAGGAGGCCGATAGAACCATCGTGATGGGACGTGTGCTCGACTGGCTTCTCGGCTATCCGGAGATCACCCATACACCGATCAGCGATACGGAGAACGACACGGATCCGTATCAGGTCACGGCACTCATCACGGCCGGTCACTTCGCCCTCGATCCAACGACCTTCGCCGTCGTTTACGATGTCGGCGCCGGTGACGTGAGTGTCCCGATGACAGCCACCGGCGTGCCTGATGAGTACGAGGCCTACATACCGGCGCAGCCGATCGGTACGGAGGTCTATTACTACATCATGGCGGGTGACGTCGAGGGGCACACGAGCTACGACCCGGTGGGTGCACCGCTGATGCGGCACATGTTCAATGTGGGCTGGGACGAAGAAGCCCCGACGGTCGTTCACGGCAGGTACTACAACACGAACGATCTCGACGGCCCCTACACGATCTGTGCCGATGTGACTGATAACCTCGGTGTTGAATCCGTGTACCTTATGTATGCCAAGAATGGTGGTATGTTCCACCGCATGGAGATGATCCTCGGCGTCGAGGGTCTCTACTGCGCTTCCATACCGGGTCCCTCCGAGGTCGGCGACTACTACGAGTACTGCATCTACGCGATGGACGAGTCGTACCACGGCAATGTGACCCGTGTACCTGAGGAAGGGTACTACCGCTTCGAGATCGTCGAGTACTTCTCGTGGGATTTCGAGCTCGACGACGGCGGTTTCACTCCTGCGGGCGGCGTTTGGGAGTGGGGCGAGCCGACGAGTGGTCCCGGCGGCGCACATTCGGGTGTCAATCTCTGGGCCACGATACTCGCCGGCAGCTATCCCAACAGTGCCGATGCGACACTCGACATCCCGCCGATCACACTGGCTGGCAGCAAGCCGTACGCGCTGCTCTCGATGTGGCACTGGTACTATATTGAGACCAACTACGACGGCGGCAACGTCAAGGTTTCCTCTGACGGCGGTATGACCTGGACGGTCGTCGAGCCGATTGGAGGCTACGACGGCACCGCAAGGAGCGGCAACGCAGGCATCCCCGGCGAGGAGTGCTTCACGGGTTACAACAACGACTTCTGGCAGATGGAGCTGTTCGATCTCTCGGACTACGCTGGCCAGCAGGTCCAGATCCGCTTCCACTTCGGAAGTGACGGCAGCGTCTACAGGTCCGGCTGGTACGTTGACGATGTCGTGCTGCGAAGCACCGACATCGATGACTTCCCACCGGTGATCAGCGGAACCGAGGTGCCGGCGAGCACCTTTGATACGGCGGGCCCGTATGAGGTTACGACCTACGTGACGGATCCGCTCTCCGATGTCGCTACTGTGTCCATATTCTACAGCACGGATGACGGAGCCTCCTTCACCGAGGTGGCGATGAGCGCCGGTGCGGGTGATGACGAATATAACGGTGACATCCCCGGCCAGCCAAGCGGCACAAACATCAAGTTCTACATCAAGGCAACGGACACCTCATCCGAGGCCAACGAGGCCTACGACCCGGCGGGGGCGCCGACGGAGACGCACGAGTTCTCGATTCTCCCGTCGGCACCGATACTCGTGCTGCAAATGACGAGTTCGGCGACATCCCTGGAGATGTTCCGCCAGGCACTCGAGGCCAACGGGCATGAGGCGGACTACTGGTATATGCCGACACAGGGCTGGCTGGCTGCTGATAAGCTCAGCCTCTACAAGACAATCATCCTCGATGAGACGGGATCGCTTACCACGACCGAACAAGCCGATCTCGGCACGTACCTCGAATCCGGTATGCTGGGTGCGAGGAAGCAGTTCTTCATCATGGGACGTGATCTCGGATTCTACTCGTCGACACGCCCGTGGATCGAGGAGTACATGCGCGCCGCGTACGTCCAGGACAATCCCGGATGGCGCGAGCTGACTGGTGAGCCCGGCGAGCCGATCGGCGCAGGCGAAGTCTTTGTCATCTCCGGCTCGTACCCCGACGAGATTCAGCGCTCCGATGTGTATCCGGGTGGTGAAATCGTGTACCGGTACACGGGACTCGGAACGGCGTCTGAGACCCGATCGGAGCTCGAGGGTGCCTACGAGAAGGATGGCAAGGAATGGGACGGCGTGATGCCACATGCGCCGAAGAGCCTCGATGCTGCAGCGGGCATCAAGTACGCAGGCGATGGTTACCGCTCTGTATACTTCGCCTTCAACTTCTATTACATCCAGGAGCCCGAGCGCAGAGCTGGTATCATGCACCGTGCACTGGGTTGGCTCTCAGCCCCCGAGATTGTGCATGAGCCACTCCACGATACGGAGGATACCCTGAACGCATACACGGCTGTTGCCGAGCTCTACTCGGATGATCTCGACCCGAGCCGTGTGTTCCTCATCTACGATATGGGGGCGGGTCCGGTAACGCTTACAATGGCACCGACCGGCAATCCCGATGAGTATGCGGCAGATATTCCGGCGCAGTCGTTCGGCACGACGGTAAGCTATTACCTCAGCGCTTCCAACTTCGATGGTAACACCAGCTACCATCCGGGAGGTGCGCCTGCCGTACAGCACACCTTCGAGGTGACCGCCGATATCACACCACCCGAGATCGTCCATGTGCCTCATCCGAACACGACGGATCAAACCGGTCCGTACATCGTTGAGGCGACGATCACGGATAATGTCGGTGTCGATCCTGCCGGTGTGTTTCTTACCTACAACAAGAACGGTGGGACTGATGCCACGGTCAATATGACCAATGTCGGCGGCGACCTGTACCAGGGAGCGATCCCCGGTCCGGCGGTGCTCTATGATGTATTCAACTACTACATCAGGGCACGTGATATCGCCGACGTTCCGAACTATGCGAGGGAGCCGGCGACCGGCTACCACTCCTTCGAGATCGTGGACTACTTCGCCTGGGATTTCGAGGCGAATGACGGCGGCTTTGCCGCAACAGGTCCCGATTGGGAGTGGGGCGAGCCGACGACCGGTCCCGATGACGCACACTCCGGCGTCAACGTCTGGGCCACGAAGATAGGGGACAATTACTCGTCCAGCTCTGATTCGAGGCTCGAGACCCCCGAGATTACGGTCCCGGCGGTTGCGACGTACGCCGTACTGAGCTTCTGGCAGTGGTACTACATCGAGACCAACTGGGACGGCGGAAATGTGAAGATCTCCACCGATGGTGGCAGCTCATGGACGATCCTCACACCCGACATCGGCTACAACGGAACCGCAAAGAGCGGAAACGCCGGTATCCCGCTTGAGCCGTGCTTCACCGGGTACAACGATGACTACTGGCACCTCGTGACATTCGATCTCACTCCGTACATGGGAACGAATGTCATCATTCGCTGGCACTTCGGAAGTGATTCATACGTGCAGAAGGTCGGTTGGTACATCGACGATGTGCGTATGGAGGGCATTGAGGATACCGAGAGCCCGGTGTTCGTATCGACGGATGTGCCGGCCGGCACATTCGACACCGTGGGACCGTATACGGTGACCACCACAGTGACGGACGCTCTCTCGGGTGTCGCTACGGTTGACCTCTACTACAGCACTGACGACGGAGGTAGCTGGACTTCGGTGGCGATGGCCCCGACGGGTAATCCGGACGAGTACAGTGGTGATATACCGGGACAGAGTGCCGGAACACGGATCAAGCTCTACCTCGAGGCGGAGGATAACGCCGCCAACACGTCTACCGATCCCGCCGGTGCCCCGGCGATCACCTACGAGTTCGGCATCATGCCGTCCGGTGACTACCTGGTACTCCTGGGCGGTGGGTCGCATACCACAGCCGAGGACTTCCAGTTCGCCTTCTCGGCGATGGGCCGGACGGCCGATATCTGGGATTGGGACGATCTCGGTGTGCCGACAGTGGCGATTCTCCAGGTGTACGATGCTGTGATCATTGATGAGAGCTGGTACTTCGACGGGACACAGATGGATACGCTGGGGGCGTTCCTGAGCACCAGCCTTCCCTCATACAACCAGATCATCATGATGGGCCGTGATCTATCGTATAGCTCGTCCACGCAAGCGTGGATGGAGCAGTACACGGGCTCCGCCTATGTGCAGGACGATCCGAGCTGGCGGCAGCTCACGAGCACGCCCGGTGACCCGATCGGTAATGACGAGACTTTCGTCATCCAGGGTTACTTTCCGGATGAGCTTCGGCTCTCTACGACGTATACTGGGGGATACGTGATTTACACATACAGCGGTCTGGGTTCCTCGCTGGATCTCTTCGATACAGAGAACGAGCTCAGGGAATTCTACGAGAAGGAAGGGAAGGAGTGGGATCCGAAGGTCTGGCCGATGGCCCCAGCCGGACCCGACTCCGCCGCCGCTGTGCGGTATGTAGGCACGACGCATGCGTCCGCGTACTTCGCGTTCAACCTCAACTACGTCCAGGAGGAAACGCGCAGGGCGGAGATCCTGGATCGTGCACTCGACTGGCTCGCTTCGGCGTCCGGTGTTATCGGGAAGGACGTCGCCGGGGGTTCACTTGAGAGCACCCCGGAGATTCCGGAGAATCTCATGCTCTGGCAGAACTACCCGAACCCATTCAACCCGGTCACCAGGGTTCAGTTCGGGATCCCGAAGAACGTTACAGGTCCGGTGCAGCTCCGGATCTACAACGTCAAGGGTGAACTGGTCAAGACACTCTTCGAGGGCACGAAGGAGCCCGGTATCCATACCTTCACCTGGGATGGTACCAACGATATCGGGCACAGCGTCTCATCCGGTCTCTACTTCTGCAGATTTGTTGCAGGTGATGTCCGGATGGTACGTAAGATGGTGCTTCTCAGATAGCGTGTTAACGTGGGGCTCCCCGCCGCAGGGCGGGGAGCCCCCTAGGATCCATTACTGTTTTTCGGCTTTGATCTTCAGTTATGACAGGTGTACGGTGGGGATGACGGATAGTTAGGAGGAGGAAGAAAATGAAAAGAAATACATATACGATCCCTGTGTTCCTATTCGTGCTTCTTCTCGTGACGTTCCTTACCGTACAGTCACCGGTGGGGCGCTCCCCCGACACCGGTGCCGGTCCGGTCCGCCAGGGGGAAGCCACGCTCGATCGCGAGGAAGCGGAGAAGGATGCTCCGACGGTGGCTGTTCCGGCCGCTCCTCCGGATACGACACTCGGCAACCTGAGGTATTTCCCACCGCCGGAGGTCACCATATGCTTCTGCGGTTCCTACTATCTTCTCGGCGAGGAGGGGTTCAGCAGCTACTACCTCGTCTCCGACAAGCACGATCTCAAGCTGTTCATCGGTAAGCGCGTTATCGTTACGGGGAGGAAGTATACCGACATCTGTACCGGAACACTGGCGATTCCCTGTGATTACATCAAGGTCGAGAGCATCATCCAGGATCTCTCCTGGGATACGGAGGAGTCGAGCTGGGGGGCGGTAAAATCGATCTACAGATAACGGCTGCGGGACTCGGATCGCATATAGCTCGTAACCGATTACAAAGATGTAAGTTGCGGGTAAATCCATCCAATATGTAATAATACACCAAAAAAGTTCAAAAAATGGTTGACAATATCAATAATTAGTAGTATTAATAATTATTACTATTCTTAAAGAAGATCATGCAGCCTGTACACAACATACGGATGACAACCCAGCGCCGGGTGATACTTGAGGAGCTTCGAAGGCTCTGTACGCATCCGACGGCAGACGAGCTCTATGAGCTGGTCCGTAAACGGCTCCCGCATATCAGCCTGGGCACCGTGTACCGAAACCTTGAATTGATGTCCCGGTACGGTATTATTCGGACCCTCAGGCTCGGGGGAGAGCAGATGCGCTTCGATGGTGACACGGAGAGCCATCATCATATCAGATGCATACGGTGCGGCCGCATAGACGATCTATCGATCGAGCGGCAGATCACCGAATGCGATCGAGAGGCGATAGAGGCGACAGGATACGAGGCCGTCGAACGGCGGGTCGAGTTTCTCGGTATCTGCCCGGTTTGCAAGAAAGAGGCGGGCACCGATCTATCCGGCTGAAGGTGCTGCCGCAGGCACGCCTGGGAACGCACGGCGGAACCATTTGCTCGGAGAGAGAATCGGAGGATCGTCAATTGGCTTCTGTGACCGTTGAGACCACGAAACTGAAATCGGCGCTCGAGCGATTGTACCAGCGGTTCAATCGGCGTGTGAATGTCGAGGGAGACCCACTCGGCTTCCTCTACCGGTACAGCGATCCCCGCGACCAAGAAATCGTGGGGTTCATCGCCTCCTCACTTTCCTTCGGCAACGCCAGGCAGATTGTCCGAAGTATCTCGTGCGTGCTCGAACCGATGGGACCGGCACCCGCCCGCTACCTGACTCATTCCCGGCCGGCTTCGATCGCCGGGGATTGCGGGGGATTCAAGCACCGCTGGGTGACGGGGGAGAATGTCGCCACCATGCTCAACGGTCTCGGTTCCGTCCTGCGGCGCTACGGTTCGCTCGAGGCATGTTTCAAACAGGGGTTGCACGAAAAAGACAAGGATATCATCCCGTCGCTTACCAGGTTCGTCGACGAGATATCCGGCCGGTCTTCCGGTGGAATGCAATACTTGCTCCCATCTCCGTGCCGCAAGAGTGCCTGCAAGCGGCTCAACCTCTTTCTACGCTGGATGGTTCGCAGTGATGAGGTCGATCCCGGTGTATGGAGCGGCATTCCCGCATCGAAGCTGATCGTTCCGCTCGATACACATGTCTTCCGGTTGAGCAGGACGATGGGGCTCACGGGGCGGAATCAGGCGGATATCCGTTCGGCACGGGAGATCACGGATGGATTCCGCGCCATCGCTCCGGACGATCCGGTCAGATACGACTTCTCGCTCGCGAGTCTGGGAATGCGGGGCGGCGATGGTGAGAAGGCGTTTCTTCGGGAGCTCGGACTACGGGAGGCGGTGTGATGACGGAAGCCATCGTTGCATTTCTTCTTGCGATTTGGGGAACCCTCACCGAGATGGCACCGTATCTACTCTTCGGATTCTTCTTCGCCGGTGTGCTCTCGATCGTCATACGGCCCGAGCTCGTCGAGCAACATCTCGGTGGAAGGGGCATCAGTCAGGTTGTCAAGGCCGCTATCTTCGGCGTTCCGCTGCCGCTCTGCTCGTGCGGAGTCATTCCGGTGGCGGCATCCCTTCGCAGGCACGGCGCGGGTACCGGAGCCACGACGTCCTTTCTCATATCCACTCCACAGACCGGCGTGGATAGCATCATGGTGACCTTCAGCCTCCTGGGGCCGGTCTTCGCAATCTTCCGGCCACTCGTCTCCTTCGTGAGCGGTATCTTCGGCGGTTCACTCGTGAATATATTCAACAGGAGCGGTAGTACCGATGAGCAGTACCGTCCAACATGTGTGGGAGAATGCTGCACGGGATGTGAGGAAGGAAACCGGTTCGTCCGTGTGCTGCGATACGGATTCGTCACGCTTCCCAAGGATATCAACAGGGCACTCATCATCGGTATCGTCGTAGCCGGCGTCATTTCGACGGTAGTGCCGGATGACTACTTCGCCGGCGTTCTAGGCGGCGGCATCCTGTCGATGCTCGTTATGATGGCCGCGGGGATTCCGGTCTACGTATGTGCAACGGCCTCGGTACCGATCGCTGCCGCGTTGATCGCAAAGGGTATCTCCCCGGGTGCGGCACTCGTCTTTCTCATGACGGGCCCGGCGACGAATGCAGCGACGGTTTCGACCGTATGGAAAACGATGGGGAGACGCACCGCCGGGATCTACTTGGCAACGGTCGCGGGCTCGGCGATCCTCTTCGGATTACTCCTGGACTTCATCTATACAGAACGCGGCACATCTGCGGTTTCGAGCATGCCGTGGATGGTTCCGGGGCCGGTCAAGATTGCGAGCGCCGTCCTGTTGCTTGCGGTCGTGATCGCGTCCTTTTTCCATTCGTCCAAGGTAGGTGAGCAGGCGATGAGCAACAAGACAGAGAAGCGTCTCGGGATCACGATCGAAGGTATGAGCTGTGATCACTGCGCACAGAGCATCCGGCGCGCACTCATGGAAACGCCCGGTGTGGAATCGGCCGTTGTCGATTACAGAAAGGGTGAGGCGGTCGTGACCGGCAGGGATTTCGATGTTTCACGGTTACAACAGGCGATCGAGGAGCTCGGGTACACCTTCATTAAAAGCGAGCCGCTGGAGGAATGAGGCTGTTCTCGCTCTCAGAGCGATTTAATATAGATTGTAAAAACTATAGCTGGAAACGAACCTTGGAAAAGGAGGATACACGATGTCGATCAAGGGAACGCAGACAGAGAAGAATCTGCTCACGGCGTTCGCCGGTGAATCACAGGCGAGGAACCGGTACACTTACTTCGCAAGCCAAGCCCGCAAGGAAGGGTATCGGCAGATTTCCGAAATCTTCGAGGAGACGGCAAACCAGGAGCGGGAACATGCCAAGCGGCTGTTCAAGCTTCTCGAGGGCGGTGAGATCGAGATTACGGCTGCTTTCCCGGCGGGGGTCATCGGTTGCACAACCGATAACCTGAAGGAAGCCGCAGGCGGTGAGAACTACGAGTGGACGGAGATGTATCCCGGTTTCGCCAGGGTGGCACGCGAGGAGGGCTTCGAGGAAATTGCAAAGACCTTCGAGGCGATCGCGGTCGCGGAGAAACAGCACGAGAAACAATACAACGACCTCCGGGCGAATATCGAAGGCGGCAGGGTCTTCAAGCGCGAGAAGAAGGTAGTCTGGCGTTGTCTCAACTGCGGATATCTCCACGAGGGTGAAGAGGCGCCGCAATGCTGCCCCGCATGCGCCCACCCGCAGGCACATTTCGAGCTGCTGGGCGAGAACTGGTAACGAAGGCGTCTACAACGGATGAAAAATGACTGTTTGTATTATCACGAGTGGTTGTAGACTACTGGCAAGGAGGTAGTAACAATGACCAAGAAACTGCAGGTTTACAAGTGCGAGGTATGCGGCAATATCGTCGAGATCCTGCACGAGGGTGCCGGGCAGCTCGTCTGCTGCAATGAACCGATGAAGCTTCTCGAGGAGAATACGACGGATGCGGCGACCGAGAAGCATGTACCGGTGATCGAGAAAGTAGAAGGCGGATACAAGGTGAAGGTCGGTAGTGTGCCTCATCCGATGGAAGGACAGCATTACATAGAGTGGATACAGCTCCTGACCGACGGCGGGGCATACCGTATGTTCCTCAGTCCCGGAAAAGCACCGGAGGCGGTATTCCACGTCTCGGCCGACAAGGTTTCCGCTAGGGAGTACTGTAATATTCATGGACTCTGGAAGGGGGAGTGATAGATTATGATCAAGAAAAAGATTCGTGATGCATTCAACGAGCAGATCATGCACGAGACATACTCGGCGTATCTCTATCTCTCCATCGTCGCGTACTTTCACTCGCTCGGATTCGACGGAATGGCGCAGTGGATGCGTGTGCAGGCGATGGAGGAAATGACACACGCAATGAAGTTCTTCGATCACATTAACGAGCGCGGCGGAACGGTCGAGCTGCTCGCGATAGAGAAGCCTCTCGCCAAGTGGAAAACCCCGCTCGATGCCTTCAAGGCGGCCCTGAAGCACGAGGAGTTCATCACGGGGAAGATAAACGAGCTCGCCAAGCTCGTGCAGAGGGAGAACGACTACGCTTCGCAGAGCCTCATCCAGTGGTTCGTCGACGAGCAGGTCGAGGAGGAGGCGAACGCCACGAAGAATGTCCAGATGCTCGAGATGGTCGGCAAGTCCGGTAATGGTATTCTGATGGTAGATCGGGAGCTCGGTACTCGGACCTTCACCATGCCCCTACCGGTCTCGGGCGAAGGGGGATAAGAACCTGACGTGCGGCTGCACCGGTTTTCCGGAGCGGGAGAGCCGCGGGGTAATCGAACTCACCATTCTTGCGATGAATCTGTGGGGAGGAGTAGGCTTCTCCCCACGGGCCGCATCATGAAGACGGTTCTTTCCGCCGGACATATCGATGAGATAGCATGTCAGGGCAGAAAGGTATGAAAAAAGGAACATGCAATATCGTTATCGGCGGTGAGGCGGGCCAGGGCCTAGTGACCGTCGGCCAGATGATCTCGAAGATCCTGGTCCGGAGCGGTTACCACATAGTGGTTACACAGAGTTATCAGTCGAGGATCCGCGGTGGCCACAATACATTTGCGGTCCGTGTCGCCCCCCGTTTCCTTGAGGCGCCCGCTGAGGCGATCGATATCCTCGTGGCCCTCAACGGGGAAACGGTGGAGCTCCACCGGAAGGGGCTTGCACCGGGTGGATTGATCGTGGCAGACGAAGCGTTCGGGGTTGCGGATGATGCGTGCCTCAAAGTTCCATTCGAAACCCTGGCTGGGGACGAACGTTTTGTCAATACCGCCGCCCTCGGCATACTCTGCGCCCTCCTCGGCCTCGAGAGGGAGCCGGCCGGGAAGATGCTCGACGAGTTCTTCGGTGTGAAGCATCCCGAGATGATGGAGGGGAATAAGGCGGCACTGGCACGGTCGTTCGAATGGACCGGGGCGCGCCCCGAGAAACTGCGGAAGCTCCCCTTTGCGGAAGGCGGCGGAGGGAAAGTAATGCTGAACGGCAACGAGGCGATTGCGCTCGGGGCCGTATCGGCGGGTGTGCGTTTCTGTGCCTTCTACCCCATGACACCTGCGACATCGATCCCGTTGACCTTGATCGGCATGGCGGAACGGATGGGGCTTGTGGTCGAGCAAGCGGAGGACGAGATTGCGGCCGTGAATATGGCGATCGGTGCATCCTTTGCCGGGGCTCCGGCAATGGTCGCCACCTCGGGCGGTGGGTTCGCCCTGATGGTGGAAGGTGTAAGCCTTGCCGGTATGACGGAGACGCCGCTCGTCATGGTAGTAGCCCAGCGGCCTGGTCCGGCAACGGGGCTCCCCACGAGGACCGAGCAGGCGGATCTTGAGTTCGTGCTGCACGCCGGGCACGGTGAGTTCCCCCGGGCGGTCTTCGCACCCGGCACCGTGGATGAGTGCTTCCACCTGACGAGCAAGGCCTTCGACCTTGCCGAACGCTACCAGGGCCCTATGTTCGTCCTCACCGATCAGTTTCTGGCCGATTCCTACCGTGCGGTGCAGCCGTTCGATGTCGGGGGCCTCGATCAGGTTCGTCCCGGGGCCGGATCGGCGCCCATCGAGGCACCATACCGGCGGCATGCGATCACCGAGAGCGGGATTTCACCCCGCCTCATCCCGGGGGCGTACGAACACCTCGTCGTAACCGACAGTGACGAGCATACCGAAGACGGGCATCTCACCGAGGACCTCGAGGTGCGGACCCGGCAGGTGGAGAAGCGCCTCGCCAAAGGGATCGGCATCACCGGGGAGATGCTCCAACCGGAGCACGGGGGCCCCGATGCACCGGAGCTGCTGCTGGTTTCGTGGGGATCGACTCTGGGCTCGGTCCGTGAGGCGGCATCTCTGCTCCGTGCCGGTGGCAGAGAGGTGAGTACCCTTCACTTCAGGCAAGTGTGGCCGCTCGTACCGGATCAGTTTCTCGGCCGGTTGACCGGTGCGGGACGCGTGGTCTGTGTCGAGGGTAACGCTACGGGTCAGCTTGCGAGTTTGATCCGCCGCGAAACTGGATTCCTGATCGAGGAGCGGGTGAACCGCTACGACGGCCTGCCGATTACACCGGAATACATCGTGAAAAGGATCTCTTGAGGTGCAGGCACCGAAAGGATCGAGCAATGGTAACAATAGAAGATTATGGCACGTACGAGACGGCGTGGTGCCCCGGCTGTGGAAATTTTTCGCTGCTCGCCGGGGTGAAGGAGGCACTGGTAGAGAAAGGCCTTGAGCCCCACCGGGTTCTCTTCGTAAGCGGCATCGGCCAGGCGGCCAAAGCGCCCCATTATCTCAATGCAAACGTCTTCGACGGCCTCCATGGGCGGTCGCTGCCGGTAGCAACGGGGGCGAAGCTCGCCAATCCAGAACTCACGGTCATTGTCGAGAGCGGTGACGGGTGCAACTACGGCGAGGGCGGTAACCACCTCATCGCGGCCATCCGGCGTAACATCGATATCACCGTGATCGTGCACGACAACCAGGTCTACGGACTCACGAAGGGGCAGGCAAGCCCGACATCTCAGGAGGGATTCACGACGAAGGCCCAGCCCGGCGGTGTCGTTCTCGAGCGTTTCAATCCCATCGCCGTAGCGGTGGCCATGCACGCGGGATTTGTCGCCAGAAGCTTTACCGGTTACAAGGAACATCTTTCGGAAATGATACGGAGAGGAATCGAACACCGGGGCCTTGCGCTCATAGACGTTCTACAGCCGTGTGTTTCATTCAACCACCTCAACAACTTCGCTTGGTACAAGAAGCGATGTTACGAGCTTCCCCGAGACCACGATCCTGCCGACTGGGAGGAGGCGATGAAGACGGCTATGGAATGGGGCGAGAGGATTCCGATCGGTGTGATCTATACGAACGACCGCCCACCCTTCGAGGATCGATTCCCGGTACTTGCCGGGGGGCCGCTCGTCGGAAGGGATGTGGACAGGGCGGAGCTTGCGAATGTGCTCGAGACCTACCGTTAGGAGGGAACCACGAAGAGGGAGTACGGTATGAGCAACGGTTTCAAGGCATCAAAGGTTACGGACAATGTCTACTGGGTCGGGGCCGTCGACTGGAATGTGCGGGACTTTCACGGTTACGCCACGCATACGGGTACGACCTACAACGCGTTTCTTGTCACGGCGGACAAGGTGACGTTGATCGATACGGTCAAGAAGCCATTCAAGGAGGAGATGTTCGCACGCATCCGGTCCGTGGTCGATCCCGGCGCGATCGACTATGTGATATCCAACCACTCCGAGATGGACCATTCCGGTTCCCTCCCCGAAACGATCGACCGTGTGAGGCCGGAGAAGGTATTCGCCTCGGTGATGGGTGCACAGGCGCTCAGGGACCATTTCCATATGAATGGCGAGATCGTTGCGGTGGGGGACGGGGGGAGGATCGACCTCGGGAATACGAGTATCACATGCTACGAGACGCGGATGCTTCATTGGCCAGATAGCATGTTCTCATACCTCGCCGGTGAGAAGCTCCTCTTCTCTCAGGATGCCTTCGGCATGCATCTCGCCTCCTACGAGCGCTTCGACGACGAATTGGACGAGTCGGTTCTCGAGCACGAAGCGGCAAAGTACTTTGCCAATATTCTCACGCTTTACTCGAAGCAGATCCTCAAGCTGCTCGAGAAGGTGCCAGAGCTCGGGATCGATATCGATATGATCGCACCGGACCACGGTCCAATCTGGCGCAGCAACCACGGCCGGATCCTGGAGCTGTACCGGCGGTGGGCCGAGCGGAGACCCACGAACAAGGCGGTGGTCGTCTACGATACGATGTGGGGAAGCACCGATCTGATGGCTCGGGCGATCGGCGACGGCCTTGCAGAGGCCGGCACGCACGTCAGGATCATGAAGCTCAGGGCGGTACACCGGAGTGATATCGCCACGGAACTCCTCGATGCGGGTGCCCTCGTGGCCGGATCACCGACACTCAACAATACTGTCTTCCCGACACTGGCCGATGCGCTCGTCTACTGCAAGGGTCTGCGGTTTACCGGACTCGTGGGAGCGGCTTTCGGTTCGTACGGCTGGAGCGGGGGTGCGGTGAAGCAGCTCGAGGAACTGCTGCGGGGGATGAACGTGGAGATCGTTTCAGAGGGGCTCCAGGTCAAGTACGTACCGGACGGTGAGGCGCTCGAGAGGTGTCGCGAGCTCGGTAGAGCAATAGCCGACAGGCTGAAACGGCTGCCGAATCCATAGAGAAAAGCCCCCCTCCTAAATGCGATAAGAATAAAACGAAAATAATCGGTATTGCTCTTGACAGGAATCGGAATTCTGTATATAATGGTATTGAGGTACTGGAATACCTTAATGATTGAGAGATTCCCCTTGAAGGGAGAGCTCAGGATAGCCGATGCCGCAATGGGAGGTTCCCCTTGAAGAGAGTGCTCAGGGTAACCGATGCCGCAACGGGAGGGCAATCTTGAAGGGAGTGCTCAGGATAACCGATGCCGCAACGGGAGGGCAATCTTGAAGGGAGTGCTCAGGATAACTGATGCCGCAACGGGAGGGCAATCTTGAAGGGAGTGCTCAGGATAACTGATGCCGCAACGATGGCAATACATACGATGGTAATGTTGGCTTCCGAACCCGGGCGCCGGTTCACCGCCGCCGAGCTAGCCGAACGGCTCGATGTCTCCGAGGCCCATCTGGCAAAGGTTCTGCAACGTCTCGCCCGGCAGCATCTTGTCCGATCGGTACGCGGCCCGGGAGGTGGGTTTACGCTCGGTAGACCGGGTGGGGAGATCACACTGATGAACGTTTTCGAGGCGATCGAAGGACCGTTCAGGCCGAGTGACTGTCTCATGGATACACAGGTCTGTGGGGAAGGGAAGTGTTTATTCGGACCTCTTCTTGCGAAGATCAACAGGGAGTTCAGCGAGTATCTCGGAAAGACCAGTGTTAAGGAGATCGACGGCAACTACGGTCTCGAACGGGCGTAGCGACCGGATCTACACCTGTTGTGGTGCGCCCGGCTTCTGGCTCGAATGAATGGAGGGAACGAGAGGATGCTCAGACAGATAATCACGATAGACGAGGAAAAATGCGACGGCTGCGGGCAGTGTGTGCCGAATTGCCCCGAGGGGGCGCTCCAGATCATCGATGGCAAGGCACGGCTCGTGAACGATCTCTTCTGCGACGGCCTCGGTGCATGCATCGGCCATTGTCCCTTAGGGGCGATCACCATCGAGGAGCGGGAAGCCGAAGAGTATGACGAGAACATGGTTATGGAGAATATCGTAAAGCAGGGCGATTCGGTCGTGAAGGCACACCTGGAGCATCTACGCGATCACGGCCTGACGGGATACGTGCGTGAAGCGATCAACTATCTCATCGAGAGGGATCTCGATGTTCCGGAGGAATTCAGGTCCCCGAACGGTGCCATCAAGTCCAAGCACGGGGAACATTCCCGGCCGGAGGGCGCGATGCTGACCGCACATGATCGATCGGCATCGGCGCACAGCGGCCATGGAAACCCGCATGGAACGGGCGCCGGAATGCGACACGTCGATGCAGTGATAGAGGTTGGAAGGAGTGGCAACGAGGAGGTGAATGCCCCGCAGCATGATTCAGATTCCATCAGTCAGCCAGGGGTTACCGGGTGTGGCTGTCCGGGCTCCCGGGTGATCGATCTGGGAGAGAGTGACGCGATACATCCATCCGGGGCTGAATACGAGAGACGGCCATCCCGGCTGAGACAGTGGCCAGTTCAGATCATGCTCGTTCCACCCTTCGCCCCCTATCTGCAGGGGGCGGACCTTCTTATCGCCGCAGACTGTGTACCCTTCGCCTTCCCGGATTTCCATGAGGAACTGTTGAATGGTAAGATCGTTCTCGTCGGTTGTCCGAAGCTGGACGATGCGGGCTACTACACGGAGAAGCTCACGCAGGTATTCAAGCAGAACGATATCAAATCCGTAACGGTTGCCCACATGGAAGTTCCCTGTTGCTTCGGTATGTTGAAGGTCGTACGTGATGCGATAACGTCGTCGGGAAAGGAGATTCCCCTCCAGGAGATCAACATCAGCATCCGCGGGGAAAGGATCGGGTAGATCCGGATTCGTTACGCATCCGCTGCTGTGGACCGGTGAACATCGATCCGGCCACCGGATTCCGGAGGAAATTCACCCAAATATATTGTCTGCTCCGATCCCATGGCGTATGATATCCGAACAGCCATGGGGAATCTGGAGATCAAGACACGGGGCGGCGCTACGATCAAAGTCGTCCGAACACTCTGGCACGTGGCGCCGGGGCTCATTGTCTTTTTCTATATGCTCAAGACCTACCCGTCGACTCGCGCACCCATAATCGGTCTCTCCATTGCGGTCGCTGTCTTTACCGTGCTCGATATCCTTCGGTTCACCACCACATTCGGGTACGACTTCTTCTGGCGGTACCTGAGCTTTGTTACCTCCTCGAAGGAGCGGCGCGGTCCGAACACCTCTCTATATTATGTACTCTCCCTCCTGGTAACTATCCTCCTCTTCCCCCCACGGATAGCCATGGGGGCGATCATCTGCCTCTGCATCGGTGACCCTGTGGCCGGCGTCGTCGGCAGACTCATCGGTCGGTACCGGCTTCGGAATAAATCGGTGGAGGGGGCGGCGGCAAACTTCATCGTCTGTTTTGTGATCCTGGGTTTCCTTCTTCCGTCCCGGCTCGTTGCCGCAGCGGGCGCCCTCGCAGGTGCGCTTATCGAGTTCCTGCCGATACCCCTCGATGACAATATCGTCATTCCCCTGGCCGCAGCCGGTGCCATGGTGCTGGTGAATCTCCTTGTTTCATAAGGCCTTGCCGGCAGCGGCAATCATTTCGAAATTGTTTATTCTGGAGAATTATGATATGTTTTTCGAATACGGTTCGAATGGTGAGAGCCGGATCACATTGCAAGAAAGGAAGGAACACCAATGCGGAATTCACCGATACCGAACGGCCCTAATTCCTTCGTGTACATGTTGTGCATGATGTTCGTTGTCATAGTTACACTTACCGTGCAGCTCGTTGCGGATGCGACGGCCGAGTACCCGGAGGGCTGTACGACGATCACGGTCGGACGGCTCGCCTCCGTGGACGGGTCTGTGATGACCTCACACACCTGTGACGGCCATGACGGGAGAACCTGGATGGCGGTCGTCCCGCGCATGAAGCATGAACGGGGCGGGAAGTGTGATATCTTCATGAAGACCGACTACATGGTCGGGATGGGCGATACGACGGGGCTCGTCTACTCCGTGTCGATCCCCCAGGTGCCCGAGACCTACGGACATATCTATTCGATCTATCCCTGCATGAACGAGCATCAACTCGCCATCGGCGAGTCTACCTTCGGAGGGAAGGATCTGCTCAAGAGTGACAAGGGGATGATAAATTGTTACGAGCTGACACGGATCCTCGCAGAACGCTGCAAGACGGCCCGGGAGGCGATCGCTCTCGCCGGGGAGCTGCTTGCCGAGTACGGCTACAACGACGGTGGCGAATGCCTCACGTTTGCCGATACGAAGGAGGTCTGGCACTTCGAGGTCGTGGGCCCCGGCCAGGGAAAGGTCGGTGCCGTCTGGGCGGCCCAACGCGTACCGGACGGCCATGTGAGCGTCAATGCAAACTCTCCCCGGATCCGCGAGATCGATATCAAGGACAAGGATAACTTCATGGCCTCGAAGAACGTCTTCTCCGCCGCCGAAGAGCTCGGTCTATGGGATCCCAAGAGCGGCAAGCCGTTTGAGTTCTGCTACGCCTACGGCGACCGGAAATCGATGTGGGCGCGCCGGCGCGAGTGGCGTGTCTTCGATATCCTGGCACCCTCTCTCGAGCTCGATCCCAACGGTGAGAACTTCCCCTTCTCGGTGAAACCGGAAGAGAAGGTATCGGTGGAGGACATGATGAGACTCTTCGCCGACACCTACGAGGGGACCGAGTACGACATGACCAAGTTCATGCTCGTCACCGACGAGGAAGGGAAGGCCGTAAAGAGTCCCTACGCGAATCCGTTCATGAACTACGACCAGATGCCGCTCTGGAAGATCAACGGGGCTCTGCACAAGATGGGTGAGCGAACGATCGCCCGGTATTACTGCATATACGTTTTCATATCGCAGTCTCGCGACTGGCTCCCGGATCCGGTGGGCGGCCTTATCTGGATGGGGTGGGACAACCCGGCGATGACATGCTTCACACCGCTCTACAACTGTGTGACGGATCTTCCCGAATCATGGGAGGTCGGGGGCAAGGGGGGTAGGCCCGCGTACACCCGGGAGAGTGCCTGGTGGGGTGTGAACCGCGTCAGCACGATCGCCGCGCACCGCTGGGGTGATATGCGTCATGACGTGGCTGCGGTACGTGATCCGATCCATCAGGAGACCTTCGAAAATCAGCGCCGCATCGAGGCCGAGGCGCTGCGCCTTTTCGAGAAGGATCCGGCGAAGGCGATTCAATTCCTCACCGAGTACAGCGTTGGGGTGGCCGAGAAGATCAACGAGGCCTACTGGAAGCTCGGCGACGACCTCTGGACGAAGTACGACGAGAAATTCTGAGGAAGCACACTCCGTGTATACGGAAACACGGTGCTGGCGGGATTACGAGTGCTGCAGAGGATCGTCCTCCCGCGCCTCTCCCCGCCGGACTTGCTCACTCAGAAATTGCTGGATTTCCTGGAGATTGTGAGGGATATCCGGGTGCTCCGGAAAGAGATGCAGGGCCGCCCGGAGGTCACGGGCGCAGGCCCTCCATTCCTGCTTTTTCGCATATAGAAAGGCCGCCCGGTTGTTGAGGATCACCGCAACAAACTCCCGGTCGGTTAAGGTCCGCCACGTTCCCGTCATGTTTTTCTTCGCAGCTTCCACCATACCTTTGTTCATCGGCTCGATGATCGTGTCCCGGGAGCTTCCGCGGAGGATCACCCGAACGTGTGTGTCCCCAAATGATGCGAACATCGGCACACCCAACGGCCGGGCCGCTGCCAGGTAGATGCTTGTCAGCCCTGTGCAGTTACCGATACGGCGTGCCAGTGTGCTGCCGAGAAAGCTCTCGCCGTGTCCGGTATTCCTGGTCGGTTGCAGGCGAATCCCTCCGAAGATCACCTCCTGGAAGATCCGCACGATACGCTCGTCCGTGTATCCTGGATTTCCGTTCAGAATCCTCTTGATGTTACCGATGATGACACCGAGCCGTTGTTCGGCGGTTTCGTATTCCTGCCGGTCGACGGCGGGTCGGGACAGGTGGAGTAGAATCCGGTCAAGGTGCGTTAGAGTTTTAATCGTGTCAGGATGATTCCTTTCAGAGTTGTTACCGGAGGTCGTGTGCATGTTCGTGTCCATGGCCGGGATCTATACCTTTCGCCACACCATTATCTCGGACACCCGCTGTCGGATCTTGCTGCGCCAGAGAGGTTCAAATCCTCTGCGGTGCATGAATATATCCAAGCCCTGAATCGATGGGATGATCAGGTTTGCGCCGGCAACCTCCCGGTTGAGCGGCCAGGCTTCGTTGTAAGAAGCATAATTCGCAACCGGGCTCGAGAAGACGAGCAGGCCGCCTTGTGCAACCGCAGCATCGATGATCCGCATCAACCTGTCCAGATCTGATACGAACATGACATGGTGCATCAGAAAAACAGCATCGTATTGCCTGTCGCCCGCAAGTCCCATCTCTCCGGATATGCCCTGTGCAATATTCGGTATGCCTAGATTCTCCAGTTCCCGTGCTGCAGCCTCGTCCGGTTCGTATGCATCACACTGCCAGCCTGCCTCATGCAGCATGATGCACCATATGCCGCTTCCCGCACCGATATCCAGGGCTTTTCGCCTTGCCGGATCCGGAAGCAGGTCGCCCAGCAGTGTAGCAAAATGTGACAGGACACCTCGTAGCTGCATCCTGCCGCCGCGTTTTGATATATCGATCCAGTGCTGTCGCCAGGGAACAAACAGGTCGCCGGTCGAAGGGTGATCGGGTCGAAATAGCGTCCGGCATGAATCGCATTGCTGGTAGAAGACATCCCGTTTTCGCCATGCAAAGTGACTGACGGGTGATCCGCAGAGCGGACATGGCGGCATATCCGTTTCGTCGAGCTGAACGGCCTGCAGCCTGTCCGGTTCTCTCCGGCCTTCGAGCACAGCGGTTGCCGTCTTGCACACTTCATCCACCGTAATGGCATCCATGCATCTCGGAACATCCCTGAGCTCGTCCAGGTAACACCGCGGCGTATGCTGATGGCAGGGGCCGCAAGGAACATCACTCTGCACGATGGTGGCGAAGGGGAAATGTTTTGCCCGGATAGCCGGATCGAATGCTCCATAGAGGAGTACGGCCGGTTTGTCGAAGGCAGCCGATAGGTGAGAGAAGACACTGTCAACTGCTATCACAAGATCGACATGCTTGGTCAACAGCAGGGTCTCTCGTGTGGATAGGTCGGCAAATTCCCTGGCGGTATACATCACATTCGGGATATCGGGGGGATGATGAAAGTCCGAGTACAGCTGTGTGGCCGCCACAATAACGACTATGTTCCCGCCCGCCAGTTTTCCGGCCGTGTCTAGAACACGCGGCATCGGCCATCGGCGAACGAGCGAACTGCTCTCACCGTGAATGAGAACGGTCGTCATCCGGTTGTGATCGATACCGTGCCTGGTCAGCGCATTCTTTACGTATGCATCCTCCTCGGCTGTGTAGTGGAATTGCGGCAGGAGCTTATCAGGCTTGACCAGAAGCTGCTCGCATGCGATCTCGTACCCGTTCTTCCAGAATGCATCCGGATTCTGCGTCAACCATGCTCCCATCATGTAGGCATGGTGGTAAAATCCGCTCACGTGACGCTCCATCCGGGGATTCCACGGACCCGCGATGACAGTGGCAATGCATGAATTGTAGAGAAACATGATGAATTCCTGGTTTCCGCACATGATTTGGATGGGGCAGAGGGGAAACTTCTCATGCAGGGCGTTGAGCGCCGGGCCCATCATGAGGGCATCACCGAGACCGTAGGTGCTGACGACGAGAATCGGGTGCCTCCCACCCTTGCCACGGCTGAGTTCTCGCGCGACCTCGGACATGTCGGATTGGGCGTATTCGGTTTCGGATGTAATTGTGCCTTCGTGCTGATGGATGACCTTCCATACCCCTGGGGGCCTTCCGGTCTGATCGGATACGGATTGTACCGGAAGGGAGATCGAAGCCAACGAAAGGGCATGATCGGAAGCGCCTGCGGCCTCATCGATCCCCTCGCCCATGAAATCCGGGGCGATATCCGGATCCGCCGAATGCCCGTAGAGCGAGCTCTTACCACCGATGTGCTGCACATAGCTGGGGATCGTTCCCACAAATGTGCGAGCGGATTTGATGAGCCTGCGGATGTATTCCACGCTACCGTCCTTTGTCAGGGGGCCGACCTGCCTGCGTATTGGCTCGGGAATAACGAAATTCCGTAGCCACCCACTCTCGAGAACGCATAGTTCGCCGAATGACGTCGCGTGTGTTTCCTTGTAGGGATGGCGGCAGTGTTCGGGACCGAGGTGGAAGCACGTGAACGCACCCGGAAATCGTTCGCCCTCCGAGCGCATCAATGACTCATAGCGGAGCAGGCCGACGAGGAACCACCAGGGATGATAGATGAAATCATTATCGCAGACTGCGGTATACTCGATACCTTCGATCCCCTCGATAAGGCCCCAAGCCCTGTTGATGACGCGCCAGTATGCACCGATTCGGTCCTGCCGTATGAGGTGCAACAGGTGGGGTGAGACGTCCAGCCCGTCGAGCCACTTTTGGATGCGCGGGTCGTCGGACCCGTCGTCGACGATGATGAGATGACAGGGTGGAATCCAGGATGCAAGGAGGGACGAGATCGAGTGGATTGAGATTTCGTATCGATTGTGGACGGTGACGATGACCGCAAGCGTGTATCCATGTTCCTTTCCAGGGATCACTGCCCAGGTGGATCCATTTTCCTTCTGCCGTGTGATCTCGATTCCGGTGGATCCGTACTTCTCGACCGCCGGCCCCCAATGACCACCGGTGGAATCGTCCGGTTTGATACGCACCCGGACCTCCCTGGCGGACCATCGCAATCGCTCGATGAATATCTCTGTTGCATTATTGGAGTTCCAGGGGAGAGGTTTCGTATTATCGAGATAGATCCTGTCGTAGTGCGTTCGGATCCGTCTCAAGAGGGACGTCAAATCACCGGTCGCATCCTCGCCGTCGATCCGCAGCAGCCAGCTGTCTCCATCCCCCTGCAGTTCGAGGATATCGCAATCCGGTACCGGCGGGATTCCACCGTTCCGCCCGCATACGAGTAAGTGCCTCTGTTTTTTATGTGCGCCGTGTGCCAACGATTCCAGCCTCTCATCTGGCGGGAGGATCATTCTCCGCTCTCGTTCCCTTGGTGGGGGGGCGGTGTGCTATTGTGGGGGAGGCTTTCCCGTCTTTTCTATCCATCGATTGTAGAAATAATCACCGAGTTTCTGGTAGAGGGCCGTGAATGCCCGGTGGTACGGCCCGCACATCAGCACATGTCCCGTCTCCTCCCAATTGATGGCGGGACATCCGCCCACACACTCGTTACCGAGCTTACAATCCCGGCACTTGATGCGGTACCGGAGAGAGGCATCGTTCAACACGCTGCGGTTGAGGGCGTTCGTCCAGCCCTCTTGTAGAGAGCCGAGCGGCAGGAGTCCTGTATTATCTCCGGTTATGGTCATGAGTTTCGAGCAGCCGTACAACGTTCCATCGAAGTTCACGCATAATCGCCCTCGCCCGGCACCGCACCCCCACATATTCATATATTTATCTGCCTCCTCCTCCAGATTGCCCCGCTCGAAGATCGTAAGCCGGAAAGGCTTATTCTCGAGCTTCATATCGATGTAGAGATCACTCAGCGCCTGCATCTGTTCGAAATAGGCACGGATACTTTCCGGGGGCCAGTGCATCCCGTGTGCGGAGCCGATTATGAACTGGTTGATGCCACGCTCGTACAGTACCTTGACGCCATCTACGATGCGTGATGAGCTCTCGGGCGACGGCGTCATCCTGGCTCCCTGCCACGGCTGGTACCGTTTGAGCATTGGCAGGAGGTTGACGATCAGATCCCAGCTTCCGCTTCCATCGCTGAACGACCTATAGCGGTCATGATCCTCCTTGAGCCCGTCGATACTGAGCAGGTATTTGATCTTGTACCTGGCGAAGAACCGGGCGCTATCAACGTCGAGCAATGTTCCGTTCGTGGTCATATCGAAGGAGAGTGATTTGCCGGTCTGCCCGACGCGGTCGAGGGCGTACGGAACGAATTCCTTGATGAAATCCATTCTTAGCATGGGCTCGCCCCCGAAAAAAAGGATCGTCAGATGTTGCGCCTGGCCGCATTCCCTAAGGAAATAATCCAGCGCACTTGTCGCCGTCTCCCAGGACATGTCCCTATCGCGTTTGTTACGAACGAAACAGTAGGGGCAGTGGAGGTTGCATCGGGCAGTTACGAACAATTCCATGAACACCACGCGTGGGAATCGCTTGCTGATTATCTGATGCCTGGTTGCATCTATAAGCGATCGTCTGTTTTTGCTTGATAGGCTGGAGAATCTACCCATGGTACTGTCTTTCGATCCGAATGGCGAGGATTCGTCTCCGCTGGCCGGCATGAGGCTCGTCCGGCTTCATTCATATGATTCCCGTTGGAACGGGATGAAATAGCGGCCGTGCAGCCCTCGCCGCCTCGACCGCTATCGAATTTAACCGAAACCGGATATTACTACCGGATGATTGTGATCTTTGTGGTTCCCTCCCATCCTCCGATCCTGAGCTTGCAGTAGTATACTCCGGCGCTCACCCTGCTCCCACGTTCGTTCAGTCCGTTCCATTTCACCTTGCGTGTGCCGGGACCCTCATTCCGGCTCACGAGTTTCTTGACCAGCCTGCCCTGTACGTCGTAGACGGAGAGTTCCACGCGCCCGCGTGTCCTCATCTGGTAGCTGATCGTAGTTGATCCTGTCGTGGGATTCGGGTGGCTGCCCAAGAGTTCAAATTTTGACAGAGTACCACCGGTGTTCACCATCACCGGACTGAAGAATTCCTCCCTGCCGTCGAGATCGACCGCACCGAGCTTGTACCAGTATGTATGGCCACGCTCGGCAGTATAGTCGATGTACTCGAAACTGAAGTCCTCACCGACGATGAGTCCCGATGTGTTGAGCAGTGTGTAATCATCCGAATCGTCCGACTTCCGGTACAGGTTGAATCCGGCGTTGCCTATATCCAGGAGGTGCCACGACCACTTGACGCTGACACCTTCGGCGATGGCAGTAGCCGTGAAGCTGCTGAGCTGGACGGCTGTGGCGACATATGTTGGCGGATGGCATTCGTATTCGTCGTCGCCAATACAATCGTAGGCGTCCGTCCGGTTGGTGTTTCCACACTTGAATACGCAGGATCCGCTTCCGCAGTCGAAGTTATCGGGCCATGTCGTACCTCCGCAGGAGAATGTACCATCCTGCTCGTTGCCGCATTCGAACTCACTCGGTGTGCAACAATCGAAGGTGCCGAGACAGTCGAAGTTAGCGCTGACGGTCCACACTGCACACTGGAAATCTCCGGAGGTGCCTGTTCCGCCGGGGGGTGCGTCATCATCGGTGTATTGGTTGCCTGTTGATCCGTCGCACTGTGTGTTCGTTGAGCTCTTGCAAAGGAACGTACTCACACACTCGTTGTCGTTATCGCAGAAGTAACCGTGCCCGGCATCACAGACGAAATCATCGCAGCTGAAGTCCGTGTCGCAGTAAAAATCTCGATTGGGATCGCATGTGAACTCGACACCCGGCCCCTTGTCCGGGCATTCGAAGATCCCGCATTCGAAAAATTCGTGCTGTCCGGATGCTTGGCAGTCGTAGGTTTCCGTTTTTCCGCATTCGAAAGGCGAACTCCCACACTCGTAGTCTCTTTCGGGTATCAAGTCGCAATTGGGAAACGGCAACTCCGTGCCCTGCATCTGAGGCGATCCGTACAGCTTGCTCTCTTCGAGCTCTTTGCATAGTTGCAGAGCCAGAGCCTCCAGTGATTTCGCCCGCCGCATCGCTTCTTCGAGTGTCTTTGACAAATCCTTCTTTTTCATCGTTGGCTCCCCCCTTTTTGCATTCTCGATATATACATGATTCTCTAAAGCTAATTGACGGCCGAAATCTCGAGCTTGAAGCGGACTGCTTCTATCGCGTCTTTTGGAAAAGTGAGCCAGATGCCGCGGGTATCGTTCCATCTGTTGACCATGTGATCGCCTTTGGCTATAATACTCCTCACTTCTTCCGGCCCGATCATCTCTACATGTGTGACCTCGCCGACATTCGAACCTTTTTTATCGAACAGGCTCAGGTGGATCTTGGCGCCGCGGACGCTCCGGTCAGTGAAGCGCACCAGGACCATGAACCGCGTGCGATTCGCCTTCGGCTTCAATTTCAATGACAACACTTCGAGATACGAGGTAGATGCTGCAACCGGCAGCATCTTTCCCGCCTCGATCCAGTGTTCCAGTTTCAGATCGGGACCGTCGGGCGTCTGCGATGCGAAGGCGCCGTTTATGGTCAGCATCGCTCCGCTGGCGCTGATGCCGATGATCTTCAGAAAGTCCCGTCGTGAATATGCGTTCTTTTCATCCATCATCGCTTTTCCCCCTCTTCGTTAATGAACGTATCGTTACCTATATCTTCAGGCTGCTTTCCTGCACCCTGTGAACCTGTTGCGTACGGACCCGGTATCTTCCCCTCGAAATCCTCCCACATCCGTTTGTCCTTTTCGCAGCTGTACGTCCTGCAGATCTCGGGCCTCTGTTCGTAGATCCCGCAAAAGCCGGTCTTGCGATCCCAATGGACGCAGAATCCGTCTTTGTCCCGCTTGATATAGAACGGCCAGTTTGGGTCCCAGTCGATCTTCCCGGAGGCCACCTCCTCAGCGCTCAGCGCGAATCCGAACTGGCAGCAGCGACCATGGCAAACGGCAATTCGTTCTTCACAGTCGACATTGCCGTTGGTTTCGAAGACACTCTTCTTTCTGCCCGGCTGGTTCAGGAAGATCCCGAGGCCCGCCTGATAGTGCGGATTCAGCCCATACTTCTGTATCAGTGACCGAGCATCTTCTTCGAGCTTCTCTGTTTGATAGGATCCAGTCTCGTTCAGATGAGTCACCACAGCCCCGAGTTGCGTGACGAGCTCTCTCAGTATCCTCTGCGATTCACGGAATCGTCGATCGAGTGATTGTATCTGTTGCCTGAGCCGGCGCTCTAATTCCCTCTGCCGCTGCATATGCAGCACCAGGTCAGCGACCCGGTCGGCTTCGAGCTGGTCCTCCAATTCCCCGAGTACTTCGGATACGATCTCTGACGATTCGTTCCCTGTGCTTTCGTCGTTGTCGTGCTTGATTGCCACTACACCTTCCCAAAGCTCTGGCCTGCGGTAGTGCCCCGTAACGGTACTCGATGAAGAACTCACAATCTTCCCTAGTGACATATATACTACCAGATTGCCGGGATTTAGTCAATGCTGGAATTGCACGTGGAATCACACGTGTAATAAAGAGCGTGGTTAAATCATGTATCTTGTTAACTAAATGTTAGTTAACCACGCCTATACATTCTGCCGTACATTCATCCTCAACCACACGGTAGTCAAGTATCACCTACAATGTTATATTCTGTCTAAGATGGTAGTATTGTGATGAATACAAATGCATGGAATACAATGAAGGATACCACTATGAGATTGCTTGTGTTCTTGTTTCTGATTGTATCGATCGTTTTTGTATTTATGCCGCTTGCATCTGAGCAGGGACGTAAAGGCGGCGATGCTGCCTTCGGCACCCGGAAGTTCGAAGACTACGAGCGGCCGCTCGCCTGCCGGTCGTGCCACGTCGATATCTACGAGCAGTGGGCGCAGTCGATGATGGCGCAGGCCTACACCCACCACTGGGACGAGATCGAGTATTTCGAGCTCACGGTGCCGCATGCGCAAAACGTCCCCGAGATGGCGGGGAAGGAAGCCGGCTGTAACGGTTGCCACACGCCGATCGCCTTTCTCGCCGGCCAGGCCGTTCCGCCACGCCCAGAGGAGGGTACCAGGGCCAACGAGGGCGTCTCCTGCGACATCTGCCACACGATCGTGGCCCGCACGGGAGATCCATCCTTCAACTACAACTACGTCTCCGAGCCGGGACGCACGAAGTACGGAAACCGCGCGGGGGTCGAGAGCCCCCACCACAAGACGCAGTACCTCGAGTTCATGCGGTCGGCCGACTTCTGCGGCACCTGTCACAACGAGAAGTCACCGTTCGGCGTGTGGGTCAAATCGACTCAGCTCGAGTGGAAGGAGGGGCCGTACGCAAAGCAGAACGTCCCCTGCCAGGTCTGCCACATGCCACAGGCCCCGGGACGGAACGCTACTACCGCAGCGACCGAGCACCCCGACGTGGCCCAGCACCTCTTCCACGGTGCCCACGACCCGAGCAAAGTGCGGGGATCGATCGAGATGCGGATGCACCCGAGTTACCGGGAAGCCGAGCCGGGCGACCAGGTCGTGATCAGCGTCCAGCTCTTTAACGGCAAGTGCGGTCACATGGTGCCGTCGGGTTCGGCGGAAGAGCGCCAGCTCTGGCTGCACGTGACGGCCACGGACAGCGAGGGCCGGAGCTACCACCTCCCCGTTGACCGGAAGGGCTTCGAGGGGGAGGAGCATACGATCACGAGCAACGAATCCGCCTATCAGGACATGGCCGTCATGGTGGGAGATCCGGACTTCGAGGGTCTCCCGAGGGATGCCCTCCCCGAGGGCGACCGGATCTTCTGTCTCCCTTACTTCGATCCGCAGGGCCGGCGGACCGTCGCCCAGTGGAACACAGCCTCCCTCGGCCCGGACTACCGGATCGGTCCGAGAGAGACCAAGATCGAGACCTATACCTGGACCGTGCCGGACGACATTCCGCTCGGTATAGTCACCGTGCGTGCGGAGCTCAAGTACCGGCGCCTCGTCAAGTCGGTCGCCGACTATTTGAAAGTCCCCGCCGACGAAACCGAGTCGATCCTGGTCAACGACGCAGAGACGTGGTTTGAAGTGCTGGATTGAGCTCTGTTTTCCGCTTGTTGCTCCCCTTGCTATATGCTAGTCTCCTTCGGAACGCCGGGGTGCATCCCCGGCCTTTCACGCTGGACTGTGCCAGCGCGTACCGTCCAATTGGAGATGGTCCTATGAAGTACACATACGATAAATGTTTTGTACTTTGTATCGTGCTCGTTGCCCTCGTGGCAACTGTGATTCTCGCGATGCCCGATAGGGCGGATGCAATTCCTGCCTTCGCCCGCAAGTACCGGATGTCATGCACGACGTGTCACGCACCGGCTCCCCGGCTCAAGGAGTATGGTGAGGATTTCGCCGGGAACGCGTTCCGGCTTCCGGACAAGGAGGAGCCGAAGCGCTACTTCTACGACACGGGGGACGATCTCCTCATGCTCCAGCGTGAACTGCCGCTGGCGGTTCGCCTCGATGCGTATTTCTACTGGGATTACCGTGAGGTCAACGACAGGATCGATGATCACTGGGATCTCAAGACGCCGTGGGCAATGAAGCTCATGTCGGGTGGTAATCTCGCCAGTTGGATCGGTTACTATTTCTATTTCTACATGTCCGAGAGGGGTGAGGTGGCGGGGATCGAGGATGCCTATGTACACTTCAACAACCTCTTCGGGGTCGACCTCGATTGCATGGCTGGACAGTTCCAGGTCTCTGATCCGCTCTTCAAACGTGAGCTCCGTATGACCTACGAGGATTACGAGTGCTACAAGTTCAAGGTCGGTAGGGTCCCCTCGAACCTTGCCTACGACCGGGGGATCATGTTGACGTACGGCTCGCCTGTCGGTTTGGACGTTGCGCTCGAGGTAGTGAACGGGAACGGCAAGGAGGAAGCGGGCTCGAATCTCATCTTCGACTCCGACGACTTCAAGAACGTGCTGCTGCGCCTGTCACAGGCCGCCGGTCCCGTTCGGGTGGGCTGGTTCGGTTACCTCGGCAAAACCCAGTACTGGCGCTTCGACCATTGGGAGGGAAACATACTCCACTACTGGGGAGTGGACGGTACGATCGACTTCGGCGACCGCATCCAGATCAACGGACAGTTCCTGGAACGGTACGATGAGAATCCCTTTTACTACGTGCGGGATCCGATGAAGGTGATGACACGGGGAGGAATGGTCGAGGTTATCTGGGCGGTAAACGGCGAGATGGGCCGCCCTTTCGTGGTCTTTCTCTATAACAACGTCGAATCCGAGTATGGACCGCTCGACTATCGTTCTGAAACGCTGAACTTCAGCTACCTCCTGCGTCGGAATCTGCGGCTCATGGCGGAAACGACATTCATGGAGGAAGGGGAGAAGTGGCGGTTCGTGAGCGGCTTCACGGCCGCATTTTGATAGAGATCCAGGCGGTGCCGGCGAATCTTGGTGTGAATGTTTTACGTTAGGTTTTGATATACATAAAACATAATGAAAGGAGGCCATACAATGGCGAAGATACTGCAACCGGCGGAGATCGTGGAGATCGGCATCGAGAAGGAGAAGAAGCGCCGTGACTTCTATGCACTGGCGGCCGACAGGTTCAAGGATAACGAGGAACTCGCCGATCTTTTCGGGCGCCTCCGTGACTGGGAGGAGACCCACATCAAGAGGTTCGAGGAGATCCGGGATATGGTCTCGAAGGCACAGTACACGGAGTCTTATGCGGGCGAAACTGAAGCCTACATGCAGGCACTCGTGCAGAGCGATCTTTACAGCGACATAACACCGGACAGGTTCGCCAATATTGTAAAGACACCGGCCGATGCACTCGATATGGGGATCCGTTTCGAGAAGGACGCCATCCTTTTCTTTAATGGAATGAGTCGGTTCGTCGACGACAAGGTGAAGGAGATCACCGGGAAGCTCATCGAGGAAGAGCAGCAGCACATGCTCTACCTGTTCAATTTGAAGAAAGAGATGGGCCTCTAATAGCAGTTTCTGAAACTTTCAATCACGAAGATTCGTAAATTACAACACGTGCGCGGACATGTGGGGTTGGGGGGATTTCTCTATTACATTAAAATAGGTCTGCGTTCGACAAGGTTTTCACACGATCAGAATGGAGGTGGCAACGGTGAAAGCATTCTTCAGAGCCTTTTTCGCTTCACTCCTGGCGATCATCGTCGTTATTGCGATCGTTGTGGGGGTGATTGCTTCCAAGGCCAGCGAAAAACCGAAGATCAAGGATCATACCTGGCTCGTCGTTGATATCTACGGAGCGCTGCTCGAATACGATCCGCCGTCGGATCCGATGAGCGAGATCATGGGTGGGAAGCCCGAGACCCTGCAGCGGATCCTCTCGAACCTAGAGAAGGCCGCCGTGGACGAAAGGATCGAGGGCGTTATCATGAAGCTCTCCGGCTCCAACAACGCCGGGTTTGCTTCGATCCAGGAGATCCGTGGGGCGATCCGGAAGGTGCGGGGCACGGAGAAAAAGGTCTACTGCTTCTCTGATGGGATAAATCTTTGGACCTACTGCCTCGCAACCGCATGCGATTCGATATTCATGCCTCCCACATCGTATGTGGAAATCAAGGGTTTTGCCTTGATCTCCGAGCATATCAGGGGGACTCTGGACAAGCTCGGTATCAAGCCGAACCTACACAAGATCAAGGATTACAAGAGTGCGGCGGAGTTGGTCACACGTAAAAATATGTCGGAGGCGGCTCGCGAGAACAGAAGATGGATGCTCGACGATTATTGGGAGATGGTAATGCAGATTCTCCAGGAGGATCGCAGGCTCTCCGAGGAGCAGGTCGTCGAGCTCATGCAGCATGCCATCTTCACGGCGGACGAAGCGGTTGAGGCCGGCCTCGTCGACCGTCTCATCTACAGCAGCGAGCTCGAAAATATGCTGAAGCTCGAGGATGAGGATAACCTACGCTGGATTTCGCAGGGCAAATACGCCAAGATCGAGCCCGGGAAGCTCGGGCTCAAGGGTAAAAAGAAGATAGCCATTGTGCATGCACAGGGCATGATCGGAGGGCGGCGCAACAAGATCGATCCATTCTTCGGTGTTATGATGGGACACGAGTCGATCGTCTCCCAGCTCCGCAAGGCACGCAAGGATGATGATGTCGCCGCCGTGATCTTCCGCGTCGACAGCCCGGGCGGCGAGGGTCTTGCGAGTGATCTCATCGGTTACGAGGTGAAGGTAGTCGCCGATACGAAGCCGATCGTCGCATCGATGGTCGATGTGGCCGGCTCCGGCGGCTACATGGTCTCCTACCGGGCGACGAAGATCGTGGCCGGCCCGGCGACGATCACCGGCTCGATCGGCTCGATAAGCGGCAAGTTCAACATGAAGGGGCTCTACGACAAGCTCGGTCTCACAATGGACTGGATTACCAAGGGCCCAATGGCGCTCATCTGGACCGATTACCGCGATTTCACCGACGAGGAGAAGGCGCGCTTCGAAGATAATCATTGGGACGGCTTCAACGCGTGGCTCGCCGATGTGGCGAAGTATCGCGGCATGACGTTCGACGAGGCCGAGAAGCTCGCCCACGGCCGTGTCTTCACCGGTAGGCAGGGGATCGAGAACGGTCTCGTGGACGAGATCGGCGGACTCGACCGTGCGATCGAGCTGGCGAAAGAGCTCGCCGAGATACCTGCCGATGAAAAGGTAACAGTTGTTCATTATCCCAAGAAGAAGGGGTTTCTCGAAGCCATCCTCAGTGGCGGGGATCTTACGGCGGTGGCCCGTCAAATCGTCTACCGCTTCATCCATGAAGACCTGGCCGATACCTGGAGGATGATCACGGAGCGTCACCTGTACATGATGGATGGGGCAACGATCGAATAGGGAATCCTGCCGCTGCAAACGGCACCGGCACGAAAACGGGGCGGTTCCATAATGGAGTCGCCTCGTTTTCTGTAATGTGCTCCGGCTGCTATTCCTGCCTTGAGTCTCCCGCAATATTCAGCGTTTCTATAAAGAGATTTGAGCAATGCTAACAGGTTACATGTCGGTGAAATATTTTCGATGGTATTTGACTTTCTCTAACTTTTTTCTTGACAGCGTATTTGGCGATTTTTGAGGGCGGACAGCATTCCCTCACCAGATGTGCCTCAGAAGCTTGCGTTCGGCTCCATATCCGCTTAGTCACTCTATCCCGTCATTTTTCTCATCGAGTCGCAAGAGTTCGGCTTCAGCACGATCTGACGAGGTGTTGGAGACCATATGGTATAATATACGTGAGCAATGGGATGACGACGGGAGGTGTCTGATGAAAAGCTCCACTAAAACGAATTCCGGTAAGACCTGTTCTAAACATGATTCCCCTGCTCGCGATAGATCTCGTGGGGTACAGGTTCGACGAAAATCGATGAGAGCGTATTCGGACAGGGATCTTCTCGGGCGCATCGAGCGTCTACGGGGCAGGGAGCGTGCGGTGCTGGTCGAGATCCTGCGCTGCCTCGCCGAGATCGACCGCCGTCGGCTCTACCTGCCGAGGGGCTACGGTTCCCTCTTCGAGTTCTGCACGGGATATCTGCACTACTCACGCTC
>CP070727.1:3508128-3512108 GCA_020350885.1 bacterium | reverse complement strand
GCAATTCCTGAAAATTGCCCTCACCAAAAGACCAAGGTAAACGATTCGTCGTTAGCCTTGTTTATACAACGGAATACCGCCAATCTTTGATTGGTGTGAGTAGTGCTCGAAACCGCATAAGATTGGTGGTATTCCCTTTTGAACTGGCTATTTACAAATGGAGATGTTCGACGCTCCTATGTAGTTTCTGTGGCGGAAAGGTCGAACGGCCGCAGGATGCGTGCACCGGTCGATTCAGGACACTGATTCCGGAGGATTCCGGACACCGATTCCGATTGATTCCGGACACCGATTCCGGTCGATTCCGGACACCCCGCCCGGTCCCCCCCGAAGGAGACGGCACACGAAGAATGAAGACTAAACAAGAGAGAGAAGAGACGGGAAGGAAGCACCGAAGGAAACGCTCAGGCACGAAGGGAAGTACACCAAGAACCAGACAAAGCCATTTTCGTCCCCTCTGGGGAAGGAGGAATCAGGGGGAAGAACACCGGTGGGAAGTATACGGTTGAGGACAATCTATACGATCAAGGAACTATAGGTGGCCTCCATCAAGATCCTGAAAACGGCCTTCTTTCCAATCCTGGTCCCACGTTCCTGATGATAATGGATCAAGTACTGCGAGACCGCCCGTCTCAAAGAGGCTTCGCCAAAGAGGATTACCTTGGAAAGGCACTCCGATTTTATCGAGAGGACCCACCTCTCCGCGTAACAATTCAGATTGGGCGAGTGCTTTGGTAACTTCACAAGTTTAACGCCCGAGTCTTTGATGATGCGCAGGAACGCTGGACAGTATTTGGAATCGCGGTCATGGATTTTCCGTCAAGAAAGCCGAGATCGACCATTGTCTCGTTGCGGGCGATTTGCATCATCCACTTTTCGTCTGGATTCGGCGTAATGCCGGCAACGTGCACGCGGCGCGTTGACAATTCTATGAAGAAGAGAACGTAGAACGTCACCAGGCCACCGAGTGTCCAGACCTCGGTGGTGAAGAAGTCGGTGGCGACGAGCACGTCCATATGTGCGCGGATAAACTGCCTCCACGTCGTCTGCTTCTTCCGCTCAGGCGCCGGTGCGATTCCATTGCGTTTCAGGACATTGCCGACAGTCTGGTCAGACACGGTGTATCCAAGCTCTGAGAGGGCGCCGACGATTCTGTCATAGCCCCAGGAAGGATTGTCCTTGGCGCACTGCAAGATCTGATCCTCGATCTCCTTATCAATGGGGGGCCGGCCTGGTGAACGTCGGTTCTTGGAGCCGTCGAACTTCTTCGCGATTAAGCGGCGGTGCCAGCCCAGGATGGTTTCAGGCTTAACGACAGTCGCAACCTCTTCGAGGGCTTTCCTGCCGAGTTTCTTGCCAATTTCGGCTAGGGTCTTCCTCTCGCCGTCGGTGAGCTTGATGCGTCCCTCAATCTGGTTCCTGAAAATACGGTTCTCCGCCACGAGAAACTCGTTACGCAGCTGCAATTCCTTGTCGACGCTGCCCGTGATATACGCCAATAGACGCTTCCAGTCCATAGGTGCCCTACTGCTTCTCCAGGGGACCAAGAGATTCGTGCCTATAATAGTGATGTATTAGAAGCCACATGTGGGCTAGGATCCAGGCCAGGCTGACCGAAGCGAGGTGTGGCTCTAACCTGTGTAATGACAAGCCGATCGAGTTTTTTGGCCCCACGGGACAATCCCTGAGGCGACCTCCTGGGATTCCCCCGGTTTTCGAGGTACGATACGCTAGAGGACTTGGTGTACGCCATGGAGTGGAGCGCATGAAGCTAGGATCTTCCTTTGTGATACTTCTCGCATCCTCCGTCTGGGTTTTCTCCCCGACCCAGGGGGCCGCGGAGGTCATCATCAGCGAGTTCATGGCGTCAAACGACGCCTCCGTTCTCGATGAGGACCGGGACTTCACGGACTGGATCGAGATTCACAATACCGGTGTGGCGGCCGTGAATCTCGAAGGCTGGTATTTGACGGACCAGATCACCAACCTGACGAAGTGGCGCTTCCCGGCGGTGACGATCGGCCCCCGGCGCTTCCTGCTCGTCTTCGCCTCGGACAAGAACCGGCGGGATCCGGCCTACCAGCTCCATACGAACTTCAAGCTCCTCAGCACCGGTGAGTTCCTGGGGCTGATCGCGCCGGATGGGGAGACTATCATCTCCTCCTTCACCGAATTTCCCCAGCAGATCGCCAACGTTTCGTACGGATACTCGCAGGATTCGGAATCGACAACGATCATCAGTGCCGGGGCACCCGCACGAGCTATCATTCCGGCGAACGGAAACGACGGTACGAGCTGGACCCAGTTCGGATTCGACGATGGAGCCTGGTCCCAGGGCTCAACAGGTATCGGGTACGACCGCAACGACGATTACAACTACCTCTTCGGCCTGGATGTAGGCCCCGACATGGACAACGTGAACGGTTCGGCCCATATCCGTATCCCCTTCACCCTGGAGGATCCGTCGGCCGTGAGCGTCATGCAGTTGCGCATGAAGTACGACTACGGCATCGTTGCCTACGTAAACGGGCAGGAGGTGGCGCGCCGCAACGCTCCGTCGACGCTGGCATGGATCGCGACGGCAACGGGAATCCACGATGACGGCTCGGCACAGATCTTCGAGCTGATCGACATCTACGAGGCAGTCGAGCACATGGGGGCCGGCGGAAACGTCCTGGCCGTGCACGGCCTCAACGGAAGCCTTGGGAGCTCCGATTTCCTCATACTCCCCGAGCTGGATGCTATCGAGGCCGGCCCCATGGACACAAGCCGCGCCCTGTACCTGGAATCACCGACGCCCGGCTGGGCCAACGCCACCGGCTATACGAGCGTATCCAGCGCACCGGTCTTTTCGCATGATAGCGGGGTCTATACGCAGAGCTTTTCACTTGCCCTTTCCGCAGAGGCGCCCGGCGCAGTCATACGGTATACGCGGGACTGGTCCGAGCCGACGGCATCATCGCCGGTCTACACAGGCTCTCTCACCATAGATGCATCGACCATGGTACGCGTGAAGGTTTTTGAACCCGGCGCCGTGCCGAGCACGACCGTAACCCGGGGCTACACCGTCCTGGATTCCAGCGTATACAACTTCAGCTCCAACCTGCCGCTGGTGGTCATCAACACCTTCGGGCGCGGGATTGGCGGGGACTCGTACACCGGCGGCTATGCTGAAATCATCGACACAGAGAGCGGGAGAAGTAGGCTCACAGGCGCCTCCCAGTACAGCGGGATTATAGGTATAAAGATTCGCGGATCGAGTTCTTCGGGCTTCCCGAAGAAGATGTACGCCCTGGAGCTGTGGGACCAGCGGGGCAACGACACGGACGCCTCTCTCCTCGGACTCCCGGCGGAGTCCGACTGGGTCCTCTACGCCCCCTACTCGGATAAGTCGCTCATGCGCAATGCGCTTGCCTACGGCTGGAGCAACGATATCGACGAGTACGCCCCCCGGACGAGATTCGTTGAGATGTATCTGAAGACCGGCACGGGGGCCCTGACCTCAGGGGACTACGTCGGCGTCTACCTCCTCGTTGAGAAGATCAAGCGAGACGAAGACCGGGTCGATATCAAGAAGCTCCTCCCCTCCCAGGACAGCGAGCCGGAAATCACCGGCGGCTACATCATGAAGATCGATCGACCCGATCCCGGCGACGTCGGCTTCACGACGAACCGCGGTAAGGACATACGCTACGTCGAGCCGAAGGAAGTGGAGATCACCGGTCCCCAGCGAACGTGGCTGAAGAACTACATGGACGAGTTCGAGACCGCCCTCTTCGGCGCGAACTGGAGGGATCCGGACGACGGTTATGCCCGCTTCATCGACGTCGATTCCTGGGTCGGTCACATCCTCATCACCGAGCTATGCAAGAACATCGACGGCTACAATCTGAGCACCTTTTTCCACAAGGACCGGGGCGGCAAGATCGTGATGGGCCCCGTCTGGGACTTCAACCTCTCCCTGGGCAACGCGAACTACG
>CP070727.1:3502632-3508028 GCA_020350885.1 bacterium | reverse complement strand
CCTCAATCGGACCGGTGAGCAACAGCACAAAACCGATTTTCGTGGCCGACTCGAAGAGCACACACGTATTGATACCGCTGCCGCGACCGGTCTTCATGTAGACCTCTCGATCACCGAGTCTGGTCAGATTCCAGACCAAGCTCATATCGATCTCATGGAAGGGAAGCGTGGGCAAGTCTTTGAAATTCTGCCGGCTGAGCATCTTCTCGACTGTCGTTTTCTTGAAGATCTGGCGGCCGCTGAACCGGCCCCCATTCATTATCATAATAAGAAAATTAGCGACCTGTGGGGCACTCGATCGCAGCTGACCGTCCGGATACCCCGGCCAGCCATAGTGCTGCACCGGCTGCACATTATCTTCTTGTTCGCCTGCAACATACTGGCGCGCGATATTCCTTTGGTCCAGGTCGGCGAGAAACCAACTCGTTTCGCCCATCGCCAATGGCTCAAAAAGCGTTTCACGACATAAATCCGGAAACGGTTTTTCTGAAATGCGCTCGACCAGATATCCGATCAGGGCAAAGGCGATGTTGCTGTACGAGTTCTTTGAGCCAGGTGGAAAATCGTGGAAATTCTGCGGACTGTAATAACTGCCGCCGGTCTTGAAATAGTCTGCGAGGAAATCTCCGAGCGGCATGTCTGAATCGCCGGTTCCGTAGAGAGCCGTGACCACCTCTTGGCGGTCGGCGATGCTCGAAGTGTACGTCAGCAGCATACGAAAAGTGATCGCAACGTCGGAAAACGCCGGATTTCGCACCGGAAAGGGTAAATACCGATTGATGTCCTCATCCAGATCCAATCGTCCCATCTCGTAGAGCTTCAATAATGCCGCACCGGTGAAAAGCTTGCTACACGATGCCAGCATGAACAAGGTCTCGGGTGTGATCGGAATGTCCCGTTCGATATCGGCCTTTCCGAACCCGCCCTGCCAGACAACATGATCGCCGCTGACAACACAGGCCGAAAGACCTACCAGGCTCGACGAGTCGACCAACTCGGTGAACCAGGCATTCAAATCGACGGTCTTCTGGCTCTGGATGTTCTCCTGTGCCTGAATACCGGAGGCCAGAAGACTCGCGGTGACAGCGACAAGAAGGGAGATTCGCAGGCGGTTGATCATGGAAGTTTTCTCCTTTCCGGCCCGATTCGAAGTATCGTACGCCAGGTTATTGCTTGCCTCTCGTAACGGTACAGCAGCTGCCGGATAGGAGCAATGCAATTGTTGGAAACTCGCCCTCTCGCACGCCGTATGATCTCTGACATGCCCCCAGACTTTGCACAATCCTGAAACTCGGACTGCTCGGTCTTGGTCCGTCCCGGATTTCTAGACAGCTTGCTGGGCAAAAATTTGCATTTCTGGCCCACCCCATAACGAGAGAAATACGATCTTAAAACTGGTGCCCATCAGCTACCCCCGACAGATTTAGCCGATAATTCCCCAGTTCAATTATGCCGTAAGAGTTGAATTATACGATAGCACCCAGTCCCTGAAGCATTTTTCGCCCTTGGGATGCCCTGTTTGTAAGGCAGGCGCTCCGAGATATACCGGATATGTTGCTGAGAAGGTAAATTCTGCGCAATAAACCGCTGAATTTAGTACTGTAAGCCTTTGAATTTACCGATTACGATCGAGTATATTCCGGAGCCGGGGAAAAAGTGCTACCCCGCAAGTACCCCGAAATGTTGCTAGGATCGCCTGTATGAAAGATTATTCTTAGCCGAACAAGGATTTTGCTGACGGCGAATTATCACCGCAATAAAACCATCTTCTTCGTCTGCACAAAATCACCAGCAACGAGGCGGTAGAAGTAGATACCGCTGGAAACTGCTCTTCCTTTGTTATCTTTCGCACTCCAGGCGACCTCTTTCCGACCTTCTGTCATACTCTGATTTACAAGAGTAGCTATGAGCTCGCCCTTCACGTTGTACACGCTCAGCTTCACATGCACAGCCCGAGGCAGGTCGAACCGTATCGTCGTCGTCGGATTGAAGGGATTGGGAGCGTTCTGGTAGAGGGCAAATGCTTTCGGTACGGAAGGAACCTCATCGCCAGTTGTTGAACCTGGCGATGCTGCATCACTCTCGTTACCCGCATAATCGAGTGCTGTGATCTTGTAGTGTACATCCCAGCCATCGTATTCTGGATCGCTCCAGCTTTCTGTTGCCGTCTCGTGTACGAGATTTCCTGGTCCGGGTGGGAAATCCTCGGTATCCCCCCGATAGATACGGTAATACTGAAAATCAGGCTCAGGTGAGGAATCCCACGTGAGCTGATTACCGCTTCCCGTGTTGTAGGCTACAGCAAACCCGAGCGGCACGCCGGGGGCGATGTTATCGACAGAGTAGCCGCTATCTACTGGACTGTCAAAATACACAGCCGGCGTTGTCGAGTGCGCTGATATGTAGTAGAACGACCATAGTGGTGGATCTGCAATCGAGTCTCCCAGTGTCGGCACGAGACTGATATAGTACGGCTGCTGCTGCGCCGAAACAGTGCCTGCGACCTCCCAAATTCCGGGCGGTGCGGCAAGCATATCATTATCGGATACCATGTAATATTTACCCCCATATTCTAAATATTGTAGTCCATCGTTGCTCGATGAAGCGTGGAACAGTATTTCCGAGCCATCCTTCAATGTTATATTCTTATCATCTGTCAAGGGCTTACCATCTGCGAGAATGCCTGCGGCAATTGCAGGATTATCTACTCTCCGATGAATATCGTACCGGAAGATGGGATACGTGACCTCGAGTGGATTATCGTAATGAGAGCGTGTGAAGTATATCCTCACCCATCCACCCTGGTCATCCGGCACATCCACAATTGAATCAATCATCGCGTATTCGAACAAATATGAGAATGTGGCCGTATAGGTAACATTCGTATCGGGAATCACCACCATGTGCGTGGTATCGCCTCCATCGCTCCAATTCATGAACGAATAGAGCGTATCTCCCTGCTGTTGTGGAGTTGTCACCCCGATTCGGTAATGCATGCTGCTATAGGTATCGAATACCTTCGGTGATACAAAGCTCGTATCATTCACTTCAACCGAGATCCCTGTAGGTTCGGAGGCCACCGTTACCTGTACCGCGAGAACTCCTCCCTCATAGGCTCCCATATCCACCGTGCCGTTCTGTATTCGAGGCTGCCCTGCAATGTCGGTCACCGGAAGGTTCGGTGCTGAATTGTCTCCAGCGTCAACAGCTGGCGAACCGTCCAGCAGCCGCAGATTGCCCCCGGCAACATCGACAAACAGAGGATCTGCATCGATGTTTCCACCCAGGTCGATACCAAAGCTGGAATTCCAGCTCGCACTACCCCCAGATCCCTCTACGAGCGAATGAGAAATGTACGGATCGGCAGTGGAATTACTGATAGAAGGAGAGGAATTGCCCCAAATAATCGAATTTGCCAGTGAAGGATTACCCGAGGTCATGTTTGCCATGCCACCACCTGAATTAACCGCTGTATTCCCGGAAAATGTGACATTGACGAGATTCGGGCTGGAATTCATATTACCCATCCCGCCACCCACATTACCGGCGGAATTTCCAGAAAAGATCACGTTGACAAGCTTTGCATCGCCGTACCAATTAAACATACCACCACCTAAATTTGATACGTAATTTCCCGACACAATTACGTTGGCGATGATAGGACTGCCAAATAAGTTATATATACCGCCGCCAGCGCCATCTCCACCGTAGTCGTAACCGCCCGATACGATGAATCCATCGAGTATCGCTGTAGAATCTGTCCCACTCGCCGTTACAACGTGGTAGCTGTTATCGCCACTATATCCTAGTGTATCTATGTCACCGCTCAGAACTGTCGGGTTTGCTGTAATATCGCGCTCACTGAGCTCTGACTCCCATCCGGCGAAGCCTCCGTAGAGCGCGAGGTTGTTCTGAAGCGCAAATGTAGCGCTCCTATCTTCTGTATCCGTCGGCGTGTATGTACCGCTCGCCACCCAGATCTCCGTGATGCCGGGGCACTCGGAAACCCTCACGAGCGCGTTCCGGAGCTCCGTGAACGCGTCGCCCCAGGAGCTGCCATCTCCCGTTCCGCCGGAAACATCGGCGTCCACGTAGAGCCTTCCAGGATAACATGAATATGCAGTACCTGTTATCGATACGTCGCTGCATAGAAAGACCCCGGTCTCAATATCACACTGATGCATACCCGCGGATGTCGGTTCGAAACGGATGGTTACTGTAATTGTATCATCAGAGAGAAGCGTGAACGGTCCACCGCCGGAAAAGATCCTAAAAGGTTCGCACACCTCACTGATGTTACCTATCAGTACTCCGCTGCCGATATTCGTAATGATAAAAAATGCGTCGCTTGTGTCTCCTACTTGAACAGGAGCAGGAAACGAAAGACTCGTTGGAATCACTTCGCATACCGGGCCTTGGCCATGCCCGGTGCAGGAAACGGTGCTACAATTTGGATAGCCGGTTGAAATCGTGCATGTTTGTGTGCCTTCATAGTAAGGTTCAAACCGTACCGTAACATCAATGAATTCATCTCTTGCGAGCGTGAATGGGCCTTCCCCTGAAACGATTGAATAATATTCACACGATTCACTGACGCTTCCTGAAAAGGAAGCATCCCCTGTATTGCTTATAGTAAAAACACTATCTTTAAATCCCAATACATTAGTGCCGAAGTCGATTTCGGTCGGTTGAACATCGCAAATCGGATCTGTAATACTCTGGGCATAAATAGAAGTATTCTCACTATCACGGTTGTCTTCCCATGTGATGATAGCTATTCCTATACCTGCAGAGATGATTTGGCAGTAGTTCTGTTCCCCTATGGCTGTGCAAATGGCCGTGCCGCTTGGCACGTATTGCCCAGTGCCGCTCGCATCGATACGTTGGGCATAGACATCGCTGTTCCCGCTGCGGGAGTCCTCCCACGTGATGATAGCGCCCCCGGCACCATCAGAGGCGATTTGGGGCTCATTCTGATATCCTGTGTCCGTGCATATTTCCTCGCCATCGGGTGTCCATCCAACATGGGTGCTCCCGTCAGCATCGATACGTTGGGCGTAAATATCAGGGTTTCCTGCCCCGCTTCGGATGTCCTCCCACGTGATGATAGCGCCCCCGGCACCATCGGAGACTATCTGTATATTGTATGATGCTCCGGCTGTGCCGACAGCTTCACCGTCGGTTGTCCATTGAACAACGCCACTCGCATCGATACGTTGGGCGTAGATGTCGTTGTTCCCGCTGCGCCAGTCCCTCCACGTGATGATAGCGCCCTCGGCACCATCAGAGGCGATTTGGGGCTCATACTGATATCCTGTCGCCGTGCATATTTCTTCGCCATCAGGTGTCCATCCAACATAGATGCTGCCGTCAGCATCGATCCGCTGGGCGTAAAT
>CP070727.1:3496716-3502532 GCA_020350885.1 bacterium | reverse complement strand
GTCTGGCATGTGTTCCAGAGGTCGATGTCGTAGAGGTAGATCTTTTCCTTTTCGATCAGGGAAGGGCGGTCCATCCCCTCTCGAAAACGCGCCCGCACCATTCCGTCCGTGAGACGCTGTGCAAAACCGTTCGGCCATACATCGAGCAGCTTCGCCATGTAGTCCGTATCGGTCGCAGATGAGGCCGCATAGAGTTTCACGCGTACGGGACCGCAGACCGTGACGTCCTCCTCCAGAACCTGGCTCGTGTACACGAGGACATCGTCGCGCCGTTCGACTGAGCGATAGTCGTCCGGTCCGCCGATCTGTTTGAACTCCGGATCGGTTATGAAGGGAACGGGATGGTCCGGGTTATACGTGTACCTGTCGGGCTGCTCGCCGGAGGGTCTCTCGGTGGAAAGCCTGCCGTCGCCGAACAGGCTATTGGCGCTCCCCTCGCTGTGAAGGTAGTATTTCGTCCACTTGGTCCGTTCCATCGGCCACTCGTTCTCGTCGACCCATCTGTTCTCCCCCATCACGAATATCCGCACCGGGGGCTCCGTCATGATCCCGTTATTGATCCCCTTCAGCCAGTAGTCGAACCAGCGGAGGAAGTACCCCTCCAGGTCGATCACCGCCGTGGGGCCGAAGTCGATCTCGCCCAATTTCCGTTCCGCCCGCAGAATGCCGTGAGGCCACGGTCCCATCAGCAGCTTCTGATTCTTGCGGATGTCATCCGACTTGCCCTGCGTCGTCATTCCGATGAAATTGAGCGGTGTGCCGATCTGCTCGTCGTCGTACCAGCCGGAGACATGGAGGACGGGAACAAGCACGCGGTCGTACTTGTTCTGGTAACGGAATGGTTCCCACCACTCATCCAGTTCGGCATGATCAATCATCTTCTTCCAGTACGGGTTCGGCCTGCCCACGGCTTCGTCCATGGTGTAGATCGGCAGGTGGGTTTGGATCGCCGACCAATCGACGGCCTCCATGTTTTGATTCATACGGCCCGCCGTAAAGTGGTACCAGCTTATGCCCATCGGGAGCGGCAGGCCGGTGGGAAATTCGACGAAGGGATCTGATGGTGTCACCATTACGATCATCGTCGTGAGTTGAGGCGGCTGCTGGATCGCCGTGAGGTACTGGATACGTCCGAGGTATGAACCGCCGATCGTGCCTACCTTGCCGCTTGACCACGGTTGCGTCGCACACCATTCTATTGCGTCGCACCCGTCGGTGCCGTCGTTTCGGTACGGCACGAAGATCCCATCGGAATCCCCCCGTCCCCGCACATCCATTTCCACATAGATGTACCCGTGTTCTGCGAAATATCTGCCGAACCGCAGTGGGCGGTCGCCGTTCTTGTTGTACGGTGTGCGCGAGAGGATCACGGGAAACCGGTCTTCTGCATCGGGCCGGTAGACATCCGCCGAAAGCTCCACACCGCCCCGCATCGTGACACGCCGGTTGAAGTCTATCCTCACCGGATATGTATCTTCGGCGAATGAGATGACGGGAAATACTATAACAGCAGTGACGATCGTAATAAGGACGAGAGTACGCATCGCTCACTCCTTCCTTGTTCGGGTTTCACCTCGGCAGCAGGCCTCGCTTGGCGAGCCTCCTCTCGATTGCTGGATTCATGAATGCTTCCTCCGCCTCGAAATCGGAGAAGCCGGCACCGATGCCACGGAGCCGCTCTCTGAGTGAGTCCACCGCACGGTGGTCGGAGAAGCTCACCATGACGGCGGGATGACAGCTCACGCCTGCCTCCCCGAGATGTTCCAATGCCTTGAGTTGAAGGCCGAACGCCGCCGGATCGGCGCCGGTGAGCTGCGAGAACTCGCTCTCGTTGCATCCCTTTATGCTCACCCGCACGTGAAGATGTGGAAAGGCGGCGAGTTCCTGTGCGTAGCCCCTGTCGTGTCCCAGCAGGATGCCGTTCGTTTCGAGAATGAACATGATGTCCTGGGGCAGGAGGCGCAGCAGGGAGATGAGGTGCGTGCGGGAGAGGGTCGGCTCGTTTCCGCTCAGGCGGGCGCGGTGGAGCTTACGATTTCTACAGATTGCGATGATCCTGCGGGCCACTTCGTCGGCTCCGTAGAATGTACCTGAGCCGGCGGGATCGTTCACCTTGTCCCACGCCCAGCAGAAGATACATCTCAGGCAGCAACCCACACAGTCGGCGGTGCCGATACCTCCATAGAACCGTGCGGCCCGGAAACGGTAGTACTTGCGTTCATCACCGCGGGTCACAAGCGTCCCGGTCTCAACGGCTACTGTGAGGGGATCGTACATCGGATTCATGGCTTGAATGGTACAGTGATATTTTAGAAACCTTACTCGAAATCCGCCGGGATTTCAAACAAAGTCGGATTCGTGTGTGGAAATTCGTCATTCGTGTGTGGAAATTTGTCATAGGATACAAGGGCGTACATGTCCTGGAGAAAGAGGTCAGGAAAGTAGAGAACATCTAGATAACAGGTGCAACCACAAACGGTTATATTTGTTTACGCCGCGCACATTTTGTTACTTTTTTGTATAGATCTCGTATATAGTACTAGCTGGAGTAAGGCTCTAAAAGTAGTAAAGTTAAAGTGATCATGAATTGAGATAAGTATCCGAGTTAAACGAATGAAAAGTAATAAGAACATTAATGAATCATAAGAAAAAGATTTACCTTAAGTTCTTGGGTTTTGCCCTGGGGCTCTTCCTTCTTATCCCTGCCCCGTCACCTATTGCGGCCGGAGAGCACGACCACTCTACAAAAGGTTATATTGCGCGAATCTGGAACACCGACGCAGGCCTGCCGCACAACAATGTATGCGCACTGGTACAGACACGGGATAGGTACCTGTGGCTGGGTACACCGGCCGGCCTCGTGCGTTTCGACGGTATACGTTGTGAAGTGTTCGATCATCTCAATACTCCACTTTTGACAAACAGCAGGGTCCTCTCTCTCTACGAGGACGCAGACGCAGTGCTGTGGATCGGAACCGATGGCGGCGGGCTCTATGCATTGAAGGATAATGAATGGAGACGCTACGGAGAACGTGATGGGCTCGTGAACGGCCACGTCAGGGCCGTCACAGGAGACATACACGGAAACCTCTGGGTGGGTACCGAGTACGGCCTCCACCGGTTGAACGGAGAAGGCGTTCGGGTGTACGGCCTGGAGGAGGGATTGAGTGATAATCTCATAACCGCCCTGGCTGCTGACCAATCGGGACGGCTCTGGGCCGGCACCATGCGGGGCGGGCTGGCCAGGTTCGAGGACGGCCTGGTCCAGATATACGATGTCGACGACGGACTGGCCGGTCTCACCGTGCTTTCGCTCGAGGTCGGTCCCGACAGCGTTCTATGGATCGGAACGATGGACGGCCTGTTTAACCTGCGTCCGGATGAGGGTGTCGTTCGTCCCGTCCCTCGAACGTATCGATACCCCGTCACCTCCTTGGCCCCAACACCTCGTGGAGAAATGCTGATCGGCACCATGGTCGAGGGTCTGAAGTTTCTCGGGCGTGCATCGATCGAAGGTATTGCTACAGGTGATGCCTCTGGGCAAGACCTCCTCACAGGCGGTGCATACTCGAGAGGCCTCCTCCCCGTCGATTCTTATCCAAAAGACCTGCTCCTCGATGAGGAGCTGAGCAACAGTCATATCTGTGTGCTCCTTCTTGACAGGAACGGACACGTCTGGATCGGGACCAAATCACGGGGTCTGGTGCAAGTCAAGGAGCGGAGGGTAGGTGCAATAACCGGCTGGGGCGGGCCGCCAATTGAATCCGGGAAGGAAGAATCACCGTTTGTCTTAGTATCGGAGGGTTCACCACTCGGATCTGTATATCCCCTCCTGGAGGACAATGACGGCACGCTCTTGATCGGGACCGAGAACGACGGGCTGTACAGGATGCGGGGCGGCCGGATCACAAAGGTATTGGACCGGTCGCAGGGCCTCGCCGGGAACATGGTACGCACACTGCTGCGTGATCGTTCCGGGAAGCTATGGGTGGGAACCATGGATGGCGGCGTGAGTATTCTAGCGAACGGCCGCATACGCAATCTCACGGGCACGAGCGGACTCGCCTCCGATAACGTCACTGCAATAGTGCAGGACGGAGCCGGCACGGTATGGGTCGGAACGGATAGGGGGCTGAACCGCTATATCAACGGAAAGGTAACGGCAGGCGAGCCGATCAGCATGTTCGACGGACAGGTGATCCGCACGCTCGTCGAGAACGATCGGGGCGTACTGTACGCCGCCACACGGAGCGGCGTGTGGAAACTATCGGGTGACTCCTTCGAGAGGATCGTTGCGGAGAACGATACAACCGGGTTCGATGTCCTTTCCCTGTACGAGGATGGCGACGGCTCGCTCTGGATGGGTACGAACGGCAGCGGCCTCAAGAGATTATCGAAAAGCAGGATAACCACATGTACCACCGAGGACGGCCTTCCCGGCAATTTCATCTTCAGTATACTTGAAGAAGATGCCGGCCTCCTGTGGATTAGCTGCGAGGGCGGCGTATTCAGCATCAGCCGAGACTCGTTGAGCGCATACACCCGGGGCGAAGTGCATATACTCACCCCCACCCTCTTTGACGATAACGACGGAATGCCCTCTGCCCGGTGCAACGGCTTCTGTTGTCCAGCCGTATGCGAGTCCCGTTTGGGAAAGAGGCTCTACCCCACGAAGGGGGGTATCGCCGTCTTCGATAGAAGATACGAACGGGAGCAACGCCATCCGGAGCCAGGCGATCTGGAACCGACCTATCCGCAGCCGTCCCAACTACAGCCACCCCATCCTCGGGCTGCACAGCCGTCCCAACACCCGGTTCCACATATCGAATCGATTCTTGCGGATGAGATACCTGTTAGAGATGAGGAGGCAATTGAGCTACCCGGTAAAACGGACCGGATAGAGATCCGTTTCACGGCCTTCGACTACTCTGCCCCCGAGAAATGCAGGTTCCTCTACAGGCTGGAAGGCTACGATCCCGGTTTCACAGCGCTCCATCCAAGCCAGGACAGAACGGCCGTATACCGGGACCTGCCTCCGGGAGAATACACATTCTCTCTCCGGGCTATCGGAAACGGCGGGCTCTGGAGCGAGCGGACGGCCACGGCACGGCTTGTCATAATCCCCCCGTTTCACCGGACGAAGGCGTTCCTCCTTATTGTGATCGCCGGGATAGTCCTCGCCGGTGGTGCCGTCGCAATCACCACGCGATACAGGAGAATACAGAAGCAGAGGATGAAATACAGCACCACCACCATCGATACCGAACGTATGGAAAGAGCGCTGTCCGAATTGAAAACTCTTATGGAGGAAGAGAAGGTATTTCTCGATCCCGATCTGACATTACAGAAGTTGGCACAGCGGCTCAAGATACATTACAATCAGCTCTCCCGCATCATTAACGAGCGATTCGAGATGAGCTTCAATAATTATATGAACAGGTACCGCATCGAAGAGGCTCAGAGGCGGCTGGCGGATCCCGCCGAGAGGAACAGAAACATACTGGAGATCATGTACGATGTGGGCTTCTATTCCAAATCCACATTCAATACCGCCTTCAAGAAGTTCACCGGGATGAGTCCCTCTGAATATCGCAGGAAGCACGGTTAGCCAGTCAAACTCCAGTTAAAATCCATCCCCCGGGTCCGGAATGGCAATTCCGAACCATTTTTTCGTTCTACATTTCAATACCGGACGACCTGAGCCGGCAAGAATACGTACTATGTGTATAAGTAGCATCAGTAGTGGACCGGAAACCCAACGAAAGGAGGGTACAGATGAAGAGAGGAATGACGGCAGTCATCCCCGTCATCATTCT
>CP070727.1:3485858-3496616 GCA_020350885.1 bacterium | reverse complement strand
GAGGTCAAGCGAATCGTCGTGAAGGCCACCAACGAGGATCATGGAAAGATACTGCACAAGGTGGGGGCGACCGATGTCATCTATCCGGAAAAGGATATGGCCGAAAAGGTCGCCCGGAGCCTTGCGACTCCCGATGTTCTCGATTACTTTCCCATGTCAGGCGACTACATCATCGCCGAGATCGCCCCGGTCGAGCCCTTCGTCGGCAAGAGCCTGGCAGAGCTCCAGCTCAGGAGCACGTACAACGTCAATGTGATCGGTATCAAGGAGCTGGTTCCCGAGAACTTCATCCTCGTTCCCCCGGCCAACTTCGTGATCAAGGATAGTGACGTCCTGCTCGTGATAGGAAAACGCGACGATATCAAAAAGATCAAGAAGTTGAAGACGGAGAGCTGATAGCGTGCGGTACGGGGACGGGTGAGGACTGATTGCCGGGTACTGTGAACGAACATCCGGAGGGAAACGGAGGAGGTGCGATGGCCGTGTTGTATCGTGTTGTATTCGTGTTCGGTATCGCCTTGGCGGTTATGACGGCGCCGGCATATGCCCAGGGTGGTGTCGGTGTCAGGATAACCGGCGGGTACAGCTACATCACGTATTCCGACTTTAACGATTTTGTTGAAGACTTCAACGCACAGCTCGATGGCGAGGAGACTCTCGACGAGATGCATTGGGTGTCGGAGTTTTCGGGAGAGGTGACCTTTTCCGCTTTTCCGGGCTTCACCGTGGGTGTGGGGGCGGGGATCGTCTCTGGCAAGTCCGACTGGGCGGTGGCGATCGGATTGCAGCAGATCAGGCAGGAACACAAGATGCGTGCCTATCCGTTCACGCTCACGGGGTACTTCGAGCCGCCGGCCCCCTTCACCTTTGCAAAACCCCTTGTCTATGCGGGTGTGGGTGCCTACCGATCAACGATCACCTTCCGCTTCGCTGCCTCACCGGATATCGAAGGCTCCCCCGATTTCGATGCGGAGCTCACCGACTGGGGCTTCGGCGTTCACGGCGGGGCAGGGTTGCGGTTCAAGGTGGCGCCCATTATCGATCTCGATCTCGGCATCAAGGGACGGTGGGCCACAATCAAAGGGTACGAGGGGACGGCCACGAGCGGCAATGAAACGAAGGATGTCGTGTTGGTCAAGTACGTCACCGATGAGGGCTTCCGGGCCTACGGCGTCCAGCCGGCCGAGGATGCGGATCTCTACGAAGAGGGGAAAGTGGATCTCAGCGGCTACGGGTTTGTGGTCAGTGTCGTGATCGGTTTCTAGGTTCCGCGTTCCGGTCACTACCGGCGCGTACACGCGCGAAATAGGCAATGGTATCAATCGTGGTGTAGTCGGGTACGGCTAACTGTAGAGGGAGGACAAGATGGATCAAGGCCGAGAGAAGAAGGGGCAGTGGGGGTTTCCACGCACCTTCTGGACGGCGAATACGATAGAGCTCTTCGAACGGCTCGCCTACTACGGGATGAATATCATCCTCGCGCTCTATCTCACACGGCGGGTCGGCTACAGCACGGAGATGGCCGTCTCGATCACCGGATTCTTCATCTCGTCCCTCTACCTCCTGCCGATACCGGCGGGAGCGATCTCGGATAAGATCGGATTCCGGAACGGCCTCTTCATCGCATTCACGCTCCTGGCTGTCGGATACGGGATGCTCGGCGCCTTTCCGTCAAAGGTGATGGTGATCGTTGCATTGGTGCTGATCGCCATGGGAGGGGCGTTTGTCAAGCCCGTGATCTCCGGCACGATAAAGAAGACATCGCCCGAGGGGCTCTCGAAGATCGGATTCTCGATCTTCTACATGGTCGTCAATATCGGCGGCTTCACCGGCAAGATCGTGGCGAAGATACTCCGGCAGGATCTGGGCCGCTGGATCTCGGCATCGGGGTATACGGCGCTTCAGGAGTGGGTGCAGGCGAATGTGCCGCCATTTACGATGACCCCCGAGATAGCGAGCCGGGCGGCCGAGCAGAGCCCCCCGATGACTCCGGAAGCCTTCTTCGAGATGCTCAAATGGCAGGGGTTGGGGATGCAGTGCATCTGCTTCTTCTCGGTTGTGATGTCGATCATCGCCCTGCTCTTTGTAGCCTTCTCCTACCGCGAGCCCGACCGTACCGGTGAACCAATGCGCAGCGTGGGTGAGACCTTCGCCGATATGTTCCGGGTTCTCAGGGACTTCAAGTTCGTGAGTTTCATCCTGATCTTCGCCGGTTTCGATCTCATGTTCTGGCAGCTCTATCTCTCGGTTCCGCTCTACATTACCCGCCATATCTCGGAGCGGGCACCCATGGCGTACATCGTGGCGATAAATCCCGGCATGATTATCCTCTTCCAGATGCCGATCGCATGGGCGGTCCAGAGGATGCGCCCCCTTGCAACGATGGCACTCGGTATGGCGATCTCAACCGGAGCGATGGTGCTCCTCGGGGTGATCCCCACACTCTGGGGGACCTGTCTCTCGATCTGTGTCTTCGCCGTGGGTGAGATGACATTCGCACCGCGCTTTCTGGACTATGTCTCCAGCATGGCCCCCAAGGGGAAGGTCGGGTTGTATCTCGGGTACGCATACGTGAGGAGCTTTATTGCCAATATCATCGGTGGTCCCCTATCCGGATTTCTCGTTGCCCGTTATGTTCCGGAAGTCGGCCGCCGGAATCCCTCCAAGATGTGGCTCACGTTCGCTGCAATAGGTGTCGTGGCTCTGGTAGCACTCTTCATATACAACCGTTTCGTGGGCGAGCACGCCGGAGAAGAGAAGGCCGTATGAGTTTTCCCCTCGGAACACTCGATATCCTCGTTCTGTGTCTCTATATCGTCTTTATCTTCGGAGTCGGTCTCGCGTTCTCACGCAGGGCCTCCCGTAACACGGAAGAGTTCTTCGTATCGGGCCGATCACTGCCATGGTGGATTGTCGGGACCTCGATGGTGGCAACGACCTTCGCCGCCGACACGCCGCTCGTCGTCTCGGGGCTCGTTGCCAGGGGCGGTATCTTCAAAAACTGGCTCTGGTGGTATTATGGGATCGGCGGGATAGTGGCGGTTTTCCTCTTCGCCAGGCTCTGGAACCGTGCGGGTATCACGACCGATGCCGAACTCATCGAGATTCGCTATGACGGCAGACCCGCTTCGGTGCTCAGATGTTACCGGGCGGTGTGGTTCGGTCTCGCACAGAACGTACTCGTGATTGCCTGGGTCATGCGGGCGATGGCCAAAATCGTCCTGGTCGTGATGGGGTGGGATCAATCCGTTCAGGTGCTGGGCATGAACGCCGAGGTCTTCACCGTTCTCATCCTCTTCGTGATAGCTGTTTCCTATACAGCCCTTTCGGGCCTCTGGGGCGTGGTAATGACGGATCTGCTCCAGTTCATACTTGCCATGGTGGGATCGGTCTATCTGGCGATCTCGGCGGTCTCGCGGCTCGGCGGTATCGATGGGGTGCTGGCGGGCCTGCGGGAACGTGGTTTCCCCGTGGCCGAAACCCTCCGTATGATACCTGCCGCCGGACCGATTACCGAGGCGAATCCGTTCACGGAGTTCCTCATCATGGTTCTGATCGTATGGTGGGCGAGCTACAACATCGACGGCTGCGGCTACCTGTCTCAGCGCCTCTTCGCCGCAAAGGACGAGCGGCACTCGGCCCTGGGATACCTCTGGTACAGCTTCGCTCATATCTGCCTTCGTCCCTGGCCCTGGATCGTCGTTGGGCTCTGCGGAATGGTCCTCTTCGGGACGATCTCCGATCCCGAGACCTACTATCCGATGGTCATGCGCACGATCCTCCCGCCGGGGATCTTCGGGCTCGTCATCGCTTCGTTCTTCGCCGCGTTCATGTCGACGATCGACACTCAGCTCAACTGGGGGGCGTCGCTCTTGGTGAACGATATCGCCCGCCGGTTCCTGTGGCGCGGGAAAACGGAACGGTTCTACCTCGCCTGCGCGCGGATATCGGTCATAGGCATCGCCGTCCTCGGGGCGATCGCCTCCTTTGCCGTGAGCGATATCTCGGCCGTGTGGAAGCTCGTCCTTGCAGTGACCGCCGGGCTCGGATCAGTGATCATTGCACGGTGGTACTGGTGGCGGGTGAATGCATGGTCCGAGATCGCAGCAATGGCGACCGCTCTCACCTGCACGCTCGTATTCTGGGCACTCGGCTCTGATCCCCGTTTCGCCGGCCGCGCCTTCCTGCGGTTTCCCTACTCTGCTGCGATCACGGTTCTCATTTCGATACCTGTCTGGTTAACCGTGACCCTCATGACCCGGCCGGTCGACTCCCGGCATCTCGAACGATTCTTCGAGCGTGTGCGTCCCGGCGGGCCCGGATGGCGTACAATCGCCCGGGGGATTTCCATACCCCAGGGGAATGGTTCACCCCGCCGCTCGTTCATGCGTATCGGCGCGGGGATCGTGGCCCTGTATGCAGGGCTGTTCGGTACAGGTAAACTCGTGCTCGGTGATTACACACCAGGATTATTGTACATAATTCTCGCCCTTGCATCCGCCACCTTCCTCTTCGTATCGCTGCGCCGGCCATCCTCGTAACTCCTTGATCCGCTTGTTGCATGTAGCCGTGCGCCGGCGATCCACACGGATTCCGCTTACCCCTCGACGGTCGAAGCCGAATCTGGTAGTATCGGTTGCAACTTTTCTTTGCTCCGCCCTTTTCAAAGGAGGCTCAATGCGTTCCGCAATCCGAATCGTTACGGGCATCTCGATGGCATTTCTTTTTTTCCTGGCCGAGGAGGCCGCCGCGGCATCGGTGGATGCGAGGTTGCTTCGATACCCCTCGATCATGGGAGACAGGGTGGCCTTTGTATATGGGGGGGATATATACACCGTCCCTGTAACGGGTGGTCAGGCCCGGCGGGTTACCTCGTTCCCGGAAGGCTTCGAGATCTTTCCGAAGATCTCACCGGATGGGGAATGGATCGCGTTCTCGGGCGAGTATGCCGGCACCCGCCAGGTATACGTCGTCCCGTACGGTGGAGGGGTACCGAAACGTGTGACCTATTACCCGGATGTCGGCAAGATGCCGCCCCGGGGCGGATTCGATTATATGGTGCTTGACTGGACACCCGACGGAACGAGGATCCTCGTTCGCTGCAACAGAACTCCGTTCGGAAGGAGGGTCGGCAGGTACTTTCTCGTCGATCCCTTCAAGGAGGGACTGGGGGAGCCGCTCCAGCTCAGAGAGGGAGGTCCGGCGACCCTATCGCCTGATGGGAAAAGGGTAGCATACAACATCAAGTCACGGGAATTTCGCACCTGGAAAAGGTACCGGGCCGGACGAGCGCAGGATGTCTTTATCTACGACCTGGAAAGAAACGAGGTTGAGCGGGTCACGACATTCGAGGGGACTGACAACTTCCCGATGTGGATAGGGAATGCAATCTATTTCACATCGGACCGGGAACGAACCCTCAACCTCTTCCGATACGATATCGGAACAAAAAGAATCGATAAGGTGACCGACTTCGCCGAATACGATGTGCTGTGGCCCAGCCGAGGGGGAAGCAGGATCGTCTTCGAGAACGGCGGCTACCTTTTCTGCCACGATACCCGTACTGCCGAGACGAAGAAGATACCCGTCACACTCAGCTCCGACAAGCAGTTCGTACGCCCCCTCTACAAAACTGTAAAGGATAACATCGAGAGTTTCTCCATCTCCCCGTCCGGTGTGCGGGCCGCCTTCAGCGCACGGGGGGATATCTTCACCGTTCCGGCCGAACATGGGATCGTCCGGAACATCACGCGCACGGCCGGTATCCGTGAGATGGCTACCGAGTGGTCTCCGGACGGGAAGTATATATCCTATCTGTCCGAAGAGAGCGGTGAGTATGAGGTCTGGATTCGCCCGAAGGACGGGGAGGGGAACGCGCGCCAGCTCACAACGGGGACCGATGCCTGGATACTGCATCCCGTATGGTCACCGGATGCAAAGAGGATCGCATACAGCGACAAGATGAACAGGCTCTGGGTTCTCGCTGTCGAGAGCGGCAGAAAGGTCGAGGCCGACCGGTCCGAGATATATGCTATCCGTAACTATTCATTCTCTCCTGACGGCAACTGGCTCTGCTACACGAAGCACGATCCAAGCAGAATATCCTCGATCTGGGTATATTCAATCGAGTCGAAGAAGACAATGCGCCTGACGGGGGAGATTACAGACGATGCCGAGCCTGTCTTCTCCATGGACGGCAAGTATCTCTATTTCGTCTCGGACAGGGATTTCGATTACCGGAATCGCCGCTTCGAGGCGCGTATCTATATCGGTACCCTCTCGAAGAAGACCGAGTCCCCGCTCAAGCCGTTGAACGATGAGGAAAAACCGGAGGAGGACGAAGAAGAGGGGAATGCGGACGAGAAGGGAAAGAGCGGGAAGAAGGATACGAAGGTCGTGATCGCATCAATCGATGCCGATGGTTTCGCAGACCGGGTTGTCGCCCTCCCGGAGAAACAGGGTCGCTACTACGGCCTCCCGGCCGTCGATGGTGGGCTGGTGTATCTCAATGGAGATCGGAAGCTCATGAGGTTCGATCTCGAAAAGCGCAAGTCCGAGGAGATCATGGCGGACGTCGATAACTACCAGGTGGCGGCGAAGGGAGAGAAGTTCATCTACCGGAGCGGCAAAAATTACGGCATCGCCAAACTCTCGGCAGGACAGAAAAAGGACGAGGGCAAGCTCGATCTCGACAAGATGGAGATGCGAATCGATCCCGCCTCCGAATGGAGACAGATCTATCGTGATGCATGGCGTATCATGCGGGATTGGTTCTACGATCCCGGGATGCACGGGGTTGATTGGGAGAAGATGAGGGATCGTTACGAACCACTCGTACAGCACCTGGCGCATCGCAGCGACCTCGACTACATCATAGGTGAACTCATCGGCGAGCTCAACGCAGGCCATACCTACGTCTTCTCCGGGGATATGCCGGAGGTGGAGCGTGTTCCCGTGGGGCTCTTGGGATGTGAACTCGAAGCGGGCGATGCCTATTACCGGATTGCCAAGATCTACCGGGGGGAGAACTGGCGCGACGATGCCCGCTCGCCGCTCACGGAGCCTGGTCTCAACATCGAGGAGGGATCCTACCTGATCTCCATCGATGGCCATGAGGTCACAACCGCCGAGAATCTGTACAGGTACCTCGAGAACAAGGCCGGGATACAGGTCACGATCACCGTGAATTCGAGGCCTTCGGTCAAGGGGGCGCGGGAGGTCGTAGTCACACCGATCCCCTCTGAGCTCAGCCTTCTCTACATGGACTGGGTCGAGCACAACCGACGTATCGTCGACGAGCTGTCGAATGGCCGTATCGGTTACATTCACGTGCCGAACACCCATTTCGCGGGCTTCAGGGAATTCTTCAAGTACTTTCAACCTCTCATGAACAAGGAGGCGCTCATCATCGATGACCGGTACAACGGCGGCGGTCACTCACCCTATCGTATGGTCCAGATAATGGGTAATCGTATCTTCAACTACTGGGCGGTCCGCCACGGGGCGATGTATGTTTCCCCCTTCCCGAATCACGAAGGACCAAAGGCGATGCTCATCAACGGCCTGTCATCATCGGGCGGTGATGCGTTCCCGTACTACTTCAAAAAGGCCGACCTGGGTCCCCTCTTCGGCGAACGGACCTGGGGAGGATTGATCGGGTACGGGTACTCCCCTTCGTTCGTGGACGGCGGCGGGATGGCGGTTCCGGGTTTCGCATTTGTCGACACGGAGGGTAAGTGGGCGGTCGAGGCCGAGGGTGTCGCACCCGATATATACGTATTCGACGATCCCTCCCTGATACAGGCCGGGAGGGAGCCGATGATCGAAAGGGCGGTCGAGTATCTGCTCGAGGAGCTCGATGCGCGGAAACGAAAAAGAATAGAGAGACCGGCCGGGCCGGATCGAAGCTAGTAGGAGGCATGATATGAAACGCATCGTTTTTTTCGTTGTCGCAGGAGTGTTTTTGGTCCTCTCCGTGTATCCTACAGAGGGGTTTGCGGAGAGGAAGAAAAAGAAGAAACCGAAGATCACGCGCCAACATGTTTTATACCGTCAGTACTATCATGATCCGGTTCTCAAGCTCATGAAAGAGGAGATGGAAAGTATACGGTCCGAGCGCGATTCCATAACCGCTGAGATCAAGAAAGAATGGAAGGAAATACAAAAAAAGGAGCGAGACGAGCGCAGGGTCATACGCATCGACTTCGAGGGCATTTCGAAGCCGGGGTCACCTGACGAGTTCGTCGCACCCTTTCATTTCCCCCCGGTTGCCCAATACTATACCGGCACATGCTGGAGTTTCAGCACGACCTCGTTCCTCGAGTCGGAGATCAAACGTATCACGGGTCGGGAGATCAAGCTTTCCGATATATACACCGTGTACTGGGAGTATGTCGAGAAAGCGAGAGGGTACATGCGAAAACGTGGTAACCAACCCTTTGCCCAGGGTTCGGAGTCGGATGCGGCCATCATCATCTGGAAAAAATACGGCATCGTGCCCGAATCAGCCTATTCCGGGCTTCCCCACGGGCAGGACCGGCACAACCACAAAGAGATGGCTGATGAGATGCGCTCCTATCTGGAATTCGTCGACGACCACGGCTACTGGGATGAAGAGGCGGTCGTTGTCCATATCAGGAAGATCCTTGATCGTCATATCGGGCGGCCGCCCGAGGAGTTCGAATACGACGGCAGCCGATATACTCCGGCCGAGTTTCTTGCAGAGGTCGTGAGGCTCGATATCGACGATTACATACAGCTTATGTCCACGCTATCGGTGCCGTTCTATGCGCAGGGTGAGTTCGATGTTCCTGACAACTGGCGTCCAACCGGGACGTACTACAACGTCCCCCTCGGTGACTATTACGATGGCATACTCCGGGCGATAGAGCTGGGATATACCGTATGCATCGGGGGGGATGTCTCGGAGCCGGGCTACTTCGGCTTCGAGGACGCTGCCATCGTCCCATCGTTCGATATACCACAGGACCATATCGACCAGGATTCCAGAGAGTTCCGCTTTTACAACAAGACAACCACCGACGACCACGGGGTGCATCTGCTTGCCCATACGGAAATTGATGGCAGGGACTGGTTTCTCATCAAGGATTCGTCACGAAGCGCGCGACACGGCAAACACGAAGGGTATTACTTCTACCGCGACGATTACGTTAAGCTCAAGATGCTGACCTATATGGTTCATCGCGACGCCGTAAAGCATCTGCTCCCGAAATTCGAAGAGACCGCCTCACGGCAATAGTAGCCGGAACACCAGTGACGAAATCGTGCGTTTTTTTGCTGCCCGCAGGATGAACGCTTGGGAAGGTCCCAAACGCCGTCACACGTGACTGTGGATCGAGCACACCGTAACGGTTGTGGACGCAGGTAGCTACCCCGGCGCATCACATACCCACCGTTCTTGGACTTGATTTAACGTATTTATTGTTACATAATTATAGGGTGTGGATAGCCATTGAATCTCGAATAGGGATAGCGGTGGCGATCCATGCTATTGGCATAGTGGAGAGGTCCCAACGGAGCATCCGTGGAGTAGCGCTGCGGCTTGTCGTTGTGCCGTAGCCGGCGGGTGCGCCACCAGGAGAGCGCAGGAGCTATATCGGTATCGGGGAGGTTTTCCATATGAGAGGAAAGGAAGGGGCCGGTCTTTGTGCTATAGCTGTGATCCTGTTTCTTGCGGTTTGTTTCGGCTGTTCGGAAGATGTATACATCGGAACATCCAGTGAAAACAAGCCGCCCGAAGTATGGCTCTCGAGCGGACCGCTAAACGGTGATACGACATCATACCAGATTCATTTCTACTGGGGGGGATGGGATCCCGATGGTGAAATCTCTCACTTCGAATTCATCGTCGTGGATGCAACGGACCTGGGTTACGGATTCAATCCCGAGGACACAGCCGGTGTGGAGAAGTGGACGACCACGACCGCGTACGACAGTGTGATTCATGTCACGGCCAATGAATTCACCAGTTCGGATACATTGAACAACAAGGTCTACAGTCGCTTCTCGAAGGCGCATACCTTCTTCATTCGCGCTGTGGATCTTGAGGGTATGCGGTCGAATCCGGTGTATCGCTCTTTTACCGCGTGGACATTTGCACCGGAAGCGAATATCGATCGACCCGTCTCCGGTGGTGGTATCCAGGTCTTGAGTCGTGTCATCACCTTCGGATGGAAAGCCAGGGATCCTATCGATAGTCCTGCCAACAGTCAGGATCCCGATTCGATCCGGTACCTGTGGTCGAAGCTGATCGATACCGATGGGGTGTACAAGGACACATTCAATATCATCAGGGACTTGAACAAGAATCCGTGGCGCTACGAGGAGCGGGGTAACTGGTCGAAGTGGGTCTGGTACCGGGCGGCGGAGGATTCGGGGAAGACCACCATTCTGGGTGACGACGAGATCCTTGAGCTCAACAGGAGTTACATCTTCGCCGTGCAGGCGAAGGATGAAGCAGGGGCTATTACTCAGATTTTCGAGCGCGATGTAAACGTCCGCCAGTTCATCGTCTCCAAACAGGCGGGTCCGTTGCTGCTTATCACCGAGCCGTTCCTGGGGGGTTTTCGGTTCCTGGGGACGAACCTGAGAGACGAGAAGCGTGACCTGCCGCCGGGTATTCCCCTGAACTTCAGGTGGCGGGCGGATGCGAGCAGCTATGGAGGCGAGATAAAGAGCTACCGGTACGGGTGGGATGTGGATGAGGTGACCAATCCCGAAGCGTGGGATGTATTGCCG
>CP070727.1:3471931-3485758 GCA_020350885.1 bacterium | reverse complement strand
TCAGCTCATCGTGCAATTTCAGGAAATTCTCATTGGCCTTTAAATCGGGGTAACCTTCTGCAACGGCAAACAGGGATTTCAAGGATCCGCTGAGACCATTCTCGGCTTCCGCCTGCTCTGTTATTGAGCCCGCCTCGATTGCTCTTGTCCGTGCTTCGGTCACTCGCTGGAAGGTTTCCTTTTCGTGGTTTGCGTATTCTCTCACCGTGCGTACCAGTTTTGGAACGAGTTCATAGCGCCGTTTTAGTTGAACATCTATTTGCGAGCGGCTGTTTGTGCAGCGGTTGCGAAACACGATCAAAACATTGTACGTGATGATCAACCAAAGAATCGCAACGACGCATATCGTTATGAATACAATACCAGGAAAACGTAGCATCGCTGTTCCACCTTGACTAACCAGCGCCAATGCGCCACTGCTGCTACCGCTGGATGCTCCAACGGTTGTCTCGCACCATTGCTAAATTTGCTGCTGAACCATCCACCTATTAACCCGCGCCGCTACTTCCGCCACCGCCACCGCCGCCTCCCCCTCCGCTGAATCCTCCACCACTGCTCGTCGACGTGGAAAGTGCGGAAGAAAGGTTCGCGAGATTCGAGAATGAACTGCTGAGTGATTCCATCGAAGCGTAGCCGCCACCCGGCCCGACGGCCATAGCGCTCCCTGCTCTCGGAACATACCATGCGGCCACGGGAACCGTTCGCTTGTATTCCTTGGCAACCATTTCCAGATTGGAGAGGAGCTTATCCGCCACACCGAGAGCGGTTGCATAGACGAGGTGTTTTTCCCATAGTGGCAGCAGTTCCGGACCGGCATCATTCATTGCAGAGAAGTCGCTTATAAACTTTTTATACGCCTTCCATCTCTTTTCTTCGAGGGCCGCTTCTGGTGTCCACCGGGAAAGTGATGCCGAAAGAGGAAAGGACGCGAGGACGACGAATCCGAGTATCAAGAACGCAGGATGCCGGTAGCCAAATGCAAAGACCAGGAGAAAGGCGGTAAAGACGACCGCCGAACCTCCTACGAACCAGAGTTTCGCCTTCTCGCTTCTCGGATCGTCCAGTTTGAAGTACTTGGATTCGAACCATTTTCTCATCTTTGTACCGAACGGTTTGATAAACATGAGAAAATTACTCTTGCGGCCCTTCATCTCCTTGCCCCATTCCTTGATGTCTTCGCCTGTTGCCATTGAGCCGTCACCAGCTTTTATGATGACCGTTTTGAGCACTCTGACTTCGAAGTCCTCCAGCGGGCGCTCGTTCCTGCCTCGCTCAACAGGCTGTTTCGATAACAGTGCCTTTCCCTTGGGAGTGATCTTGTAAGTGAAATCGGTGGATTTGAATATCAGCCCCTTTTCTTCCTGTTCGTGTATTTCGAGATACCCGAGGCGGGCACATTCCATGATGGCCGCCGCGAATGCATTCGATATCTGTGAGAGGTTTATATTACCCTGTGTCAGTATAGCCGGCACAACCGCGGGGGGTAGATCCCGGGGCGGTTCACGTTCATAGGAAGAGTTGTATGCTACGCGGGGCTCCCTGCCGTAGCGCAGGTAAGCCCAGATGTATGCGACGATTAGAGCCGCCAGGATCACGGCGGCGCCCGTTATTATGGCGATGTTGCGAATCGCCGCACGCCTCGCCGCACTGGCCGTCCGCCGCTCATCCGCCAGGAGGTTTTCGTATGTTTGACTCTGATTGATCGCGGCTTGCTGAAAGAGCTCTGGATCGAGAAGTACCCGCAGCTCGACAAAACTGTCTTTCGGAATTTTATTCTGAAGTACGGTCGCCGTGCTGAAATCGGACGCGAAATCGATCTCTCCGGGCCTCGCCCTACTGTGCACGAAGATCTTGAACAGCTCAGGGCTGGACACAGGAGGAATGACCGTTATAGCGATCTGATCGATCCGTGCATGGGTATCCTCGATCGCTTTCCAGTAAAACTGCGCGGCGTCAGCGTAACGCTGCACGGCACTCCCAATGCGGTAGCGGATCAGAAATCGTTTGGTGGTATTCTCAGCCTGATAATACCACTTGATCTCTTCTGCATGCCTGTACGATTGTGTCTCGAACGGTAGCTTTCTATTCGTATCTACGTCCCATACCCCGTGGTATTCGACGCTATATCTGCCGTACTGGCCCGTCGTATACCGGCGCAGGTTAGCCCAGGAGAAGCTGCCGTTGAACTTAAAGGTGCGGATCTCCTCCACCTCGGCGCTCCCGTCAGAATTGAATCGATACGTCTGCTCGATCGACGGGTGCGAGTAGCTTTTTCCACGAGCCGTCCTGAATCCTGTTATAAGGAAAACGGAAGCGAGCGAAATGCTTACGAGGACTGCAATAATGCGCATGTTCAGTTTACCGGCGATGAATGAATGCTTGCCGGGATTTCTATGTAGCCTTTTCTGCGTTTTTCTTCGCATCTTTATCCTCCATACGTTACGCGCTTTATATGAAGTGCCGTGGCTTTATTTGTCGAGATTTCTATCCACAAAGAGTCATTACATTATATACAGCTCTAACACAATATTCATTCGAGCAAAAATGAAAAACCGGTTTCATTATTCATGGGCTATTAACTTACTCGATGAGCCGATCGAGGTGTTCAAACATAGGATCACTCTTCTTGAGAACGGAGCGGGCGATGCTCAAGAACTCATCCGGTTTGAGCTCGTTTCGACGAAGGAATCTCTGTACACGCTGCTTCAGTTCACCTTTGAACATCTTCGACTGTTCCAGGGAGATAATAAAGCCGAAGAGAACAATTCCCATTAGAGCGGCGCCGATGCTGAGTCCCCATCGCAGGATCAGGCCGCCGTCGAAATGACCGACCAAAAAATGCACCGATACCGGTACAAAGACGATCCCCGCGATGAAGCATGCCAGTATCTTGCCCGAAACGATGCTTTCGAGACTCTTGTTCATCGACTCGATGAGCGCAATGCACGATTCCCTGATGTTCTCTTCAATTACAGCATTCTTTAGCTGCACACCACAGTATTGACACGAAACCATTCGCCCCTCGAGAGGCGCGCCGCAATGCGGGCATTTCGTTAATCGGCGTTCCTTTGTATCTTCTTTTACCGCTTGAGACATCTCACTCGCTCTCCGTTAAGTTCAAAATAGAACACTTGTTTCGTTATCCGCGCATGTGCCGCAAATGCCCGCTTGCATAAGTCATTCCGGAGTCCGTGCCGATACGGCAATTTTCTGCTGCATGCATTCATCCGCCTTCTGGAATGGCTAAGTGCTTTCGTACGAATTGGATGGATTGAGCGAGAGCGGGCCGCAAATACTCACGGACTCGGGCGTAACGTGCAGGCTGCCATGGTAAATTGTAGAGCAATTGGTGGCAGGTCACTCGCGTAGTGAAATCGCTGGATGGCAGATTGGCTGAGTCGTCGATGTTATTCTATACTACGGTAAGCGAATTACTTTCGGGCCGCATAACTGAAATGGTCAAAGTACTTCCGCCACAGGATTTCGGACGATGAAAACTGGTTTTCACCATAAAAGTAATCGACAACGGCCTCACGGAGGCGGGCCAGTTCCTTGAGCCGTGAAAAAGATTCCGCACAATTGAGGCTGAGGTCTAGCAATTCGAGCGCTCTTGATACGGCCTTTATACAATATTCAGAATTGCCCTTTTTCCGCCAGCCCAGTGCCCGGCTAACCTCACTGCCAATGTTAGCCATCTGCTCGGCCAGGGACAACTCCTTCCATCGGCCCGAGGCAAGCTCTCTATGTTGATAATTCATCTCTTCACCCATTTATCTATGATTTGGACAATCTCCTTGCGGATCGCTGCATCTTCCACTCCCCTGCTCAGGTTCCCCTGCGATGGACGCATATTGATCAGGGAATCGTATTCAATGAATTCATCCTCTGCTAAGGCTGGATAGAAATTGATACCCCAAAGATCATTCTGCCGTGAACCGTTTGCAATGAGGAGTGCTTCCAAATCGGAATGCAATTCAGCGTCGATCGCGATAAGCCTCTTCCGTACATCAATGACGGCCTTGACCAAGTCACCGAAGGTGTCCTCAGCTATCCTTAGTAATTCATTTGCCGTTATTGGCTCATCTAGAATTTTCACGATATCTCCAAATTGTAAAGTGCGAGCATAATCGAGGTAGAGCGTCTATGTAAAGTATATAGTTCCAGGACGCACTGTTTGTAGCAGCACAATTTTCTTAGTCAATATGAAGTTGTTCATGAGCGGTAGTGACCTTATCGCTTGTGTGAAACAATGAGAGATAAATGGTTTGGTCGGACAATAGTGCTGCTTTGTCATCTCGCATCTGCCATGAGTAGGTGGATCATAAATCATCCAATGCCGTCCGCATAGCCTCATCCCAAAGGTGTCTGAACAACCTTTCAGTTACTCCGCTGTCTCCACCATTCACGAGCAGGACGAGCGTCGCATCGACGTCAGGAAAATGACGAACCTCGCTCAAGATACCGAAGTCGCTGCCGTTGTGTCCGAGGCCGGGTCCGTACGGCGTCTCGATGAAGCTTAGGCCAAGTCCGTAGCATGAGCACTTCGTCCGATCCTGCATCTCAGCCAATGAAGCCTGGCTGATCAAGCTACCATCGAGGAGCGCCTCGATGAAGGCGGCATAGTCGGCTGAACTGGCGATCAGGCCGGTGTTCCCGATGAACATTCCTGTGTAATGAACCGTCATGTCCGAAATGTTCATCAGCCGCCCGTCACCAGCAAGATCCTGATAGCTGTTTACAAGCCCAGGCGGTTTTGGATAGCCTGGCTCGTTCTTGTAGTAGGTAGCCCCAAGGTCGAGTGGCTGGAGAATACGTTCGCTGATCACATTTGCATGACTCGCTCCAGTCGCATGATCCATCATCAAGGCCAGGAGCAAGTAGTTCGTGTTGGAGTAGAAGTAGCTTGCCCCGGGCGTGCAGTACGCCGATAGCCCATCGACATAGGAAATCAATCGCTCGGGCGGATACCAACCCATCGGATCGTTGAGCGTATCTAGCTGATAGCCAAGATCGTCGCCGAAATCGGGAATCCCCGAAGTGTGGCCGAGCAGCTGTCGCACAGTGGCCACGGCACCATTGGGGATGCGCCCGTATATCGTCGCTGGCAGGTATTTGCTTATCCTGGCGTCCAGATCGATCAAACCATCTTCCGCGAGAAGCAGAACGGCGGTCGCTGTGTACATCTTGGTCACACTCGCGGCGAAATGCCGGTGTGTGGGCAACATGCGTACAGCAGTTTCGATCTTAGCGTACCCGGCTGAACCGTTCCACTGCCCCTCCGATGTTCGGACCATGAGCACTACGCCGGGGAGACCCTCACGGACGTGCCGTTTCAAGAGCTCCTGAAACATCAGGCTATCCGGATGTGTGTTGAGAGCAGGATCCCAGGTCTCCGGGGGTGGCTCAATAGGTGCGGTGATATCCAATGTGCAGGAAACCGCCACCGTAGTTGCCAGGACGGCCATGAGCCAGCTAGCTTGGTTGTGGATTGTTCTGCGCATCGGTTACTCCCCGGCGTTCGGCTTTGCGTTACCCCAGTTGATGCGGACACCAAAGAGGAGGAATAAGTGCGTCATGGCGGGAACCTCGTCGGCAAACGGTGCTTGCAACGCCCATTGTGCGGAAAAGAACGGCGACAGTGTGAGTGAGCGGGCGGAGATCCCATGATACCCGAGTACAATCGACAGCGGCACCAAGACTGCTGGTTTCCCCCAATTCGTCGCTTGAACGTACTCGCCGTCTCTAAGTTCCAGGGTTTTCCGCCGCCAGAAATAATGCAGATATCCGACTCCTAGTCGAAGATCGGTATGGAAACCATGCAGAAACATGTAACTGATCCCCAGCTCGGTATCAATAAACACGCCGGTCATCCACCAGTAGTGCCGGAAATATCCGAGGTTCGCCGTTAGGTATAACCGAAAGCGATTTCCAGGTTTCAGCGTGTGCTCGGTGCCGACAATGAGAACCGGGTTCAGGCGTTTCGTAACCGGTCCCAGGTGCCACGGAACGGTCAGCGAGTGCACTCCTCCCGATACGACAAACGGAAACCGCTCCTGTGCTGCGAGCGATGTGGCATCCCCCCAGCAGAATAGGAGTAGAAGGATGAGGAGCTTGTAAGATTTCATATGCGGCTCCCAGGAACGTGGGGAAAGGCTTTCACCAACCTTTATCTAATTATATATCACCTTACATTACTATACCGTTCTGGATCGCTTCATGTTGCACACTATCCTTTGGTGCATTGAACATGATTTAAATGTATTAAGGTAGAATTGTTCGTGGTGTTACTAATACTGCACATACTAGATGGTGAGCGAAGTAGGGCTTCAAACCTCCGACTCCCTATTTGTAAGACAAGGCGTTCCGAGAAATTCTTGAATTATGCAGGAGGAGCCGGATACTGTCTCGCCCGGCTTTCGGATTACATAACAATCCGTTTTAATCTGAAGAAACGCCTACCTCAGCAGCACCATCTTCTTCGTCTGCACGAGGTCACCGGCTTTGATCTGGTAGAAGTAGATACCGCTTGCGACCACTTTTCCCCTGTCGTTTCTCGCGCTCCATCTGACTTCCTTGCGCCCCGCATCAAGATGCTTATCTACGAGTGTGGCGACGTGTTCTCCACTTACCGTATAGACAGATAATTTCACATCAGCCGCCTGCGGCAGATCGAACCTGATCGTCGTCGTCGGATTGAAAGGATTCGGCACATTTTGGTAGAGACGGAGATTCTGAATATCGGGAATTGTAGCTTCATCATCGTCACCTTCGATTCCCGTGACAACAAACGATTCGATTGATGCATACCATAGGAATCCATCGATCGTGCTCCGGTAAGAGATATGCCAGTCCCAGTCCGGGGTGATGGCGAGATCGATGAATACATCATCAGCCGGACCAGATGCAATGGAGTCCTCCACCGCTTTGATGACCGAATAGCCATACTCGTCCGTTACCGATATCAAAATGCTGCCGAGTGTTGCACTGCCGTAGTGATAAAAAGCGCTTGCGACGCGCCCGTCGGGAGCGAGGCCCGATGACACGAATCTTCCCGATTCGAATTTTTCGTAAACCGTTCCGATCTCCCACTGCAGTGGCTCGAGGACGGGGTCTGCATAGATGAGACTTCCGTGCTCGCTGTCATATTCGCTGAATACATACCCGCTCCCGGAATAATAGGCGTGGTCGCAGTGCATCCCGCGATCCGGGCCGGGATCGACCGTCTGCGGCGCTGCCCAGACACCGAGGTCGTCCCTGAGTATCAAAAGAAGCGATTCCTGCGTCTCGTTGCGGCACGATACAGATACCTCACCGCTCGAGCGCCTGCTCGCTGCGCAATACCTGCCGATATCATCGCCCGAGGATGTCACGGGGCCGATCTCCCATACAAGTGATTCTTCCGGACCCGCATACCAGAGAGCCCCAGTATCGGAGCGGTAATAAGACAGCTTCCTTTCACCGGTCCCCGTGACCGCGATGGCGCAGTGTCCTGCGACAGAACCGGTAGTATCGACACGCTCCGGGGCTTGCCACGACGTTCCAATACTCGATACAACCATGAGCTCTCCGGTATCCTGCCGCAGATAGACGGCATGCATATTCCCAGCGGCGTCGAAAACGAGCTCGCAATACTTACCGACATCGCCAATGTTGTCGACGATCCCGATATCCCAGATACCGCCGTAAGCATCGACGGCAACCAGTATAGATATAATCAGCAATCCAACAATTTCTATTGGTGATTTGTTCCTGTATATCTCCGTGTTCATTATCCACATCCCCTCGATATGAGCGGCCAGCTGATCATGGCGTTACCAGACGTGCGTATTTGAGATCGGCGTTTGTTGCATCGTAGTAGACGATATACGGTACGTCACTATCGTCGATCACGATAGAACTGTACTGTCCGAGATTACCGTCGACATCGACATACTCGGTAACCCATGTGGAGGTAACATTCGCATTCGTTGCGTACATGAGTGAACTACTTCCTGCCTCGCGAAAACTGATATGCAGGTCTCCCTGCAAATCGGCCGCGATCGATGGCATAGTGCCGCTGCAACTTTGATCGTGTATTGTTTCGACCGACCATATCCCGGTGTCAGGATCACGTGTGCAGAGCTTTAGATGATAGGGTGAATACCTGTGGACATAGACGATATAGGCGGTGAAATTGAGTGCGTGCTCGACGATGGCGAGGTCGAGCGAGCCGTATTCCGCTGCCGCCTGTTCCTCGGGTACTATCCAGGTTTCCGTCTGTGGATCATAGACGGCGTAATTGACACTTTGCGGACTGTATGAATCCCAAGCGAGGTGAAGATAGTCATCAGAGTCGGCTATGATCTCGATTGCATATAAGAAATTGGAATAAGTATCGATTAACAGCTTGTCCCACCCCCCGCCGTTACCGCCTGTCGAAACCCACGATGCGAGATAGAGATCGTTGGTACTAGCGTCTTTATAGAGGATATACGGCGTGCCGTCGCTCGTAACCGTCACCTGTGATTGGTAACCGGCGGTGCCGGCATCGTCGACGATGTGGAAATTCCAGTCCTGGGCCTGAAGAGCAACCGGCTGAACAAATAATAAACCTATGCAAACCAGAATAACTGATCTCATTTCGAGCACCTCCTGTGTCCAGTGTGTATCGAGAATTCCCCTATCAGAACAAAAGGTCAACGTTGTGTGACCGTGGATATTTTACTCTTCTTAGGCTTATTTTTCAATAGCTAGAATACAAAATTCGACATTCAGAAGTCCATTTAAGGGACATATTCCGATGCTGATGTTCTCTGCTTGTTTTGCATGCCGGGTCATGGCTCGAACTTCGCCACAAAGATGTCCGTCGAACCCGCGCTGGTGAGCGCACCGCCGCCGAAATCCACCGTCCCCTCTAAAGCCCCGGTGACGAAGATAACCCCCATGGAGCCCGCGGCGACACCAGCGATACCTTGCCCGGACGCATCGCCGAAGGATTCGCTCCAAAGATGGGTGCCGGTCGATGTGAATTTTGTGATATATATGTCGAATGATCCGGCGCTGGTCAGCTCATCGCCCCCGCAATTCACGGTCCCAGCGAAATTCCCCCCCAGAATAACGTTTCCCGATGCATCAGCGGTGACACAATTTGCTACTTGTTCGTCTGCATCGCCGAATCGTTTGCTCCACAGGTGGGTGCCGGTAGAGCTGAATTTCACCACATAGCCATCGGTTTGACCGGCGCTGGTGAGGGTGCCACCGCCGAAGTTCACGGTGCTTTCGAAATGTCCAGCCATGATCACGTTTCCCGATGCATCACAGGCGATGTCGACAGCCCACTCCGCATCGGAATCACCGAAGCGCTTGCTCCACATGTGGTCACCTGCGGCATCGAACTGCGCGACAAAGATATCGATCGAGCCGACGTTGGTGAGAGCACCCCCGCCGAAATCGACCGATCCCTCGAGGTACCCAGCGATTGTCACGTTTCCGGAGGCATCGACGGTTATAGCGTTGGCATATTGAGCTGATGTATCTCCGAACCGTTTACTCCAGAGGTGCATGCCGTCGGGTGTGAGCTTCGCCACGAAGATATCTTCATTTCCCCCGCTGCTAAACGGCCCGCCGCCGAAATCAACCGTTCCGGCGAACCTTCCGGCAATCAGTATATTGCCGGAGGCGTCGGTCGCCGCAAAGCAGCCCAACTGTGGACCCGTATCCCCAAAGCGCTTGCTCCATTGGTGGGTGCCGTCGGGGCTGAATTTCGCCACGAAGATGTCGGTGGACCCTACACTCGTCAACTCGCCGCCGCCGAAGTCCATGGAACCATAAAAGCGGCCCGTGACGATCACGTTTCCCGACGCGTCGACGGCGACGTAAGCAACCTCCTGCAATTCCCCATCGCCAAAGCTCTTGCTCCACAGATGTGCACCGCCGGAGCCGAATTTCGCCACGAATATGTCGGTTCTTCCCCCGTAAAGCAGGGCTCCACCGCCGAAATCCACGGTGTCCCAAAAAGTACCGGTAATGACCGTGTTTCCTGAAGGATCGACCGCGACATCACTTCCGGCCTGTTCATTTGCATCGCCGAATCGCGCGCTCCAAGAATGTGTCAGTTCTTCCGATGGAGGCTCCTTGTCCCCGGGTCCCGTGCTGTCGTCGCTGCACCCGGCGAACATGCATGCTCCAACCATGATCAATAGCAGAACACTGCTTGCATTTGAGTATCGCATTACCGCACCTCCCTTGTTTCATTGATGCAGGGAGTTATCGTAATGCGAAAGGGAATGATTTTACACACTTTTCCGGATGTTTATTGTGATTATTTGGTGGTAACAATAATTTTTCATCCAGCGATTGACCGCATGGGCTTCACAGGAAGTTCTCATAAGATATCGGCTGCAACGCCGTTTGATCTTCCCATTGCCATGTTGACAATGCCCCAGCCCAATTATCTTTCAAACTGCATCTTATTTGATAGAAACCGGTTACTAATGTAAATCTCGCTCCTAGGACGCCCTGTTTGTAAGACAAGGTGTTCTTAACAAAATGAGCTAATCGCCCATTCAAAGATGTGCAAAATAAGTGCAATCGGCATGAGGAAGCAGGGCATTAGTACATACTGGCAATGCCGCGCGATATCCCGACCAGCTCCCAGGTGCCTTTTCTTTTCATGAAGAATGCGATTTTCCGGGTTCCCGGCCTTAACCTGACCCCGCTGCACCGATAGGAGTTGGAGAATATCAACAGGGCCTGGGTACTTTCGGAATCGAATCCGGCCCTTGAGAATGTCAGGTATCCCTGCGCATCCGGAAATACACTGTCGAAGTTATCCCAGTTGGGCTCGGCGGCATCGTCTGCCGAAGTGGATTGCTGCATCCCTGTAGCGTCAGATGCTCCGCCTGCCTTGAGTGTCCTGCCTCCCTGAAGGACTTTGATGTATTCCTGTTCCGACATGAGCCTGTATTCGACGGGGATACGGAATCGCTCGTCGAGCTTGCATGTCGTGCCTCTGTTATTGACTATGAGAGCATCGATCGTCTCGCTCTTCAGCTCCGGCCATGTCTCCAGAAGAACGCCCAGGTTCCCTCCAAGACACCATTCTTCAGTCTCGGGGTTGATCAGTATCAAGCTGAATACCGTCTCGTATTCAGCATTTATAAGCAGCGACATCAGTTCATATTCCGTGGACTCGCATGAGGTGTCATCCGCCCTGCTTTCTGCAAATGTCAGCAGCAGCACGATGCAGATTATTGCCAGGTATCCCTGTTGTCTATAGTTCCTCATGATTTCTCCCGTGGTTTCATTGCAGCTTTACGTTACCGGTTGCTTCACAAGAATCTGTACCAGTTACGGTTACTCCGGCATTCCGAGCAAAATCCGGTCCATCTGTCCAGACTGGATCGTCTGGTAATGGAATTTGACGAGAGGGCGTATATTCCCGCTGTGGAACAGAGTTCATGAAACAAGCCTGCATATTGCTCCGTAGTTTCTTTCAGATCCTCAAATCGGAACTGATATGTTAGTGCGGCAAGTATTATCTATCGAGGTGGTATAATGGACAATCGACGCTTCTGGCTGGGCTGCGGCATCGCCGGCATTGCTGGGATGGTCTGCTACATACTTGCAATCTCTATCCCCTGGCCGGAGTCGCAGGCGGGTAACTCCCTATCGATGATCGTGGTCAGCGCCTGGCCGGTATTCAGTATCATCTACAGCTACGGAATGTATACGTTCATCGCCGCCGAGCGCGACGGGGCAGCGAACCGACTCGCTTTCGTGTTCGGAGTACTAGCTTTCAGCACCGTCCTGTCGATGGTGATCGTCCAGTTGGCCGTGAATGCGGCGTTCGGGGAGATCGCGAAGGGGATCGAGAGCGGGACGGCTACAGCTCTCTCGAGGGGCCTCAAGATGGTCGACCTGGGTCTAGACATCGCCTGGGACATCCTGGTAGGCGTCTCGATGATCTTCAGCGCTGTCGCGCTGAAAGGACGAACGGGATTCGGGATTTGGTGGGCGGCACCAGTGATGGTCCTCGGCATACTGATGTTGGGGCTTAATACCGCTACATTTCCCTGGCCGCCGGGGGAAGCGGGATTATTTGACATCGGACCGTTCGTCGGGACTTACATGCTGGTCATCGCGGTAAGGTTCATCGTGCTGGCGAGAAGGGAAGCCCGCAGTCTGAATAACGAATACATGTTCGATAAACAGAACGAATAGAAGATTGGAATAGAAACCGATATGGAGGCTAAATTAGATTGACAGGTGGTTTTTCATAGAAGGCAGATTTTAGAGCTTTGCACACTACTACGGCTGATTACAGTGCGGCACATTCCAGTCCTGCAACATGTAATTATCCTTAACGATGGGATTGGGAGTGTTATACACTTGGCTACAGCAGTCTTCACTGTGTTTTGTTTTGCTTTGCTAACTATTTGCTACCTTTTATCTCAGTAGCACCCATCTTACGAGACAGCACGTTCTGCCCACTCGATCCAATCCACCGGCCCTAAGTTTTTAGGTCGACCTGAACTAACAGGAACGGCAGGAATATTCAGAGGGGACAAGGGGATATGGCGGCTTGGACAATCGGTTAAGTTCATGCTAGAATCGCGGTAACATGCACCGCACAAATTGGGCAAGGACGGAAAAGGAGTGTACAAATGTTGGGGCAATCGAAAGACAGATGGAAGATAACTGTAATCCTGCATGCACTGGTCACCTGTGCGGTCGTCGTACTCCTCACTTCGAATTGCAATACTGACGAGCCGGCCTTCAACACGAGCTGGATCGAGTACCCCGCAGCGAAAAGGGTGGACCAGGTGGATGTGTACCATGGAGTGGAGGTGGCCGATCCCTATCGCTGGCTGGAGGATGAGAAGTCGGACGAGACCCTTGTCTGGCTCGCGGCACAGGACAGAATCGCCGAGCGATTCTTCACGCAACTCCCTGAGCTTACCAAGGTTAAGGGCTACCTGGAGGAGAACTGGATCGAGGGTGTTGTGAGCATCCCGATCCGCAAAGGAGCCAACTCATTCTTCTGGGAGTCGGCGGAAGGGAAAAACCATCCGATTCTGTACGTGAAGAAGAGTGAGGATGCTGAGTCTGAGGTCGTGTTCGACCTGAATCAGAACGATCCCGACGGATCGCGCTCGACACTGCCGTCGATCACAGTCAGTCCAAGAGGACGCTACGTTTCCTTTGAAATTCATTATGCGGGCGCCGACGCAGCCGAGATCCACTTCTACGATACCGAGACCGATCGTGAGATCGCAGAGGTGATCCCCAGCAGTTATTCGATGATTGCCGACTGGCTGCCAGACGAATCGGGTTTCTTTTACACTCACCTTGATATTCCTATCACAATGGGCCAAGAGACAGAAAAGAAACCCGGGATTTACCGACACGAGATCGGTACGCCACTAGAAAATGACATATTCATATACGACCGCCCCTGGCAGGGAATGTATGCAGCGATGGCAGTTCTGGCTGACGATGAGGAGCACCTGCTGATCACGGATATGAACATAATGGGCTCGAGAGGCGGATGGGGTGTGCGTCCAATCGCAGGGGGTCCAGAGACCAAGGTCACATGGCTTATTGATCCAGAGCCGAAGCACCGCTTTGCCTTTGTTGACAGCAAAGGATCCGAGATCTACCTCGTCACCGATTTCGAGGCGCCCAACTGGAGGATCGTGGCGACCGACATCAACAAACCGGGGCTGGAGAATCTGCGCGAGGTGGTTCCCGAATCAGAGGAGCCGATCTCCATGTATGGCGGCACCAACGTCGATCTCGTCGTGCTGCACGAAGAGCGGTTGTACGTGACCTACATTCAGCACAACT
>CP070727.1:3469058-3471831 GCA_020350885.1 bacterium | reverse complement strand
TATCCATGAACCTGACCGGCGGGGAAAAGGGAAAGGATGTTGGAGAAATAATGAGGTCCCTGAACATAGGAGACGGTCATACAGGTGCGGCGGCCGGCACGGTTCACTGTGAAACAAAAAGAGATATGAATCGTAGGAAGAAAGAAGTGTTCACCGGTATCTGGAGATTATGGCAGTCCGCAGGCGGCTGCAGATAAAGCTGGACTATTAGCTCGACATCTATATATTATATTTAATGAGAACGGCTTATCATTACCGTTTCCTGTATTCGCAACGAGCCCGCGGTGCAGGGAGCATCGCCATGAGTACGGGTGGGCGGGCGCTACCGATACTCGTCCTGTTGTCGACCGGATGTTTGTTTCTTTTCGGTACGGCCCTGGCGGAAGACCGGGCGATCGATCTAAAGGACAAGTTTCCCCTCGCACAGAGAATAATAACGCTGAACGGAGAATACGTTCATACGGTGGGCAACCTGCAGATGAACGTGACGAACTGGGGATTCCTCGGCTCGCTTCCCAACAGCCAGTTGCCGATGTCCGATTCCCCCTCTGCTCAATGGCCCTCCGGTTCCGGCATCGAATACTTGTACGCAGCGGGTCTATGGGTCGGAGCTCTGTTAAATGGGCTGCCCGTGGTCTCGACGGGATATCCCGAAACCGAATTCTATCCCACCAAGGACCTGAAAGATATCATCTACAGGAGCTTCGAGGGGGATAAGGGCGGCGACCGTTATCCCGGCAATGCCGATGACGACAGGGACGGCATGGTCGATGAGGACATGCTGAATGGATACGACGACGACGGCGACGGCTAGATCGACGAGGATTTCGCAGCGGTCAGCAAGCAGATGTTTTCATGTAAGTATACCGACGACCAGGACGTGGCGTCGATTATCTGGCCCGAACACACGCCGATGCATCTGTCCGTCAACCAGGAGACATACCAATGGGCCGAGCGGTATTTTAACGATTTCATCGGCGTTCACTACGAGATTCAAAACATCGGAGAAGATTTCCTCGAGGAAGTCTTGCTCGGGATCTATGCGGATCTGGATGCGGGGCCACGCAATTATGGAAGCTATTTCAGGGATGATCTGGTTGGATTCTATTCGGGCATCCAGTGCGCAATGAGAGGCGATATCGAGCAGCCCGTCCGTATCAACGTGGCATATGTATATGATGCGGATGGTGACGGCGGAATGACGAACGGTTATTTCGGCATAGCTATTCTCGGTCACACGATGGATCAGGAAAGATACTTGACTACCCCACCGCCGAGAGTATCAATGCAGTCCTTCACTATATTTCAGGGACTGATACCGTACATCAACGGTGGCGATCCGACGAATGATTTCGAGCGCTACGATGTGCTGTCGAAATATAATTTCGATTCGAACGTGAGTATTCCGAACGACTACAGGGTGCTCCTCAGCATGGGGCCGTTCTACTTGCTGCCGCCCGGCGGGAAAATCGATCTCCATCTCGCCTTCGTCGGTGGAGAGGGCTTGGACGAGATGCTCACGAATGCCGCGAATGCGATGCTCATATTCAAGGGGGCCTATTTCGACAAGGATGGCGATATAGAAACCGGTTTGAATGGCCGTGAAACCCTCGTGAAAGGCCCCCGAGAAAATTATGATCCGGATCCCTGCGATGGAAAGATGGAGATGCTGAACATTACGAAATTCGAGACGATTTGGAGCAACCTCGATTGCTTCGAGGAGCTTATGGCATATAACAGCCCTTTATGCTACAAGAGTCCGACCACCACGCTCAAGGATTTTCAAACCGGTAAAGATGGGAAGGAGGCAAATATCCCCTGGATAACTGGATCAACTCCGCCTCCTCCGCTGATGAGAGTCGTACCCGGCGACAACATGGTGTCGGTGCTGTGGGACAACCTGAGCGAGGTAACCCCGGATGTCCTGACTCTCGAGCACGATTTCGAAGGTTACCAGGTATGGCGCGCGGATGATTGGAATAGACCTCTAGGCACGACAGTCTTAACCGGACCGAGCATGGATCTGTGGCGCCTGCTCTCTATGAGAGATCTCGTCAACGGCGTGGGAGCGGATATAGATTTTGCGAAGCCCATGTCACAGGGAGGCTGGATCTATGAACCTCTAAAAGACAACCCGGAGAAGGATAAGCTGATGGAGATGTTCGAAGCCAGTGTGGCGTATGCCCCCCTGGACACCGTTCCATGTCCGCCGGGTCTAATGGACGAGGAGTGTGATACGCTCGAAGCCATAGCACGATACAACCTCGGAATGGAGGGTGGAAGGAGATACTACGAGTATGTGGATAAAGAAGTGAAAAACGGTATGCACTATTTCTATTCCGTCGTGTCGTACGACCATGTTATAATTAACGGAGAGCCGGTGGCCATCGGCAGATTCAACACACCTTCTGCGAGCTTCGTCTATGCCTCGCCGCAATCTTCTTCTCAGGATGCTGCGGGATTCGACGAAAAGCAGATATACGTCGTGCCTAACCCGGTGACGGCGGAAAACATGGAGCCATGGCGGCTTCAGGCCAACAACGATGATCCGAGCGGTCTCAAGGTCGAATTTCGCAATCTGCCTGCATGCGTTAGCACTGTCAGGATATTCACCGTCGCGGGCGATCTGGTGCAGGTTCTAAACCATGACGGGCGTGAAGGGGACGGCACACTGAGTTGGGATCTACTCTCCCGCAACGGCCAGGAGATCATGAGCGGTGTCTATATATTCAGCGTCGAACCCGATGACGGCCGATTCAAGAGGGTAATCGGC
>CP070727.1:3446983-3468958 GCA_020350885.1 bacterium | reverse complement strand
CACATACGACATCCTCCTTGCCAGAAGGTGTTCGTTTGGAGTTGGTTTTCGACGATGTATAAGCCGCGTATTTAGGAAAGCGCCTACATAGTACACGGTATGAATATACGATGTCAACTAAGACAATGAGACTACAAGTTGGTTACTACCTAGAGTCAACATAAAAAGAGCAACAAGAAAGAGGTAGTAACCAAAATTCGGATAGCATGTTATGTGGCTCAAGGCCTCAATGGTCTGCTCCGGATCCTTGAGGTTGTACATTGTTCCTCCCGGTACCGCGTTCAGTGGTATTTCAAACGCCATCCTGCTGAGTGACAATCGGCCTCCACCGTTAACTTACCAGAAAGGAGTTCGTACTGTCGGGCTGGTACCCCAGAATAATAAAGCTGTTAACCAGTTCGGGGTAAAATGCAGAGAGATTGAGAAGGCACAGGAGTTCATGGAGACAGGTGGGAACCGACATCACAGCCTGATCAATATTAAATCTGGAAGAGGTATTGCAGCTTCACGAAGAACTGCCGCTCGGTCAGGGTCCAGCCGTCGCGCTCATCGTCCGCGAGCGTCAGGTCACGATAGTCGTGCGTCGATCCGGCGTAGAAGACCGTCAGAGAGTTGATCCGGTAAGTGAGGAGCGGATCGATATCCAACGTATTGCGACGGTCGTTGTACTGGAGCACGACGCGCATCGAGAACTCACGGGAGATCTGGAGCGACAGGCGGGACCACCAGACGGACTGCGAGAACAATCGCTCATCCGTGTTCAATTCGTCACTTTGAATGTAGCTGTAGGAAGTGGAGAACAGCACCCGGTCGATCGGTCTGATATCGGCCGACATTCCGCCGCTGAACTCCTTGCCCATCACGAGGTCCCGTCGCGCGATCCGGTGACCGTAATTGATATTCCCGCCGAAGCTCAGCGCACCGCTGGGCTGAGTGTGGAGTCAGGTGTGCATTTGCCAGATATCGTTGAACTGTATCCCGCCGAACAGCTCGTTGCTACGCATGTAACTGGTATGTATACCCGTCTGGGCCGCCCGGAATTTCACCTCGATATTGGCATTGATCCACTCGTCCTTCTTGACGCTGTCGAAGTTCCATTTGCGGGTGATGTTCACACTGCCGTTTATATTCTCGAGTAACTTGTTTTCCTCGAACCGCAGTATGCCCCCGAGCCATGAAGAAGCCATTCGTTTGTTGTTCGACGGCTCGAACCCGTTGTCGGCGCGGAAGGTCGGGCTGAGCTCGCCGTATTCGACGCCTCCCCAGTAGTTGCCCGTGCTGCGTTCCAGGTTGACAAGGAGACCGTGCCCTAGGAACGATTCGCCGTCGAGACGGGCTGTGTATTTGTCGTTACTGAAGAGTTCGGCGTTGAAGGAGCTATCGGCCACGAGGGCGATGTTGTCGACCTCCTTGGTGTAGGACCCGAGGAACTGGAAACGCAGCGAATTACTCGTCGATAGGCGTATCTGGCCGTCCAGCCCGACCAGCGATCCCGAGCCGCCGCTGGTAAATCTCCGGTCGGTGGCGACGAGGCCGACATGTGACGCCTTACCGAGATCGTGCCGGAACCGTAGGACGTTGGAATAGCTCTTACCGTTTTCGACGAACCTGCTCTGCTCCTCGAACGGCAGTATGATCACTGAGTGCTCGTCGTAGGCCGAGAGGAACGCTATGCTGTTGGAACCCCGCCGGTACGTCATCTTGCCGGCAAGGATCGGATCGTTTATCGATCGCGTATAGACGGCGTTGTAGTACGTATCGAACAGATCGCTTCCCTCCTGGAAAAAAGGGCGTCTCTCCGGGTAGAAGAGGGCGAATGTCGTGTTGACGTCGAGCTGGGCGATATCGGCCTCGACCTGACTGAAATCGGGATTGAATGTCGCCTCTGCCGTCAGCTCCGATGTGATGTCGTAGCCGATCCCGAGGGCGATGTCGCCTTTGATGTCGTCATTATCGAGATAGTTGTTATCGTTGAGCGAGCCGGCCTGGGAGGCAACCACCGCAGGCAGCAGCTCGAATCCGGCGCCCGGCTCGACGCCGGAGATGCCGGTGATGGTCCCCCACTGGCAGGGCCAGCAGTTCTCGTCGCGGTTGTACGCCGCCCAGGAGTACTGGTAGCGCGACTCGCGCGGACGGTTTCTCCAGAAATCAACCCGCCAGACCTGTTCAGCACGATCGGGAAAACGCAGGCTCTCGAATGGTATCGCCATCTCGACCACCCAGCCGGTATCGGTGATACGGCCGGCCGTCTCGAAGATCATATCGTAGGAACCATCCTCGCCGTTCGATGTGGAAAAGAGAAGGTCGCCGGGGATGCCGTACGGATTGGCCGCGATCTCGTATGCCAGTGTCGCCTCACCGTACGTATCGAGGCAGAGGATCACGTAATCGCCGGAGAAGATATTGTCCCGCTCGCAGAAGAATGCCCGAACCTCATCAGGATCGTCATAGCAGAGCCAAGCGACATAGAGATTCTTGTTGTCGTATGTTATCAGTACCTCTGTATCGACGTCCGGCTTCGTCTGATCGCCGGGATTGTGCTAGGCGAAGTTGCCGATCTTTGCCGCTCCCCGCCATCCAGCGTCTTCCGTGTGCCCATCGACCTCGATCGGGCCGGCGGACCGGGAGATCGCGACGCTCGGGTGGTAGACGGGTACGAACGTGCTGTCCGCGCCCTCATCGGCGCCCGCGACGGCAGCAGACGTACAAATAACAGCAAGGAGGATCAGGGATACGATTCCGGCGTAATACCAACGCCCTTTCAAATACATGATAATCCTTATCAGAAAATCACCTTACATAACAATAGACCGGGCTCTCGCTCCGGATCTATTTGTATGTTATACGTAAAAATGCGTAAGTTGTTTCTCAAATTGTACCGATTATATCCCTTCTGTTTGATCCGTCCGTCTTTCAGCACTTGCACTTACACTAATCCGGATATTATATATCATATCGGATGTTGATTCTAATTCTACACACCTTCATCTCAGCGCTGAGGCTACTTCTTTCTTTTGCCCGGGAAAGCCTTGCGGCATCATGAAATTACATGCTCAGATGAGACCCACTTCATAACCACTCTCTGTTTTGCACATTCTGTGGTAGATACTGGCAAATTCTCTAAGTGTAAAAATAGCAACGCGGGCGGAATATTTGGAAGGCACAGGCTTTGCATGAATCGATGGATCGTTTCACGTCCCTACTCTTCGCTGTGGCGCAACTCCATCCAATACGGAAGACAGTACCGTTTGTTCATAGCGACCGCAGCCGCATAGCCTGTCAACCTCCCGTCGCGGTACAGAACCTCCACAAGGACGACGTGTGGGCTGCGCGCCGCATCGGGGGTATCGATGCTGGACATGAACAGCCCCTTGAAAAGATCTCCCCGAAAACCCATTTCGCCCAGCGGAGTCTTTATTGTCAATAATGGCGCTGCCCTGCCGTTGATCGTCATGTCGATTTCGCCGGTGCTCGAGAAACGCAGCTTTACCGGCTGAGCCCCGGTGTACGTCGTTATATCGCCGGTCCAGGATCCAACGAAGTACTCGGGCGGTACTGTTGATATGCCGGATTCTTCCCGGCGATGTCCGATCTCAGATTCGCACGCCTCCGAGAAGCCCGGGAGCATTGCTCCCAGAATGGCTTTTTCTATTTCCCACAAATCTATGCTCATTTCATTGCATAGAACGACAGTAACTAGATTCTCCGAGGGCACCAGTGCGAGCCGGGAGGAGGCGCCCGGCATCGATCCTGTACACACATCGATCCGGTAGCCGCCGATATCGAGCGCCCCAAAACTGCCCAATAGACATTCGAATCCGATGGTCTCCTTCAGCTCGGGGAGTTGGGGATCGGTCTCCCGGTGCAGTCTATCAATGGTTTCTTCCCGGAGAATCGGTGTCTGCTCAGGAATCCGCTCCTTGAGATGGAACATGCCGTAACGCACGAGATCGTGCGCAGATGAAAGCACGGCCGACGCACCCCGGTGGTCAAAATCGCAGGGCCCGAGCGGTTGGTGCTTTCCATCGTACATTCGTGCCACATGCTCAACCATGCTTGAATCCACAAGAACGGACGTTCGCGTCATCCCGAGCGGGCCGAACACCTCTTTCTTCATGAAATCCGCGTAGTCCGTACCCGAAACGTTCGTAATGATGTGATCGAGGATTCCATAGCCAAAGTTCGAGTAGCAGTATCTCTCCCCTGGAGCGGTCACCAGAATACCGTACCGTTTGATTGATTCGCCCATATCGGGCGGCCTATATTGCCCGCCGACTTCGAAAATGTTCCAATACATGGGAAGACCCGCCGTGTGGAAAAGGATTCGCTTGACGGTGGCTTCGTCGGCACTTCCGGCAAAAGCGGTCAGCTTTGCTTCTCCGATGTACTCGTTTGCCGGCCTATCGAGATCGATCAGGCGCCTTTCCACAAGTACCATCAGTCCGGTTGCAGTGAAGGATTTTGAAACAGAGGCCAGATGGTACATGGTATGCGGCGTCGCTTCAACCCGCTCCTCTCTATTCGCCCATCCGAAGCCCTCCTCCCATACAATCTTTCCATCCCTGGCCACCGCCACCGTGATGGATGCCACCCCCGTGCTGTCGAGGACGGCCGTGATCTTGGAGCGCACGTTTTTGAGGCGACCCGGATCGTCCGCAGATAGAGTCAGACTGCTCGATTGGGTTCCAATCGCTGCAGTGGCCGCGGACGGCTCAGCCGTCAGGAGAGATACGATCACTCCCAGAAAAGCAAGGACCCACACCATTTGAAAGAATGTTCTTTGCATTGATCACACCTTTCACTCGCCGAGCATTGTCAGGGCATTCCTCGCCAGCTCGCGCACTTGCTGCGAGGGATCTCGTAGGAGCTTCTTGAGGTATGCGACGGCACGTCTGTCGCCGAGCAGCCCGAGCGCACCGGCACAGTGGGCCCTGATCTCTGAATGTCTGCTGCCCAATCCTTCGACCAGGAGATCGAAGGCGCGATCGTCTCCCAAGTGACCGAGACCGTATGCAGCATGCGCACGTACCCTGGCATCTCGGTCGTTTTTGTACGACCGCACGAGGACTTCAAACGCACCCTCGCCACCGACCATTCCGATTGCTGTCGCCGCATGTTCACGAACTCGTGCCTCAGGATCTGCCCGGACGGCTTCGATGAGACCGGAAAGAGCCCTTTCATCTCCAATCATTCCGAGTGCTGTCGCCGCATGTTCACGAACTCGTGCTTCAGGATCTGCCCGGACGGCTTCGATGAGACCGGAAAGAGCCTTTTCATCTCCAATCATCCCGAGCGCGATCGCGGCGTGCTCACGCACGCGCGCTCTAGGATCGTCCGTAACCGTGCCCGCGAGAGGAAGGGCAGCTCTCCTGTCTCCGATATTTCCCAAGGCCGTGGCGACATGCTCTCTCACCGAAGAGTCCTCGTCATTGAGAGCCTCGATCAGCGCGGATACCGCTTCCCGCTTCCCCGCCTCACCAAGCGCCGTGGCGGCATGCTTCCGCATATTCGCGATGGGGCTGTCGAGCAATGCAATCAGAGCGTCCGCCTGCTGATCTCTTCCCCCTTCCGTGATCCCTCCACGGGCCTCCGCGGCAGCAAGCTCGCCGTCGTCTCTGGGCACCGCCTCGCGTGAGGAGGACGTTTGGGTGCCGGCTCCGGTCTTCGATTCGACGACCGCAGCCACGTCGCCGCCGACGGCCGGCTGGCCCACAGCCCATGGGTGGAGCGATGAGAATGGAAGAAGCAGCAACATCGATAGCACTGCGACGCCGGACCTGTGGCCGATCCGCGGGGCCGTTCGCTTGGCGACCGGATCGAGCACGGAGATGATCCTGTCCTTGAAGTCAGTTCCCTCGGCCATGGCCGACATGACCCATACGGGATTCCGCCTGTCGCCCAACTCCTCCATGGCCTCCATGAGATAACCAGCATAGTCGGAAGCCTTGATGTCGCGAGTGATAGCGATATCATCACAAGCCCGTTCTCTTTCGATGAATAGCTTCCTCTCAAGGACCCACGCGAGGGGATTTAACCAGTAGAGGCAGCATGCCATCTGTGCGAAGAACTGAAGGAGAATGTCCTTTCTCTTGATGTGGGCGAACTCGTGATGAAGAATCACTTCAATACGTTCGACCGGCCAACGCTTCACCTGTGAAGGAATGACGAGCCCTGGCCGGATGAGCCCGCAGACAAATGGCACGTTCAGACGATCCGACTCGGCCACACGGATTTCCCGCACGTACCCGAGCTTTTGTGAGACGCGCTTTACTGCGTCGAGCACCCTATCATCCTCCATCTCCGACGCCCGCTTTGCGATCCAATGTCCATAGAGCTTCCCGCCCAGCAAACGCCCCAGAAGGACACAGGCTCCTGCAATCCACACAAGCAGCAGCCATGGATATATTCTCCACGCGCCGCCCGTTTCACCTCCCGAATAGTTCGCGCTATTGTCACCGGCATCCAGTCGAGCTGAGGGCTCCCGATCAGCGGCGGAGATCGGATCCGGCGTCCCAACAGGTCCGGCCGCGGATATGAACGCCTCCCCAGACGGTCCAAACGAGTGGGGCAGCAGATCGACGTTCCACGAAGGGAGAACGACAGATGCCATGGGCAACAGAAGCAGCGCGAAGACCGCCACCGACAGGTACAGGTGACGCTGCGCCGCAGACGACCGCCTCATGAACCATGTGATCAAGAGAACCGCCCCCGCCAAGAGGAGCGATTTCAGAGTGATCACCAGAACAAAAGCCGAAAAAGCCGTTCCGCTGAGAGCATCCATTGTTACCTCCCCTTTTCCTTTGCTTTCTTTATAAGTTGCACGAGCATCTTCTTCTCCTCGTTTGACAGCTTTAGTGCCGAATTGTTGAACAGAGCGCCTATCGTACGCGATGCCGATCCCGCGAAGAACGTATCTACGACGTGGGAAAGCGCTTTCGTTCCCGCTTTTTTCTTGTCTATCGCCGCCCGGTAGATCTTCTTGGCACCATCGTGCCTGTACGCTATCGCTCCCTTGCCGTGCAGTATGTTCAGCAGTCGTCTCACAGCGCCGGAGGTGGGGGATTCCGGCAAAAGATTCATTAGATCGGATACAGAAGCCTCTCCCCGACGATAGAGAATATTCATTATCTGCTCTTCCCGGCGCGTAAAGCGTACGACCCTTCTTCTCAACATCTTTGCCTCCTTTTCATCTGGGACCATGCGCTATGTTTTTCGCGCACCGCTACAAAATTAGCGCTTGATGTGAAGTCTGTCAACAAAAATCTGCCCGGCCACGGCGTTCATTGTTTACCAATATGCCACGATCTGGACACTAGTCCTGCGTGATTTGATCTCGATTATAATAGAATGATATCCCTCTAGTGTTGTACGTAAGGACGACGCGGCCGCCCTGCATCATTGGCTCGTATGTGCTTCGAAACGGTTCGAAATAATCGTCTTCGTCACCAATCCGTACATGCATGGGAAAAGCCGCTTTTGGTTGCATTCGCGTAATGAGTTCAAAATTGACTCGGTAATACTTCCACTGTGCTTGCCACACGCAAAACAGAAACGCTATGTCTATGCTATCTGCCTTTGTTTTCAAATAGGTTATGTCATCTTCGTAATCACCTTGATAATCCCCGTTGTGATAAATAACCAGACCATCAACCTTGACCAGGTAAGCCACCTCAGGAACGCCCGCATGATTAGACTTAATAGTATATACCTCCAGATCCTCACATTGCCACACCGCCCGCGAGCCGAGTAAATAGTGGTACTCGGGATTATCTGAGGCTTGCCAACCGAAAAAGTATTCGATGTCCGCTATCTGACTTTCCCATTTGAATATTGCGGGATCGAAATGATCCTCGTGTTCATGGGTCGTAAAAACACGTACCTTTAAGTCTTTTATTTCCTCAGGATCTATGTATCCCGTTGATAATATTGAATCTTCATGCCATTGGTACCTCTTGCTCCGAGTAGCTTCGATGTAGTCGAAAATGAGAAAATAACTGGGTGTTTTCAGCGCAAAACCGCAATGCCCCAAAAACCAAATTCGGGCTTCTCGAGCTTTTGTCTCTTCAACAGGTTCTTTATTATTGTCCAATGGTGTGGCTTCTTCCCCCGTATAGCCGTATATCGCTGACAGCCAAATCGCAATAATCACCGCGCAGTTAATAGTTTTTATAGAGCTCATTCTTAGTACCGTAACCTTTATTTGGCCGGGGCAATTCGTTCCCCTTGTTACAAACCGCCAAAATAATGGCATACCGCTATTATTTTAGCGCTATTACGAATACGTGTCAACAGCTTTTTTGTATGTCGTCAAACACTTTAGGACAAAACCTTACACACACTAACAGACACTCTCCCTCAGTTCGGCTGGCACGAGACCGGAACTGTGTTAACCGAAAGGTGCCGGATCTGATTAAAGAGAAACGGACTTCGATCTTCACCTTTTTCGGATCATTCCGATCTCTGCTCTGTGCTTAAAACAGTTGAAATGAGGCTTTCCGAATTAGCCGTGGTTGTGGAACTCCATTACACATGCACACTTACCCCACCCGATGTGGGTAAACCAGTAAGCCAAGAAGTTCTTGATATGGTGAAGATTGGCTCCCTAGGTGAGACCCTCTTCATAACCACTCTCTGTTTTGAGGCTAAATCGCTGGCTTTTAAGAAATCCGCTAACTGTAAGCGTAATAATGCGGATGGAATAAATGGAAGCCATAATCTTCATGTTCATGACAAGGCATTGACTATCCCGGGATATGAAGTATACTTCTGATCGTAAGTAGATTCTATGCGTGCTAAAGACGCGATCCTCGTCATCCATTAATGGATTCCGGTTGTTTCGAAGGGGAAGGTTCTCCCCTTCCAATACAATTTGAGTCGTCTCTCCGCCGTCGTGGCGGGCGCTGTCGGAATGAGGAGTCATAAGTTGATATGAAAGCAAGGCGTTCCGTCGATCCATCCACCTTCGTTGTTCGCCGACGTGATGGATCGGATATTATAGATGACATTGATGACTTGCGCAAGCTCGGAACGGTTGAACTGTTGGATGGTTTTCCGGACCGTTGTTTGATGCGGCCGGACTCCACCTCTGCCAATGCCAAGGAGACATGGCGGCAATTGAGGAACCAGCTCCGGCCGAAATTCGAGATCGAGCCCGCTTTGGTCGATGATCGCGGCACGCCGAGCTACCCGACGGGTACAATTACCGTGCGGTTTAAACATACGCCGGACGACGACGAGCTGATCGAGTATGAACGCGAATGGGGAATGATTGTCAAAGAACGCAACCGTTATATACCCAACCAGGTCACATTTCAACAGGAAGGAGAAGCCGGCGGTCGATATCTGCCAGACGTGGTTGAAATCATCCAGCGTTCCGACAACCGCGTGCAAGCCGCTTGGCTGGATGCGATTTCGAGGTACGAGCGAAATTATTAACCTCCATTTCTTGCCAACTTACTTCATTACAGCTCGACCTAATGTGCTCATTGGTCTTTTTATTCTAAGGAGGGGATCCATGTTTATTTACACGGCAGGACGGAAAAAGGTGAAATTGGACTTGGTCAAGTCGGAGGTCGGTTTCTACGAAGGCGAATCGTTTTTGCGAGTCGCTTTGGGCGAGCGCGAATATACTTCGCGGTTGTCGGAGCAGGTGACCCGGTCTGCGCAGCAACACCTCGAGATGCCAGGTCGGCTGAGAGCCGTTCGGGCGGTCCGTGCAGCGCGTCTTGGTGCGCCCCCGGCCGTCTTTGAAGAAGAACATAGCAGGCTGACGCGTGTTGTTTATAAAGAGGTTGTCATCCGCTTCGCCCCAAAGATTCCGCAGAAGCGGCGCAGACAGATTCTAGCCAAACATGGCCTGAAGATCCGCCGGGAAAACGCCTTCGTCCGCGATCAGGTCGTTGCATATGATGCCACGGGCAAGCACACCGGCGTGGGTATGATTGATGTAGCCAACGATTGCGCCGAAATGGTCGAGGTCGTTTTCGCTACCCCCAACTTCATCTCGCAGTACCGCCGCGACGCGATTCCATTGATACCTGTTGCTCAATGGCACTTGCACAACCGCGGTAAAGTCAGCGGCCAGGTGAAGGATGAGGACGTCAATGCCCGGGAGGCCTGGAAAATCACGCAGGGCAAGCGTAACATCACGATCGCCGTGCTTGACGACGGTGTCGACGTAGAACACCCAAACCTCAAATCGAACATCAAGAAGAACCCTGATCCGAAGGAGCCCCTTGATACATGTGGGAGGGATTTCTTCGTTCCTGATGATCATCCAGAGCATTTCAATCCCCGGCCAAAACGTTTCCAGTGGCCCTACTATCAAATGACGGGGAACGATATCCACGGCACGCCATGTGCCGGCGTCGTTTCAGCGGTGGGCAAGGATGCATTGGGCATCGCCCCGAAGTGCCGAATCCTACCGGTTAAAATATTTCACGCTGACGATCTGGCACCCGACGCGCGGGTGGCCGACGCGATTCGGTACGCGGCACGCCATGCCGATATTCTCTCGTGCTCATGGTCCGGTCCGGCAAGCCCCGACATTGAAGTGGCGATTCAGGATGCCGGTACAATCGGGAGGGAGGAGAAGGGATCGGCCGTATTCTGTGCTTCAGGTAACGGCGCCGAAATGATGGGAGAAGGAGTGAGCTATCCGGCGGCTTTTGATGAGGCGATTGCCGTGGGTGCCTCGACCGACACCGGCAAGCGCGCGGGATACTCGCAGTACGGTGCGGAACTTTGGATCGTAGCCCCTTCGAACGGAGGAAAACAGGAGATATACACGACCGATGTCGGATACGATAACCGGGGCTTCAATATAGGTGCCGAGCAGTACGGAGGAGCCGATGGACTTCACACCAACGGCTTTGGCGGCACATCATCGGCAACACCCCTGGCCGCCGGTATCGGTGCTTTGATTCTATCGGTCAAGCCATCACTCGACCGGGATCAGGTGGCGCAAATTCTTGCGGCCACAGCGGACAAGATCGGCAGCGGGTATAACAGCGCGGGTTGGAGTAAACGGTATGGTTACGGCCGTGTTAACGCCGTTGCCGCGGTGGAAGCAGCCAGCGCAATGAAGCTTTGAAAAAGCTCTGAGGAATCGCATTCCGCCGGATCACATCTCCATCATGGCTAATTGCATGGGCTCGGTATCTCTGTCAGCCAAGCCACCGTCTCGAAGTATATGGCACGCCACCGGACCCCCTCTCCCAGAGCTGGAGAACATTCCTTAAAAACCACGCCAAGGACATTGTCTCTAAGGATTGCCCAAACACGAGGCCGGTTCAGTCGCCGGAGTCTGGACTGGATTAGTTCAGAACCGATGGTTGGAGGCCTGCATCATCGGTATTTCCAACAGGCCGCCTGATCATCATACTACTAACGGAATCACTCTTTAAAATGGGATTATTCTGTCCAGATTTGAGATAGGTCCTTTGTTGATCATTTTTACCTTCGCCCAATCTTAATAATCTCAGTTCTTGTTACGGATTCCAAGTCCAATTCAACCTACAAGATCATCGATATGAGTCGGGATAGAGTTTTCAGAAGGGACACTCCCCAGGCGAAACCCTCTTCATAACCTCTCTCCGTTTTATGCCTTGTCGTTGGCTTCTAGGAAATCAGCTAAGTGCAACAATAGCAATTCGAAAGATATTTTCAGAAGTGACAGGCTACAATCCTTGAACAGTTCGTTTAAATCATGATTTTCAACTGGGATGATACTAATGGAAGGGACAATTTGTACCACTCTGAGACTCAAATTGCTGGATCGTGGAGTTTGATACCCCCTCCGTATGTCCGCCCAAAGTAGATGTTCATTAATATTGAGAACGATTCGAAATGCACCACGATTGCGTCAAGATTTTCATTGTACTGCTTGACGTTGGGTATCCAATCATACTGAACGTAAAGTTCGAAGGCGACGTTCCTTGCAAAATACTTCCGTATTCCCGCATTGAGATTTAATCCTAAGAATAAATCCGACCAGTCCCGGAAAAAGCCGATTGTCTGTTTCCACGAATCTATTTCCTCACCGTATTGATCCATAAATTCAAGGTCGTTCCAGATATACTGTATACTGATACCTGATCCAATGAAGGGCTCAAGTGAATACATTTTCTTAAAAAACTCTACTCCTAATCCTAACTTCAGGATATTGATACTCACCTCCTTGCTCGTAGCATCCCCAATCAGCTTCCCACCCACTTCTTTCCGCCCATAAAACATACCTTGAATACCCGCCCGAATGGATGCAAACGGAACGTACGGGAAACCGACCGATCCGAATCCTTGAAGAGAAAAACCAATACTAGAATACTCATCAGCTTCCTTATACGGTACAACGATACCTGCGCTGGCACCGAACCCAGATCTCGGTCCAGCAATTATCACCCCTAGAGAATAATCCGCTTTTGTTTTCATACCCGGCTCGATAGACACTGTTCTTAAAAACTCGTGATACCCCTCTTTCGTCAAACGCAGTCTATGTTCTCCAGGCCGTATAAACTCGACTTCTATGGGCGACTCACCAATGTACCTACCGTCCAGCTCTACGCGACATGCATTGGGATACGTTGTAACCACCAATGATCCAAAAAGCTGCATGCGAAGTTTATCGAACATTTGTCCAACCTTCGGTGGCACGTACATTGGATCGGACGTGATATCTGGATACAATCCGAGAGCTTCACGGGCACTCGCATTCGCTGATTCTATGTCATCCACCTCTAAGTAGGTAAAAACCAGCTCACTATAGGCACGCTTCAGCACCTTTTCGTTTCTCGGATAATTTTGAATAATTTGGCGAAGTATTTCGACAGTTTTATCATACTTGCCCTGCGCACGGGAGGAAATCACCTGATCGAACTGCTTGTAAGCTGTCTCCTCCTCGTTCTCCGCAGCACATACACAGACAACGTGTATCAGCCCTAAAAACAGTACAATGACAATGACAGCGTTCAACTTTTTATGCATTGCATTCTTCCTATCATTGGCATGCCCCCGGACTTACTACCACTCTGGGAATCAAACTTCTCGATCCTGGTCCGCTCCGTTTTTCCAGAGTACTTACAGGATTATATAGAAATTATCGTATCAAGCACACTCGCTGTTTCATGAATCAGAGCTGTATCTTCTATGTATTTTATCCGCCTTACAACACTTACCCTGGTCTAAACATTATATAGATTGTTAATTGCACGTCGGCTGAATTATACTATCCTACGGGATTAACGGACGTATACTATTTTTCGCGTGGTTGATGCATTTCCGACAGTAAGACGGCAGAAATATACACCGGAAGTGACCTGATACCCTAACCGGTTATACCCATCCCAGATAATATCATGGTATCCGGCGCTCAACCGTTTCGACACCAGCGTTCGAATCCGCCTTCCCGCTACGTCATACACCGCAAGAGTGACATTACCTGCTCTAGGCACACTGAATGAGATCCTCACAAGCCCAGAGCTTACCCAGGTATGACGGATCGTGAGATCCTGTATCGACTCAATTAAAAAATCATCCGGAACCGCCGTTGGCGGGCAATACGGCGTCTCAACGCACCATGAAGCCTGATTGTCAGGGCTAAGCGGAGATCCATCGTTAATGAGCACGGTGACCGTGTAGCGCCCCGAATCGACATCACGGGGATCGAAGGTCCAGGAGCCTGCCGTACAAACGATGGAGTCGTCCAACACCCATTCGTAGGCGACCGGGTCACCGTCAGGGTCCGAAACGCTGACGGTGAAAACCAGAGAATCACAGGATGTCAAAGGTACGAACGCGGAATCGGGATCGACAGCCGTGAAGACCGGCCCATCGTTAACAGAGGCTACGTCCACACGGGCGTAGTCCACATCATGGTAGCCGCTCGCGTTTGTGACCTTGAGGCCTACGAGCTTGTGGCCCTCGCTCGACCACACGGCCTGCACGACGGAGCCGATTTCATCCCCGAACAGGCTGTCGGCATCGAGATCCCACTCGTACGTAAGTGTGCTGTTGTTGGGATCGCTGGATCCCGATCCGTCAAGCGTGATCATGCTCCCCTCAGGGCCGGTATACGGGCCTCCAGCATCAGCCCGGGGATGATCGATCCAGACCAGAGACGTTGTGTCGATGGCCGCCTGGGCATCGATTGCAAGATCCTCCAGCACCGGAAGAAGGTCCGTATTGGATTGGATAGTGCTGTCGATGTGAGCCAGCACAGTTCCCTCCGTCGCCAAACCAACTTCGAAACAGATAATTTCCTCCTTGAGAAACGATATCTGTATGCTGTCGAAACCGGCTTCGTCCATAAGATCCAACTCCTCTGTATAGAAGCCATCGATCCCGACACGCGCCTGGAATGCAGCGAAGCTGTCCGGGTATATGGTGATATTGCCACCTCCCGCCGTATCCACGACGGCCCTCAGGTTCTCCAGGGCATCGTTCTCTATGTTCAGGACATCGATCAAGAGATCCGTGTATCTCTTCAGTGCGAGTGCTTGAATCCGGATGTAACGGTTATCGCTTACCTCTTCGGCCCCGAAGAACTTCTCGAGGCAACTCCTGACTGCAGTAAGCAGCACTGCATTCTCCGATATGGCATCGTACACGGGCACGCATGCTACGGGAAGGGTGTCTGCAGTCGCAGGAGCCTGGTAGTAGATCGGGGCGAGCTCAACAATCTCCATATAAGAGGGGTCAGGTGGATCATTGGCAATGCCTTCGTAACGCTCTGCGAGCGTGGTGCAAAGAGCCCCGATAAGTTTGTATGCCTTCGGATTGACCTTGAGGCCGTACAGCCAAACCAATTCTGCAATGCCACATCGTATGGCCAGCCCAAGGCATAAACCGCTGAGTGTGGCAGAAGCCGTGGCCGTGACAAACTGCAGCCCAAACATCGCTGCCTCGATTGTCTTCAAGCTGTATACAAGATTCTGCGAATATGAGCGCCACTTTAATAAACGATCCCTCGCATCGTCTTTGATGGCAGCCGTATCGACCACACACTCAAGATCTGTGTCGATGACCTCGAATGCATACATACTTCCCTGGCCCAGAACGTAATCCATGAATTCATTGCATGGGTCATACATACCGTTCTCGTTCTCATCGATAACGACATCGAAGCGCCCCAACGGTAGGTAGGGAAGCGCGATAACCTCATCGTAGAAGGCACCTCCTACTCCCGAGCCTTGAATCGTGTTCGGGGCTCCCATGTTGTCTACCAAGGTCGCTCCGGATGACCAGGTATGCCCATTGTCTTGAACGATGTATATGCGCGCTACCGGTATGGGCAGAGGCCAATCATCGAGACAATCGAAGTCCCCCGTGACGCATACCTGTTCGTTACTGTAGTATATAACATCGTGGAATCCTCCGTTGCAATCGGACATCACCACCTGGTTAGCAGATCCGTAAGTTGGCAGGAGAAGGATCATAACCGCGAAAACGATGATTGCAACTGAAACGAGGTAAAATTTATTAAGTAACATAAGAACCCTCTTTTCGAAGGATTATAGTGATGAAAGGCACTTCCCAAATATCTCCCCGCGCCGTTACGGCATTACTTATAATTGAGTTGATTGTGTTTTAGTGCGTCCCTATAGTAGGTGAATTATATCAAGCACATGGAATCCGGTCAAGAAGCACCCGATCAGAAGAGCCCATATTGTAGATAAATTGATTCCGCTGTTCCTTCTTTTGCTGTGTCCGCATTGTAGTACCTGCACATACAATAAGTCGAGCAGTACATTAATCTTACGCACATTCATTTCAGCGCTGAGGTCGCACCGTGCGTTAGCCCTGGAAAACCTCACGCTCCGTCACCAACTCGATGTTCTACAACGAAATGCCGAAAGACCTCGCTCGACGAACAGGGATCGAACACTTTGGGGCATCTCCATTGTGGGGTGCGCGGAGGATCCATGGAGAGTTGCTTAAACTCGGCATCGAGATTAGCCAAGCTACGGTCTCGAAGTACATGATTCGTCACCAGAAACCTGCCTCCCAGAGCTGGCGAGCATTCCTGAAGAACCACGCCAAGGATATCGTCTCGGTTGACTTCTTTACAGTGCCGATAGCGACATTCTGCGTACCGTTCGTATTCCTTCTTCTGCCAAACCAGCGACGACGGATCATTCATTTCAATGTGACCGAATCGCCTACTGCCGCAAAGCGATCAATTCCTTAACAATGAAACCTTTAGCAGTCAGATGCGTAGACTCTTACATAACTGCTCGGTAAAGAACTTCCAACAATAGCGAGACGAGTGGACAGTTGAATCTGATATGTGACTTCGTTGTCGATAGTGACGAGCTACTTGGTTTTTTATTGTGAATATCGAGAAAGATGATGCGACAATCCCGTATTAAAGGCACACGCTTAAAAATAATAGGTTTTTTTGCGGTGCTATTGGTAGCTTTGTTTCTATTCGGTCGAGGAGAACGGCCCAGGTACCCATTTGTTTATGATGATCCCTCCAAGTCCGATCCCGCAGCATTGATCGACAGGGAGGCGCTGCTTAAAGACATCAATTACCTGGTAGCACTCATCGACGAATCTCACCCGGATCCATACAACTTTATTTCTAGAAGCGATTTCCAGACGAGAGCGGATCAAATGAAAGATCATATCCTGGCTTTTTCGTCAGATAGCATACAACGAATCGATTGTTATTATTACCTTCAGAAGCTCGTCGCCACTCTTCAAGACGAACATACGGTCTTCAAGTTCCAAGACAAATGGTTGAAGAACTATCCCAAACGTTTTCCTCTGGAACTTCGCGTCATCGATGGCCGGGTATTTATCGGAGATACGCGAAACGACTATGGTATCCCTCAAAACACCGAACTTCTAGTTATCAACGGTCGACCGGTATCATGGTTGCTTTCAGAGTTCATGCAGCTTATGAATCAGACCCTTTTGCACTATAAATACCAAATTATCGAGGAGAATTTCGACCGCTTGCTCCAGACGTATGCTGACATGACGCCGCCTTGGCACATCATCTACAGACATGACGAGCACGAGTATAGCGCAGAAATCTTAGGGATCGCCAGAGATGAACCGACTCCTGGAGCGAATACTGGCGACCTATACACGGAATCACTTCTGGAAGTTGACGAAAAAACCGTGCCGATTCTGGAAATCCCACGTTTTTATTATCCGGACAAAGCTGCATTTGAGGCTTTTATCGACGGTTTTTTCAGAAGGCATTATGACAAAGAATATTTAGTGATCGATCTGCGGCGAAATCCCGGTGGTGATGGTCGATGGGCGTTTTTCGTTCTCGACTACCTGACTGACAAACCTTACCTGCTGTATAAACGTTTTGATTTTAAGATCAGCCAAACATTCGTTGCAGCAACCCGCTACTTTCAGCACAAAGAATATTACAATAAGCTTATCCCGCGTTTTTTGTGGCGCTTCGCTGCTCCTTGGGTGAGGGACGATTACTGGTGGGATAAAATAAATCAGGCTTCTGTGGGCGAGTATGCTGAAGATCACGATGTCTCACGAATCCCTGACAGTGATAAGACCAAGTTCAGGGGGAAAGTCCTGCTCTTGATTTCTCACAGAACGAATTCCGCCGCCGTTGTATTCTCGGCAATTTTCAAGTATAACAATCTTGGTGTCGTACTGGGCCGGGAGACCGGTGGAAGAATTGGTTTTACAAGCGATCCGATATTTATTGAAATGCCGCATTCCCACATAAGAATGAGCCTTCCCGTTGCCATCCTAGAACTTCCGGGGGAAAACACTAACCGGGGCGTGATTCCCGATATCCACGTTCCCAAGAGGATTGAGGATTCGCACTACGGCGTTGACATAGATCTCGAAAAGGTCAAAGAACTGATCCGGGAGTAGTTAGAGACGGTGGTAGGATCGAGGATGGCGCGATACTCTTTTGTCTTCAATAAAATCTGGCTCCCCAATCGTCACCTTCTTCGGAATGTTCTGAGTTTTTTGGGGAGTCTCGAGAGAGCAGGACTACGTTAACCGGCGGGGCGTTTGTGCCGCTTCCGTAAAATCCGGGATCCGTTCATAGCCCTCTTCGGAATATCGTCAGATGAACTGATCACCAAAATCGCCGCTTTGACGTCAGGATTAACCGCAACCGTAAACTTCCCCACCCTCGGGTGGTCGCTTACCCAACTGTGAATGCAAAAGCCTTGAATAGATAGTGCGAAACATTCATATGGAGGATGCGTAAGACCTTACATAATGAGAGGGCCGTATGCTCTTTTGTTCAACAAGGGTGGTTATGCCGCCGAGGCGCTCCGATCCCTTTGGAATGCCATCGAAGAGTGCGCTGAGGATCCGATCGCATCAACGGGCAAGGACCTTTTGCCGGCGATCTCCGAGATCGAGGAAAAGTTCGAGCAATAGAACCTTTTCTCCAGGGTAACCGAACACATGAAGGAGGATCCACATTGAAATCCCCACCCCTGCTTTATATTCTTGCCTGTCTTTTAGCTTTATCGATGCCTGTTTTCTGCAGTGGTCAAGGAATAGCCAGAAATGCTCAATGGAAACAAGATTTGGAATATTTGATCGAACGTTTAGAAATAACGCACCCCAACCTATACGCAAATATATCCGAAGAAGAATTCCACGAATACACTGAGCGGCTAAAACAAAGAATACCGGCGGCATCAGATGTCGAGATAGTTTATGGTGTTCAGGAACTGCTCGCCAGCATCCGGAATACTCACACGCTATGCACGCCCGTACTCTTCAACCTCAACGGTAACGAAGAACTCAAGGCGAAGTTTCAGTTCTACCCGATCATGTACTATCCGTTCTCTGATGGATTGTATGTTGCTGCAACAACGGAGCGGTATGAACCCATACTCGGGAAAAAAGTCGTACGAATGGGCAAATTGATATCGTCTGAAGTTATGCACGAGCTGGCTCGTTTTGTCGCCGCGGACAACGAGAATACGGTCTTGGCGAATTTGCCGCGGTTCTTTCTGAACGACGGACAGTTGCTGCGATATATCGGTGCCAGTGATTCACCCGACAGCATGACACTGACTCTTGAGAACGACGATAAAAGCACATTCAACTTTGAAATAAAGATCGACCCAAATTACGGAACGGCTGATCTCGGTTGGCTCTCTATGGTAAGAGCCAGCGGTGAGCCGCCTTTATACAAGAGACATCGGAATAAGAACTACTGGTTCGAATATTTGCCCGAGCAACGAGCCGTCTATCTGCAGATCAACTTATTGTACGATATTGACTCTGACGCCTTTCCAGCTTTCTGCGGTCGTCTTTTTGATACGCTGGACGAAAACAGGGCGGAGAAACTGATTATCGACGTACGCGGATGTCCCGGTGGCGACCATATTGAATTGCCGCTGCTAAAAGGAATTCTAGCTCGGCCTCAAATTGACCGGTCTGATCGGCTGTTTTTGATTGTTGGCCGGTTGACGGGGTCCGCGTCGCAGCACCTGACTTCTGAACTCGAGCATTACACCAACGCTACCCTTTTTGGCGAAGCGACGGCCAGCAAACCGAATCAATACGGTTCCATGCAGCGATTCACCTTGCCGCACAGCAAACTCGAAATTGTCTGCGCCCTGAAGTACTTTCAAGATGCTGAACCAGCCGACTATTCTATGGCCACAACGCCCGACATTTATGTGCCCAGGAGCTCGAGCGACGCCAGAGAACACCGGGATCCGGTAATGGAACGTATATTCACTTACGATTCATATAAACATCTTAAGGCTGATTTCAAGGAGAGATTGTCTCAGGCTTATACGAAGGGCGGTATCGTTGGATTCAAAAGGGCATACGATTCAGTAAAGCCCATATATGTCGAACATGGCTTCAATATGGAGACTCTCTTATTCGAGGACTTAGATGCCTGGATGGGCCGCAACAGAAAAAGTGATGAGGACTATGTCGAATACCTGAAGTTCATTCACCATGAGCTGCCCAAATCAATAGACGTTTGCTATGACCTGGCATACTGGATGAATGAGCGAGGAGACAGAGAAGAGGCGAAGAGATTGTGGGAACAGTGCCTCTCATTGAATCCCGAACATCATAAGGCCAAGTGGAGACTAGGTCTAATGAAGCTGGAAGAAAAGTGGAAATCGGTTAATTGAACAGCTCGATCAGGAGGTCGATGAATTGAGCAAGCTGATTCTAATTGTACGGGCTGCACTAGTCTGGCTTGCGCTGGTGCTTGGCTTCCGGCCCGCCATTGTACCTGCGATGGCGCCAGATTCACTGGATGCCGAAACCCACCGACAAGTGCTTGTCGAGGTGGCTGATGTGATCCGGGATCACTACGCCGACCCGGAGGTCGGCCAGGCCATTGCCGACACGATCATGGCCCACGTAGGACGGGGTGAGGCTGACTCTTACACCAATTCGCAGCGGCTGGTTGCCAAGGTGATGGGCGTGATCCGGTCCATGGTGGCGGACCGACATTTCGACTTCTCCGACCGTTCCGCAGACAAGGACGATTCAAACCAGTCACCCCGTCGCAACCGGAGCAAACACGGTCTGCGGAATGTGCGAATGCTGGAGGGCCAAACGGCCTACCTAGAGTTCGACGGCTTCCCAGGTGACGAAGCATCGTTGAAGGCCGCCGCCAAGGCGATTGAGGAACAGCCCCAAATGCGGGCCGTCATCTTCGACCTGCGCGACAACAATGGCGGAGCGGGCGATATGGTGGTTATGCTCTGCAACCACCTCCTTGAGGCCGATCTACTCCTGTACACCTTCGCCGGTCGTTCCGATGATTCCCCCACGGAAGTGAGGTCCACTACTTGCGCGCAGCACTTCGGCACGGCGATACCGGTGTACATCCTGACGAGCGGGAACACATTGTCGGCCGCCGAGGCCTTTACCTACATCCTTCAGGATTTAGGCCGCGCGGTGGTCGTCGGCGAGCGGACAGCCGGGATGGCCAATCCATCGCGGACTTTCACGATCGCCGGACGCTTCGACCTGACGGTGCCTTTTCTGATAATGCGCTACGGGAAGAGCGGTGGAACCTTCGCCGGGACCGGTGTAACGCCCGACATCGAGGTCTCCGCGCAATCGGCGCTGGAGACTGCCCTGGAGAGGCTGGGAGCGGGCGAATAGTGCTGTGTAGATCACCATTTCCATTCCCGATCGCGCGAGCTTACGAAACGCTCGCGAGTTGATTTCAATTTCCGGACCGAAAATATTCTGGCTCCCCGGGACATACGGAATCACGAACTCTGCGGATCTGGCCATTCTCCGGGGGATCCCTTCCTGCCGGAAAAACCATCGAGATAAGCTCAACGCTAGAAGAAAATCTGTCCCATCGGATCTGACACGAAACAATCCACCCTACGCTTCTACTTGTTTGGAGTTAACTTGAATCATTCGGCATGTTTTTATCAGATGTAACGTATGGAAGGATTGTGAGTTGGATATCGGCCGGATATTTTGACCCTACGGGGTCATTCTTCGCGTACGGTTACTCTCAAATAATCGAAGTAATAGGTTCTGGCACCCTCCCACGTACCCCATATCCCCAAAATGAAATACAGCATGCCGTCATCGCGCGAGGTAACACTCTGGGTCAGGCTCTTGTTGAGCCACACGAAATCTTGAACGCCGCCATTATGGGTACCTTCTGGAAAGTCCCCGTCCGAAACACCAGCTGTTACGTCATCGCGCGTCGTCGGATCATGCGGCAGTACATTGGCTAGGATCGAAAACAGATTCACTTCGCCATAATCGGATGAAGCCAGGTCAAAACTGATGGTAACCTGGTGGGATTTGTTCGGCGCCACCTTTATACTTCGTTCGAGCCAGATCTTGGCTGCATCCGTCAAATTATCCATATATAGCTTTGCCGACGAAAGACCGTTGGTCGCTCTTTCATCGCTCGACACCACATACCAGTCGATCTCAACTTTGTCGACTTCAACATCGAGACTGTTGATAGTCCATGCCGAGAACCCGTCCTCGAACGAATCACTGATCTTG
>CP070727.1:3410763-3446883 GCA_020350885.1 bacterium | reverse complement strand
TGGATCAGTGTGAGCGCTTCGAAGAGCTCGTCCATCGTCCCGAAACCGCCCGGGAGGATGATGAAGGCGATCGAATACTTTACAAACATCACCTTCCGCACGAAGAAGTAGCGGAAGCTGATCAGCTTGTCGATGTACGGATTCGGTTGCTGCTCGAAGGGGATCTCGATGTTGAGTCCCACGGAGAGCCCGTTGCCTTCCTGGGCGCCCCGGTTTGCCGCCTCCATCACACCGGGACCGCCGCCCGTGATGATCGGAAACCCTTCGGCGGCGAGCTTGGCCGCGATCGAACGTGCGGTATCGTAGGCCGGATCGCCCTCCTTGGCCCGCGAGGAGCCGAAGAACGTGATCCCGGCATCGACCTGGGCAAGGCCATCGAATCCCTCGACCAACTCCGAGAGTATCCTGAAAAGTCTCCAGGCATCCTGAAGGTTTATCTCGTCGATAAGATACTGTCTCTTTTTCGTCATCTGCCCCTCCATCCATGGTGCGGTATGAACATGTCGTTTTAAAAAGGTGATCGTCGCAATCTGCGGAGTGTGCCGTATCGATTATCTGACAATTCGATCACTGCCGGCCGTTGCATCCACCACTTCGCATTTCCCAAAAGGTGATCTTGCCTTTTTACAAAGGTAAGCTAAAATCGGTTAGGGAAGCAAGTACGATTGGAGTTGGGGATGACCGGGAAACCCAGCGAAGAATCCTATAGAGGAATCGAGATCCATCACCTCGGGGATCCGGGTGGTGCGGACGAGAAGGGATGGGTCCTCTTTCCATGGAAGGGACGGCATCCGCCGATCGAGACCGCCACCTGCCACATCGTGTATATCAAGCCGGGAAAGACGCGGGGGAATCACTTCCACCCCCAGGCGGCCGAATGGCTCTGTACCATCGAAGGTGAAGGATTGTTGCAGTGGCGCTCACCGGGAGAGGATACGGTCCATGAGCTTCACCTCGAGCAGAAGCGCCTCTGCATCAGGATCCCGCCCGGCATCCGCCATGCCGTCACGAACACCGGCGATGGTGAGATGCTCATCTTCGCAGCACGGGAGCAATCCCCCCAGGGGGATCAAACCGTGCAGGAAGAGGTTTCGACAGAGTGTCAGTCGTAAGGAGTCCCATGCGGGCGATCCGATTCGACGGCAAGAAACTCAAAGAGGTGCGGATACCGAAGCCGAGAACCAGACGGGGCGAGGCGCTCGTGCGTGTACATCTGGCGGGCATCTGTGCGACCGATCTCGAGATCACACGCGGCTACATGGGCTTTACCGGTGTGCCGGGACACGAGTTCGTCGGCACGGTTCATTCGGCACAGAAGAAGAACCTCATCGGAAAGAGGGTTGTCGGTGAGATCAACGTGCCGTGCGGGAAATGCTCCCTCTGCCGGCGCGGGCTCGAGAAGCACTGTACGCACCGGAGCGTGCTCGGCATCAGCAGGCGTCATGGAGCATTCGCCGAGTACCTAACCCTTCCCGTCGGAAACCTCCACCCGGTTCCGCGCACAATCGGCGACGAGGAGGCCGTTATGACGGAACCGCTCGCCGCAGCCTGCGAGATCCCCGTACGGGTGGCGATCCCTGCGGGATGCAAGGCGGCGGTGCTCGGGGACGGCAGGCTCGCGGCCCTTGTCGCCCAGGTGCTCGGGCTTCGCACAAAGAATGTCGATGTCCTCGGTATCAATCCCCACAAGCTCGCCGTGATACGAAGGCTCGGCATCCGGACACATCTCCTTTCACACGCAAAGCCCACCACGGGACGGACGGGACATATATCGATCCCGTCCCGGTTCAGGAGGCGGCATGACGTCGTGGTCGAGTGCTCGGGCAGACCGGAAGGGCTCCCCCTTGCAACGGAGCTCGTCCGCCCCCAGGGGACGGTGATCCTGAAATCGACCTACCAGAGCGAGATGAAATGGAATCCGACTTCCGTTGCCGTCGACGAGATCACAATCGTCGGCTCGCGGTGCGGCCCCTTTGAAATGGCACTTCGCCTCATCGCCATGGGGAGTGTCGAGGTCCGCCCGTTCATCACCGCAACCTATCCCATCGACCGCTGGAGGGAGGCATTCCGCCGTGCGAGGCATCCGGACAGCTTCAAAGTCTTGATCAGGATAGGCGACCGTAGCTGAAAATTTTTTGTTTCAATCGGGCAATCTACTGCGTATAAATAAAGTATGCTACTACCGCTGAAGGATATCAATCCGACCGAACGAAGGCCGGTCGTGACGATCACCCTGATCGTCGTGAATGTCGCCATCTTCCTCTACCAGCTCTCACTGGGTCGATACGGTCACGCCTTCGTCGCCAGCTTCGGTGCAACACCGTACGAGATCACACACATGGAGGACCTCGTCGGGGTGGTCGGGTACGGTATAAACGTTGCCCATTACCCGGGCCCCAAGCCGATATTCATGACGCTATTCTCCTCGATGTTCCTTCACGGCGGGTTCTGGCATCTCGGTGGTAACATGCTCTATCTCTGGATCTTCGGTAACAACATAGAGGATATCCTGGGACCGGTGAAGTACCTGATCTTCTACTTCCTCTGCGGACTGGCGGCGCACGCACTTCATATCGCCTCCGATCCATCCTCGTACATACCCACGGTCGGGGCGAGCGGGGCCATCTCGGGGCTCATGGGGGCATACCTCATCACCTACCCGAAGGCGAGGGTCCTGACACTCGTATTCCTCTTCTACTTCATCCGCCTCGCGGTCATACCGGCCAGTTTCATCATAATCTGGTGGTTCGTCGTGCAGTTTATATTCGGCATGGCCTCACTCGGCGGTTCCGGCGGTGGAGTCGCATGGTTTGCGCACATCGGCGGATTCATTGCAGGCATCATCCTGATCTACGCCATGGCATGGCGGATCGTCTACTGGCTGCGCCACGGTGGATTCGACGACTGAAGGCATATCGGCTGAGATGACACTTCTCTTCAATAGACTGATCTGCGAGAGACGTGCGGCGAACGATCCGTTGACGAAACGAATTATCTCTCGCTATCCCGGGCTGCCCGTCGAGATGATCGAGTGCGGGCGCACGCTCCTCGCCGGATCGCCATCTCGGAACGGCTCTGTCCCGTCCGGACCGCCGCCCCGGGATGGCTCGCCCCTCACCGAACCGCCATCTCGGAACAGCTCGCTTTTCACCGAACCGCCATCTCGGGACGGCTCGCTTCTCCTCATGCATCATCCGGGCTCCTTCGTGAAGGACTTCCCTGCGGGTCCGGACACACCACCCTGCGGGGAGAAGTATATCGTCACGATGCAGAACTGTCCCTTCACCTGCTCCTACTGCTACCTCCAATGCTATCTTGCGCACCGGCACATGGTCCTCTTTACGAATGTCGACGAAATGAAGGGCGAGGTGCGGCGTGCACTGGAATCCGAAAACCCCCCGAGGGTACTGACCACGGGAGAGTTCGGGGACAGCCTCGTCATCGATCATCTCACCGGCACCACGAAGGAGCTTCTTCCCCTCGTACACGGAACGATGATACGGCTCGAGGCACGGACCAAGAGCGCCAACATCGATCATCTCCTCGAATCGGCACCGCACCCCAACCTGATCGTGACATGGACCCTCGGCCCGGAGACGGCCATACTGAACGAGGAACCCCGCACAGCCACACTCGACGATAGGCTCTCGGCTCTCGCACGCACCGCCGCTGCGGGCATCATGGTCGGCGTGCGCTTCGATCCGATCATACCAGCCTACGCACATACGGGAGCGTACCGGGAGATCATCGAGCGGCTGGCGGCGGATATAGACGAAGAGGCGATCTTCCGCTTCGAGCTGGGGGTGCTGCGATTCCCACCCGGCCTGTGGCAGGAGGTACGGGCACGGAATCCCCGTAGCGTGCTGCTTCACGGGGAGTACCTGAAGAACCGTACGGGCAAGATGCGCCTCTACCGACCATCGAGGGTACGACTCTATCGTGATATTGCGGGTGTGATCCGGGAGGTTTTCGGCAGAGTACCGATCGAGCTCAGCATGGAGGACAGGACAGTCTGGGAGGATGCGGGGATTGAGCCGCCGGTGGTTTCAAGCAGCACATGAAGCCGGAGTGCTTGCAATGCATGAGCGCCGATCGGTCTTCGATCGATGGCATAGGGCTCCGGTCGGCGGCACGGAGGTCTGGAGAAGCGATGTTTTTTATCGGTATCTTCGGAGGAGGCGAGAAAGCGAAGGAGATCGGCCGGACGGAGCCGAAGAACTGCCCCCGCTGCCACAACACGCACCCCTGGACGGTCTACGAGGTGAGTAAGTATTTCTCCTTCTTCTTCATCCCCGTTGCCCGCTGGGGATACCGCTACATCGCATCTTGCCCGATCTGCAGGGAGAGCTACGGACTCCATTCAAAAGAAGAAGCGTTTCACTATAGCCGGGATTGAAATTACCGCGACGACGGCATGCCGTCGAGGCCCAGTGCTCCGCCGTCGAGGTGTGAGGTATCGCCGAAAGACCGGAGGCGTGGACGGAAATCGAGGACGATCTTCGTGATCGATGCATTGGGAAGCGAGAAGCTCCACAAATCGTCTATATCCATATTGAAAAGGTGCGTGAGGTAGCTGCATATCACACCGCCATGCGTGATGACGACCAGATCCCCACTGTCTGAATCACCTATGATCTTCCCCATGGTCTCGACAACCCGCCGGCGGAATTCGATAAGATCCTCGAAACCGGTCACCTTGACGGAAGTCGGCCTGCGGTACCAGCGCTCGACCATATCGGGCACTTCATCCCTGATCTCGCTTATGAGCCGGCCCTCCCACTCACCGAGTGAAAGCTCCCTGAGCTCATGTAGAATGGTGATCGGGTGGTCCTCGCCGAGTGCCAGGCGGGCGGTCTCAACCGCCCGGTCGGCATCGCTGCAGTATACGCCAGAAAACGCAAGTTCACTCAGACGCCGCCCGAGGAGCCGTGCCTGCCGCCTCCCCAGCTCACTCAGCGGAATACCGCGGCATGTGCCCTGTACGCGTCGCTCCTGATTCCACACAGACTCCGCATGCCGTACCATATAGATGCAACGCAGCTCCGTACTCATACGCACCCCCCACAGATGTCTGTTAAATGTAACAAAAACAGGACCGATTCTCAAGATGGCTTGCGAACGATGGAACTTTCACATATTCTTAATTTTAATAAGGAAATGGAGGAATTCGTCGTGATGCGCCCTCGAACCCGATGCCTGATCATATTAGGAGCTCTTCTTCTCAGAGCCGGTGCGCTCCATGCCGGTCCGGAATTCATCCTCCGCTCCCGGTCGCTTCTCCAGGGCCCGACCAAGACGGCGGCCTTCTACGAGGGAGGGTTCGTGCTCGGAACCGGTGGAGGCATCGTCGTGCTGAGCCCTGCGGGCACCCTCGAGACCATGGCATTCCTTCCCGTCGACGGGGAGCCCGTTGACATCGTCGTACAGAACGATGTCGCCTACCTTGCGGCTATGCGGGGCGGGCTCATTACCGTCGATCTCTCTGATCCAAGGAATCCACGCCAGATCTCCACACGGAGCATGCGGCAGGCCACCGACTGTACCGTATCAGGTATCTATCTCTTTGTCGCCGACTTCAACCGGAAGCTGCATACATTCGATATCTCGAAACCCTTCGAGCCGGTGCTCAAGGACGCCATACGCCTCGCCCGGCCGCTTGTCTCGCTGGCCGCCGAGGGGGACCTCATCACACTCATCTCCTCCCATAAGGTGATAATCTGCATGGTCCGGGAGAACGGCACACTCAGGAAACTCACGTCCATCAAACCCCCCAAGGCCATCACCACCGGCGCACTTACGGAGCTCGTTCTCTACCTGGTCACCGGGGACGGAGAGCTGCTTCGTTACAGCCTTGCCGATCCCTCGAGCCCCGAACGGCTTGACGCAATCGCGCACGGCTCGATCGTCGATATCGCCATCGACGGCTCACGGGGTCTCCTCCTCACCAGCTCACAGGGTGTCATACCCTTTACGACAGGCAGTGCAGGCAAGTCGCACAACAGTAGAAAAGCCGGTGCAAGGAAAGAGATTGACCAGGGATCAATTCCGGCACAGATAACGGTGGATTCCCCGCTCGACGTTGTCTACGACCGGGAACAAGATACAATCGAGAAACCATGGAATGCACTGAGGAATGATCCGGGCATGGCACGATCTTCCGGAGGTAAAAAGTTCGCCATCACGTTCTCTGATGACCTCTTTGTCACACTTGCCGGCAGGGAGGGGCCCCGCTTCTACCGTGTAGAGGGGAACCGTGCACGGCTCATCGCCGGTTTTCCCACGCGCGGATTTGCCATCGATCTCATCGCCTCCGGCGACCTGCTCTACGTTTCAAACGGGCAGGACGGCGTGCGTATCGGCCGTGTGGGAGTCGACGGTACGGTCGACTGGATCGGTCACATCCAGACGGTCGAAGCACGTGACATAGCCCTACATGGTGACCACCTGTTCGTGGCCGACGGTAAGGACGGGCTCAAGGCGGTCGATGTCAGCGATCCGTGCAATCCGCGAATCGTCTCTGCCCTCCCCTCCCCGTTCTATCATTCCGCAATCGTAACACGGGGGAAGCGTGCATACATCGCCGGGGGGCTCGGCGGTGTCGAGATCTACGATATCAGTGTCCTGAAGCATCCGAGACTTATCTGGAGAAGGGAATTCTCCGAGGTGCGGGGAATCGAGGTAGACGATTCCCATCTCTACTTTCCGGATGGTGAATTCGGACTGCGGATCTACTCGCTCACGGGCAACGCCCCCAAGCCCCTGTCGAAACTCGACACACCCGGTTGGAACTGCGATCTCTTTATTCTGCGTGACACCGCCTACCTTGCAGATGGCGGGCACGGCCTTCGTGTCGTCGATATCACAGACAGGAAGCATCCCGAGGATCGTGGATCCGTTGATATCAAGGTGCTCCTTCGCGAGATACACGCCATAGAAGGGGTGGTCTTCGGGGCAGCGCAGGCGGGCGGTGTCGTGGCCTTCGATGTCACCGATCCGCAGGCACCGACCGTCGCGGCCCGGCACCAGACCGTCGATGATGCGAGAGGGGTCTTTACGGACGGGCGGTTCGTCTACTGCGCGAGTGGAAGCGGCGGCGTGTATATCTTCGAATACTCGAGATAGGAAAGGACCATCAGGAAAACGTATGCGGATACAAACTTCGAGGCATGGAGCAACAACTCTGATCGGAGCGGGAGTGATCCTCTGCGTAACACTGATCGCCGGAGTGTTCGCCATTGTCTCCGGGCAGGAGCTCTTCCTGCCGATGGAGGAGCTCGTCTCGGCGAAATGGTATTCCTCGCAATCCAGTTTTCACGGCACTGCACAGGGCTTCCTGGCCGTGCAGGCCAGAATCGCCGACGGCTGGCACATCAACTCACACGAACCCCTCGACGAATACCTCATCCCAACGGTACTCGAGATCTCACCACCCGCCGGTATCGAGATCGTTCGCATCCTCTATCCGGAACCGATAATGGAGAGGCTCGATGTGGGCGAGGGGACGATGTCACTGTACGGGGGAACGGTGACGTTCGGTGTCGAGATCAGGCTCGACAAAGAGATCGCCCTCGGATCGTACCCGTTGACGGCGACCCTGGAATACCAGGCCTGTAACAACGTAAGCTGCATCGAACCGAGGAGCCTGACGGTCGAGACGACGATCACTGTCGGAGAGTTCAAGGGAGCCGTCGATCTCCTGCATCCCGAGATCTTCACCAATCCGCCGTTTGTGGGTGGGGAGCCGGGAGCAACCGCCGGGGACGAGGTCGAGATCGGCGGGCTTATCGCAGAGCGGGGTCTCTTTCTCACATTCCTGCTGATCTTCGTCGGTGGATTGGCCCTGAACCTCACTCCCTGCATCTATCCGATCATACCGATCACCGTGAGCTTCTTCGCCGGACAAGCCGGGGGAAGGATATCCCGGACCTTCCTCCTTGCACTCACCTATGTACTGGGAATGTCGATCACCTACAGCGTTCTCGGCATCATAGCATCGACGACGTTGGGACTCTTCGGCGCTGCACTCCAGAATCCCTGGGTGATCGCCTTCATCGCCGCGGTCCTGGTGGGACTTGCGACATCGATGTTCGGCCTCTGGGAGATCCGGATGCCGACGTTTTTGATGCGCCGGACCGGCTCCGCGCGGCAGGGCTTCATTGGTGCACTCTTTATGGGGCTGACGGTCGGCATCGTTGCCGCACCGTGCATCGGCCCGTTTGTCATAGGGCTTCTTACATACGTCGGGGAGCTCGGAAATCCCCTGCTCGGTTTTTCGATGTTCTTCACCCTTGCCTGGGGGATGGGTGTTCCGTTTCTCGTACTCGGCACGGTCTCGGGAAGCCTCTCACGCCTGCCCCGCTCCGGTGACTGGATGATCTGGGTACGGAAGATATTCGGTTTCATCCTGATCGCGATGGCCGTCTACTTCGCGCGCCACATCATCGGCCGCATCCCCACACTCATCGGTTACGCAGCCGTCGCACTCATCGGCGGCATATACCTGGGATGGAGGGACAGGCCCGCGGGAAGCGGAAGGCGTTTCGAGATCATCCGAAAGGTGATCGGTATCGCAGGGATCGCCATTGCACTCTTCATGATCGCAGGCCCCTCGGGCGTGCGGCCCTGGCACGAGAAACAGGGAGGTATCGAGTGGCTCGCCTACAGCGAAGAGAAGCTCGCGACCGCCCGCAGTGAGGGGAAGCCTGTGATGATAGACTTTTGGGCGGAGTGGTGCGTCCCTTGCCACAAGCTCGATCGTAAGACGTTCTCGGACCCCCGCGTCATGGAGCTTGCGAAAAAGGTCGTCACTATCAAGGCGGACCTCACGCTAAGAGGCGACATTGAAAAGAAGATAAAAAAAGATTTTGGCATACGGGGCGTTCCGACTATCATCTTCCTCGATAAATCCGGTGCGGAGGTCGAAGGAAGCCGGATTAACGGCTACGCAGGGCCTGAGGTGCTGATCGATCGGTTGAAGCGTCTGTAAAGGGACAGACCGTGAAACTCGTTACATTCGATGAAAAGGGGTCGCAGCCCGGCGCCGTAATCGGCGATACTATCCTGGCGTTACATAAGGCGCAGCCCTTCCTACCCGACAGCATAGAAGAGATCCTCCGCCGCGGGCTCCTGCCGGAGGTACAGAACCTCGTAGACAACGCCTCGGAGCTCGAACGTGAACATTTCAGACCGGTACGGGGTACCGCTCTCTACCCGCCGGTCTCGCGACCGAGCAAGATCATCTGCCTGGGGCTCAACTACGAGGGTCATGCCAGGGAACAGAAGAGGGATCCTCCCCCGCACCCGATCCTCTTCGCCAAGGCGCCGAGTGCCCTCTCTGGCCCATTCGACGACATCGAGATACGAAGTGGTGTTGAGAATGTCGATGCCGAAGCGGAGCTCGCCGTTGTCATCGGCAGCACATGCGCGATGATCCCGGCCGACGAGGCGTTGGACTATGTGGCCGGCTACATGGTCTTCAACGACGTGAGTGCACGGAGGATCCAACGCGAGGACAGGCAATGGTTCAGGGGCAAGAGCTTCGACACCTTCGCTCCCTGCGGGCCATGGCTCGCAACACCCGATGAAGTCGGTGATCCACAGCGCCTCGCAATCTCACAGCGGTTGAACGGTGATACCATGCAGGAGAGCAATACCGCTGAGATGATATTTCCGATCGCCGAGATCCTGTCCTTTGTCTCTGCCGCCATGACGCTGATGCCGGGGGATATCATAGCCACGGGGACACCCGAGGGGGTCGGTCTTTTCCGTGATCCTCCCCTATTCCTCAAGGAGGGGGATATCGTAGAGATCGAGATCGAACGCATCGGCATCCTCCGCAACAGGGTAACGAGAGTCAGCACGTGAGCACATCTTGACCGAACGCAAACGCAGAATTCTCATTCTCTCCATCTGGGAGGATTTCTGGTCACTCGGGAAGGGAAGCGGTGTCCCCGATGAACTCCACTTCAGCCGCTACCTTACTGACCGGGGATTCGAGCTCCATTACCTGATACCGGAACCCGCAAGATCCACCGGCCCTACCGACGGCGCGAGGCTGAACTTCCATACCTATCCGAATATCTTCAGGAGCCTCGGCCGCATCCGGGAACCGTTGCTGCGTTTTCTCCGGCCACCCGCCTTCAACCGGGCCGTGCTCGATAGATTGCGGGGGCTTGCAGCTTCGTTGCAGCCCGATCTGCTCCTGGGACTCTCCCACTACTCACTCAAGCCGCTCCATATCGTAGGGTCGGAGCTTGGCCTGCCGACGGCGGTGAAGCTCTTCGGCGTCATGTACCTCGGCCGCTTCGAGCTGCCGCGCCTGACATACTGGATGCGGAACTTCGACCAAGTCCGGGCACTCCGCCACACGGTCGACCACTACATCGTCCTGAACGACGGAACGCAGGGCAAGCTGGCGCTCACCAGGCTCGGCATTCCGCCCGAAAAGATATCCTTCCTTCAGAACGGGATGAACCTGGCGTGGGCGGATACGCCGGTGGACCGCCCGCTTGTGCGAAGCAGGCTGGGACTGCCGCGTGAGGATATATGCGTGGCGACCCTCGCCCGGCTGGTAAAGTCGAAACGGGTGGAGCTGTTTCTTCGTGTCGCGGCGCGCCTGGATGCCGAAGCGAGGAGCAGATCGTCCTTCGTAATCGGCGGTGACGGCCCCGAACGGGATGCGCTCGCCCTGGAAGCCCGCCGTTTGGGGCTCGACGACCGTGTCATCTTCACCGGAGTCATACCCCACGATGAGGTGGTTCAGTTCCTGAAGGTGTGTGATATCTTCGTGGGCACCAATGAGCTCACAAATATGTCGATGCCGCCCTGTGAGGCGATCCTCTGCGGTGTGCCGGTTGTTGCGTTCGATGTCTCGGGAACGGCGGAGGTCGTGCGGGACGGGGAGACCGGCTTGCTCGCCACAGACGGCGATATCGAAGGGCTCGCACGGGCCCTCGGCTCCTTGATCATGGATGAACCTCGCAGGAAACGTCTCGGCCGGCAGGCGGCCGAATTCGGCAGGCGGCATTTCGTCTCGTGGAACGAACGTATCGGGATGGAACTATCGTTGATAGAACGGTTGATCGGCGCCGGACCGGAACGATCCTAGCCCCACAGCTTCGTGCTCAGGTACTTCTCTCCCCGATCGGGAAAGATAACAACGAACAACTTGCCACCATTCTCCTCCCTGCCCGCCACCTCGAGGGCTGCCGCCAATGCGGCACCCGACGATATCCCGGCAAAGATCCCCTCTTCGCGGGCCAGGCGCCGTGTCGTCTCGAGCGCTTCATCCCCCGTCACCGTAACAATCTCGTCGATGACATCGCGGTTCAGTACCTCGGGGATAAAACCCGGCCCGATCCCCTCGATGATATGCGGTCCCGCCTCCCCGCCGCTCAATAAGCAGGACTCCGCAGGCTCGACGGCGATAATGGCGATATCGCTGCGTTTCGATTTCAAGTATTCCCCTATACCGGTTATCGTTCCGCCGGTACCGACACCGCATACGACCGAATCAACCCTTCCCTCCGTCTGATCCCATATCTCCGGACCGGTCGTCAGCCGGTGGACCGCCGGATTGGCCTTGTTCGTGAATTGCATCGGCATGAACGTGTTCGACGATTCGCCGGCGATACGCCTGGCCTCGGCCACGGCACCATCCATCCCCCGGTCGGCGGAGGTGACAACGACCTCCGCACCATAGGCGGCGAGGATCCTTCGCCGCTCGATGCTCATCGATGCCGGCATCGTGACGGTGAGGGAGTAACCCTTGACCGCGGCCACGAGCGCCAGACCGATACCGGTGTTGCCGCTCGTGGGTTCCACGATATGACCACCCGGTTCGATGAGACCGTCCGCCTCCGCCTGCTCGATCATGGAGCGCGCGATGCGGTCCTTGACGCTCCCTCCGGGATTGACCCCCTCGAGCTTGGCAGCGAGAGAGGCGTTGCATCCCTCACATACATTCTTCAACGGAACAATGGGTGTACGCCCGATCGTCTCGGTCAGGTCATGGAACATCGTTCGATCCCTTCTCGATAGAATCCCGGTATGCTATACCGCCGTCCCGCTAGATTCTCCGCGGCTCTCGTGGACGATCCGCTCCAGATGATACACACGCTCCTCGAGACGCCTGATGACACCCATGAGGGGATCGCTGATCTTGTCATGACGGAGAGAGATCTTGTCGCCCGTAGGATGGCGGCGTGAGATAACCTTCGCCGGCACTCCCACAGCTACCCCGGCGTCCGGTATATCCTTCACTACAACAGAGCCGGACCCGATCATCGCTCCATCACCGATCTTCACGGGGCCGAGCACCTTGGCACCGGCGCCGATCACGACCTCGCTGCCGATCGTCGGGTGGCGTTTCCCCTTGCTCATGCTGACGCCACCGAGCGTTACACCCTGGTACATGACCACGTCGTCACCGATCTCGGCGGTTTCACCGATTACGACACCGGAACCGTGGTCGATAAAGAACCTGGCCCCGATCGAAGCACCCGGATGAATCTCGATAGCCGTGACCAGACGCGAGAAGTGCGAGATGAACCGGGCCAGGAACTTCATGCGGTGCCGCCAGAGATGATGGGCAATCCGGTGCATGAGCAGCGCATGCAGGCCCGGGTAGCAGAACAGCACTTCACCCCAGCTCCGGGCCGCCGGGTCACGTTTGAATGCAACCGAGAAATCATCCTTGAGCTTTGCGAATACCCGTACCATAAACCTCATATGCCTTTCAACTCCCTTCTGCGGATTCCTTTATACATATCTTTTCGTAACCTCACCTCATACCGATTCGCGCCGTGCCGCATTCAAAACGCAGACAAAAAAATGCCACGGGTTCCCATGTGGAATTGGAAATCCGTGGCACCTCGGTATGTGAAGGTATGAGTCAGACGATCAGGGCCGAATTCCTTCCACCGCTATGTGAGCGGGGAACAACAACAACTATTATGCCCGATTCGTCTTCTCATTTCTCAACTAGTGTACTCCACTTTTTTCAATTTGTCAACTGTAAAGAGATGCCGCCGTTGGACTGTATAGTGATCCGTGGCGGCGGAATAAGAGAACGTACCAGCTCCTGGCGGCGATAGAATGGACTGCTATATGTGGTAGACGAATACAAGTGCGTATCAGCGCCTGCCGGCGATCGCGGCGACGAGAACACCCTTGATGAGCTCGCCTGCCACGAAGGGTAGAAGCGCTATCGCAGCGGCGTTGCCGAAGTCGGATCCCGTCACGAGTGCGATATGTGCGGTACCCGAGAGAAGGATTACGGCAGAGCCTAACCATGCAGTGAGGAGGCACAACGCTCTGCCGGTTCCCCGGCGTTCGCAGACCGTGCCGGCAAGGTAGGCGGCTACCGGGAAGGCGAGGAGGTATCCCCCCGTCGGACCCAGGAGAACGGCGGGACCGAAGGCGAAGCCGGCGAATAGCGGCACACCGCTCAAACCCAGTGCGAGGTAAGAGATCATGGCGATAAGCCCGTCACGGGCGCCGAGGGTGACACCGGCAAGTATCACGAAGAGTGTCTGCATGGTAACCGGTACCGGAGTGAACGGGAGCCGCACGGCGAGCTGGGCCCCGATGAACATAAAGACCAGAAAAGAAACGATCCTCGCTGCCCTCTGCACACCCACGGATGCCGGGCTGTACCCGACGCTTCCACCTGCAACCATGATCCTCTGTGAATGCAAGCCGTACTCCTTTCGCGTATTCCTATGACGATATCGCTTCCGATGGCGTCACCCGGACACACCGGAAAATATATGCGAGAACCCTAGCGGCTTTTCGGTTCATTTGCAAGGGAAAGTATATGCGGTCAATCGCTCCTGGAATCGCCCCCGGTACCGGCCCCGGCATCGCTTTCGGTATCCTCATCCTTCCCTCCATCCTCGACCTCGATGTTTCCGCCCTCCTCGACCTTGACGTTTCCCAGATAGTAGTTAGCCGTGAGCTCGATCTGATCGACGATGCGCTTGACCGCCCCCTTCCGTCCGAACGTGATTCTATACTTCTCCCTGAGCGAGACCAGTATATTGAAGAACTCGAAAAGCATGATCCGGAATGTCATGAGGTAGCGATAATCGAACTCCAGCTTTCCGATATATGATTTGACGTCGGTACGCTTGAGCTTCCGCAGGCTTTCGTATTTCGCATCCTTCCCTTCGATGAAGATCCGGCGGTACCGTTCTTCCGTGTGACCACGCGCCCGTGATTCCATCTCCTGAAGAAGTGTATTCAGCTCGTCTGCATCCTTGAGATCGTACTTTTTCACGAGAAGATCGAGGAGGGCTTCCCCCTCGATGATAAGATCGTTCAAGAATACTACGTTCTTCTCGATCGCCGACATGTATTCATCGGGGGTGATGCGGTTCCGCTTGTCCCCCAAGAGCATATCGAGATTCTTTTGAAATGCCTTCGGTGTCGGATAGTGCTCCTCGATGTACGACGAGAAGGTGGCGCAGAGATCATCCAGGCTTATGCGGGTTCGCTTCATTCGTGATTCCTTCCCGGGGCGAATTCGATCCCGGTCTCCGCTTTCAGGACACTGTGCGTGCCCGGACGAAAGTCATCCCGATAACCCGTCACGTAGAGCCCTTCTTTGGAGATCACGTTCAGGCGGGAATCCGTCCGGGAGATCGCCTGCATCCGAAACGGCAGGTACAATGCATCTTCCAGCTCCGGAACGCCGGACGACCCGACCCGAAAGACGAGTGCCGTGCCATCCTCGAGCTGGACGATACAACCGTCACCGATTGTACCCGCAAAGGCGACCGCACCGGGTAGAGGCACGCTGTCGGCTTCCATTTTCGTTTCCCGGGAGAAGAACATGAGCGTATCCCCGACGGAGCGCTGACTTTGATGTACCAGAACGAGGCGGTTACCCAGAGTTGCTACGACCCGACGCCTTCCGGCGGGAAGCGGTTTCCGTTCGATGTGCCTGAGCATCCGCTCCTTCGAAGCACCATAGATACGTATCCCTCGCTTCTCGTGAAACACATAGAGATGTTCATCCAGAAGCATTGCATCCGCGACGTCGTATCCGAACCTGATAGACCGACGTTCATGCAATGCGTCCCCCGAGAGGAAACGGCAGTGTTTCCCACCTGAGATGACCAGCATCCCGTCACCGACGAGAAAGATGCGGTCGATCCTTTTGGAGAACCGCTCCGACTTGATGAGCTCTGGAGATTCGCCGAGACTGAAGAGATACACCCTCGATTTCGATCTGAAGTTCACGGCACAGGCCACTCTGCCACCGCGCGCCGATACATCCGCGATCCCGGCGGATTTCGACGCTATCGTGGCCAGTTCGACAAGCGACCGGTCGGAGCCGTGGGCGAGATCAGAAAGCCGTGCCATGATCAGCCGATTGCCGCTCTTAGAATCGGGAGCCCGGATCGCGAAGAGAAGATCGGAGCAAGGTGTATCGCCTTCAACGGCACCCCATTTCCATCCATCGACACGGGCAAGCCTGCAATCGTGGAACCGGAACGTATCGCTCGGTGCGATCGAGGCGGAAGCCCTGACGAGAAGCCTGACCGGCATCTTTGGTGAACCGTTCCCCACGGCCCGATAGGGACTCAATTCTTTCGGAAGAAAGAAGTAACAATACCCACTCCGCTCCTCCCCCGGCTCGAGAAGAACCGGCTCCATGAGACCGGAGGCCAGGACCGGATAGAGGGAGCGCCCACTCAGGTTCCGTAGATGTCTCCCGACCCGTAATTCCCTGAATAGATAGAATAACCCCAGAGGGGGAGCGACAGCCATTGAGACGGCGATCCGGGCCGATCCGGCACTCTTGTACCGTGCCGCTTTCTTCAAGCCCCTCATCAGCATCAATACATCGAGGGGGTGAAGCGGAAAGTGGGTGTCCCCTCCGGCTTCGAGGACGAATCCGTCGAAACTCCCCTCGAGCTCCATGGCATTGGCCGTGTGAATCCACACGGGGAGGATGTCGTTGTTTTGCACCGTAACACAAACGGGCACGATCCCACTGTCGGGGAGTGCCAAATGGAAGATATCCTCGATCTCACCCTCATCGGCGATGAGGTGTGCAGCAACGGCAATGCCGCCGCCAGCTCTGGTCTCCTCCACGGGAAGGAGCGGAAAGCCGGTCAGTTCCCTCTTCTTGCACGAGACCTGTCCGATCATGAGCAGCATCGCCGAAAGGAATAGGATGTTTCGTAATCTGCAACGTATAATCATCATGGCTTACAGGTCCTTTTTCAGTCCCTCGAGCGGCACCGTTCTCCCCAGTGGCGTGACATTACAGTATTCCTCGAGCGTGCCGAGAAAACAAGTACTCTCGCAGAAACCGCCCGACAGATAGATTCGCTCCGGCCGGCCGGCGAAGTAGTAGACATTCCGCACGAGGCCGTGCAGAAACATCGATATTGCACGATCCGGCGGCGTGCCGGTCGAGATCGCCTCGAGCACCCGTTCCATACCGAAGACACCGCAGGTGATGGTGATCCAGTCCTTCGCAGGGGCCAGGTCGCCGAACGTGAGACCGTAGTATCCCACGAGCAGCTCGACCGTCGCTCCCGTCGTCGAGCCGCAGGCGAGGTTCCAATCGAGCTTCTCGACCTTGCGATCCTTGAAACGAACGAACTTTATATCGCGTCCACCGACATCGACGAGTGAGAAGTCGCCCGTATCGACCATCGAGAGCCCGCCCTCGGCGAGGGCGATGAGCTCGTTCTTGTACTCCCGGCAACGCCTGCGCCCGCTGTGACCGGTCGCCATTTCGAAGAAGAGATCGGACCTTCGCACCAGCTCCTTCGTGGGGATGATATCGAGCGTACCGGAGCCGACATCGAGGATCTTCACCCAGGTGCTTCCGCAGTCAGCGATCTTCACGGCATCCCCTTGGTGGTATGGTGCACGGAGTTCTCCGGCGAGGTGGAACCACGCACCCACCGGTTAAGTACTGCAACTCACACACCGGCGAGGTGGAGCCATTCACCCGCTGGCGAGGTGGAGCCATTCACCCGCCGGCTCGATTACTCACGAGAGCCGTATGAAGGCCTCCACCTTTGCGAGGATCGAATCGTTCACCTCGCGGTGGCAGTCGACCGCAAGCCCACCATAGTGCTCGGCGAGGTAATGTGCAAGGTCCTGTTTTGCACAGAAGCTTTGCGTGAAGAATACGGTCGGCACCCCTTCATCAACGTAGCATTCGAGAGAAAGATCCCCCGGCCGCCCCGCCACGACGCACCGTGTCCACCCGTACACGTGCGTTTTCGGCGGGAAGGAATCGAGAATCCGGAAATCATGCGGCGGTACACCCCAGAATCCGTGCGTGGGCTTGCAGGGCCCGGGACCCGCATCCGCCGGCGACGGGTCCACCACCGTCTCCATGATCCTGTTGATCTTCTCGGTGAGCGGCATCGAGCACCTCGAGTAGACGAGCGGCCGATCCTCATACTCATCGCAGGGAAAGCGTGATTCGATCACATTGAATCCCTTACGCTTCAGGATAAGGGCCGCATGCCTTCCCCTGTCACACTTGTCTTCCCCCACGGCGGCGACGACTGCATCGAGCCTGTTGCCGAGATCGACAGCGTTATCGATGATATTGGTGATTATACGGCAGGTCGTGGCGGGGAGCACGCCGGAATCGGGAGCGCCGCGATCCACGTCGAGATCGACGAGCGGTGTATCGAAGCCGAACCGTTCACGCACCTCGTGCAGTGTCGATCTGCGGGGAAATCCGAAATACCCGATAACGCTCTCTGCGGTCGTACGGTTCATACTGTTATATCAAGGATACGGGTAATGGTCTCGGTAAATGGAACGGGGCTGCGGAGCGGAGGAAACCGATAATTCGGTGTAGGTGTAACCGCTATGCAATCTCACCATCTTCGACACGGCGTATAATCTCGACAATATCCTCGCTTTTCTTCGCCTTGATGAGCATATCCCTGATCCGGTCGATCTTTATGATCTTCACGATCTTGGCGATCGCCTGAACATGGGGACCCGATTCGGTCGTGGGAGCCACCATCATGAAGAAGAGATGGGCCGGTTTTTCATCCTGTGATTCGAATTCGACGCCATTCTTTGAGACACCGATCACGATGCTGAGGCTGCCCACGGCATCGCTCTTGGCATGGGGTATCGCCACACCCTTCTCCAGGCCGGTACTACCCTCACGCTCTCGATTCATCACCGCCTCGTAGATCGTATCGGCATCGCTGACATCGCAGGTCGCGACCAGGAGCTCAACAAGCTCCTCGATGATTTCCGCCTTGTTTGTCCCCTCGAGCTCGAGCTTAACATGGTCCGTAGTGATGAATTCCGTCAGTCTCATTCCACCTTGCCTCCCATGATGTATTGCAAGGGTACAGCATATATGAGCGGAACATATACTTCCCGCACCCGGTTTGCAAGCTCTTGTTTACAGTTCATCGAATAGTTTCTCGATCCTGTCCTGTCCGCGCACGACCATCACCGGGCACTTGACCTTTCTCAGTATCCTCTCCCCCTCCTCGTAGAAAGAATCCCTGAGGCTCAGCACCTCACCCAGCTCACCCTGGATGAGCAGATCGCAGTCGTACTCTTCGACCTCGTGAGCCACCTCTTCGTGCACAACCCCTTTTCGCAAAATCGTCTCGACCTTCACACCCTTCCGGTCGGCCAGCTTGGTAACATAGTTGATATAGCGCTTCCCGTCTTCCTCGAGATCCCGCTCGTAGTCCATCTTTTCCATCTGGACGAAGACCTTAGCCTTGAGGAGCTCGTTCAGGAGGTTCTCGTTGACAACATAGATCACCCGCAGTTCCGAGCTGAATTGCTTTGCCATCGATATAGCGAACTGCGCCGCCAGTATGGATGATTCGCTGCCGTCGATATAGATGAGGATCTTGCGCAATGGATTGATATCGCTCATATGGTTTCCCCTTTTCGCCGGTACAGTCTATCTTTGATAAGCTTTAAAATGAAGAATGCTTCCCGCTCGGATTCCTCGAGCGCCATTTCTATATATTTCAATGTCTCTTCGTAATCGGGAATGAAGATCTTCTCGAGTGCATTGACACGCCTGATTGTCTTGGCCACCTCGCGGGAGAGGCGAACCAGCGAGATACGCGCTTCGGCGAGGTTGCCGAGGAGCTCGAGCACCTCCCTGAACTTCTTGATCGCCTCGTCGATCCAGATACTGCTCTCCGCGGCGGCGAAATACGGCGAACGGTCTTCCAGCTTCACCCTAACTCGCGGCAACGACACCCCCATGATCCGTTTCTGCGAGAACGAGATCTCCGATTTGATATTCATGCCGATGGCGATGAGGTTCACCTCCCTGCGTCCCATACGCAGCACCGCCTGATCGAGCGCACTGAAGGCCTCGGTAAGCTTCGCCTCGACCTCCTCCTGTGCCTCGACCGCCCGGTCGATGAGCCCCATCAGTTCGACCACGAGGATCTTCCGCTTCTGATCCAGCAGCTCCCAGCCCTCCCGGGCGAAGCCGAGATCACGCCTGATCCGCATCAGATTCGTCTTTGTCGGGGCCAACTCGTAGCGTGCCATACCGTATCTATCACCTTTTACTGACCGTAGTACTTGCTCAGCTCCTCGGCGGTTATGCGGTGCAGTTCCTCTTTGGGCAGCGTCGAAATCACCTTCCATCCGAGATCCAGGGTCTCGACGATGCTCCGGTCCGCGTACTCGTCCTGGCTCAGGAACTCCCGCTCGAAGCGTTCGCCGAACTCGAGGTACAACTTATCGAGAGGCGTGAGCTCCTCCTCGCCGATCACCGCCGCAAGTGCGCGGACATCCTTCACGTGCGAATAGGCGGCAAAGAGCTGGCTTGCGATGTGTGCATGATCCTCCCTGGTCATCCCTTCTCCGATCCCGTCCTTCATGAGACGCGAGAGCGACGGGAGCCCGGCGATCGGCGGGTAGATGTTCCGCTGATCGAGCTCCCGTTCGAGAACGATCTGCCCCTCCGTGATGTAGCCGGAGAGGTCCGGCACCGGGTGTGAGATATCATCGTTGGGCATCGTCAGGATCGGCATCTGCGTGATCGATCCCTCGATCCCCTTGACCATCCCCGCACGCTCATAGATGGCGGAGAGATCGCTGTAGAGGTAACCCGGGTATCCTTTACGGCTCGGAATCTCCTCCCTGACGGTCGAGATCTCCCGGAGGGATTCGCAGTAGTTGGTCATATCGGTGAGGATCACGAGCACGTGCATCCGCATCGAGAACGCGAGAAACTCGGCAGCCGTTAGCGCCGTGCGTGGTGTTACGAGGCGCTCCACCGAGGGATCGTCTGCGAGGTTGAGGAAAAGGACCACCTTCTCGAGCACGCCCGATTCCTCGAAGTTTCGGATGAAGTAACGGGCCACGTCATGCTTGATGCCCATGGCGGCGAAGACGACGGCGAACGAGGTCTCCTCGCCCACGATCTTCGACTGGCGGGTAATCTGGGCTACGATCTTGTTGTGGGGAAGCCCCGTGCCCGAGAATATCGGAAGCTTCTGGCCCCGCACGAGCGTATTCATGCCGTCGATCGCCGAAACCCCGGTCTGTATGAACTTGCGAGGATAGTCCCGTGCCGTGGGATTTATCGGAAGCCCGTTCACATCCCTCAGATCGTCGACCCGGGGCGGCGGCCCGTCGTCGATCGGCTGGCCGAGCCCGTTGAAGACCCGACCGAGTATCTCCTCACTGACCCCGAAGTTGAGCGGCTCACCTATGAACCGAACACGGGTATCGGGTATGGAGAGCCCCGAGGTGCCCTCGAAGACCTGAATCACCGCCGCATTATCGCTGCTCTCCAGGATCATTCCGAGCCGGACCTTGCCCTGCGCGTCGATCACCTCGGCGAGCTCGTTGTATCCCACATCATGGATACCGTTGACAAAGATCAGAGGTCCTGCAACCCTGCTGATTCCTATGTACTCCCTGCCCTCGGGTACCTTGTTTTCCATCGTGTAATCACCGTTTCCTAATCGAACATATCACCGATCCGTTCCATCGAGCGGTGCAGCTTGTCTCGAATCTTATCTATCTTCTCTATCTCTTCGTTCGTTATCGAAAACTTCATGCGCATAATATCGGAATAGACCTCCATGCGCTTGAGCTGATGGATATTCGCCCCCTTCTTGATATTCTCGAGCCCGAGGCTGTAGAAATCGATGATCACGCGCATCATCTTGATCTGTTTCTCCGGCGTGCAGTACATGTCGACACGATCGTAACTGTTCTGCTGGAGGAAGGCGTTCTTGAACATGTCGCTCGTCTCGAGGATGATACGCTGGGTGTCCGGAAGTACATCCGGACCGACGAGCTTGACCACCTGCTGGAGCTTTCCCTCCTGCTGGAGCAGATCCATGATCTGCTGCCTGAGCTCGAGCCACTCGCCGCCGGAGCGTTCCTGCCACCAGTCGCTGATCTCCTCGACATACTCGCTGTAGCTGTCGAGCCACGAGACGGCCGGATAGTGCCGCGCGTTTGCTAGCTGCCGGTCGAGGGCCCAGAGGCAGCGCACGAAGCGCTTGGTATGCTGGGTGACGGGTTCCGAGAAATCGCCGCCCGGCGGTGATACCGATCCGACGATGCTGATAGAGCCCTCCCGCTCTGAAAGTGTCTCGGCCATGCCGGCACGCTCGTAGAACTCGGCGAGCCTCGTCGGCAGGTATGCAGGGAAGCCCTCGTCGGCAGGCATCTCCTCCATGCGGCCGGACAGCTCCCTGAGCGCCTCCGCCCAGCGCGAGGTAGAATCGGCCATGACCGCCACATGGTAGCCCTGGTCACGGTAGTACTCGGCGATCGTGATGCCGGTGTAGACGGAAGCCTCGCGGGCGGCCACTGGCATGTTCGATGTGTTCGCGATGAGAACCGTACGTTCCATGATGGGCCTTCCGGTGCGCGGATCGATGAGCTCCGGAAACGAGATCAGCACATCGGTCATCTCGTTGCCGCGCTCTCCGCAGCCGATGTAGACGATGATGTCGGCATCACTCCACTTCGACAGCGCATGCTGGATCATCGTCTTTCCCGTACCGAACCCGCCGGGCACGACCACCGTCCCACCCTTCGCAACGGGAAAGAGAGTGTCGACGACGCGCTGGCCCGTGATGAGCGGGATGCTCAGGGGAAGCCTCCCTCGCACCGGCCGTGGACGGCGTACCGGCCAGCGCTGGTGCAGCTTGACCTCACCGACCTCACCGGAGGGTGCCTCCACGCGGCAGACGACATCATCGATGCGAAAGGACCCGGCATCCGCTACCCATGTAATGCGGCCCCTCATATCGGGCGGTATCAGGGCACGGTGCTCGATGAGACCCGTTTCCTGTATCGTCCCGACCACCTCACCACCGGAGACACCGGCCCCCGCCTCGATAACCGGAGTAAACTCCCAGCTACGTTCACGGTCGAGTACCGAGATATGGATCCCCTTCTGGATATACTGGTCGCTCTGGTCGCGGATCACCTCGAGCGGGCGCTGGATGCCGTCGTAGATCGTCCCCAGAAGCCCCGGACCCAGCTCGACGGAGAGTGGCATCCCGGCGCTGTAGATATTCGCCCCGGGTGCGAGCCCCGTCGTATCCTCGTAGACCTGTATCGCCGCACGTTCGCCGTCGAGCTTCACGATCTCACCCACCAGGTGGTAGTCACCGACCTCGACGAGGTCGAGCATCTTCGCCCTGGACACACCTCTCGCATGCACCACAGGGCCGATAACCTTCGCAACCTTCCCGATGACTTCAAGCACGTCCCGTTTCCCAACCTTTCTCGTACAACCAAGCCGGATGCGGCGCAGTATACATTACCACGACAACGGCATTCCGATACCCAGAGTAATTCCCTCCGGTTCCAACTCCAGACCGGCCTGTATATAGAAATACTTACTGAACGGCATGATCATGCCGCCCAGCACATTAACCTTCTTTTCGCCGTTGTATGATACCCCGCCACCGAGGTATAACACCGTCGTAGCCACACTCGTTGACAGCGGAACCGTAACGGCAGCATTTATATTATCGACGCCGTCGGACTCTTTCTTGTAATCGAGATAGAGCCCGACTTCTTTATACGTATTTCCATACATGAACAGAGCAATTCCCAGTTTTTGATCCAATAGGTTGGCGGCATACCCTGCGTTCCAGGTATACTCGGCCCCGTGCGATAACGCAGGAATACAGAGAAATATCAAGATCAACAGTCTCTTCACTGCAATGCCTCCTCGAATATGATGTTTCTGATCCTATCCCGTAGTCTGTAGATCCTCGCCTCGAACGTATTGTCGAATATCACATTCCCTCCGGGAACCCCCACCTGTACGCCCCCGAGGGAGCTTTTGGCAAGCGCCTTCGACTCGAATCCCTGCACGGTGCGGCCGGCGCCCTCGAGACCCTTTTTCACCGCCGGGAACACCGCCTCCTTGAGGGCAGCCATGTCCCGCCTATCCGTATGGACGAGGAAACGATCTCCATCGAGGGCCTCGATCGCCTCGATGGTGAGCCGTACGAGAACGTCCCGGTATGCCTTCCTTTCCCTGAGCCGACCGAGCTCCCTCTCGACACGCTCGCTTACATTGGTCACGACCTCCTCGCGCGCCCTGAGCTTCGCCCTGCGCACCTCGAGATTGACACTGGAAAGAAGCCGCCGCTGCACGATCTTGCCCTTCTCCTCTGCTTCCTTCAGGACCTTTTCGGTTATCCTCTGGCCCTCTGCCTCGGCCCTGGCCGTAATATCCGCGGCGGTTTGCCTCGCTTTCTCGAGGATCGACTGCAACTCACGCTCGCCGTCCTCGCGTATCCGAGCACATATCTTATCGACGGATTCGTTATCGACCAAGGTCGTTGCCCCCTGTCCGTTGATACAATCCGTTCTTTACATTCATACACTCACCCCTACTGCGGAGCGCACCATCTGTCTGATTGATATTCGTTCCTCCATCGGTCCCGTCCGGTCGGGAATTTCGATAATCAGGGGAAAGTCACGCCCGAAGATGAACTGCTCCATCTCCTCCTCGATCGCAGAGGCAACCTTCTCGGTAATGATAACGATTCCGATATCGGGTGACGAGAACGCCTTCTTGAGCGCCTCGCGCGCCTCGTCGGCAGTTTCAACCGCCTCACCTTCGAGGCCCACGAGCTTGAACCCGGTAACGGTATGTTCATCTGCAATCACATAAAACTGCATCGCCGAACCTCACATCCCCCGCTTCACGAGCCGGCAACAGGCTCCATGCGGAAGATCCGGCACCCGCCGGCTCAGATCTTTGTGAGGATCATGATCGCTATGATCAGACCGTAAATCGCAATACCTTCCGCAAGACCGACATAGATGAGTGCCCGTGCGGCCAGTTCCGGCTTTTCGCCGACCGCCCCGAGTGCGGCCGAGCCCACGTAGGCAACCGCTATCCCGGCGCCGATGCAGCCGATCGCGGTCGCGAACGCTGCAGCAGCGAATCCCCAGCCGATCACCTTGGCCTCTTCCTTCGTGTACGATTTTTCAACCTGCACCTGCTCCGCCTCCTGCGCCGCCGGGGAACGTCCGTGCACGGTGGCGACGGAGCTCACGAGCGTGATGAGCAGGACGACGAGGACGGTAGAGAAGATCAGTGCCGAGGAGATAGTGATCAACCGTTTCATCCTCTTCCTGCGTTCCGCTTGCTGTGACATACGTGACGTCTCCTTTCACTCTTCACGGTCCGATTCCGAACCGAGACCGATTGGTTTGTATGCAACTCCACCACCAAGGAAAAACTTTCCGAAGAACTCGTAATACTCCAGCCGGATGGCCTGTACCGTTACGACCAAGCCCTCGAGGGCGATGATCACGGCATTACCGAAGATCAGTATGAGAGACGAGTAGATGATACCGCCGCTCTTGTCCTTTACCATATCAACGAGACTGAAGACAGCGATGAAGAGGCCGACATGGGCGAGGGAGAAGGCGGCAACACGGATGAACGAGACGGTGTTGGCGAGGTAACCGGTGAAGATCTCGATCACCTCGATCACGGTCTCAATGAGATAGGCGAACACACCCTTCTCGAATGCCATCCGCCGCTGGGAGATCAGGGCAGCGATGGGCTCACGGAGAAAGAGAGCGAGCACCGGTGCGCCGATGGCGTAGATCAGCAGCTTCAGCGGTACCGGCCTGTTCGAGAGGAAGATCGAGACGATCCCGATACCGCCCCAGTAGATGATGGCACTCACGACACCGGCGTGATCGAAGAGTCCCGCCTTGAGATTCCTGGCCCGAACGGCATTTATGATATTGAATATGATCCCGATGGAGATCATGACGATCCCGAAATAGATGGCAACCCGGAAGAAGTAGAGGACGTTGTCCATCGGCTTGACCCATACGGTCGGCAGAAGATGCTCGAGGCCGAAGATACTCCCGAAGAGAAAGCCGAAGGCGATCGAGGAAAGCCCGCAGTAGAATGCGAGCCGGCCGATGAGCTTGCCCGCACCCTTGACCTTTTTCGACTTGAATCCCAGCCACCATCCGAGGAGCACCAGCACCGCCCCGTGACCTACATCGCCGAACATCATCCCGAAGATCACGAGGAAGCTTATGGCCACGAAGAAGGTCGGATCGATGAACTTGTACTGGGGAAGGCCGTAGCTCGAGACGAGCATCTCGAACGGCCTGAAGAACTGCGGGTGCTTCAGCAGCACGGGCACCTTGACCGTGCCCTTCTTGACGCCGGTTATCTCCTCGGGGGGTACGATCTCGATGATCGCCCTCCCCTTGGCGGCCCTGTAGATCTCCCGTTCGACGACCTGCTTCTTGTTACTCGGTACCCAGCCGGAGAAGATATAGGTCTTTGCCGTCCGTTTCAGGTAATTCTTCACCTTGATAAGGAGATGCGCAACCTGCAGGGCCCGGTAGAACTCGGTGACGATAATTGAATTCTCCGTCTTGAGGGTATGAAGTTCCGCGTTGACCCCGTCGATCTGCACCTTGAGCTCGTCGATCTTCTTTTCGAGCTCCTCGGTAACGATCCCTGAATCCTTCTGCGCCTCCTCAGGCATCTCGATCTCCTCGAAGGAGGCCTCCCTGAGGATCCGCTTGAGCTTGAGGCGGTCGCTCTTGAGCCCGATCATCAGGATTACCTCGTTCTCCTCCTTGCGGGCGAGCGGAAGAACAACGGCGGCCAGCGGTGTGAGCTTGTCCCTGATATAATCGAGGTTCTCGGTACGGACCTCACCGTAATGGATATCGAGAAAGGTATAGGGTGTCTGCTGCGGCGGCAGACCCACAACGGCCAGCGGCGAGACCTCGTTGAGGATGCCCTGCAGGCGTTCGAGCCGGACCTCGAGTTCTTTACGGCGTAACAGGTGCTCCTCAACGCGGGACTCGAGCGACGAAATCTCGGTGCCGATCTCCTTAAGCTCGCTCGGGGAGACCTCGAGCACCTGGTCGTCCCGGGGCTCGAGCGGTAGCTCCCTGATGACCAGATTCTTCATGAGCTCGGAGATCCGCATACGCAGGCGTTCGATCTCGGAGCTGATCTTGCCCGCATCGAAGTCCTTGAGCTCCTCGATCCAGCTCTCCTGATCGTCGAGCTGCACCAGATGCAGGATCCCAAGCCTGACGATCGTCCTGGCGACCTCATCCACTTCGGTCTCGAAGACGACGACGTTGATCTGGTGCATCCGTTCGGGTGTAAACATCTCGTAAACCTCGAACCGCCGATTGTAAACGGCTTGCGGTCCCTCCTCAGAACGATACCCGCAGGTGGCTTTCGATCTCGCTGCGGCCCATCTTGTAGACCTTGCCATTCAGGATCGTAATGATGTTCCTGATCTCCGTCCGCTTCAGGATGAGATACGAAAGCACCGTGCCGATCGTGAACGGGAATCCCGCGAGGGTCTTTCTGGCCTCGACGATCAGGTAGTTCCACAGGATGATCTCGAGCAGGTAGAGACGGCTCAGCTGCTCCTCGCGGATCAGAAAATCCAGGGCATTCCCGAACGACTTCTCGAGGGCTATCGAGAGCACCTCCCTGAGCGTCTCCGCCCTGAAAGCCAGGCGCAGCCGGTCCCTGGTCATTCTCGAACCGCCGGGGATGTTGTAGTCGAGCAGCTCCCCGACCGGGACATCGTAATAGAACTTCAGCCTGATCAACCAGCCGATATTCTTCTGATCGATCTCGAGACCGATGAGGCGCCCGGCGATCTCCCGATCCCGCTTCGACAGGGCCTCTACCTTCCCCTTCAAACGCCGGTAATAATCGATCTCAAGCCCTATTTCAACAGGAAAAAGTGTTCCGCGCTCGTGGTAATCGTCGATGGTTTCCCGTACAGGATCGAGATACGGTGTTCCGGCGATCAGCGGGAGCACATCTTCGAGCGAGGCCGCTTCACTGATCGCTTGATACGGAAGTTTGTTCAGGAGCTCCTTCCGTATTATATACTTCATCTCGTCCTCGCCGCGGCTCCCCTCGCGGATCCGCAGCGCCGTCTTGAGATTCTCGATCTCGTACTTCTCGAGAAAATGAGCGACCAGATCACGCTCGGCGCCGTGCAGGTCCTGGAGCAGCTCGCCGTGCCATTCGGCCTCTTGCTCGAGCAGCATCCGCTCGCCCACCCGGGGATCGAATGTGATCTCGGGCCGCGAGAATATCGGCTCGTAGATCGTCCCCCCGATGATCGAGTAGAACTCGGAGAGATCGCGCGTCTCGGCGAGGCGGTCGATGAGCTCGGGGGCGAGCAGCGTGCTGAGTCGCGCCCTCACCTTTGCATTCACAAGGGCATACTTGCTAATCGGTCTGAAGATCATGCGTTCGATACCTGTTGTCGCCCGTATCTATCGGTTGAGCGGAGTGCGCTCAATCCTCTCCGATCCCGAGCACGAGATTTGTGACTCGCTCCACGGCACGGTCGATCTCGCGCTGCTTCTTCGCCAGCAGCTCCTCACCGCCCCCCTTCACCTGCTCGACCTGGCGGTCCCGCTCCTCCTCGGCCTCCCGCTTCAGCCGCTCGACGAGCTCCTGCGCCTCCCGGACCGCCATCTGGCGGCTCTCCTCGGTCATCTCACGGCTCCTCGCCTCGGCCTCCCGAACGATCGACTGGGCCTCCGTGCGCGCCTCCTCGATCCGTTGACGCACCTCCTGCTCGGTCTCGATAATCTTTTTGACGACCTCTTTCAATTCTCCTCCTGATATTCAAGATAGATCGACTCGGCAGGCGATCCTGGAAATAAGATCAAACCAGTATACTGAAGCGGGGTCGCGCTGTCAACTCCGTGGGTCACCGTTTCGCATCACGCTAACTTAAAAAAACGGACCCGGTTCCCTCCGGTCACCGGGCCCAACACGATCCCCGCTCTCACATATCCACCGCTTGGGGGGATCGCAACCTCTGAAGGCCGATTCAGCCGTAATCTTTCTTCATCACGCCTGCGGCTTCACCCTCCTCATGACGAGCATGACATTCAGATCTCTCCAGAATACCTCCCCGGGATTCTCAACAGTGCGCAGCACGTTTCGTTCGAAACCCTCGAGGGCCTCTGCGAACTCCCTCTCTTCGTAGAGATGGAAGGTCGAGTAGTGATGGTTGGCGGCCCGCCTGAGCAGTTCTTCGAGCGTGGCCGTCCGATTGAACCGGAAGAACTCGATTGATCTGAGTTTCAAGGGTTTCACCTTCTTGATAGCCGATTTCAGCTCGTCCAGCTCGTAGAGACGTTTCTCCTTCTCGCTGAAACCGGGGAAATACCTGCCCCAGATGTTCTTCCTGTTCTGACTCCTGAGCCGTGTATAGATGACGAGGAAACCGCCGGGCACGAGCACCCGAGAGCTCTCCTCGAGAAAATCCATGAGCCTAAAATGGTGTACCGCATTGAACGTCATCACACAATCGAGCGAATCCGATGGGAGCGGGATCGCCCCCGCCCTCGCCCTGATGACCGAAAAGTTCCTGATCCGCCCGCTGGTCAGATTCGAACGCAGCGTATCGAGCATGCACTCATTCGAATCGATACAGGCGAGATAAAGCCTGTTACCGAAATGATGAAAGAACCTTACGACATACCTCCCCACACCACAGCCGATATCGGCCGCCCTGATTACCGGCCTATCCTCGAGCAATTCCCTTATGAAGAGTATCGGTTCCTCGTCGGTCGTTCGCAGATCACCGTACTTGCTGGCGATCTGTGTGAAATGATAATGAATGCTTTCCATCCTGATCACCTCCCCACCTGGTCCTCCTTCACAGCCAATCGAGCGCACACGACCGCCCCACGCCAATGGTGACAGCAACCCACCACCGATCCCTCCCGAGATCGAGAGTTGAAAACGCCCGCGAACGCACCCAGCGTTGTTCGACGACCCTTCAGCTTCGATATGTGATCGATTTTAGCGTTTTGACGACCTTAGGGGCGCAATATCACACCTCGATACTACCGGGCCGTTTAGAACATTGCAACAGGATTTTTGGTGTGTTCAGCGGGTGCCGGGGCCGGTGGAGTCGTGGGAGAACGGAGTGTCTCGTGGAGAGAGTGCCGTTATCTTATTTATTCACTGATAAATAACACCCTAAGCCGGATACAAAAAAACATCCTCCGGGCCTCGAGCCCGGAGGATCCCTATGTGATGTTACGCTCCGGCGCCTGTTACAGGAACAGGTGTGTCACCCTAATCTACCCTGGTAAAATGCAGATTTCGTTCCAAGTGTAAACAAAATTTGGCAAAATCACAACTAACTGTAAAAAAAGGTGTTACGTTGAGAGTGGCGTGTGTGGAGATCAGCCCTGCTGAGGTTCGTGGGACACCTGTGGGCGGTCTGCAGGTGGCCGAACCGCAGTTTGCATCTCTACAAGTCATTATTATATAATGAGATGCGCTTTTCTGCAAGCGAAATGTACGTTTGATCCGTTTCGTAGCCGATATAGCGTCGCCCGTCCTTTAGCGCCGCAAGGCAGGTTGTCCCGCTTCCGGCGAAGGGGTCCAGCACGATGTCCCCCTCGAAGGTGTAGAGCTGCATCAGCCGGTGGGGCAGCTCCTCGGGAAACGGTGCGGGGTGACCGATCTGCTTTGCCGGGACGGCGGGGAAGGTCCAGACGCTCTTGGTCCACTCGAGAAACTCGTCACGCCGGATGGTATTCTGCTTGCCCTTCTCTCGCCTTCTCGAGAAGGCATCCTTCGAGAAGATGAGGATGTATTCGTGCACATCCCTGAGAACCGGATTGACGGCCGATTTCCAGCTTCCCCAGGCGGTCGACGAGCCGGCGCTCGAGGCCTTGTTCCAGATGATCTCACCACGCATGAGAAAGCCGATCTCCCCCATATCCGAAATGAGGTGCCCGTGAAGGGGTATGTATGGCTTCCGTCCGAGATTCGCCACATTGATACACGCCCGCCCGCCGGGAACAAGCACCCGATACGTCTCCCGCCAGACCGTTCGAAGAAGCCCCCTGTACTCGGAAAGGCTCAGGTCACCGTCGTATTCCTTCGTGACGTTGTAGGGTGGTGAAGTCACCATGAGATGAACGGAGCAGTCGGGAAGCTCGTCCATACACTCACTCGACTTGCAGTAGATCCGGTCCAGGATCTCAGGGGGGATTTCATTCTCGATATATTCCACCTCTTTGCCGCTATCGATCCCTTCGTACAGGCGGCTCCCGTAGAAACGCGACGAATCGTGGCTGATCCTGCCGCGTGTCCCGAAGGGGCTCGTTTCGGTTCCTTTTTTCCTGCCGGTTTTTCTCGGCATTGAAAACCTCGCCCTATCCCGCCGTACCGTACGACGATATCACCGATCGGCGAATCGAACAAGTGGCTCCCGGAAGGGAGCGCTTGAATTCCCTCAGATGCCCCGGTCACCGGCCCGGATCAGTCCTCCCACCGGGGTTCCCCTATGAGCACCATATCCTTTCCCATCCGGAGGACCCTAATCGCAGAAAGTGTCGGCAGGGCCGAGCCGGCCACATCCCCGGGGAGATCGATCGCCCGAACACCTCCGACGATCATGGGGCTGATCGTGATGATCACCACATCGACGAGCCGCCGCACGAGGAAACTCCCGATGATCCCCGCACCCCCCTCGACCATAACGCGTTCGATTCCCAGACCGGCGAGCTTTTCGAGGGCGGCGCCGGCAGCGACGCGGCCGTTCTCGTTCGACTGCAAACGAAAGACCTTGGCACCTGCTTCGGTGAGGACCCGTTCACGCTCTATGTCCGATTCGAGCGTGGTCATGATCCACGGTGCCATGGGATGTCCGCCGAGAAGATACGCCGTCAATGGAAACCGAAGCGTCGAATCCAATACTACCGGCTGCGGATTCCTGCCCGAGACGTGCCGTACCGTAAGGTGGGGATCATCCGTTGTGACCGTGCCGATACCGACGAGGATCGCATCGTGCCAGGCACGCAACCGGTGTGTAAATGCGAGGGCCTCCTCGCCGCTCAACGAATACTGCCGGCGGTGGGCACCGGAGAGGCAGCCGTCGAGGCTCTGTGCGTAGCTCAGGGTCACGAATGGACGGCCGGGTTTCCGCCGATGCGCTGCCAGTGTATCCAGATAGGCGATATGATCTTGCGTACCGTTCGTGCTCATATGCACAACCGTCCGGGGGAGGCTGCGATCAGGCTCCGAGGTCCTTGAGATCCTCGAGGATCTCATCGGCATGCTCTGCGGGCCTGACCTTCCCGTAGATCCTGGCAATCCTCCCCTCGGGATCGACCAGGAATGTGGTCCTGACCGTTCCCATGAACTCCCTTCCCATGAACTTCTTCTTGTCCCAGACACCGTATGCCCGCACTACCTTCTTATCCTCGTCGGCGAGAAGTGTGAAGGGGAGCTCGTACTTCGTAGCGAATTTGTCGTGGCTTTTCACCGAATCGACGCTGATCCCGAGAACGACCGCTTTTAGTTTCTTGAAATCCGGGTGGCTGTCCCTGAATGCACAGGCTTCCTTCGTGCATCCCGGCGTATTATCCCTCGGATAGAAATAAACGACCACTCACCTGCCCCTGTAGTCGGACAGTTTATGTGTCGTGCCGTTCTGGTCCGGCAGGGAAAAATCCGGCGCCTTCTGTTTCTCCTCGAGCTTCATGTCTGTACAATCCTCCGTTTTAGACAGTGGAAAATCCGCTCGATTGTACCGTATGCAGCGGGAGGCATGTACATCGAACCGACCTTAGTGGAATCCTCTCATACCGTCAACCTGCCACAACCGGTGAGGCCTCGGGATCGAACGGATTCGTGCGAACGGCGAGCGAGAAGAGATATGGATAGTTCTTCAGGAGATGCCGCATGTAGCTGAGCCACTCCGAGAGGAGATTGACGTAGACCCTGCGTGCATCCCCCGTGAGATGCCTGATGTCGGAATCCGGGAGGTCTTTGATTTCCTTTCGGTTCTCCAGCTCCTCGGTCAGGTGAAATACGGCCCTGAGGAGCCTGGTAAAACGGTCATGCTCGAGAAGGTTCGGATTCTCCATGAGGCGCAGCAAAAACTCCCGCTTCCCGATGGTAAGCCGCTTGAGATCCTCGAGACCGCCCGTGTCTATCTCTATCTCGTACTCGTAACGCTGGTAGCGTTTCATGAGCTCATGAAACCGCTTGTCATCCCAATCGTTCGTGACTATCAATTGCTTGCCGATCCGGGATGCGTTCGGATCGAGTCGTGAGAAGACCTCGAGGAGCTGTATACCCACCTCGCTGAAGAAGGCGCCGATCACCATGTTGAGCTTTTCCATCTTGATGCGTTTCTCCCGCTCCATGAGCAGCCGGTGGATGATGAGCGTGACGAGCAGCACCTCGATCGGTACGAACGCGACATCGCCGACCATGTAAATGAAGATATGGTGCGCATCGTGAAAGACCAGGTAGTGCACGAAGTAGAGAACGGCGGATAGAACCACCAGTGAGATTCCGAGTATCATCTGCCAACCGAATCGTTTCATTCTCACTTACTCCTTCTTTTTCCGGCCATCGAGTAATGTGGCCAGTTCCTCGACAGTGTTCACGGGAAAGTTGCAGCTGAAGTTCTCACAAAGATATACCGTCGTCCTGCCGTTGACAATCCTCATGAGCTCGAGCGCCGGCATAAGTGCCGTCATCTCTTCACTCCGCTCGCCTTCGCCCGTGACGATGACGACCGTATCCGGCATGAACCTCTCCCGTACCGTCCCGAGCAGGCGTACCGTGTCGTCCGCCTCCGGATCTCCCACGATTACGATCTCCCGGCTTGGACCGAGGGCGAAATCCAGCGCCACGAGGAACTGTGAGAATGCCGTCGGTGCGTTCTCAACGGTTGATGCGAAGCGCCGCATGAGCATTTGCGCCTTCTCCTCGAGATCACGGCGCATCGTTATCCTTCCAAGGCGCAGCAGGTTCAGGGCCGCCACCGAGTTGCCGGAAGGGATCGCTCCGTCGTAGATATCGGTCGGCCTGGCGAGCACCTCCTCTGCATCCGAGCCTGTGAGGTAGAATCCCCCCCGCTCGCCGTCCCAGAAGAGCGTGATCATATCTTCGGTCAACCTCAGAGCTTCCCGAAGGTGGACCGGCTCGAATGTCGTCTGGTAGAGCTCGATGAGCCCCCAGGCGAGAAACGCATAGTCGTCGATGAAGGCCGGGATCGCAGCCTCACCGTCACGGTAGCGGTGAAGGAGCCTCCCGTCAGACCGTCGCATCTTCCGTAGATTGAATGCAGCGGCGTCCGAGGCGGCTTGTCTATACGCAGGCTCGTCGAGCACCTGTGCGCCCCTGGCGAGGGCGGCGATCATGAGACCGTTCCAGTCGGTGAGGATCTTGTCATCCCTGGCGGGTCTCGTCCGAGCGGTCCTGGCTGTGAGGAGTCTTTGCCGGGCCTCCTCGAAGTGTGCGGCGAACTCCTCCCGGGAGAGCCCCTCATCTGCGGCGAACCGATCGATCTCGCCCCCGATATTCAGGACGCTTCCACCCTCGATGTGCCCGTGCTCTGTAACTCCGAAGAACCTCGTGATCCGACCGGCGGTTTCCTCCCCGAGAACTTCACGTATCTGTGCCGGATTCCAGAGGTAGTACCTGCCCTCCTGCCCCTCGCTGTCGGCATCCTCCGATGAATAGAAACCTCCCTCGGGGGACGTCATCTCGAAGAGAACATAGCTGAAGATCTGCCGTGCGGCGGTTGCCATTGCTTCGCGATCATTACCCGCTCCCAGCGCCTGGTACGCCTCGAGGAATGCGATCGCGAGCATCGCCTGATCGTAGAGCATCTTCTCGAAATGGGGGACGAGCCAGCGTGCATCGGTCGAGTAGCGGTGAAACCCGAAGCCGAGCTGGTCGAAGATCCCGCCCCGGTGCATCGCCGTGAGCGTCTTCGTTGCCATTTCGAGCGCCACCGCATCCCCCGTGCGCCGCCACAGCCTGAGAAGCAGCGATAGCTGATGGGGTGAGGGAAACTTCGGTGCCGACCCGAAGCCGCCGTGACGCTCGTCGAAGCTCCGGCGGAACCAATCGAGGGCACCCGTGAAGAGATCATCGCTCAGCTCCGCCTTCCCAATCCCCGTTGACATCCGCTGCAGAAACTCACCGGCACGCTCACCCGCCTTCAGCAGCTCCTCCCGGTCCTCCCGCCAGACCTCGGCGATATGCGGCAGGAGATCGACAAGGCCCATACGGCCGAAGTGGTTTTGTTTCGGAATATAGGTGCCTGCAAAGAACGGTTTCTTCTCAGGCGTCATGATGATCGTGAGTGGCCAGCCGCCCGAGCCGGTCATCGCCTGGCAGACGGCCATGTAGATATGGTCGATATCGGGACGCTCCTCCCGGTCGACCTTGACCGAGACGAAGTGCTCATTGAGAAGAGCAGCAACCTCCCCGTCCGCAAACGACTCCTCCTCCATCACGTGGCACCAGTGGCAGGCGGAGTAGCCGATTGAGAGGAAGACCGGCTTGTCCTCGGCCTTCGCCTGTTCGAATGCCTCCTCCCCCCACGGGTACCAATCGACAGGATTCCCGGCATGCTGGAGCAGATAGGGGCTCTTCTCGCCGGCGAGCCGCTTGCTGGGCGGCCGGCCCCCCGTGCCGACAGGCTCCCGAGGAATGCTATCCTTATCTTCCATAAAAATACCTTCGTAACCTTATTAAAATATACAGTGTGAGGATATATTTGTAAATGATAATATTTATATATTTAAATTAATATTTTGAATTACATTTTGATACTCGAAATCCCTGGCCGCAATGATACTTACCCGGATCCTTCTCCACGGATCCATTAGTCGAAGTCCTCGGCCGTAAGGACCCGTCCCGCGCCTATCAGGGCGAAGTGATCCCCGTAATCCGCCTTGAAGGCCTCGATCGCCCCATCGCCCGTACAGTGACACGGCGCCGCATACCGCACCCCGAGCTTGTGGAAGTCGGCGATGATCCCGTCGAACTGTTTCCGTGTATGCTCCATCAGATGGAATCCGCCCATGACGAAGAAGATATCCCTCTTCCATTTCTCTTTTGCCCGTTCAACGATCTTCACTATACCAGGGTGGGCGCAGCCGGTGATGACGATGAGCCCGCGATCGGTATCGAGAACGAGCGCATGCTCCTTGATCCGCCGGCCCATCGTTCCCGTCGAGTGGACGGCCGGACAGAGGTCTGCAGGCTCATCCGCCTCGATGAGCCCGGCGCCGGCGTCCCGCACCACCTCCTTGAACGGCTCGGGAAATGCCTTCAGACAGTAGACGGATACTTCCTTGTTCTTCTCGAAGAAATGGCCGAGCCCCCTCGTATGGTCCCAGTGCCCGTGAGAAAGAAAAACCAGATCTATCGATGCAGGATCGATCCCCGCCCGTTCCATGTTCCGCATCAGGATCGCACCCTCGCCACCCGTATCGAAGAGGATCGACTTTTCGGTCCCCGTTATGAGGCACGAGAATCCCCAGGCCGGCTCGAAGCCATCCCGGTAGACCCGGTTATCGTAGATAACGGTGATCGTGATGTCCTCGAGAGGGAGAACACCCGGACCACCGGATGGTACCTTCACGGTATCCTCCTTTCCACGATCCTTACCGTACAGGTCCGCCCGATGGGGGCAGACGAGAATCGCTACAATAATAAGAGCAACTAAGGTACGCATTTCGTAAACACCTCTTCCTCTGACGGATCCGCTTCATTTCCGCTCTATGGCGTTGCGGAATAAACAACCGAATACCTATTGAACAATC
>CP070727.1:3393764-3410663 GCA_020350885.1 bacterium | reverse complement strand
GTTGCCGAAGCAGTTGTTGAAGCTGAAGGTGATGTTCTCGAGCGTGTTCGCCTGGAAGCCGTACTTGTGGCCGAAGGTGATGAGGTTGTTGGTTATCCCGAGCGAGACCATGGTGCCGAGAAAGACGTTCCCGCCGCCGTAAAGGGCGTAGTTGCGGTCGATCGTGTTGTTGTCGATGCTGCCCCACGAATCGGTCGTGTATATGCCTCCGCCGATCAGTCCCGCATCGTTCAGAGCGATGATGCTGTTCGCAAGATCGATACGCTCGGCCTTGTGGTAGATGCCGCCTCCCGATGATACGGCGGTGTTGAAGACAATTACGGCCCGGGAGATGGTGCACTGCGTCTCGTCGGCATAGATGCCGCCGCCCGTGTCGAGACATTCGTTGGAAAGGATCGAATCGCCGTGTGATGACAGGATCGAGAGCGTAGCATAGATCCCGCCGCCCCGGGTGTAGCCGTTGTTCTCACGGATGACGTTTCCATCGAGGAACACGGTCGAAAGGGTGGCATAGATCCCGCCGCCGAACTTACCTCCCCCGTATTCGGCGTCGGGCGATGAGCCCACGATACGGTTACCGTTGATCGTGGCTGCGGTCTCGTAGAGATAGATCCCGCCGCCCCACTGTGCACTGCTCCCCGTGATCTCATTATCCTCTATCACCGCCTCGCCGCCGTAGCAGCAGATCGCACCGCCGGCGCTGAAACCCAGCGGGCTGACCTGGCCGCAGTTAACGATCCTATTGCCCCTGATAACGGGCGATGATTGATAGCAGAAAACCCCGCCGCCGTAGAAGCCGCTCTCGGGAATCGCGACGATCGTTCCAGTTCCGTTTCTCAACGTGAATCCCTCTATGCCGCAGCGCGCCGTATCCGTATACATGAACGAGACGACACTTCCGGTCTTCTTAAGCTCCGTTTCGTACAGAGCGGGATTCCATTCTGAGAATGTGTCATTCCAACCGCCCATGAGAAAAACCGGTGTCATGACGATGACCGTGGAGCTGTAGGTGGCGCCTGCGACCATGATCGTGTCGCCGGGAGATGCGGCATCGAGGGCGACCGGGATCGTGTTCGCCGCCCACGCGGGCATCGAGTAGGGGAAGATCCCGGCACCGGCAGGTGAAACGTACCGGTAGGGCTTGGCGTCGATCGAGAAGTCCCTGTCGCTGATATCGTAACCGCCTACGGCCCCTCCTGCGTAGGCGATCACCTCGATCCTGGCCGTCTCCGTCGGGATGTTGTAGACGTTCCAGGTGTAGATGCTCGGATCCGGTGGGCCGGAATGGATGGCGTAAGGGAATTCGGTGCCGCTATCGATACTGAGAAGGATGAGGATGGAGTCCGATTCCTCGCCCTGTGTGCTCCATGTTATGTCGTAATTCTTCCAGGAATCGAGCACCTCGGCGCTGTCGGGGGAGAGGACCTCCATGAATATCGAGAGCCGCATGGCGAAGAGATCCCGGTACACGCTCTGGCGGAAATCCTCCCACACGGCGAAGGGTTTCCGGCCTGTGGAGTGGATGATGTGGGGACTTCTCTGCTCCCCGCGTGCCAGGCAGATCGGTACGCCTCCGTCCGCCCACTGCGGGGTGCCCTCGGGAGCGAGCCGCTGCGCGTAGATATCCTCCTCGCGCGGAGTATCCCAGTCACGGGCATCCCTCCAGGTGATGAAAAAGCCCCCGTCACCGTCGGATGATACCGTAGGTTGGGATTGGCTCGCCATCAAGGTACAGACCGCCGCCCCCTCCCCGCCCCAGAGATGGCCGCCGAGCGAGTCCAGCCGTTGCGCGATGATATCCCTGTCGTTGAAGCGGTACTCGTCCCAGGTGATCACGGCTCCTCCCGAGCCGTCTGAAACGACTCTGTGCATCCTCCGATCGCCGCCGACCGTGCATATGGTAATACCGTCTGCGGCCCACCGGACGGTTCCATCGGCACCGATCCGCTGGGCGTAGATATCCCAGGGCGGTGTTCGCGAGTCCTGCCACGTTACGATCGCCTCCCCGGCCCCGTCCGAGACGATGTGCGGTGACTGCTGGTTGCCTGATGCCGTGCAGATCGCCACACCGCTCGAATCCCACACGACGGCACCGCTTCCGTCGATACGTTGCGCGTAGATATCCACCTCCGTTCCCGGACTTCGACCGTCAATCCAGGCGATGATTGCCCCTCCGGCGCCGTCCGAGACGATCACGGGTGAGGTCTGATTGCCCGGCTGCACGCATACGCCGGCACCCGTTGGGTCCCATAGTGCGGTCCCGTTGGCATCAACTCTCTGTGCGTAGACGTTATAGCTCGTGTCGGGAACCGAGTTGATCACGGTGATTCTGTGTTCAAACCACGTGATGATCGCTCCGCCCGCTCCATCACCCGCCAGCTCCGGGGACAGTTGGATGTACTGTGGAGTGCTGATCGGCACGCCCCCGGCCGCCCACAGTACGGTCCCGTTCGTATCGATCCGCTGGGCACGGATCTCGTCGATGATGTCTCTCCCGTCCTGCCACGCTATGATCGCGCCCCCAGCGCCGTCGTGTATGATCTTAGGCAGGACTTGGTCCCCCTGTGCATCGCAGATGTGTATGCCGTTGAGTGTCCACCGGATGATCCCCGATGAATCGACCCGCTGCGAAAATATGTCCCAATTATCCCAGCCGTTGCGCTCATCGGTCCAGACGGCGATCACACCGCCGGCGCCGTCGGGAACGATCTCAAGCTGCCGCTGGATGTACTGGGCGGTACAGACCGGTACGCCGTCTCGCACCCACTGCGCGTTCACAGACGTCACGGACGCGGCAGCTACGATAAAGAGCATCACGAGTACAGCGCCGATTCGTAACATCGTTCTACGCTTTCGAATAGTCTATGTTGGATGAAGCATAGTGCTACGTGTATCATAATATATCGTATCGCGTTTATAAAGCTCTTTTTACCAATGAACGGAATCACGGTCCGGTTATGCATAGATGGGTTATCGTATCTTGAAAAGAATGCGAAACAGGCCGATACGTGCAGGGGATTAAAAATTGTATTGACTGTGCATCGGCACTGATTATAGAGATGTATGTTGTAACAGCAGCCGGGTACGTGCGCAGGGGTGAGCATAACCTTCATTGTGGGGACCCCTTCAGGAAAGGAAGTGTGCTATGGGGAAGAGCCCCGGTGAGGTCGTCGAGTTTGCACGATCGCAGCAGGCTGAATTCGTCGATGTTAAATTCACGGACTTCCCGGGCACATGGCAGCACTTCACGATCCCGATCGATCATTTCTCGGAGAAGCTTTTCAGCGAGGGTACAGGCTTCGACGGGTCGAGCATCAGGGGGTGGAAAAACATCAACGAGAGTGACATGCTCGTAATCCCCGATCCGGCGACCGCATTCATGGATCCGTTTTACCGGCACCCGACACTGAGCCTCATCGGAAATATCCACGATCCGATTACCCGCGAGCCCTACACGAAGGATCCGCGCTACATCGCGCGAAAGGCAGAGCAGCACCTCGCAGGCTCCAACGTCGCCGATACGGCGTACTTCGGACCCGAGGCGGAGTTCTTCATCTTCGACGATGTGCGGTTCGCGCAGAACGAGAACAGCGGATTCTACATCGTCGATTCCATGGAGGGGGCGTGGAATACGGCACGCGAGGAGAAGCCGAACCTGGCATACAAGCCGAGATTCAAGGAAGGCTACTTCCCCGTGCCCCCGACCGACTCGCTCCAGGACCTCAGGAGTGAGATCGCGCGGAACCTCATTGGCTGCGGCCTCTCGCCGGAGGTCCAGCACCACGAGGTTGCAACGGCCGGCCAGGGTGAAGTGGATCTCCGCTACGACACACTCGTTCGGATGGGGGACGCCCTCAATACCTTCAAGTACGTGGTGAAGAACACCGCGCGCGCCCACGGTAAGACGGCCACCTTCATGCCGAAACCGATCTACGGGGACAACGGATCGGGGATGCATGTACACATCTCGCTCTGGCAGGGGAAGACAAATCTCTTCCTGGGGCCGGAGTATGCGGGGCTGAGCGAGACGGCGCTCTACTTCATCGGAGGCCTGCTGGCCCATGCGCCGGCGCTTCTGGCGCTCACGAATCCGACGACGAATTCCTTCAAGCGGCTGGTGCCGGGCTTCGAGGCGCCCGTGAACCTCGCCTACTCGCAGCGGAACCGGAGTGCGGCGATCAGGATCCCGACGTACTCGGAAAAGCCCGAGGCGAAGCGCGTCGAGTTCCGGTGCCCGGATTCGACCGGTAACGCGTACCTCTCGCTCTCGGCGATACTCATGGCGGGCCTCGATGGGATCGATAACCGGATCAATCCGGGGGAGCCACTGGACAAGAACATCTACGACATGCCCCCGGAGGAGCTCGCCGGAGTGAAGAAGGCGCCACCCGACCTCGAGTCGGCCCTCGTCGCGCTCGAACGCGATCACGAGTTTCTCCTGAAAGGTGACGTTTTCACGCAGGATGTAATCCGCACATGGATCGACTACAAGCGGGAAAACGATATCGTGCCGGTGCGGAGCCGGCCGCACCCGTACGAGTTCTGTCTGTATTTTGATATCTGATTCCTTTCGTATGCAGGCGTTGCTGAAAAGATCGGATCTTCCCTCGCCCGAAGGCCTCTCCGGCCAGGAGGGCATGACCGCCTTCGCGGGCGAGGTGCGGCGCACCTACCGGAAATTCCTCAAGGAGCTCGCGGACCGGCACCGCGCCGGGGCCGGCGGGCTCGAGGTCGTGCGCATGTGCACGGCCGGTGTGGAGCTCGTCGTCAGGCACCTGTACGATTCACTGCCGGTGCTCATGAGACGCAGCGTACGGCGGCTACCGGCCCTTGTGGCCCTCGGCGGCTTCGGCCGGAGGGAACTCTCCCCCCGGAGCGATGTCGACCTCCTCTTTCTCTGGGGAAAGAGAAGAGGGGGGGAGACGGGAGCGTTTGCCGGGTACCTTGTGCGGATGATGTGGGACTCCGGACTCAAGCTGGGCCATTCCGTACGGACCGTTCCGGAGCTTCTCAAGGCGATACGGCGGGATAACGATCTCAAGACCTCGCTTCTCGATGTGCGGTGGATCTGCGGTGACGAGGAGCTCAAGGCGCGTCTCTCTCCTATCAAGCAGGATGTCCTGGACCGGGAGAGCGGTGAGCTTCTCGAGGCGAAGCTCGAGGAGTGCCGCCGCCGGTGGCAGAAGTTCGGTTGGAGTTATCACCTGATCGAGCCCAACGTGAAGGAGAGCCCCGGGGGACTCAGGGATTTCCAGACGATTCGATGGATAGGGATGGTGCTGCCGTGGGAAGGGACGCTCCAGGGTCTCTACCGGCTGGCGATCATCGACAGGGAGGAGATCGCCGACATTCAGAATGCCTTCGATTTTCTGCTGCGTACGCGAAACGAAATCCACTTCGTGACACAGAGCAGTGGGAATGTGCTCACGGTGGAGCTCCAGCGCGCCGTGGCCAAGGGTCTCGGGTACCGCACGAAGGGCGGCCTGATGGCGGTGGAACGCTTCATGCGGGATTACTACACGAATACGATGGCCATCTACAAGGTTCTCGAACGATTCCTCGATGCAACACACGGCAAGGGTAACCTGAGGATCATAGACGGTGCACTCTACAAGCGGGTCGGCACGAAGGGTGCCGGACAGCTCGATCTCAAGCTGCGGCGCGAGAAGCTCGCCGAGGATCCCCTCTTCCCCTTCAAGGAACAGCTCCGCGAGGGCAGGCACTTCTCCCCTCATCTCGAGCGCAGGATCCGCTCCATCTTCAAGAACGGACGGTTGGACGCCAGGACGGTGAAGCGGATGCGAAGCTCCTTTGTCGAGATCCTGCAAATGCCCGGCAAGAAGGCACCGGTCATCCGGAGTATGTACGAGCTCGGTGTCCTCAAGCATATCTTCCCGCCCTTCGAACGCCTCACCTGTCTCAAGCGCTACGATCTCTACCACCAGTACACGGCCGACGAGCACAGCCTCCAGGCGATAGCCAATCTCGAAGAGCTCACCGAGCGTGAGGGAGGGCTCCTGCCCCGCATCTACAGTGAGGTGGCGGAGAAGATGGAGCTCTTCCTGGCAACCTTGCTTCACGATATCGGCAAGGTCAAGCCCAGTGAGCACTCGCGCGCCGGGGCGAAGCTCGCCGCGCAGCTCCTCAAGCACTTCCCGATTTCGGCGAAGAGCCGCGAGCTGATACAGTTCCTGATCATAAATCATCTTCTGCTCTCCCATTTCAGCCAGCGGCGTGATATGGAGGACAGGGATACGAGCATGCAGTTCATGAAGGTGATCGGGAACCATCTGAACCTGAAGCTGCTCTATCTCCTCACATACGCCGACTTCAAGGCGACCGGTACCGGTGTATGGACCGGCTGGAAGGAGAACCTGCTCGAGGATCTCTACTTCAAGGCGAGCCGGATGCTGGCGGAGAAATCCGACATCCGCGTTTCCTACCAGACTGTATTGGAGAGGCGGCGCGAAAAGATACTCGCAGCCTGCAGGGATAAAAACGAACAGGACATCATGCAGAAGCACCTCGATGGGCTACCGGCCCGGTATACGATGGTGGTCTCTCCTGCACAGGCACGGTCGCATCTCGAGATGATCGAGAAGCTCGCCGGGCAGCCGGCGGTAACGCGGTTCAGGCGTCTCCGTCATTCGATCGAGCTCTCGATTTGTACGAGGGACCGGCCGTTCAGGCTCTCGCAGCTCTGCGGAGTGATCACGATAAACGACTTCAATATACTCGGCGCATTCGCGTTTACCCGCTCGGACGGAACGGTGATCGATCTCTTCCACGTCGAGGGGGTCGATGGAAAGCTCACGCTGAAAACAGACGCCAGGGAGAAATTGGCGAAGGATCTCACGGCCGTGCTCAAGCGGAAACTCGACCTCGAAGCGGCGTTCGAGGCGCATGTGAAGCGCTGGAAGCGCCTGGTTCCGAGCGCCATCCCGGTCGCGAGCGCGGTCGAGTTCGAGAATGACCTCTCACGCGAGAGCACGATCATAGACCTCACCACACGCGACCGCCCCGGCCTCCTTTACCGGATCACCCACGTTCTGAGCGAGGAGGGGCTCGATATCCAGAGTGCACAGATAACCACACGGGGGGGTGTGGTCGAGGATTCCTTTTACGTCAGGACCGCCGAGGGTGAAAAGATCAGCGCCGCCGCACGGATGCGATCCATCCGCCGCCGCCTCATGGCCGAGCTTACGGCCGGCGGCATCTCCTGAACAATCTCCATGAATACCTCAATTCTCCTGTGTCATTACCGCCCTTTCCGCGCTCTAACAGAATAGAAAGGAGGGGGAATATGAAGGTATATCTCATTATTCTCGTCTTGCTGTACTCCGTATTCGTCGTTCCACCTCCCGTATGTGCCGAGATCATCCCGCGGGACGTCGTCGCAAGCGGCGGCGGAAAGAGCACGGGTGCGGATTACCAGCTTCTGCACACGGTCGGCCAGCCGGTTGTGAACCTGGTCTCGGGAGCGGACTACATCCACGAGCAGGGCTTCTGGTACCTGCCGTGGTTCTTCGTAACTGCCGTGGATGAGGAACGGGCACCCAGGGCGTACCGGCTCGACCAGAACTTCCCGAATCCGTTCAATCCGGTGACGACGATCAGGTTCGCACTCGTTGATCCGTCGCATGTGCGGCTCAGGATCTACGATGCTGCGGGAAGGCTCGTCATGACGGCCGCCGACCGAGAGATGGACGCAGGCGAGCATACGTTGACGGTGACCGCCGGTGGTCTTGCGAGCGGCGTCTACTTCTACCGTCTCGAGGCGGGCCGCTTCACCCAGACAAAGAAGATGGTTGTACTCAGATAACGAACAAGGAGAGAGATCATGAAAAGGCTTATCTTTGCAATGGTACTCGTAGCGGTGCTGGTCGTAGCGGGCGCTCTGCCCGCGCAGGTTCCGCAGACGACGAGCTACCAGGGGGTGCTGAAGGATGATACGGGCGCCATTGTACCGGACGACGATTACCTCATCACCTTCAAGATCTACGATGTTGAAACGGGTGGCACGCCGCTCTGGATTGAGACACAGACGGTTCCGGTGCAGGCGGGCATACTGAACGTTATTCTGGGCGAGCTGGTGCCGCTCGACCTGGACTTCGACGAGCGGTACTGGCTGGGAGTGACGATCGGTGGGGGCTCTGAGCTTGTGCCCCGGACGGAGCTTACGGGATCGCCGTATGCGCTGAATGCGCAGATGGTACGGGGCACCGGCAATCTCTTCCCGTCGAGTGGCTATGTGGGGATCGGCACGCTGACACCGAGCTATCCGCTTCATGTTGTCACGGACGACATCCGCGGCATATCGCTCGACGGCACGGCGATTGGTTCGTGGTCGCTGATCCGGATAAATGCTGCCGGTACGGGTTCCCTTCCCGGGATCGAGTTTCACAGCCAGGGGTCGTTGAAAGCGCTGACGTATATTGGAGCCGGATTCGATTACCGCATCAGGATGGGCGTCGATGAGGCCTTCACCATCGAGGGGGGCACCAACGATGTCGGCATCGGCACGATAGATCCCGAGGAGAAGCTCGATGTCGATGGTGCCGTGCGGCTCGGCAACACCGCCAATACCAATGCCGGGACGATCCGCTGGACGGGTGCAGATTTCGAGGGCTACGACGGCGGCACCTGGCTTTCGCTGACCTCGAACGGCGGCTCGGGCTCCCTCCCGCCCGGGACGGCGGGGCAGACGATCAGGCACAACGGTGCCGATTGGGTTGCATCGAGCCTTCTCTACAACGACGGAAGCAAGGTCGGTGTGGGAACCACGAGCCCGCTTGCCAACATGGAGGTGGTGGGTGATAACATCGGCTACCATTTCAGGCTGACCGCACCGACGGGTGTCGGTCCCGCCCTGTACCTGAATGCGGCGAACAAGGACTGGGTGGTCTACGGCACGAACCCTGCGGCCGGTGCGGGGGATAGGAAATTTGTCATCCGTGATTACTCTGCGGCGACTGACCGGCTGACGATTGATGAGAACGGCTACGTGGGTCTGAGCGAGAACGATCCGGATGCGCCGCTGCATCTGCCGGGCGGCAATTGGGACCTGAACGGCACGGAGGGGGATCTCAAGATCGGTGATGATACGTACCGTCTGAAGATCGGCGTCGCCACCGGCGGTCTCGGTGCCGGCACGGTGGGGATACGCGTCCAGGGGGGACTGGAGAAGCTCGTCCTCGGCGCTGGCCTGGCGGAGGCGCTCTGGATACACAACAACGGCGCAGTAACGATCGGCTCCGACGAGCAGACCGGAACCCTCACGCTTTACCGCGAAGGAATCACCTACGCCATGATGCATGCGTACTCGAACAGTTACGGCGGGAACCTCCATATGTTCGACGATGTCGGCAACCCTTACTGTTTCCTGCAGGCCGATCTCGACGGCTCGGGAGGACACTTCGGCGTCATGCGTAACGAGGCCGAAGGGGGCTTTGTGGTGTACGGGAACTATGGAGGATCGGAAGACCCACGTGTCTATATCGGTGGTAGTGCCCGGACTGCAACGTTCAACATGGATCTTTCCGGCACCTATTCCGTGCAGCTTCCGGGCGAATCGATCGATCGCACCGAGATCACAGACGAGTCGGGGGGTGCGAGCAACAACGCCTATGATATCACGGGGCCGGGGCTCACGGGCAGCGGCACGATCGATGTTCTCACCTCCCGGACGATCACCGTTCCGAGCGACGGGCTCGTTCTGGCGATCGCCTCGTCACAGGTGGATATCAACCATACGTTCGGCGCCCTCAGCTATGCCGAATTCGGTGTCGCCGAGGACTCGACCGCCTTCCCGGTATGCCAGGACGTACGGATCCAGCTCGACGGCGGTCTGGATACCGGGAGCTACGGATTTCCCGTCTCGAACCACAGCCTCTTCGATGTGGGCGGGGGTGGATCGTACACATTCTATTACCTCGGTCGTGAGGGAGGCGGTGATTTCCGCGTCTTCGACGTTCAGCTGAGCCTGGTCTTCATACCGAGTGAGTACGGCACCGTGAGCGAAACGCTGGCGAGCTTGGGTGCAAGTGCGGAAGGCGGCACAGCACCGGTGATGTCGATCGCCGATATCGAGGCCGAGCGGCGGGAATCCATCGCGGCAAACAATGCACGCATCGAGCGGGAGCTCGAGGAGCTGCGCGCACAGGTCGAGCGGATGCAGCGCGAGATGGAGGCGAATACACAGTAAGGGACCAGGACGATCATCCGGCCCCTTCGATATATGTGAGGAAGATCCCCCTCACACTGTTCCTGACCGATTCCAGCCTCCGTGTGAAGGGGCCGTCGCCGGGGGCATGGCCTTCGCCTTCACCGGTGGCACGGCCGGCGAGGTCCCCGACGAGACGTGTGAGGTACGAATCGAAAAACGCCTCTCGCTCGGACAGAGGCGGATACGCGAAGCCGTGAAGGGCGGCGGCGTGTGAGACGAGGTAGTAGAGCCGGTGGGCGTTCATGAGGATCCCGGCATCCCGATCCTCGATGAGGTTGTCGAGACGTAAGCGTTCGATCTCCCGGGGTATGAAGGGAACCGGTCCCTTCTCGGGTATCGCCGGCGCCTCGTCCCCGGCGGCGTTGAAGATATCATCAGGAGTGCGGCCGCCGGAATCCGCAGGCCGCAGGATCTTCATCGTCATAACGAGAAAATCGATGTCGTAGAGCCCTCCCGGCGCATGCTTCACGTCCCATTCCCCCCGGGATAGTGATTCGAGTCTCACCCGCTCGGCGAGCATCCTACCTGCAATATCGGGCCCAGCCTTTAGGTCGTTCAGTTTTCCCGAGAGGATCTCTGTGAACGCAGCGGCGGTTGATCGCTCACCGCATATGAAACGGCACTTCATAAATGCCAACATCTCCCAGAGGGCAGCGCGAGTCTCGAAGTAGCTCCGGTATCGCCCGAGTGTCTGCACGAGCGGGGATCCTTCCCCCTCCCCACGGAGGCGCAAATCGGGCGCACCGAGTCCCGTTTCACCGGCATACTCGATCAGACGGCGGACAGCCATGGTGGCGGTGGAGCGGTCGCCGCCGTCGTCGACCACCGCGACGAGATCGAGATCGCTTCCGTATCGGCACTCCCGGCTCCCGAGGGAACCGAGGGCGAAGATTGCTACACCCGTTCCGTCGCCGCCACTCACATCGAAGAGCGACCGTATGAGGCGCTCGACAGCATCCGAGAGCAGCGGGCCGAGAACGGCGGGGCCGTGTTCGGGGATCTGCCGTTGGCAGTGGATGTAGAGGATGCTCTCGTCATACCAGCGCTTGAGGGCTTCGAGGTGGCGCGTTAGCTCCCGCCCGAGGTCGGCGGGGAGCTGCTGCCCCGAAGCATACTGTGTCCCGAGCTCCTGAGCGAGCCCCCCTGACGGTCGCGGCGGATCGCCCGGCCGGACCCCCTCGGCCAGGACATCGAGCAGCCCGATCCGCTTCACCATCGTATCCGTGAGCTTCGAGGAGAGGGATGCCAGCACGAGCAGGAGGCGGAGCAGATCACCCCCTCCCGCCAGGAGCTCCAATGTCGAGCGAACGGCACGTGTCGCCTTGATGATCCGTACCAGGTTTTTCAGGGTCAGGGCCGGATCGGGGGTCTCTGCCACCCGCTCGAGTATCGGGGGGAGGCATCGTGCGGCCGCATGAAGGGTCTCGGGACCCTCGAGCCGGGGGAAGTCCCCGTACACGAGTGAGCGCAGGAAGCTGTGTGCCTGTGCACCGGCGGTAATGCCGTAGCGCGAGAGTATCTCTTCAACCTCCGTATCACCCGTGGGGAGCGAGAGGAGGAGCGGTATCCCATCGGTGTGCCGGTCCCTGAAGAAGCTGTCGAAGATGCCCTGCACCTGCCGGATGGCGCTCCCGAGCTTCAGCGTCAGGTTGTGGTCGTTCACGTCCTTGAGGCTGCTGTTGGAGATGCGCCATCCCAGCTTGGCGAGCTCCGACTCATCGGCGGGGAGGGTATGGGTGCGTACATTCTGCATCATCTGAAGACGGTGCTCCACGGTTCTGAAGAGCCGGTAGCTGTTCTCCAGGCTACGGGTGATCTCGTCCCCGATCAGTCCGTGGTTGCGAAGGCGTTCGAGTGCTTCGAGCGTGTTCCTGGAGCGCACCTCGTGCCGGTGAACCCCGTGCACGAGTTGGAGGGCCTGAGCGATGAACTCGATGTCGCGTATACCGCCCGACATGAGCTTGATGTTGCCCTCGCGCTCCCGTGCTGGCAGTGTGGCGATTGAACGCTCCCGCATCGTCAGGATCTCATCGAGCGGATCGGTGCTCCCGAGGGAGCTGAAGATCACCCGGCAGCAGTTCGCCAGGAAGGCATGGGAGGCATGCCTGCTACCGGCGCTGTGGCGTGCCTTGATAAGCGCCTGCCGTTGCCAAGGCTGGGCCCTGCGCAGGAGGAAGTTCAGGTGCTCTTCGAGGGTTACGACGAGGGGACCACTTTCCCCGTCGGGTCTCAGGCGCAGGTCGAGCCGGTAGAGGGATCCATCCTCGGTCGGTTCCGTGAGATCGTTCGTGATACGCCTCGCCAGGGAGGTATAGAAGTCGGTTTCGGCGGATCCTTCGGTTTCCTCGCAGACGAAGAGGAGATCGATGTCGGAGGAGTAGTTCAATTCGGTGCCACCGAGCTTGCCGAGTGAGATCACCGCGAAACGGTGGTACGGAATGTCGCCCTCGAGGTCCCAGGGTGAGGCGGGGCGCCCCGCACGTCTCGTTTCCTCGGCGAATGCCATCTCCGCTATCGTCTCGATTGCGGCGTCGGCGAGGAATGAGAGCTCCGCCGTGACCTCCTCGACCCCCGCCAGACCGAGGAGATCCCGCGCCCCGATGCGAAGGAGCTCCCGCCGCTTATGCCGCTTGATTGCGTTGAGCTTTCGGCGGTGATCCATAAACGGGCCGGTCATGAGCCTGAGCTCTTTCCGGTATGTTCCGTACGATTTGGGCATTCCGAGCGTGTCGGCCTCGATGAGCCAGGAGAGGTATCCCGGTGTGCGGACGAGGATATCGGAGAGGTAATGGCTGCACGAGGCGATGACCACGAGGAGGTGGCAGAGGGGTCCCTCCATGAATATCGAGCCCAGCAGGTGTGTGGGTGAGACCATCCCGTCCGCCAGCCGGCTGAGGTTCAGGAGCGCCATGTCGGGATCGGAGCAGGATGCAATCTCTCCCACGAGCGTGGCGACGAGCCGTGCAGGCGGTGCCTCGAGGCCCGGTTCGGGGAGGAGCCGCTGCCAGAGCGCTTCGGCCTTTACGGGATCCGTAAAGCCGAGTGATTCGAAGGCCTGCCGATGGGTTCCTTCCTCACCGTGTTCAAGGAGTGTGGTAACGATCCTTTCGAACCGATCATCCATGAACTTTTACTGGAAAGATTCCGTTTGTTTCCTGTACTCTCACAACCGGCTGTTAGACCGATTGCAGGGTATCACTTACCGCGTGGCCGCACTAGCGTAATCTCATGGTGAATCGGGTGGAAGTGGTGTCGTTGGGATGCCGGTTCGTATGTGGGGCGGGCCGGGTATGTGATGCTACGTAAGGGGTTGTGGTTTGAGGATCACGCATCCCCGTGGGAATCTCTGAAGGAGTGGCAATGAAGAAGATCGAAGCGTATATCAAACCGTTCAAGCTGGACGAGGTCAAGGAAGCCCTCATGGAGATCGATATCAGCGGGATGAGCGTGACGGAGATTAAGGGATTCGGCAGGCAGAAGGGTCACAAGGAACTCTACCGGGGAAGTGAGTACCAGGTGGACTTTCTTCCCAAGCTGAAGATAGAGCTCGTGCTCCGGGATGAGGATATTGAACGGGCGGTCCGGGCGATCATCGACTCGGCGAAGACCGGGCAGATAGGCGACGGAAAGATATTCATCTCTACCGTCGAGGACGCCGTTCGTATCCGGACGGGTGAGAGCGGTGAGGAGGTATTGTAGGTGCGGTGAGAGAGCTCTATCTCGGCATAGAGACCTCGTGTGACGATACCTCCTGTGCCCTCTACTCACCGGGGCGCGGTGTCGTGGTGCACAGAACAGCAGCCCAGCTCGACCACCGGATCTACGGCGGGGTGGTTCCCGAGATCGCATCCCGTTCGCATATGAAGACACTCCTCCCCCTCTATGAGACGGTGATGAAGGAGGGCGGGATCGATCTCGACGGCCTGGCGGGGATCGGTGTTACGCACGGACCGGGGCTGACAGGCTCGCTCCTGGTCGGGCTCTCGTTCGCGAAGGCCCTCTCGTACGGAAACTCCATCCCTCTCGTCGGGGTTCACCATCTCGAGGGACATATACTTGCGAACGCCCTCGAGGGTGATTTCGAAACACCGGCGCTCGTACTCGTCGTCTCGGGGGGCCACACACAGTTGATACTCACCGAGGAGATCGGGTGCTACCGTTTCATGGGTGGGACGCGGGACGATGCGGCTGGTGAGGCGTTTGATAAGATCGGTAAGCTCCTGGGACTCCCGTTCCCCGGCGGTCCGGCCGTTGAACGTGAGGCGAAGGGGGGCGATCCCCACGCCTTCGATTTTCCTATGGGTCTCAGGCATTCCGGCATGTGTGATTTCTCCTTTTCCGGCCTCAAGACGGCGGTTCGCCTCGAGGTCGAATCCCTCGGGAAGCTCACACCGCAGCTCGTACGCGACGTTGCCGCCTCGTCCCAGGAGGCAATCGTGCAGATCCTCGTCGAGAAGTCGGAGCTCGCCGCGCAAGGGACGAAGGCCCGCCGCTTCTATCTCGCCGGGGGCGTTGCCGCGAACGGGCGTCTTCGCGATTGTATGAAGGAACGCCTCGAACCACGGGGTCTCGACGTTTCCTGGCCAGCCGTCGAGTACTGCACGGATAACGCGGCGATGATCGCATGTGCCGCCTCCCATCAGATTCAGGCCGGACGGCGGGGTGGTCTCGCACTCAACACCTTCTCCAGAGGCGAACTGGCCTCATGGCGATAGCCTGCCTGCGTGATTCTGGCGCTGTCGGGGTCGAATTACTTTCTGCAAAAGGCATTGCAGATTCGTCTCCGGTACGGAGTTATTCCGGGGTGGCAACAACTTGATTAATCCTTTGAATTCATTGTGAATATAGGGTTCTCCCGCCTTGCCCCGCCTCCATTACCCCTCCCGCAGACCTTGGCATATTAATTGCGAATCGGATGTATGCCACAAACTTAGACGCATCACTCGGAGTCGGGTGCTCAGCACATTTGAGGTTTTTGTGGATGGATGAGAAAAATCAAAGGGACGGATATACCATCCTTGTCGTTGATGATGAGGAGCATATCCGGCGAATTCTGAAATTCCAGCTCCAGAAGTCTGGCTACTCGGTGATCACCGCTGAAAACGGTGAGATCGCGCTCCAGCTCGCCCGCTGCGAGTCGCCGGATCTCATGATCCTCGATCTAATGATGCCAAAGGTCGACGGCTTCGAGGTCTGCAAGCAGATACGGCAGAACTACCAGACCTCTCATATTCCCATCATCATGCTCACCGCCAAGAGCGATCTTCCCGACAAGATCAAAGGGCTCCAGGACGGCGCAAACGATTATCTGATCAAGCCATATTCGAACGAGGAGCTGCTCATCCGGGTCCGGAACGTTCTCGACTGGAGCCTCAAGCAGAAGGAAGCGAACCCGCTGACGGGTCTTGCGGGAAACAGGGCGATCGAGAAAGAGCTCCAGCGAAGGATCGAGAGCAAGGAGGCCTTTGCGTTTCTCTACATGGATATAGACAATTTCAAGGCGTACAACGATTACTACGGATATCAGAAGGGCGATGCGGCAATACTCTTTCTCGCTGACATCATAACCGAGGCCGTCAACTCACTCGGCGGCTCGTCCGACTTCGTCGGGCACATCGGGGGGGACGACTTCGTCATCATAACGTCCGTAGCGCGCGCCGAGTTCATATCGCGACATATCATCGACGAATTCGACAAGGGTTCGCTTGTACTGCTCAACGAGGAAGACATCAGGAAAGGGTACTTCGAGGTCAGGAACCGCCTCGGTGAGATCAAACGGGTGCCGCTGATGTCGCTCACCATCGCCTTGGTAATCGATGAGGGACAGCGGCTCAAACACTTCGCACAGGTGAGCGACATTGCATCAGAACTCAAGAAGTTCGGCAAAGGGATGACGGGGAGTGTCGTTGTCCGTGAGCGGCGCAAGGACGAAGTCCCCACCGAGACGGTGGAAAACTAGATACGGCTGTATTGGGTATATCCGGGCACCGGGAGAGTTGTTCGGTTCTCATGCGGCAGAATGAGGAGACGGTCGGTTGTCCAAGATCACTTCTACAAATGATGATGCGAGGATCGGTCGGGTCGTCCACGAAACCCAGAAGGAGCTCGCAGGGCTGCGGGAAGAGGTCGGCAGGTACAAGATTGTCTTCGATTCGGCTCGGCTCATAGTGGGGCACGAGTTCATCAAGCCTATCATGTCGATCAGCGGATACCTCGAGCTGCTGGAGGGGGATCTCGAGAAGACCATCGGGGCAAAGGAACGCCGCTATATAGAAAAGATCAGAGACGGGATCGCACGCCTTGAGGAGCTGGTCCGTGCGTTCGTTCAGATGCTCAGGATCGACTACCGTGTCGAGAAGATCAGTGAGGTAGAGAGGGTGAACCTGCGGGCAGCCGTCGAGAAGGTCAAGAAGCGGTTCGGCGAGAAAGCGGATTTGATCAACAGTGAGATCGACGCAAGCCTCCCGGAAGTGTGGCTCAGACGGAACAGTATCGAGGTCATCCTGGAGAACCTCATTTCAAACGCACTCGAACACGGCGGACATGCCGCCCCCGTTATTGTACGGGCCTCAATGCGTATGGACCGGCGGGGAGGAGCGAACGGGCAACTTCTCATGGTGAGTGTGGAGGACAACGGACCCGGTATTCCCGAGGATAAGGTGCGGGACATATTC
>CP070727.1:3365994-3393664 GCA_020350885.1 bacterium | reverse complement strand
TCCCTGACAAGTCAGTCACACGGCGATTTCCAAACACCGGTGGAAATTAACACACTCGATGCATGATATTGCTACTCACGCTCCAAGAGTGTTTTGATACGCCCCCAACTGGAAGAACGAGTTGGAACATTCGTCCGGTTGAAATACAGCTTGTTTCCTCCGAATCCATCGAGCTTGCCCACAAATATGTCGAGCTTACTGTCACCGTCCACGTCTCCCGCACATATGCTTATCACATTCTGCTCATCCAGGCTCTGGCCAGAGGCGGTAAAGACACCCGTTCGGTCGTTGAGCCAAATAGGATTTCCATCTTCCATATGAGTAGTGATCGCATCCATCGTGCCGTTGTTGTTCAGATCCACAAGGCAGATCTTCTGGCCACGCTGTCCCAAGGACTGACCGGAATCCAGAAACAATCCGGTCCCATTATTCAAGAATATCTTGCTCCCCTGCAGCGAGTTGGTCACAAATGCATCGATGTCTCCATCGCCATCCAGATCCGCGAGGGCCGCGTGCCCTCTGCCATCGCTCGGTCCTAAGCTCTGACCACTATCTATAAAGGTTCCCGCGCCGTCGTTCAACAACACCCGGTCGGGAGCCGAGGGGTTGGTGAGAAAAATGTCGAGATCGTTGTCGGAATCCATATCACCGAGTGTCATTCCCCCGGAGTCGATGCCGCCGATCCGCTCTCCCGAATCGGAAAAATTGCCGCCGCCATCGTTGATCCATACTCTGTTCTCGTGCTGGTACAGCCCAACCAGCGCATCGAGATCGTCGTCTCCGTCTATGTCGCCTAGTGTGACTCGCGTCCCCCAATCATCTATATTGCCGAGAGCTTGGCCATTGTCAGAGAATGTACCCGAGCCATCGTTCAGGTACACTTTGTCGAAAGATCCGTTGAACACTACGAAGGCATCGAGGTCGCCATCGCTATCCAGATCGCCCAATGCAACGCCGTGTCCCGTTGTGCTGCCAAGGCTCTGGCCACTGTCCGTGAACGTGCCGTTTCCATCGTTGAACCACACTTTGTTGGCATGGACATAGTATGTAATGAATGCATCGAGGTCGTTATCCCCGTCAAGGTCGCCGAGTGCGATTGAAAATGTTCGGCCATCCCCCAGATTTTGACCACTGTCGACCAAGACAATAGTTGTGGCAGAGACGTTTGTAGAGACGAACAAGGGCATCAGACACAACACCGAAAGAAGAGTATGTACTGTCTTCCCGGTTTTCATCACGCTCCCCCCATCCAAAGCCCGCGGAATGTTCTCTTTTAACGTAATACGAATCCTGCGAGGCAATGTTCTCGACCTTCTCTTCCAACGGAAATTGTATCAGGAAAGGCGAGGCTATCAAAGCATGTAACGGCTTATATCGCAAAAGGTTAACAAATCGAATGTTGTTGGCCCCTCAGATTAGACGAGACTGAACCTTCACTGGCGGCGGGAGATCTAATCTGAATAATCTGGCTCCCCAGGCGAGACCCTCTTCGAAACGTTTTCAGCTTGTTAGGGTCACGAAGAAATAGAAGACCCCGATATTTTTCATAGAATATCCATTCCGACGGTTAGAGGTCAGCTAATGCTGAAACAGACTTTTTATCGCACCCCAGCTCTTCTTCTCGACCGCGACATAGTCGCCGGCGGTGAATTCGATCTCGGTTCCCCACGTTCCTACTCGCATGTCGTACCCCTCGAGATCTTCGATGCCATCTGCACGAAGGATATAGTCCTGATTCTCGATGAATTCACCCGAGACCGTAAGGGTTATCTCTGATCCACCAGCTCCAAGCGCCGCGCCCGATACCGAAATGGTTTGGGTAGGATTCCCCGTCTCGAATATCTCGTAGTTCGAACGATCCTCGGCTGTCGCCGCTGTCACCGCCTCGTTGAGAGCCGCCGTTACGGTCATCGATGTTGCGGTTTTAGCTTCGGTTAAGCGCGGAGGTGTAGGAGTATCGATCCCGTCGTAACTGCCATTGAACAGGTACATGTCACCAATAACATCATAAATGGGATATCCATGTTCGCACAGCAGCACACAAAGTCGGTGGTCGTAACCTGTCACTTCAACAACGCTGACCGTAAACGTGTCCGGATCGCCATAGTTGATTACCGGAATCGTTCCGAGGTATATTGCATCGGCCGGTCCCCATTCAGTACACATATTTACTTCTGCACCGACGACCTGCATGCAAGTATTCACATTTCCGACATTCAAAGTCCCGGGCGGGAATTCCGGGTTCAAGATCAATACATCAGAAGATGAAATTAAGAATCTGAACTGGTATCCCGCGATAGTTTCGGGACCGTATCCACGCACATAGTATAGGTAAATATCCTTGATCTCGTAAAGCTCGATTACTGCATCGCTGTCGTCGTGGTTATGGTCGGTAAAGAGTGCGATCATTCCCTCATGCGCATGAGCGCCCGAGGACAGGAACACAGCGAGCAGGAGTGACAATACAAATCGCTTCATTACCCTCCTCCTTCTCTTGGGTCACCGGGCCCAACGCACTGCTGCAGATTCTCGAGATGTCGATACTATTGAGCCGCTTACACGGAGGGGTCTCTTCTCTATAAAGATATACCGTTTGAAACGGATGTCAATACGTTTCACGCGCATACCAATATCACGCAATACATTCAAGAAAAACCACCAGAATAGTCAGAAATGCCAGATTCTTTGACAACACGTTGCGGGATGATTCTCAATGCGTGTTCGAAAAACACACGAAGGCGGGAGAGGGATTATCTCCTCTCCCGCCTTCGTTCTTTGTCAGGCTTTCCCTTAGGTTTATTATCTCAGAAGCACCATCTTCTTTGTGTCCGTATAGTGACCCGCCTCCAGCCTGTAGAAGTACACTCCGCTGGCAATATTGTTGCCCCGGTTATTTGTCCCGGACCACTTCATGGTATATTCGCCCTTCTTCCTGAAATCGTCAACGAGGGTCTTTATCAGCTGTCCACGCACATTGAAGATCTTCAGGCTAACCCTGCAGTCTTTCGATACAGAATAACGGATCGTGGTTACCGGGTTAAACGGATTGGGGTAATTCCTCCATAGCCGGTCGGGGTACTTGGCAACCTCTTCCTCGGTTTTGACTTCTTCGCCGGCAATCCTTAAAATCTTCCCGTCTATTCTCATAAGTTCCCCACCGAGAAGTATTATGTCGTCGTTACTCTCATCCTGAGATTGGGATTCTGAGTCGACAGGTTCTCTCTCCGCTTCCTTCATCGTCAGAGTGCCCAGTATAGGATTGCTTCCGGAAATCTCTCCGCTTTCAAAGGAAAAGATAAACATGCATTTTCTGCCGTCTCGTTCAACCTGAATGGCTGTACTTCCTTCAGAGTCCCAGTTCACAAACTGATAATCGCCTGTTTGAAGCAGTATCGCCAGCGCCCGGTAGCTCTCCGGGGAGATCAGATTAAATCCGATCTTCAATGTACCGTCGTCTCCCGGCGTTTCGATTACCTCCAGTTCGGCTTCCGTTGTCTTCCCCGAGGCCAACATAGCATCACCACCGCATGGATAGCTGTGCGAGTAGTGATCTCCGAACACAACAAAATCAGATATATTAACACAGCTGGGGCTGGAACTGATTATAAAATCCATCCATTTATTATAGAGGCTGTCTCCTTCACATTTGTTATAAGTTTCATCCAAGTATATCCAGTCACTAATACTTACTTTCCCGTCTACGTTATGATCGGGGCTCTTTATAGTAACGGGGTCGGTTTCAGCAATGATCTCGTCCATCAATCCGACAGAGAGCGTACCCTGGTAATACCCTCCACCGTATATCCATGTAATGGTGGTATGCCATCCGTTCTCTTCGGTAGCAGCCGAATCAGCATAAATCTTATCTTCGTCTGTGAAGAAAGAGAGATTATCGTCATCAGGGACCTGGATCCATATCTCACTGGGAGCAATGGTGTTTGTCATCGTGTTGTCTACAAAGTCAACATGGACTTGTAGATAATCAGCGTCACCGGCCGGGCACATTACCAGGTAATCGTCCGCCAGTGAAACGTAGTCGAGGACGGGGACAGCGCCAATATTAATTAAAATAGACACATTGTCTGAGCCACTGTTTGCCACCGCGAGGTCACTGTCTCCGTCTCCGTCAAAATCACCGCTGGTAACTGAATAGGAACCATCGCCTGCATTGTAACTTCCTACAGAAATGAAGGTACCATCACCGTTTCCTAAAAGAATAGAGACGTTGTCTGAACCACTGTTTGCCACAGCAAGGTCAACGTCGCCATCATCATCAAAATCACTACTGGTAACTGAGCTGGGGTGGGTACCAGCACTGTAGTTATATGCACCGGTTAAGTAGAAAATGCCGTAGACATCTCCTAAAAGTATAGATACGTTGTCTGAAAGATAGTTTGCCACAGCAAGGTCACCGTATCCATTACCATCAAAATCACTGCTGGTAACATAAAGCGAGACTTCGCAAGTGTTGTAATTTATTGGAAAGGCGAAGTTACCTTCACCATCGCCGAGAAGAACAGATGCATTTTCTGAATAATAGTTTGCCACAGCAAGGTCACTGTCTCCGTCACCATCAAAATCATCGCTCGTAACTGACTGTGGACCATTACCAGCGCCAGCATTTTCCCCCGAGGCGAATGTACCATCGCCGTATCCAAAGTGAATAGAAATCATCACATCAGTAGCGATGCAATGGTGTGCCACAGCAAGGTCAACTTTTCCGTCACCATTGAAATCATTGCTCGTGACTGACCTTGGGCTTTCGCCAGTACCACAATTTACCGCAGACGCGAAGGTGCCATTACCATTACCGAGAAGGATAGATACATTGTCTGAATCAAAGTTTGCCACAGCAAGGTCAACGTATCCGTCACCATTAAAGTCATTGCTGATGACTGAATGTGGGCCATCGCCAGCGCCACAATCTTCCCCCGTGGCGAAGGTACCATCACCATTACCGAGAAGGACAGATACATTGTCTGAATCAAAGTTTGCCACAGCAAGGTCAATATCTCCGTCACCATCAAAATCACTGCTGATAACTGAGTGGGGGGAATCGCCTGCGGGATAATTTACTGCAGGTTCAAACAGCGATTCATCGATTACTACTATGTAGTAAGGCTTTGTCATAGTATCGCTACCATACTCGTTGGTCACCGTTAGCGACACAGTGTATGTACCGGTGTATGTGTACACATGACTCGGATTCTGGGAGGTCGATGTTCCGCCATCTCCAAAAGTCCAGCTCCATGAGGCCGGATCGTTGAGAGATTCATCTGTGAAGCAAACTTCAAGCGGATAGTCGCCTGAAGTCGGTGTCCCCGAGAATGCCGCGACGGGAGCTGCACCGGTTCCTCCGCCGACCGCTGCCGCCGCGTCGACCATACCGTAACCGCTGTAGCGGTCCCATCCGGGAACAGATCCGCCACTTGTTATGTCGATAGCCGTGCCTATCAGCTGATTGCGTATCTGCAAAGGTGTCCATGTAGGATTGGCCGATTTAATCAGGGCACATACTCCAGCAGCGTATGGTGTGGCGCAGGAGGTTCCGCCAAAGAACAAATAGTAATCCCCATCAACGTAGCCTCCGCTTCCTTGGATATCTGGAGTCGGAAGAAGCGTCGGGGCAAGAACATCCACGGCACCTGCCGCATCTGCCCTGTTGGTGCCATAGTTCGATCCCCACCAGCATTCACCGTCGCAGGTAACGCCGTACGGGTCGGCCTGATTACTCCACATGGGATCGCTGCTGCTTCGCTTACGATCACCGCAGGGCGCGGCGGCGCCAACAGCGATTACATACTGATTGCACGCTGGATAACATATATAACCATAATTGTCGTTATGTGTCGCGGCCAGTAACGTCACGCCCTCGCCGTATGCGTAGCTGATCGCCGCGTCCATTGCTGGATAGCTCGAAATATACTCTCCAAAACTCATGCTTATTATATCGATATCGGCGTCGTTATCAACCGCCCAATAAATAGCGTCAACTACAACGGAGAGAAACAAACGACCATTGCTATTGAATACCTTAACGGGCATCACCTTACATCCTGGTGCAATCCCGCAGGCACCTTCGCCATTATCCGCTATGGCCGCGGCCACTCCTGCGCAGCAGGTACCGTGGCCAGGTTCAGCCGAGTCGTCATCGGGATTGGTATCACCATCTCCCCAGTCGTAACCCGCCACCAGATTCGATACCAGATCGGGATGATCCAGCTCGACACCCGTATCCAGGATAGCGATTATAACATCAGAGCTGCCGTATCCCTGGCTGCCATCCCAGGCGGCTTCAGCAGTGGCGTCGAAGCCGGGTGAACCTACAAAGTCGCCCTCGTGTGTTCTTTTGTAACAATCGTCGCATGACTGAAGCTGCTGTCCTGTGTTTTTATGTCCCCAGTGTTTGGAGTAGAGAGGATCGGTCGGTTCTACAGCTGGGAAAGCACGGTAGTCCGGATTGGCGTATTCGACATTAGGATCATCGGCATACTTCTGCACAACTTTTTCTATATCCGCCCCTTCAGGCAGATCGATTATGAACCAGCGCTCCACGCCCAGACGCTCCGCCTCTATCTTGTTTTTCGGCTGTATAAATGCGCGGGATATTTTAACAGCTCCGACATCCTTGCTGATAGCGTCAACCGATGCGATCCCGGTGATTCCATCGGTAACCGATGCTCCTCTCTGCAGGCAAATCTTGAGGCTGGAATTATTATAAGCGCTTTTAGTGAATTGAACCAGAATATGATCCGGTGCATAGGAAAGAACTTCCTTGCTCTTTGCAGTATGTCCCTTCTGAACCGGCGTGGGTTCTATCGGTGTCGCAAAATTGCTGAATGCCGGAAGTACAAACAGCAGGGCAGAAGAAACCAGTATAGTAGATATGTACTTCATCGTTACTCCTCCGTTCAATATGAATAAGTGCCCTGAAACGAAAATTTATAGTCTTTATATCACCTCCTCCCGGATGGGAGATGGACATGAATTGATTTTTTTAGAGGCTGTAAACTTCAATGTATAGAGTCGTACGGACCGCGTGTTTTACGATTTCCAAGAGGCATTTTTTGAGATTTTATCGCCCTGTACCCTCTGAAAACCTCGTCCGCCTGATAATACGTGCACTTACCACGATTCGGACGATATGTGAATCCTATGACATCTCTAATCCTACGCACCCTCATTTCGACACTGAGTTAGCACCGTGCGCTGGCCTTGGAAGGCCTCGCGCTATGTCATCAACTCGAAATCCTCTAATGGAATGCGAAGAAGCAGTGGACGAAATATCTTGGAAGGGACAGGATTACTGGAGAGAATCGCTAATATAAGCGCCAGATAGTTACGGATTCCCCGCACGAGCCGTATCCAACAGGGCAGAATGCTCCCGGATCAATACACATCCTTCTCAGCTACCCGAATCCTCGCATCGACAATCTTGCAGTGCTTGCGCTCCGGGGCCACAATGAAAGGATTGATATCGAGCTCTCGGAGGCAGTGAATATCGTTGACGAGCTGGGCAAGTCGCTGAATGGACTCGACGAGCAATTCAATGTCAACACGCTTCTCGCCCCGAACACCCTCGAGAAGCGGATAGGACTTGATCTCTTTGACCATCTCCCAGGCATCAATATCCGTAACGGGCATTACACGGAATGTGATATCTTTCAAGATCTCGACGTACTTCCCGCCCATGCCAAACATAACCAGGGGACCGAACTTATCATCAACGGTCATACCTAAAATGACCTCCTTGCCGTCCGGATCAGCCATCTCTTGCACGACGAAACCCGATACATTCCCGAGCACACCCGCCGCATTACACTGATCTTCCATCTTTGATCGGGCTTTGATGAGCTCTTCGGGCGTCTTGATGCCGACGACAACACCGCCGATATCAGATTTGTGAATAATCCCCTCGCCATACACTTTCAAAACGAGAGGATATCCAATCTGCTCCGCCGCCTCGATGATATCTCCCCCCTTTGACACGATTACACTCTTACAGACGGGAAAACCATAATCTTCGAGAACCTTGAAGACTTCAATCGGAGGAAGAAACCCCCCACCGGTACTTTGATGCTTGCAGATAATCTCCTTGATCGGTTCTATCTTGACGGGAAACGTTTTGATCTGGCCCTGAGGCCTGGAGCACCAACGCCAGTATTGACACATCTCTGCAGCCACACGGACGGCGGACTCTGGAAACCGGTAAAACGGCGGAACCTCCCTGAAACGGCGGGGCAATTCCTCTAAAAAACGCTCCTCAGCCATCAGCACGCATAGAACGGGCTTATCGTATCGCTCTTTCACCTCGATGATCTTTCTCACGACATCTTCCGGCTCAATCATCAGCGGCGGTACGAAGATCGTGATTGCCAGATCCACACCATCATCGGTAAGAAGAGCATCGAGCGCCTTCTCATACTCCAAAGGTCCCGCGGCAGCAAGCATGTCGACCGGATTACCAACGCTCGATTCAGGCGATAACATGTCCCTGAGCGTTTCCACAGTCGTATCGCTCAGGACTGCCATACGCAGTCCGAGAGTCTCAACAGCATCCGTTGCCATAATGCCGGGACCACCAGCGTTAGTCAGGATGCCAATACGATCCCCTTTCGGGATGGGAGACTTGGTAAGTGCAAAGACGAGATCCATCATTTCGTCGATGGTCGATACTCGAATCACCCCACACTGCTGAAGCAGTGCCTCTACAGCGATCTCCATGCCTGCGAGCGCTCCCGTATGAGAAGAGGCAGCTCTCGCACCTGCCGCCGTCGTGCCGGACTTCACGACTACGATAGGCTTTTTCTTGAAAATCCGCTTTGAGATCTCAGTAAAGCGCAAGGGATTTCCGAAAGACTCGAGGTAAAGGGCGATGACCTGCGTCCGCTCATCGTTTTCCCAGTATTCGAGAAGATCGATCCCTGCGATATCCGCCTTGTTCCCTACGCTTACAAAGTAAGAAAGCCCGAGATTGATATTCTGAACCGCAAGGAGGATTGCCACTCCAAGTGCACCGCTCTGGGACATAATGGCGAGTTTTCCACTTTCGGGCTGCACGGGGGCAAAAGTGGCATTCAGCCTCACTTCTTCCGTAGCATTGATAATCCCCATGCAGTTGGGTCCAACGATCCTGTAGCCGTACTTCTCTTTGAGCTGGAGAAGGGCTTTCTCCCTTTCTTCACCCTCGCCGCCGACCTCCTTGAAGCCAGCGCTGATGACAACGAGCCCCTTGACGCCCTTCTTTCCACAATCCTCAGCGACACTCAACACATGTTCTTTGGGGACAACAATAATTGCCAAATCCACCGGATCGGGAATGCTCTGCACGGACGGATACGCTTTGATACTGTGAATGAACTCATACTTCGGATTTACTGGAAAGAGCTTGCCGTTGTACTCGTATTGAATAATGCTCTTCATGAGCTCGTGGCCAATACTCCCACGTCTCGGCGTGGCGCCTACGATGGCAACTGACCTGGGCTTGAGAATGGGATCGAGTGATTTCATATCCGATTCACACCTACCGCTTCTGAAAAAGTCGTCCGCATTACAATCCTATACGTACCATAATTCGAATGTCATATACATCACATGCTTTCAATAATACTACTCGCTTCATTTCAGATCTGAGATCCAAATGTGCTTCTGCTCAGGAAAGACTCGCGATATGTTAAACGATTAGCCGTCAAAAAGAAACTATAAAAGCAAGAAACGCAGACAGGTGACACACACGGTTATGGGTGCCCTGGTATTATTGTCGTGGTGATTAAATGTACGTCGAAATCGTTCGATTCGTAACACGTTGAAACAAAGAGTGTGTTAACGTAAGGGCCACGTAGACATTTTAAAGTCCAATTCTTCAAGAGAATATTCATACTTTTGCCCAGGGCCGAACCATTTATTGTATATCTTTAACCACTCACCTTTATTCCACATTTCAATCAAACAATTATTCACAAAATCCCGCCACTTCGAATCATTTTGAAGAAGGCCCAGGCCATACGGCTCTTCACTCAAGAATTTCCCCACTATTTCGTAATTTTCCGGGTCAGGCTCTGAAGCTTTAAATCCCAATAGTATAGTACTGTCAGTAGTAAAGGCGTCAACTACGCCGTTCTTAAGGGCAACGAAGCATTCTCTGTAGGAGTTGAAGCTGATTACTTTGGCCTGAGGTTGAAGTTCCTTAGCCCTTCGTTCACTTGTTGTAGCCCTTACGGTACATATCCTCTTGCCGGCCAAATCTCTATAACTTCTTATCCCACTCCCCTTTTTCACTAAAAATTTCTGCCCGTCAAGGAAGTAAGTAATACTGAAATCTATCACTTTATCTCTGGATTTTGTATGAGTTATAGTTGCTGCACTTATATCAATAGTCTCATTTTGCACTGCAGTTACACGAATAGCTGAAGTCACGGGAACAACCTTTAACTCTACTCCTAACTTATTTGCAATATAACGGCAGATATCTACATCAAAGCCCACAATATCACCCGTCTTATCCCTAAATCCAAAAGGTGCACAGTCTTCTTTTGAACCAGCGATTATATATCCTCTTTCTTTGATCTTATCCAAGGTAGACACAGCTTGCGCAGCGCATGGCAATCCAACGTTAAGTGAGACAGCTCCTATCACTACCCGTATCAACCATCTTGCAAGTGCTCTATTCATGTATTCATCCTCTCTTCTTGCCTTTCTACTAGTTTCATAAAATTGTTATCTCTAAATTCTACCCATTCGGTGCTTGGCCCTTTCCCTTTTGTTTCTATTTATTTTGTTAAAGCTTGAATTTCGCTACCAAATCCCGTAACTCGACAGCCATGCAAGATAATTCGTGGGCTGATGAAGCCATATCTTCCATCGAAGAGGTCTGCTCCTCTGTAGAAGATGTTACATCCCCAGAAGCAACTGCAGAAGATTCAGCTATAGAACTTACCTCTGACATAGAAAAAGTAATCTTTTCTATTGCATTCATTTGTTGGGTAGTTGACTGGGCAATTTCGTTAACCATTCGCGATACGTCCTGAACAACATCGACAATATCGCCTAACGCTTCTCCCACACGATCCACTATCTGAGTCCCCTCAGCAATCTCCTTCATGCCTGATTCCATAGAACTGGCAGTGCTTGATATATCCGATTGTATACTCTGAACTAACTCGCCTATGTCCTTGGCCGACGTAGATGAACCCTCGGCAAGTTTTCGTATCTCATCTGCCACCACTGCAAATCCTCGTCCTGATTCTCCTGCCCGAGCCGCCTCAATAGTCGCATTGAGAGCAAGAAGATTCGTGCCGTCTGCAATATCTGCCAACACTTCTACTATCTCCGAAATCTGCTCGCTTCTCCCAGCGAATTTTTTTACCGTATCTGCCGAACTTGCAATCACCTCATTTAATTGCTTGATTTTTTCTACAGTCTGATGAGCCAAGATGCTACCTTTCTGGGCTACTTCTGAAGCCTGTTCTGAAGCCTTTACCGTTAACTGCGCATTCTCAGAAATATGCTTACTGGCATCTGAAATCTTCTCCAAAACCTTAGAAGTATCCTGAATCATATCTACCTGCTTAGAAACCCCCTTTGACACGTGCTGAATCATGGAAGAAATATTCACTGTTGATGTATTCATTTGTTGAGCAGAAGCAGAAAGATTCTCAGAAGAATGAGCCACTTTATTAGAAACGCTCCTTATCATTCTCACTATCTCATACATACTTTTAACCAACTTATTGAAAGCCATAGCAAGCCGTGCTGGTTCGTCCTTACCTTTAATTTCTAATGTCCTCGTAAGATCACCCTTTTTTTCAGCTATTTCCTCCATTATGAACGCTGCCTTCTCTATAGGACGGATGATAATATTGGCGAGCAAAATAGACAATATGACCCCCAGAGCGATAAATCCTGCCGCTATTACCAAAATAACCCACGTGGTTTTGGCTATCGCTTTATCAATCGATTCGATAGATACGTGGTACACCACTACCGATGACAGAATATCTCCAAGCGCTACAGGGCAGAGTAGCTCTACGACCTTTTCTCTTTTAAATGTTACTGTGCGTCCAAATACCGGCTCGACCACTCCTTGGTTTACATATTTTTCAAGTTCCTTAATCTCGGCTAGCAATTCATTATCTGTTACCACTCTTTCTTTAGAGCCCTTGTACATACCCTGGGTAAGTTCTGAAGAGTCGAACAGTATTTTTCCCTTAGGGCTTATAAGCAATAGATGTATGACATCCTTATTTTTAGCTAAGACTTCTCCTATTAGCTTTTCAAATTCTTCCAGGTCCCACTGGGAAATATAATACCCAGCATAGTATTGAGCGACACACTCAGGAGTATATAAACCGAATAGCTCCGCCTTTTTAAAAAGGCTGTCATAAAGATAATTGCGTTTATCTATAATAATAAAGACAGATCCAATGCCCACAAAGGCAGTAACCATAACGGTGACTAAAAAGATAAATTTAGCTCGCAGGCTCTTAAACATACTTACTTTCCCTCATGTCAGGTGAATATTGCAAATCCAGGTGGCGATTCTATGCCTGTCAAGAGGTAGTAGGCTCCAAAGTCGGCCGGGCATCACCCGTTCTCGTATTGCAAAACGCACAATTTATGGTGCAAAATCCCTCATCTCATCCGATTGTTCCCCATAGTTCCTTGCAGTACCCAGATGTCCACAGCTGCAAGGTTCCGTTATACCTGCAGTTACAAAATCGATCTGCAATCAAACCAGCTTATGTATCCATGCCGCTTACCGCTCCAAGACCCATGTGCTGCATTCGCAATATTGATTCCTAGTAATATACCAAAGTGATCGATTACGTTTAAAACCCGTAAGGTGAAGGAACTCAGCCGACCATCATACTCTTTGACGATCAGCGCTTTCATCGGAAATATTAACCGAATCTCAAACGATAACATTACGGAATTGGACGTATCCAGACGATTAGCCGGTCAGGTGATAGGTGAGGTGTTCATGCTGATCCGTGCGTTCCACCTTTAAAAAGAACACACGATTATCTATCCTCATCCAGCCCTACGATAGCAATACCGCAGAATACCGCCCCCAATAGAGAGCAGGGACTGTGTTATCCGAGTTGACCTTTGTTCCCACACCAAAACAAATGGCTCCCCAGACGCAACCCTCTTCATGAACCCTCTCTGTTTCATCTATGACATTATGGCACACCATTCGTCACTCTTCGGAATGTTCTTAGAATCGGGAGCCAACCAGACGAATCCGCAGCCTAATTGATATTTATGACACATTCTCTAAAGTCACCTGCTTCGATTTCTGATTAGAATGAGCTTTCAAGAAGGAACTGCCAAGTGCAAGAACAGCAATGCGTACGGAATATTTAGGAGGCACAGCGGTCTCTTCGCGAAGAGCATGGCTCCGCATGCGCCTCTGGGCTGACGAGACGATACATCCGCCTCTTTAAAATGAGTCTGAAATGTGTTACGATTATATCAATAAAGTATTATGAGTAAGCAATCCGGAGTTGCGTGACGGAGTCACATTAATCATCCGGGGATATAATCATCACACGTGGAGTTCGTTATGTTAATGAATTCGGTCCTCGATACGGTCGGGCACACACCGCTCATCCGGCTGAATAGGATGTCGAGCGGAAATGTATTCGTGAAAGCTGAGTTCCTCAATCCAGGAGGGAGTATCAAAGACCGGGTGGCGCGTCATATTATCGATTCCGCAGAGAAAGAGGGAAAGCTTAAAAGCGGAATGACGATCATCGAGGCGACCTCCGGCAACACGGGTATCGGATTGGCTCTGATCGGTGTACAGAAGGGATACCGTGTGGTCTGCGTGATGCCCGAGAACATGAGCGAGGAACGGAAGAAGATCATCGAGGCCTTCGGCGGTACGATCATCTTCAACAATGCCGATGCTGGTTTGCCTGGATGCATCGAGCGGCTAAAGGAGATCGTCAAGCGGGAACCGGATAAGTACTTCATCGCCGATCAATTCGTAAATCCCCACAATCCTGAGATTCACTACCAGCAGACCGGTTCCGAAATCTGGGAGGATCTTGAAGGCAAGATCGATATCTTCGTCGCTGGCGTAGGCAGCGGTGGGACGCTCCAGGGAATCGGCAAGTTATTCAAGGAAAAGAAACCGGACATCAAGCTTGTCGCTGTCGAGCCGAAAACGAGCGCCGCGCTGCTCGGGAGGGAACCAGGATTGCACCAGATACAAGGAATCGGCGACGGTTTCGTGCCGGACGTTCTCGATGTGAACATAGTCGATATGGTCTTTACCGTCTCGGACGAGGAGGCTATAGAAACCACCCGCAGGCTCAGCAAGGAGGAGGGCCTGCTCGTTGGTACTTCTTCTGGTGCCAATGTCTTTGCCGCCCTTCATATGGATAACGGGCGCAACAAGGTCGTAACCGTGCTTCCCGACCGCGCCGAGCGCTATTTCAGTACGGCACTATTGTAGAATATCGCCGATACCGGTTCACGAGTTGTACTGCTAATCTTGTATTAATCATCGTGTAAAAGGAAATCAGCTACGTGCACGAATAGCAATGTGGACGGATTATTCGGAAGGCACAAGGCACCGGCAATTGCTATTGGTTGATAATGTCACTCATTTCAGGATCATCAATGAAGATATGTCTGCTATGAAAACATAGTCATCGTTCACAGCCACTCTTATGGCATCACCTGTCGTATCGAAAGAGCATACGAGCTCGGGTGAAGCGGGATTAGTCACCCTGATTTTCAATAAGCCCGAGCTTTCATCCGCTACATAAGCATAATCCCCCCTTTTTACCACACCATATGCGAATCCCGGTGTATCATAGGAACCAACAATTTTAGGGGCGGCAAGATTGCTGATGTCTATTATCTGTAAGCCCGAATTGCCATCTGCAACATACGCATGATTTCCCATTACGGTTACACCATAGGGAAGGCCAGGTGTTACGAATGTGTCTGCAAGTTTTGGAGCAGAGGGGTTGCGAATGTCAATTATCAGGAGTGAACCGATGTCGCTCTTGGCCACATAGGCGTAATCACCACTCACAGCTACATCGTATGCGAATCCCGGCATCTCATACGAACCTGTTATTTGAGGTTGAGAAGCATTCGTGATGTCTACTATGTGTAAGCCGGAATTGTCCGATGTGATAAAGATTTGATTTCTCCTGACAGTTACAGCTCTTGATGAACCAGGCACTTCATGCGAGCACACAAGTTGAATTGAAGAACTATCCTTAATATCGAATATTTTTAAAGTTCCATCAGCGACATAGGCGAAATCTCCCTCTACAGTCAAATCATGAAGCCAGCGGATACGCTGGTATGAACCAGCTGGTTCGGGCGCAGAAGGATCTTTTATATCTATTACCTGTAGGCCAGATAAATCACCGCCAGCATAAAGATAATCGCCTTCTATACTCACTGCCACAATGGAAGCGGGTGTATAATATGAGCCGGAAAGCACAGGTTGAGAGCGGTCTTTTATATCAACAACATATAAACCCGAAAAATAATCCGCCACATAGGCGTAATCCCCATGTACTGCGACTGACCACGCTTCGTTGTAAATAGGGTATGAGTATGAACCCGTGAGCGCTGGATCTCTTGAATCGGTGACATCTATTATGTGTAAGCCCCCTTCATAATAATTGGCTACAAATGCATGGTTTCCGTTCACAGCGATTCCATGAGCACTTCCAGGCGTGTTGTAGGAGCCTACAATATTGGAAGCGGATGGATTGCCGATATCGATTATTTGTAAGCCGGAAGTTTCATCCGCTACGTAAGCGTAGCGGCCCGCTAGGGCCACATTAGCGGCGGAACCCGGTGTATCACATGACCCGGTGAGCACAGGATAAGATGGATCGCTGATATTTAGGATTATCAGTCCGGAAGGTCCATCCGCCACATACGCATAATCATCCCGGACGGTGATTCCCCCGGCTGTACCCGGTGTATCAAACGTACCAACAAGCTCGGGAAGAGAGGGGTCCGCGATATCTATTATCCGCACACCTGAAGAACCTTCGGCCAGATACGCATAATTCCCTCTTACAGCAATCCCGCAGGATTCATCCGTAGTATCAAAAGAGCCAACGAGAGAGGGCTTGTTGTTATTGGATATGTCAATGACTTGCAAACCTTTATCACCTGAAGCCATGAAAACATGGTCATTTTTTATGTCGAGGCTGAAGCCCCCACCCAGGTAGACTCTTGAGACAAAAACCGGATTTTTCTTATCCGAAACATCAAGAATAACCAGTCCGTTACGAAACGAACAATAGGCATAATTACCTTGTATTTTCACATCATATAACCTTGTCCATAGTACGCTGTTTACATACTGAAGTGGGGGACTTTCTGATTTTTTCTCACCACTTGTGCTTGAAGAGACAAAGATTGATATACAGATAAAGAAGGATACCCCTATCATTTTGAGATTCATTTTATCTCTTCTCATTCAAATCAAAATGCCCTCTTGCCAGCCCAGTCTGATCAGGTCGATTTTCGCCATATCACTCGTACCCAGGCCATGTTTCACATCAGCCGTTTCTATATGTCTTGGAACTCTTGGTAATTCCTGTGCCTTACCGAAATACTCGGCGCGTTTGGCCATAATTATCTGGAGGCCGACGGCATCAACTGCCACCGGATCGGTACCTACGATCAATCCTTTATAGTTCCATACATATCTGCGGTTGAAGTGATGAGGCCCGCGGCCGTGAAATTGAGGTGTCAGTGCGGATAAAATATTTAACCGGGTCTTGCCTTTTACCGCGGGTAATTTGAACAGAAGCGCCAGATCTGCACAGTTATTGGGATGATAATCCGGGAGATTTTCTGCAAAAGTAATGTAATTCTTCATGCAGCCACTTATGCCTGCCAAGTAATGTGTTCTCAGAGGCCTGACATTGATGAGAGCGGTAGATTTCTGGAAGATTGGATTCTCTCTGACACCACGATCATCGATACCGATGTTGTCCTCTCTCACTCCTGCCTCGATCAACCGCTTTTTGATGGCTCTTTCCAGCTCAGGCGGTGTGGGAAGATACGTCCAGACATTGCTTTTGATGCCGACAACATCGTCAGGTGTCACCATATTTTGAAATGCCTTTACAGGATTTTTCAGGTTGAACAATGTCATAACCGCCTCATCCAGCATCCGCTGGATTACCTCTTCATCGAATTTGTAACTTTCATCCAGGGCCCTGGAATGGCGAATTAAAATAACTTTTGACTTTTTCGTTTGAATTTCTTCAGCGTTAAGGTTTATGGCCAGTCCCAGGGCTGCAAAAGTGCTTCCCAGCAAGAAATCACGCCGGGTGATCACTTCTCCCATGAATAATCACCTGCCCTAAAATTTTTACATTGTCCCTTCAACTGTTCTACGTTAGTACGCTTCTTCATTTATAAAGCAAAACTGAATTTTATCGCTGAAAGCAATTCCGAAGCCCCTGCAGCATCGGGTGCTTCAAATACGATTGCGAGCGTATTATTATCTAATTTAGCCATAGTCCATTTTCGATTTTCCATTTGGGCATACCCTGTCTCAACTGCCTCGGGCATGTAAATGTTGAGAAATCTATCATAAGCTTTTTTAGCCTGCGCTCCGTTTTCATATCGTGTAAATAAAAGATAAATGCTGTCTCCGTCATCTTCCCGATATTCCGCCAAAATACAATCTGTTTTTCTATTGAGATTAAGAATATTCTCGCTGGCGACATAGTAGTGATTATTCAAGATAATATGACTGTGCATATAACGAATTCTCTCTTTTATCAATCCTTTCTCGGGCAGGGATTGCAGTAGGACGGGTTCGGGGCCTGTTGAGCTTATTGCCTCTGCCACTGTTTTTCCAAGCTCCAGGATAGCTGCTTTAGATGTTTGTTCATCACCCAGTGACAGAATCGAGACAAAAAAACGATCCTGCCAGAATCTTAATAACCCGCCGCCATATTCCGAGCCCTGTCCGATGCCCACCTCCTCGTCTTCGCGTTCGCTCGAGAAAATTCCAAACGCCTCTGCGGAGGAACCCATGTCATAAACGTCGAGCATGATGTCGTTCCGATCGGGCCCGGTGAATCTTCTCACAAGAACATGTTGAAAATCATAAGCGAGGTACAGTTCCGCGCCGCCGTTTATGTGATCGAATATGTTTTTTCGGTTATAGATCTTATCCTGATCTATAACCTTCCAGGCCCCGATTTGTTCGGGTATGGAATGCTGCAAGTTTTTCACCTTCCCACCGCCGCAATAATTGATCATTAAGCAGAAGATTAATAGGATCACATTTCTTTTCATGCCCGACCTGCTTTGTCGGCATACTGATTCTGCGACTCCGGTCTTTCTGCGAACATATGTTTTAATTTGTTATCCACTTTATCATTTTTATTTCATGACTGCAATATTTTCCATGGGATTCTTGTTGTGGGAAATCATTGTTTAATTACGCTTATTGACCGGAGTTTTACTAAGCGATGAGATTCATTGATGAGATTGAATGGGCAGAGGGTAGAAATGCTCCGCGGGAAGCATGCGGAGGTCGCTTGTTCTCCCTGGTAGTGCCTTCTGACAACCTCGTTCACCTTGTAATACTTGCAGTTACCCTAATTCGAATGTCATATATAACGGATTATCCTCTCGAACAATCAATTGGTCTACAAGAAGTCCCTACGCATTGGGGACGGATATAATAAATAGAAGGGACATCTGTTGAGCCTACCGCGCCATCACGGCGAACACAACAACCTGCAACGCGTTGGTCAGGTAGTGCGCAAGGATCAGAGGAACAGCGCGTCCAAACCGAAGATAATAGAAAGCCATGAGCAGACCGAAGATAACCTTCCAGATCGCGCTGACCGGCCCCTGGTAAAGATGGATGATTCCGAACAGGCACGCCGCGATGGTCACGGCGACCAACTTTCCTGTAGGTGAAGGCCACACCTTCCACAAGCGGCTCAGGAGAAACACCCGGATCACTTCCTCCGAGGCTGCCCCCAGTAGGAGCAGCAACCCTACGAAGAGGACCAACAATCCCTTGTTGCCAGCTAACTCCACAAAGAGGTTTCTGACAGCCGCGTTGGAGGGAGAGTCTGGTAGCAAATTTGAAAGAAAGCGAGTTGAGACAACATTGGCGACAATGATCACAAGCGAGAGAACGAGCGCATCACGCAGATCCGACGACAGCTTACCGGGCTTCAGATTGAGATCTCGGGGATTCTCCCCACAGAGAAACCGCAGGAGCAGCAGGGCGATCAGAATGGCCAGTGGGGCGATCGCCGAGAGGTACAGGATGAATCCCTGGAGGGAGATCGGCTCGTCATGCCGAAGCTGGAGGAGTATCAGACTTGAATAAAGCGGAAGCACGCCAATCACAACCGCCAGCAGTTGTGTCCATGCTTTTCCCTGCCAGGGTTTGGAAAGATCGGATGACTCGCTCTGTGCCGAATACACCTTAGATCCTCCTATGGTTGTCGTCGTCGAAGCAATCAGGACTTCTGTAGGTTAAAAACGAGAGGCATTTTCCGCTCTTACTTACCTACATAAGCTCTATCACGATTTACATTTCTCATCAACCTCATCGTTCTTCGCTCGATCAGTTCTCTCCTGGCTAACATCTCTCGATCTTTGTCTTTATACATATCCGCGGGAGTTGCATTTTTCAAAGAATGGATTTCATCGAACGTGCGTCATCGGGTGCCGATCCAGATTGTACGTTGTCGAATGAAATTGGGCTTTTATGAGCTGATTTAAGAGATGCTTTTTCGTATATGGTTTCTTAGAATGGATATATCTGCGTGCCCAGGTTATCCGGCCGCACCGGCCACGAACAGCGTCGCTTGGCCTTTACGACTATCGAGCGTCAATCCGACGTTGCCGGACGGCTCCCAAGTGACGTAGCCGCCATGTTCCTGGCCGATACCGTCATAGAGCAAGACTCCCGCGGCCCTCTCGCCGCGAGGAACTCGCTTACCCGCAATCACGGCATCGGGGAGATTGCCACCGACGCGGACACGCTCAACTCCGGCTTCATCGACCACGACGAACTCAGTGACGCGCAGGCTACCCTTCGTTTCTCGACCAACTTCTTCTTCACCAATTGCTCTGACACGAGGGAAGAACGATGCCAGCAGCACGCCGCAGTATAAGTTCCCCCTCCCTTAAGAAAATCACTTTCGTCTTATCAAAATTTAGTCTAACAACCGATTCTAAGCCAACCGAAGACGGATCGGGATTTCCGTTGGGGTATGCTTCGAATACTATCCATACTCCGATGAATCTCTCAGATGGATCCGGGCAATCAACATCACAAGGATCGCATTCCTTTTCACACGAATTCATTAAGCAAATAACTGTAACAAACAGAAATATAGTGAGCAGTAATGCAATCCTATATTTCATTGTCTACCACCTCCGATCTCAATTATAAAACTCATTTACAAAATACGGTTAGCTGTCTGCGTCACCTTCCGGCACTATGCTCTATTTTGCACGAGGACATCGAAGGCAAAGTGTTGCGTTTTGTGGAGCACTTTCGGCAAAGCATCATCCTGAAGTACTAGAACACCAAGAAGATTCTTTCAGCAGAAGAGCTCCTTTGTCATGTCTCCCCAAACGAAGCTTTTTTCACAACCATTCTCTATTATTAAACCTTATCGTTGCTCTCTGGAAAATCCGCAAAGTACAGTAATAGCCATACGGACAGAATCTTCAGCAGGCACAGTGGCGCCATCGCCCCGTCTCGCAATTCTGAACGGAACACAATTCGATCGCTACTGGTAGTTGAAAATTATTGGAAAGAACGCCACCACAATCCACGCCCATACTGCATATACCGGTATGTAGGCCGTTTGCCAGCGTTCGAGGGGGACGAACGAGTCACGCTTTGTCAGGAACCTCGTGTAGAGCACTGCCGACCAGCCGAGATTCACGAGGAGGATGAGGTTCTCGCCAAGCGCCGCCACCTTGTTAGGGCTGAAACCGAACTCCGAGATACGGGCCAGGATAGCCCAGAGGGCCAGCACGTCGACGAGGAGGGCGCAGATCACCAGAAGAAGCTGTAGCGCATCGAATACACCTGGCGGCGCCTGTCGATCGCGCGCCGAGATAGAATAGAGAAGCAGACCCAGGACGAGCACCAGAAGCAGGTCGAAGCCGATAAGCACTTCCCGCTCGATGTTGATGCCACTACCCGTCCAGATCATCGACGTCAGGAAAACGAGGAGCAGGATCATAAACAGCGGCGTAAACAGGCGCGAGAGCACCGGTGCCATGTTCTCGATGATACTCTGTTTGGCCTCCACCAGCCAGGCGCTGATGAGGACCGCCCCCACAATACCGCACGGCAACACCCACGCTTGAACGGCCCATTCGACACTGAAGCCTATAGCGTCAAAGATGAACATTGTGAAACCTACCAGAACGCCGCCGCCCAAGGCGATGAGGGTGTAGTAGATGAACCACTCACCAGAGAAGCGTATGAAGTTCATGCGCTGATCATGGTCGCGCCAACGGCCGCCTGTATAGGCGAAACCGACTGCCAACCACAATGCGATGGGGAGATGGAGGACGGCCAGCACCTCGGTGTGGCCCTCCCGCTTGAAGGGTATGATGTTCACGATCAAGGCTGCCGCAACGAACGGCAGCGTCAGCCACAAGCCACCGACACGGTCGAGGCAGCGCTTCCAAGCGAAGTACCCTGCGAGGAACGGCAGCGCGAAGAGACTGAGGTTACGGGCATAAAAGGAGGGATTCTCTTCCGGTCCCCACATGTGTATGCCGAAGAGTTCTGGGATCTTGATCGCAATGCATGCTACGATCGCCAATCCGATCGCCACTAAAGCCTCCCGTGTAGCGACCGTCGAGGATCCTACTGCACCCGGGAGCATGACGAGCTGCTTCCAGAGCCGTTCCGAATACTCGCGTGCGAACTCGCGCGACAGCGAGTCAAGGTCGCCCAGCCGCTTAACCGCAACGAGGAACGCCTCGTCTTCGTCGAGTCCCGCCTCGTTCAGAGCATTGACCTGAGTGCGGAGGTGATCCTCGAGTTCTTCGACATCGACGGAGTGGACCGCTTGCCGGCGATGAATGAAGGTCCGCCATTCCTTGATGCGTTTTTCCAGGGTCCGGTTATTCTCCACTTGGCTTGTCTCCTCTCAGTTGATGAGATCAGATCCCGTGCGGCGCTGGGTTAATAGCGCTGCGCCAGATGCCCCGCAACGTCGAATCGACGACCTGCCACTGGCGCCGCTGGCTCGCGAGCTGTTCCAAGCCCTTGTCCGTCAGGCGATAGTATTTCCGCCTCCTGCCGATCTCCGATTTCCCCCAGCGCGCTACGACATATCCATTGCGCTCGAGACGGTGCAGGAGTGGGTAGAGCATACCGTCCGTCCACTGCAGCTCACCTCCCGAGAGCTCACTGACCCGCTTGATAATGGCGTAGCCGTAACTCTCCCCTTCACTTAGAATGGCCAACACGAGCGGGGCGGCAGAAGCGGCGACGAGGTCTTTGCTGATGTCCATCTTCGCGTGTATCCTTTACCAGGAGTAACTAGATACCTAGCAGAACTATACATTGATTAATTATACATTGTAATTCTATGTATTGTCAAGTTGACTATTATCCAGATGGCAGGATATGGAACACATAAAAAAATCTGCCTCTCCAGGTGAGACCCTCTTCCTAACCACTCTCTGTTTTTTAGGCTTTGTCGCGGGCTTCTGAGAAATCTGTTAAGTGTAAGAATAGCAATACGAACGGCATTATCAGGAGCTACAGGGCATTCAAGAAACCGTCAAAGACATCGGTAAGATTCCTGGCAATCTGCTTCATCCACTGTTCATCGGGGCTCGTAGAAAAACCGGCGAAGTGAACACGACGCGTGGCAATTTCCATCACAAATAGCGGATAATGGGTTACCAAGCCGCCTCTTGCCCACAATTCGATCGTCGTGAAGTCGATTGCCCCCAGCACATCCCAGTGAGCTCTAAGGAACGTTTTCCATGTAATCTGCTACCCGGAATTGATAAAGTTATTTTATCAATGCGTTAAATGATAATAAGTTATGTATAACAGTGAAAAAATTCACATTTTATCCTTGACATCTCCCCCTCTATGTGTGAAAATATTCTCATGTGAATAAATTCACAGATTGAACAGACGGTACACCGTCGGAAAGTGAGAACAAAGTGTCCCGGAATCGACAGTTGAATGAGTTGAGCCGACGAGAGCGGCAGATCATGGATATCGTCTATCGCAACGGCAAGGTGACCGCAGCTGAGGTTCACGAAGCCTTGCCCGATAAGCCCACCAATGCCACTGTCCGCAAGCTGCTGAGCATTCTTGAGAAAAAAGGTCTTTTAAAGCACAAACGTGAGGGACACAACCGTTATGTCTATTATCCGATTATTCCTGTGAGTGAAGCCAGGGATACGATGCTCGACCAATTGATGACTACTTTCTTCAAAGGATCTGCAGCCCGAACCGCGATCACATTACTGAAAAAATCCGAGATGGATTTAACTGAAGAAGAGAGGACAACGATCATTCGGCTTATCGAAGCTTCCAGAAAGAGGGGGAAATAACAATGGGATCGGAAACCACTCTTGGCCTGGATCTGGCGCCTTTATTCTTCAAACTGTTCGTCGATGTCTTTCTGAAATCGATCGCACTGCTGATTCTTGTCGGATTAGTTGTAAAGCTATTGCGGAACCGCCCGGCGACCTTTCACTATTACCTCCTTATTTTCTCCATGATAGGGCTTTTAGTGCTCCCCGTGTTGTCGGTTACTACACCCCTTTGGCAGATTCCTTTGCTCAATGAGAGTCTCGTCGGCGGTGCCGTTGTTTTCCAAGACGGCGTCTCATATTTAGCATCGGATCGGAGTTTAAATGAGGCTGAGCCGTCCGGACCAGAGGGAATCAAAGGCGATCAAAAGGAGAAACCGGCAACACCGGGTGAAAGGACCGCCCCGGCTAAGGAAAACATCAATAACCAAGATGAAATCAATTCTTTTCGCGTTTTAAGTGCGCGTGAACCGGGCAGTTGGCTCGCATGGATTATGTGGGTCTGGGTGACAGGTGTTCTTTTTTGTATCGGTTGGTTGCTGGTGAACTGGATAGGACTCTGGTTGATTCAGCGGGAATCAGAACAGCTCGTTGGGAACTACTGGGATGAGGTCCTTGTTGGAATCCGTGAAGTTCTGGGAACGAAACGTCAAGTACGGCTTTTTAAAAGCACGCGAATCGGAATGGCCATATCCTTCGGAGTCTTCCATCCGACGGTGATTTTACCGGAGGGGGCGACAAAATGGCCGGAGGAACAGACACGGATGGTACTGCTGCACGAGCTGGTCCATGTTCGCCGTTGGGATGTACTGGTCGACATACTTGCACGGCTGACACTGGCGATTCACTGGTTCAATCCCCTTGTTTGGTTGGCGCTGCGGCAGCTGCAGATCGAACGGGAACGTGCCTGCGACAATGTAGTTCTGAATTCCGGGATAAAACCGTCCGATTACGCGGAGCAGCTGATAACTACGGCGGCGGAGTTGGGTGCTTTTCATAAGCCATGGTGGCAAAAAGCTGCTGCCTCGGAAGGATCCAGCCTGAAGGACCGCTTGTTATGCATCCTTGATCCCAATATCAAAAGGGGAACGGATCATCTTCGATCGTCGCTGGCAACCGGCCTGGTGGCAGCTTTGGTCGTCATTTCCCTTTCTGCGGGAACCATATGGGTCGAAACACCCCTCAGAGCGAAGACCGAAGGAGATCTGTTAAGCGGAGAAGGGATACCTGTCGGATTGGAAGACAAAACGATTTCTACGAAGGAAAACGAGGAAATGACTCACAAGCGCAGAACGGTTTTAAAAAGCTGGACCATCGACGAACTGGTCGAGTTTGTGGAACAGGACGGCTATCCCGTAGCATTCCGGGTTGAATTAGGCTCTCTTCCCGATAGCCGAGCGGGTGAAGTTGCATACAGGATTTTTAAGGTTATGAAAAAGCATTCAAGACGGAGCTTCAGGAAGCGGAAGATGGAAGAAACTATCAAGCTTGTTCAAGGTGCCGATAACTCCCGGACACTGCTGGTTGATTTGAGCGGAGTTCCTCTGAAGAAGATCAGGAAGTTACGCGGTGAAATATTCGGGATTGTCAGGTCCGAGGAAATTATTCTAAGAAGCATGATTCAGAGAAATCCCGATTAAGGGTGGAGTTTCGATTTGCCTATTTCAAACGCATAAAGGGGAACATCGGTAATTTCAATATTAGGAGGAACACAATGAGGAGTATTCTGGTTATCATATCGGCTCTCACACTAACCACGGTTTATCTGATCAACTGTTCGTCACCTCTGCCGTCAATCGCCGATGAAATCGAGAAGGTCATCGAAGAACACGATGTGGAGATGGCTATTGCTAGGTATCACGAACTGAGAAAGACATCGCCAAAAGATTACAATTTCGGCGTTGGTGAATTACGGGGTTTAGGATATAGGCTCTTCAAGAGTGGAAAAACGAGAGAAGCAATCCTTCTCGCGCAGTTGAATGCGGAGGTCTTTCCAAATTCCGCCATTGTTTACTATGATCTGGCCGTGGCGTTCCATTACAGCGGGAATCGCTTAAAGAGCAAACAGAACATCATGAAGTCCCTCAGCCTGGACTCATTAAGCCTGCATTCCCTGATCCTCAAAAAAAGACTCTTTCTGGTACCGGATGACTTTGAAATCCCGACAATGCTGGAAGGCGAGGATTTTAAAATACGACCTTTGAGGGTTACCGATGTTGATCTAGACTATAAAGCCGTGATGAGCAGTATAGAGCACTTACAAGGTGTTTTCGGTCCAGGATCCAAGTGGCCGGCCGCAAGCCTTACAAAAAAAGAGGATCTCAAAGCGTTGCAGTTTCATGAGGAGGAATTCATGAGACGCGAGGCCTTCACGTATACGGTAATGAATCCGGAGGAAACCGAATGCCTGGGGTGCGTCTACATTAATTATTCGAAGCTGGATACACATGATGCCCAGGTAGTCATGTGGGTGACCGCGGATGCCCACAAGAGGGGATTGGATCCTATCATCTTCAATGCGGTGAAGCGATGGATAAAGAACGAATGGCCGTTCCGGAAAATATTGTACCCCGGAAGAGATCTCGAATGGAGTGTATATATCAACCTGTTATCTGAACAAGATAAGAAATATCATTAAATTTGTATTGACCCTATGGGATGAAGTTTTCGGTATGCACAACCAAATGATTCGATGAGCTCCAAAGCGATATCGAGATCTCATACATCCCCGGCAACAATTCGACCAACTCCATGCTACTGCGGTCCGTAGTGAACGATCACGCCGGCATCACCGGCCGCGAAGACATCCGTCCCAGATGAGCCCCACACGCAGCGCAGATGGCTACTCGTGGGACTAACCATAGTGCTCCAGCTTAGGGTACTATACGTGAGTCGGATAATCGTCCCGTTGTTACCTACAACGAAAGCCTTTCCGGGCGTGTATGCCCATACGTCGTTCAAATCTTGATCGGGGAGTGCGTTAACCAGGGTGGCCCAAATTGCTCCCAAATTGTCTGCACTAGTGCCAATAGTACCATTAGTAATAACTTTTAAGTGGATAGCCGTGTGGCGCCCGAACTGTGTCGCACTCGCGTTATATTCTCCGACGAAGAATACGTCAGCCTGCGAAGTCCCCGATGCCGCGAGCACAAGGTTGTCTGTCATAGTATCAACTATTATATCCCAGTCCTCTCCAGGAGTTTTTAGCAGAAATGTCCCGTTAGCTCCGCAGGCTAGTACAACGTCGGGAGATGATCCCCACACGCCCGTCAGCAATGTGGTGCCCACAGGATTAGGCATCTCGTCCCAGTCTGAGCCGTCATAGTGGAGTGTGACACCTTGGGAACCGACGATATAGACATTAGATCCCGAAGTGCCCCAGACATCCCTGAAGTGCGCATCCGCTGGAACTTCGTCTGTAGCGGGATATTGCGACACGGTCCACGTTGTGCCGTTATAACGGATGATATGCCGATAGTCCCCCACCACGAATATCGTATCATTCGCTACCCCCCAGATCCTCCTGAGTGCAACACTGGGTTTGCCGGCATAGGCCACCTCCGTCCATGAAGAACCGTCATAGTGGAGAATAGCCCCTTCGCTACCGACAGCATAAACGTTGCTGTCGGAAGTGCCCCAGAGTCCGTAGATATTAAGACCTGTCCCGCTGGACATGGTGCTCCACCCGTATTTCACAGGTGGCTCGGTCGGCGTTCCATCATCGCCGCAGGAGTACAGCAGCGAAATGACGAGAAGGATCAAAGCGAACAGCCAGTATGAGCGTTTCAAGGATACATCACCCTTTATACTCTCCTCACTCAAACGCTTTGAACCCGCAAGCCCCCTCGTAAGTCGATTCAAAATCAAAGAACCGCACATACGACATCCTCCTTGCCAGAAGGTGTTCGTTTGGAGTTGGTTTTGACAATGGCAAATCTAACAGAAAACAAACCGAAAAGCAAGTCAATTATTGATGTCCTGGAATTCTGCAAAGAGCAGAAACTTCCGGCAAGAGTAGTCGGTCGATGGGTTTGGATTAAATTTGAATCCAAGCCGTCGGCAGAAATCAGACAATCCCTAAAAGATATGGGATTCAGGT
>CP070727.1:3336620-3365894 GCA_020350885.1 bacterium | reverse complement strand
CGTGTAAAAAGCTATCGAAGAGGCCCGGATGGAATTCGGTGCCACTCGAACGTGACATGAGCTTGATCGCTTCATACGGACCGATCTGTCTGCGATACGCACGCTTTGTTGTCAGGGCATCGTAACTATCGGCTATCCTGACTAGGTGACTGGCATCCTTCAATATGTAATCTTCCTCTTTCGGTATCGGATACCCCTTTAGATCGTAACGCATGTGATGCTCGTAGGCGACAAGACGGCTAAGATCATCGACCCTCTCCTCACGGAGGATACGCTCACCATCGATCGGATGCCTCTTCATGACTTGCCACTCCAGAGGGGTGAGCTGTCCGGTTTTATGGATGATCTCGTGTGAGACATACAGCTTCCCTATGTCGTGCATCAGTGCAGCTATGCCTATCCTGTTGATCGTCTCTTCAGGATATCCGAAAAATTTACTCATGGCTGTGGTGATGACTGCTACATTCACCGAATGCAGAAAGGTGTATTCATCATAGTTCCGAAGACTGCTCAGCAGGAGGATCGTTGAGGCGTTTCCTCCTTCCATCTCGATCAATTCGAGTATCTTTTTTCCCGCCTTCCTGCCGGCGTTCGACTGAATCTTCTCCATGCGATCGAGCACACCGGAGACGATCTCACCCATCTTGCTCTTCGCTTTATACACTGCAAGTGTTTTCTCTTTTGTTTTCTCAACACCCACCTGCACGGTTTTCTTTACCGTCTTCCTGCTGTCACGCTGCTGTGAGGCAACGCGTCTCTTCTGATCCTCCCCATTGGACTCTATCCCGGTGCGATGTCGAATCTTGACGTGCTCAATCATCATCCATGCGCCGGCAACATCGATCGATTTGTCATCCGATATGGAACCGACGAGAATATCGGCCAGAGCACCCAGTTCGTCTTTCGTGATCCCATGAAAAAACTCCAACTCGCCGATTGCCAATCTGTTGCAGGTTTCACGGAAGAGGTTGATCTCCCGGTCCTTGCTTTCATTGAGTTTGATCTGGAAGTTGAAATAATTTATGAACGTATTGGTAATCTTGAACTTAACCGAGTTTTTTCGGTGCAAGATGACATTAAGATGCGAGTATGCCTCACCCAGAGCCTTCTCGACCAAGGGATAGCTCGGCGGAAATAAACGGCGCTTAAACAACATGTTAGCGAGGCTCGTCGTAACTTCCTTGAATCGCTGAAATTCGATGGGAAGTGCTTCGAGTAAAGCCTGTTCCATAGTAGCCCTTTGACAACATACCGATCAAGACACAGTTAACGTAGGCATTCCGTGCAAGGAACGTTCCTTAACGCCTGTGTCACATCGTTTAACGGCCTGATCTACACCGTAATATCGAGGTTGATCTTTGCGGGACCGTGTCGTATCGTAATAGTGAATTACTATTCCAATGTAGACTGAGGTGGTGATTCCGGTTGGGTAGGCGTCCCGAACACCTTCTCGCTGTTGTTCTTCTGACAGTGTGCTTGATCTCATGCGCTAAGAAGCAGGCGCTCGAAGACGATTTTATTCAACCCATTACTTCTGAGGAACGTGAGAACGTCTGGGAGGCGATAGCCGAGCTAAAAGAAAAAATCAGAGAGGATTACAAAAACGCAGACCTTCACAGGGAGCTCGCTGTCAAATACCGTCTTGCGGGAACACCCGAATCACGTCTCAGATCGATGACCGAGATAGAAAAGGCGATCGAGCTGAATCCAAGGGATCCAAGAAACTACATCGAAAAGGGGCTCACACTGCGGGCCCGGCAGTTTTACGGTGATGCAGCGGCGTGCTTCGAGCATGCCACCAAGCTTTCGCCGAAGTCTTTCGAGGCATGGTACCAGCTCGGTTCCATGGAACAGACAGAATATCTGAAGATGATGTGTTTCCCCGAGCATCTCAGGAAGGCGATACGCCACTATCAAAAGGCATATCGGCTCGACCGCAAGCACGAGGAGCTCCTCATCCGTCTCGGATTTCTCCATCTTTTCAGGAAGATGTTCAGAACGGGCAAGAAATACGCCGATAAGGCGCTCATTTACTATCCGGAAAACGTGAGGGCCCATTTGCTTCTGGGAACGATCCATATCTACCTAAAGGAGTTCGACAAGGCCCGGGAAGCGTATCAAACGGCCTTCGGGATCATGTCTACCGATGAAATCGGTGCGTATGAGGATATAGCGATCCTCCTCTCCCCCGATGACAGAGAGTTGTATCAGAGCTCGACCGACGAGGTTAAGTTGAAATGGAATAAACGGTTCTGGGCGGAAAACGACCCTACACCCGCAACCGAAATTAACGAACGGCTACTCGAGCACTACAAACGGGTCTTTCTCGCCCAGGAGCTCCTCACCAATAACCGACTCGGCCTGAGGGGTGATAGGACGGATCGTGGAAAAGCGATCATTAGCTACGGGCTTCCGCATAAGAAGGCCTACGATCTGGGTGGTGGACAGGTCGGACCGTGGCTCGTATGGCACTACGATCTGCCGAATTTCTCCTTCAACCTCTTTTTCCATGACGAGTTCCTGAACGGTGATTTCCATATACCTATAACGGACAGATCGTACGGTGAACGAACGGTCTCTCTAATGAACAATATCCCGCAGAGCTACGAGTACCCTGTTAAATATTTCCCTCTCCCTATCAAGGTGGAAACGGCTCAATTGCGTGGAAGTGAAGAACGAACACGTCTCGAATTCTCCCTGGCCATTCCTGACACGAGCATCAAGCAGACCAGAGGCGATTGGCAACTTCATTTAACCTTTTTCGACCCTGATTGGACACGTCTCTCTCATGATTTCTTCCCGTTCGAATCAGATACTCTGAAAACAATCTCTCGACTGGGAGAACGTTTTTTGGTCAGCAACTTCTGGTTCGAGGTCTTGCCTCGTCCCCTCGGATCGACATGCATCATCGAGGTTAGGAACGAGGATCTGAAACGGAAAGGTACATGGCGGCAATTTTTCGAAATCAGCGATCTACACGGTAGATCCCTCAAGTTGAGCAGCATCAAGCTGACACTGGCAGACGCGAATGGTGGATGTACCGATATCCTCGATCCCATGCCGGTCTATCCGAATGGAAGTACGCTCTGTCTCGCTTACCAGATCTACAACCTGAGGCGGAATGAAAACAACCAGGCTCGATACCGTCTGACCTACACGATCAAGAATCCCCAAGAGAGCCCTGAGGATAAGAAGGGAATACGAAGAACATTCGCCTATATCTGGCGAGGCATCAAGGGCGGAACGGAAGAGGAATCTCCATACATAACAAGCACGCTCGAGCAAAGTATCAATGAGAGTGTCGCGGATGATAGACTACAGATAGATATATCAAAGCTTGAACAGGGACGGTATGAACTGGTTCTTACGGTCGAAGATCAGGTCAGCGGTCAGGTTGCCTCCGAGAATCGAATCTTTCTCATTACGGGCCAATGGGAATAGAATACTCGATTGAAGCTGCCAGCGGGCCAGGTTTCCCGCCGTTGTCCGATCCCGTCTGCTCTTCATCCGATCCGATCAACGTAATAATCATGTACCCCACCATTGCAGCTACGATCACAAAGACGGCGATTTCCTTGTAGAGGCTCTTACCTTTATCCTCCTCGATTTCGATGTCATACGTCTCGACCGTATCTGACCGGAATGAGATAAACGAAACCGTGTGCTCCGGAGCACAGGCCGGTTGTGCGATGGTGAGTCGATGGAGTTTGAGATCGGTGTCCTTTTGTTCGAATATGGTCTCGGAGGAAACCTGCTGTGCGGATACAAAAGTGCCTACCACAAGCAAGATTAGACCTATCTTTACAATCGATCTTATGCCTTTTCTTCCCATTTCTCGTACATTACGATTTCTTCGAGGCTCTTACGTTCCCGGTGAATCTTATCAGTGGCTGGATACCCTACCGGTGTCAACGCCACGATCTTCACTGCCTCCGGTACTTCGAGGACCTTCCTGACCTCCTCCTCTATAAAAGCCCCGATCCAGCATGTTCCGAGCCCTTCTGATTCTGCCGCAAGCATGAGGTGCTCGAACGAAATACCGATATCGACGGGGAGACTGTTCCAATACCCTCCCATCTTTTTATATGCATATTCTTCCCTCCCGCACGCAACTATAATTATCGGAGCGTCCCCGATAAATTTCTGCCCCTTGCATGCCGGAACGAGTTTCTTTCTCGTTTCCCCATCTGTGATCACGATGAAAATCCACGGCTGTCCATTCTTGCCGGATGGGGCAAGGCGGGCCGCGTCGAGAATTCGTTCGAGTTTCTCCCGCTCCACAGGTTTCGAACTATACGCCCTGACACTCGTTCGATTTTTGATCGCATCGTATATATCCATTCATCAAACCTCCCTTGCACGTATTCCCAAAACAAATTGGTACAGCCGTTCCAGCGCGGACCGTCGTTTACCATCTGCACATGTCGGCAGGAGATATCGCAGACCCGAATCGATTGTTACAAATGATGTGAAAACCATGAGCACGAATATCAATCCCACGTTTGTCGGCATTTTTTCTGGATAGACAAATATGTAGAAGAGTAATAGACCGCCGACGATACACTGAATCAGGGTCTTGATCTTTCCCAGCATACTCGCCGGTATGAACTTTCCCGACCGTCTCCGTATATATATGCGGTATCCCGTGATGATGACCTCTCTCACGAGGATGATACATACAAAAAGCGAGAACCACCTCCAGCGCAGAGTGTAACTGAGCGTGATGAACATAACGCATATAAGTACCTTGTCGGCGAATGGATCGAGATGTGCACCGAGCCGTGTCGTCTGGTGAAATTTACGAGCATACCAGCCATCGAAGTAATCGAGTAACGATGCCGATATGCAGAGTGATGCGGCGATCGCCTCATGCCGATGCTGGACGAAGAAAAATCCGGCAGCGATCGCCATGATGATACGGATACAGGTCAATGTATTCGGAACCGTCAGATCGCTCTTGGCGATTGAGATCAACGTCTATACCCCCCTTTTGGTCGTGCTTGCGCGGCGACCGGAGAAATTCTATACTAATAAAGGGGATATGAAAAGTATGTTTTTTCCATACACGAAACCAGCGATATGAGACCGAGCCCGGTGATGCGCCATGTATGACGGCTCACGGACTACGCCGAAAATCAGAAGTCGCAGAAAGGATTGGATCGTTATCATTATTATTGCGGTGGCCGCCCATATTGCCTTCTTTGCATTATTCAAGACGGACTATCTGAAGGTCTTCGAACACGATGTCATCGGGGACAAGGGTGAATCGTTTACACCCTCGTGGAACGATCCCTTTTCCCTTGTTCCCCTGCCGGACGATCAAGAAACAACCACCGAGGTAAAAAAGATCATAATAATCGAGGAAGTCGAGACCGGTGAAATGTTCCTCGACGAGCTCGGTGAACCATCGACCGAGTTAATGCCGATAGACAGGAAAAGCAGCGGCGGCAGTCCGGGAAGGAAGGGGCAGCGAAGAAGTACCGTCGAACCGAAACCGCTTTTCATACCGTGGCCGAAATACCCAGAGGGACTAGACACACAGGCCGATGGAAAAGTGGAACTCTTGCTCTATGTGAATGAAAAGGGGGAAGTCATCGAGGTAAAACTGTCTCGAGGACTTCCCCAGCAAATACTCAACAGGATTGCGATCAGTGCCGCACGGAAGATCCGATTCAGCCCGGGATTAGAGAAGGGGGTTCCCACATCGATGTGGGTGCGGCTGACAATCGGATTCCAGCCACGATGATCCCTATTTGAATCTTGTTTTTAGTGCGCTCCAGCTCGTCTCGTCGTTTCCAATACTACAGTCGATGAGATCGAGCAGGCAGTGCCCGGTTACATAATCATCGGCAAAATTGATCGGATCGGCATTCTGTAACGAGCCGTTGTAGGAGCCATCCCCGCAGTACTTGGAGAAATTGCCGGTACCGAACTTCATGACGAGCAACGTACCGGAAAACACACCGAACGTGCGCTCTTCCGGATCGAGTATGCCGTCAATGTCCCAGTCAGAGAAGGTTATGACAATAATCGCAGTTCCCCCCATGGTACCGTTAACGGGATGTTGTATCTCCCATGTGGGTTTCGTCGGTAGGGTCGTATTATCGAAAGTTGCTGTCCAGCTGAAAGAGCCAGGATCATGGATAAAGTATGTGTTGAAGATATGATCCCAGCGTGCGTTCGGATCTGAAGTCGGTGGCCATTCGGAGTCGTCTATCTGGAGCCACCAGGTTCCATCCGGGAACACCCGCCAATCTCCACCGGTGATATCACCTGCATAGATCGGGGGTGAATCCAGCACAAGATTCCCGAATCCCTCGAAGTCGAACTCCAAGAAAAGCGTGTCGGGCCAGTCCTGAGCGGCAACACTACATGGTAGTACGATGAGGATCAGTGCCAGGAAGAGGTATTTCCTTATGTATTTCATCATCGATCACATCCTTTCGGCTTCAATGCTATCAGTTCTTGTAGAAAGATTTGATCTCGCCCCATGATGCAGGCTTAACGCCGAGCTGACAGCCGTCGTCTCTGAGATTCAGCAGACCAGAAGCCGACTCAGCAGATGGAACGTACAATTCCTCTTCCCATGTCTCTGCATCCACAACATCGAGGGTGCCGGACAGGCTTCCCATTCCGCACCAGTTGTTGAAGCAACCGCCGCTGAAGTTAATCCAGGCTATGATGTTCGAGGAGATTACCTTGGACGCGTATTCGTTTTCTTCGAGGATTCCGTTGCCGTTGAAATCACGGATCGTGATTGTGAAACCTGCCGTGGTTCCACCAACGGTGTCCCCTGCGACGGTATAGAATCGCCAGGTTGGATTCGGCTCACCCGAACCCGTGGGCGGAAAGTGACCATCCCAGCCTTCGTTTTCAGGCGTGTCGTCGTAAATGAAGTAATGACTAAAGATGTAATCCCAACGCTCGTTTTCAGGCGTGCCGGGATCGTCCGTTGGCCACGTACTGTCATCGAAGAGGATCCAGAAGGTCCCCGGGAACAGGGTGCCGCCTATGATGTCGCCCAAGAAGTACGCAGGGCTCTCCATCAGGGATCCGGTGCCGAGTAAAGAAAAGGTTTCCGTTCTGAAGTTGATCCCGGAAACCATCGACACTCCGAAGATGAGAATGAAGACGCTAACTGAAATGAATTTAAGCTTATTACTCAATGTCCGCCCCCTCTCTATTGCTATGTTTTGGATACTCTTACTACCTCAGGGGGCGCATTATACCATTATCGTTCCTTTTTGAAAAGTATTATTTCGGAAATTTTCATCGCAACTTACTATTTAATAAAAATTTACATATATGTACATACTGCGGGCCTTGGGCATTTTGATATTCGAATGAGGCCGCTGGAGGATCCTATTCGAGAAGCCGTACGAGATCGCCGGTCCGGGTTGGAGACGTTGTTGGGATACCTGACATCTCACCCGGTGCAATCGACATTCGTTCCAGTGAGCCGGAGTCCTTTACCGAATGCTGCACCATCTGGGCGCTGAGTGGAAGGTTCGCCGAAACACTCTTTCCCGGCTCGGTTCTGAGGATGCTGAGACGTTCCTGCACATCGACAGCGATGAGCTCTGCCTTGATCAATTCGAATTCACCCAGTGATTCACCTGAATCGGGATCCTTGACTTCCTCACCTTTCTCGACGACTACAACCATGTCTCCACGCTTCAGCCCATCCTTCTTGCCGAGATTCACGAGAAGAGATGTCTCATCAAAGATCCTCAATACCTTTCCGTAAATCGCCATATCCCCTACCATACCTCTCTCTGAGCATAGATATCGAATATACGAAGCGAGTAATCAGAAAACTCACCTATGATTTCTGGATAGCCATCGTTATTCATGTCGAAAACCATGATCCGTTCTCCGAATGGCTGATCCCAAGAGTATTCTATATTAAAGAACTTCGTATCTATTACAATACCGGTATTGAGTATGATCTCGAGTTGATCGTCCTTGTCGATATTCTCGATGATCATCTCGTTGGCCTCGAACTCCCGATCGCTGATCCATTCACGACTCTTGGTGAGGGCATCAAAGACATAGATATGATTGTCGGCGAGCACGACGAACTCCGGCTGTGGGTCCGTATCTATATTCTCGATCTCCATTGTAGCAATTTGTGTAAAGTTGTCTTCGAGATTCTCCCACAGGTTCGTGTAATCATTCGAGCTGTAGATCAGTATACGTCCGTTGAAGGTCGCTATGATGATTTCCGAGGTATCGTCACCATCGATATCAACGAGGAAAAACTTACGGATCTTCGATCCGAGATTTGCCAACTGCCATTCAAGCTTCCATCCCCGCTCGGTGGACCTCATGAGATGGAGCTTTCCATACGCATCGGCGTACAGCACTCCCCATGCCTCACCCCCGTCGATCGGTACGATGCGGACGAACGGAAACCTGCAGAACGCCTCCTGGAGGATGATCGGATCGAGCAACTCCTCGATGGCATTAGCGGTATACGGAATGAGAAGTAGCACGACCGCAAGCAGTAGTAGTGTCATTGGCTTTCTGGCACACATTTCGCCTCTCCTTTCAATGATCACTCGATTCTATAATACCCAACCCCGCCGCACAGCCACCACCCCTTGGATCCGAAACACCGGTTATGAGTGAATCCCCCACGACTATCACCTGCGCATCACCGATCGGGGAAGAACGCATCTTGAACCGGTATCCCCGTTTTTCAAGTACAGTAATGAGTATATCTGAAAAGCAACCTTTTTCATAGAAAATAGAATCGGGTAGCCATTGGTGATGAAAACGCTTTTGGGCGACTGCCTCCTCGATCGACATGCCGAAGTCTATGATATTGAGTAAGATCTGCGCTACCGTCGTTATGATTGTCGGCCCACCCGGAGTGCCCAGGATGGAAAATATCGAATCCTCTTTCAACACGATGGTCGGGGCCATCGAGCTGAGCATCCGTTTCGCTGGAGCTATCTCGTTTGCCTGCCCGCCTGTCAGACCGTACATATTGGGTGCTCCCGGTTTTATGGCGAAGTCGTCCATTTCATTGTTGAGAAGGAAACCGCATCCATCCACGACAACCTTCGATCCGTAGGCCCCATTCAATGTGGTCGTCGTTGCCACGGCGTTACCGTGTGGATCGATGATTGAGTAATGCGTTGTTTCTTCGCTCTCGTACCTTTCCAATCCACCGCCGTTACAATCCTCAGACGGAGTGGCGAGGTCTCCGATGCCGGAACGAAGGAATTTTGCGTAATTCTTTGAAAGCAAGACGGAGAGCGAAATGGAGGTATAGTCGGGATCGCCGTAGTACTGGGCACGATCCGCATATGCCCGCCGTTGGGCCTCTACGATATGCGCGATTGTCTCCTCGGAACGGTAACCGTCCTTCCGAAGATCGTATCCTTCGAGAATATTCAGAATCTCGATCAGGATAGCACCGCCGGAGCTCGGCGGAGGGGCCGAGATAATCTCGTATCCTCGGTAATTCTGTCTAAGCGGTAAACGGGTCATTGCCTCGTAGCTCTCTAGGTCGATGTGCGTTATGAGTCCTCTTCCCCGCTTCATCTCTTTCACGATACAGTCCGCCGTCTCACCGAAGTAGAATCCGTCCGGACCTGATTCGGCAATACGCTCGAGGGTCTTGGCAAGCAACGGTTGTACGAGCAGATCCCCCGCCTCGAGGGTAGTCACGTCATCCCGCATATATTTCCTGAGGCCCCGGAAATGGTCGACGTATTTCTGCAGCCTTCGCAGCGATCGGGCAAGATGATCATCAACGATGAATCCATCCCTTGCGAGATCGATAGCAGGTTGCAGTAGCTCCTCCCAGTCCACGGAACCGTAGAGCACATGGGCCAAATACAGACCCGATACCGATCCAGGAACACCGCATGAACGGTGCCCGAGGGTGCTTTCGTTCGGTATAACCATACCCTCATCATCCAGATACATGTCCCTCGAAGCACTGAACGGTGCCGTCTCGCGATAATCGATAAGCTCTGTTTCCCCGCCCTGTAAATGGATTAGCATGAAGCCGCCCCCGCCGATATTTCCGGCAGCGGGGTATGTTACGGCAAGGGCAAATCCCACAGCCACGGCCGCATCTACGGCATTCCCCCCCCGGGAGAGTATCTCCTGCCCGGCGATGCTTGCATGAGGGCTTGCAGTGACGACCATGCCATCGGTGGCCCGGACCACTCGTCCGAGATCAGTGGCCTCACGACCGGCGGCGTTGAGATTATGAACTGCTAGCACAAAGAAGATAATAATCATGGGTAGCATCAGGATGGGGAGGGCTCCGGCACCACCCCGTAAGATATGAACGAGAGGATTCGCACGATTCGTATATCGGGATTCCGGTAGAACCATTACTATCAATCTACCACCTGGCCGGAGTATTGCAAGCTATTAAATATAAGAGGGCTACAGAGACGCTATAGCCGCCGCCGTCCGTGTCGGGTACACAGCCGGGACGAAGGCATTGTGTTTGCTTCTGAGTTATAAAGATATCTAAGATATTTTACTTAAAACGTATTGACCTTCGACCGGGGATTCACTTAAAATACTCTCCAATTAAATTCCAGTGAGGGAGATTCTGCCTGCCGTTCACACTCGGCTCAGGTAAACCGGTTTCAAACCCAGAGGAGCGTGTATGAGGAGGCTAGTCCCGTTTATTGTAATACTCCTTGTCACTTCGTCCGCCCTTGCCGCACCTGGTGATATTTCCCGTAAACTCCAGCTCCCGATCAACAATCCGACGGGCGTCGCCTGGGACGGCAAGTATCTGTGGATCGCTGACAGGAAGACCGATCTCTTCTACAAGTTGGACCCGGAAAACGGAGAGATCGCCGGAACAATCGAATCTCCGGGATACTTTCCGTCGGGTCTCGCCTGGGATGGAGACCTCCTCTGGAGCACAGACCCCGCCGATGGCAGGATCTACGCGACAGATGTGAAGAAAAGTATGACTGTGAGGACCCTGGAAGCCCCTGGACCCAGCCCTACGGGAATCGCCTGGGACGGAGCCTACCTCTGGATCTGCGATAACCGTCTGGACAAGATCCTGAAGATCGATTCGGGTGATGGTACCACGATCATCTCATTCCCCTCTCCGGCCGTCGATCCGCGGGGTATCACCTTCGACGGTACCTATCTCTGGTGCTCGGATCGCATCCGTGATTGCATCTACATGATCGATCCTAAGATCGGGCACGTGGTGATGATACTCGATGCACCCGGCCCGTTCACGTGGGGACTCGCATGGAATGGCGATCACCTGATAAACACCGATTACCAGCATGATACGGTATACACAATCGTGGTGAAGGACGGGGAATTCTACAGAACGAGCAAGAAACGCAGGGCCCTCGTCGATTTCACTACGGCCGGTGTCGTTACGGGAACCGGTCAGGCGTCGACGCTCGATATCTACTACGCGATCCCATCCGGGCGGCCGAGTCAGAAACTCATATCGGACGTGCGTTTCACGCCTGAGCCGACCGACCGGAAAAAAGATCAATGGGACCAGTCGATCGCAGTGTTTCACTACGAAGATCTCGAACCCGCCGATAAGTTCGAAGTCTCGATGCAGGTTGAGATCGAATCCTTTGCGATCCGCTACTTCATCTACCCCGATGAAGTCGGTACCGAGATACCGAAAAAGATTAAACAATTGTACCTGGCCGACGGGAGCAAATACGATATCAACAACTCGTATATACAGAAACTGGTTACCCAGGTAGTAGGTGAAGAGACGAACCTATACTGGAAGGCCCGGAAGCTATTTCAGTATCTCATCGCCAACATGGAATATAAACTGGCGGGAGGCTGGAATACCGCTCCGACCGTGCTGAAACGAGGGAACGGCTCGTGCTCTGAATACTCTTTCAGTTACATCGCCCTGTGTCGTGCCGCCGGTGTGCCGGCACGGTATGTCGGATCGTTGGTCGTCCGGGGTGACGATGCGAGCTACGATGATGTCTTTCACCGGTGGTGCGAGATCTATCTGCCGAACTACGGTTGGGTGCCCGTCGATGCGAATGCCGGGGACAAGAAGCTTCCCGCCGATCAGGGATCGGCGTTCGGCGGAATATCGAATAGGTTCCTCATTACGACGGAATCGGGTGGAGATTCCTCGTATCTCGGCTGGGGATACAATTACGATACGAAATGGACAACAACGGGAAAATGCCGCATAATGATAGAAAGTACTGCGGAATGGGAACCGCTCGACGACGATTCATAGAATGAAATCAGACTTCGTTGAATCGAAGGGAGGTTAGCGCCGATGGGTTTTCTTGATAAAGCGAAGCAGCGCTCCAAGGAGATGATGATCAGGGAAATCATGACCCTGCTACCGAAATTCTCCATGAAGAACGTCATCCGTATGATCTCGATCGGTGAGATGATGACGCACGATCCGGAGTACAAACAGAATGCCCGTAACCTCCGCAATCTGTTCGAGGAAGGCCATCCGGCAGCTATATTGATCAAGGATGTATTGAACCGTCTATCACCGGTTTGCAGGAATCGGCTGATCAAAAATCTTTTTATCAACGCCTTCCTCGACGGTATCGATACGCGTAAGAGGATATTGAAAGAGGAGGGATTTCAGCCACCGCAGTTCGTTGTTATAAGCCCGACGATGCGCTGCAATCTCAAGTGCCCCGGTTGCTACGCGGGTGATTACAAGCAGGACGAGGGACTGCCATTCAAACTCATTGACCGCATACTCACCGAATGTAAAGAGCTGGGGATGTATTTCAATGTGATGAGCGGCGGTGAGGTCTTCATGCGCAAGGATATATTCGATATCTGGGAAAAGCATAACGATATGTACTTTCAGGTCTACACAAACGGCACCATGATCAACGAGAAGGTCGCAGACCGTCTGGCGGAGCTCGGTAACGTCGCACCGATGGTGAGTGCCGAGGGCTTCGAGAAAGAGACCGATGAGCGGCGCGGTAAGGGTACCTTCGACAAGATCGTGCGGGCGATGGAGCTCATGAAGGAACGTGGCATGGTGTTCGGCGCCTCGGTGACAGAGACCCGTGAGAACATCGAGACCATTGCTACGTACGATTTCGTCGACATGATACTCGAGAAGGGTGCCATGGTAATATGGTATTTCCAGTATATTCCGATCGGGCGGCATCCGGTCTTCGACATCATGCCGACACCGGAGCAACGGGATAATCTCAGACGCAAGATAAAGGAGATACGCGACTCCCGCCCCGTATTTATCGGCGATTTCTGGAACGACGGGCCGTACGTCCATGGTTGTATCGCCGGAGGCAAGGAATACCTGCATATCACTTCGACCGGCGCCGTCGAACCATGCGTCTTTTGCCACTTCGCCGTCGATAACATAAAGGATAAGCCGCTCAAGGAGGCCATCAATTCGCCCTTCATGAGGGCGATCAGGGCGTACCAGCCATACCGTGAGAACCTTCTGACTCCATGCATGATAATCGACAGCCCCGAGATTCTCAGGAAGGTTGTCAAGGAGTTCAATGCCTATCCGACCTGTGAGGGCGCAGACCAGATCATCACCGAGTTCGCTGATGATCTCGATCAGTACTCGGAAGAGTACAGAAAGTACGCCGATCCCGCATGGGAGCAGGAGTGGAAACCGCGTATCGGCGGTGAAGAGCAGGAAGCGGTATGATCGATACCTGATCCCATCATCCCTTCACACAGATCAATGGCCTGAGGCGGACTACCCGTTTGTTTACCCCGGCTCCCTCCATGATCGAAACAACGTGATCGACGTCTTTATATGCGCCGGGTGCCTCCTCGGCCGCACCCCGTTTACTGTGCACCTTAACGAGAATCCCCTGCTTTGACAGATCGCCGATTATCCTCTCTCCACGGTACTCTCTGAGCGCACGTTTGCGGGACTTCAGGCGACCGGCCCCGTGAACGGCACTCCCGAATGTCTCCTCCATACCGCGTTCCGTTCCGACCAGTACATAGGACGCCGTACCCATGGTACCGCCCACCAGGACGGGATGCCCCACCTCCCTGTATCGTTGGGGTACCTCTGGGCGTCCGGGACCGAATGCCCGCGTCGCACCCTTACGGTGAATGAGAAGCTCTTTCTCCATTCCGTTCACCGTATGTCGCTCGAACTTCAGATTGTTGTGACCGACCTCGTACAACGTGTGAATCTCCTCATCCTTAATCGCAAAGATCCGATGAAACGCCTTCCGCACGAGACCTCCGATTGCCTGCCTGTTTGCGAAGGCGCAGTTGATACCGGCCTTAACTGCGGCAATGTACCGTTCGCCCTCCGGGCTCTTGATCGGCGCCGCAACGAGTTCAGCCTCCAGAATCGGAATGTGATACTTCTCACTCGCCCTGCGCAGCACTTTCAGGTAGTCGGTCCCGATCTGATGGCCGAGCGCACGGCTGCCGGTATGGATGCTCACCACCACTTGATCCCGATCCAGGCCGAAGGCTGCCGCCGCCTCCTCATCGAATATCTCTTCGACGTATTGGACCTCCAGGTAGTGATTACCCGATCCGAGTGTACCGACCTGTTTGAACTGCCGCTCCTTGGCATGCATGCTGACGCAATCCGGATCGGCACCATCGACAGAGCCTTCCTCCTCAACAAACTGGAGATCCTCCGGGATACCGTACCCCCGCTCGAGCGAGAACCGTGCTCCCTCTCGGAGGACATGATCGATCTCCTTCTTCGAAAGCTTGAGCGATCCGGTCGAGCCCAGTCCCGCAGGGACCGTCTCGAAGAGGGCGTTCGCAAGCTCCTTCTTCCGTCGTTCAATTTCATCCCTGGCTATATCGACGACCATCGTCCTGACACCACAGTTGATATCGAAACCAACACCTGCGATCGTCACGACACCTGTCTCTAAATCAAATGCACCGACGCCGCCGATCGGAAAACCGTAGCCTGGATGGATATCGGCCATCGCCAGGGAGGCCTGCTGTATACCGGGCAGACATGCCACATTTCGCACCTGCACCAGTGCGTCCCATTGCTTCGCCTTTCCTTCCTCCCGGAGGAAATCGATGGAACGTTGATCGGCATAGATGCGGCCGGGTACCTGCATCGCATCCTCTTTCGGTATCTCCCAGAGACAGTCATGTACCTTCTCTAATTTTACCGATCCCATGATTACTCCACACCCCTCTCACGTCCGGCCAGCCCGGATTCATGCGACAACATACAGTACATTCGAAATACGCTTACAAATCAACAACACAACGGGTTTCCCACATGCCCGTATCTGTTTCTTCGACCAGCACGCCGCAATAGGTTGCGGCCTTGACCTCGGCCCGCAGGTATTCCTTTGCCAGCTCTCTCGGTGTTCCGAATGCGACCGCATCCATCTCCCACGTTTCGCCTCCGTGCTTCACTCCCGATATATTAACAGACCGGTATACAACGTCGTCGATATCGGCTTGTGCAAGCAGCGTATTGAGAAACTCGACGAGCAGCTCATCCAGATCTCGTCCCTGACACCGGATAGACGTTTCGTACGTGCCTGCCTCGTACCCGGGTTCGGCGATCAGCTCGAACATCGCCAAGGCGATCTCCTCGAAGGCCTCCGGTATGCCGGGGCCCCAGCCGCGGAGCCCCATATCGGCAGTATGATCGAGTGTCTCGTGTCCCCGCTCGGGTTTTCTGTTATCATCCATGTCTACTCCGTCCCTGGATATGTATACGATATATCGAGCAGGGTACGTTCGGCCGCAAGCGATTCCCTGTGGTTACGGATTAAAGAGAATATGAACGACATCACCATCCTGAATCACGTAGTTGTGTCCTTCCGTTCTCAGTAGCCCGTGATGCTGAACCTCGGCACGGGAGCCGAATGAGACGAGATCTTCGTAGCCCATAACTTCTGCACGTATGAATCCTTTTTCCATATCGCTGTGAATCATTCCCGCAGCCCTCGGAGCGGTCGTTCCTCGGGGCAAGGACCATGCCTGGAGCTTGTCATGGGCCGTTGTATAGAATCGAATCAAACCGAGGAGATCGTGGCTCTTCTCGATGAACCTTTCCTTCGCTCCCTTTTCGATTCCCATTTCCCGCATGAATATATCTCTCTCGTCACCCGGTAGCTCCGCAATCTCCGCCTCGATCTTCGCAGATACGACAAAGGTGTTCTCCACGCCGAAATGCTGCTTCACACGCATGCACAAACCCGATTCTCCCCGCGGATCTTCCTCCCCTGTATTCAAAACGAGCATTCTCGGCTTCATGGTGAGAAGCCGAAGATCGTTGATGATCCATTCCTGATAGTCGGTCTTTTCGGCCAGACCGATGCGTTCGCCCCGGGATATGACATCACGCAGTTTCTCCAGGAAATCGAGCTCCCTTCGCTCGCCTTTCTTCACCGCCTTTGCGTGGTGCCGCTCCTTCTCAAGGAAGTGCTCGATTCTTTCGAGATCGGCAAGGAAGAGTTCCGTCTCAACGATTTCGAGGTCGTTCACGGGATCGAATGCGCCGTGCACGTGTGCGACATTCTCGTCCTGGAAGCACCGGAGAACATGTGCGAGAACATTCGCTTCGCGGACATGATGGAGAAATTTGTTACCCAGACCCTCGCCGTGGCTCGCACCTTCTACGAGCCCGGCGATATCGATGAACGTCACGGTGGCCGGAATGGTCTCCTTCGGCTCGAGTATACTCTGGAGCTTTTCGAGGCGCTCATCCGGAACCGCCACCACACCCTGGTTGCAATCAATCGTACAGAAGGGGTAATTCGAGGCCTCGGCATCGGCGTTCGAAAGCGCATTGAGTAAGGTCGATTTTCCGACATTCGGAAGACCGATAATCCCTATCGAGAGAGCCATTACCGCCCCTTTGTACTAACAAATCGCTCGCCGGGACGTAGTCCAACCACTTCGATGATAGCGAAAAAGCACCTGTATAAAAAGAGAAAAACCCCGGATCGGATGGTCCGGGGTTTTACTATGTACTTCACCCGGGGAAATCTTGGAGATGATAGCTATTTCCCCTTTTAACGCGCCCGGGCAAGTCTCAGAGAGGACAGGTCTTGCCCTTTCCTTCACAGTTTTTCTTCTCTGTCTCTTCGGAGGACTTGCCTTCCTTGGAATGTGGGCAACCGCTCTTTTTCTTGGCGTGGGGGCATTCTTTCTGTTTATTTGCATGTGGGCAGCTTGTTTTTTCCGTCTTGTGAATACACCCCTCGTGCTTGGTGCTGCGTGCGGCTGCTGCATATTTTCCAGGGTCTGACTTGAATTTCGCCTCGCATCCCTTGCATCCAAAGTAGTAGGTCTTCCCCTTGTACGTCATGCTTCCGGCGGCGTCTTTCCTCAGAAAAACCTCTCCGCCGATGGGGCACTCTGCATAGACATATGCATCCGGATTGCGCACGAACTCTTTTTTGTTCTTCTCGCTGATGAAGTGATACGGACGTCCTTCGAATTCCGTCTTGTGCTTCATCTCCCGGACAGGTTTGACCTCCTGGGCCACGACATCGTAATTCAGCTCGTACTTCTCCGGTTCCGAAAGATACTTTTCTCGGCACATTTCGGAACAGAAGTCTATGGTCCAGTTCTTGTGAACCGTCTGTATGGCCTTCTCTCGATCGACGAGCATTCCACATACCGGATCGACCGTCTTGCCGGATGCAACGATTTCCGGATTCTTCAGAAAGAAAGCCTTGCAGCCGGGCTCGCAGAAATAATAGGTTTTTCCGTCATGCTCTCCGACCGAGGCCTCTGTCTTTGTTATGAGATACCCGCACACCGAGCAGGCGATTTTTTCGTCTTTAGTATCGTCGGCTGATACAATGCCAGCTGAAAACACGCATAGCACCAGTGCTACGAGCAGAACTTGTTTTGTATTCATCCTAACCTCCTGGTAAATAGCTGATAGTTTTTATAATATATTTTATTTTCAATATTCACGCAAGTTATTCCCGAATCCAGAAATTCACGATTATCAACGAAAGAACAACGGTGCAAATACAAGGGATACAACCGACATGAGCTTGATCAGGATATTCATGCTCGGCCCTGAGGTATCCTTCAGGGGATCCCCGACCGTATCACCGACGACGGCCGCCGCATGAATCTCCGTCCCCTTGCCGCCGAGGTTGCCCTCCTCGATCCATTTCTTGCTGTTATCCCATGTTCCTCCTGCATTGGCCATGAAGATGCCCATGAGCACTCCCGTTGTGGTCGCACCGGCGAGGAAGCCGCCGAGTGCCTCTGCCCCGAGTCCGAAGCCGACCGCCAGTGGTGCGATCACTGCGAGGATTCCGGGCAGCAGCATCTCCTTGAGGGCTGATTTCGTGACGATGTCGATGCACCGTCCGGTGTCGGGTTCGGCCTTCCCCTCCATGAGACCGGTGATCTCTCGGAACTGGCGCCGTATCTCGAGAACCATCTTGTTCGCGGCCCTTCCGACACCCTTTATCGTGAGGGATGCAATCACGAACGGCATCAAGGCGCCGAGGAATAGTCCGATCACCGTCATGGACGAGGTGAGGTTGATCGATTCCAGACGGGCTGTCTTCTGGTATGCACTGAAGAGTGCGAGTGCGGTCAGTGCCGCAGAGCCGATGGCGAATCCTTTGCCCACTGCAGCCGTGGTATTTCCGATCGAGTCGAGCTTGTCGGTGATCTTCCTGATCTCCGGTCCGGCACCGGACATTTCGGCGATTCCGCCCGCATTGTCTGCAATGGGACCGTATGAATCGGTCGACATAACGATGCCTATCGTCGAGAGCATACCAACCGCCGACATGGCGATCCCGTAGAGCCCGCTGAAGCGGTAGGCGACGAAGATCGCAGCCGCCAGTGTTATGATAGGCAGAATGGTGCTCTCGTAACCGACTGCGAGGCCAGTGATGATCGTCGTTGCGGGCCCGGTCTCACTGGATTTGGCAACCGTTCTGATCGGGGAACCTGATGTATAGAATTCACTCTCTGCGCCTATGAGCACACCGGCGATGATACCGGCGAGCACCGCCCAGAAGGGATTGAGAATGCCCACGATCCTGGTGATCGCAAAGTAGGCGCCAGCAATGAATAGAACGACGCTGATATAAAAACTGTACCGGAGCGCCGATTGGGGTCCCACCCTTTCCAGGAGGGATATCGAGAAGATGCCTATGATCGAAGCAACCAGTCCGATGCCGATGAGGGCGAGCGGCAGGGACATCCAGTTGACGGGATTCGTCATTACGGCACCGATCGCTATCGCCGCAACGACACTGCCGACGTAACTCTCGAAAAGATCCGCCCCCATACCGGCGGTATCTCCCACGTTGTCACCGACATTGTCGGCGATCACACCTGGATTACGGGGATCATCCTCGGGTATACCCGCTTCGACCTTCCCGACCAGATCCGCTCCCACGTCGGCACTCTTCGTATACACCCCTCCCCCGACACGTGCGAAGAGGGCTATGGAGCTTGCCCCCATAGCGAATCCATTGATAATCGTGGGCTCCTTTGTAAAGAGAAAGAAGAATCCGAGCCCGACGAGGCCGAGTGATGCAACGGTGATTCCCATCACGGAGCCGCCCCTGAACGCGATCGACAACGCCCGGGGAATGCCACCGTCCTTCGCCCCCTGGCAGGCCCGTACGCTGCTCCGAGTGGCGGCCTCCATACCCAGAAGTCCGGCAAACATCGAACAGAGCGCTCCCGCAAGAAACGCGATAGCCGTCCTGATACTCAGCGCATAGGTCAGAACGATAAAAACAACGACAATGAATATCGCAATGATTTGGTATTCCCGCTTCAGGAAGACGAACGCCCCGTTATGTATCTTCGATGCGATCTTCTGCATCAGTTCGTCTCCAGCCGGTTTTCTCCTGATATCGAAATACGTGATAACCGCCATGACGAGACCGGCGATTCCGATCCATGGAACGATCTGTGTGATCTGGGAGATCGTCTCAGCGCTCATGCAATCCTCCTCGAAAAGTGATGTGACGCTTCACTCCATCAGCGAGACGGGCGGTGTTCTCAGACGATCGGAGTGCTTTTTGATTTCTTTTACGTACCCGATCGTTTTTGAACGTACACTGAATCCCTTGATTATCTCCTCGTTGGTCAATCCCTGCGACAATCCGAATAAAATACCATCGAGCTCTCTGTATGATATACCCATCACCTCTTCGTCCTTCATGCCGGCGAAGAGATCAGGTGACGGTTTCTTTTTCAGTATCTCCTCGGGGAGACCGAGCTCCCGTCCGATGCCGAATACCTGTGTCTTGAAAAGGTGCTTTATCGGTGCGATATCACCGGCGTCGTCCCCGTACCGCACGAAGAAACCCGTTTCGAACTCCGTTCTATTGGCGCAGCTTGCCGCGGCCATGTTCCGCCGTTCGGCCTCACGGTACACCGCGACCATCCGGAGTCGGTGCTTGATCCTGTGAAAGGCGAGAAACTCCTGAAACTGTTTTCCCCCACCGCCCTCGAGATTCGCCACGAACCCTTTCCTGGCAAAGTTTGGAAAGAGCTTGACCGCCGCACGCGTTCCGCCCCTGAACCGCACCAGGTCGCTGGCACCGCTCTCGTAACACTTGAGCTCCGAGAGTGCGGATGTAAGGTCCTGGACATCATGCTCGATACCGAGTAACGTTGCATGCCGTTTGGCATCCTCGACGCTTTCGGGGGAACTGTCTCGTTCGGGGAGCAAGAGAGCATAGACCCGACCCGGAGTGAGAGCCCTGGCACAGAGCGCCGCCACTACCGAGGAGTCGAGCCCGCCGCTCAGCCCAAGCACGATACCACCGGCACCGCGATCCCGGACGAATGCATCTATAAACGAGCAGATCCGTTCGGTCTCTTTTGCATAGTCGATCTGGAGATCCGGTAATACTCCCATAACCTGAACGTCCCCGGGTGAATACTAGGAAACGATACCAAGCTCCTTACCGACGTTGATGAACGCGTTTATCGCTGTATCGAGATGTTCCCGCGTGTGTGCCGCCGATACCTGCACGCGTATTCTGGCCTGTCCCTTAGGCACTACGGGGTAAAAGAATCCGATCACATAAATACCCTCGGCAAGAAGTTTGTCTGCCATTACCTGCGAAAGCTTTGCATCACCGAGCATGATCGGAACGATCGGGTGCTCGCCTGGAATGATATCGAAACCGGCCTTCGTCATCTTTTCACGGAAATACTTCGTATTCTCGACGAGCCGCTCACGTAGATCACTCGTTGCGGTCAGCATATCGAAAGCCTTGATCGAGGCCGCCACGAGCGGAGGTGCAACGCTGTTCGAGAAGAGATAGGGACGGGATCGCTGGCGAAGTAAATCTATGATCTCCGCACGGCCCGTCGTAAATCCCCCCGATGCTCCCCCCAGGGCCTTTCCCAGTGTGGAAGTGATGACATCGACACGCCCGAGGGCTCCGCAATACTCGACACTGCCCCTGCCGGTCGGGCCGAAGAATCCCGTGGCATGCGAATCGTCCACCATGACCATGGCACCGTACTCATCGGCGAGATCGCAGATCTGATCGATCTTTGCAACGATACCATCCATGGAGAAGACCCCGTCGGTGGCGATCATGATCCTCCTTGCATTCGCCGCCTTCGCCTCATCGAGCTTATCCTTGAGATCCTTCATATCATTGTTCAAGTAACGATAGCGCTTCGCCTTGCAGAGACGGATCCCATCGATGATCGAGGCATGGTTGAGCTGATCACTCACTACCGCATCTTCCTCGGTAAGAACCGTCTCGAAGAGACCGCCGTTCGCGTCCCAGCATGAGGTATACAGAATGGTGTCCTCGGTCCCGAAGAAATCTGAGATCTTCCCTTCGAGCTTCTTATGTAAATCCTGCGTGCCGCATATGAATCTGACGGAGGACATCCCGAATCCATGTGTCTCCATACCATGCTTGGCCGCCTCGATGAGCTCCCTGGCATTCGCAAGACCGAGATAATTATTGGCGCAGAAGTTTAAAACCTCTCCGCCTTTCTGTACTTTGATCCGGGCCTTCTGGTCCGAGGTGATCACACGCTCGGACTTATAGAGTCCGGATTCCTCAATCTCTTTCAGAGCATCTTTGAGTTCTTTCTTGATCGTGTACATCGTATCCTTTCTCTGTATCTCTCGTCCCGGGAATCCTCGCCCCGCTATAGCAACCCTTCATCGTAACGTTTGCGCAGTATCCGCAACATGTCCTCCGTCATCGATTCGATCGTATAGACCGGCTTCCATCCCCACTCCCGGCGGGCCGTACTGTCGTCCATGTAGTTCGGCCAGGAATCGGCAATCTTTTGCCGGATTGGATCGACGTTATAATCCATTTCGAAGTCAGGTATGTGCTTCTTGATCTCCGCTGCAAGATCCTCGGGAGTAAAATGCATGGCGCTGACATTGAAGGCGTTCCGGTGGTGTAGCCGGTTCGGATCGGCTTCCATCAGGTCGATCGCCGCCTTGATGGCATCCGGCATGTACATCATATCGAGCGATGTATCCTTCTCCAGAAAGCAGGTGTACCGTTTCTCCCGTATCGCCGCGTAGAAGATCTCGACAGCATAGTCGGTCGTTCCACCGCCCGGCATCGCTCCATTTGAAATGATACCGGGATAGCGAACCCCCCTCGTATCGACTCCATACCGGCCATGATAGTAATCACAGAGCAATTCGCCCGAGACCTTGGTAACACCGTACATAGAGCTCGGCCGCATGACCGCATCCTGGGGTGTTCCGTCGAGGAGCGTTCCGAGCCCGAATGCTCCTATAGAGCTGGGGAAAAAGATACTGCAGCCATGTTTCCTCACCGCCTCGAGAACATTATACAGTCCCCCCATATTGATTTTCCATGCACGTTGGGGATCTTTCTCCGCGACCGCAGAAAGCATCGCCGCCAGGTGATAGATAACCGTTATGCCGTACTTTGCCAGAACGGTCTCGATCTCTTCAAAGGAAAGCACATCGAGATGCATGAAGATCCCATTGCCCGAAAGCCTTCCCTCAGTATCATCCCTGATGTCACTCGCTATAACATTGTCGGAGCCGTAACGATTTCCGAGGGCGATCGAGAGCTCGGAGCCGATCTGTCCGAGGGCACCTGTTATGAGCACTTTTGTATTGCTGCTGTTTTCCATCATCTCTGCTTTCTCATGAACCCACTCGTATCGAAAGGCGAGCTTCTTTGCTTTCTGAATCGATCAAGTAAAAACAAAATCTGTTTTTATCATACCCACAAGTTTCATAAGCTATCATTACGGCCCGGCACTGTCAAATACTCTCTTACCGGTCGTTATGGGGGCCGCGACGGCGGCTCTTCAGCAGCTCGTTCCACCAACTCCGGTTGAGAAAAGCGTCATCGGGAAATGAACACATCTGTTCAAAACGTTTCGGTGTAACCGTAAGTGAGAGAATATCGGGCGGGATATATTTGCGCATGGCGATATCCGTACAGCCGATGATCACACGATCGCTGTCCATCGACTCGAGCTCCCGCAGGAGCATACCGCATCCGGAAGAGAAAGGTGCCACTACGAGCTCTGGATCCGACGACCAGTATGCGGCGAGAGTCATCAACGCCGAAAGGCGATCAGGATCTGCGAGGAAGGTGACACTCCGGACGGATGTCCAGAGTGTAACGTCGAGCGGCCCGACCAGCACAGTATCACCCGATAGCTCCGGTGGCCTGGCCCGGTCGAGGAATTTTTGAGCGAGCTCCGGTGTCGCCTTCAGACCCTCTCCCATGGGTGCACCCTTTCCATCGGTGAGAAAATGTGCCATGAATGGGGGATATTCCCTCTCGAGACCGAACGCTATCTGCCCACCAGGACACCCGTTCTTGGGATTGGAAAAATTACCTTTCCCCCTCCTGAAGACCACTGTTTTACCATCGAGCCATTGCTTGAAATACGCAAAGCAGCATGTTCTTCCCGTTGCTTCGACCAATTTCCCGGAATCCGGGCCAGGCGCGCTGTCGTAGACGGCGATGATCGGTGTGTCGAGCTGGAGCTTGTCTTTGAGTCTTTTGATATCTTGAGAAGTTGGCGGCATGGGGGTCCTCCCGGGTTGTAAATCCAGCGTTGTACCTCATAAAAGCGAAGTGCTTCAGGTATCTTTAAGAGAATTATTATTTAATTTCTTCAATCGCATGTTCGGCAGCCGCAAGCAATGCATCGGCGCCGACATTCGAACCGGTAGCCTGCTGCATCCAGAGATCGGGTGCCACGGTGCCGACCTTCGCCATACGCTCGAACTCCGCTCCTATACTGCCTGCCTTTTGCATCTGCTCTTCTATCTGAAAAGCGATCAGATGGCCCATCGGGTAATCGGGAATGTAGAGCTGCGAATGGATGATATGCGAGTAGACGCCAAGCAGCACAACATCCTTCACACCGATCACCGGGGCGAAGTATTTGTTCCAGATATCCTTTGAGATATCGATCACTGCCTTCTTGAGATCCGTAACCGTCGCATCCGGATGGTCGTACATCCAATGCCAGATCTCCATATCGACGAGTGCGACACCCGAGATTTCGTAAACGGACCAGTAGTCGTGCAGGATCCTGAGTGCCTCGGTCCTTTCGTCGTGCGGAGTTTCGAGTCCGAGAAGCTCGAGATCCCTCGCCTGGAAAATAAAAGCGAACGCCTCCGTGAAAGCGGTGTTCGGAACACCGGCCAGTAGCGTATGATCGAGCATCTTGAGCGATATGACCTGCTCTACATTATGCCCCATCTCGTGAACAGCGATGCTGAATCCTTTGTAATCCATTCCATTCGCACCGACACGGGTTCTAAGCCTGGCATTGGCGGAACGCATCCGTGCCTCCCACGCATGCCCAGAGCCCCGGGCGGCCTCGACATCGATGCTGGCAGCGAGATATTCGGCTTTCTCCTCGCTGAAACCGAGCTCCACGAGCATCCTCGGCATATCACGATCGTAGGCCTTGGCGGTCGGGTAGCGTTTTGAAACGATCTCATTGAGCTCCGCCTCCGTGTACGTCCCTTTCGGCCGGAATCCGTTATACCAGATATCGAACGGTTCGAGCGGGCGACCGAGACGTTTCTCGATCTCCTTCGCTACTTTGCGTGCGACCGGTGACGAGACGACCTGAACGAGCATCTCCTTTACCCGTTCTTCGGGAATCTCACGATCCTCGTCGAACCGGCGTGCGATGAGCGACGGGGCGAACGGTGAGTACCGGTCGATCTCCTGCTCGGCATGAAATGTCTCGAGAAGGATCCTATACCTCGTATCGGGTTCGGGATCATTTGTTATTTTCAAGTTTTCAGGTGCCGGTTTTTTGCAATCTGATACTTTTGCCCTCTGTACTTTATTTGTATACGGATTCCAGTCTACATGGGGGTTGTTGATCACGACGGCTGGGATCGTCTGCATGACGATCCGGTTCATTACCTCCTGTATCATTCTCTGCTTTGCAAGACCGTGTTTTTCGTCGGCGTAGTTCGCCTTCAATTCGTCGCGGAGGTTCCAGTGCGAGAGCAGCCGAAGCCCCGGCGGGAACATGCGATTCCCGTCTCCATCGAGCAGATGATGCATCCATATATTGTAATCTGCTATGTATCGATCCGCCTCGGCGGCGATCCGGGCGAATGCGAGCTTCACCTCTCCGGGTATCCGCTTCGAGAATCGCTGGGCCAGGCGGACCTCGGCCCACTGACGCCTGCTCCATGTCTTACCGTCGTTCAGACGTTCCTCGAGCGTTGTCAGCGGAAAGTTGAGCAACGCAACAAATGCAAGCTTGTTGGCAAAGAAATCATCCGTCACGTGCGCATTTGGAGCATACCCTGCGAAGATTTCATCGAACGGGAGCATCGCCCCTATATCGAGGTCTGCCTGTCGCTTGAAGGAAAGCAGGATCTCGTTCATGTGGCCGTCGAGCTGTTCCAGAAGGAATTCGAAACGCTCGAGCATCGCATCGAGCGTTTCGTCGTCGCCCGCGAAGTGATTCCTGACGAACTCTTCGAATACAGCCGCATCGCCGTCCTCGGGTCTCCAGAACCGGGCCACCTGGGAGAGGCCGCGTTCAATACGTTCTTTCTGTGTAGTGCCGTAGCGCTCCGTAAGTTCTGTATTCAACGATTCAATCGATTCTTGCATCCAGGTCATAGTATTCTCCTGTGCCTCAACCCAAACCGTGAATGAAAATAATACAACCAGCACGATACATGTCCAGACACGCGATACTACGATTCCGTTCATCCCCTGCTCCTTTCTCTTTAAAATTACAGAAAATCCGTATCACCGTATGCAATAGTCCAATTCTGCGGAATGACGTACTTATTCGCCAGGTCACCGTCACCGAAGACACGTCCGCCGAATACATAGTCGCCCGAGTACTCCGCAGAAAAACCACACAGAATGAATACCGAATCGAAAAAGCCGTCATCGTATCCAAAGAAATGAATAACCTGGGCGCTTGTAGCTTGATACAACCGGATCACATACGCCAGGAGCGAAGCCGCCTGACGGATGTTCTTCGTCCTTGAGAGGAGGTCGCAGATAGCGATGTCCCTCCCCTTTTCCATGGTTACAATCAGGCATTCCGGACGGTCCGCCACCCAGAGTATGTGAAAGGTGTAGCGGTTATCCGGATGGTTCTCGTACCGCCACCGGAGGTATTTCAGATCTTTCCAGATGGAGAGCACCTCGTAATTGAGCAACTCAGCGCATAATCCCTCTATCTCGTCTGGAAGATGTGCGGTCGTCTCGATTCTCGACTCACCGGCACGGTATCGTAAGCCCGCTGTTTTTTTCGTGAGTATCATTTTGTGAAAAAACTTATAAATTCGGTCGATCCCCGCACCCCAGATCCTGCGGTAACCGATACGGTAATAGTAATGCCGAAGTGCAGTTATGCGGTGCCAGAGGAGACTCCGCATGAATCCCGGGTAGGAAGCCCGGTTCGGAAAGCCGAAGACCGCCTTCATACCGGTGCCTGCTGCATATTCGTAGTTTGCGCTCGCCAGCCTCACGAACCAGCGTTTCCCCCGCTGATCACTTCTCACCATCGTATCGCAGGACTGCCCTGCACAGATCTCGCGGCCCATGAAGTTCAGGTGGTTGCGCATCATGCAATACTGACCGACTATCTCGTCACCCGCCTCGGCGAGGGTTATCCAGCCGGCTCCCTGCACATGGTCCTGGAATTGCCAGGCCCATCGTTCAACCGTGCGCTCTGCGGCGAATACATCGTTAAAGAGCCTGACGATCGCGGTTTCATCGCCCTCCGTGTAATTCCTGATCTGTTCATCGGGTTGATTCATAATATTGAATATCTCGATCCTTATTATAGCTTTATATCTACCGCAGCTCGTAGAGGCTTAAATATAAAATCCCTGCTCTCGGCATATCGAAGAAAATACTCTATTCTCCGAAGCAGGCGGGCCCGCTGTCGTTCATTGCGCACGAATGTTGTCGAACCGGGGAGCAGCGAATTCGAATGGAAAAATATATTTAGAAATTTATTCCCCGATTCGATGCTTCTCTCTGCCAACCGGATCATGTCTTTACCGCTTGTCGTTTCGGGCGAGAGCCATCTGAAGTTCAAGAGCCGGAGTCTATTCAATATTCCGACGGCGCGGATCCATGAGAAAGGCCTACGTAACATTTTATTACGCAATCTGTTACATTGCTCGAAATCACGCTGTAAGAATCCAATGGTCGCCGGAACCTCGAGAAGGCTCCCGTTATTTTTTATCTCTATGATATTATCCGGATCGAACCGGTACATATCCATCGGTGCGCTCGAGAAATCAACGCCTCCCAATCCGCTCCAATCCATGAATGGCGTGACCGAGCTGTCTATTCTATATCCGAGCTTCTCAATCGCCCTGGTCACGGCAGGACCGGTCGCCCACCTCCCGGCCCTAAAGGATACCGGAACGATCCCGAATCGTTCAACTATCGTATGATGTAATTTCGATATCTTCCGTTCGATGACCTCCGGCAAGAGACTTCTCAGCATTCTGATATCACCATTCCCATCGCCCTCGAACGGAGGGGTGTTCCATGGGTGGCAATGTGTACCGATCTCGCACCGTCCCCGATCCATGATTGCCACGATGATGCGTCGCGCTTCATCATTTGAGGCGACAGGCCAGTCGATGAGATAGGTCGGTACCGCTCCGAAGCGGTCGAAGATCATCTGAAGCTCTTGCAGTTGATAGATATTCTCAACCCGATTCTCATTCCGGCTGTATTCGTCCCAGTTGTCCTCTTCGGTGTCGATCGTTATGAATACACTGACTTTCATGTACTTTATTAAATAACCAGGTTAAGATCTATTCTGGAAAGCAATTATATATTTAATAAAACTTCGTACCGGCCCTTGACGTAATAATAATTATCTTGTTTTTGTTAACACTCAGCTAGTATCTTTTTCATGCTATTTCAAATTATTTCAAGGTTTCCTGGTAAAATTATCACCCATATTTTCGTCAGGGTCAGGACGTCTTAGATTAAGAGATTACACATGAGTATTCAACATGAAGATGCCGACAGGTTGTTAGAAAATCTCAGGAAAACCTATCTTGACGAGCTGAGGAGTACCTATTCTCCCGCTGTAATCCAGCATTTCTCGACCCCCCACAACCAGGAACAGATGGATAACCCCGACGCCGGTGCGCAGTACACGGGACCCTGCGGTGAAACCATGAATATATCTCTCAAGATCAAGGACGATAGGATCGAAAAGGTCACATTTCTGACCGACGGCTGCGGAACCGCGGTCGCATGCGGAAGCATGGTTACCGTACTCGCTACGGGAAAGAATCTAAAAGAGGCTTGCGAGATCGACCAGGAGAAGATTCTTGAAGAGCTCGGCGGGCTGCCCGAGCAAGAACGGCACTGTGCACTGCTTGCTGCTACGACACTGCACAAAGCCCTTGAAGATTACCTGCCAAACAGCCGTGAGGATGATACTAACAAGTAACCTGGATATGTTGTCACGTTCAAATTCTGTGATTACCACGAAAGTGCTCCGTGGAATCCCTACGAAAATTCGCCCTTGAATCCATGTATATATTCCCCCAAGAAGCTATAGGCTGGTTGTCCAGGCCTGACTTCTCAGATCATTCCCTCCTGCGATATTTTTTTATTTTATTAATTCCGTATACCCGCTCCGCCTCCAGATTATTATGCTTCGCACAGAGCAGCCTGAGGTTTTCCGGCGAGCTGTCACCCTCCTTCCCGTACGGGACTATGTGATCAACCTGGATATTCCAGCGGGAGCCGCACCGTTTGCCTTCGGGTCCGACAAATGTGCACCGGCCGCCGTCACGGGCAAACACCTCATCCCTGACAGAAGCGGGTATGTGCCTGGATT
>CP070727.1:3299666-3336520 GCA_020350885.1 bacterium | reverse complement strand
TGCCCTGGGCTCGGGAGTGACCGGCAGCCACCGAATGATCCTCACCCTCACGATCTACGACGGCACATTGATCGCGGGAGGATGGTTCAATACCGCCGGAGGAGTATCCGCACACTTTATCGCCTCATGGGATGGTTCCAACTGGTCGTCGCTTGGTTCGGGAATAGGAGGCAGCGATCCGATGGTATGCGCACTCACCGTCTATGACGGCAAACTGATAGCAGGGGGATACTTCACAACTGCCGGCGGCGTCCCCGCCAGTAACATCGCCGCCTGGGACGGCGGCTCCTGGTCATCTCTGGGATCGGGCATGAACGATGCCGTCGCCGCCCTCACCGTCCATAACGGCCGATTGATAGCGGGCGGACTGTTCTCCAATGCAGGGGGCGTTTCCGCTGACTGCATCGCCGCCTGGGATGGCGGCTCCTGGTCGGCCATCGGTACGGGAATGAACGAGCGGGTCTTCAGTCTCGCCGTTTACGACGGTCAATTGATCGCAGGGGGATGGTTCACCGCTTGTGGCGGAACACCCATCAATTATATCGCCGCCTGGAACGATTGATACTCCCGCCGGCTGCCAAGACCGGCCTCAGATCTCCGGCCAGATATCCCATTTCCAGCGAATATTCTTGAATCTCTTCTCCGGAGGCTTTCTGCCATGGACGGTTCCCAGATAAAGATTTTTCCCATCGCTGCGTAAATGCACGATCCCCATGATGGCCTTCTCGTAGATCTGGCTTCTGCCCTCCATAAACGCTCTCCTCTTCTTTTTCGACATGGGTATCCGTCTAAAACAAGCCGCCAGCTCGGTTGAAAAAACAGCCGGTTTCGATTTCCTGGAATATCTCGTGATCGTCCCCATGAGGATCGCGCGGGGATGTCCATGCTTATCGTACCGGTTATCGCCCGACGATACGACGGCTGCGTTGGGTTTCACCGCCTTCAGGAAGGGAACGGAGAAATGCTGGCTTCCATGATGCGCGGCCTTGTATACGTCCGCTCTTAATCGCTTTGAGGGATTCTTCCCGCCACTGCCGTAGCGCTTCAAGATATCGTCCATTGCTTTTTCGTTCAGATCCCCGGTGAGTAGAATTCGTTTCTTCTTATGCTTTAAACACAGAACGATCGAGTTTCCGTTTACCGTCTTTCCCGCATCACCATACTTGGAATACGACAACCTGCCGTTAACCTTTCTGGCGGCAGGCCAGAGCACCTCGACGGTCAGGTAACTGTTCTTGTCATCGTAGGGCGGCAGATACCTATCCGAGGCATCGAGGCGCGCGAAGACGAACCCCCCTGGAGGAGCATCGATCCTGCCTTTCCAGCGTTCCTGGGCCTTCATCTTTCCGATCACCTTCGGCATATTGGTCCTGGCCTGTTCCACCGCTTTAACCAACCTCCGCATCAAATACGATAATGGGGGTGCGGCATTGATACCCGGCCGGTCGACAAGAGAGAAGATCCGGTTGCCTATTACGGGACCGGGGTCCGAGGCTTCAACCGTACGCCTGAAGAGCCCATTATGGTAAAACCGTTTGACTGCAATCTTGGGATCCTTGAGGATCTTGATTAATCCGCTGGTATGATCCGCATCGGAATGTGTCGCAATCATTGCTTCAAAATCGATATAGTTCTCCTTTTCATACAGGTTGTACTTATCCCTGATGAAGGTATGTGCATCATCACTCTCTCCCCCGTCTATAAGTATGCGGCGGTCATCAGGTGTCTGGATAAGAATCGAATCCCCCTGATCCACATCGATAAAGAAGACCTCCAGCATTCGAGAGTACGTATAATCGTTGCAACTCACATACCCCTTTCCTCCACGATAACGCACATGAACCCGCCCTCTCTTTGGAACCGGATCATCCAGAATCTTCATCCATTCCCCTATGAACAAGGTTGCACGTTGCTCGCCTTTCTTGACCTTGCTGTACACCGGTACGAGTGGCTTTGACGCATACACATACTTCGGAAATTTCGGATCAATCACCGTGTTTCCCGGATTTGTCGGCATCGTCCCCCTCCCTGCGATTTGAAAATAGAAACACACATGAATTTACGTGTGGTGCGTGCCGCCAAATGGAATTGAATCTTTTCGAGCCTTTTTAATGGATACCTTTTCACTTCACATGTAAATTGTATAATTAAAGCTTATCCTCTGCAACAATTTCTTGACCGTTCTTGTTAGACGCGGGATCACTCTTCTGGTATACTGTCCCCTGTTAGATTTTCAAAGGAGGGCGGATGATTCCCCGAAGGATTCTCGAGAGTGCATCGATCAAGGAGCTCTATCGGTTCATGATCGAGAACAGGCTTTCACGGAAGGCCCTGTTCAGCATCGTCAGCAAACGGCTGTACCGGAATCTCGTCGTGGAGAATATTGACGACCGCCCGCGGCGCGTGCAGGAGCTCAAGCACGCATATATGATGGCCCTGTTTTCCGGATTCGACCGTGCAATGACACGCGGGTATGTCTCGCGGAGTGTGACGGAGCGGTTACTGGACACCGTCCTCGAGAATATCATCGTGAACGAGAAAAGGATGGGTAAATCGTACGATCACAATCCACTTCTGCTCGTTGTGAGTCCTACCGGCAGGTGCAACATCCGCTGCAATGGGTGTTACGCCGCAGGCGATGCGGATGACCATCCCGGCCTCGACTTCGATATATTCGACCGAATCGTGACGGAAAAGAGGGAGCTCTGGGATTCACACCTCACTATCGTCTCAGGCGGCGAGCCGTTTCTCTGGCGGGATGGAAAGCGTGACCTGCTGGATCTGGTCGAGCGGCACCCGACGGAGTTTTTCCAGGCCTACACAAACGGCACCCTGATCACCAACGACTGTGCAAAAAGGATGGGTGAGCTTGGAAACATCACCCCTGCGATATCGATAGAAGGATTCGAGGAGGAGACCGACTCCCGCCGGGGCAAGGGGGTCTACAGAAAGATCCTCGAGGCATTCGAGAACCTACGCCGCCACGGTGTTCCGTTCGGTATCTCGGTCACGCCGACAAGCGAGAACTGGGACACCGTCACGAGTGACCGGTTCATAGATTTCTGTTTCGACGAACAGGGGGCCGTGTACTGCTGGTCGTTCCAGTACATGCCGATCGGCTGCAATCCGGACCTGAACCTGATGATATCCCCCGAGGACCGTCTCGAGATGCTGAGGAGGACACATCATCTGATATTCGATAAGAAGATACTTTTCGCAGACTTCTGGAATAGCGGGGTAGTCAGCTATGGCTGCATAAGTGCGGGCCGTCCGGGCGGACATTTCTACATCGACTGGAACGGCGATGTCACGCCGTGTGTCTTCGTGCCGTATGCCGTCGATAACATCTACTCGGTATACGAGCGGGGAGACGATCTGAACACCCTTCGCGAGACCCCTTTCTTCCGTAAGATCCGGGCCTGGCAGGATGGATTCGGATTCAAGCAGCCTGCCGAAAAGGTTCTGAACTGGTTCTGCCCTTGCCCGATCCGGGACCATTTCGGCTACCTGCGCCGGGCCGCCCTCGAAACAAAGGCACGGCCCATCAACAAGGCGGCTGCAGATGCACTGACGGATCCGGACTACCAGAGGATCATGATTGAATACGCCGATAAATATGCGGAGCTGAGCACGCCCATATGGGAAGAAGACTTCGCCGAATCGCCGGTTGCGAAACAGAGCGGCTGACCAATTTACGCAATCCCACACAAAGAGACGGCTATGGCGAAAGGAAGAAAACATACGATACCTTGGGCACGATTTCGTATTGTGATCTTCTGGACGATTCTCCTCACCGCCGGCTGCGGCAAGTTGCCGATCATCAATAAGATCATAGACAACGATACCCTTTCCGAACGTGTCTCCGGCGCAGAAATCATCATTATAGGAAAACTCAGCTCTGTGGAAGAGCGGGGGCTTATCGAGGAGGAAATGAGATTCGGGGAGGGACAATATTACAAACACTACCTGTATTATGATTTGGGAAAGATCGAAGTGCAAGAGGCCCTCAAAGGATCGTATGAAAAAGGCAGTATTTTCATAAAGTTTCTGAGTTTCGATCAAACACAACCGCACCCGCTATCCAAAGCCGATTGCAGGCACTTCTCATACCATAACATCTGGAACATCGGGATATGGTTGATAGATATCGAAAAGGTTGGTGAGCCCCGATTCAAGGTGCAGCGCGGTAACTATGTGCCACTCGAAAGGCTCGAGGATGTGAAAGCCGTGATAGACAGCGAATAACGGGCTCCCTGCCCCCAGTGACAGTTGACAGCCGAGGTGATTGGTAGTATAATGTTATTTGATCTTACAGGGAGTACGTGCAAGCCCCTGCCGGACAGTTTACAAAGGACACTGACCGAAGAGATTGCGAACGAATTCAAGTGAGTCCTGTTTCACTGCCGCTCCTGACGAAAGGAGCTGTCATGATTCGCAATCCTCGTGCTGCTGTCCTGCTTTTCATTCCCCTTGTCCTCTTCACCACACACAACGCCTGCGGATCCGGACCCCCGACATTCTATATCGAGACTGCAGTAGCCGTTACCGGTGCAGCACCCTCGATAGCCATAGATGATTTCGGGCGTCCATGGATCGGCTATTGGACACGCGAGACCACCTCTAAGGGGACGATACGCTTCGGAGTCCGAACCGCTGGTACTTGGGATTTCGAAACGGTTCCCATTCAGATACAGGTCCCGACGGATATCATCATCGACTCCTTTGGATCCCCCGCAGTTGGCTACAGTGACGGTCTCACACTCCGGTACCTGTATAAATCAGGCGGGATGTGGACCTCGGAGAGCATAGGGGGATTAGGGCCCAATGCAGGGGCGCTGGCGGCCGATCCACACGGCTTGCCATGCGCCGTATACGTCTGGTCGTATCACTACATCGGTTACATATCGATCTCATACAGAGATTTCGCAGACTGGGTACAATTTTGCCAGCATGAAGAATATGACTGGTTTAATCCCCCTTGGGCAAGAATCGATATGGTGGTTGATCAGAACCGTCTTGTGCACATTTGCGTCAATCCTATCTGGGATCAATACTACTATATTCGAGGCTGCAGGCTGGAGACACTGCCTTCAAACCTGGGGAGCAACTTCTCGATCGCAGCGAGTTCGATCGGTTGGCCGATGATCAGCTACACGAGCGGAGGGAAGCTCTGGATCATCACCAAATCAGCGGACGACTGGATAACCTCGTTCGTCGCCGATGTGGAGACCTGCGGGTACACCGAAATCGCATTCGACATACATGACAAGCCGCACATCGCATACTGCGACGAATCCGGTGGAGTGAACAAAATAATGTATGCCGCAACCGAATCTCCTCTCGGTCCGTGGGAAATCTTCGAAATCGATGAAGGCAGGGCCGTATCCATGGCACTGGATTCGAGCGGCGATCCCCACATCGCCTACATCACGAGGGTACACAATCCGCCGGGGTGGGATCTCAAGTACGCCTCCACCTCGCCTTCGACACCTATCCGTATGAAGAGCTGGGGCGGTGTAAAGTCATTACTGAAGGATAAGTGACAAAGAGACCGGAAAGGCGCACATAATATATACAGCACGGTTGCGGTGCTCCGATAACAGATATATAAAGTTCCCGATTGTTCGGAGGTACATGGTGTTGAAGGGCAAGCCAAGAATATTCACGGTCCTCTTCGCCGGCTTGCTCGCCGCATCCATCCCCGTTATGGCAATCGGTCACTTCGGTGACTGGGAGGCACAACCACCCGGGCCGTACACCGGGGGCGGCGTCATCTCCCACCCCCAGACCGTCTCAGTGACCACGGCGGGCCCCGAATCTCAGACCCCTTCCGTGCCTTCGGGGGAAGGTAACATCTTGTGCATCGATGCCCGTGAACAGACACAGACCGTGACCGCACTGTTTACCTATTCATGCGTACAGGACGGGTGGGGCGATGTGTGCCAGGTCGGATTCAATTATTCCGCTTACAACATCCCGACAATACTGGGGGGATTCGACGTTCACATAAATGCAGAGGGCGATTACAGCAAACCGGAATACCGTGTGTATCTGGGAAAAGGTCAGAGTTTGACGAGAGCCAGCTGGCGCCGCTTCCTTGCACCCGGCTGCGCTTATGTGGAATACAGCAGGATGATCCTCACCGGCAGCGCTGCCAGTCGTAATCGCTGTAGAAATATTCGAGTTCATCCCATAATTTCTTGATATCGCAGGTCATGATTACGAAATCCTGCGGCTTCCCCGCTTGATCCCGTACGTAATCATGCATGATGGCTTCTTGTTGAAACCCGAGTTTTCTGCAAATATTCTGGGCAGCAATCTGTGGTTTCATTATCTTTGCAACGATCTTCTCGACATTATTCTTGATTGCGGTAAAGTAGAGCTCTCTCATCACGATCATTCCCAGCCCTTTTCGCTGAAAATCCGTTGCCACGATAACCCGGGGCTCTCCCTGATTCTTGCCCCACTCTTCCAATGTAAGCTCCAATGCCCCGTCTGCCACAATGTCACCCTCATGTTCTGCAACGATGCGAAATATCCGTCCCGTCTCGATCAGACCGATTCTTTGCTTAACCACTTTTCTCTTTGTAACGTCCACCTTAAGATAGATCCGGTCCTTGTCGGGGATGGAACGATAGAATTTCATCAAGCTATCGAGATCATCGGGATGCAAGTTCCTGACGATTACCCTGGTACCATCCTTTAGTACCTCCGCTTTTTTCTTCATGAGGATGTACCCCCTGTCGTTTCAATAAATCATACTCCCCCGTTACTCTACGTGTCTGAATTTCTCATATAGCATAGCTTACCCATTTTCGTGAATTCTGCACAGTCTAATTTGTGGACAGGTTCGGCGCGTCGTGATCGGCGCGGTCGCGCAGATCAGGCCGCTCGGCAGGCGCATTCAGCGTAAGAATAGACTGGCGGCGTGAGCACCGGATCGATGTGACCCCCGTAGAGGGATAGTCGTACACAACCCTTTGGATGAACAGAACTAGTCTATGTACCTATTGTGTACCCATGTCGTTCGAGAGGACGCATGACTCCAGCTTCTTTCTACCCTCCTCGTCCTCGATCCTCGCGAGCTTATTCCTCGCCTTTAGAAGTCCCATCTGCACCTTTTGCTCGAGGTAGTATGTCTTGCCCGCCTCGAGCACGATGGCGAGCTCACTGGCATTCTCGGCCTTTGAAATAAAAAGGTGGCTTCCCGGTTCGAGGACGGCATAGATGAATCTGGAGCCGCCGGTAGCACCGATATACTCCCCATCGCACGTTACCTTGAATTTGACCGATCTGCCAAAATCTGAGGGGCGGACGATATAGACAAGCGCCTTACCCTCCGGTGGCACCAATTGCTTCGCCTCGAGATCCAACTCCGGTGGTGCCTTCCCGACAGCCGAACAACCGCATACGACAACAGCTACCGCAAGCAGAAGAACGATGGTCCGACGAAATGTATGCATGGAGACCCTCCTTTTCAGTGCCTGGACTCTGTTGGTAATCACCTCAATAACAGGATTGCGAGAACGATCGCGCCGGATACCGGGACCGTACCGACTGCTGCACCATCCCTGAGAAGCATCTCCGCACCCCAGTTGAAAAGCACCAGGAATGCAAGTATACCAAGAATATGCAGTAGCATTCGCCATCCACTCCGAGTGCGCCCGCGCATAATCATTACCGCGACAACCACGATCGATCCTAGTATCACCGCGCTCCTGGCTACAACTGTTATCACGTGAACGTTCCCTTCATGGCCCCGTAGTGTACTTGTCGCTCAGAAGCTCCGCTTTACACCGAGATAGACTGTTTCTCCCATGATCGTGAAATCAGGTGAAAGCCTGCTCTGTCCGGTATCGAACTGCGGATTCGTATAGGCAACCTCATATTTCTTGTAACTTGCACCGATGGCCAATCCGATGAGCAGGCTAACAGACGTACATGCTAGAACGATCCCCATCTTCTGGCCCTCATCCAGCCCTCCATCGAGACCCTTGACCGTTTTCTCACCCTGATAGACTCCCAGCAGGCTTCCTATCAGTCCTGAGATCCCCATAACGAGCCCGAATTCGATCACGTGCGAGCCCTTCACCTGTTCGATTCTCAAGATTCTGTCAGCAGGGATCTTTTCCGGAGTCTTCGATCCTCGCGGAACAAACGTCAGTTCTGTATCGGTAAGAGTCGCACTCGAAAAATCGATTCTAAATCCATCGGCCGTATTGATCCGGCCCTTCTTGAATGTCCTTTCCCCGGTCGTTTCCTGCCCACCTGCCCTTAATTTCCCACACGGCGAAAAGATCAAATACCCCACCAGGAATGAGAACAGGATAATCCTGGATATCCTACACTCAACAAAGGACATACAAATCTCCCCTCGGGCCCTGGGTATCAAAAGGCGTCATGTGATAACCAAAGCATAGTATACTACAATTCCCAAATGGGGATAACAGAAATAATTACACCCTCTCTATCTATTCCTGATAACTGAAAACTTTTTGCTTTGCAACACAGGTATATGTGATAGACTATTCATACATGGGGGACTCGAACCTTTGTTAACCGCAGAGAAAGGAGTTGCTATGATTGCTCGAACCATCATTGTGCTATTCGTTATCTCGATGTGCATATGCATCGTCTCCTGCCAAAAGCTCGAGGATGTTCATCAAACGGAACAAACACTGGAAAAGCTAGCCATCGAGTTCCGGGACGCCATCCCCACTGAGTTTGGCAGGCTCGTAGGGGTGACATCAAATGGTGAATTCGGAAACTGGGCCCAACTGTGGTTCGAAAAACCCGACACGACCATCATTGTCGTATATGTAAACTTTATTGACGGGAACATCAATCCCAATGTTCTCGTGATTCCGCGCAAATAATAGGGTATTTCAAACCATACTATTCTTTTCGAGGAGGGAACAAAAAATGGATCTGAATAAGCTGAATAGCATTGCATGCCGGATTTTCTTTTTCGTAGCATTTGTGCTACTGGCCGTTTCCATTATTGAAAAGATTATGAACGTCACGGGGCACACGATTCTTCGAGGATCATCCTACACCCCGAGCCGGTTTCTGGAATTCGCCATCATACTCCTCATCTTTGTGATCGCCCTTCTGATGAGACAGGTGAGGGAACTGTTACGAAAGAGTGCCTAAAGATACATTCAATATAGCGGGTTTAAACCTATCATAGTTGCCTAGTCGGGACCTTATGCGGGGTATCCTGAGTACAAAAAACCAACCAGCAGGTTGTAATCTGTAACAATTACTATTGACTAAAAAATACGGTTTGTGGTATTATATTCCATAAGTCGTGTGGTGTCGGTCTGTTGTACTCTTCAACCTTTAAAGGCACAAAGGAGGAATGCATGAAACTCTATGGTATAGTTGCCCTTACAGCCCTCTGTGTCCTGCTGGCTGGAGCCTCCCTCGCCGGACCTCCCCTGGACGGCGATTATCAGTCGGTTGACCTTGGAGGACTAGTTTATACAGGACGTTACACAGAGGGATGGGACGCAGGTGGCAATCCCACTACCGCCGGTACCGTGTTGAACGCCGAGTCCTGGGATGGGGCGGCGCTTGCAACACAGTGGCGGTACTGGTGCGGAGCCGAAATATCAGACGCTGTTCTGCTGGTCGACAACGTCAATCCGACAACGGGTAACGGTAACCGCACGTATATGAAGACATTCATCGGCGGTTATATATGGCTCAGCGGATCCGGGCCCTGGGCGAACGGTGATCCCGACTACTACGGAACGATCGACAATTACACGGAGTTCGAAACGATACAGTATTCGAACTGGATCCCGATCGCAGCCGTCAGCAACGTCCAGGCAATTGCGCACTTCGACGACTATCCCGAGCAGTGCATGACTTTTTATATCGGCAATGGTACACGGATAGCTTCAACCGAGGCCGGTGACCCTATACCGCCCGATTATCCTGACCTCCTGGATACGGACTGTAATCCGACACGGACGGAGGGAGCCTTTTGGGATTTCTTCTCTGTAACACTTTCGATTTCCGGCTGTGATGTTTCGACGGAAGAAGCGACCTGGGGTGCCATAAAGTCCATGTACAATGAATAATTGATACGGTAATCAGACACTACACAGAAGCCCGGTTTTTAACCGGGCTTTTTTTCGGGACAGACTATCGGATAGCCACCAGTTTCACCGGCGTTTTCATCCTCCTAACCGCCTCTAATCATGAGATAATCCGGTCTATACGCAATGAATTATGACAAAACTGCAATGCAACTTATTACTATTATAGATCGTATTTGATATATCGAGTGCCCCTTAGGGCGGATTTACATATATTTCCTTATCAGGCACGGTTACAGGTTCACGTTTAGCCAAGGAGCGCCAATCAATGGCTATATCGAAAAGAAAAACGATTATCGGGCTTGTGATAATTGCGGTCATCGTCATCTTCATCGTGATCATGGTCAACAAGAATGGAAATCACAGAACCATCGTTCAGACCGAGGTAGCTAGCAAGCAGAAAATCATCGAGACCGTTACTGCGACAGGCAAGATAGAGCCCAGAACCCAGGTGAAGATCAGCGCCGACGTTGCGGCGAAAATCACTCATCTGGGCGTAAAGGAAGGCGACTGGGTGGAAAAAGGAGACCTTCTTGTCCGTCTGGATCAGGAGAGATTCAGTGCCGCTCTCGAACAGAGCGAGGCGAACCTGCGTTCCGCAATAGCCAACGCACATCTGGCAAAAGAAAATCTCTTGAAGACCGAAAAGGATTTTGAACGAATAAAAACACTGGTAGATCAAAATCTCGAATCGAGAGCAACGTACGATCAAGCCTACTCCAGTGTCCAGATAGAGAAGGCCCGATACCAATCCGCCCAGGAAGTCGTCGAACAAGCCCGGGCTTCGGTCAAACAGGCGAAGGACAATCTCTCTAAAACGACCATATACGCTCCCATGGCAGGCACTATCAGTACTCTCAACAAAGAGGTGGGAGAGATAGCCCTTGGATCGCAGTTCCAGGAAGATGTCATCATGATCGTCTCCAACCTCTCGATCATGGAAGCGCTGGTCAACGTCGACGAGAACGATATTGTAAAGGTGAGTTTGAGAGACAGCGCTACAGTTGAAATCGATGCCCTGCCCGATAAGACCTTTAATGGTGTCGTGAGAGAAATCGCAAGCAGCGCGAATATCAGCGGCATGGGGACGACCGAGCAAAAAACCGAGTTCGAAGTGAAGCTCACCATAATCGATCCGGTTGCCGAATTGCGACCCGGAATGACGGCCAGCGCAGATATAGTCGTTGAAACGCGGGATAGCACTCTCTGCGTGCCCCTGCAGTGTGTTACGGTGCGCACGCCCGAGCAATTGAAAGATAATACACACAACAGCGGGGATGGATCCGTAACGGACAGTACATCCCAGAAGGTTTATACGCCGGACAAAGACGGTTTCGTACCGCTCATCTTCATCGTAGTGGATGGTGTGGCAAAAGCCATGCAGGTCGAAACCGGCATTCAGAGTGATACGCACATAGAAATCCTATCAGGAATCTCCGAAGGCGATGAAATCGTAACCGGCAAATACCGTGCAATAAGCCAGACACTCAATAATGACACGCCTGTGTTGGTCAAGAATATCGAAAATAATAACTAACTGTAGTTATCATCATGCGGGCATTTGTCTATGTCATAAGCGAGTCGTTTTCCACCGCCGTGAGGGCGCTCAAGGCGAACAAGAGCCGCGCCATGCTCACAACCTTAGGGATCGTCATCGGCATATTGGCCATCGCAACCACGATGACGGTCTCAAATGGTCTGGGAAACAACTTCAAAGAGAGCATATCAGCCGTCGGATCCGATGTACTCCATGTATCGAGAATGCCGTGGATCATCACCGGTGATTTCTTCAGATACCGCAACCGCCCCCGTATAAGTTACCGGCAGTGCCAGGAACTCGCCCAGAGAATGAAAAGTTCAAAGGCCGTCAATATCGCCACGGGGACGAGGCGGAACATCAAATTCAGATCCACCGTTCTGGAAAATACCGTAATCATCGGCACAACCGAGAAGCAAATATTGTTATCAAATGCCGTCCCGGAGCACGGCCGTTTCTTCACCGGAGCCGATGTGCAGAACAGAAAGTTCGTCTGTGTAATCGGACAAGAGATCCGTGAACTTCTCTTCAACAACATCGATCCGTTGCAGCAGGATATCAAGATCGGCCGACGCACCTTTCGCGTTATCGGTGTCATGGAACGACAGGGGAGCGGAGGTTTTTTCGGGGGCCCGAACTTCGACAGACGCATATACATTCCCGTAACCAGCTTGGTAAAAGCCTACGGAAGCAGAAACCGCCAGTTCGAGGTAGCCGTCAAGGCGCCCAGCCATGAGGACATGGATGATTTCCGGTATGAGCTGGTTGGCGAAATGAGAAAGATCAGGAAATTAAGCCCCACCGAGGAAGACAACTTCTCTATCAACAGCATGGAAAGTCTGCTGAACGCGTACAATACCGTAATGGGTGTCGTCATTCTCATCGGTTTCATCATTACCAGTTTCTCGTTGTTTGTGGGCGGAATCGGTGTGATGAATATCATGCTTGTCTCGGTAACGGAGAGAACCAGAGAGATTGGCATTCGAAAGGCGATCGGAGCCAGACGGAAGATTATCCTGACGGAATTCCTATTTGAATCGTGCTGTCTCTGCGGGGTCGGGGGATCGATCGGGCTGGTACTCTCGTATGGGGTCGCTGCACTGATCAACAAACTCGTAATGCCCGCCACCCTCTCCATCCCCGTTGTTATCATCGGAATTCTTGTTTCTTTTTTGGTAGGGATATTCTCCGGACTTTTCCCGGCGATGCGGGCCTCACGCCTGAATCCAATAGATGCGTTGCAGTATGAATAGATCTTGCTTCATAATCGATCGGCTTTTGTCAAATGGACCGTGCGCGCGATTACCATAGCCAACGAGGCAGATAATGTTATTCCTCGAAGCATTGAAAATGGCCATCTCGGCGATAAAGGCCCACAAGCTCAGATCGTTCCTGACAATGGTCGGCATCATTGCCGGCGTGGCTTCAATCATCTCGGTCATGACCGGCATCTCCGTTGTCCAGGTCGCCATCGAGAAGGAAATCAGCGTACTCGGAACCCAGACATTCCAGGTGCAGAAATGGGCGGCCGGCGGACCGATAAGCGAAGAGGAATGGAGAAAGATTCAAGCCCGCAGGCCTACGACCGTCGAGCACGCCAACGCGATCCGGGAGAACGTAAAGACTGTCGACCTGGTGGGGCCCGAGTTGTGGAGTTACAATCATATCGCATCCTACAAGGATATAAAAACAAATCCGGACCTGATGATATGTGGAGGCACTCCTGAGTATACCACGAACAATACGCACTACGTGGAGTTGGGCCACAACCTCTCACACGAAGACGTAAAGGTCGCCCGGAACGTTGTGTTGCTGGGATACGAAGTAGCACAAACACTTTTCCCATGGACCGATCCCCTCGAGAAAACAATAAAGATCGACGGAAGGAAATACAGGGTGGTGGGTGTGCTCGAGGATAAGAGCTCAGCAATCGGAGGCCGTTTCAATCACTATCTCATCATCCCGATCACACGATTTATCAAGACATACGGCTTACGCGAGGCGGACGGCGACGAGCGATCCGTTAATATTACCGTGCGTGCGAGGACCCCCGGGCTTATACAGCAGGCCATAGACGAAACCAGAATGATTATGAGGAAGGAGCGGGGATTGAAGCCCCACGAAGAGGACGACTTCACCATATTCACGAACGACAGCAACATCAGGGCCTTCAATCAGACCACAGCGGGAATTAAGGCCGGTTCGTTCGTCATCGGCATCGTCGCACTCATCGTTGCCGGCATAGGCATAATGAATATCATGCTCGTCTCCGTTACGGAACGTACGAGGGAAATAGGCATCCGCAAGGCACTCGGAGCGAAGCGGCGGAATATTCTCCTTCAATTCCTCATGGAAGCGATCATACTCTGCAATATAGGCGGGATCATCGGGGTCGCCGCGGGTTTTGCAATCGGTAACATTATCAGTATTGTGACGGACTTCGCCGCCCATGTGCCCCTGGAATGGACATTCGTGGGCTTATTCTTCTGCACCGCCGTTGGTCTGACCTTCGGATTCTGGCCTGCCATGCGGGCTTCAAAGCTGAATCCCATCGATGCCCTGCATTACGAATAGGTAATCCCTCGATCTTCGGACAAGATCATTTCAAAACTCAATACGCTCAACCGGCCCATCGGAAACGCGAATTTCGAGCGGATGTCATCTGGCCGAATGACATTCAAAGCCTGACAAAGCGATGGCAGGCCGGGATCGCTCCCGGCCTGCCATCCTCTACGTTTGGTATGATACGTCTCTAACGGTCGTCATAGAGGCAGATGACCCGGCGAAGTCCTTGCCGATAGCCGCCGCACCGGGCGAGCCGCTCCTCGAGAAGGAAACGTTTCCAACTCCGCTGATTCAGTGCAGCCCGGACTACCCGGCGAGGCAGATACAGCCAGTGCCCGATCTCCATCCAGCTATAGCTAGAACGCCTGAGCCGGATCAGCTCGCGCGCCGGCACACCGGTGTACCAGGCCAGGCGATGGGCAATCGCCCTGTCCCGCTGACGGATCCTGTAATAGTGATGCCGGCGGATCGGGAGATGTCTGCCCCTGTAGTAATAACCTGTAGGCGTGTTGCCGATACGGACGCGCACGTTGGGTGTATGTATGGTTGCATTGAAACGGACCCCCCCTTCGGCGCCCTGTACGATGCCGGGGCCAACGAGAAGGGCCAAGGCCATCAGGCTCAATAGGCTCATTCGCATCCTTCTCATAAGACACCTCCTGTTCAGGCCGCCCTGATTGGCGACTCTACCCATTGGTAATGCATATGGCATACCTTGCCCGGTCAAACTCCGTAACTCACTATATAACAATGAGATGTTAGCCTTATTGCCGGATTACGGAAGGCCTACGTATGGCCCTATCAGGGAAAAACTGTCCTAAATAGTGTACGCTCCAGGTTCCCGATTACAGAAGGGAATCCCGGTATCCTAAAGCCCCGGTCCCTTCCAACGCGAATCTGCCTATCCGGATGCAGTCTCTTCTTCATGATCACCCCCTCATTCGGTGGATGGATCAATCGATGAGGGAAGATAAATGTACTTGACAAAAGTGGCACGAATATTATAAAAGTAACACTCATTCCGGCATCTACCTGTATTCCGAACGGGAGGCTGACGATGGGCATGAAACGGTTGTTGTTGATCGTAACCGCACTCGTAACCTTGGTGAACGGCGAGCTCCTCGGTGATGCCGGGAAAGCAGTCACCGATTCCATCCCGTTATACAGGATGAAGGAGATCGTGGTTACGGCCAGGCACGTACCGACGCTTGTCGAGGAGCTGGCCCTGTCAGTCAGTGTCATCGGGGAACGGGAAATACAAACCACCCTGAGCAACTCCTCCACCGACCTGAGCGGTGTTCTCCCCGGTGTCTTCATCGAACGCACGGGTGATTTCGGGCGAAGCGATGTCAGCATAAGAGGGCTTGGATCGCGGGGGAGATACTCGCTCGTACTTGTCGATGGACGTCCGGAGAAGATGGCACTCTTCGACTGCACCGTTACGCACTCCTTTCCACTTCACGATGTAGAGAGGATAGAGGTAATCCGTGGGACCTCGTCGATGCTTCACGGTTCCGGAGCGATCGGCGGAGTAATGAACGTCATCCCGCGACGGGTCCGCAATGACATCGAGATCGATCTGTCGGCGGGCGGAGGCAGCTATGACACATGGGTCACGAATGGAAGGTTCGGGGGACGCAGGGGAAGGTTCTCCGGTGCCTTGAGTGTGGATTACAGGGAGTCAAACGGACATATCGGGCATTCCGGGTACGAAGGGATCGACATTCATGCCGGGTGTGACATCGATCTGAGTGACTGGTTCACGCTGTCCGTTTCCGGAAAGCACTTCGACGGGTACAAGGAAGAACCGATACGGTTCACCGACAATCCAGCAACCCTGTCCGATACGTGGAACGATTACAAGAGGGGATCGTTCGATATTCATATGAAAGGAGAAAGAGACGGGTATTCAACGAATGTACGATATTACCGTAACTTCGGAGAACACACGTTTTCTGATGGCTGGCACTCGAAGGATGCCACCGATGGTGTAATGTTCTATGCATCGACGAGCCCGGTCAACGATCTGAAACTGAACTTTGGAGCGGACTACCGTTACCAGCAGGGCAAACTTCTTGATACTGATGGAGCAGAGTGGAACAAGTGGGAAACCGGCGCCTATCTGGAAGCCACGTACAGTCCCATCGATGAGGTTACCCTTTCTACGGGAGCGCGGCACAACTATGACAAGGTGGCCGGTACCGGGATGAGTCCGTCATTCGGCGTAGTCTGGCAACCGGCCGGCGGTTCCACGATACGAGCTCTCGCCTCGCATGGATTCAGATCGCCTCAGCTGAACGAGCTGTACATGTTCCCTCCATCCAATGATGCCCTGAAAGCGGAGAAAGTTTGGAATTACGAGCTCGGTCTTCGCCAGGAGCTGCCCTGGCAGATCCTGCTTGATATCGCCGCATTCAGGATGGATGGAACGGACATGATCGAACTTGCACCGAATTCCTCCCCACCTCCACTGTATGTATACAGCAACACGGGAGAGTTCGAATTCTACGGCATCGAGACATCTCTTTCAGGAAAATGGAAGAACGGTTTCGAAGGCAGGACGTCATACTCATGGCTCGATCCGGGTGACTGGACACGCGGAAGACCTGGACGCAAATACGACCTGATGATCGGATATTCCAGCCGGCGACTTACTATCCGTATGAACGGGCAACTGGTGAGCGACTACTACGCGGGGAACGAACATTCGAATCCCATCGATTCTTACGTTGTGATCGATCTCTACGGTGAATCGACTGTTGGCACGGGAGCCAGGGTATTTGCCGGCATCAATAACCTTTTCGACAAGGTGTATACCGTTTACGTCGATCTTCCCGGAGGAGCTGCTGGATTGTACGAGATGCCCGGGACCACCTTCATCACCGGCCTCAAGTACACCTACTGAGCTGGGCTGAATGGGTCCAATGGCTCAGAGACTCCCCGTGGAGCTTATTTCGGAGTACGATTGGCCTTTCCGGTTAGAGTAGTTTCAACAAGCCCCTGCGAGACGAGCCATTCCGTCAGCTCACGGCTTACCATCTCATGGAATCTTTTCGACCTGACGTTGAGGTGCCCTGTCTCTATCCATTTGATCGTTTTCGGCGCCTGAGCGGTCTCATGAAGGATCCGGCAGCACCGGAACGGAATGCGCGGATCATCCAACCCGTTCAGCATGAAGAGGGGACGGGGCGAAATATCAGCCACATACGTGAGCGGCTCGACAGGGGCGGCGAGCACGGCGCACACCCAGCCGGCAGGAACCGCCACCACGGCGGGTGCATCGATATTAGATCGAACCAGCTGCCCGATGTTACCGGCACCGAATAACATTGCTCCAGCTGCTATCCGTCCGTCCGCAGCCATGGCGGCCGGCACGAAGATGGCACCGAGGCTCCCGCCGATGAGAACGATCCTATCCGGCAAGACATCATCCCTCGACAGCAAATAATCGACCCCGAGCATTATCACCGGTACGGTTTCGAGCATCGCTCTGCGGATGCGCGGCACCGATGCAACAAATTCCAGGATTCCGAGCCCCTCCTTTTTTCCGTAGTAGGGGTAATCGAGTGTGAGAAAGATGAGTTTGTCCGTACCGTCGAGATAGTCTATCGTCCGGCGGCCGGTGCGCAATCCCCCGAGAATTACCATGGCGGGATACCGTTCATCCGTACCGGCCGGCACCTTGAGGCACGCCGACACCGTAATACCCCTGTCGGTACGTAGCTCGACCGACTGGAACAGATGGCCGTTTCGCTGCTGGTCGTCCCCTACATGCACCGCTGTGAGAATCCCGCGCATCATAGGGAACTTATCACGATAATCCCAACACCTGAGCCACTCCCCCGTTATGTAGACGGCGCCAACGAGCACGCACAGGCCAATGAGAGCGACAAGGACGCGACGGAGACGACGCGTTGCCTTAATTCCCGGGATTCGAGGCATACGTACCTTCTCGGTTGTTGCAAGAAAGTTGAGACAGCTATCTAATGTAATATAACATCTTTTCCAAGAGTCAAAACAAAAACCGCATAGCCACTGGTATATCCCTATCGGCAGAATCTTGAGAAGGCACAGGCAGCAAATCGCCCCTTATCCACCCCGTTTGCCGTTGACAGTGAATATTACTGATCGTATAATTTCCAGCCAAGGGGTTCATCTAAGCAACCCTGGGACTAATTCAGGAGGCAAATTGTTCCAGCTTCCTGAGAGATTCCGGTTTCTGTCACCCAATCCGATCCGAAGAAATGCAGTTCAGAGATACTGTCATGGCGGAAGTATCGGAGAATGAGAGCAATCGACAGATACAATGTTGTACACGAAACGGGAGGTGAAATTAGTGAGAAGGTTTATAGTCGCCCTGTTGGCTTTAGCACCTCTGGTGCTTTCTTCTGCGTCGACCGCACAGTGCCCCGTTGATTCTGGTTGGTGGGTCTATCAAACTCCGGATAAATTAACCACCCTCAAATTCCATGTACAACCGGGTGGCATGGCGGTGGACTCTCTCGAATTCACTCTCAACGATATTTGCGGCATTACCGGCACTACGAGGAGTTCTTCTTCGGGAAAGGCCATAACATGCGAACCATGGGGCTTCACGTGGTCTGCAAGCTGTAGCACTATTATGCCGCAACGGGATGGATTCGACCTGACGGTGACATTCATAGACACTCAAACGTCCACAGCCGTGCTTGATGTTGAGAAATGGATCACCGGATGTGTTTCTTGCCGTGCTCTGGATAATTCGAGCGTCGTAGGTACGGAGATTTCGACCTGGGGCCTAATCAAGGCGCTATACGATTCTCCATAACAGTAAGGCACTCTTCAGTCACAGTTAAGTTGAGGAGGGCGAAGCCGATAACCGTATTGCCCGCCCTCCCATAATCCTTGGAGCCGCTACTCGGTCCTACGGCTATGGAGAAAACCGACTATTGAAAAAAGCAGCAACGCTACGGTGACCCGCCAGAACGTCACCGAAGTCGTTCCTGCAACGAGATCGGCATTAACGATTCTCAAGATGACGGACAGAATGAAAGTTACGACGGCCACGGCAGCAGCCACCATACTCAAAGCTTTCATGGGCTTACCTCCTCCCCCTTGGAATAAATAGAGATCCATCTCTTGCCGGTGGATTTGAGGCTAAACCAGCCTAAAACCTTTGTCAAGTGCCAGCATTGCAGATATAGGAATTATTCAAAATTAATATTTTTCTTGGAGTATGCGGTCATCGGCACGTATTATATAAATAAGATTTCTTAAATTGTAATGCTTAACAACTTATGGGAACTATAGAAGAAGCTGCTTCATTATCTATGCATCAATCTCCATAAGAATCGTTATGAATAGATACCGGTCTCTAACGAATTTCAGGTGCTTGTATGCTTATACAAAAGTATGTGGCACGATCTTCATTTGTATTCTGTTGAGTAACCTAGTACTGTCCGCCTCCGCTTCTTCCCAAGCCGACGTGATTGAATTCGAGACCCTCTCTCTCGAGCACGGCTTATCTCAGAGCTCAGTCCTTTCCATAGTCCAGGATGAAATGGGATTCATGTGGTTTGCCACAGAGGACGGATTGAACAAATATGATGGACACACATTCACGATTTTGCGGCACGATCCCAACAACCCGAACAGCTTGAGCCACACCTGGATTCTGTCACTTCTGAGGGACAGCTCGGGGATACTGTGGATCGGTACGTTCAATGAGGGGCTCAACAAATATGATCTCGAAAAAGAGGAGTTCACTCACTACTTTGCGGATCGAGATAACCCCAACTCCTTGAGCAATAACATTGTAAGGGCTATTTTTGAAGTTCGATCGGGTGCGCTGTGGATCGGAACGGATTATGGGTTGAATCGATTCGATCGAGAAACCGAACAATGGACACAATACTTTAATGATCCCCACGATCCCGGCAGTTTGAGTCACAACTCCATACGGTCGATCTACGAGGATAGATCTGGAGTTCTATGGATTGGTACCGATGGTGGCGGTCTCAACAGGTATAGTAAGAAAGAAGGAACATTCACACGTTACCAGGCAAATAACGACGATCCTAACAGCCTCGGTCATAACTCGGTAAGAGCTATCTATGAGGACGCATCTGGCACACTTTGGATTGGTACCAATGGCGGAGGACTCAATGCATTCGATAGAGAAAGCAAGCGATTCATTCGCTACCGGCATGATCCGAATGACGTACGCAGTATAAGCCACGATGAAATCTTTGCGATCTATGAAGATCGGTCAGGAATCCTTTGGATAGGAACCAATGGGGGCGGCATCAACATATTCAACAGGGAAAATGGAACATTCGAACATTACCGATACGATCCAAATGATCCCCATAGTCTAAGTTACGATGAAATATATTCGATCTATGAGGATTGTGCGGGCGTGCTTTGGATTGGCACATATGGCGGCGGGATCTCTAAATATGATAGAAAGAAGAAGAGATTCCTCCTGTATAGACATGACCCGAACAATCCAAATAGCTTGAACGCCGATCTTGTCTGGTCGTTCTACGAAGACGAGGACGGAATACTCTGGATCGGCACTCACGGCGGTGGACTCAACAGATTCGACAGACAAAAGAATCAGTTTACGTTTTACATGCACGATCCAGACGATCCGAACAGCTTGAGTAACAATATTGCCAGGGTAATCCATGTCGATCGGTCCGGTGTGTTCTGGATTGGAACTCACGGTGGCGGGCTCAATAAATTCGATAGGAAAACCGGTAGATTTACATCGTATCAGAACGATCCGAACGATCCCAACAGCTTGAGCCATCAAGAAGTCAGATGGGTATTCGAGGATCGATCAGGCACACTCTGGGTCGGCACGAACGGAGGAGGACTCAATACATTCGATAGAAAAACCGAAAAATTCACTCGATACAGAGCCGATCCAAACGATCCAAACAGTTTGAGCAGTGATTTTGCCAGAGTCGTCTATGAAGACAGCGAGGGCAAATTGTGGGTCGGCACCCAGGGTGGAGGCATCAACATATTCGACAGGGACAATGAGAGGTTTACCCATTTGAGGGCCGATCCAAGCGATCCTCATAGCCTGAGCAGCGATCATATACTCTCTATTTTTGAAGACAGATCAGGCGCAATATGGATCTGTACATGGGGTGGCGGCCTTAACAGGTATAATCGAGATAATGGAACGTTTACCAGATATATTTTGGACGATGGGCTACCGAGCGATGCGGTGTATGGGATACTGGAAGATGACCATGGTTATCTATGGCTGAGCACAAATAGTGGGCTGTCCAGATTCGATCCACGGACGGAAACATTCAAAAATTACAATGTAAAAGACGGTCTTCAGAGCAACGAATTCAATGGAAATGCATTTTATAAAAGTAAAAGCGGAGAGATGTTTTTCGGGGGAATCAGAGGTTTCAATGCATTTTACCCCGATGATATTAAAGATAATCCTCACATCCCACCTATAGTAATTACATCCTTTCAGAAGCTGAACAGAGAGGTGAAATTCGATGTGCCTATATATAAAATTAATGAATTAGTACTTTCCTATAAAGATTATGTATTCTCCTTTGAATTCGCCGCTCTTGATTTCTCTGTTCCCGATAAGAACAGATACGCTTACAAAATGGATGGTTTAGATGCCGATTGGATCAATACAGATGCAACAAAACGCTTCGTGAGCTACACGACCCTTTCCCCCGGGAAGTACGTTTTCAGGGTAAAGGGATCAAACAACGATGGCATTTGGAATGAAGAGGGCACATCGATAAATATAACGATTACACCTCCTTTCTGGGTGACGTGGTGGTTCAGGACACTGGTATTCCTGGTGCTACTGCTATTAGCACTTATAGCGTACCGGTATGGCTTGCGAAATGCTCGTATGAAAACAGAACTCCAGACTGCACATGATGCGCAAATGGCCATCATGCCGCGGTCCGATCCGGACATTCAGGGATTCGAAATTTCAGGCACGTGTATCCCGGCCAATACTGTCGGGGGAGATTTTTACGACTACATATGGCTGAACAAAGAGAAAACAAGGTTTGGCATCGTGGTCGGTGATGTATCCGGAAAAGCAATGAAAGCGGCGATGATAGCAGTTATGTCTAATGGAATGGTTTGGTCGAAAGCCGACGAATTGCGATCAATCAAGGATATCATGACCCGTTTGAATCATTCATTATATTTAAAAACGGACAAAATCATGTACACAGCTCTATGCCTCGCATCATTGGATATCAAATCGCGAGAACTCACCTTCTCGCTGGCAGCTTTCAATGAACCATTACTGAAAAGAGGAAGTTCCACTATAAGCCTGCAGACCTCGGGCAATGTGTTTCCATTAGGTGCCTTTGAGAACAGTACCTATCAAGAAAATACTATCAATCTGGAACATGGAGACGTAATAATCATGTATACCGACGGAATCTCGGAGGCATGGTCAATAATAGACGAATTTTACGAGACTGAGAAGTTGCAGGACCTGTTACATAGCATGGACACTGACAATCTTGCAGCCAAAGACATTAAGGATGCTATCATTAACGATGTAAAAAGCTTTTATGGCGGCGCGAAACTACGCGATGACATGACTATCGTTGTGATTAAATGCATCTTAAAACAGGTCTAGTCGAATTTCCCGAATTTTCAGCAATAACTACTTTACAAAACAGCGTTCCTTTGGTACAGTTTGCCAGTGATAGGGAACTTTTACACTCTGGATAAGCGGATAACATCCTATCTCTGAATGACAGGCATAGAGGAGGATTTTCCTTTTTTGCCTGCATGTGGCTTCGACAAAAGATGAAGCACACAAACCCGATCCCATGAATTCCAAGGAGGTGGACAATGGGAACCACTAAATCACTCTTGCTGACGGTCTTCGTGTTGATCACCTGCTGCAGCTATGCTTTGGCTCAGGCCTATGATCCAGAGCTATTTACAGTCTGTCCCGAGCGGTCCTGCTACGTTCTCTGTCCCTCCGGGGATATTTCGTTCTGTTTTTGCATCAGCTACGACGGGCAGCCTCTGCTCGCTCCTCCCGAAGAGGTGTATCTTTCGATAGAATGTCCCGGAGAGCTTCTTCTCTTGCATGACTCATCCGTAAAAGCATCGTATCTTGTCACGGAAGAGTGCCACTCCGTCCAGGGGTGCGGCAGAGAGTACTGCTGGGCATTTCAGGCTTCCGGTTGTTGCGAGAACGCAACCATCAGCCTTCACATGATCGGCGATCCGACACCGTTTTATCAAATCGAAGTGCCGATACACACTCTCGATCTGGATTACGATTGCTATGTGACCACCTCCGACAGCATGATAGTTGTTGAAAATTACGGAAGTCCTTACCATTGCTATGACATGAATTGTGATGGAGTAGTCAACTCTCTCGATACCTATCCGTGGATCCCAATGCTATGCGCACCGCTCTGCCCCACCCACCTGGGACACAACTGTAGTCACATAATTGGAACGAAGGCAAGCACATGGGGTGCCATCAAGCAGATCTATAAGTAATGGTTCTGTCTCTAAAACCTGATAATTACTCCACCATGTGCATGAATAAATTTCACATCATTATTAAACGTCTGATGATAATCTCCCCCAAGCTCAATTGAAATGCTGTTATTAATCTCATAATTAATTCCTGCGCCAACATTAAAACCCAACTCCGTGTCGCCTGTTTTCGGGATATAAACTCCCGGCCCGGCATTTAGATAGTACGACCATGGCGGCATTGGCAACAGCATGTATGGTTGATATAACTTCGCATTCAACGAAAGATTAATCATATAATTATCTTCGATTCCAGCGATTTTTGATTTGAAATCATTGTAACCGAAAAATCCGACCACTGCTATTCTAGGTGAGAACCAATAACCGACATCGATCAGGAAATTGATACCGGGATCATAAACGTCCGCGAAGTCACAGACCGGAAAGGCCATTCCACTATGGAGACTGACGCCGAATTTTTTAAAGGGAGGAACAGGATACGGCTCAGGATCAACTCCATCTATGGTTCCATCACCATCGGAGTCTCGATCGACAATGTTTTCATGTCCATCCCTGTCCGGATCCCCGTCCGGCTCATCTCCATCCACAACACCATCATTGTCACTGTCAGTATCATAAATTCCTAGTATTCCGTCGTGATCATGATCTCCCTGAGGCTCATCCTGATCCGGTTTTCCATCATGATCCTGATCACCCGTTTGCGGTAACGGAATATTTATATCATCAACATAGGCCAAAGCGGGACCATCGCAATCACTCCCTAAATACTCAGCCGTCACACCCCAATCCCCACCTTCGGCCACAACGTAGAAATCGTTATAGCATCCGAGCTCATCGGTGACAACGGTACGATATATCGGATACCCTGAAGGATCTTCGTATCTCACTACAATCTCCTCGAAAGGCCGAGGTGGATTGGTGCATCCCTGCAAACCGAGAATTGCACATTCCTCTATATCTTCGAGATTGGGATTAAATTTCATGGCACCGATTTTTCGAATAATTGTGTAATCGCAATCTTGCAACTGAGTGCCCAATGTCAATTGTGTGTTGTTACGCAGATCCACCTGAAACGTCCCTCCACCGACTGGAACGAGGGTATGCCCTTTTGCCATCCAGCTCGTTACCTCAAATTTATACTCAGTGCATACCGGCGCATCACTAGGTGGTGTTATTGCTAGAGAACAATCAATATGCTGATTTCCGTTGAGATGAGCCTTCGCTGGTGTTAATTGAGCGGTCCATCCGTCCGGAACACCCTCAGTGCGAAAATAGAAAAGTTTCTTGCTGTCTTCAGGATTGGTAAAGGCAAACTGATAGGTAACCGTATTATACGGGCTTGAATGAACACTCGCAACTTCCTGCAGATTCTGCTGTGCGCGGTTATTATTGGTGTTTACATCATTAAATACATCCGGAATGGTTATTTCCACACAAGAGTGTGCATCAATATTTCCGGTGCTTGGATCGTAGTCAATTGATGGGGTCCACTCCACATAGTCGACTATCGGTGAGTTGGTAGGATCAAATTGATCAAAATACACATCAGCGGCAAATACGTTGAAATCAGCGGCACCGCCAACCGTATGATACGGTTCTGACACTCGGGCGAAGAGCGTAAAATCATAAGCATCTGCTGGACCCGAATTATATATCCTGTAGTATAGGCGGTTGACTTCTCCCATTACAGGATTGTCGCCTCGATCCGCCGGCGCGCGACCCTCATCTTCATCGAAGCCGTTTTTTTGAGAATCAATCCAGATGTCGGGAGACGTGTAAGCCGGACTGCCTACGGTGATATTGACATCATTATCAGTTTCGGGCGGATCATAACCGATTACGATGTCACGATCGGCACCGCCTGTTCCCGCGTTTACGGTTACCGTGAGCCCTCTTCCGGCAACACTGTACGAATCACCTACATCGAGTCCGGCGTCGGTCAGTGTCGCTGTGCCTGGTTGATTGTCCTTTATTATTGCGGGGCCAAAACCTTGAGGAATGTCCTCATGAACATAATACAGAAGGACACCCTCCGCAGGTAGAACCTCATCCGGGCGACCGGCCTCACTGTTGGTTCTCGCTTCAACGAAATAGAAGACACCCTCATCCTCGATATCCGTAACGTCTTCTGTCATCCCAATGGCAATCGCCTTTGTATTCTGGTTTTGGGATGAAACGAAATTAAGCCCTATTGTTCTGTTGACGGATGCACCCGCCCCTGGACGCGCTATATATTCGATGGCCGAGCCATGCTCGGAAATCCATGTTGCACGTTCTTTCGACCATGCCAGACAATCACTTCCGGTTAACGGAAAGGCCATATTATCCCACTCATCGACATGTGGCATGGCAAATGTGACTCCTGGATACGGATATAAGTCGACCATTCCAAAATGATGCCCCAGAGCATGTTCAAAGCGTTCCTCGGGATCGTTGTATATCGAATTTACAGACACCGAAATCCGGCGGGTGAGTCCACCAGGAAGATCATATGGCCAGGGACCGGTAGTTGCCCAATCATCTGTAAAATTCTGGTCATTCAATACGATCATCATTCGATCAATATCGTCATTAGTAGCGGGCGTCCCTTTATCAAAGACATTGGGATTGGCGGTGATCAATTCATCGATCACGTCCTGAGTCATCTCTATCAGGACATTGCGGCTGGGATCGTAATAATATGTGCTAGGTTGGCCAAGAACCACTTCAGCATATTCAGGAACTATCGCGGCCTCGCCATAACTGACATCATTAATATAAGTCGCCACCGTGTTTATTACATTCTGGACAGTCGTCAATGATGGTGACGCTCCACCCATGATATCAGAAAGGCCTACGCGAACCACGAGAGTATTCTGATCACCGGTTGGTACTGGCGGTTCTGGTGTGTCAGCAGTGGCAACCACGGCATATCCCTGTCCCGGCTTGCCCTGATTAACTGCCTCTGCGTCAATTTGAATAGTATATTCGCCCACGATTGGATTATTCAACAGGACCTGTTCGACATTATTAACATCATCGGCAACACCGCCGATTGCTGATTGCCCGCCGGCAAACCAGTTGCCCAGATAAGTATCATTATTGGGGGCAACGACCACTAAATTCAAATCATTCACGACGGGATCGGGGTCGTTTGACGTACCCGGTGGTTCGGTCCAAACCAGTGTAACTTTCAAAGGTGTTGCGTTATTTACAACCTCTACCGAGTAATTATGAGATTCGCCGGTATACAATCCATTTTCGTGTCTAATATCCCATACCGTTAAATTCGTACCATCCCCCTGAAAGTACAAGGCATCATCAAGGACAAGGCGTCCCCAACCCTCCAAATCGGTGGGATAACCATTCAACGGCGCCGCGACACCAAAAGCATCGTTGCCGTTCATATCTCGGGTGCCATTTAGAAGAGTTGCCTTGAGCAATGCCCCGGAGGGAACAAAAGAATTATGCAGTTGCTTTGTGCCCGAAGGATACCATCCTTCGAGGAAATATTGTCTCGTTAAAGCTGCCGCCCCGGCAATAGCGGGCGTTGCCATACTGCTGCCGGTGCATCCCATAGTTCCACAATTCGTTCCAGCCCGTGATGATATAATACCTTCGCCGGGAGCGTAGATCTCCGGTTTCCGTCGGCCGTCATTAGTCGGTCCCATACCACCGTTATTCACACTAGCCTGATTGGGAAATTGTTGTGATGCACCGACACATAAACCATTCTTTGATGTCCACGGCGGGCGCGGCACGTGAGGCGAATCTGCGACACCGTCTCCATTGGTGTCTCTATTATTACTGGAGGATACAACTACTAGATCATCCTCATTATTCCAAGAAAAGTTATCTAGATCTCGGCTTTCGATTGTATAGTCAGAAGTCGATTTATCGCTCCAACTATTGGAATGGATACGTGCTCCATCATCGTGTGCAGCGACTAAATATTCGTAGAAGGTGTGGGTTCCAGAATACCACGTCAAGTCCACATTATACCCGAAAGTGATTCTCGCATTGAATGCAATGCCGTTATTTGCCCCGCCGGGTGTCTGACCCGCCAACGTTCCCCCCGTATGAGTACCATGTCCGGAAGGAATTGCAGGCGTAGTTGCAGTTGCTGCAGTTGCACCGCATTCCGCAGGATTATTAAAGTTTACCGGAGTGTCCTGTCGGAATCCGACGACCTTTCGATGAGCATGACCCACGTTGTTGTTAGGATCATTAAAAAAGCAATGAAGCGTATCCAATGATTTGTCAATCAATCCAACTATCTGTCCTTCGCCATGAATTCCCTGATCATATATTGGTGTGAGCGCCACATTATTTGACTGGATTATCGGCGACATTGTGCCGTTGTCGTCGGTAATATCCCCTTGTTCTTCAATCCATTCTACTTCGTCTATCCTTGCAATATCCTCGACTTGACTTTGATTAGAGGCCTTAACTCGTAAACGTTTTTGGCCGCCGCGCTCAGAATCATCATACCTATTCATCACCGTCAACCCGAGATCCACTATCTTCTGAACCGCTACGTCCATGTCTGCATCGGGAAAAAGAACAACTATCAAAGTTAATCCAACATCCGCGATCCTCTCTTCAGTTACAAAGGTTCGTTGACCTATATGAGGATCAACCTTATAAGCCGGATGATAGAGGCCATTCCATCTGAACAGCTTCAGTTGCCTTAAGCTGTCTAGCAATGACGGGGTTACCTTTTCGAGATAGGCGGAACCGGAGATATATTTGTCCAGCTTGAGCCCGTACTCGTCTTTGAGTAGCATTATCTGTTTTCGGGTCAGCGGTCTTTTAAACTGTATTATTTGATAGGAAGGGCCGGTTACCGGCTGTGTAATACGCAATCCATCCGGGATAGCCGGTATACTGTCCAGCGGATCAAATGCATGGGTTTTGAGTCTAATGTTGTAATCAAACCGAGTGCTATCCTGGGCCAGCCCTTGTGAGACAAACAAAACCGAACATAGCAAAACTGACAAGGTTATCAGTCGGATAAAGAACAGTGACGGAGTGAACGATCGTCTTATTCCCGTACAGCGATTCATATTAACCTCCATGGTAACGTTTTTCTCTAATCACTCCCTACAATGTCCTGGGTGGTCCTGGGTGCTTAAGAAGTAAGAAATCCCTTGCTTCGGAGAGTATAAATGAGTGAGGAAAATTGTCAAGAAAAAGGGAATTTCTGCTGACGGTATGGCCTAAGTGACAACGGCTTGTGCCGGATACTGCTAACCTTGTATTCTTCCGGGGAAACACCGTGGCCGGGCGGCAATCAGATCTTCTTGAGACACCAACGTGCCGCTTTTTTCATGAAATCCCAGTCGGACCCCTGATCATCGAACACATCGCAGAATTCGACACCGTCCCGATCGCTGTCCTCCTCGAACTCGGGATGTGCACCCGTCAGAAAGACCCTTCCCTGTCCATGTTCAAACGCGACCATTGCATGGCTCCCGGTCACATGGTAATCACAGATGACATCGAACTCGAATCCGGTGTTCGGTGACAGATATGGACCCCAGTAGTAAAGCACCGACATCGATGCATCCTCGCCACTGGTTATGGGATGATCCAGGATCGCAATATCGAGCCGGCACATTCCATAATCCGGATACTGGTAGATCTGGTTTATGGGGCCGGTCGCCGCACCGCGAAAAAGTGAGAGAGGCGTCATATCGAGCAGATCACCCCGCCAGAAGACCCTCTCGGCAGCGAAATATGCCCCGCCGCATATCCCGATATACCCTCCACCGCCCGAGACGAACTGCTTGATCCTCTGTTTGCCGTTAACTGATATATCCTGAGAATAATAGTACATGTTCCCACCCGGGAAACAGATGAGATCGAATCCGTCCAGGCTTCCGGTGTTTATCTGATTCGGGCTGATCCGCTGGACCTTGTAACCCATCCATTCGAACATCTTCTGCGCGGCCGTCTTGCAATCCGCGTCCGCTCCGCGCCCCGAATACAGGGCCACGTTTATCTCATCCCGGGGGGCTGTAGGTTTTTTGTCCCCGCATGAAACCGCCAGATATGCGAGGATCATCACCGGAGCAAGCCTTCTGATAATCATCGATGACATATTCCTACCATTATAAATATTTATATTTTCAGTAGGCCGGTCAAATAAAATGAAGGACACCCGGCTTCCGGATTGAAACGTCCCGCGCACGTACAAATGCAACATTTCACCGTCATCGTTCGTCTTCTAAGTAGTCAGGCACATGACACCAATCGGACGGCGACCGTTGGATCCTGAAGCTCGGTGGGAGCGGCCGGGATAGAACGGCGGTATATACCATGACAGCGGGAGAATCAGACTGATGCCCCTATCGATCTATCGATCCTGTATATTCCTTTTGCTCGTGCTCACATCCCCCGGCGCAACACAGGATAGCCCAGGGAATCCGGCAGCTCACTATATTATCGAGAACTACAACAAACAGGAATACCGGATACCGATGCGGGACGGTATCAAGCTCCATACGAGAGTGTATACACCCAATGACAAATCCACCACGTATCCCATTCTCTTCACGAGAACCCCCTACTACGGCTTCTACGCCGGAGAGGAGGTGCATGGCCACTTCGGCTATCCAGGACCCGGCCCCACGTTTCCCACGGAAGGTTACATATTCGTGATTCAGGATGTCCGCGGGCGGTTCCTGAGCGAGGGCACATTCCAGGTCATGCGCCCGAACACGGCCGCCCATGACGATCCCGGGCAAACCGACGAAAGCACCGACGCCTTCGACTCAATCGAGTGGCTTCTGAAGAATGTAGAAAACAACAACGGAAGGGTCGGTGTTCACGGGTTGTCGTGGGGCGGCTATTACGCCGCGCTTTCCCTGGTGAACGCCCACCCGTCGATAGTTGCCGCTGCCATAGAGGCGCCGGTCGCCGAAGGATTTCTCGGCGACGATTACCACCACAACGGCGCCCTCCACCTTCTCTTCCCGTTTCGCTGGCTCAACAACGTGGGGCTTGCCGAACGCGAGGGGCCATCCGCCGACATTCAGCCGCCCGTATATCAAGAGAAAGTCGATAACTACTTCTCCTTTCTCCTGGAACTGGGACCCTTGTCCAACCTCAACGAAAGGTGCTTCCGGAACAAGATACGGTTCTGGAACGACATCATGCAGCACGGCACCTACGACGAGTTCTGGAAGATCCGCACGCTCGGTCCGCACCTGAAGCATATCGACAAACCGGCGATCCTTGTCGTCGGATCCTGGTTCGATGACCAGGACCTCTACGGCACCCTTCATACCTACCGGGCCATCGAAGACCAGAATCCCGGTGTGTCCTGTTCGCTCATCATGGGCGTCTGGAATCATGCCAGCTGGTGGCGGCAGAAGAAGGAGCCCTGGGGCTTCGTGGGTTTGCCGGTAAAGGAGACGGGAGACCATTACCGGAACGACATTCTCTCGCCGTTCTTCGAATCACATCTCAAGGGCGATGGCGAATTCGTCCTGCCGGAGGCGCTGGTGTGCGAGAGCGGCACGAACGAATGGCAAGAATACGATTGCTGGCCACCGAAGCATGCCGAACACAAAAAGTTCTTCCTCGGCGGTAACGGGTCGCTGCTGAATACACCGCCCGATAGCGATGCCGCGGACTACTCCGTATATGTCAGCGATCCCTCAAATCCCGTACCTCATCTCCCCGCTGACATCATCGGCGGCTGGAACGCTGCCGTCATGCACGCCAATCAGCGTTTCGCCGCGGCCCGAGAAGACGTTCTGGTCTACCAAGGCGAAATCCTGAAGGAGGCGATGACCCTCGTCGGTCCGGTCGAAGTCGATCTCCACGTGTCGACCACGGGGACCGACGCCGACTGGGTGGTGAAGGTCATCGACGTGTATCCCGACGATGCGGGCAATCTCGCCGGATACCAAATGCTTGTCCGTGGCGACATCATGCGTGGCAAGTTCAGAAACAGCTTCGAAGAGCCTATACCCTTTGTGCCGGGAGAGGTAACCCGGGTTACGTTCACGCTACCCGATGTGAATCATACCTTCCGCAAGGGCCACCGGATCATGGTACAGGTTCAGAGCAGCTGGTTCCCGATGTTCGATCGCAATCCACAGACCTTTGTCGACATCTACCATGCGACGGAAGCCGATTTCCAAACGGCGACCCATACAGTCTACCACTCGCAGGCATTCCCCTCGCACATAGCTGTTAAGGTACTGCCCAAATGAACATCATAGTGATGCGGTAATTAAATTCCGACTCAGTACCTATCGCTCTTCAGCTGACTGTGATCTGAGCCGGGCCTTTTTCCCTCGATAGCAGGAAATCTGGTAAATTACGATCACACATAACCAGAAGAAGGTCAGGAGAGTCATCAGTCTCGATATAATCAGGGACCACAGGAACAATCCGAAAATAATAAATGAAGTGACCTTGGACTGGGCGATTTTTTCCAGTGTTTTCTCATTTCTCCTATAATATTCGTTAATCGATTGCACACAATTGCCCAGCCAACTCAATCCCTTCCCGATCAATTTTCTATTGATATACACGATCACAAGAATGATAACGAAAAGCAACCACTTGAACGACTTCATGACCCAGCTTCTGTTGTAGATGACGCTCATGACGAGCTCGTCCTCGCTCTTTACGATAGTACGTGCAAATCGATACACCTGGCCGCCTGTCGGAACCTCTATATGTATCGGCAACGCACCCGTTCCTCCTGAGCCGGCATGGATTACTCTCTGGTATGCATCCTGGGCAAGCCCCTCGAGCCGGCCGCTGAACTCGAGCTCGGCATTGACCTGGTGCGAAAGCTCTTCTTCCTTGACCGGAAGGTTTCTGAAGTTGCTTCTATAATCCTTGCCCTTGTAAATTTTCTTGAGATCGGACGCCTGAATTTCATCCGCTTCGCGTCCGGAAAGCTGGCCTACTTCACTCATGGCTTCTTTGTCGAACTGCCGCTGAGAACCCGCAAAGATATTCAACCCACGTATTATTTCCTCTTTCTCTAGTGTGCTGGAAAAATAGAGGTAGTTATAATCACTTGGCAGATATACCGACCAGATGAGCTGGCTCACCAGTAAATCAACCGAAGGTAGATTTGCTTTCTTGGAGCTCCATAGTGCAAAGCGATCCTCAGTCAAACAATAAATAATCTCAACGGGGAATGTTTGGAGCACGTTGTTCACATACTGGGACCGAATCAGCGGCACGAGGAGCAGCCCCTGTTCTTTCATCGATGACTCGACAGGTTGATCACCGACAAAAACGCTCCAGACGTCCGATTCCTCCGGAAGCTGAATTTCGAGAAACTGCTTGGCGTTGTTTCGCACCTGATACACCAGACGATGTACTACTTTCCCGTCCTCCGTGAAGAGTGTCACAACACTCGCCGATTTGATTGCAGCCGCAGGTACCGCAATTCTTTCGTGTTTCTCTATATCAAGCACCAATTCATACGGATGCTTGAGATATTTGAATCCGAGCATGAGCGGTTTGACAGATTTATTGACAAGACGAGGAGGAAGTTTTTGGACGGCAACGTCCTCCACCCCCTCGCTCTCGGTAACCTTTACTTCTGCACTCGTGTTGAGCTCTATACCAATGAACCCGATTTCTCGAACGGTATCGAGGGCTCGAATACCCGAAAGCACCGTGGTTTCGCCATTTTCTGGAAGCGTTTTTTCCGAGATAACGTTGACGGTTACTGCTCCCTTTTTGGCATAGGTAAATGGAATATGTATAACGCGCAGATCATCGGTAACCTTTTCCTGCCATTCACCTACCACCTCACCGGTTACACTGAGAACATTGACATCCTTAGGGATCAATACACTAACAGCATCGATCTCACTGTGAAGGATGTTGTAAATGACATCAGAGTTAATTTTCAGTGCATCATCACCAATTGAAACGAGATTATGTATCTCGCAGTAAAGCTTCGAAGGGATCTTTTCCGCTACGGCGACCTTTTTCCGCCACTGGACGCTCATCATCCGTCCGGGCGTGATTACCGCAGAAACATGCGTAACGTTATCCGACACTGTTGTCAAAATATGCTGTGCCTGAGGTATATCAACCTCGATATCCTTCTGCGGTATTTCCAGCTTTAGAAGGGTGATGGGTGTTTCCAAAATGCTGATGTCTATCTTATGAGGACCCCTCTCCAACGATGACTTCATCGAAAACGAAGCATCGACGGTATACTCGCCCGATTTCCTGAGAATCACGGTGTGGTAGCCATTTTCACGTAACACCAGTGCCTGCTCACCGTCTACCTGCACATCCTCGAGGGCAATGTTCTGAGGAAGAATCGGCACCTTGACGTACCCGGTCTTCTTCAAGACGTGCACCTTGAGTACGGTCGAGAAAGATGTGTCGATTTTTTTCATCCTGCCCGTATAGATGGCCTTTGTTATCAGAAAATCGAAAGGGGGGATATCATCCGGACCGGCCGGCGGTTTCATCTGGTTTACGAGTTTCTCGAATTCCGCGCGGGTGAGCACAACATTGCCTTCCCGCATCGTGTGTGCCGGCGTTGTTGTTATGCCGGTTTGCGCAACCAGCTTTTGGAACGCATCCAGTGAAAGAACAATCTCCTTCTCATCGAGACGCAGCAGTTGCTTGAACTCGTCCCACGGAATCGTCAGCTTGCTCTTATCTCCCTCACTCTCATCGGCCTGTAGCGGGGCGGCGGAACTGAAGCTCAGCAGGAGGACAGCCATCGTGAGAATGCAGAGTACTATTCTGTTCCCCATAATTTTTTCCTTTCACCCTTACGAGCTACTCTTGTAAAGTACGGGTTCTGAAGTAGGATAGAAATGTTGGTTCGCATAACCCATTAATTGATAGCAGCTTATGTGTAGTATACGACATAGCATTTTCCGGTCCAATTTCCTCGATGACAGGAGGAGATGACGGGGAGCATGTATCCATCCGGAGAGGTTTGAATGAAAAATGGCGTCTTGACTCGAGAGGGTGCCGCGGTAGCTAACCAGCTGATAAAAAGTCAGTTGTGGCGATCAAGACGTATCCACAGAGCATTCGATCTCGCAAACCTCAGGGTCTTATCTCCGAGAAAGGTATACAATCCGGCTCACCGGGTGAGACCTTCTTCGGAAAGATCTCAGCTGCCCATAACACCGCACAGGAACATTTTTAGAATAAATGCGTAAGAACTTACATAATAATAAATCGACGCCGTTTGTGCTCAGTTAAGGAGGCTCTGGGAAGGGACCAAGACCGATTTTCCCAGAAATTGAACTATTCATACAACGGCATCGAGTCTCTGAGATACACGGCAGGTAACAATGAAAAGGAGATAAATCATGAAGAGCATTATTAGTTCGGTGATTATTGTAATAATTATTGTAAGCGTTCCGTTTCCCCTGCTGGGGGATAGTACGGTAAGAATCGATGAACTGGTGAAACAAACCGAGGAATATTTAGAAGAATTAAACGACTATGAGGAGTTGTCATTAGCTGTAGCTATTGCATACAACGGCGTTCCTGTCTTAACGAAGGCCTATGGATTGGCAAACCGCTCATTCAATATTCCGAATACAATTGACACCAAGTTCAACCTGGCTTCGATGAATAAAATGTTTACTTCGGTTGCGATCATGCAGCTGGTTCAGAAGGGAAAACTGAATCTGGATGACAAAATTGGTGACCACATTCCGGATTTCCCAAATGCTGAAGTGAAATCCAATGTCACGGTCTATCAATTACTAACTCATACTGCCGGTATGGGTAATATTTTCAGCTCACAATACGGCAAGATGCCTCGGAACAAATACCAAAAGATTGAAGACTATTTTCCCCTTTTTGTTGCTGATTCCTTACGATTTACTCCCGGATCCAAATATGAGTACAGCAACGCCGGATATATCGTACTGGGCTATCTCATAGAAAAAATTACAGGACAGGATTATCATAGCTACGTCAAAGAACATATTTATATTCCTGCCGGTATGAACAATACAGACTGTTACGATGTACAATACCCAGTCCCAAACCTTGCCATAGGATATACGAAATCAGGTGTAAAATCCGATGACTATAAATATAAAACAATTGAATACGTGAAAATGACGAAGGGTAGTCCGGCCGGCGGCGGTTACTCCACCGTCGAAGACCTGATACGATTCGGGGAGGCACTGCTGGGAAATATATTATTAAATAAGAAGTATACCGACATGACTACCACCGGCAAGGTGCCGGTCGATGATATTTGGCAAGGTGGTAAATACTGTTTCGGTTTTTTAGAGCAAATTATAAATGGTCATAGAATAATTGGTCATAGTGGGAATTTCTCGGGTATTCGGTCAACCCTCAAGATATACGTTGATGATGGAATCTCTATCGCAATTCTATCTAACTTTGACCGCGACCAGGGAGCGGAAGAATTAGAGTACTTCGTACGAGAAAAAATAAATGGAGATACAGATTTTACCAGAAGGTACTTGAAGACCAAGAAGATTATCAGGGAAATTGAGACCAGTGGCTATTCACATGGGATAAAGACATACGACAGAACCAAAAACGATATACAATTATACGAAAGTATAATTAATTCAAGGGGCTATGTTCTTTTAAGGTATAAAAAATATAAAAAGGCACTCGACATATTTAAATTCAATATCTTTGCCTTTCCGAATTCCAGCTATGTGTATGATAGTTTGGCGCAGGCATATTTAAAAACGGGGGATAAGGAGAACGCAATCAAATATTATAAAAAAGCCTTAGAGATCGATCCACAATTTGAGAGCTCTATCAAGGCTCTCAAAGAACTAGGTGTGGTTGATTAGAACAGAGGGATCTCATTTGCCAAGGCACAATTCTTGCTCAAAATCTTCAAAGAATAATCTCACGAACATATGTGGATTCCCAGGCCTTCGATATTAAAGACCTAGGACAGCATAGGCTAGCATCTTGCCAAATCCATGGACGGTAGTCTGCTTAAATGTAAAAGGAGATACCCATGGAAAAGATCAAGAATTATCTCTTGAGGAACTTCGAGCAGTTAACGGTGCTGGTGATTCTGGTGACCGTTTTCCTCCTGAGCTACACAGTCGACGAAAAAATGATGATGCTCAATTTTTACTATTTACCAGTGTTGATAGCAGGTTACTACATTGGCAGGAGGG
>CP070727.1:3178050-3299566 GCA_020350885.1 bacterium | reverse complement strand
CGGGTTGAACGGGTTCGGATAGTTCTGCGCCAACGTGAAGGCCACAGGTACCGCCGGCTTGCGCGAGGCCAGCGCCGGCCCGTGGACGCTCCTGTTGCCGTCCAGACTCACATCCTCGAACCAGTAGTAGTTGGTGCCATCAGAGAAACCACGGTCCACATACGAGTACGTGGCACCTGAGATCTCGTCACCCCTGGCGGGGATCAGCACATCGTTGATCTTGACCTTCTCACCGTCACGCGAGGTGCTCCGGTAGATGTTGAAGCCGGCGTTGTTGATCTCGTTGCCCGTCGTCCAGTTGATCTCGACGTGGTCGTCGTAGCCGATCGCCTCGAAGGAGGCAAGCGAGACGGCCGTGTAGCCCTCGATCTCGTGCTGGCCGCGGACTTCGGCCACCAACGTTGCGCCGACCCAGATCTCAGCCTTGAAGTAGAACCAATCCTCGGCTCCCTCGGGCCACACGTCGCAGTTGAGGATCATATAGCCAGCGGGGTCGAGCGGATGCTCGGTCGGCTCATAGGGATCTGTTATCCAGCCGGTATTCTTCGCCCATATCTGTGCATTGGTGAGCTCGTCGGTCCCGTAATCGTACTGGAGCGCTTTCAGTGTGAATGACCTGGTGTCGTCGTCGTTGTAGTACATGAAGCGCATCTTTATATCATCCTGGGGCCACCCATCGTTGTACTGCGTGTCCTCGGTCATGCAGACATCCCAGCCGTTGTCCGGCATGTCGTCATCCAGCTCATCGGGAAGAGGATCGTTCGTCCATACGACATCCTTGATATGTACGGTATTCCACGAGCTGAGTTCGAGTGTGGCGTCTATATCGATCCAGCAACAGTAGAATATCTCCCCGAGGCGTTCGCAATACACCTCGTGACGATCCGCCGACAGGCTATCATTGCCGGTCGGAGAAATCGACGATCCTGCACAGTTACCGTCGATAGTGGTCACGATCAGAAAGGTGTCGATCGTTACCCAGCTCTCCTTCTGCCAGATCGTGAAGTGCAGGTCCGTAGCCGGGTCGGGATCGAACTGATCCTGATGGATCCGCCAGTGACCCCTGGCCACAACAGCGTTGACGGGGGCCGGCACCAGTAGTGCGAGTGCAAACGCTCCCACCAACAGTACAGGTATTACCTTCCTCATATCTCATGCCTCCTCTTGTGTCGTTAGAGTGAATCCTGAAACGTGCCCAAGGTGCATGGTTTCATGAAGGCGTTTGCGTGAATGGAGCTACTCTCTGTGGTGGTCGTTTCAGCGCGCCATGCCATGTGCGAGAACAGCTCATAACGGCATTGTAAACGTTTCTCGAAAAACCCGTAGTGGGTCATTCCCCCCCTAGAATATCGATTCCATATTCTATGCCGTAGCCTCCAAGAGCATCTGTCGAACCTTGAGCGACCTCGCTTTACGGTACCGGGCATGGATCTGAGCATGCCTGCGCAGGCCCCAGCTGTTCCAGGATGTCGTCCTCGTTGTAGGTTACAACCTTGGGAACTTCATAGGCATTCTTCTTATCCTCCATATTCGTTTCACCTCCCCCGTGGTGATGACAGATCTCATTTCCCAAAAGTAACAGGAATGGCTACCCTTCTTATACTCTCTTTGCATCCCCCCTTTCAACAGGGTGATTCAGTAAAACCGATATCCCCTCCATTGATGCTCGCAGTATCCTTCTTACCAACCTTTACATATCAGAGTCATGTAATGTAATCCGTTCAACCCCCAGTTCTTTTGAATACAATCAGCCTCACGCAGTGATTTTGCGCGCACAATATCCTTGCGTCGGCCTTTGAGTACCTTTTCCTAACCCGTGATGTCTAAAGAGTCCAGCTCTGTTGCATACTCGGTGTTGATTCACCCCTAGGGCAGACCCTTAGAATCAACCACCGCCCCCCCGATATTTCAAGTGTGAGATAGTGTATCATAGGATTAACTAAGTGTCAAGATATTATTTCCTTAGAGTTGCCTCGTACATCCTTATGAAGAATTATTCTTCTTTTTATCCATATTTTTTCTCTAAATTGTAATTTTTCCCATTTAAGGTGGCTGATCAACGCAGAATAACCAGTTTTCCGGCTATTCGATCCCTTCCCGTGCCGCCAATGGCCGTCACCGTATAGAAGTAGACACCACTCACAACCCGGTTTCCATAGCGGTCCACACCATCCCAGTTGACGAGGTTTTGATTCCTGTACCCCGGCTGTGGGCTCCGGATCGTCCTTACGAGCGCTCCGCTTACGGAATAGATACGTATCACGACATCGTCCGCTTCCTGTGAAAGGTAAAACGAGAAGGTTGTTTCTCCGTTCCATGGATTGGGATAGTTGCGCACGTCACGCAAATGGAGTACGGATTCGACCACGAACCGTATCGTTGCCGTAGTATAGTTCGTATCGCTGCTGCAATCCTGCACCGACAGATCCAGTACATACCTTCCATCATGCAGGTGATCCGGGTGGAAGGTCAATCCGATCAAGTTCGACCCGTTCCCTTCGTGTTCGAGGATATAATCGGTCACCGTCTCCCCGTTCAGCCGCACATCCAGTTCATCGATATTGATACCGCTCCCTTCATCCAACATCGTTGCTGTGATTACCGGGCTGATCGAAGCGAAGTCGTCACGGTGGAACTCGGTGCCCACATTCTTCCCATCGATGAAGAGCTCGACGACGGGCGGGATGGTATCGTACTCCTCGCCGGGAGAGCGGACCCGTATGCTGTCCCAGTAAATGTTGTTCCACTCGCATGACTCGACGATTGCATTCCCGGGATCGGCCTGCACGAAGACCGCATGGATACCGGCATCCGGAACGGAGTCCCAGTATGCGACTGCATACTCCAGCCCCCCCGCCGGGATGTGGGGCACCGTTACATCGGCGATGAGGAGAGAACCGCTACTGTCAGGATGCCCGGCGGTAAACCGCACCGTGACGCCTGCGGCATCTTCCCTTCCGGCATTGAAGAGACTGACCGTCACGGTATCGGCGCCACCGGCCTCGGGGCTCCCGGGCTCGAAGGTAATGAAGCCGGGCATGAGGTCCGGTAGTCCTGGAAAACCCATCTCGAGTGCGGGATCGCCGAATAGAATCAGCATCACCGCCTGATCCCAGAAATACACCTGCAGGGAGAGGTAGCGGACCTTTGCCCGGTACACCGCCGAGCCGAGCACGTAATTCCCATTAAGAAGAAGCGCCTCGTAGAGGCCGTCACCGAGGATGCTGGAGGAGGTGGTATAGTCGAGACCGCTGTGGGACCAGCATGCAACCGCCCCCTTACCGGTGGCCCGCACGAGCTCCTCGGCAATGCAATAATCATCGACTGCATGGTGGAAAAAGCCGTTCAGGCAATCGAAGGTCACGAAAAATGGTAACCGGTCGCCGTTCGAGAAATCCTGGATATCGGTCGAGTGCAGGATCCCACTCTTCGACCAGATGTCGATTGAACCATGGCCGATGAAGTTACATATCACGACACCTTCGTCGACGGCGTCGATGATTAGCTGCTTGCAGTTTGGATTACACTCCCGTACGTACAGTATGTAAGGAATGAAACCGGCCGGAATGATGTAATTGGCGGCGAACCGTTCGACGACGCTCTCGAAATCCCCGCCCTCGTCCGGTGGATCGGCGATGAGAAGGATCCGTTTACGCCAGTCGCCCGGCGGCAGAGCCGTCTCGTATGTAACGACCTTCTCCACCTGGCTGGATACATCATCGACCGTCTGGGCGGAAATTCTCCCGACGAGCAACTCCGGGAAGCGGTCATCGCCGATGATGCAGGCGAACCAGTCATCACTGGAGGTCTCGACATATTCACTCTGGCTGATGAAGAGATGCGTGGGGACGTAGTTTATATTCCCACCGGACAAGTTCCCCTTGTAATCGTAGCTCGCATCACCGACCAGGAGTACGTACGATGGGGGAGGCTCGTGCCAGTTGTCATATGCATACGCAAGGAATTCCCGGATTGCTCCGGGATCGGTGTTCCCGTAGCTGAATTCATCGTAAACGTCATCGATCTTGACCATCGTGACGCGCAGGCCGTCCGAGCGCCTGAGATCGACGAGCGGCTGAAGGGCATCGGTGAAATCTTCATGTGTGATGATAATGTAATCGGCCCCACGCGAAGGAGAATGAAGGTCCGATGGATCGTCGCGCACGATGCGGTGCGGCTTCAGTCGCCGGGACGGACGGAGTGCGATATACTCCCGCCCGTCCACGGTATCCTCGAAGACGAGGGTACGGGCCGAGCCTCCGCTTGGCCTGACCGAGAGACCGGTGAAACGTGTGGTCGGCTCCCCTTCTGTAATATCGAAGAGCTCGATATCGTCGCCGGTGAAACCATCGATTTCGTACTGGCTCGGCCCCGTCTCCGGATCGGAGAAGTGGAGCAGATTGTCGTCCGCATGGGAACCGCGCCAGTACTCGATATCGAACCAATTCACGTAGTACTGATCCAGGAGCCCGGATGAACACCTCACCATCAGCAGGTTGCGCCCGCTATAAATGTAACTGTTGGAGAACGAGCAGGTCTTTTCATATTCTTCCATACCGCTCCATGAGAAATTATCGACCTCGTTATTATTGACAAGGACCTCAGTGCGGTGGGTTCCACTGGTTTTTCCCCGTAGTCCCACCGTGAGATTAACCGCCAGGGGTCCAACCGGGTCTGCCGCTATGCTTAAGGGAAAGGGCCAGGTGGCCGTGGGTGGAGCCTTGAGCTCCGCCCAGAACCAGTGATCCTTCCCTTCCCCATTGTAGACATTCGAGTAGTAACGCTCATCCTTTTCCAGGTGCATCCGCACGAGAAACGAGTCGGGAACGGGAAAGGAATCTCCCGGGCTCACACCTCTCTCCGGCATCCGCATGCCGGTATCCCCCCCCCAGGTGAGCCAGTAGATGTTATCGAGTGAATAATCGCCGGTGTTACCGCATCCGAAAAAAACAACGGCATCCCCGGTATCGAAGCTCCCATCCGATTCTCCATATACGACGAGTGGGACCTCGACTCCGAGGTTATGGAGCTTAACCGTCCTTGGATCGATCCCCTCGGGATCGATGCCGGCATCGACGAGATCCTGGTATCCGAGACCATAGATACCATCGCTCCTGATAGAGAGCTTGTAGGAGTCGCCGGCGAGATAATCGAGATCGCGACTCGGGTAAACGGGGCGGGCTCCTAATCCCGGAGAGCGCGGAAGATCGCCGCCGTAATTCACGAGTATCCTCTGATAGATCGCTTCAAACGGATCCGAACGAGCCCGTGTACTACCCTCCGCCCGGCCGATGGGGCTGAAGTGGCCGCCCCGTATTGTAAACCGGAGCTGAATCCGCCTGTGCACGAGAATCTCGTTCCCCGCCGGGCGGTACTGAACCGGAAAGACCTGCACCTGGGCAACCCGCACGTCACGGATGTATCCATACGAGCCTATCTCGACGATTCGCGGCGGCCAGAGACGGGAGGAGGAATAGATGGCGCCGTCTTCGAGGTATTCCTCGGTGGTCTGCGGGAAACCGCTTTCCGTGAATTGTACGTTCCGCCGGGGGGCCGGGCAGAGACGGTATCCTGTCTCGGAACGTGCATCGGATCGAAGCACCTCTACGTCCAGGGTCGCCCCTTCCGGCACCGCCAGGAGAAACCCCTTCACCGGCACCTGGGGTGCACCGGTTCTATCGGTCACTCCGTAGCCCGGCAGCCGAAGCTCCCGGTAACTCGTCCCGTCGATGTACCGCGTGCGAAGCCGGTGATCGGGGACCCTGAGCTCGAGCAACAACTCCTGCGACGCCGACCCGGGAGGAACCGTGACGATGAACTCCCCCGTGGGGGCGAAGCTCCGGGAAGCGGATCCTGTATCGGTATTGATATCCGATGCCAGTGGAGTGTCCGAGGGGATCGGCGCTAAGATAATACAGAGCACCGAAAGACTTAGGCATTGTGCTATCTTGCGGTATCCCGGCATCGATACACCACTCCCGCCCCCGACCGGCACATTACAAGGGGCTCTGGCTATCGAAGAAGATTCTTCTCACGGAGGGACTCGATGAGACAGACGACGTCCTTTTCGAGATTCGCATCCTCGGGGGCGCTGAATCGCTTCCCCACCTCATCGATAATCGATGAGAGCGTGTGTGTACCATCACATAGAGACCAGATCACAGCACCCGTTTTATTGAGGACATGGATACTATTGTCGCGGGTATCCAGTAGGATCGTTTGATCTTCGAGTGTTTTCATCTCGACTTCATCCGAACGCGTGTAGATCGTGCCGCCTTCTATCAGGATTCATCCCCCCCTGTGAATAGTGTCTGCTGTTACCTTGCTCTCTGATGATACATAATAATACCAAATCCCGACCGGAAAATCACTCCCGAAATAAATTTGGCGGCTGTTCGGCGGCCGCATCGATTACGTCGGATACAACCCGGCGCCGTATGAGAGCAAAAGGATTCCACTTACGGTGTGAGTCTGTTGAGGAGCCGGGGAAAGGGGATAGTCTCACGGACGTGCTTGATACCGCAGATATAGGAAAGGGTTCGCTCAATCCCGAGGCCGAAGCCCGAATGTGGAACGGTGCCGTAACGCCTGAGATCCAGGTACCACTGGAAGGCCTTCTTCGGTAACCCGTGCTCATCGATCCTCTTCTCGAGGAGATCGAGATCGTGTATGCGCTGCCCGCCGCCGATGATCTCGCCGTACCCTTCCGGAGCGAGGCAATCAACGGAAAGGGTGAGTGCCGGGTTCTCGGGATCGGGCTCCATGTAGAACGCCTTCACTGCGGCCGGGAAGCGATGGACGAAGAAGGGGCGGTCGTAGTTCTCGGCCAATACCGTCTCGTCTGTTCCTCCGAAGTCGCTTCCATACTCGAAGCCCGTGCCTTTCTCCTTGAGGACCGCCGCCGCCTCGTCGTAGCTGATCCTTGGGAACGGTGGCTGGACCCGCTCGAGAGCGCTGACATCGCGCTCGAGGACATTCTCCAAGAGATCCCTGTACCGTTCGACAGAGCGGCCCACGATCTCGACGACGAAATCCTCGGCGAGACCCATGATATCGTCTAGTTCGGCGAAGGCGACCTCTGGTTCCACCATCCAGAATTCGATGAGATGGCGCCGGGTCTTCGATTTCTCGGCCCGGAAGGTCGGGCCGAAGCAGTAGACCTTTCTGAACGCGGCGGCAGTTGCTTCGTTATATAGCTGGCCGCTCTGCGTGAGGTAGGCGGTATCGCCGAAATAGTCCGTCTCGAAGAGGGTCGTCGTCCCTTCGCAGGCGCTCGGCGTGAATATCGGTGTATCGCAGTTTACGAAGCCCCTGTCGTCGAAGAAATCCCTGATGAAGCGGACGAGACCGGCCCTGATGCGCAGGATGGCGTGCTGCCGGGCGCTCCGGAGCCAGAGGTGCCGGTGATCCATGAGAAAGGGCATTCCGTGTTCCTTGGGCGTGATGGGATATTTCTCGGCTTTATGAATCACGATGAGATTGCTGACATTGAGCTCGTATCCCCCCGGCGCCCGTGTATCCTCCCGGACCGTCCCGTGCACCTCGAGGGATGACTCCTGCGTGAGCTCCAATCCGGCTTCGAACACCGCTTCATCCACCGAGGATTTCTCGATAATGCATTGAATGGTTCCAGTCCCGTCACGTAACAGGATGAAGAGGATCTTACCGCTGGATCGCAAGTTGTAGATCCAACCCTTGAGCACTACCTCCTGCCCAACATATTTGCCGATCGATTCTACTTCGGCCAGCTCCATACGCTGCTCCTTCGAACACGGATCCTTGCCAAACAGTTACTATATCTATGTAACACCAAGGCTACCCCTTGTAAATACAGAAAATGTGCAGTGCCCGGTGCTTCGTTGCAGGGGGGTTACGGCACGATTTTTGCCGAATGGATAGACCAAGTGCTAACCCGAAGCTTTTGTGAGGGTCACGCTACATCAAGAAAACGTGAAAGGCATTTAACAGCAGAGGATTATGTCTTCTCGATCCATCACAATTGCCCTTGCGCTGGTGCTCATGTTCGCAATTTGCACACCGGCGAGGCCCAATACTCTAAGTAGTATCAATAACTCCGCTTTGAGGCAGTATACCGAGCAGGAGCTCGAGCGCGGTGCGCCGTCAATGGGGACGACATCCCGCATCCTCTACCGTGAGGCGCTCCAGCTCCTCGAACGGGGCGAGTGGGAAACCGCACGGGAGAGGCTGCTCTTGGCTGCCGAGCTCTCGGGCGATTACGCCGATCCCCTGTTCACGCTGGCCCGGGTGGAGCTGATGCATGCCCATCCCGATTTCCTCATTTACCTCGTGGATGGGATCAACCGCCTCGCACGCAATTACCGGTCACAGTCGCTGATCGCTCTGAATACGATGTTCCTGCTCGTTGTCTCCGCACTCGGAGCACTGCTCGTAATCTTGGTAACGCTCCTGATGAAGTACTGGCCGCTCATAGATCACAAACTCCGGGAGGGGTATCGGAAGAAGGCCGCATTTCCCCCTGCGAGCTGGATCGGGCTCCTCATCATAATCGGGTTTCTCTTCATGCGACTCGGTATCGCCCTCTATTCGGTGATACTCGTCATCGCTCTCTGGCCACTAGCGACCCGGAAGGAGAAGGGTGTTGTGGCAACGCTCGTGATCCTCGTTGCAGCGATCTCATTCGCCTCCGGTTACATAAACATCCTGGTTCCTGCAATCGATCCGGGTAGCATAACCGGTAGGCTCGCCCTGATATCCGAACGGGGCGCCGATGAGCGCACGATCAAGCGCATACGGGAGATCAATGATCCGGCCTTCTATGCGGAGAAGGAATTCGTACTGGGAACCTCGATGTACCGGTTGAATTATCTGGAGGAGGCCAGGCGACACTTCCTGACCGCTGTCTCGAAACGCAAGGACTTCGCCCCGGCGTACCTGAACCTGGGTAACGTCTACTTCAAGCAGGGTGATTACGATAAGGCTATCGCGGGATATCAATCCGTTATTGCACTCGATTCGACGAATGCCCTCGCACACTTCAACATCGGCCAGACGTACATCAAGAAGATGCTCTTCGCCGAGTCCAGCTCGATGCTCAAGCGGGCCAATACACTCGGTATCGAGAAGTACCGTGAGTCACACCCTGCGGTCACGATCAGAGGGCTTACAATATACGAAGCCGAACTCAGCACCCGCGAGCTCTGGTCGATTGCATACCGCGAGGGACGAGCACACCCGGCCCGGATCTTCAGTGAGGTATTGCAGCCATACCTGCTTTTCCCGTTCCATCGGCTCTGGATCCTACTGGCGGTAACGATGGTTATGGCCGCCGTCGTCGGCAAGCGAATTCCGAAATCATGGCGGGCGTTCAGATGCGACAACTGTTCGATGGCGGCATGTCCGGAATGTGCGAGCTCGGAAACCGGTCTGCACCTGTGCAAGAGCTGCGCAAGCACCATCGATGGTCTCACGAGCGTAAAGGTCATGGAGGCACTTCTGAGGCACAGGCGCCAGAAGATGTCTACCAAAACCGGCACCCGTTCCGCCTGGAGGTTCATTATATTCCCGGGGGCACCATGCATCGGCCATGGAAAGACAACGACGGGCATGGTCGTTGCGCTCCTCAATGTTGGAGCACTCATGCTTCTCATCTGTAATGGATTCTACTTCAAAGATCCGCAGGTGATCGTTCTGTCCACACCCCTATGGAAGTACATCGTCCCCCCGGTGTTTATGTTGCTCAGCTGGGTGCTCTCGGCACGGGCCAGGGTTCAGAGTGAATCCCGCAACTACCGGATACTGCCGGCCGAGATGCACATCGATAGGCAGGGATCGAAGCAGGCCGGAGGCGGCAACGAAGCGGAGAAGAAGTCCGAACAGCTCGAAGCGCTTCTCAACTCTCTGTAGGAAGGAACCCGATGGCTCTCGAAGGGAATGTAAAGGATTTCGGTTTAAGCGAGATCTTTCAGCTGATCTCCCTTCAGAAGAAGTCCGGCATGCTCTCCGTGACGGGGGAAAAGCCGATAGTCGTTTTCTTCAAGAATGGATCCGTCATCTCGACGAGGGACCGCAGGGATCGGTCACGTGATCCCCTGAAAGACTATCTTCTCCGGTACGGATTCATCGATTCGGACGAGATGAAAAGGATAGAGCGGATCCAAACGGAAACAAACCTTGATCTGACCGACATACTCCTATCAGAAAAGTATTTCTCCGAGGACGAGCTCAAAACCATATTCACCGAGCAGATTCAGGAGACCGTACAGGACGTGCTGAGCTGGCCTAGGAGCTACTACAAGTTCATCATCGGCACACAGGTGCTGCGGGGGATCACGCACTACGCCGCAATGCAGGTAGAAGGCCTGTTGATGGAAAGTATGCGGCGCATCGACGAGTTCGCCGAACTCCAGCGTATCTTTCCATCCGAGAAGATGGTACTCAAGCGGCAGGCGATGCCGAAAAGCAAACCGCCCCGGTTGGAGAGCCACGAGGAGTTTATCTACGATCTTCTCGAGCAGGTGATGACGCTCGAGAAGCTCATCTCACACGCACGTATGCCCCGCTTCTGCACCTATGAAGCCCTCAAGAACCTGCTCGAAAAGGAGCTCCTCCAGATCATCGATGAGCCGAAGCCGATCGAGTGGGAAGAGTCCACAACGGTTTCCGAGGCGAAGAAGCAACGGAAGCGGCGCTTCCTGCCGACCGTGGCGGCGGTCTTCCTGCTCATCGCATGCTTCGCCGCCGGGGAGTACGGGGTACCGTATGTACTTCCGCCCGGATGGAGCGCACGGTTCGCCAAGGCCGGACAGGTAGAGGCTACCGGCACCGGCAATTTATTCTCGGCCGACCTACAGGAACTCCGGCTCCGGCAGCTGGAGGCCACAGTCGAGGAAAGTCTCGAGGCATACCTGGCAATAAAGGGCTCGTACCCGTTCACCCTGGAAAGCCTCGCCGTGAGGGAGTTCATCGATAAGGGGACGATCGCAAGAATCCATCAGAACGATATCAGGTACCGTATCGATGAAAACGGCACCTCGTATATGCTGATACGTAACCGCACCCGCTAGATATGCTTGGCCATTCCCTTGAGGAACGGAGTGAGTGCGGCGACTCCGTTGATCACCCTTCCCTTGAGATCCTCGATCCAAAAGAGACCGTCGCGACCGAGCTTTGCCCGAAGGCTGCGGTGCGTATCGATGATATAGACGCCGTCACGCCTCAACGCATACCGGTCGAGGCGGCCGCATCCCCTTCCTGGATAGAGCGAAAACGCGGCGCGGTAACCGGCTCTCTCTGTCTCATCGATAATGCCGGCATCGAAACGCCCGAATGGATACGAGAGAGAATAGACCGGACGGCCCAGCCGGTCCTCGATTTCCTTTTTCGATCCAGCCAGCTCCTCACGCACGCCCTCCCGTTGAAGGTTCGTGAGGTTGCGGTGCGTACGTGTATGGGATCCGAACGAAACACCCCCCTGGAGGAGATCCCGGGCCTCGAACCAGTCGAGATGCCTGAAGCGTCTTCCCGGCCAGTACAGCTCCCACGTGTTCTCCTTGCCGATGTACGAACTGACAAGGAATACGAGAGAAGGAATCCCCCGGGAAGCGAGGTAGGGAAAGGCGTTGCTGAGCAGAATCCGGTAACCGTCATCGAATGTGAGAAGCACCTCCCGGCTGGACTGCCTGCGTCTACCATCAATGACTTCGAGGAACGTCTCTTCATCGATAAAACGGTACCCGTTCTCAAGCAACATCTCTATCTGGGATATGAACCTTCCGGGGGGAACCCATGTTCCACCGAGCTCGAAGCCGGTAACCTTGTGGTAGGCAAGCACACGCGGTATGGATTGGTGCGGGTATCCCCAACGTACCCGCCATACCAGGTAGGCGGCAGCCACCGCTGCAACCACCGCTATCGCCGTGACTCCCAACGCATCCACGATCTCTTCACCCGGTATATGATTATCCGGTATGCCCGAATCCACCCGATCCACGATCGGTACGATCGAGCTCAACACGTTCGACCAGCCTCACGGCCGGCAACCTGCAAAAGACAAGCTGGGCAATCCGGTCGCCGCGTCGCACGATGTAATCCTGCTCACCGAAGTTGTAGAGTATCACGCGGACCTCACCGCGGTAATCGCTGTCGACCGTCCCCGGGCTGTTGAGGAGTCCGATTCTACACTTGAGTGCCAGCCCGCTTCGGGGACGCACCTGCGCTTCGTAACCGACCGGAATCGACAACTCGAAACCCGCAGGAACGGCCACCGTCCGGCCCGGTTGGATAGTGATCTCGTCCCGGCATGCCGCCACGATATCATACCCGCTCGAGCCGCTCGTCATTCTGCTGACCGGTTCAAGCCCCTCGTAATGGGGAAGGTAACGGATTCCGATCTCGAGCCGTTCGTCACTTCCCTTTACATCGAACTCCATAACGCCTCCGTTACACAACTCGATACACCGCAGAGGAACGACCGATCCTCACGGCACCAGCTTCTTGAGCGTTGCCGGACCCTGCGAGACATAGGTCAATCGATTTCCGTCCAGGTACCGCCGCGCAACATCTGTGAGCACCCTGCGGTTGACACGTTCGATTGAGCGAACGACCTCGGCGGGGGTAACGTATCGCCCGTGGTAAAACTCACTTCTCAACAGCCTGAAAAGCCTGCTCTCGATATTCTCGATACCGAAGATGATCGAGCCCTTGAACTGGGCCTTGGCGCTGTCTATCTCCTCGTCACTGATCTCTCCCCGTTGTACCTGGTCGAGTTCGTGCCGGTATATTTCGAGAGCTTGGGGGAGGTTCTTGGGATCGACCGAAAAGAACGTCCAGAACACCCCGGTGTCCCGCCAGAAGCTTGTCTGGGTGAAGACCGAATATACGAGGCCGGTCTCTTCCCGCATGCTCTGGAAAAACCTCGAAGAGACCCCGCCACCGAGTATGTTCGCCAGCAAACCGAGTGCATGGCGTTCACGGCTCGACGCGGATACCGTAGTGGTACCGATACATACATGTGTCTGCTTCCACGACGGGCGTTGAAGCGACCGCCTGCGTCTACTGGTCACGGTGGTGCTGCGCCGCCCGGGCTGTACTCCCCTTCTGGGGAAGATAAACTTATCCTCGACACTCGCAGCGACCTTTCTGAAGGGAATGTTACCGATGAAGCCGATGAGCGCTGCATCGGCAGCGTACACCTTTTTATGAAACGCCGTGAGCCGGCGTCTCGTGTGTTTCGCAACGTCACTCTGGTACCCCGTGATTGGATATCCGAGTGGATGCCCCCGGAAGAGCGATTCGAAGAAGAGCTCGTGCGTCGCTTCCTCCGGAGAATCCTTGACACTCCTGATCTCCTCCTGGACGATCCGCCGCTCGAGCCTGAACGCATCCTCGGGGATAGCGGGATTGAGAACGATATCGGCGAACACGTCGGTCAGGGTTTCGAAATGATCCTCCAGCACCTTCCCGTGGAAGCAGGTCGACTCCTTGCTCGTGAAGGCATCCCACTGTCCGCCGATCGATTCGAGGGTGAATGCGATGTCCAGGGCGGAGCGGTTCTTCGTCCCCCTGAACACCATGTGTTCGAGTAGATGTGTCATTCCCCGCTCGGAACTGGTTTCGTCACGCGAACCCCGCGTGAAGTAAACACTGAAGGCGATTGTCGGGGAGAATGGATTCCGTTGATACAGTAATGTAGCCCCCGAGTCGAGCAGGGCTTTCCGAGTGCTGGGAAGTTGTAACATCGCCTAATATCAGAGAAGAACCTTTCGGCTCAACCGTATCTTGCCCTCCCTGTCTATGCCGATGATCTTGACTTCCACCCTGTCACCGAGCTGAAAGTAATCCTCGACCTTCTGCACCCGCTTGCGATCGATCTCGGAGATGTGAAGCAGACCATCACGGCCGGGTAGGATCTCAACGAAGGCACCGAAGGGAACGATACTCTTGACAGTGCCCGTATACACCTTTCCAACCTCGGGCTCCTCACAGATAACGTTTATCATCTCCAGGGCTCTTTCCCCGGCTTCCTGATCGACGGCCGCGATGGAGACCGTCCCGTCGTCCTCGATATCTATCTTTGCCCCGGTCTCCTCCTGAATATGGCGGATCATCTTCCCTCCCGGACCGATAACTTCCCTGATCTTGTCGACCGGTATCTTGATCTGGACGATCTTCGGCGCGTACGGTGAGATTTCCGCACGGGGCTCACTAATCGTCTTGTCCATGATATCGAGAATCTCGAGGCGTGCCCGATGCGCCTGCTCGAGCGCTTCCTCCATGATCTTCCTCGTGATCCCGTGTACCTTCACATCCATCTGGAAGGCCGTTATACCTTCCTTCGTTCCGGTCACTTTGAAGTCCATATCACCGAGGTGATCTTCGAGACCGAGTATGTCGGTCAGTATGGCGTAGGCTTCATCCTCCTTCACCAATCCCATCGCAACGCCCGCAACCGCCTTCGATACGGGTACACCTGCATCCATCAGCGCGAGACTTCCGCCACAGACGGTTGCCATGGAGCTCGATCCGTTCGATTCGAGAATGTCCGAGACGACACGAATCGTATAGGGGAAGATCTCGTCCTCGGGGATGACCGGTTTGATCGCCCGCTCGGCGAGGGCACCGTGACCGATCTCACGACGCCCCGGACCGCGGAAGAATCCCACCTCACCCACGCTGAAGGGAGGAAAGTTGTAATGCAACATGTAGTTCTTCCACGATTCACCCTCCAGATCGTCGATACGCTGCTCATCCGAGGCGGTTCCGAGCGTCGTCACGACCAGGCTCTGGGTTTCACCCCGTGTAAAGAGGGCGCTGCCGTGTGTCCGTGGGAGCAGCCCCACACCACAGCTCACGCTGCGAATCTCGTCGAACCGTCTGCCGTCGCTTCGTATCTTTTGATCGAGAATGAGGCGTCTCACGGCCTCACGCTCGAGATCATACAGGATATCCTTGATCTCCTTCTCGTTCTCCGGAAACTCCTCCGCATACCGCTCCAGCGCTTCCTTTCTGAGCTCTGAGAGTGCGTGTCCGCGGGCGAGCTTCCCCACGATCCTGTTCCGCCTGCCGATCTCCTCGTAGTAGTCCTTTCTCACACGGCTCTTGAGCTCCGTGTTCCGCTCGATCTCGATACATTCACGTTTCGCAGGTAGCCTGCATTCGGACAGGAATGCGCGCTGCAGTTTGTTGATAGATTTTATCTTCTCGTGCCCGAACTCAAGGGCCTCGATGAGCATGGACTCGGGGAGTTCTCGGGCGCCCCCCTCGACCATAATTATCGCCTCATCGGATCCAGCAACGACGAGATCCAATCCTCCCCTATCCACTTCCGTGAAGGTCGGGTTGTAGATGAACCTCCCTTCACTGAGCCCCACGCGCACACCGCTCAGGATGGTTGTGAAGGGGATATCCGAGATCGCCAGTGCAAGCGAGGCCCCCGTTATCCCCAGGACATCAGACTGGTGCTGCTGGTCACTGCTCAGGACACTACAGGCCACCTGCACCTCATAGCGGAACCCTTCCGGGAAAAGGGGCCGGATCGGCCTGTCGATGAGTCTCGCACCCAATGTCTCCTTCTCGCCGGGACGGCCTTCGCGTTTGAAGAATCCCCCGGGGATCTTCCCCGCTGCGTAGAACTTTTCCCGGTACTCGACGAAGAGGGGGAAATAGTCGAGTTCCGTCTCACTTTCCTTCGAGGCGACCGCCGTTACGAGGACAACCGTTCCTTCCTCGCCGACGAGAATCGCTCCATCCGCTTGATTTGCCATTCTCCCTGTCTCAAATAACAGGGTATGCTTCTCAAACGGGAATTCCTTTCGTATCATTCTTTCGTACTCCTCCGTTCGTAGACATATTCCACCGCTACACCAACATACCCATGAGATCCGGGTTTTCAAGGGGATATAGAAGTTGGAGCAGGGAATTACTTTCTGAGGCTGAGCTCTTTTATTATCTCCCTGTATTTCTCAATCTTGTTGTTTTTCAGGTAATCCAGGAGCTTCCGCCGCCGGCCCACCAGCTTCAGCAATCCACGCCGGGATGCATAGTCTTTTTTATGAACCTTGAAATGTTCGGTAAGACTATTGATACGCTCGGTCAGCAGTGCAATCTGAACCTCAGGAGACCCGGAATCTCTGTCGTGTAACCTGAATCTGCCTATAACGTCCTTCTTAACCTCTCTTGGCAGTGCCACCGTATCGACACCTCCTTGTGCAACGTTGATTACCACGATGGCAGCAGAAGGGAGCAATGCCCCGATCCGCCTAAAAACTGCTCACCACAACTCTTTTCACTTATTTCTTTCAAACCCCAAACTTACACAGAAACCAAGGATTGTCAATGTTTCTTTTCAAGAATCATCAGGACCTTTTGCCGATCATGCATGAGCTGTTCCGTCAGAGCATCAGCGCTCTCGAATTTTTTCTCTTCCCTGATGAACTCGATGCAGTGGATCCGCATCCGCCTATCATACAGATCGCCCGAAAAGTCGAGCAGATGAACCTCTATGCGCCTCTGCTCGTCGTCATGAAGCGTGGGGGCGACGCCGATATTCATCATCCCGTTGAATGATCCTTCGGCAAGGTCCACGCAGACCGCGTATACACCGTGCGGCGGCATGAGCTTCTCCCGTGCCCGAACCGCCACATTCGCCGTGGGAAAGCCTACGGTACGTCCGAGTGCCTTGCCGCGTACCACATCGGCATCGAAAAAGTAGGGGCGGCCTAAATATCGCCTGACCCTGTCCAGCCTCCGTTCCAAGACGGCCCGGCGGATCTTCGTGCTCGAAACGGCCCTGCCGGAGAGCACAACGGGCGGGACAATCGTGACCCCGAATCCCGACGCAGCCCCTTCCGTAACCAGCCGTTCCTGCGATCCCTCCCTTCCCCTGCCGAGGTGAAAATCGTAACCGACGACAAGATGGACCATTCCCAGCCGTTCGATGAGCATACGTGCGATGTACTCATGGTAATCGATCCTGGCGATCTCGGATGAGAAGTGCTCGACAATGATACGATCCCCTGGAAGTTTTTCCAGAAGCGTGAGCTTCTCGTCGAGTGTGGTGAGGAGCGGCGGCACGGCCTCCGGATGTGTTACGCTCATCGGGTGCCTATCGAACGTGAGTATGATCGATTGACGGGCTTCGATCTCCTTTTTGATCTCCCAGGCGCGCCCTATCACATCCTGGTGGCCAATATGAACCCCATCGAAGACCCCGATCGTTACGATCGATTCCGTGAACTGCCGGTCAGAAACGAGGGAAGCATCCCGTATGATCTTCATAACCGTTTCTTGCTCCGCTAACCGCCGCTCACCCCGATATCCCTGAAGACACGCCGAATCTTAATATACCCGGCGGCTCCGACCTCGCCGATCGCACCCAGCTTTCCCCCCGGATCCACCATCCGCACCACACTTCCCTGCGGCGGTAACGAGACACCGGAATACGTCGTCAACTTCGGGGCGATACCGGTCTCGAGTCGTTTGGCCTGATCCAGGGAGAGGGGTACCTCCGGGAGATGTCTGACCGCCTCCGAGAGGGTGTATCCGGGCTCTTCTTCAGCGAGCAATGATCCGAATTCATCGTCGCTTACGGCGGTCTCGAGATCGAAGTGCCCGATATTCGTTCGTACGAGGCCGTAGAGGTGAGTGGGAACATGGAGCGCTTCACCGATCTCTTCGGCCAGCATCCGGACATAGAGACCGCGTGAGCAGAAGACACTGATGCGGAATACCGGCGGGTCGAATGCAACGAGCTCGAGCTCGTACGTCTCGACCTTTCGCGGCCGGCGATCGATTTCCTGCCCGCGCCGGGCAAGCGTGTAGAGTGGCGTACCGTGGTGCTTGAGGGCCGAGAACATGGGTGGTGTCTGCATACGGCTTCCAACAAACCGGGGTAGAACCTCCCTGACCTGATCCTCGCTGATATGCCCCCACGGGCCGGTCTTGAGGACACGGCCGCTCGTATCCTGCGTATCGGTGGCTTCCCCCATTATAATATCTGCGACGTACCGCTTGGAAAGATCCATGAGATAGTTGGAAAGCTTCGTTGCTTCGCCGGTGAGAAGCAGTATGAGTCCCCGTGCTATGGGATCGAGACTTCCAGAATGCCCCACCTTTCTGATACGCGCCACGCGCTTGAACTTCCGAATGCAATCATAGGTGGAGACACCTACCGATTTGTTGACCGGTAAGACCTTGTTGTTCAGCTTCCTATGCTCCATCATTCGGACCCCTGCACCGCTTCTTTATTTGAATCCATTCTCTCGGTAAGTTTTTCGAGGTCTTGGATGATACGGGATTTCGCCGCTTCGAGATCGATGTTCATCACAAGTCCGGCGGCGTTGCGATGGCCCCCACCGCCGTATTGCTCTGCAAGCTCTGCAACATCGTAATCGTTTCTGGAACGCAGGCTCACACGCACCTGATCCGGTGTGATCTCGCGAAAGAGGGCACACAGTTCCACATGGTCGATCGCCCCTGCATAATCGATGAAACCCTCGGTATCCCGCAGGAAACCACCGCTGCGCGCTAACATATCCATAGAGATTTCCATGGTAGCGATTCTCCCACCCGAATGTATCCGCAGGGAATCAAGTGCAAGTGCCAGGAGCTTCAGGGCATTGAACTTCTTCGCATGGATGAACTCGTGGGTCAGCTCGTAGGCGCGGGCGCCGTGCTCGATGAGCTTCGCGGCGGTTGCAAATACCTCGGCATCCGAATTCTGAAATCGGAATCCACCTGTATCGAGGAGGATACCGACGAAGAGGCAATCCGCTATCCCCGATGTTATCCCTTCGGGATCGATATCGGCAAGGAGCCGGTACACGAGAACGGCGGTGGCCCCCGCTGTTTCATCCACGATGTTGATCGCGCCGAAATTCTCGTTTGTCGGGTGGTGATCGATATTGACGACCACGAGCTCGCTCCGGGATCCGGCGAGATCGGCGGTTCTTCTAGGTGTGGGTACATCCAGCGAGAAGATAACTTCGGAATCAAACCCGGACAGCTCACCCTCGGTGACGAAACGATCGAAGCACGGGAGCTGCTCGTACACCTCGGGGATCTCACCAGGAGCATAACAGCGAACATCCTTCCCGGCGGTAATGAGATACTGTGTCAGTGCCAAGATCGAACCGATGCAATCACCATCGGGATCGACATGACCGAGGATCAAGAAACGTTCGTGCTCCCGGATGAGCGAAACAATACGTTTGAATTCATTCTGAAAAGAACTCTTACTCATCACAAGCCTCATCTTCCCGCTCGTGCCGCTCCTTATGGATCTTGTGAATGAGATCTTCTATTTCCATCGCACGATCAAGGGAAGCATCGTACACAAAGACGAGTTCCGGAATAGTGCGTAGGCGGATGCGGCGTTTGATCTGGCTACGTATGAAACCCTTGCAGCTCTCGAGCCCCCGTCTCACTGCCTCCAGGTCGTCGCTCCCCCCCACGACGTTGTAGCTAAGCTTCGCAACGGAGTAATCCCGCGACAGATCTACATACGTGATCGAGACGTTGGACACCCGGGGATCTTTGACTCTCCGCACCAGGAGTTCGGCGACGAGCTGACGGATTGTCTCCTCCACCCTTCCTCGTTGTTTCTCATCCATATGGATTCATGCATCGATCAGTACAGTTCTTTTTCACTATCGACGAGTACCGCCTTCTCTTCCTTTTCTAGAAACGAGATGATTGCCTGTGTCGTTCTCTCAACACCTCGGCGGCTCGAGGCGATCGTCGCCAGACCGATCTCGCTTCTTTGCCATTTATCTTGGAAAGCGGTTTCGCAGAGAGCGACGTTGAACTTGTTTCGCAGCCTGGCTTTCAGGCTGTTCAGGATAAATCGCTTCTGTTTCAAGGAAGAACAACCAGGCAGGAAAAACTCCAGCTTCAGGCGAGCCACAACCAAAGGGTAACCCCTCTCATGCTATTCGATCTTCTGGCTCTGCAATTCCTCTTCGTAGATCTCCAGAACGTCTCCTTCCCTGATCTCATTGAAGTCCCCGAGTCCGATTCCACACTCGAAACCTGACTGGACCTCTTTGACATCATCCTTGAAACGTTTCAGAGAGGTTATCGCCCCCTTGTGAACAATCTCACCGTCTCTTTTCAACCTGACCTGCGCATTCCGTATAACCATTCCCGACCGTACATAGCATCCGGCGATCGAGCCGATTTTCGAGACCCTGAAGACCTGCCGCACTTCCGCCTCTCCGATATCCTTCTCGACGACCACCGGTTCGAGCAGACCGGACATCGCAGCCTTGACATCGTCTATCGCCTGGTAAATGACGTCATAAAAACGGATATCCACCTTTTCCGTCTTTCCCAGCACGGATGCGCGTGGTGCGATGCCCGTGTGGAATCCGATCACCACGGCGTTTGATGCCGAAGCGAGCAGGATATCGCTTTCATTGATGAGCCCCACGCCTTTGTGTATCACGTTGATCTTGACGACTTCCGTATCGAGTGAGGTGAGGCTGTCGACCAGCGCCTCGGCGGATCCATCGGTATCCGTCTTGATAATGAGATTCAGCTCCTTGATTCCACCTTCCTGGATCTGCTTGTAGAGGTCGTCCAGTGTGATACGCTGAGCGGTTCGCCGTTCCCGTTCGCGCTGAAACTGCTGCCGCTTCAATGCAATCTCCTTCGCCGTACGCTCCTCCTCGACCTGTATGAATGAATCGCCGGCCTGCGGAACACCGGTGCATCCAAGAACAACTACCGGTGTGGCGGGAGGTGCATAGTCGATCTTCTTCCCCCGCTCGTTGAGGAGCGCACGGATACGGCCGGAGAAGTTGCCAGTGAGAAATACATGTCCAACATGCAGTGTTCCTTGCTGTACGAGTACCGTGCAGACAATTCCCCGTCCCTCTTCCTTTCTCGCCTCGAGCACGATCCCGCGGACCTGCGCATCCGGATCCGACTTGAGCTCCATGATTTCGGCCTGGAGCAGGATCATTTCCAGGAGATGTTCCACTCCCTCTCCCAACTTGGCGGAAATCTCGGCCGCCATGACATTACCACCGTATTCCTCCAAAATGAGGTTCTGGCTAAGGAGATCACGCTTGACCTTGTCTGTATTTGCATTCGGAAGGTCGATCTTATTGATTGCGACGATGATCGGAACATCAGCGGCCCGCGCATGATTAATCGCCTCGACGGTCTGCGGCATCACCCCATCGTCGGCGGCGACGATCAATATGACGATATCGGTGACCTGTGCACCACGCGAGCGCATCGCCGTGAAGGCCTCGTGTCCCGGTGTGTCGATGAAGGTGATACCCCCGCTTCCCGTCTCGACTTCGTACGCACCAATGTGTTGCGTGATGCCGCCTTTTTCTCCCGCGATGATGTTACTGCTCCGTATACGATCCAGGAGCGAGGTCTTTCCGTGATCGACATGCCCCATGATGGTGACAACCGGCGGCCGGATCTGCAACCGCTCAGGCTTTACCTGACGTTTTTCCTTGAGCAACTCCTGACCGTAGTCGGCAGTGAATTCGACCCGGTAGCCGTATTCCTGGGCGATCATCACTATCGTGTCCGAATCGAGCCGCTGATTGATCGTTACCATGAGTCCGAGATCGAGACATTTCTGAATAATCTCGGTCGGCTCCACCTCGAGCTGCTGGCTCAGGTCGAGAACCGTCGAGAATTCGGGCAGCCGGATGACATCCTCGTCCTCTTTTATCTCTGAGACCTCTACCTTGCGTTTCCGTCTCCTCGACTTTCTCGTGATCTCGAGCTTTGCCAGGGTGCGCTTGACGCTTTCCTTGACGGCCTTCTGATCGGCTTCCCGGCGCTTCTCGGCCCGCTTCGGTCTGCGACTCTTTGCGGGCTTTGCCGGCTTGGTCGGTTTGGCCGGTTTGGCCGGTTTGGCCGGTTTGGCCGGTTTGGCCGGCTTTTCCTTCTTGCCTTTCTTTCGGACTTCCTTCTTGGTGGCCGCCTTGACACGGTTGATATGCTGCTCTATGAGCATTTCGACTGTGTCCTCCACAGTGCTCATATGGCTCTTGACCGTAATCCCCTCCTTGACGAGGATCTTGATCAGAGCTTCGCTCGAGATATCGTATTTACGTGCAAGCTGGTATACCCGGACCTTCGCCAAAGATTCTCAACTCCCTTCAGTCTTCCCTTCTCCGCGACCCGGTCTCAGGCTCCTCATCCTCGGGGGCCTCCACGGAGTCTTCTTCTGCAGCCTCATCGACCGCTTCTTCCTCGGGGGATTCCTCCTCGATTACCTCTTCTCCAGCGACCTCCTCCTCGGCGGTCTCATCCCCAGCCGCCTCATCCCCAATAGTTTTTTCCTCGGGGGGTTTCTCCTCGACCGTTTCCTCTTCTTCGGCCTCTTCATCCAAATCCTCACCGGATTCCGTGAGAGCCGGCTCCTCCGTTACCTCCACCGGAGGTTCCTCCCCGGTCGCCGTCCCTATGGATTCTTCATCCGGCTTTTGCTGCTCTGCTTCGGCCTCCTCAGTAACTTTCCCCGTATCACGTTTGTCCAGATCCTTGAAGAGCTCCTCCTCGGTCAGTGGAGCCTCCTCCTTCTTCTCCTCCTCGGGACCGAAGACTTCCTCATCGAAGAGCGGTTTCGCTTCCCGGGCAGCTTCCTCTTTCTCCTTTTCAAGCAGCTCCTCGAGAGCCTTGTTCAGCTCTTCCATCGTCTCGCCTGCGGTTGTCTTGAGCTTTTCCGCCGTCTTTTCACCCACACCGTCGATCTCCATGAGCTCCATAACGGTTGTCCTGTGCAACTTCTGAACGGTGAGAATACCGAAATTCTTGAGCTTCTGTGACATCTTCGGTGAGACACCGTACATCTCGGAGATATCCATCTGGAGTTTCTGCTCCAGTCTGTCTCGCCGCTCGACTTCCTTTACGGTAATTAGATCGATCTTCCAACCGGTAAGCCTCGAGGCAAGACGTACGTTCTGTCCCTCTTTCCCGATTGCCAGGGAGAGCTGGTCGTCTTCGACGATCGCCAGAACTCCACCTTCGGCCTCGTTGAAACGGAGTGATGACACCCTCGCCGGAGCCAGTGCACGTGATACAAACTCGGAAGGATTTTCACCCCAATTGACGATATCGATCTTCTCCCCATGGAGCTCGTTGACAACGGCCTGCACACGAGAACCCTTCATGCCGACACACGAACCTACCGCATCGACTTTATCGCTTCTCGAAAAGACGGCGATCTTGGACCGGCCACCGGGTTCCCGTGCGATGCTCTTGATCTCGACATCCCCGTCGAATATCTCGGGAACCTCCTGTTCGAAGAGCTTCCGCAGGAATATCTCGCTGGTTCTCGATAGGATGATCTGCGGGCCCCTGGCATCCTTATCGACCTCTATGATGACGGCCCTCATTGTATCGCCCTGGTTGTATCGCTCCTTTCTGATCTGTTCCCGCAGGGGCAGATATGCCTCTGCCCTCCCCAGGTTGACCAGGATGTTGCCGCGATCCACCTGGCGTACCATTCCGGAAACGATCACCCCCACCTTATCCTTGTAGTCTTCATAGATACGTTCGCGTTCGGCATCCCGCACACGCTGCATGAGAACCTGTCGCGCCGTCTGGACCGCGTTGCGTCCGAATTCCTCGACCGGCAGGGCCTCCTTGACCTCCCCGCCGAGCTTCGCATCCTCATCTATCTTCTTTGCATCCTTGAGCGTCAGTTCGCGATACTCGTCGGTGACCTCCTTAACCACCTGGTACACACGGAAGATCTCCAGAGTACCCTTGCTCTCATCGAGATGCACCTGAATTTCGGCGTCCGGTCCGAGCTTGCGCTTCGCAGCTGATATGAGACTTACTTTGATCGTTTCGACCAGCGTGTTTTTATCGACCCTCTTCTCGCGAATTATCTGCGAGAACGCTTGTAGGAATCCGGTGTTCATTTCACATCTCTCCCATGCAATGAATTGTTTTCATTGTAGTCTAGACTCCGCTCACTGTCAAAACATCTTTTCCTTCAGTGCCTTTTGCTTCTCGTCCTGCCTTTTCTGCGTTTCACCCTGGGGATATCCCATTTCTCGCCGTGAAGATTCGCCCTGACCACACGGTCAAAGAGTATCTCCGTCTCGATATTTCCGACCGAGAGCATCACACGTGTATCGTTCGAGTCAACGATCCTTCCGATCACCGTCTCCTTGGTATCCGCATCCGTGTGATATTCGATCTTGGCCTGTTTACCGATAAAACGTTTGAAATGCGTAGACTGTGTGAGCGGCCTATCGATTCCGGGCGATGAAACCTCGAGATTGTAGGGACCTGTTATACTATCCTCGCCGTCGAGAACGAAACCGACCGCTTTTGTCACCTTGACACAATCATCTATGGTAACACTCCGTTCGGGGTGATCGATGAAGATCCTTATTACCTTTCGCCTTCCTCTGAGAGCAGGCTCGAGCTTCACCAGCTCGTATCCCAGCCTCTCCAGTTCCCGGGAGACAACGCTGTCCAGGCGTTCAGCGGCTTCCATATTCGGTGTTCCGCTCCCTTGAAAAGGAAAATGGGGCGCCCCGCCCCATACATCCATTAATACCTACCCCAATGAGTTCAGGAAATCAAGTAAAATCTAGCGCTCCACATGTTGTAGCACTCCATGGGTGTCTTGCCGGGGGAACATATGGATTACCGTTGTGCCCAGATGTAGGTCATGAGTGTCCTTCCGACGCAGCCAAGGCTCTCGGACGCACACTTGTCGGGGGTATCCTCGAGGGTATGCCAGTACGGGTAATCGAAATCGATCAGATCGACCGCTCGAATTCCCGCCTGGATGAAGGGAAGATGGTCGTCGATGATGGCAGCGCCTTCGGTTTCGTCGAACGCCTCGATACCGAGCCGCCCGGCGATTGAGAAGATCTCTTCCAGCAGATCCGATGAAGCCGCCTTCGAGAAGCCTTCCTTGGGGATCGATAGATCCCGATCGCCGATCATGTCAACGATGATAACTGCAAACGGTTCATAGCCTTTCAGATGCCTGACGAAATAGGTAGAACCGAGAATGTAGTCCTGCGCCACGCCCTCTTCGCCGTAATCCTCACCGTCGAAGAAGACGATATCTACGCCGACGGGAGGCTTGGAACCGCCCAGCAGTCGGGCGATCTCCAGCAGTACGGCGACGCCGCTCGCCCCATCATTCGCCCCGAGGATGGGTAGATCCCGGTTCTCTGGATCGGGATCCCTGTCGGCACGGGGCCTCGTATCGTAATGCGCCCCGAGGAGAAGCCGTTTACGGGCACCCGTATTGTAGTTACCGATGATATTGATCAGGTGCAACGTATCGCCGGTGGTCAGTACACCGTCGAAGCTCTGGAGGGAAACGTTCGCGCCGAACTCGGTGAGCCTATCGACCAGGTAGCGCTGTAATCTTCTGTGCTCCGGGGAACCGGGGTATCTCGGACCGAGTTCGCACTGCTCGGTGAGAAAACGAAAAGAGGAATCCTCATCGAATTCCGGCACCCTCCCACCCCCGCACCCGCACAGAAACGCCGGAATCGAGAGAAGGGCAAGTAGCCGTATTACGATAATCCTTGCGATAGCCGCCCCCCGACGTTAAAAGGTGAACTCGGCGGTAACGTGCAAGCCGACGGAGTGATTGATGTAGCCGTAGATTCCTCCCGCCGTTCTCTTGTAATTTATCGAAATCGAACCCTTGATCTTGTTGCTGAAGCGATACGATGCACGCGGCGAGATAGACAATGAATTGGACGAAGGTTGGTTGTACCGCGAGCTATTACTGTAACCGATACTGAGATCGGTGGACAATGTACTTTTGAACTTGATCTTCTTTTTCCGGAGGAACGGTAGCGGTATCCCGAAGCCTTTGGTACCCTCGAAATTGTAACGCATGTTGTAATCGACCGACCAGACGCGCTGCCACATCTCCTGCCGGTTTTCCGTTGTTTTGGTATGTCGGAACGAAAAGGAAAAGTTCGTAGAGAGTTGATTTTTCCAGATAAGGTTCCAGTTCGGGTTGAGTGAATAAGACTCTTCCTTGCGCCTTATGTTCGAAGTGGACTTCCGTTCGAATTTGACCCTGAGATCGCTCTGTTTAATGAACCTCTTGAGGAACGCTGCTTTCTCCATACCGGAAATACTCACGTTGAGCGACGGCCACGTGATGCGATCCGATTCACTGGTACTCCCTTCGAACTCTTCCTGGCGTTTTTGGATGCTCGCCATGATATCTACATCGATTTTAGAGGTAACCTGAACACCGGTCCGGAGGTCGATCATCATTGTGTTTGTAGCACGCTCGGGTTCGTTCTCGATATCACCTGACTTGCCCAGGACGTTGCTCTCATCACTGAAACCGAACTGGTAGAGGAAAGCCGCCCTGTCGTAGAGACGCTGGTAGCTGTTCTGATGATCGAGCTTTATCGTGGTTCTGATCGGATCCACGCGACCGATGAACCTTACGAGGTGCTTGAGGAGAAGCCTCGGATCCGTTTTACTGGGTGCGGTGGTATCGGATTTGGCGGCTTGCTCCTGTTTCTCTTTCTCCTCTTCCTCTGCTTCCCGCTTTGTTTCCTCCTGTGTGCGCCTGATCCCGAGATCCGGCACGTCGCTCTTCTTCTCTGCTTCGCTTTCTTTCCGTTCGTCCGTATCCGCCTCAGTGGGTGGTGATGGAGGCGGCTCCTCCTTCTCTTTCACATCGGGAGGAGGTTCATCGCCGAAGATCGATTCTATCTTGCCCGCTTTACTGCTCTCCTTCGGCTTCTTCGATTCTTCGAGCATCTTCTTGAAATCTTTCTTCTTTTCCTCCAACGACGCCCCGCTTCTACTGCGTCGAGTACTTCCCTGTACCTCCTCATCCTCTCCTATGATCTTCGCTTTCCTACTGAGAGAGACCACATACCTGCCGATATCGACATCAAAGACAAAATTCATATTGCGCTGTGCGCTAACGTTTCTTGTACCCTCCGGATCATCGTCCTGCCTGATACTCGGACGAATATCCTCGTTATACCTGCTCCCATACTCGAACCGTGGATTGAATTGGCCAATAAGGAAAAAGTCCGGTTTCGGTTGGAACTTCAACCGCATGTTGTGGTTGAAGTCCGTCTGAATGCCTATCGGCAATCCCAGCCAGTTTCTATCGATCGCAAGGTTTCTCTGCTCCCGCATATTAAAATCGATCTTGATCGATTCGAACGGCTCGTAGAGTGTGGAGAGATTATTGTTCAAGCCCGATTCATATGTGGTCGGCCTTTTCGTGAAGCCGTCGGCACCATAGGCATAGCTGTGCCGTACTTTTCGGGAACCGGAGCTCGTGAAGTTGAAGTTAGAGAGCCAGTAACGCCACTTGATCCCCCTGAAGAGACCGAGCTGGCGGGTGCGTCTGAAGCTGACGTTGTAGTTCAGATTCCCACTCATGGTCCAGGACGTGTCTCTGGAGTTCGGAGAAAAGGCACTCCGCTTGGAGTAACTGAAACTGCTCTTCATGTTATCGAACAGGTGCTTCATGAACCAATTCTTCGATCCACGCCTACTCATAGAGACATTGAAGGAATAACTGGTGTTCATGCTCTTGAGGCTGTCACGGACGGCATCCACCGATATCTCCACATCGCTCTGGGGGATATACTTCGGGAGGGACTTCGAATTACCGTACTTGAAGGAGATCGGAAGCACGAATCCGAGAGTGGGAATAAAGTGGTTGATCTGCGACTTGGTAGAAAGCTGCAGGCTGCTGTTGGTCACTCCGCTGCCCCGTTTCTGGCGCAGCGTTCGGAACTCGGGGCCCGTGCGCTGCCAACTACCATTGAACTGTAGGATATTGGCGAAGTTGGCGGCGAAGCTCGTCCGCTCGGCATGATCGACATCCCGGCGTACGCCACCGAGCTTGAGATCGTTGAACCAGACCTCGCCGTCGGAGAGAACATGGTGACTCCGGTTCCTCAATCCCGAGAAGAGATACCTGACCTTGAACAGGGTCGGATTGCCCTTGAGCCTGGCCATGTACTCCCTGCTCGGATCTATGGCATCGGTAATCATCTGCTCGACCAGATCATCAGCGGTGTTGATCTTCAGATTCGTAAGATCCGTGAAGTTGACCGTTACCAGTGACCAGTGGTCCGATTCTAGAACCGGAACCTCGATTTCGTAGTAGTTCATGCTGTCATGGGCGATTCGAAAGAAGAAGGCACAACTGTCCTCCTCGGTGATGTTTTTGCCTCGAACGTAAAACTGGATTTCCCGGTACTGTTGGTAATCCTGGCCCTGCCCGAAGAAACGCTTCACCGCCTGGAATGCCGACAGGCTGTCGAAGTATTCGAACTTGAAGAGCAGTGACTGTTCCCTGTTCGCAATACCTTCCTCCTCTTGGACAGTATATGGCGATTCGTAAAGCGTCGGGTTGTCCTTGTTGTTGATCATACCGATCTTGACCTTCATGTCGATCGGAGGTATGGCAACCAGCTCGCCGTCAAGATCTCTGATCCCGTCATTCTCCCACCGGTTTCCGACAAACTTGACACCTGCAATCTCCAGCACATGTCCCTGTGCGCCATTCACGGAATCCACATTCTCGATCCATATCCTCATGTGTTGAATGGCATCCAATCTGGGCACAGAGCCATCTGAGGGCAACAGCTTCATCTTGGAAAGGTCGAGGCGGTACATGCGCCACGCCCGCCGCTGGTTGATCGTTTCATCGCCGTAGTATTCCCAGTAGAGGCTATCCGGAAAATCCCGTCGGACATCGATGAGTGCTGAATCGGCAAGATTGAACTCGAGTGTGTAATAGGAGTTGGTCTCATTGAGAAGTCCGTTTCTGTTCAAATCCTCGGTGTCATGGACAGCGTTCTGGATCCGGGAATTGATCCACCTGTAAACCTGCCGGTCTTCATCCCACGTGGATGCATCGAGCTGGATCGCATAGACCCTACTGGGATTGTCACCATCAAAACCGAAATCCTCTTCGGCTCTGCTCCATGTATAGGGCGGCTTGTCCTCGTCATTGAACACGTTGGAATCGGGCTGGTGGAAATCCTCGTCGATTTTCCCGAAATCGATGTGCACCGTACCACCTCGATCCGAAGGATACTTATCGAAGTCGTTCACCCAGATTTCGATGAATTGCGTGTTCGTGAGATCGATCCCGCCACCGGGAAATCCTGTCATGATACCTGCCCAATCACCCGGTTCAGGCTCGTGTGTCCTTATGAATATAGAGGACAGGGTGCTGTTCTCACGCTGATCGAGGCCCGGATTCATGTCCCGCTTGCTCGTGATGAGATATTCCTGCTGGGGGGTTCTCGCCGCGTTGTACCAGAAGAATTCGAGATCCAGTGAGTCGGCCGATGGAAGCTTGAATTCTGGATTGGATGGATCGAGCGGCGGGCTCGCCTCGTACCACGACCTTCTCACGAGGTTGATCATCTCGCTATCCTCAATCCCTTCCATATCATCGATGAAGGCTTCGCCCTTCACGTTTGGATTCGGGATACTGACAGCCACCTCCGCATTCAGGTTGAGCGAGCTCTGGTTGTCGGTATCGACCCGCGGGAGAAAATTCGCGATAGATGTCATCCAGCGTGGATTGAACTGCAAGTTGCCATTGATGTCGAAGGCCATCGTCCTGCTCGGCTCCTCACCGAGGCGTGGATTATACTTTGGCGCTCCCTCGGAGTTGTAGAGAAAGGTCCCGTTGATGCGTGAATTCTTGGACAGGTTGAGAACGGCACCGATACCGAGCAAGGCGCTCTTCCCTCCGCCGACGAGAGGTTTATGCTGATAATCGATGGAGACGCGGGAATCGGGTGTCATTTCGAGGAGTTTGTCTCCCTTGAGGGTCACGGTTCCGGAGAGGTAGTCGATATCGTAGTCGGTTCCCCTCGACAGGCGCTCACCGTCGACGGTAACAACATCGCTTCCTTCGATTATATCGAATGCCGCGAGCTGGAAAGTCCGCTGACCGCTCGAGGCCTCGACGATGATATTGTAGAGATGGCCCTTGGTTCGCTCGAGATTGGTTGTGGCCGTGTAGATCTTATCACTCAGTAGAAGTGTGCTGTAGTCGAACCGCGCCTCCTTCGGATCGCCTGGGTCGATGTAAGTGTTTATGAATTCCTCCGGAAGATTGAACGGTTCGAACCAGGGGAATGCAATGTACCCCCGGCCAAGGTTCAGAATACCGGGTAGATCGTCGATGAGTTCGTCGGGCCCGAACTCCCGGTTACGGTTGTATCGGTCGAGGCCGAATAAGCGGAGATAGCTCACACCCGATGAGTCCGCCACGTGGATATCCGGATTCGCCCTGTTCTCCTCGATCTCGATCTTCACGACGAGACCCTCGGCGGAGACCTGTCCCATGCCGAGCGAGTAGTAGTTGCGCATCATCATCTTCCAGGTGGGCGAGTCGGGTTCGAACTCGTCGAATGTCGGGCAGATCAGGGAAGCCGCAAGCGTGTCTTCCTGGCCGATCGCCTCCGTACGGAACCTTCCGTAACTGCCGATGGTATCGACCGGGCATCCGCTGCAGCGTTGGCCCCTGAACATAATGGCCAGCGACCGGTCGTCCTCGAGCCGGCGGAAGAGCTCGATCCCGACGTACCTGTTACCCTGGCCTCCGTAGATCTGGATGAGCTCGTAATCCTCTCCCCGGATGAGGTTCTTGAACCGTCCGATCCACGGGCGGTCACCGTTGTCGATATTGTCCTCGACACCATTGTTCTCCGGATCGGCGTACGCCTTCATCGAGTACTCCCCCAGCCCCGTGCTTCCCCACTCGCTCTTGCGGAGCGACAGGAAGATTTCGACCCGGTCATTGGTGGAGCCGCCTATTACCGGATACGGGTACGCCCCGGAGCCTTCGAACAGATTCTCGTAGCTTTCACCCGGATAGGCGAGGTAGAAGAACTGACGTTTGATGTAGTCGTAATCTGAGATCTTCGTCTCGGTGGCCTGCCCGCCCGAGGCGCTGAACGTACCAGTCGCCGTCTCGCCCTCCTCCTTGCTGGCGATAACGGTAAGATCCAGTGGGCCCACCTGGGCCATCGCCTTGACACCGAAGAGCCCCTTGGCGGCTCCCGAGTAACTGATGAGCTGGGCGCCGGAGAGTATGAGATCCGTGTCTCCCATCTCGATCAGCTTGATGATATCGTCATCGAAGCCCTTGTAGTTGATCCTGATCCGGTTTGTGGACTGCAGCCCCTGCCCCTGGCTCGTATGGTGGATTCCGACATTGATCTTCTCGCCGATGTTTCCGTGGAGATCGACCGAGAGCTGCTGTTCCATGTCGAGGTCGGGGAATTTCTGCTGGCGCGGCCGTCCCTCGGTCTGTGGACAATTGGCACACCAGCGGGACTCGCCGCCGATCGTGATCTTCTCACGCCCCTGCACGGTGAGGTTGGTTTCCTCACCACGCCCGATGATCCGCTCGATCTGCTTTGGCAGCTTGATCGGTATGTCGAGCGAGAGCAGCCCCTTGCCGGTCTTCTCCTCACGCTCCCGTTGCAGGTTGTACTTCACATCATCGATCCAGATTTTACGCCTCACCCTCATTCGCAGGCGGTCCTGGTACTCGTCGAGAGTCAAAAGCTCGAGACCCAGTCCCGGCGTCGAGAAGTCACGTTGCGTGTAGTAATAGAAAACGCCCCGCCGATCCTCTCTCCTCAGGAACCGGTACTGCCCCGGTATGCGGACAGTGAAGACTAGACCGGTCTCATCGTCATACTCGATTCGCTTCTCTCGGAAGTCGAAGTCGGTGGTTAGGAAGTTTGGATAGAGACCGACGTTACCGAGGGAGATTACATGGACCGGCAGCACGCCCTTCTCGGCGATGTAGTACCGGGTCTCGAGCATTTCGGACATCTTGAGCAGGTCGACGCCCAGCGTCTGACCTGCAACACCAGCAGGAAGGATTGCAAGGAAGAAAACGAGGATAGGGGTAGACCACAGCCTCCTTATTGTCGAGTTACCACATTCGTTGCAATGTAGGGGGCCAAACAATGTCATCCACCCGTGAAAGGAACATATCGTTTGCCCACGTCAACCAGCGTCCAGTGCAGTTGCCCGCCACATCGGCTTACAAGGCGGATCCTCCGTCGGGTATCACGAATATCACGACACAATGCCATTGCTACAAAAACACTATTGTCTCTAATAAAAGATGTGTTAAATTATTTTTGATCTCAAAGAGTAATCCATAGGGTGATCTACTTAATGTGTTGGGAGAAAATCAATTGTCTCCAAAAAGAGACAAAAAACACCTCCACTGTCCACAAAACGATACGCGTACACGCCCACCCTGCTTCCTGCTTCTGTCAAGCCGGAAGAGGGAACCGTGTCACGAAACCACACTGTCGGATCCGGGCTACCGAAAGATCGGAAGCTCCCCGGCGGTCTTGCACCGCCGGGGCCGGGGTACCCGGCCGGTCTCTAACACAAACTTCCTAACCGTATTAAAATGCGTATAATAGATCGCTATATTCTGAGAAACCACATCGGCCCTTACTTCTTCGGTATCGCCATCATCACCTTTGTCTTCGTCATGGATTTCATCTTCAGGTATCTGGATCTCTTTATCGGAAAGGGGGTCGACTTCCTCGTTGTTTTAGAGTTTTTTGTGCTCAGTCTGGGACATATGTTTGCATTAATTATACCAATGGCAGTGATGCCTGCCACCCTCATGGCTTTCGGGCAACTCTCTTCAGAAAATGAAGTTACGGCACTCAAGGCAATGGGGATATCACTCTACAGAATGATCTTGCCGGCGCTGGTAGCGGCCGTCATACTCTCGGTCGCCCTCGTCTATTACAACAACAGGATACTTCCGGAGAGTAATCATCGGCTCATGAACCTCATGATCGATATCGGGAAGATGAAACCGACGATCGAGATCAAGGAGAATATCTTCAGTGATGCGTTCAAGGGCTATACCATCCTCGTACGGGAAAAGGACGACAAGACGGGACGCATCGAGGATGTGCAGATCTTCGAAAAGAAGAAGGGGGGCATCCCCCGGACGATCACCGCCGCACGCGGGAAGATGACGTTCAACGAGGAGGAGAACATACTCCGATTCGAGCTCGAGGACGGCGAGATCCACGAGATGCCGGAGCCCGCCGACATCACGACCTATCTCAAGACACACTTCAAGAACTACACCCTGAATATCCGGGACTCCGAACGGAAGCTCGAGCGCTCGGATCGATCCCATCGAGGCGACCGGGAAATGAGTGCCGCGATGATGCAGGCCAAGATCGAGGAGATCAGGCGTAACATGGAAGTCATCAAGGATCACATGCATCAGGTGGCGATAAAACCCGTGGCAACGCTGTTTGCACCGGCACTCCCTGAACTCGCCCCGATCGCCGAGGAGCCGGTACCGGACGCCCCCGTTCCGACTCCGATCCCGCCACCGGGTCAGGCGAGAGAACGCAAGACGGAAGGGCAGGAGGAAAAGGTCCTCCAGATACTCGAGAACGAGAGCCACATTCTCGAATCGAACCGGAACCAGATAAACCGTTACGGAGTCGAGATTCATAAAAAATATTCCATCCCATTCAGCTGCATCATCTTCGTACTGCTTGGCGCACCACTTGCAATACGTTCGGGGAAAAAGGGCATGACTATGGCGATCGGATTCAGCATACTCTTCTTTCTCGTGTACTACGTGTTCCTGATAAGCGGTGAGAAACTCGCAGACCGTCGCTTCATGTCGCCCTGGATTGCTATGTGGATGCCAAACATCGTCTTCTCCGTTGCAGCGGTCCTCCTGCTTCACCGGACAGTGAAGGAGTCGCAGACGATCAACTGGGACCGGCTGAATCTGTTCAAGCGGTGGCGTAACCGGGGTCCGACCCGAGACGAATAACACGCCTCCGCTGATCGCCGGTGAACCGGGTCGGCACAGCACTTCACCACGAACGTGGGTAAAACGAAAAGGTAGTATAGAGACGTGAGGATTCATGACCGCTATATACTCACGGGATTCTGGAGAAACCTCCTGCTGGGGCTCATTGCCTTCACCGTCATCTACATCACCGTCGATATCAACGAGGAGATAGACAACTATATCGATCACAACGCCACCGTGATCGACATCGCCTCGTACTATCTCTTCAAGATCCCGTGGATAACCATCCTCATCCTGCCCGTTGCGGTTCTTCTGGCAGCGATCTTCTCGCTGGGAAAGCTCGCCAGGCAAAACGAGCTTACAGCCTTCATCGCTTCGGGCACCTCAATGGTCCGGGTTGCCCTGCCGATCATCGTATCCGCTCTCGTTCTCAGTCTTTTCAGTATCGCCTTCGGCGAGTTCGTGGTTCCCATTGCAAACCGGAAGAGCCAGAACATTCTGCTCGTTGAGATCGAGAAAAAGAAAAAGAGCAAATCCTTCCGGTACCGGAACAACCTTCACTACCAGGGAGAGGGAAACCGCGTCTACTACGCGGAAAAGTATGATCTCACGCTCAACGTGCTGGTAAAGGTCATCATACAGGAATATCGGGATTCGAAGCTCTTCAAGAGGATAGATGCAAAAAAGGCGTTTTGGGACGGTGAGAAGTGGGTTTTCATGAACGGCGCCGTGCGGGAGTTCACCGAAAACGGTGAGACGATCACTACCTTCAACCGCCTCCCGCTCAAGGAGCTCCCCGAGCGGCCGGAGGATCTGGCCAAGGAGGAGATCGACCCGGAGGAAATGAACTACACCGAACTGCAGGAATACATTGAAAAGGTCCGTCGCGGCGGTGGCTCGGTTGACAAGTACCTCGTCGATCTTTATTTTAAACTCAGCTTTCCATTTACCAACCTGATATTCGCCGTGATCGGCGTGGCACTCTCATCGGCAAAGCGCAAGCCGTCGCTGGCGACAGGGTTCGGGCTTACCCTGTTCATCAGCTTCACGTACTATGGTATATTGAGAATAGGGCAGGCGCTCGGTCACAGCGGGGTTATCCAGCCCGTCTTCGGGGCCTGGGTCGGCAATATCATCTTTTTCGCATTGGGAGGTGTGCTCCTGTACCGGGCAAACCGGTAGCACACCCCAGGGAGCCGTACATGAACCGTCATTTCCGAACGATACGCACAGCGATACTCCTCTCCACGATGCTCCTCATCACAATCATCCCTGCACACCTGGATGACTGCCGTGCGGAAAGCTTCACCGGAGAGACACGGTTACTCAAGAAGCTGGATCCGGTCGAACGTCTGACATACTTCGGCCTCCAGTACCTCATGAACAACCATCAGAAACGCCACTACCTCTCCCGGCCGACGCGGCGTGAGCGCGATGAATGGATCGATCAGTTCTGGGTCGATCTCGATCCGACACCCACGACGGAGGAAAACGAAAGACGTACCGAACATGAGCGGCGGGTCGCGCTCGCCAGGAGACTCTTCAAGATGAAGAAGGCACCCGGGTGGGACAAGCGAGGCGAGACGCTGATCCGGTTCGGGATGCCGAGCTACCGTGCCAAGACGTGGGGAAACATCGGATTTTACGAAGTAACACCGCCCGGTGAGGTATGGCATTACGAATCCCTCGACATGATCATCAGCTTCCAGAACTTCAGCCTCAAAGGCGAGTACATCTACTCCATCGAGCCGTACGGGAAATCCTCCCGGCGGGAACTCGACCGGGTGAAAAACGTCTTCGATCTCCTCTACTACGGCATCTTACAACCGATCCTTCCGACCGAGTATATGGACTACGACGAGATCAAGGATCTCGTCGACTTCAATCCCGACGATATCGACTACATTGCCGATCAGGACGTGCGTATCGAGCAGTCGCGGGATCTCATCGCCGGGTGGGAGAGGGAGAAGACCGAGAAGAAGATCAACAACTTCTACAAGTACATGAAGGAGAAACCGACGATTTACTCGTTCGAAATGAACAGGGAGCTCCTGACAGTCTTTTTCGACGTGACCTCGTTCAAGGGAGGGCCCGAACAGCTCCGCACCGAGGTGAACTTTGCAATTCCGGCGAGCGAGATCTTTTTCCTGAAGGAAGCGGACTCGCTCGAGTGTGAGGTTACACTGCGCGTTCAGGTACGGGATATTAACACGAAACCCATCTCGTACGGTGAGGATGTGATCAGAGCGATCCAGCGGGGAGGCGAAACGTTCGTCGGACCGAGCTTCCTGCCGGGGCAAGCGATACTCACCCTCGAACCGGGCTACTACCGTCTGGGCATAGAGGCCGTGGATACGTATTCGGGGCGGCGCGGAGTACTCAGAACAAATCTCGAGCTCAGACCGTTCGGGGAATCACTCGCCATCAGCGATATACAATTTGCCAGTACGATCACGGAGACCGAGGAAACCCGGAAGTTTCTCAAAGGAAACGTGCAGGTCATTCCCCACCCGCTCCACGCCTACCGGATCCCGTTTCCCGTCTCTTTTTACTTCGAGATATACGGCCTCAAGACGAACAAGGAAGGGCTGGCTTATTATGCGGTCGAGTACCGTATCGTGGCACTCCAAAAAAGGAGAAGAGGACCCGTCTTCGAAGAGATCGCTCCGGCCATCACCTCCCGGTTCGAAACAACAGGCTACGGCTCGACACAAACACAGACACTTTCGATCGCCACCGAAAACCTCTGGGAGGGACCATTCAAGCTCACCGTGGTGGTGACCGATCGGCGCACACGAGAGAGCGTCGAGAAGGATGCGAAGTTCTCGATTCTGGACTGAGTCGACACAGTAAAGACCACCAGATCGGTCGGCTCCATGCTGTATCCTTTCTCGACCGAGTGTAGCGCGCACGCAGTACTACCGTATGGCCCACCCTGTAGAAAACAAGCTGTGACATGAACGTACGGCGATTGACACACGGATTGCAGTCGATCCTTCCCTTCGCAGCACTTGCCGCCCTCACAATCCTACCTGCCGGGCTCGAAGCCGCACAGCGATACGACGAGGCGGCATTGATCGACCGCCTGCTCCCCGGAGAACGGGATACGCTGTTCGCCATCCAGTATCTGATGAATCCGTTTCAGCAGAAACAATACCTCACGCTGGAGACCGCCGACGAACGAAGGGCCTGGATCGAATGCCTGTGGCTCGGCCTCGATCCGACACCGGCCACGGAAACAAACGAAATGAGGATCGAGCACTGGAACCGTGTCCGTCTCGCACGTGAACTGTTCGGTCTGGACAAGGCGCCCGGTTGGGACAAGCGGGGTGAGGTGCTCATACGCTTCGGTATACCAACCAGGAGGGAGGAGAACTGGGGTAATATCGGTTACTACCGTGTCATTCCCGTCGGTGAGACCTGGTATTACGGATCCATCGGTATGACCGTCTCCTTCCAGGACATCACACAGAACGGAGAATACTGCCTTGCCCACGAGATCTTCGGTCCGACGAGCCGCCAGATTGTGGACTTTAGGAGGGGTGAACAGTTTCTCAATATGGATGAAATCGACTATATCGCAAGCCCCGATATGAGAAGGATGATAGGTGTGTTGATCGCATCGGACTTTCTCAAAGAGAGAGTTGCGGTATCTCCAAACCGTTTCCTCGAAGGAACCGTGGGCAGGGCATGCGTGTACCGGTTCGATCTCGAGGAGCCGCTTCCGGCATATTTTGACGTCACCGCATTCCGGGGCGGTCCCGGCGCCGTCCGCACCGAGGTGAACTTCGAAATCCCCCTGGATGCGATCAAATGCGATACGGTAACGGGTGGGCGACATGTCGAGCTCCGTGTGATCGCCAGGGATATGCAGATGCGCGAGGTTGTTCTGGCTACGGATTCGATCACGACACCCGGGCCGGCAGATGATCCCGGTTCGCCCGACCGCCTTGTTCCGGGAAGGGTGATCTGTACGCTGGAGCCCGGATACTACCGCCTCGGTGTGGAGGCGATCGACAGGGGTTCCGGAAAACGTTGCGCGTTCAGGACAACCGTGGATCTCCCCGATTTCGACAGTCGTCTCACCGTGAGTGATATACTGTTCGCCAGCCGTATCTCGGAGTTGGAACAAATCTCCAGGTTCGCCAGAGGGACCCTGGAAGTCGTTCCACACCCCGTTCATGCATACGTGCACGGCGATCCCCTGATCCTCTACTTCGAGATCTACGGGCTCGATACGGACCGGGACGGCCTGGCATTCTACCAGATCCGGTATCGAATCGATCCGATCGGAAAGCGCAGACGGGGACCGGTACTCGTATCGGCTGAGACCGCCGTCAGCTCCTTATTCGAAATGTCGGGATTCGGAGCCAGTCAGATACAACGGCTGGAAATCGCCACGGATAACCTGTGGAAGGGGATATTCGAGCTGACGGTGGAGATCATGGATCGACGCACGCGCGAGAGTACCGTACAATCAGCACGTTTCTCCATTGTAAACAGGTAGAGCAGACAGCACCGGCTGCTAGGCGGCCACCGCCTCCCAACGATCAGTCTCGATGTAGGGATTGTGTCCCGTGTCCGTCTAGGTCCCGTGTTCCCAGCTCGCCAGGTACTTCTTCTGCTTATCCGTGAGCGTGTCGATCCCCGCACCGAGGGCTTCGAGCTTGAGACGGGCTATCTCGCTGTCGATCTCGATCGGGACGGGGTACACCCGCTTCTCCAGCCCGGACTTGCCCTTTACCAGGTATTCGGTCGAGAGGGATTGGTTGGCAAAGCTCATATCCATCACGGATGCGGGGTGCCCCTCGGCGGCGGCGAGGTTGATGAGGCGACCCTCGCCAAGCAGGTTGATCCTCCTTCCATCGGGAAGGATATACTGATCGACGTCCTGGCGGATACGGGTCTTGCTCTTCGCCATCTTTTCCAGCTCGGGTATGTCGATCTCGACATTGAAGTGTCCCGAGTTTGCCACGACCGCCCCGTCCTTCATCCGCTCGAAGTGCTCCTTGCGAATGACGGAGATGTTACCCGTAAGCGTAATAAAGATATCCCCGATCGGGGCCGCCTCCTGCGAGGTCATGACCGTGAATCCGTCCATCACCGCCTCGAGCGCCTTGACGGGATCGACCTCGACGACGACCACGTTCGCCCCCATGCCGCGAGCACGCATCGCGGTCCCGCGACCGCACCATCCGTAGCCGAACACGACCACGCGGGAACCTGCCAGCAGCATGTTGGTGGAACGCAGTATACCGTCGATGGTACTCTGGCCGGTACCGTACCGATTATCGAAGAAGTGTTTGGTCTGCGCGTCATTAACAGCGATGATCGGATACGCGAGCACACCGTTCTGCTCCATACTCCTGAGCCGGATAACCCCCGTCGTCGTCTCCTCGGTTCCACCGATCACGCCTTCCAGGAGTTTTCCCTTCTTCTTGTGCAGGGTGCTCACGAGATCGGCGCCATCATCCATGGTAACCTGCGGCCCGATATCGAGAACCGCATTGATATGGTCGTAGTAGGTCTCGTTGTCCTCACCCCGTACGGCGAAGACCGATATCTCATCGTGTTTGACGAGTGAGGCGACAACATCATCCTGCGTGCTCAGGGGATTGGAGGCGCAGAGGGCTACCTCGGCACCGCCAGCCTTGAGCGTGCGCATCAGATTCGCCGTCTCGGTCGTCACGTGGAGGCAGGCGGCGATCCGCACTCCATCGAGCGGTTTCTCCTCCGTAAACCGTTTGTGGATCATTCTCAGAACCGGCATGCGCTCCTCGGCCCACTCGATCCGCATCCTTCCCTCTTTCGCCAGGTTCAAATCCTTGCAATCGTAATTCATCAACCGTTCCTTTCCATCTCGCACATTTCTGGCCCGCTCGGCCGGTTACACCTTCGATTTCAGTTTATCCACGTAGTCGAGTTTCTCCCAGGTGAATTCCTTCTCCTCACGACCGAAGTGGCCGTATGCAGCGGTCTTGCGGTAGATACCGCGGTGGAGCTTGAGCCGATCGATAATACCGCGAGGAGTCAGATCAAAGGTATCGCGAACGATTCTCGTGAGATCCCCGTCGGTGAGCTTGCCGGCAGCAGTCCCGCTCGTATCCACCATAACGGAGACCGGCTCCGCTACACCGATAGCGTATGCGATCTGGACCTCGCATTCGTCCGCCAGCCCGGCGGCGACGATATTCTTCGCCACATGTCGCGCAGCATACGAACCGGAACGGTCGACCTTGGTTGGATCCTTCCCCGAGAAAGCACCGCCGCCGTGGCTCCCGAACCCGCCGTACGTATCGACGATGATCTTCCGTCCGGTCAGACCCGTATCGGCCATCGGACCGCCCCGCACGAACCGGCCCGTGGGATTCACGAGGATCAGACAATCCGAGGCATCGACATCGAAATTCGAGATCACAGGTGTGATGACATGCTCCTTGAGATCCTCCCTGATCTCATCGAGCGAGGCGTCATCGTCATGCTGCGCCGCAAGTAGAATCGTGTGTATCCGTTTCGGAATGTGATCCTCGTACTCAATCGTGACCTGGGATTTACCATCCGGGCGGAGATACGTGAGTACACCCGCCTTCCTTATCTCCGTCATCTTCATCACGAGACGATGCGCGACAATGATCGGCATCGGCATCAGAACATCAGTCTGCCGGCAGGCATACCCGAACATCATCCCCTGGTCACCGGCCCCCCCCTTATCCACGCCCATTGCGATATCACCAGACTGCTCGTCGATCGACGTAAGGACGGCAGCCGTTTCGTAATCGAAACCGAGCCGGGGATCCGTATATCCGATATCATGGATGACCGCCCGCGCGATCGAAGGGATATCCACGTAGCCCTCTGTATGGATCTCCCCGGCTATGAACGCCATGCCCGTTGTCACGAGTGTCTCGCATGCGACCCTTCCATTGGTATCAACACTCAGGATGGCATCCACAATGCTGTCGGAGATCTGATCGGCTACCTTGTCAGGGTGTCCTTCCGTAACCGATTCAGATGTAAACAAGTGCTTTTCAGACATGCATTCTCTCCTTGCACGGTTACAAGAATGAAATCGAAATGAATTTGAAACTTTGCTTAATAATACGAACAAAGTCAAGCTAAATGTGGTGAATCAACGGTAATCGATCTGAGAATAATCACTCACGTTGAAGCTGCTGCTCCTGCCTGTGACTTCTGCATAGGCCCCGACAACGCTCCCCTGGAGGATTACATTCTTGAGGCAGCTGCCCTCATTGAGGATTGAATTTTCGATGATCGAGTGCCGGACGATGCATCCCTTCGCCACCGAAACGTACGGTCCAATGATCGAATTCCGCACATCACTCTCTTCGTCTATGTAACACGGGTCTATTATGATCGAGCCCTCGCGGTGGTTCGTGGTCTTTGCTTTCTCGAGAAGAACCCTGTTCGTCTCGAGAAGCGTCTCGACCTTGCCACAATCGTACCACCCCTCTATACGATACGGATGAAACGCCGTTCCCTTCTCTATCATCATTTGGAGGGCATCGGTAATCTGGTATTCGCCTTTCGTGGTAATACCCTTCTCCATCAGTGTCGCACACGATTCGAACAGCGGAGTCGAGTCCTTGAAATAATACAGACCTATGAGCGCTAGGTTTCCCTTGGGGGCATCGGGTTTCTCGACGATGTTCGTGATCAGGCCGCTCTCCACCTCGCAGATCCCGAAACGCTTCGGATCCTCCACCTCCTTGACACCGAGAACGTACTCCCCCTGCTTCGGAATCTTGTCGAAATCCGTCTTGATGATGGTATCGCCGAGGATGATGACGAGCTCCGAACCGTCGGCGAACTCCCTGGTGAGGGAAACGGCGTGGGCGATCCCTTTCTGTTCCTCCTGCACCACGAAGGAGATCGGTACACGATAGGTGCCGGTGAGATACTCGCGTATCGATTCACCCTTATACCCGATGATCGGTATCAGCTCCGTAACTCCCATACCGAGCAGGCCATCGACGATGTGGCCCAGGATAGGTTTCCCGGCGACGTTGAGCAAGGCCTTTGGAATAGTGAAGGTATGCGGCCTGAGCCGTTTCCCGATACCCGCAACAGGTATGACCGCTTTCATCAATCCTCCGATCTCAGTAGTTGCTTGATCGTCTCAATCCGCTCAATCGGTGTCGGATCCTTGCCGTACTCCACGGCCAGATACACGCTCGTGAAATCGCCGAGGATGAGAACGGAGAGGAGTCGTGACAGGCGCCCCGCCTTTCCATCCTCTCCCTCGCTGTTTATGATCATTGCCCCCCCGGCCTCGGATTCGAGCTCCCTGAAGGTGATTTCCATCCGTTTCTGCACCTGGAGGTGATCCTGGCTGTCACGCAGCATGACAAGGAAAAGATCCTCCCGGAGCCTGGCCGGACAATCCCAGCCCATCACCTCGTTATGTCCGAGCTCCGGGAATGTATTCGAAAATGCCATGCTCTTGCTGTTCTCGTTGAGCTGGCATTTCCACCGGTAGGCAACACCCGAAAGAAGTTCGTTCCCGCTGTACACGAGCGGCACCTTGCCGTAGAGCTTCTTGGTAAGCTGCAGTGCCGTATTCTCCGCCGGATCTCCATCGAGTGAATATTTAGCGGCGAGTCTCCTGGAACGCCGGATCGCAGATGCAATCTCCTCATCCATGACCGTATAGAGACCGCTGTTCGTGACAAGGCGGATCAGGGGGGTGAATAGATACCCGATAGCCGCCCTGGGCGGCAGGCCGCCGGGAATCGTAACGGTGGCGACCCCGGTCCGAACGGCCTCGTCGGCAAGCTCACCGCCGGACGTGATGATGCCCACCGGGCACCCCTTCGATTGTGCAAACTGGAAGCAGGCGAGCACCTCCTCGGTGTTACCGCTGTAGCTGATGCACACCACAGGTGTCTCGCTGGTTACGTATGCGGGAAGAACGTACCCCTTCACGATACGGACAGCCGTCCGTGCATTCCGGCCCATCAGGCAATCGAGCAAATGCCCACCGATGGCGGAGCCGCCCATACCGCAGATTACGAGCGGCGTTCCGTCCGATCCCCTCGGTAGGATGAAATGTTCTGAGAGCGCCCAAGCCTTCTCGATCTGGTCCGGGATCGCCATAACATGATCGAGCATCCGGCTCGCATCAATATGGAAGTGTCTTGCCGTAGCCTCATTATTCATGACTCAGATCTCCGGCGACTCTGTCGCTGCCACAATTTCTCTACTCCACCGGTCAGCTCTTCGACTCGGGTATAAATTCTTTCAGCTCCGGCCGCTTCTCCGCTATGAAGCGGTCGAGTAGTGCACGAACATCATCTGCCGTCGTTACATTCAACGTCTTCCGGACAAGAGAACGCGTTTCATCGTACGTAACGGACCGGATGATCTTCTTGATCTCGGGTATGAGGTAGGAACTTGCACTGAATTCATCGAGCCCGAGTCCAATGAGCAGGAGCGAGCCATACACACTCGCAGGCATCTCACCACAGATACCGACCCAGATATTGTTCTTGTGCGCGGCCGTGACGGTATCCCTGATCTGGCGCAAGATGCTCGGGTGCAGGTCGCTGTAGAGATACGAAATCCGAGTGTTACCGCGGTCAACGGCGAGGGTATACTGTATGAGATCGTTCGTACCGATCGAGAAGAAATCCACCTCACGGGCAAGCCAGTCGGCAACTGCAACGGCGGATGGTGTCTCTATCATAACTCCGATCTCGACGTTCTCACCGATTTGGTAACGACCCTTCCGTAGATCCTCAACGACCTCCTCGCAGATCTCCTTCGCCTGCCTCACTTCCTCCACTACGGATACCATCGGAAACATGATCTTGACGTTTCCGTGAACGGCGGAGCGATAGATCGCACGCAGCTGCGTCCGGAATATATCCTTCCGGGAAAGTGTAAAACGTATACCGCGCCACCCCATGAAGGGATTCGCCTCCTGGTTCGTCGCCGCCCACCGTGCTATCTTGTCGCCGCCGATATCGAGCGTCCTGATAATCACCGGGTCAGATCCCATACGCTTGACCACACCGCTGTAGTACTTGTACTGCTCCTCCTCGCTGGGAAGCGTGTCCCGCATGATGAAGAAGTACTCTGTTCTGAACAGCCCGATTCCCTTGGCGCCGTGGCTGATTACATCCTCGACCTCGCCGTCGATCTCGATGTTTCCGGAAAGCTCTATAGTCTTGCCGTCGAGGGTAACCGCCGGGTAGTCCTTGATGGTGAGGAGCTCTTGCTCCATCTCCTTGAACCGTTCCTGCGCCTCCCGGTATATCTTTACCGTTTCCGGCGTTGGGTGTAGCACAACCTGGCCGGTGATGCCGTCCACGATAATCGTATCGTACGGCTTTGCCCGCCGACTGAAGTCGTTGAGCCCCACGACCGCCGGGATTCCCTGTGACCTTGCAATGATCGCCGCATGAGAGGTGCTTCCGCCCCTGTCATTCGTGAAGGCAAGCACGTACTTCCTCCTCAGACCAGCCGTATCGCTGGGAGTGAGATTGCGCGCCACGACGATCGCTTTTTTTCGCAGGTTGGCGAGTCCTTCGACCTTTTGACCAAGCAGGTTTCTTACCACGCGGCGGCGGACGTCACGGATATCTTCACCGCGTTCTTTCAGATATTCATCCTTGATATTATCGAAGGTGTTCAGCACCTTGTCCAGCACCCGGTAGAAGGCGTAGGCGGCATTCACCCGTCTCGTGCGAATCAGCTCGATGGTCTCTTTCTTGACCATCTTATCGGCAAGAATCATCCGGTGCGAATCGAGGATCTTCGCATGCTCCTCGCCCATCTCCTCCTCGAGCCGCTTGTGGAGCTTGTCGAGCTCCGCCTCGGTCTCATTGAGCGCAACCTCGAATTGTGCCACTTCATTTTCGACCCTCTCGTCAGCAACCTGATCGTCGGTAACGGGCAGATCCTCGACGTTCACCACGAACGTTTCCCCGATAGCGATCCCCGGGGAGGCGGGAATGCCGTTGAATATTGCCTCCTTCTGTTCCTTGCGATCCTTACTCATCAATCATCCTTTATCGCGAACTTATTCTCGAATAACTGTTTCAGAAATGCAAGTGCTTCGTTCTCGTCGTTGCCGGTGGCCTGGATCAAGAGCTCGACGCCGAACTCGGCTCCGAGGCCCGCCACGCCGAGAATACTCTTGGCATCAACTTGCTGTTCGTCGCTGGCAATCGTAATCCTCGATTCGAACCTGCTGGCGGCCTTCACAAGCTCACCGGCGAGACGCAGGTGGATCCCGTTCTCATTGAGCACCTTGACCGTTCCTGTGACCATCTGGCTAAACGTGTTAAATAGACATTCCATTTCTGGCACACAACCATCTCTACTACAATAAAAGCAGGTAAAGGGAAGCAGCCAGAAAGACGATAACGGCACACCAGAAAAATGATAATTTTCTTCGCAACAGCACTATGGCTGCAACGGCCCCGATCCCCCACAATCCGTACCCGACTCCACCCATCCGGTAGGCCCTCGAGAACACCAGCGCTGCAAACGCCCCTGATGCAAAAGCAGCGCACCCACCCAACAGGTTTTGTTCCCTGAATAAACGAGTGACGAGCTTCTCCCCAACCCCCCCACACAGCTGTAATCCGACCCGGTACCCACTGATCCGCACACGGATGTGGTAGAAATTGTACAAAGCGAGGAAGATAGCAAGACCGATATACGAGCCATAAATAGCAAAAATACTGCCAATTGTCAATCCCAGCGGCACGAGCACAACATCGAAAAATATATCTCCCACGGTCGTCGAGACCGAGGACAGGGTATCCTTCACGGTACCGATCTGGTTGTCGGTGATCGCTTCACCGCCGAGTCTCCGTTCCTCGAGATTCACCACGACACCGACGATGAACGGTGCAAGAATCGGATTCGCGTTGAAATAGCCCATGTGGCGCAGTGCAACATCCGTTCGAGTTTCACGATCCCCGGCCCATCTGCCGAACATCGGCGCAAGTACATGGAAAAATCCGAGTCCGTCGATCGTGCGGTTGTTTCGAGAGCTCTGAATGAAAAAGAGCCGCCAAAACTGATACCATTTCAGCCCCCGCATGGTCAGCCTCGCACGATGAAGAAGACATATGAGGCCAGAAAGCCAGCCCCAAACCAGAATATCCGGCCGGTCGTGAAATGGAGTCGCAGGAGAAAGCCGATGCCGATGAACGGAACGAGGCATGAGAGCATATCGAGTGAGCCCGTCGTCGCACCTCGAACACTCGTGGCGACGGCCATGATAAAAGAGCGTCCGGCCGTAATAACGATAAGCAAGATCAGAAATCCATAGAGGAAGTGAAAGAGCAATGTTGAGAGATGCAACGCCGAAGCGCTTCCCGGTCTTCCCTGTTTGACAGAGTCTCTCGCCAGGGTGTACAGATGCCACGAAGCGGTTTCCCAACCCTTGTACACCGCCCCACCAAATCCGCTCACCAGAATCGCAATGAAGAGTGACCAGAAGAGCACGAGTCCCTCAAAGGCGGGATCGCCTCCGAGCCCTCTGTACGTGAGAACATAGAGGGCCGTTCCTGTCACCGCACCGACAGGAAGATCGGGGATCCGCTGTCCCCGCACACGCACATAGCCGAGGAACATCATTTGAAACAGCGCCCCGATAAAGAAGCCCTCGGCGGGCGTACCCAGAACAAGTCCCGTGAGAAATCCGCCGCTTATCGGCTGGGAGATGAGGAGATTGATGGAGCTCCTGTTCTCCACCGCCAGCGAGCTTCCCAGTAGTGACACTGCCAGTATGGGGCTCATCGTGATACGACTCCTCGCCGGGAAACATGGACGGGACGAACCGATACGCGGATACCGCACTCCGCCCTACCGCCCCGTTTAAGGTCTATGTGCCAGACCGGGACGATAGAGGAACCCTGGTAAATCCGTTCGAAGCCCGATTCCGAGTTCGAAATGGTCTCGATGGGAAATCTCCACAGAAGTGACGTGGGATTGAATGTGAGGGTGATCTCGACATTCAACCATTTGTCCACGATCGATATCGAACCGACATCCGCCTCCTCCCCGGTGGACTGCAGGTAGGTGTCACGGATCTTCCTATCGGGAAATCTGAAGTAACGATCGGGTGCGTTACCTGCAAGGAGGTTGAAGATACTCTCGACGGCGAAACAACATTCCATTTTACCACCGAGGTTCTTCACGGTGTATGCCACCTCGAGCTCGGGGGCGGAGCCGGACAGTGAAACACGCTTCGTGAGAAGAACGCTTGCATTACCTTTTTCCAGAGAGATTGTGCCTTTGCGTTCGAAAACGATTGTAGCGCCATCTCCCGTCCGTTGCACATCGAAGAGATACTCGTTATCGAGGAAATCGCCGGCTTCCCTGTACTGTGCACTTGCGAAAGAATCGAGATCCACATCCGTCTCGATGAAATGATCTCTGAGCGAGGAACGGAGATGAAAATCATATGAAAGATACCGCTCCAAATCCCGCTCCTTAACATGCGAGATATTATGGATGCTCGTGGCCTCCTCCGTCCTGCCCGGAGACTGTTCGCCGACCTCGGAGATTGTTCTGTGGTACAGTTCCTCCCTCCTCGTCAACGTGTCGGTCAGATTGAAGGGTGGCGAGAAGGCATCGAGTTCCCGCAATGTAGCGCCCCGCGTCTTGAAAAACGCCTGTAAGTAACGGGAGGCCAATATCACCTCTTCGACACCGTCACCGTCGATGTCCCCGCGGCGGCCTTCGGGCACGCACTCCGTTCCTCCCGCCGCCTCATCGATGACGCGCTCGGCCTCGATGAGATGTGTGTACACGGCACTCCGGAGATGCGGCAGGTACAGGCCGCCGAAGAGACCGTGCCAGTATGCACAGTTGCATTGCGCCTGGTAGAGATGATGACGTGCCTGTTCGAATCTGGTGTCGGCACCGGCCGACTGCCGGTACCGTTCGACGATATCGCTCACGAAGAGCATCCGTTTATGCATCCAGTTACTCTCCTCGTATTTCACGAGGAAGTTGCGCCAGAATCCTCCACGGATCACATCCGCCGGCTCCTGGAATGCATCGTTCCCGGCAAGGAGGTGCTCAACCTTCTTGTAGCGTTCCTGTGCCCGGAGCGGCAGGGCCCATTCCATCATTTCGCTGTAAGAGGCCGTTGGCAGATAAACGATTCCAATCGGCTGACAGGCATCGAGTACCCGCGAGAAGGTCGATATCTCGATCCACTCGCGATTATCCAGCAGCGCTTCGCAAAAACGCCGGAGCCAGCTCCGCCCGTAGCAGAGTTCATGCGTTCCGGGCCACAATCCGAACTTCTCACCGTCATCCGCAAGCACCGCTATCCGGTGATCGTTTGACCCTTCCCGGGCCACCTCCCGAAAATGGCGAATGGCATTCTCGGGCTCGCTGAATGGGATGAGGTACCTGAGTTTTTTATCGATCGGAAAAACGTGAGTATAGGCGCCGTCCTCCTCGGTCATGAAGAATCCCCGCATCTCGGAAGAGAGGAAACCTGTACTCTTGAAATGCGAATCGTCGACAATCACGTACGATAATCCCGCATCGGAAAGTGTCTTCGGTAGGTGTGGCTCCCAAATACGCTCGGTGAGCCAGCATCCGCGAGGAACCGTACCGAACCGGCCGAGGATATAATCCTTCATCATGGCGAGCTGCCCCTGCCGGTCCCGCTCCGGGATGACGGAGAGGATCGGTTCATAGTATCCTCCCGACATGATCTCGACCTGGCCGCGCGAGATCATGCGCATCAGAAGCTCTATATATTCGGGGTGCTCTGTCTCGTACCAATCCCACAACACACCACTGTTGTGCAACGCGAATGGTATGTCAGGGTAATCGTTTAGAACCTCAAGAAATGGCAGGTATGCATTCTGAAACGCTTCTTCGATTACGTGATTGAAGTTGCCGACCGGTTGATGATTGTGCAGACCCAGTATGAACGTGACTTTTTTGTCCATTCCTGATCAGAACCTCGCTCTCGAGTGAAACCGGAGCAGGCATTGTGCGTCTCCCGCCCGTAAGTCGTTGCGAGCTATACAGCGAAATCATACCTGCGGGCGCCCGCCTAAACGACCCGTGAATTCAAAATCACCGAATCGTTCTCGGGAAGCGCACGCGCTTCGAGAGTGACCCCGCGCTTGACAAGCTCCCGCAGGGCGGTCCTGTCCGCCTCGTTCAGATACACGAAATCGAGTATCCTCTCTTTTCCCTCCGAGTAATGAAGTCCTCCGACGTTGACTTCCTCGACGGGAAGTCCCAGGTCCATGAGTCTGACAACGTCCTTCGGACCCTTTACGAGTAGTATCACCTTCTCGCTGTCGAAGACACCGCCGGCAATCTGATCTACGGCATCCTGAAGCGATAGGATTGAAACTTTAAATTCATGCTGGGTGGCAGTCAAGTACTGATTCCTGAGCCATTCATCCGAGGCCACCTCGTCGTCCGCCGCTATGATTCTATCCGGGTGGAGCACCCTCCCCCACCCGATTACAACCTGTGCGTGTATCAATCGATCATCGATCCTCAAGAGATCAATCATGCGTGCACACCGTCCCGGTTGGGATTATCGATACGAGACCGGCTCAGTAGTTGCATCGATCATCGAAGACTCAGAAGTCGATGACGCGGACACTCTCACGGCCGCGACGGATCAGATGATCTACCATCGTATCGAAATCCATGGTGCCCCGCTTGGTTACAAAATCGAGGAGCACCGGCAAATTGACTCCACTGATCACCTTCACGCCGGGTACCCCCTCGACGGCCCGGACGCTGTTGATGCAGCAGGACCCCCCGAAATAGTCCACGAAAAGAATGGCCCGTCTCTTCCCGTCATCCGTTATCAATTTCCGGATTTCCCCGATGATATCCTCGTTGCAGAGATCCGAGCCGGACAGTGGGTATACACCCTCGACGGTGCCCACGATGAGCTCGACCGTTCTCTTGAGCACTTCGGCGAGATCGCCGTGAGTGATGATGATTCCGATTGTTTCCGTTTTAACGACTTCTCCGCTCATTCCGTGTCGTACTTCAGATACCGTCTCGTCTTTTTATCACTTTCCATCATATCTACGAGCTGCTTGTCAAGACGTTTCGCCGCATCGATACCATAGACCTTGAGCATATGGTTCAACGCGATCGCTTCGGATATCACTGTTATATTCTTACCCGGGTAGACCGGAATGATCAGTTGCCGTACATTCACTCCCAGAATTTCCATATAGTGTTCGTCGAGGCCGAGCCGGTCCCAGTCACGTTTCGGATCCCAAACCTCGAGCTGGACCACGACCTCGATCCGTTTCTGGATCCTGCCGGCCCTGATCCCGAAGACATCCATCACATTGATGATCCCCAATCCCCTGATCTCCATGAAATGGCGCAGGTGTTCCTGTCCCCTGCCGATCAGCACATCCCCGTGTCTCGTAATCTCGACGACGTCGTCGGCAACGAGTCGGTGGCCGCGTTCGACGAGATCGAGGGCGATCTCACTTTTGCCGATCCCGCTCTTTCCCATGAAGAGCAGACCGACGCCGTATACATCCACCAACGAGCCGTGCGTTGTCGCGCGTGGAGCAAAGACGGTTTCGAGATGTCCCGTGAGTGAATGGATGAACGGGGTCGTCGAGAGCGGCGTCCTAATGACCGGTACGGCGTGTTCTTCGGCGAGAGAAATGAGATCGTTCGGCACCTCCAGGCCCTTGGTGATGATGATACAGGGGAGTGGTTTCGTAAAGAGGCGCTGTATCGCCTCCTTCTGCTGCTTCGGACTCAGGGAGCGCAGGTAGAGAAGCTCTGTCTCGCCGATGATCTGGATCCGCTGATAGAGGTAATTCTCCATGAATCCCGTGAGTGCGAACGCCGGCCGGTGAATATCCGGAACGGTGATTGGAACTTTGCTCGTAAGGCCTGTGGTCAGGATATCGAAATCGAATTCCTCGTACGTTTCCTTGTAGAACTCTTCGGTCGAGTACTCGTTTCCCACATCTCCCTCCTCGTGCGGATCATCGTATCGTTACCGCCGCACCGCTATAGGATTTCTTTCCCCCTGCTTCTTGAATAATTCCCACATACGGCGCAGGGGCACGTATGCGCATCATGCACCGCCTCCCTATTTCGACGTGTCGATGACACCGTAATTCCCGTCGCTCCGTTTGTAAACGACATTGAGCTTGCCGGAATCCCTATCGTTGAACAGCAGGAAGGTTTCCTCCCGATTCTCCATTAATATTATCGCCTCCTCGACGCTGTATTCGGGAATCTCGCGCATTATATGATCCGTATATTCAACACCACCGCCGTCACCGAGGCTGCCGGACCGAACAACCCGCTCCTTGGACATTGATGTATCTACGACCTTTCTCCCCCTATGATGATTCGATATGATCTTCCCCTTGAATTTCTTCATTTGCCTCTCGAGGCTCTTTGCCGCCTTGTCTATCGAAACCTTCATGTCCTCTGATTCTTCCTTGGAGGTAAAATCATGACCGTTCACGTGAACATTGACTTCAGCAATATGCCTAAATTTCTCCACAGACATGATGACATCCACATGCAGGATATGATCGAAGAATCGCTTGAGCTTCAACAACCTTTTTTCAGTATGTGCAATCAGATCAGGATTGGCTTCGAAATGCCTCGCAGTGGTAGTCAACTTCATAGCACATTCCTCCTCACAAGAGAAACCCGGTCCGTGACAACTCGGGGGCGATAGGCTGTGATACGGCTCTCCTGGTACGAGCTCCGCACCAGGGGACCGGCCGTCGCCTCGAGAAATCCCATCTCATACGCCCGTTCCTCGAACCAGGCAAATGTTTCGGGTGGGATGTACTCCCCGACAAGGATTTGATCCAGGCCGGGCCGGAGGTATTGTCCGATAGCAATAAAATCACAGTCAGCCCTCCTGAGATCGATTAACACCTCTATCACCTCTTCAATACGTTCCCCCATTCCGAGAATAAGTGCCGATTTCGTCATCACCCCCTTGCATCGTTCCTTTGCCTCGGAAAGTATCGACAATGATCTCTCGTAATCTGCGCCCCTGCGCATTGTTCCGTACAGTCTCTTTACCGTTTCCATGTTATGGGAAAAGATATCCGGTCCGGCCGATAAGACGGCATCCAGCGCCTCCCCATCCCCCTGGAAGTCGGGAACGAGTACTTCGATGACCGGTGGTGGATCCATGCGACCGAGTGTTTCGATCACCGCAGCGTAGCGCGAGGCGCCCCCGTCCGGAAGATCATCCCGTGTCACAGATGTGACGATCACATGGGTCAGGCCCAGTTCCCGAACGGCCGCAGCGAGCCGCCCGGGCTCCCCATCGTCGGGAGGCCCCGGGATTCCCTTCTTCACCGAGCAGAAGCGGCAGGCACGTGTGCATATATCCCCCATGATGCTGAAGGTGACCTTACCCTTCGCGTAGCATTCCGCCCTGTTCGGGCACAGTGCCTCATGGCAGACCGTGTGAAGGCGGTGCCGCCTGATCGTACTCTCGACACGGGTGGATTCACTCAGATTGGGAATTCTCCTCCGCAACCAATACGGCAGTCTATTGGAGAATCGAGTCTCTGTTGACAATGTCATGTATCGCTTTCAACCCGTAAGTATATCACTTCTAATACTGTTTTCTATGGCGTGCCGGAAGAATACCAAGCTGTTCCCTGTATTTCGCCACCGTACGTCTCGCTATAATAAGACCATCCCTTTTCAGTATATCCGCAATCTTCTGATCGCTCAACGGCTTCTTCTGGTTTTCCTTCGCAATAATCTCCTTTATCTTCAGCTTGGCGCTCTTCGCCGAAACCTCTTCTCCGTCCTCGGTGCCGAGACTCGAACTGAAGAAAAATTTGAGCTCATACACTCCTCGCGGCGTCTGAACGTACTTGTTCGTCGTCACCCGGCTCACCGTTGATTCGTGCATACTGATCTTGCTTGCGACCTGTTGCAGCGTCAACGGTTTCAGATGGGCAGTGCCCTTTTCGAAAAACTCATACTGTTCCTGGACGATGCACTCCATGACCTTGATCATGGTCCTACGGCGCTGCTCAATGGTCTGGATCAGCCATTTCGCGTTTTTGAGGCGGCCCTGTATGAAATCCCTCGTCTCGCTACTGAGCTGCTTGTTGCTCTTGAGCTCGTCCCGGTAGGACTGGCTGATCCTCAGGCGCGGGACATTGCGATCGTTCAGAAAAACGATATAGTTCTCCCCCACCCGCTCAACGATGAGATCTGGAATCACGTACTTCGGCTCGTCCACCAGGACATCGAGACCGGGCTTGGGATTGAGAGCTCCGATGACCTTCGCCTGGGCCTGGACCTCCTTGAGGGATATCTTGAGTTTCTTGCTGACGTCCAGGTATTTCTTCTGCTTGAATTCCTCGAAGTGATCCCGAACGATCCGCGCGGCCATGCTGTCGGCAAGCCCCCTCATATCGAGCTGAATCAGTAACGATTCCTTGAGGTCACGGGCCCCGACACCCGGTGGGTCGAAGGTCTGGATCAGCTTAAGGACCGTCTCCACCTCCTCTTCCGTCGTTTTGAAGGTATTTGTAAGCTCCGCAAGCGGACAGGTGAGATATCCTGAATCGTCGAGGCTGCCGATGATGTATGCTCCGATCTCCAGTACCCTCTCGTCACCGGTCACAAGTCTGAGCTGGCTCATGAGATAATCGGAAAAGCTCTGCTTGGCTACGGGTACTTTCTCGAGAAACTCCTCCCGCTCTTCCTCCTCCGCGTACCCGCTTCCGATTCCGAAACCGGTCTCGAAGTAATCGTCCCAATCGATCTGCTCTTCACCCTCCTCCGTTTCCTCTCCCTCGGACTCCTCATCCTCGGCGGATGTCTCCTCCTCCGAGGACTCCAACGAGTCATCCACCTCCTCCAGCAGTGGATTCTGAAGTATCTCCTGCTTGAGAACCTGCTGAAGCTCCTGCATCGGCATCTGCAGCAGCTTCAAGGCCTGTTGGAGCCGGGGTGTCATGACGAGCCTCTGCTGGAGGCCCATGTGCAGTCCAACCTTCATCTCCATAAGCAAGCCGTCCTGTCTCAGAGGCGAAACGCCTCTCCGAGGTATATCTCACGCACTTCCGGATCGGCGGCGAGCTCGGTGGCCGTCCCTGAACGCCGTATACACCCCTCATACATGATATACGCCCTATCGGTTATTGACAATGTCTCCCGCACATTGTGATCGGTGATGAGCACACCCAATCCCCGCTCACGGAGCTTCTGAACGATCGCCTGGAGATCGGCGACAGCGATCGGATCGATGCCGGCGAACGGCTCGTCCAGGAGCATGAACGAGGGGTCGGTAACCAGGGAACGGGTGATCTCGACACGCCGGCGTTCACCACCCGAGAGCTGATAGCCGTAGCTCTTCCTGAGCTGATTGATGTTGAGCTCGTCGAGGAGCGATTCGAGCCGCTCCTTCCGCTCGTTCTTCGATATGGGCAGGGTCTCGAGTATAGCCATCAGGTTTTGTTCCACGCTCAACCGGCGGAAGACCGATGCCTCCTGGGGTAGATAACCGATTCCCTTCCTCGCCCGTTGATACATCGGTAGGTCCGTTATCTCCTCGCTGTCCAGCGCCACATGGCCGTCCTCCGGCCTGATCATCCCGACGATCATGTAAAAACAGGTCGTTTTCCCTGCGCCGTTCGGACCGAGAAGCCCTACGACCTCACCGCGATGTACATCGAATGATACACCGTCAACGACCTTCCGTTTCCCGTATACCTTCACCAGGCCGCGACAGCTCAGCCCTTCACCGTTACCCGTGGAGGTCTTGCGCGGCTCGATCACGTCACTTGTCCTTTCCTGTCCGTTCCTTTTCGACCTCTTCACCCACGATCCCCTCTTCGTCCTTCAGGTACGCCCGCACATCACGCTTGATCTCCCAGCCCTTAAGCTCCGGATCGCTCTCGAATCCGTACCCCGTCAGGATATCGTTTTCCTTCGTGAACCGGACGAAATCCTCCGTATGTATCTCTCCGGTTTCATCGATCCAGACGAGGCTCTCGGTTTCCAGTTTATACCCTTCCTGCGACGTCACAACGACATTACCGAGTGCCGTCAGATCCTTCGTAACATCGTTGTACTCACCCTTGTCTGCGGTCAGAACCGATGCGATCTCGCCCTTCTCGTTGTAAAACTCCACCTCAGGCTGGTCGGTCACGAGCAGCTTCCGCGCGTTGTAGACCCGTGCGACAGGAGCACGAAGCACCCACTTCGTAAATCCGGAATCGCTCTCGGCCGTTTCGAAATCGATAAACTCTTGATCGGGCAGATCACTGGCGCTGATAGACCGATCGCTCTTTTCGCCGCTGCCGCAAGCGGCAAACAGCAGCGTGAGAAGGGCCAGAGCGAAAACCGTATTGTGAATGGTCCTATTCATCGTTATCTGTGACATACACTATAAATATGGTTGATTTTCTCATTCCTGGCTAATGGAACCTCGCTTGTTCCTCCCGTTTTTGTCCCATACTGACCCGATCCCCCGGGCCCGGACGCTTTCTCCATCGCTCGTGAAACCAGACCCACTGTTGCGGATAGATACGGATCAACCGCTCGATCGCCTCCGTCGAGAGACGGGTAAGCTCATCGATCCGCTGCTCCTCGGACAGGTTCCCGTCGGGAATCTCGAGCCGTGGCAGAACCGTTATACGGTGCAGGCGATCGGGTTGAATATGAATAGCCACCGGTACGACGGTGGCCCCGCTCCGCAGGGCGAACGCCGCTGCGCCGCGCGGGGTGTGCGCGGGAACACCGAAGAAGGGCACGAATACGCCATCTACATCGATATCCTGATCGAGCAGCATACCGAGGATCTCCCCCCTGCGAAGCACCCTGTACCCGGTGATTGCGCTCGAACCTCGGGGAACCGAGACTATCCCGTGACGCTTCCTCATCGAAACCAGTAGCTCGTTCAACCTGCCATCCCGTAAATCCCGTGCTATCACGCTGACCTTATACCCCTTATCGGAGAAGTAAGCGGCAAGGAGTTCCCAGCACCCGATGTGCCCCGTAACGGCTATGACACCGTTCCCTTCCTCGCTTGCCGTCCTCAGATGCTCCTCGCCTTCCACCCGGCAGAGCCTCATCACCCGATCCCTGGAGAGGAATACGAGCCGCAATGCATCGAATGCATTTCTGCCCAGTACCTTGAATGATCCCTTGGCGATCGCCTGCACAATGAGGGGATCGGTTCCCGGAAACGCCCTGGCGATATTCTCTATCGCCCGCTCCCGATCCTTCCGGAAGATGCGATATGCAAGCGACCCCAGGCCGGTGAACAGTGCCAGCCCCCAGCGCCTGGGTAAAACTCTCGCAGCGAAGATTAGGATATATATGAGGAGAAGGGTAAATATTCTCCGTACGGTTCTTTTCACCCTTCACCCACCGTCCGGGAATGAGATGCCCGTGCACCCTTCCCTCTTCGTCGGATGCTTTGCGATCGATTCCTCGAAATATGCTTGACGACAAGGAAAAAACCTTGTCACGATTAATCTTATAATACATGTCCTGGAGTGAGTCAAGCAATTGTTATGCCAATGCAACCCCTCCCGGTGAAGCTGTAATCTTATTTTTAACCGTTTATAATACAATGGGTTGTGCTTTATGAGCGCGGCTCGGCGGGCAGATCACCGCCTCGCACCGGAATCTGGGTGCCTGCGGCGTTTTCCAGGGTTTGGAGTGATGACTATTTGAGGCCGGCCCGGATGATATCGTGTATGTGAATTACACCGATCGGACGTTTCGTATCATCGACCACGAAGAGCTGTGTGATGGGACCCGGCTTGTTCATCTCCATCCGTTCCAGGGCATCAATAGCGAGAACATCCCTGTGTGTCGTCCGCGGATCCCTGGTCATGAGCTTTGAGATCTTGACCGAGAGCGCCTCCGGATTCTTGAGGAGTATACGCTTGAGATCGCCGTCGGTGATGATCCCGACGAGCTTCCCGTCCCGATCGGTTACACCCGAGCACCCGAGCCGCTTGTTGACGATCTCGAAGAGCGTGTCCTTGAGCGTTGTGTCGGTATCCACGACGGGGACATCATCTCCGCTGTGCATCAGTTCACCGACCGTGAGCATCAACCGCTTCCCGAGCACACCGCTCGGATGGAGCCTGGCGAAGTCCTCCCGGCCGAAGTTCCTGCTCCGGAAGGCGGCGACCGCAAGGGCATCGCCGAGAACCAGGGCAGCGGTGGTACTGGTGGTGGGAACGATATCCATCGGACATGCTTCCCGCTGTGCCCTGGTCAGCAGCACAACGTCGCTCTCCTGTGCGAGGGGTGAATCGTCGGTTGCCGTGATCGAGATCACCTTGACCTTCATCCCACGGATGTACGGCAAGAGCCTGCGAACCTCTTCGCTACCACCGCTCTTGCTGACCGCAAGAACGATATCGTCCCCCGTGATCATTCCCATATCTCCGTGGGTGGCCTCGACTGGATGGAGGTAGACGGCCGGGGTGCCGGTGCTGCTCAAGGTTGCGGCGATCTTTCTGGCTACGATCCCCGACTTGCCCATACCGCACACGATCACCTTGCCCCTGCATTCCAGAAGGTACCGCACCGCCCGTTCGAAGTCCGCTCCGATACAGTTCTTGAGCTCCTCGAGCCCCTCGATCTCGAGAGAGATGACCTCGAGCCCCAGACTCACTATATCCCCGTCCTGTTTCTTCGCCTTCGCATTACGGGATCGCCGCACCCTGCGTTTTCCATCCTTGCGGTTCACAAGCCCCACGGTACCCCTACTATCCTTTCCGGGCATGGTAGCTCACGCTCCCCTTTCCGATTCCTTCCCCGCCGTTCGACCGGCGTCCGAGCCGGTGCAACAGGAATCACGTGACCCCTCGGGTGCCGTCCCCACACCTTCCCCCCCTCCCTTACGGAGGATGAAGGGGCGGACCGTACGGTAGAGCTGCCCCGCTTCTTCGAGGAGACTCTGTAGGCGATCGAGCGGAAGCATGACCTCTGCATCACAGCTACAGGCGGCCGGTTGAAAATGCGTCTCGACGAAGAGCCCGTCACAGCCTGCGGCGACAGCGGCCCGGGAGAGTGCATGTGCACATTCGGGTCTTCCGCCCGACCTGTTCCCCAACCCGCCGGGTAGTTGTAAGGAATGGGTCGCATCGAAGATAACCGGCACATCGAAGGCGCGCATCCTCTGGAAAGCGGTAAAATCGACCACGAGGTTGTTGTAGCCGAAGCAGGTGCCGCGCTCGGTGATCATGATACCGCCCGCACCACCCCGCCGGGCCTTCTCTACCGCAAGCCCCATATCCTCGGGGGAAAGGAACTGCCCCTTCTTGAGATTCAGGATCCTTCCCGTCTCGGCGGCCGCAACGATCAGCCTCGTCTGCCTGGAGAGGAACGCCGGTATCTGGATCACATCGCACACGCCGGCCACGCGATCGATCTCATCCCTGCAATGTACGTCCGTCAGCACCGGTACGGACAGCTCACGCTTGATCGAGGCCAGGATTTCGAGACCCTGCTCGAGACCGGGACCGGTGTATGCATCGACCGAGGAACGGTTGTCCTTGAGGTAGCTCGATTTGAAGATATAGAAGAAGCCGGCGGCCTCGGCGGCCGAGGCGCATGCATCCGCCACCTTCAATGCATCATCCCGATCCTCCAGCACGCAGGGGCCCGCAATGAGCAGCGGCGTCTCGACCGGTGAAACAACCTTTCCGTTGATGATCAGGTCTTCCATGGTTCTCACCGTCGGATCAGTCACCGCGCATCGCAGGAGAGGCCCTTCGCTCGTCGTCAGACGATTGTGACAGAGCCTTGGCGGCAAAGACCAATCCCTTAAAGAGCGGGTGGGCCCGCTGTGGGCGGGATTTCAGTTCGGGGTGAAACTGTGATGCGATAAAGAACGGGTGATCGGGGACCTCGATGATCTCTACCAGGTTTCCATCCGGCGAAAGCCCCGAGATAACCATCCCGTTATCCACGAGAGTATCGCGGTAGGCATTGTTGACCTCCCAGCGATGCCGGTGCCTCTCGGCGATCTCGAGGGTTCCGTACAGCCGGTGTGCCAGGGTGTCCTCTTTTATTGTACAGGGATAGGCGCCGAGCCGCATCGTTCCGCCCATTCTGGAACGGTCTCGCTGTTCGAGCATGAGATCGATCACGGGATGCGGGACATCGGGTTCGAACTCGGAGCTCCCGGCCTCCAGGCCGCAGCGGTTGCGGGCGAATTCGATGACGGCACACTGGAGGCCGAGGCAGATGCCGAGATAGGGTATGCCGTTCTCCCGTGCATACCGGATCGCTGTGATCTTCCCCTCGATCCCCCTGTCACCGAAACCGCCGGGAACGAGCAGGCCGTGAACACCGTCGAGGTAATCCCCGGCACCCTCCGCTTCGACCCTCTCACTATCCACCCATTTGATATTCACATGGACATCATTGGCAACACCCGCATGGATAAACGACTCGATAATGCTCTTGTAAGCATCGACCAGGTGCACGTACTTCCCGCAGATTGCGATGTCGACACTTTCCGTCATCGAGTAGATCTTGTGGACCATCTTTCCCCACTCCTCCAGATCGGGAGGCGGACAGATGAGCCCCAGCTTCTCCACGATGATATCGTCGAGGCCCTCCTTGTGGAACTGGAGCGGGACCTGATAGATGGAATCGACGTCGCGTGCCTCGATGACCGCCTGCCCCTCGACGTTGCAGAAGAGTGCGATCTTCTTCTTGATCTCCGAGCTCAGGGAACGCTCGGTCCTGCACAGCAGTATATCGGGCTGGATGCCGATCTCCCGAAGACCCTTCACGCTGTGCTGTGTCGGCTTGGTCTTCAGCTCGTGGGCCGCTCGTATGTAGGGAATGAGGGCAAGATGGATATAGAGGGTGTTTTCCCTGCCGACATCGAGACGGAACTGGCGGATCGCCTCGAGGAAGGGCAATCCCTCGATATCACCGGTGGTTCCTCCGATCTCGGTGATGACGACGTCCACATCCTCGCCGTTCTCGGCGGCAAGGCGGATGCGGCTCTTGATCTCGTCGGTGACATGGGGAACCACCTGTACGGTCCTGCCGAGAAAGCCTCCCTCGCGCTCCCGGTTGATCACGGCCTCGTAGACCTGTCCCGTGGTCACGTTCGAACGCTGGCTCAGGCTCCTGTCGATGAAGCGCTCGTAATGTCCGAGATCGAGGTCGGTTTCGGCACCATCGTCGGTAACGTAGACCTCGCCGTGCTGAAACGGGCTCATCGTGCCGGGATCGACATTGAGATAGGGATCGAATTTCTGGAGGACGACATTGAGCCCGCGTTGTTTCAGAAGGAGACCGATCGATGAAGAAGCGATACCTTTACCGAGAGATGATACAACCCCACCCGTGATAAAGATATATTTCGTTTTCTCGCCCAAACTGTCCTCTCGATGGCCTCGTGGTGTCAGCGAGCGAACCAAAACTTGTAACAATCTATCGGCTTTTGAGCCGTTTTTCAACCCTTTTTAAATCTTCGGGAAGATCGACACCGATTCCGCCGGAACGGCATCTCAGAACCCGCACCGTGAAGCCGTTCTCGAGCGCCCTGAGCTGTTCCAGGCCCTCGAGCCGCTCAAGCGGACCCTTCACAAGATCGGGGTAACGCAGCAACAGGGAACGCCGGTAGGCGTAGATACCGATATGGCTGAGAAAGACCTTCGACGAGAACGGAACGGGGGAGCGGGAAAAGTAGAGCGCGTTGCCGTTACGGTCGCACACGACCTTGACGGTATCGGGCTTGAGATAGTCTCTCCTATCCGAGGAAGGGGCGGCAAGGGTACCCATGGGGAGCCTCGGATGTGCCTGCATGAGACCAATGAGGCGTTCGACGGACCTTACGGGGAACAGCGGTTCATCCCCCTGAATGTTCAGGACGATCCCATGCGGCCTGCGTGATGCGACCTCACGCACCCGCGAGGTACCGGTACGGTGCGAACGTGCGGTCATGACCGCCGCACCACCATCCGCCTCGACAACCCCCTTGATGAGGGCGCTGTCGGTCGCTACAAGAACCTCGTCGGCACCTCTGAGCCTCATAGCCCTCCGGTAGACATGGAGGATCATCGGCAAACCGCCGATCTCGGCCAGTGCTTTCGCGGGAAAGCGCGTCGAACCGATGCGTGCCGGTATCACGACGAGAACTCTCGATGGCACGAATGACTCCTCTCCGATTGGATTCGGAAACTGGGCGTGCTGAAACGCAGCTCCCGGACGGGGGAATCACCGATTCAGCCCCATGCCGTCAGCGTGCGTATTGTTTCTGCCCTTCCTCGTAGACATTGCCTCCGCTGCTGTCCTGAGCCACAATCAACGGGAAGTCCTTGACTTCGAGCTTTCTGATCGCCTCGGCCCCAAGATCCTCGTAGGCGATCACTTCCGCCGAGACGATGCTGCGCGAAATCAACGCCGCCGCACCACCCGTCGCCGCGAAATAGACCGCTCCGTACTTCTTCATAGCCTCGACCACGGGTTCCGATCGTGCTCCCTTGCCGATCATCCCGCGCAGGCCATGCTCCAAGAGGATCGGGGAGTAGGGATCCATCCGGTAGCTCGTGGTCGGGCCGGCCGAGCCGATGACCTTGCCCGGGGGTGTCGGTGCCGGACCCACGTAGTAGATCAACTGTCCCTCGAGGGGTATCGGGAGCTCCTTTCCGGCCTCCAGCAGCTCCACAAGGCGCTTGTGGGCGGCGTCGCGTGCGGTGTAAACGACTCCGGTCAATGAAACCGTATCTCCCGCCTCGAGCTTCCTGACGTCTTCCTCCGAAAGTGGGGTCGTGAGTTTGTGCTCTGCCATATTCTACCTGCCCTCCGAGAAAAAACCGTGATCCTAGAGTTCCACCATCTTGTGCCGCGCCGCATGACAGTTCATGTTCACCGAGACCGGGAAGGATGCGATATGACGCGGTGCGGCTTCGATATTGACGGAGAGCGCGGTCACGCGCCCGCCCAGTCCCATGGGGCCGACTCCGGTATCGTTAACGAGCTCGAGGAGCTCTTTCTCGAGCTCCGCGTAGTAACTATCCGGGTGTGTGCTGCCGATCATGCGCAGCAGCGCCTTCTTCGCCAGGTAGGCACAGTATTCGAACGTCCCCCCGATCCCCACACCCACGACGACCGGCGGGCAGGGATTCCCGGAGGCCGTGCGAACACAGTCGACAACGAACCGCTTCACACCCTCGACTCCGTCGGCGGGTTTCATCATGGCAATCTTGCTCATGTTCTCGCTTCCACCGCCCTTCGGAACGATCCATAGCTTCAACGTGTCTCCGGGGACGATACGCAGATGGACGATCGCCGGTGTATTGTCGCCGGTGTTGGCTCCCTTGATGGGATCGGAGAGAACCGATTTCCGAAGGTACCCCTCCGTGTACCCGGACCTTACACCCTCGTTCACTGCCGCTTCGAAGTCGCCGCCTACGATGTGCAGATCCTGGCCGAGTTCTGCGAAGACGACCGCATAGCCGGTATCCTGGCAGATCGGCATACGTTCCGTCCTGGCTATCTGGGAATTCTCCAGGATCTGGCGGAGAACCTCCTTGCCGGCAGGCGATTCCTCTTTCTCGAATGCCTCCTCGATCGCCTTCTGTACATCATCCTCGAGCTCAAAGTTGGCCTCCATCGAGAGGCGTGCAACCGCCTCGGTGATCTGTTCGGCACGTATCTCTCTCATACTCTCCCTCGCTTGTCTACTGGGTTCACCCACGTACCCGCTCGAACCGTACGGTCGACGGTCCCGTGCGTCGTTGGGCCTGCGGAATTACTTTGCCGGATCGAGGACGACCACCTTTTGCATCTCCGGCAAGATCTCTTTCGACAGAACGATCTCGCTTCCACCCGCCGTCTCTACGTTATCCATCCTTGAAATGAAGTCGTCGACTGTCGCTATGGGAAAATCCACCTTGGCGGTCTTGAAGTGCATCGGGATTACCATCTTGGGCCCAACCGCCGTTACGATCTTCGAGGCCACTTCTGCATCGATCGTGAAGTATCCCCCGACCGGGATCAGCAGGATATCGATCCCTTTCAGAGCACCCATCTCTTTAACCGAAAGGGGATGCCCGAGGTCGCCGAGGTGGGCGATCGTGAGCCCCTCCGCCTCGATCACCGAGATCAGGTTCTTTCCCCTCTCTGAGCCGCCGGATTCGTCGTGGAATGTCGGGTATGTCGTGATCTTGATTCCTTCAAAATCGAACTCACCGGCGCCGTCTACCACCCTGCGAGCCTTCGAAGTGACACTTTCACAGCAATGGTCTGCATGATCGTGGCTTACGACTGCGAGATCATAGTCCCCTTCTATCGGGCCGTAGGCAAGGGCCCCGTTAAACGAGCCGGATTCGTAAGGATCGAAGACAATCCGCTTCCCGTCATCAAGCGCCACCTCGAAGGCAGCATGCCCCAGAAACGTGATCTTCATATGCTCACCCCCTAAAAAAAAATGGAGAGCCCAATCGGTACAACCGCCGCTGAGGGCTCTCCAGGAAACCTGATATAAACCGATAGCCGGATCTTTAATGGGCGTAGACACTCACCCTTTTCTTTGACTTGCCCAAGCGCTCATACCGTACAATGCCGTCGATGAGCGCGAAGAGCGTATCATCGCCGCCCTTGCCGACGTTGATCCCCGGATGGATCTTAGTGCCGCGCTGACGGACGAGAACGGTACCGGCGGTAACAACCTGGCCTGCATGCCGTTTCACACCGAGCCGCTTCGCATTACTGTCCCTACCGTTCTTCGAACTTCCTACGCCCTTTTTGTGTGCCATGATGATCAGCTCCTCGGCCGCCTGGTTATGCTGAGATCTCCCGTATCCTCAACCGAGTGTATCCCTGACGGTGCCCCTTCTTCCTGCGGTATCTCTTCCGGCGTTTCATCTTGAAGACGATGATCTTTCTGTTGCGGCTGTGACTTAGGATCTCCGCAATAACCTCGACGTTATCGAGGCTGGGATGCCCAATCCGCACATCGGCGCCGTCCGCATAGAGAAGGACGTCGTCGCACCGGATGGTGCTGCCGACCTCAGCGTCGAGGCGGGGTACCTGGACATCCTCGTCGGGCCTTACAATAACCTGTTTGCCGGCCAAGCGAACAACCGCGTACACGTCTTCTCCCTCCTACCGGAACTGGAAGTGAAATTTATTGATAACAAAAGGAGTGGATGAAGTCAAGGGTAAAAAGCCGGCACCGGCCATCCTCCATCGAACCACACTCCTGCGTATCACAAAACGCTTCCGCCAGCAGTGGCCGAATCGTTGCGGCAGGATCATATCCCATTTTAAATAATTATCTTAATAGAACCATGCGCCTCGTTTCAGCCGAGCCGCCGGCCTTGAGACGGTAGAGGTAGACGCCGGATGAAACCGAGCGCCCCCGATCGTTGTCTCCGTGCCAGGTTATGCTGTACGTGCCGGGACCCTGGCTGCCGCCAACCAGAATCCTCACGAGACTGCCCCTGACATCGAATATCTCCAGTTTCACCGGGCACGGCCCCCCCACGCCGGGTAAGATCTGGTAGCTAATGGTGGTTGTCGGATTGAACGGATTGGGATAGTTGGGGAAGAGACGGCAGATGCGTTGTGCTTCGGGAGGCGTCGCGGGACCGTCGATGGCGCAATACACACCGTCGTAGCGGTATACCCCTCCCCCGTATGTTCCCGCAAGGATGTTTCTGGATTCGGCCTGATCGTAGATGACGCAGCGCGTATCGAGTACTTCGAGCCCGTCCGAAAAGTCCTCCCAGGAAGCGCCGCCGTCCAACGATATTGCGATTCCACCGTACGTTCCGGCAATAACCTGCAGGTGGTTGTCCGGATGTATATCGAGGCTCCAGATATCCTGATTGACAAGCCCCACGCTGGCTGCATTCCAGCTCGCTCCGCCGTCCGTCGACTTGAAGACACCCCCACCGTAGTACGTACCGGCGTACACAATATTGTTGTCCACGGGATCAACGGCGAATGCTTTGACGTAGTCGCTCCCGAGTCCGTTGTTGATCGCACTCCAGCTATCCCCCGAGTTCGTCGTCTTGTAGGCGCCGCCCCCGTATGTGCCGGCGTAAACGATCGATGCATCAACCGGATCGATCTCGACCGTCCAGACATGCTTATCCCCTATCCCGCTCGATTTCAGCACCCAATGCCTCCCGCCGTCGGTACTCCGGTAGAGGTATCCATAGGTGCCGGCATAGACGATGTTGTTGCTCTGGTGATCGATCGCCAGGGAGGTGACGGTGAGGTTGTCGAGGCCGTCGTTCATGAGCGTCCAGGTGCTTCCCGCATCGACGCTCTTGTAGACCCCGCCGTAATACGCACCGCAGAAGACGGTATCGGGTGCCATCTTGTCGATGGCGATCGCCGTGAGGTCCTCGTCGACGATCCCGATCGAGCTCTCGTTCCAGTCCTGGCCCTGGTTCTCGCTCCTGAAGACCTGTCCGTAGGATGTGACCTGGATGAGGCTGTTGTCGAGTGGATTCACATCAATGGCGGTTATAAATGTGTTGGTCATTCCCTGAACGGCCTGCTCCCAGGGGGCTCCCCCAATCGACCGATAGGTACCTCCCCAGTACGTGCCCGCTAAGAGCCGACCACCGTTCGCATAGACATCGATGGCATAGACCTCGATACAGCTCAGCCCGGCACTGAAATCCATCCAAACCGCCCCGCCCGTGGTGCTGATATAGAAGCCCTCGTCGGTCCCCGCATAATAGACATCGGCACTGTCGGGATGGATGGCGATATCCCGAATCCAGGAGGTGCCGATTCCATTGTTGATCGGTACCCAGCTCTCCCCGCTGTCCGTGCTCTTGAAGATACCGCCGAAGGTTGCTGCCAATAGCGTGTTGGCGGTGTGCGGACTCACGACGAGTGTGGTCACGAAGGGATTCGTCAGGCCGCTGTTCTTCTCGGCCCACGATGATCCGGCATCCACGGACTTAAACACGCCGCTGTTCGTGCCCACATACACCGTATCGCTACCAGAGGTGCCTACGGCGACGGTGTTGACGTTATGGTCGGGAAGATCGCTTGTGATATCGATCCAATACCCACCCCTGTTGGTGCTCTTGTAGATACCGTTGACGGTGCCGGCGAGAATGGTGTTCGAGTCGGCCGGACTCATTGTGAGTGAGAGGACGTTGTTGTTGCCGAGATCGTACGATCGGGGTGTCCAGGAAATGTCGCCCTGAGAGAGGTACGTGCGAAAGACGCCCCCGCCGCCGGTCCCGACATAGACCGTCCGCCGGTCCAACGGATTCGTGCAGATACAGTTGACAACCAGATTGGTCAGCCCGTTGTTGGACGCTTGCCAGTTATCACCCCAACTCGTACTCGTGAAGACACCGCCGTGTTCGGTGCCGGCCACGAGGGTTGTATCATCCACGAAGCCAATCGCCCGGATACGACCGCCGTACGGACCCCCTTCGTTCGTCCAGAAGTAGTATCCGGCCATGAGACCAGCCGGGACGAAAAGAATGAGGATGAAGACAATTCCACCAATCCGGCTCGACGCCGCTTGTGCTCCGTATATCGACTTCATCATGGTTTCCTGTTTCTTATGACTCTCTCCTCCGGGTTGTGCGCATGCATCCCGACGTACGGCGGCACTACCCCTCACCGAAGATGGTATCCCGGACAAGGGTCGGCAGATTGTCGATGTCCTTTCCGAAACGCAGGCTGAAATTACGTGATTCTGCGCAGAGTCTGGTCAGGACATCGAGATGCTTCTCGATCCCCTCCTGATTCGTCATCGTGATACTCTGCCTGATGAGCCGGAGCAACGCCTCGCTCTGCGATATCGGCACGAGTTCACTCCGGGCTTGATCCACGATCTCCGTGAAGACCAGCGCATAGGGTTTTCCCGAGACGGCGACATTCTTTATCTTCGTCTCCGTGAGCGGAATCTCCACCTTTTCCTGCTCGTTCCGGTACGGATCGAATTCCGGAAAATGCGATCGGCTTTTTACATCGAGCTTGATCTTCTCGGGAAACGAAAAGATCGTAAGGTGTTCATCCCGGATCTGCGCAAAGACCGCATCGTCGGAAAGGTAGGAAAAACCGGCCCGCACGAGCGTGTAGGTAAGTGTCGACTTCCCCTGCCCGCTCCCCCCGCAGATCAGGATACACCGGTCCCCCCGGCAGACACAACCGGCGTGAACGTAGAACGCTCCACGCCGCCGTAACAGCTCGAGGAGGGGAAGATAGAAGATGCGGTGGGAGATGACCCACGGCGAGTCGAGATGGGCACTCGAGACAAAACCGCGTGCAGTGCCTCTTTCGAGATCGACCCGCACGACGGAATCCCCGCCGATTACGAGTGTCGTTACGTTTTTTCCGGCATAAAACTCGATATCCTCGAAGGTGGCCGTTGGCCGTCTCCTACCCGGTCCCTTGATATCCGTGGGCCGGCTTCCGCTGAAGAGCTCGATCGCAAGTCCGTTCCTCCCGCCCTCTTCCCCCCCTCCGGCATGGTGGTGGGCGATCCCGTCATCGATCCAGTCACGCACCGCCTCGACGATACGTTCATCGTCCGCCCCGAGCTCAACGGAATAGTTGTTCAGCTTGATTTCGTCCCTGAAGCGCAGCAGTGTCTCGTCCATAGATCCATCGGAATAAGGCAGGCCTAGTTGTACTGTACGACGATGTTTTCCCGTGTAAGCGTATCGAGGAACTCCCCGAGATCCTGGTCGGCTCTCTCCTCCGAGACATCATAGCTATGCTTGATCTCCTCGAGGATCTCGCAGGGATTCTTGTTTTTGAGGATGCGCTTGAATATAAAGCAGCCGATCTCGTTCAGCGAATAGTAGAAGCCGGATTCGAGATTGATCAGTACGATCTTGTCTTCGACTTCCCTGAATACCACTTTGTCATTGATCTTCAGCATACTCGATCCCTCTCGAATCGTCACGCTTTCAGCTACGAAATAAGAGGAGCCCCCCGTTCATCAAAAACCCGAGGCGCCCCGTTCAGCAGGAGACATCAGGCGAGAGTTGCGTTACGAAACCGGTGGCGAAAACGAGAGAAGGGTTAAATCCTTCAGGTTTTCATGTTTCTTAAGGTCGGGCTTGGTGTAGCTCTTTTTGTTGTCCTGCTTCGCCATGTTTGCCTTTCGTTCCATCAACTCTCCCCCTGAGGATTTGGGTTCCACCTACTAAATATACTTTACTAATAATAATGATATCATAGGATAGCTAATGGTGTCAATAGGTTATGAGAGCTAAATCCTCCCGGTGATCATTTTGAATCGTGCAACTCCCCGCTGTCGGGCAGATGCGGACAACCTCACTGTAGCCCTCTATATCGCAACCGGTTACCTCGCTGTTCCGAGTACTTCCTCAAGGGCGAGTATACAGTAGGCCGTCACCAGAGACTTGTTGTTCTCCCACCACCTGCCGTTCGTGTTTACCCAGTAACCTTCCTCGTGCTGAAGGGAACTCAGCTTGATGATCAAGTCCTCCCGCCAGTTATGCTTCACCCCTTCATCATCCTCTATGTTTTCCTCACCGTAGATATTCAATGCTTTGGCCATGGTGTGATAGTAGTAGTACAGTCCCTGCAGGCCCATTTCGGGATTCTTATCCACCGTGTAGTTCTTCCGTATCCAGTCGTACGCGGCGATGACCCGTGGATCCTCCTTGTCGAGATTCGCATGGATAAAGCTCTTGAGCCCAGCGTACGTCATGCTTCCATACGAGGTCGTTCCCCCCGCCTTGCTCGAGCCGGGATAGTACACGAAACCACCGTCATTGCCCGCCCACGACTGATCGTTCGTCTCGAAATTCTGACAGCGCTCGAGGAAGATGACCGCCTTGTCCCAGAATATGCCCTTCTGAGAGTGCCCGCTGGTCGGTAGTTCGGTTTCCGGTTCGGTGCCCTCGCTCTCATCCATGCTGTGCTCGGATCGTTTTGCATACTCCTTGGATGCCTCAAGCGCCTCCATTGCCCACTGCATATTCGACATGTCCGGACGATCATCCCCGCCATAACCGATCCCACCGTAGTAAACGCTGTCCGGTTGGTATCCCTCCTCTTCATCACACTGAAGCCGGATAAGAAAGTCACGTGCATTCCCTATGATCGTATCATAGGCGGGATCACGGGCGTCCCGTAACGCCATGATACAGACACTCGTATTGTAGCCGGGCATATTCCCGGCGTGGATCGAGCCGTCGGGTTTAACGCTGCCGGTGATGTAGTCGAGGCCCTTGCTGATCGCTTCCGTGTTGTATTGATCGTAATCGAAAGGGCTGCGCAGCATTGCCGAGACGACCAGGGCCGTGATCGCCGGGTACGAGCTCCACGATCCATCTTCCATCTGCTGTGTCATGATCCACAGCAGTCCCCGTGAGATCGCCGCCTCACCCTCCTTGCGGATAGAGAGCTCGACCGTCTCCTCACCGCTCGCTACGGCCGAACACTGTGCCACCATGAGGAAAGCCAATACAATCGTTACGACGTACTTCATGCCGATTGCCTCCACTCGATATGATCGCTTAAGCTCATCGCCCGGTTACTTCTCATCGGTACTGTCGGATGCATTCTCCGTGGCCCTCACAAGGAAGGTCACCTTTGTACCCACCGGAGGCACGAGAAACCGGTTTGCCTCGTAATAGGTGTCGTCTCCACCGGTCTGCAGCGGATTGTCGATTATCGTGTATGGATCGTGATATGTCGTTACCAGCGACTTTTCCATCTGCGCAACGAAAACACCGTCGACGATACGGGATCCCGTAAACACCCAATGGGTATGAATCATCGGACGGTCTGCCTTGACATTATAAATGAAATCCTCGCCGCGCACGCTCTTCATCTCACCGCTTTTCGGATCGGTCCACTCGATGACGATCTCGACGGGATCACCTTCGGGGGTGGCCGGATCACCCTGGAAGGAGATACTCTCTCCTCCCTCCAGACCGAGCAGGAGCAATGCAATCTGCAGGTGAAACGGCTCCACATCGACTACGACGACACTCTCGTGCGTCTTTCCCCCCGGTGCGCACGCCAGGAGCTCTACAACACCTTCCGACATATTGATCCACCCGGGCATTACGACCTCTCTCTTATTTCCGTCTACAACGAGATTGCCGATCTTATACACATTATCGTCGATCCTCTCGATCGGCGGCCTCTCATCCTTCACTGGATCCTCATCGGAAGGCGATTGCGGCGCCTGATCCTGTGCGGAGGCGGGTGACCCGGTGACACCCAGGGCCAGGGCGGCAATGAGTGCAACTACGGGTAACCACCGCCCAAGTACTGAGCCGTCAATGCAAATCATCAGCAACCTTTTCCTGTTAAAGAAAGATTGTCCCCATGTACATAAAGATAGGTCCACGAGTGCTCCACGTCAATACCGTGGACCTATCCTTACACACAGGCATCTTGATCATGTTCCGGACAGAGAAGCTCCGGCTATATCCATTACCTGATTGGCGGTGAGAAGGAGAGCAGGGTGATCTCCTTGAGGTTCTCCTTCTTGTCGACCTCGGGCTTAATGTAGTCTTTTTTCTTGGTGCGTACCGTTTTCTTCGCCATGAGCTCTACCACCTTGTTGATAGTTACATTCCGTCTCTCATCATTAACCGTTACAAGCGACATCCGTGTACCGCCCGGGTTGCAGCACCGCCACATCCGGGCGATACACGATAGATACTCTATTACCGCAGAAGCACCATCCGCCTCGTCTGACTGAAGCTTCCCGACTCGAGCCGGTAGAAGTAGATCCCCGAGGCTACCTGCACACCACGCCTGTCACGCCCATTCCACTCAACCGCATACAGCCCCGGATCCTTCGACTCACTCACCAGCACCCGAACCAGACGACCCGCGACATCGTAGATGCGCAGATCCACATATCCATGCTGCGCAAGTTGATAGCTGATCGTCGTGTTCGGATTGAACGGGTTCGGATAGTTCTGCCGCAACGCATACTTCGCCACCGGAACCGTCTCCGACTCCTTATTCGTCGGATCAAACTCCGGATCGAGACGCACCCGACACTGATTGCCGCATGCATCCTCGTACGCCACATCAAACCAGACATTGAAGTTGCCGCCCGGATGGTTCGTCAGATCGAAGGTGTAGCTGTCCATCCCACCGTCCGCCGTGCCACCCTCGGGAATATCACCATAGCTGCAGTGCGCATCCGGCACCGTGAGCCACGCCACGTCCTCGTTCATCATCACATTGACGTTCTTCGCCACTCCCGGGCCACCGTTGTGCACCTGCACCTTCACCGTCCAGAACGGATCCGCCCAGGAGACCGAACTGTAGCCGACCAGCGAGAGCGCCGTCTGGCATGGTGGGCATGGTCCCCCGCAGGTCCACGTCTTCACGGCCACGTTGTCGTCCTCGTGGCACTCCCTGATCAGCTGGTTCGGATCGACGACGACGTAGATATCCAGCGTGTCATCCGGAGGCTGGATCGTCAGACAGAACGTTACCATGTCGCCGTCACGCATCACCGGCGTGGTGAACCGGCCGAGGCGCTTCGACGGATCCTCCGGATCGTCATAGTAGAAATCAACCGTCGCCGGGTCGATCTCAAGCTCCGGGCTCTGTGTGCCCGCGTGGATCGTCGCACAGATGCGAAGCGTTTCGCATACGGCCGGATCGAACTCGAATTCGATGTCCGCTTCCGTCACCCAGAGCTCCCGAAGCGACGACCAGATCTGTACGAGGCCGCCCGCCGGATCGGACCACGCGCCGTACGTATCTCTTACACGAAGCTGGAGGGTCCTGAGAACCTCCTCATAGAAGACGAGGAAGGTATCTGGCCTGCACTCGTCGGTGCAGAGATCCGGAACGCCGTCCGGCTCGAAGTCCCAGCAGTACTCGACGACCTCGTCGCCGGTACATTCGAAGTCGGGATCGTATGAACCGCAGGCGTCCAGGAAGATCGTATCACCCACACAGGCGGTGTAGGGACCGCCCGTAACGGCGATCGGCGGGTTGTTGTCGGTTCCGATGTGCACCATGGCGGTCGCGGAACCGGTCTTGCCCTCGTTCGTCGTGACCCTGAGGGTCACACGGTAATCCCACTCCGACTCGCCAGGCGGAAGCTCGTAACCATCGGGCAGGCAGACGAAGGCGCCGCTTTCCTCGAACACACCGTCGTCATCAAGGTCCCACTCCCAGCTCGTGATCTCCAGTGTCTCGGGACAGCCGGCCGGTATGTAGGAATCCCTGCCGTCGAAGCAGATCTCCGTTCCCGGGCAGGCCTCGGGCGGATCCAGCTCGATCACCGCAACCGGCGTGCAGGGCCGCACACCCGGTGTGAGAATGAGCAGCGCGAAGGCGGTCGAGAGATAGCCGCCGCCGACATCAATCCACAGGGTGTTGTTGTTCCAGCGCCCGTCGTTCACGGGATCGCCGGTATCGGTGACCTGCTTCCAGGCTGTAGCACCGGTCGGGCTCGTGAGACCCTTAACGAGATGGCTTTCGAAGTCGTGCGCCCAGTTCCGCGGGGGAGAGCATACCTCCACGAACTGGTAATCCTCGAGCGCCTTCTTGGTCGCATACATCGCATAGAAGTTGCCGGGGAACTGCCCGTAGGTGGGACTCCCGTGGAACCACATCGAGCAGACATAATCGATGGCGCACAGGACCTCGGCCTCGACGGTCGTGCGGTCGTTGTCGATGTAGTACATCGAGTAAATCGCCGAAGAGGTGCGGGCGATCGTAGAGGTCCCCGGACCCGTGTATCCGTAGCTACAGTTGGCGTTTCTGGAGTAGTTCAACCAGATCTGCAGCTCGGATTTTACGAACGCAGGCGCCATGATAAACCACGGCTCCGCCTCTGCTGACATGAGCCCGATCGCCGCCCACTGGACGGCCGAGTTGTCACTTTGGTAGCTCGGTACGGTGATGTTGTAGCGCCATCCTCCCCGCTGGCTGCCACCGTCGGTCTGCGACCAGGCGAGCTGATCGACCATATCGGTAAGGATGTCCACCAGGGTCCGTCCAACGACATTTGCAGGGCCGTTCGTGGCAACGAGTGCCGGGCTTCTCGTTGCGGCGAGGCCGAACATTATAATACCCTGGCTGTAGGCCGAGTACTCCATTGCGCGGATACCGAATCCGTTTCCGTTCGAATCCGGATTGCCTGCCGGTTGCATGCCGATACCCTGTGGTATTAACCGGGTGTAAATATAATCGAGCCCCTTGAGGACCGTTCCGACATAGATGTCCGCAACGGGATCGTTTGTCGGGAAATGTCCCCTCAGGCAGTACTCCGCAATGATCGCGGCCGTGGTCGTTGCCGGATAGTTGCTGCTCCAGCTCCCGTTGGCGTTCTGTTTGAGATAGAGGTACCGCAGGCCGTCCTCGATGGCCGCATTCACACGGACCTCATGGGCGTCGAATGCGACATCGATGCGGACGGTCGATGATACCGAAGCGCCGTCGTTATCCGTTACGGTCAGCGTGGCGTAATAGACACCGACGGTCGGATAGGTGTGATACTCGTAGATGTAGTTTGGATTCGTCACAGATCCGGTAGCGGGGGGCGAGGCATCGCCGAAATCCCACTCGTAGGTGTACGGCGGTGCATCCCCCGAGAGGTTACCCCAGAGAGGGAACTGCCTTCCGGGCCATGCATACGCTGCGACATCCCCGGTGAGGGGATTGAAGCTGCTCGGCATGGTCCGGACCGTCAGCGCTCCTGTGGGGCTCCTGAAGACCGGTGTCTCCGACTGATGCACCGGGGAGAACTCGCCTTCGGGTGCCGGTATCACGTTCTTGTACTTGTTCAGATATGATTCGATCCCCTCGTCGGTGATCTCCTGGGCTGCAAGCACCCCCCAGCTACCCACGAGCAAGAGCGTACATAACATGAATATGATTAGTCTTTTTCCATCCATCGAAGCTCCTCCTATCTCTCTATTTTCGATATGATTCTACGTGTGGTACCTACCCTCGTAGAGACCTGCCACCTCCTTGCCGTTAAATAATGGAATCGTTAAGTTGCAGCCAAAGCCTTTCAACATTTATCTCTAGAAGTCTCACTTCGTGCCTGCTGTCGTACGATCCATGTAACCGTTTGCCATATTTCATGTTACACCAATACAAAAACAATAAATAGTCTCTCCCTTCCACATGTATAAGACATGGATCGTAATACTGGGATCTCTAAAATCGCTGGTAACCCATCCCGTTTGTTCGATTTTTAATTGTACAAGAAACAACTCTTAATTACAAGCATTTTCTATTATTTAACGTGAATCACACATCCCTGGAAATGGAATGAGGTCAGAGATGAAATACCCGGTTCGGTGTGACGGCTTTAGTACTGGCAGAGGGTGCCGTCCTTGCGCGCCTGCCTGAAGGCGAAGTTGAAACACAGCACGCTGAGCGGGAAGAGAACGACATTGAAGATGAGGAGTGCGGTGATCTGTGTCCTGAGCTCCGGTAGAGAATACCCCCGGATCATGGCGAGCCTGATCGCCTCAAGTGAATGGGTGATCGGGAGCAGGTAGGCGAGCGTCTGGCACCAGTCCGGCAGGAGACTGATCGGGTAGAAGACACCCCCCAGGAAACGGGAGAAGTTGTTGATGAACCAGTTGATCGGCGTCCCCTTCTTGAAGAGGATGATGAAGCTGCCGGATATTATACCGAGCGAGCTGAAGGCGAGGATCGTCAGTATCAGGACGACGATCGTCGCCGGGAAGTTGGGATTGGTGATCGGGGTCTTGAAGAAGAGGAAGCCGAATGCGAGATAGACGATCACGTGAATCGATGCGAAGAGAAAGTTCCAGACCGCCTGGAAGATCAGGATTGTCGTGAAGCGTGTGCGCGTAACGAGAACCGCTTCGAGCGTTCCCACGAGCTGAGCCTCACGGATCGAGCTCGAGAAGCTGTCGAGACCGACATTGAGGTAACTTGAGAATGCGGTCCCGATGATCACGAAGGAGAAGTAATCGCCTCCGTAGGGTTGCAGATCTGTCGAAACGGCCGGATCGATGAGCTTTGCGAGGAAGTAATACACGAAGAGGCTCATCCAGATACTCGAGAAACGGAACAGAAAATCGAACTTGTAGCTGATAGCCGTCAGGAATTCCTTCTTTATGATCGCCAGCGGCTTCCTGGCGAATACCGAGATGTGAGTGCTCATAACCGACCGCCTACATCATACATGAGGAGATCCGTGCTTTCCCCGTCTCCAATCATTTCCGTACATACCGGGACGCGGCTCCCGAATGATCCGTCCCGTCCCTTCATGCCCTTCGTGCCCCGTGCCGGTCCGGCTCGAGCAGCATATTGAACGCCTCCTCGAATGAACACTCCCCATCGATCATGCGACGACGACGGACATCGTCGCAGATCTCGGGGATTGTCCCGCAGGCCGCAATCCGGCCGCGGTCGAGTATGAGAAGGCGCTGGCACAGGTGCTCGATATCACTCACCCTGTTGGTGGTAACGATAACCGTCTTGTCACGCTCCTTTATGTAGTCTCTCACAAAGGTGCGAAGCCTCGATGCCGTTCTCGGATCCAATCCCCGTGTCGGCTCGTCCATGAAGAGCACCTCGGGATCGGAGAGGAGTGATCTCGCCACCGCCATCTTCTGCTTCATGCCCGAGGAATAGTTCATGAAACGCTGCCCCGCCACATCGGTGAGTTCGAGCAGATCGAGGAGCTCGTCGATCCTGCGACCGGCCGTACGCGGCTCGACCTCGAGGAGATCCGCGAAGAATTCGAGGTTCTGCCTTCCGGTGAGCCGCCAGAAGAAGCTCCGCTCCTCGCTGATGCAATAACCGATATGGTTGATTACGTGTCTCCAGTCCCGGTCGATGTCGTACCCGCACACATGCGCGGTCCCGCGTGTCGGGGTCGTGAGCCGGCAGAGGATTTTGAGGATCGTCGTCTTGCCGGCTCCATTGGGACCGATGATCCCGAAGATCTCGCCCCTACGCACATCGAATGAGACAGCATCGAGTATCAGCTTCTTCCGTCTCTTCAAGTGAAGGCTCAGCAAAGCGCGGATAGAGAGCTGCTCCGGGTAATACTTCGTTATATCCCTGCACACGACGACCGGTTCGGACGCCGGATCGCTCGTCACCCCATCGATGGTCTCCACTCTATTCACCGGGTAACGTCGCTTTCTCCTCGAGGTGTTTCCGCACCCGCTCCTGGCGGGCGGGATCGAGTACCTGCTCGCTGAGGATCTTTCGTTGAATCAAGAACCCCAGCAGCAGGGCCATCATTATAACCTTGCCTTGCACGTACAATCCATTCCAGAAATATCCGAACCGCCGGTATCCCAGCTTCTTCATTTGTCTGAAATAGACTTCCTGTATGGTTCGGCGGTCGGGAAAGGCGAGGTGGAAGAGAAACTTCAGTTTCTCGCCCGCTCCCTGACGCAGGAAGAAGGTCATGACCAGTTCGTGTGTATCCTTGTACGGTACCCATTCCCACACCAGACCGCGCGGGTAGTACGTGCTCAGTGCAAGCCGTTTCAAGATCACACCCGGTCTGAGACGCCTCCGCAGGCCCTCGGGTATCACGCGGCCGAAGATGAACTCGCAGAGATGAAGGGCTATCGCGAGTTCCCTCGTCGTGTTACTGTCATCGGCCCATGTAATGAGTTCGTTCCACTGTGCCTCATCGATCGTGGAGGTGAGCCGGGATAGTTCGGCGAGATTTCGCAGATCGAAGAACAGCTTGTAGGATAGATGAATGCACAGGTACCACATCGTATGCGGGACGGCCAGCGTTTTCACATTCCGTCCCCCGACAGGGACCGAGATCGCTTTGCGCTCGAGTGCTTCCCGGTCCATGCCGAGGTGTTTCTTTGGATCGAGGAGCGACCAGTGCAGCTCGACCACACTGTCCATCCGTTCGCCCCTCGTGAATATGAAATGAAAATGATAATCGCGATAATCCTGGATCGAGCGGAGCCCCGAATAGATGGTATACCCATTCTCCATAAGCACCTTCCTCGCCTCTTCGACCCGTGACGGGTCGACAAGGATATCGATATCCTTCGAGACGCGTATGCCGGGATCCCCGTACATGAGGACGGCCTGCGGAATTCCCTTGAAGACGATGGGCTCGATGCCGCATGCATCCAGGGCCCCGAGAACCTCGAGCAGCTCGGCTTCCTTCTTGATGAATCGCGCTTGGGCGAGCAGGTACTCGCCCTCGAGGGCCGCCCGCTCCCCCTCGGGAAGGATCTCCCATACACCCACACCCCGTAAGAACCGATACGTGGCTGCAAGGTATTGATGGTAGCCCGCAAGCACCTTGTAGTAGTGCCAGTCGAAACCATTGCCCAGCAGTTTCTCGACTTCCCGGCGAAGACCGCTGGCAGCGCCGTTCTCTGAAACCGCCGAGCCCGCCACCAGGACCAGCAACCGTTCCTCCCTGTTCAGATCGAGAATCGATTCGCTCATGACATCAATCGAAAGGCAATGTGTTCAACTGCTCGAGCTCTGTCTGGGAAGCACCCTCTCCGGGCGAGCCGGTACCGGTGAGGGGAATGGAGAAAAAGTGCGTGAACTGCTCCACCTTCCCGGGCGGTTCCCGGAAGGTTTTGCCCTCAAGTGTGAGCCAGCTGTGGCCCATCAACTGATCGGCTTCCCATTTGACCCCGAAGTTGATCACGACGGGCTCACCGTAGTATCGCATGAAACGGTACAGCAGGAGGCTTCGCCGAAGGCAGGAGAACCGGTATCCGAAGCGCTGCATGTAATCCAGTATCCCCTCGCACAGATATACAACCCGACCGATCGTGAGTCGTGTGGAGATGCACCGCTCCCGCCTGGGTGTAATCCTATGAACGATTGAGCGCACGGAAAAAATTTTCAGCATGAGTGGCAGGACCGACAGGAAGAACGTGATGCGAAGGCTGAGGACGAATTCTGCGGGATTTTTCAGCAAGGATATGATAGCGCGTCCCTTCCCGTGTTCCTGATGCTCCGGCGACACAACGGTCACGCCGGCCTCTAGGTGAATTCCGTCTTGAGATTTCGTGATCCGTCCTGCGTGAAGATCTCGAAGTCCTCACGATGCATGCGCGGATCGTCCACGATCTCGACCTTGAGGCGATGCGCCCTGGCCAGCTCGAGGATATTTTCCTCCCGTTCCTCGCGAAGGTACACGCCCAATATCGGATTCACCCTGAACTGTATGCCTCGTTCATTCTTGAGTGAGCCGATCCTCCGTATCCAATGCTCGACCTTCATCGCCATCGACTCGATGCTCAGGACCTTTCCACTCCCACTGCAGTACGGACACTCGTCGCTGTAGTAGTGCAGCAGGCTGGGTCTGACGCGCTTCCGGCTGATCTCGATGAGCCCGAGGTCGCTTATCGGGTATACCCGTGCACGGGAGCGGTCCTTGCGCATGGCGTTGCGAAATTCATTGTAGACCTTACGGCGGTTCTCTTCCCGCTCCATATCGATGAAATCGACAACGATGATCCCCCCGATATCCCGGAGCCGGAGCTGCCGGGAGATCTCCCTGGCGGCTATAAGGTTCGTCTCGAGTATGGTTTCCTCCTGGTCTTTCTTCCCCGTGAAGCGGCCGGTGTTCACATCGATCGCCACCATGGCCTCTGCGTGCTCGATGACGATGTAGCCGCCCTTCTTGAGCCAAATCTTCCGCTCGAGTGTCTTCTCGATCTCGTCCTCGATCTCGTATTGATCGAAGATTGGAAGCTTGTCGCGGTAGAGACGGACCCGGGAGGCGAGTTGCGGGGCGAAGGACTTCAGATATGAGCGCAACCGGTCGTACTCTTCTTTCCTGTCGATGATGATCTGGTCCACATGTTCCGAGAAGAGATCCCTCAGTGCAAAGATCGTTATCTCGACGTCCTCGTGCACCAGTGACGGAGGGGTGGCCCGCTCGACTTTCGACCGGATCTCCTTCCAGAGCTTTTCAAGGTAGCGGATGTCGTCACGGAGCTGATCGGAGCTGACACCCGCCCCGGCGGTGCGCACGATTATGGCGGCACCCTTGGGACGGTGCCTGCGGACGACACTGCGAAGCCTGTGCCGTTCCCGGCGGCTGTCGATCTTCTTGCTCACCCCTATGTGGTCGAGGTCCGGCATGAGAACGGCGTATCGGCCGGGTAGCGAGAGCTGGGAGGTGATCCTCGGTCCCTTGGTGCCGATCGCCTCTTTGCGCACCTGCACCAGTATCTCCTGCCCCTTCTTGAGCAGGTTCTCGATCGGGGGCAGCTCCCTGGTCTTACGGTTGAGGATGAATTCCTCGTCATCCAGGAGGTCGGGATCGATCGAGCCGGTGGCGACGTCGCTGACATGCAGGAACGCGGCACGCTCCTGCCCGATATCCACGAACGCCGCCTGGATTCCCGGGATCACCGCAGTGATCCTCCCCAGGTAGATATCACCTACGGTCCGCCTGCTGTCCTCCCGCTCGATGAGAAGCTCGACAAGCTCGCCGTCCTCGAGGATCGCTACCCGTACCTCCCGCGGCGTGGAATTTATCACAATCTCTTTACGCATCGGCCTACCCTATCACCCCTCCATATCGAGTGCATCGAGTATATCCTCGTACCGGTCGCCGGTCCTAAATTGTATACCAAGCCGCGTCACCTTCACAAGTCCCGCAAGCGGCGGGGGAAGTACCGCATTGATGAGATCACGGGGGCGCACCGTGATACCTCCCCCCTGCACGAGCGTAAGCTCGACGGCCGCACCGTCTGCGCTCCGCTCGACCGTACAATCCCGGGTACTTCGCTCCTTCCCCCGCTCATCCACGAGCGGACCACCCCCAGCCAGTAACCGCACGGCCTGTTCCTCGAACGATCGAGCCGGTCCCACGATCCATCTGCGCATCTCACCCCGCGTCCAGTCACGCGGCAGGAGCCGTTTCCCGAGAAGATACCACAAACGTTGCTCCGGGAACAAATGTTCCTCTTGGGATTCAATTCCTTTCAGCAGTCTTTCCAATCCACCGAAGGAGAGCCTGAATACGAACCGCAGGGAAGAAGGGATCGTGCCCGAAGACCTGCTGAATGGCCCCCTGCAATCCAGGACGCGAAGCCCATCCGGCAAGAGCCCTGCAAAGAGTCCCGGTGTGACCGGTGCCGGCTCCACCAGCTCCATATCGAAGAACTCGCGGTAACCCTCCATGCCGACACCGAGCGGTGGACCGTAGGAGAGGCGCGGGCGCGGGTGAAACCCTTCCGTGAAGTTGATCGGGAGGCCGGTGCGGCGAACGGCACGCTGGAGTGTGTTGAGTGTTTCGATGTGCGAGAGGAAACGCATGCGGTCCCGCTTCTCGTAGACGCACCGGTAGCGGTAACTCCGCACTGCTTCTGGCTCTCCCTTCACTGATTTCACCGGCCGGTCTTTAAACTGGGTCCGCTCCGCATCCCCGGAGCGCCTGTGCCCTGTGATCGCGCGGTCCGCCGTCTCATTGCGATGGCCCCCGTAGGGCGCACCTGCATCCGGTGGCGGTCCGGATGCATCGGTTGAATCTGTATCCCGCCCGTCACGGCATGCCCCGCAGCCGCCGCACTCACCCTCCCTGCAATCGGGTGTAAACTCTTCCGTGAAGGCACGTTCACGTTCGGCGATGAGAAACCGTTTCTCGACCCGGGTCGCGATGATATCCCACGGAAGGGCCCGGTCGACCTCAAAGGGACCGAGAAGGTCCGAGACTACGAGACCGTGCTCCTCGAAGGCCGCCCTCCACCGATCGAAACGGAACTGGTCGTGCCACCCATCGAACCTGCACCCGCTCCGGTACGCCGAGAGCAGGACGGGCCAGAGGGTGCGATCCCCCCGTGCAAAGATCCCTTCGAGAATGCTCACCTCGGGATTTCGAAGGGTGAGATGGATACGGCGGCTCCGCAGGCGCTCCGAGATGAACCGCTCCTTTTCCCTGAGCTCCTCGATCGAGCACTGCCGCTCCCACTGGAACGGCGTGTGGGGCTTCGGGACGAAGGGGGATACGGCAACACCGAGCTTGAACCTCCCGCCGCGCCTGGGCAGCCTGAGAATGGCATGGACGAGATCAACGAGCCCCTGCAGATCCTCCTCGGTCTCGGTCGGTAGACCGATCATGAAGTAAAGCTTGATATTCTGCCAACCGGCCTCGAGGATCCTCCGGCATCCTTCCAGTATCGATTCCTCGTCCATCCCCTTGTTGATGACCCGCCGCAGCCGGACGGTCCCCGCCTCGGGTGCAAGGGTAAATCCCGATTTACGCACATGCCCCGAGGCTGCGACGATCTGCTCCGTAACGGTCTCCGGACGAAGGCTCGGAAGTGCGAGCGAGACGCGCCGTCTCTCGAGCTCGGGCGTAAGGTGTGCGAGAAGCTGGCCCAGGGACGAATAATCCGATGTCGAGAGCGACAGAAGCGACACCTCGTCCCATCCCGTGGCATCGAGCCCCGCACAGACCGATGATACGATCCCCTCGACGTCCCGTTCCCGCCGGGGGCGGTAGAGGATGCCGGCATGGCAGAAGCGGCACCCCCGCGTGCAGCCGCGCATGAGCTCGACGGTGAGTCTATCGTGTACGATCTCCGATGCCGGCACGATCGGCTTCGATGCCAGATCGCCTGCACCGATCCGGTAGAGACGGGTTGCAGCCCCCGTCGATATTCCATCCACAAAGACACCCTCGATGCCGGCGAGTGCCTCGCGCATCTCGCGACGGCCCGCACCCCGGGCTCTACAATCCCGGAGAAGCTTCACCGCTTCGGGAAGCGACTCCTCGCCATCACCGAGAAAGACCGCATCCACCGCTTCGATGAAGGGCAGTGGATCGGTACAGCACGGACCTCCCGCCACGACGATCGGATCGTCGTCACACCGCCCGCCCGAGGTGACATCGAGACCGGCCAGCTCGAGGATCATGAGCATGTTCGTGTAATGCAACTCGTAGGTAAGGGAGAAGCCCAGAAGATCGAATCGTGAGGCGGGCGTTGCGCTCTGCCACGACCGGAGGATTACCCCGCTTTCCTTCAGGTGCTTTTCCAGATCGGGCCATGGTGCAAACGCAAACTCGACGCCGACACCCTCCATGACCGCAAGTCGCTGGTACAGAAATCTTATACCTTGGTGGGACATCCCGATCTCGTACAGATCGGGAAAGACGAGCAGCACATTGAAGAGATCCTCTTTGAATCCACCTGATGTGAGATTGAGCTCCCGGTCGATATACCGTGAGGGCCTCTGCACTAACGGGAGGATACCGTCGTGATAGATATCGGTCTCCGGTTCAGCCATATGGGAAGCCCGTGTTGTTCTTCCGGTACGCCCTGGCCCAAGCAGATGAGGTGGACCGTTCACGTGTCTCCGCAACGGATGAGGGACCAGCTTTTGACGATCCGCTAGACCTCTCCACCGACCGTGATAGCGGGGATACGCAGCGTCGGCTGGGCATCGGCGACAGGTACATGCTGCCCGTCCTTGCCGCATGTCCCGATGTCGAAGCCGATATCGTTGCCAACCATATCGATGGTGTGCAGGATCGCCGGGCCGTTGCCGATCAGGGTTGCTCCACGCACGGGCTCGGTCATCTTCCCCCCCTCTATCAGGTACGCCTCGTTTGCCTTGAACACGAAGTCTCCGCTCGAGGTATCCACCTGTCCGCCGCCCATCCTGAGAACACAGAGCCCGTAATCGACGCTGGCAACTATCTCCTGGGGATCGTGCGTGCCCGGTGCGATCATGGTATTGCTCATCCGAACGATCGGACGGTGGCGGAAGGACTGGCGCCTGCCGTTGCCCGTCGAAACACTACCCAGTTTCTTTGCCGTCATTCGATCGAGGAGGTAACCCTTGAGAATTCCCTCTTCCACCGCAACGGTCCGCCGGGCCGGAACACCCTCATCGTCGAACGAGAAGGAGCCTCTCTTGCCGACCATCGTGGCATCATCGATCACCGTGATCTGTGCAGAAGCCACCGGCTCCCCTATCTTGCCGCTGTATATCGAGAGACCTTTCTCGGCGGTATCACCCTCGAGGCCGTGTCCGATCGCCTCGTGAATCATCGTCCCTCCCGCCTGACTCCCCAGCACGACGGCCATCGTGCCCGCGGGGGATCGACGTGCATGGAGAACCATGAGCGCGCTCTCACCCGCCTCGGCGGCGAGCTCTACGGGGCGTCCCGAATCGAATATCTCGAATCCGACCGTGCCGCCCAGGGACCGGTAGGCCGTTTGCAGGTCCGTACCGTCGGTTGCTATCGCCTTCACGAAAAACAGGGCATAGTGCCGCTCATCGTCGACAGCCGTGCCCTCGTTATTGTAAATCTGAATGGATTGTACCTTGTCGCTGTATGTGATCTGCACCTGTGATATCTCTTCACCCACCGCCCGTGCGGCCCTGTCCGCCGCATAGACGAGGGCAACCTTCTCCTCCATCGGTACCGAGACGGCAGGACGGACCAGCCCCGCTGTTCTGCTCCGCTCCAGGCGACCGAGCGCTATCGATTCGCCGCGCCCACGCTCCAGCGATTCGAGCACATCACGGCCGAGCCTGTACATCTCGTCGGGACCGAGCTTGTTGGAAAAGCCGTAGGCAGTGCGCTCATCGGAGACGATCCGCAGACCGAATCCCTCATCGGTACCGCTCGAGATACGCTCCACCCTGCTGTCTTCGATAAGAATCGAATGCGTGCGGCTCGATTCGAAAAAGAATTCGACGAACTCCCCGCCCGCCGAGACGAGATAATCGATGGCCGATTGAATCTCACCCGGCTCCGGTACCCTTTTCAATACCGTGCCTCCTCCCCGGCCTCTGTTCACTAGCCGGATGAATCCTTCTCGAAGACGTCCTTGCGGTGCTCTCCCTCGGATTCGATCGGGTAGCCGCCGCCGAAGCACGCAACACAGTAGTGCTCGGGATCGCTCACACAGGAGAGAAGTCCTTCGAGTGAGATATACTTCAGGCTGTCGACACCCAGGAACTCACGGATCATATCCACCGAGTGCGTCGAAGCGATCAACTCGCCCCGCGTCGGGGTATCGATCCCGTAGTAGCACGAGTGCGAGATGGGAGGCGACCCGATACGCAGGTGTACTTCGGCCGCGCCCGCATGCCGGAGCATCGAAACGAGCTTGCGCATCGTCGAGCCCCTGACTATCGAATCATCCACAACGACGACGCGACGCCCCTGCAGCACACCCCGCACGGGATTGAACTTGATCCGGACATCCCAATCCCTGACCCTCTGCCTCGGTTGTATGAAGGTCCGGCCCACGTAGTGATTTCTGATGAGACCGAGCTCGAACGGGATCCCGGAAACCTCGGAGTATCCCAAAGCGATCGTATTGCTCGAATCGGGTACGGCGATCACGATGTCCGCCTCGGCGGGCGATTCCTCTGCGAGGCGCCGCCCGAGCTCCCGCCGGATCTTGTCCACGTTCTCCCCGAAGACCTTGCTGTCGGGCCGGGAGAAGTAGATGAACTCGAAGATACACTTCGATAGCCTCTCGGCCCGCTCGGCAAACCTGATCGAATGAAGCCCCGTTCGATCGATGACGCACAACTCCCCGGGTTCGACCTCCCGCTCGTACATGGCGCCCAGGATATCGAACGCGCAGCTCTCGGATGCGACGATGCGCGCCCCGTCGAGGGAACCGAGGCACAACGGCCGAAAGCCCCGGGGATCCCGGGCGGCAATGACACGTTCCTTCGTCATGAAGACCAGCGAATAGGCGCCGGCGATCTCACCGAACGCCTCGATAATCATATCTTCCAGCGTACCCTTCTTGCTGCGTGCGATGAGATGCAGGATCACCTCGCTGTCCATCGTGCTCCTGAATATCGAGCCATCCACTTCCATACGGCCGCGGAGCTCAACCGCATTGACAATGTTGCCGTTGTGGGCCACGGCGATCTTTCCCACCTTGCAATCGACGAGAAACGGCTGGATATTTGCCTGATGCGAGAGCCCCGTCGTCGAGTACCTGTTGTGCCCGATGGCGAGATGCCCGGGAAGTGCCCGTATGACCTCGGGTGTGAAGACCTTCGAGACGAGTCCCATGCCTTTGTGCTCGAAGATGTGATTGCCGTCGGAAGCGGTTATCCCGGTGCTCTCCTGGCCGCGGTGCTGGAGGGAATAGAGTCCGAGGTATGCCAGTTGGGCGGCATCCTCGCTCCCGAACACTCCCATGACCGCGCATTCCTCTTTCACCGCAATCCCTCCCCGGACGCCACCGGTCCAGACGAGACGATCTCGTACCGCTGGTAGTGGGGGTTGAGCAGAAGCCCCTCACGGCGGCTTCGAGTAACCAGCATCCGCTCGAGCTTACCCTGTGCCTCCTCCAGCCCGTCCGCAAGGATCAGCATACGCCACAGCTCTCCATGCTTCAGATGGGATACGGATGCTGCTTTCAGTCTTCCGTTCAGACGGTCCTCGAACGCGCGCTCCCGATCGCCCCTGCGTTCACGGATCAGGCAATCGAATACGTACACGCCACCCCTCTCTAGTAACCTCTTCTCGTCCCCCTCGATGGGAAGATCCTTCTCGAGTGCGAGATCTCCCGTCGATGCGCACCCCTCCCGCCGACCGGAAGGGATGGCGAGTCCGGATCCACCGGCCTGGGGCGTCCCATCACAGATCCGCAACCGGTAACAGTGCTTGTTCTGGTTCGTGAAGGCGCTATCCATCCTGATAACGCGATCCACATCATCGAGAATCGTTTCGGCGTCGATACCGTCCGCATCCATTCCCCAGTAGGAGTAATGTTTGAGACCGCAGAGATCGTCACGCAAATCGAGCTTCTCCGTGAGGGTCATCCAGGCGGTCTGCGCCACCAGATCGACAACCTTCAGCCTCACCCATAGTTCTATCCATGCAATCACGAACAACTCCTCGAGACCGGATCCGGTTCCGCCGTCTCTGCGATGCCCGAATCCGTAGGGACTCACGTGCCGATCAGGGAGGTGAAGAACGCCCGTCCCGGTCCTTCCCCTTCCATTGTGTCGGCACGCCCCGCCGCCAGACGCCGTTTCCGCCCCCAGGCGCCTGCAAGATCCTCCGGGATCTGCCTGAGCCACGTCGCACGCTCGGGGTGTGGCATCATTGCGAGCACATTCCCTTCCTTATTACAAATCCCCGCAATGTTCTCAACCGATCCGTTGGGATTGACGGGGAAGACATCCTCGACCGTCCCGCCGCTGTCGCAATACCGCAGGACTATCTGGTTGTTGTCTCGCATGTCGGCGAGAACCCCGGCATCCTCCGTTACGAAGCGGCCCTCTGCATGGGCGACCGGTACCGGCAGCACCGAGCCGATTGAGAAGCGGCGGGTCCAGACACAGCCGCTCTCCTCGCACCTGAGATGCACCCAGGTGCAGAAGTAGCCTTCCCGGTCCGTCATGATGTTGGGCGCGAGCGCCAGATCGATCCGTTCCCAGTGAATCCCCGGAATCATGCCCGACTCGACCAGCACCTGTGCACCGTTGCACACTCCGAGTACCGGCCTACCGGCGAGAGCGAGCTCGGCCACCTTGTCCATGACCCGGTCCTTGGCGGCCACGACACCCGCTCTGATACGATCCTGGTATGAAAAACCCCCCGGCAGGATGATGGCAAGGCTGTCCTCGAGACGGCCCGGATCCTCATTCCATCGGAACAATCCCGCCTCGGCTCCAACGGCCTCGACGGCCGCGGCGGTTTCGTATTCGCAGTTCACACCCGGGAACTGAACGATAGCAACCTTGCCTGCAAAGGTCTCAGTCACCGGCACTCCTTTCACACACCCACCATGACCCCACACTCACCGTCTGCCGCATCCGCGCTCCGGTTTCCGCATTCATGGAAGACCTTGCGACACACGACAGACTACACCTCCCCCAACCCGAAGATACCGCGGCAACCGCCGAGGAAGGCCCGCTCCAGCTCATCGAGCCCCCACACTGCGCACCGGCTCCCTCCCGAGAGCACCTCGAGACGGGGATGAGAGACGAGAGATCCGAGCTTGTAGAGCTTCACACCATTCCGTGTGCACAGGGCAAGGACCTCGCGCTCGAGGCCCGGAGGCAGCTCCAGAACGAATGCACCAGACTCGGAGAAGAGGAACTTCTCCGGTGGAAGCCCCGAGGGGATCTCACCGAGCTCCAGCGTGAATCCCAGTTCCCCCCCACCACCACCCATCGCCATTTCGGCAAGTGTCGTAAGCAATCCCCCCTGGCCGACATCGTGGCAGGCCAGGACCCACCCGAGAGAGTGCATCTCGACTACGGCTTTGATCAGTCGCCGCTGGCGTATGAAATCGGCCTGCGGCACATTCGCACCGAAAGTACGGTAAATGGTCCGGTAGTATTCACTGCCACCCAGCTCGTCCAGGGGCTCCCCGATGAGGTAGAGGGTATCCCCCTCATCCTTCCACCGGATCGACCTGCACTTCGAGTAATCCTCGACTATTCCAACACACGCTATGATGGGAGAGGGGGGAATCGCCTTCCCGCTCTCACCCTGGTTGTAAAAACTGACGTTCCCCGAAACCACGGGGATGGGGCTCCCCTCGTGAGTGATGAGTCCGATACCGCGGCATGCATCCCCAATCCCCCGCACACCCTCGGCGAACTCCCAGAAGACCTCCTCGACCTCCGGATTTCCGTAGTTCAGGCAATCGGTGATCGTTGCGGGCACCGCACCGACGGCGGCGACGTTCCGGGCGGCCTCACAGACGGCGAGGGCACCACCCTGGTAGGGATCGATAACGCCGTAGAAGGGATTTCCGTCCACCGAGAAGGCTAGACCTACGGAGCGGCCTGGAAGTGGTGCGATCACACCCGCATCCGCTTCACCGGGCCTGAGGACGGCCCGTCCCTGAACCTCGGAGTCGTACCGTTTGTACACGTAGTTCTTCGAGGCGAGATTGGGTGAGGCAAGCATCGCCAGGAAATCGTCGTGAAGCGAACGGCCCGGGTCGAGTTCCGGCTCCTCGAAGAGAAGCCGGCGGGGCTGACGGGCGCGTTCGTAGGAAATGCCGGTCGTGATGACATCGACCGGCGCATCGCACACCACCTCGCCCTTGCTCTCGATGCGGTAATTCGTTTCCCGTGTCACTTCCCCGATCACGAACGCACCCGCTCCATGGTAGAGATGGGGAAGCTCGAAATCATCGTTGTAGATCGCGAGCACCTCATCGACGATCTCCCCGGGAACCGCCAGACAGTAACGCTCCTGTGTCTCGGAACACGAGATCACCGCCGGCGGAAAGTGTCCGGGAGCGAGATTGACCCGGTCGAGATCGATCCGCACGCCGAATCCGCCTGCATGTGCCATCTCCGAGGTGACGCAGGATATACCGCCGGCCCCGAGATCCTTGAAGCCGATTGTGGCTCCCCGCCGCCTGGCGAGCTCCAGGACCCGTTTGTTCGCCTCCGTGAGTACACGCTTGAGAAAGGGATCGGGCACCTGCACGGCGCCACGGTTCGCCTCCTCCTCCCCGGCGAGATCCTCAGATGCGAACGCCGCACCGCCGAAACCCGAGTCGTCCGTCGGCTTACCGACGAGAATCAACCGGTACGGCGTATCCTCGGCTTGTGGTGGGACACGGCTCCTGAGGATTTGAGATTCCTTCACGACACCGACGGCCACCACATTCACCAGGCAGTTCTCGTCGTAGCCCCCATCGAAGACGATATCGCCTCCCAGATTCGGTACACCGAGGGCATTTCCGTACTGGGCGATCCCCTCGACGACCCCCCGAGCGATCGAGATCACCTGTGGCCCGCTCGGGCCCGCCGGATCACCGAAACGCAACGGATCGAGCACACCGACAACATCGGCGCCCATGCAGTATACATCGCGCACGATGCCGCCGATCCCCGTGGCGGCACCCTCGACGGGCAGAACCTGGGAGGGATGATTGTGGCTCTCGTGTGCGATGACGAAACAGTACCAGTCACCGTCCTCGGCCTCGGCGAACCGGACAATGCCGGCATCCTCCCCGGGACCGAGCACGACATTCGGGGCATCGGTCGGCAGCAGCTCCCGCAGTATCTTCCGGCTGCTCTTGTAGCTGCAGTGCTCGCTCCACATCGTATTGAAGATGGTAAGCTCGACAACCGTGGGATCACGGCCGAGAAGCTCCGTGATACGCCGTGCTTCGGCCACGGTCAGGTTGAGGCCGTGCCGGGTGAGATCTCCGGCCACCAGGTCATCGGCCTGTCCCTCTATCGAAACCGTCCCCTGCAGCAATCTCAATGATCCTTTCATTCGCCCGGTTGCAGCCGCGGAATAATCCGTCAGCGTTTCCTGGGCCGTCCCCTTCCCGATAGGACCCTGCTGAAAATGAAGTCGACCCGCCCGAGGTGCTTCTCGAGATCGAATATATCGTTGACCTCTTTTTCCGACAGGTGCCACCCGATCGTCCCATCACCCACCACGGACTCCCTGAAACTCACACCCCCCTGTATGCTCTTCATGGCCGCCGACTGTACGATGCGGTAGGCCCGATCCCGGGAGAGACCCTTCCCGATAAGGGCGAGCAGGAGATGCTGTGAGAAGACAAGCCCCCCCGTGCGTTCGAGGTTGGCGGCCATCACCTTTCTATTCACACGCAGGTTCTCGACGATCCAGTTGAACTTTTCACACATGTATGCGAGCAGCATCGTCGAATCCGGCAGTATGATTCGTTCCACCGATGAGTGGCTGATATCCCGTTCATGCCACAGGGCCACGTTCTCCAATGCTGCGAGTGCATTCGAACGTAACAGGCGGGCCATCCCGCTGATCCGCTCCGACAGGATCGGGTTCCTCTTGTGGGGCATCGCGCTCGATCCCTTCTGCCCGATCGTGAAGGGCTCCTCGGCCTCCCCGATGTCGGTCCGCTGGAGGCCGCGTATCTCGATGGCCATCTTTTCCAGCGAAGCGCCGATTACGGCGAGTGTCGCCAGGAAGGCCGCATGACGGTCGCGCTGGATGATCTGTGTGGTGACCGACTCCGTCTTGAGTCCGAGCTTCTGCATCACGAACCGCTCGACCCGGTGATCGATGTGCGTCATGGTTCCGACGGCCCCGGTGATCTTTCCGACCGAGACCTCCTCTATCGCCCGCTCGAGGCGTGAGATATTCCGCACGATCTCCGCATACCAGACGAGCAACTTGAGTCCGAATGTGATGGGCTCGGCATGGATGCCGTGGGTTCTTCCGACCATCGGGACATGCTTGTACCGTACGGCCTGCCGTTTGAGGATCGTCCGCATCCTCTTGAGCTTTCTCAGGATCACCAGGCCGGCAGCGCGAAGCTGGCATGCGAGTACCGTATCGAGGAGATCTGAGCTCGTCATCCCCATGTGGAGGTATCGTCCCGAGGGCCCGATCCGGTTCGCCATATCGGTCAGGAACGCAACGACGTCGTGACGTGTTTTCTTCTCGATCTCATGCACGCGCCTTATGTTGTATCCGGCTCGGGACCGGATCTCACGGGCGGCCCGCTTCGGGATGAGGCCGTACTTGGCCATCCCCTCGCAGTAGAGGACTTCCACCTCCTGCCACAGATCGAATTTATTCTCGTCCGACCAGATCTCTTTACATTCCGGCAGTGTATATCTCGGAATCAAATGATACCTCCCCTGGAATACACTTTTGACGGGATCCTATGCACGCTTCGGTCGTTCCGCAAGCGTGAGCACTACGGACATCTGATTCCCATTCCGCAGGATGATGAGGTTCAGCCGGTCACCGACCCGAAGTCCGAATATCGATCTGTTCGCCTGCTTGACGTTCTGCACCCTGATCCCGTTGACCTCGACAATGATATCGCCGACCTCGAGCCCCGCCTCTTCGGCAGGGCTGTCCTCGAAGATCCGATCGATGAAGAGGCCGGAGTTGAACTCGATATTCAGTACCTGAGCGAGCTCCTGCGTCAATTCCCGGACCTCGAGGCCGGTCCACACGCCCCGCACGTGCCCGAAGTGGATGAACTCATCGATCACCATCTTTGCCGTATTGATCGGTATGGCAAATCCCATCCCGAGGTTGCTGCCGTCGCCTGTGGAGAAGATAAAGGTATTGATGCCGACAACCTGTCCTGTGCTCGAGACGAGGGGGCCGCCACTGTTGCCGGGATTGATCGCAGCATCCGTCTGGATCATATTCTTGAAGACGCCCTGCGCATCAGGACTCGACTTCACATCCCGATCGAGGGCACTGACGACACCGACCGTCACCGTGGGCTGCGTATCGTTGAGGAGATGGCCGAAGGGGCTGCCGATCGCGATCACCCATTCACCGATCTCGAGGTTGTCCGAGTTGCCCAGTGCGGCGAAGGGAAGGTTTTCCCCCTCGATCTTGAGCAATGCAAGATCGAATTCGGTGGCCGCACCCACGACGGTTGCATCGAGCCCGGAGCCGTCGTTCAGGGTCACAAAGACCCGTTCGGCATCCCGAATGACATGTTCGTTCGTGAGGACATAACCCTCGGGATTCACGATCACACCCGAGCCGAGGGTCGAATACTCCCTTTTCTGAAGCCGTGGAATGCTGCGATCGAAGAAGAACCGCTCAAACCACCGGTAGCTCAACGTCGGGTAGGTCTGGACGAGCTTCGTCTGAAGCGCGTTGACGGATACAACCGCGGGGCTCACACTGCGCGTCGCAGCGACGATCGCACCGCTCCGTTCCTCCTCCACCTGCCCGGACCCGCCCGTCGTCTGTGCCGGCGGCAGGAAGGGTAAGCGCTCGTTGGCACGCCTGAACATGATGATGGAAACGACCAGGAGGGCCACCGAGAGGCCGAACAGGATACCGAAGAAGTACGGCGCTGCCCGCTCCCATCTTGATACGAATTGTTTCATGACGGCTGACCTCGATCGGTGAAGATGGTCTAATCCTTTTCGACCTTGTCCCAGTCGGCCAGGAATTTCTCTATGCCGACATCCGTCAGCGGATGTCTGATGAGCTGCTCGATGACCTTGAAGGGTATCGTCACCACATCGGCCCCCATCATCGCCGCCTCATAGACGTGCTGCGAATGTCGAACGCTCGAGACGATGATCTGTGTTGCCATGGAGTAGTTGTTGTATATCGTAACGAGATCGCGAACGAGCTCCATCCCGGGATTTCCAACGTCATCGATCCTTCCCACGAAGGGGCTCACGAACGTGGCTCCCGCCTTGGCGACCAGCAATCCCTGGTTCGGTGAGAAACACAGGGTTGCATTCGTCTGAATGCCTTCCTTTTTGAACATCCCGATCGCTTTGACACCTTCACGAATACAAGGAACCTTGATGATGATGTTGTCGGCAATCTTGCAGAGCTCTTTTCCTTCCCGCACCATGCCCTCGGCGTCGAGGGAAACGACCTCGGCGCTCACGGGACCGGGCACGATAGAACAGATCTCCTTGAGGATCTCTCTGTAGAAGCCCTTCCCCGCTTCCCTCGACAGCAGTGTGGGGTTCGTCGTCACACCGTCGAGAACACCCATCGTCGCAGCTTCCCGGATCTCCTCTACATTGGCTGTGTCGATGAAGAATTTCATGAAGCCTCCTTGTCTCCGTTCAATCCGTATCGGGTAATAATCAAAGAAAACATTAGTATACAAAGATAGATTTGAACCCTCAATACTATTCATCCCGCCGCGAGCTTTTTATCGGCCTGTTTCCCGCAACGCAACGGATCGGCACGGCATTCGACTCCGTTGGTTCGGCAACCGACTCCGCCGGCTCAGTATTCGACCCCCATGAGATAGAGGGCGTGCGGGGGGAGCACCTTGCCGACGGCGCTGCGGTCCCTCGCCCCGATGATCTCTTCGATGTCACCCGCCCGGCCCCGGGCAATCTCGAGCAGGGTGCCGGCGAGTGAGCGAACCATCGTATGCAGAAAATGATCGGCCGTAATCGAAAAACTCAGCAACGGATAGGTGTCACTGATCTCGGCGCGAATGACCCTGCATCGCGTGCCGGTGCGTTCATCCGAAGCTGATGCAAAGGCAGCGAAATCGTGCTCACCGACGAGGCGGCTTACGGCCTGCCGCATCGCTGCGATATCCAGCTCGCCTGCGGCGAAATAGAAATAGTCACGCCACAGGGCGGTCGGACGGCGGATGAAGATATAGCGGTATGTGCGGCTTCGTGCGTCGAAACGGGCGTTGAAATGCAGGGGAACTTCCTCGAGCCTCTTGACCCGAATATCGGGCGGGAGCTTCGCATTCACCGCCCGCATCAGCTCATCCAGGCCGAGCTTCGTCTCCAACAACGCATTCGCCGCCTGAGCCGCGGCATGAACGCCCGCATCGGTCCTGCCGGCCCCGACGATCTTGACCTCGCAGGTGCTCAGCTCCCGGAACACACTATAGAGCTCACCCTGAACGGTTCGCCGGTCCGGCTGTACCTGCCACCCCGAAAAACCCCCTCCATCGTACTCGAGTATCAGCTTAACGTTTTGCATATAAAGCGATTACAAAAGCAATCACACTCGCCGCACACACAGCGGTATCCGCCAAACCCCAGCGGAGCCGGACACTTGTGGCCCGGGATCTCCCTGGAGTATAACATCGCGCAATAAGTGAAAGTTCCATCTCCTCGGACCGCCTGAGGATGCCGATCACGAGTGGCGCAACGAGTGGTACGACATCCCGAGCCCCGGCAATCCCCTTCCATCTGAATCCACACCGGACAAGCTGTGCGTTCCTCAGGCGTTCAGCCTCCTCGGCCACGAGTGGCAGGAAGCTGAAGACAATCATAACGACAAGGGAAAGCTCTCCCACCTTGAGCCCGATGCGCCGGAGCGGGTACAGGAGACGCAGAAGCGAGTCCGAGAGATCCAGCGGGTCGGTCACAGCCAGAAAGACACCCACTGCTACGACTGTATCGACTACCTTGAGGCTCTGGTGAAGCCCCCGAAGTGTATCACCCAGGATGGAGCCGCTTTCACGTACCAGCAGGATATGTGCGAGGACGATCAGGAGGATGAAGATCGGCAGGGGGCGTAGCAGGCGTACGAGCCGTCCATGACCCAATCCGCTGCCGAGGTGGAGAACGACGAGAAGTACGGCAACCGAGCATGTACAGAGCCAGTGCCCTATGAGAAACACCGCAACGATCAGGAGCGTGAATGTTACTACCTTCGTTAGCGGCATGAGACGGTGGAGCAGCGAAGTCCCACCGGTGTACTGCAACTTTGGAACCTGCACCGTCTTTCTCCCAATCCCGAAATGTGGAGCGGCGCAACCACGCACGGCATTCTCATGGATATGACGCCATCACACCCGGCAATCACATCGATTTCGCACTACCACGCCCGGCTACCACATCAATCCCAGTGGTCCGGACGTGTCCTGCGGGGTGCCGGAGCGCCCGGCCATGTCGGGCACCACACACGGCTGCATCATATCAGATATATCTGCTTCTTCCAACATGAAGAGGGGCATCATTGGGTAATGTGCTGTCCAATCCACTGTAACCGCTTCATTTCACAGGCTATAGGTATAACCACCTACTTTTTGACCTCCCCGTATCTCTGGCATGATGATTGCGGGATTTCTTAATCTGGAACGATTATGGGTTCGTAACCTATTCATACAGCACTGAACCGGTAAAGATTCCAGCGTAACGAATTAATAGAAAAGAAGTTGCATACTTACACCTATTGAGAATGACAGATGTATGAATCCATGAAAGAGGCACGTGAGAATGGGACGAGTGCCAGGGAAAATAGTACCGTGAAGAAAGATCGCAGCTTGCGACGCCTCACATGGAGGAACTGGTTCTTTCTTGCGGGAATGACCCTACTCACCACCATCGGTCTGAGTACCGCCCTCCCACCCCTTCTGAGCGAACGAATCGTCAATCCATGGCCATGGGTCAAGACGGACCTGGTGCTGATTGTCGGATTATCGATCACGGTCATCGTCTTCGTCATCTACCTTACGAAGCAGCAAGGCAAGATCGCACGTATCCACCAGGAACTCGTGCATGTGCAGGATGAGTCCAACGAGCGCACCCGCCGCCACTACATCCGCCTGCTCGCCCTCTTCAACGTGAGCCGGAAGATGGGATGCCAGACAGACCTCCAGGAGGTCTTCGATCACATCACGAGAACCTGCGTGGATGCCTTCACCTGCGAGAGGGCCTCTCTCATGATATATCAAAAGCTCTCACGGGAACTGATCGTGCGCTCCACAGGCGGTGCAGCGGGGGATGGCGTTCTCGGCTCGCGCCAAAAAATCGGTGAAGGGATCGCGGGCTGGGCGGCGGAGCATCGCGAAGCACTCCTCCTGGACCGCAACTGCAACACAGATAAGTATCCGGGATTAAACCTGAAAAACGCTCACTCGCTCTCGGCCATGGTCGTGCCGATCATCGTACGGGATGAATTGATCGGTGTGCTCAACGTGAGCACACGCAATCCGAAAGTCGATTACGATCAGGAAGACTTGAGAGCGCTTCGAGTCTTCGCCGAGAATGCCGGCACCTGCATTCGCCACACCGAACAGGCCGACTGGATGCGTAAGACGATTCGTAAGCTCCAGAGCATCCAATCGGCGTAAGAGAATCCATTACGTATCGTCCGTTGCCCACACCGTCCCGTGTCACCCCACCCACGGTGTGGCATCGCACATGCCCACCGCCCCGATACTTCAGTACGGCAGCTCCGCTTGCAGGGTATCCTCACCCCAACGCATGAGCTTGTACTGCTCGGGCCGTGCACGCTGCACCTCACGGAGCCAGCTCTCCGGGTAGCCGACCTCCTGCGGGTGGCCCTTCTCGTCTTTCACGTACCCGTCGTTGTATTTCGTGATGAGTGCCTCGCCGAGCTCCCGCCAACGCTGCACCACACGCTCTGCATGACCGATCGAGTAATCGGTCAGGTAGCGCCGTGCGAGATCGGGGTCCTCTTTGTGGAGCTCGAGTGCCGTCTTCTCGATGATGGGTTGAAGCTCCAGCAGCTCACCCTCGAGCTCCGACTGAACGCGCTGTATATCCTGAATCATGTAGGAATACTTCAGATTCGCATAATTCGCCACGAAGTTGAATACCCACCACGCGGAATCCCAGGAGAACTTCTGCAGGCTGCCCTCGGCGAACGAGCGGGGCACATCGTCGATCCCGCAGTAGAGTGGAACGTAGCAGGTCGTGTAGGTATCGTCCACGCCGTACCACAGAACACCGCCGATTCCATCCGGCAGGTGTGCGCGTGATTGGGAGACGTAGGAAAACCCGGTCTGCTGCGTCGATATCGGCCGCTCCCACGAGTGCTCGGTGCCATCGATCTCCCAGGTCATGGGGCGCCAGCGGTTCGGTGAACCGAAGGGACCGGCATCGACCCCCTTCGTCATATCGTACTCGGTACCCTCGTAATGGTCCCGCATGATGTCGAAGACATCCTCGAGTGTAAGCTTCCTGTCCGGTTTGATCCAGAGCGGGTAGCGCTCGGCACCCCTCACGCCCCGGTGATAGTCCGAGAGCCACTCTCTGGAGGGAGCGCACCGCCGGAAGATGCTCCACACCCTCGCCGCCGTGTACCGCAGTGTCTGCGGTGTCGGAGGGCAGTAGGCATCCCGGAAGCTGAACGGTTTCTCGGAGCCCGGATCGTAGTACCCCTTCTCGATTGCGAAGGGAATCACATTATCCGAATAGAGGCAGTTCTTGCCGTCATCGAGGGGAAACTCACCGATGCGCGCCATATTCGCATGGCACGAGACGTAGCCGTCGGGCACGCGCACCGCCACCCAGATCGCCCCCCTCCCACCAGGTCCCGGGCCGATCATCTCCATGATCCAGGCCTCCTCGGGATCGGCGATCGAGAAGGATTCCCCCGTACTCGCATACCCGTACTCCTCGACGAGATCGGCCATGACCCCGATCGCCTCACGCGCCGAGCGTGCCCGCCATAAGGCCAACCGCATCAACCACCAGTAATGCAGCAACCCGTCGGGATTCTGGAGCTCCTTCCGGCCGTCGAACGTGGTCTCGCCTATGACGAGCTGGTGCTCGTTCATGAGATAGAGAGCCGCGTAGGTGTGCGGCACCTGCTTCACCTTTCCCAGCACCTCTCCGCCCCAGTTCTTTATCTCGAAGAACTCGTCGGGGCCGTAGTCCTGTGCCGGATACAAACGCAAGTGCGGATGGAACTCACCATCGCAGGTGTAGGTGATCATCACCGAACCGTCGGCCGATGCACCCTTGGTAACGATAAAGTTGGTGCAGGCCGATGCAGTGCTGATAAAAGCGGCAGCGACGAGCGCCGAAAGACCGGTGGCGAGGAGAATCCGTTTCATAGATACATGCTCCTTCCGTTTCGATTACACGGGAATGGGGTCGTTACAGTATTACCTGCTACGATTTCTTGAAAGATAGCGCGTGCACGGTCGAATTGCAATGTAGCCTTAGGCTTGAATCCACCCGTTCATCGGCTTTTGTCTACCATCTACACCCACCGAGGTCTACATTCATTTCAAACCCAATGCAATGGTGCACTACGCTCCGCCGCTGGCGGCTTGCCGGCCCCTGAGATGCCCTCTGGAAATCTCCTTGACACGGGCGGCCCGCAAGTGGCAGGAAAAAGTGACACTGAAAGGAAAGAAAGATGAATAAGAACACAGTGCCGTTTCTTTTCCTTATTATAGGATCCCTTGCCGCCGTCCTGACCGTAGCGGCTGGTGCCGGGAGCAGGTATGCCTCCCTCCTCGCCTCACAAGAAGGGCACAGGAAGCTTGCAACGCTCGCCGGGATAGAGGAATCCCGCATATTGACGGTACGCGAGATAGAACCGTTCTCTCTCGATCCGCATCCGCTCATCAGGCTGCGGACGGCCGAGGTGCTCGGGCGCATCGCCGACCCGGCCGGTATACCGATTCTCGTCCGGCTCACCGGGGACAGCGATCCGGCGGTCGCTGAGACGGCCGTCTTCGCGCTCGGACTCACCGGCGGCCGCGAGGCGATCGAGCCGCTCGGTGCCGCACTCGCCGGGGGCGGCAGGAATATCAAGGCACGGGCGCTCGAGGCGCTCGGAAGAACCCGCATGCCGGAGGCCGGGAAGCACATCATTCCCCACCTTACGAGCTTTCATTCCTCGTTGCGGATAGAAGCGGCGCTGGCGCTGGCAGTACTCGGGGATTCTATAAGTGCCACCGCCTGCGTCAAAACGCTCCACGACCCCGATCCGCAGGTCATCGCCGCAGGCGTATATACGCTCGGACGGATCGGAGTACGGAATGCCGGCGACCGGATCGCCCCGCTCATCTTCCATGAACGGGCCGAGGTCAGGATGCGGGCGGTCGAGGCGATGGGGAGGCTCGATGTCAAGGCGGCAGTGGAACCGATCGGAGAGCTCATTCCCGACGAGGACCGCTTCGTCACAATCAAAGCCGCCGAGGCGCTCGGAAGGATCGGGGGCTCGAGAAGCGCACGGATCCTGCGGGCACTCCTAACCTCACCGAACAGTTACATACGGAGCGTTGCCCTGGAGGGAATCGCCTCCATAAAGGATAAGGGCTCGTACGACGCAGTACTTCCGCTCATCAAGGACACGTCACAGATGGTACGCCGTGCCGCACTCAGGGCCGCCGCATCATGCGGCCGGGAGAAGGCACGTGAGCACCTGCTTGCTGCATACCGGGAGGGGACGTTGATCGAGCGGGCAGCGGCACTCGAGCTCCTCGGCGGGCTGAGCGATCCCGGCGATCTCGCACTCCTTGTGGAGGTGCTTGCAACGCACGAGGAGCAGATTCTGCGCGGGGCGGCTGCGACGGGATTGGGACGATGGCAACGGCACGAGGAACTCGCGCGGCCGGATGCGACGGGCGGTGGAACGGGACGGCCGCTCGATGCGCTCCTCGAGGCGGCGGCCGGGGATGACTGGGTGGTCGCATCAATCGCCCTCGAGACCCTCGGGAAGATCGGATCGACCGGGATCATTCCGGATCTCGTGCACGTATACGAGGTGCACAACGAGCGGATCGACAGTGACCGTCGACTCGAAGCGATACGGGCCATCGTATCGATCGGAATGGCGGCCGGGGAGGGGCAGTGCGATACGACCGTTATCTTCACATTTCTAGCGAGGGCCACACGTGATCCGGATCCGCGCCTCGCCCGCGAAGCGGCGGACGCAGCAGGGGAATTGGGTATCACGATCGAGCCCGTACCCGCGGCAGAGTGGAGACGCGGCACGCTCCCGTGGGGTGAGCCTGCACTCCCGCTGGGAGAGAGACGGATCGTCATCACCACCGGGCGCGGGGAGATCGAGGTCGTCCTGTTCGGGGATGACGCACCGAATATCGTAATGAGCATCCTCGGTCTCGCCTTTCGCGGCTTCTACGACGGTCTCACCTTCCACCGGGTCGTGCCCGGCTTCGTGATTCAGGGCGGCTGCCCGCGGGGCGACGGCTGGGGCGATGCAGGCTACTTTCTCAGAAGCCAGTTCAACCTCCACCGCTATGAACGGGGTATGGTCGGCATGGCGCATGCGGGCAAGGATACACCGGGGAGCCAGATATTCATCACACATACACCCCAACCTCACCTCAACGGCCGTTACACGATCGTCGGTAAGGTCGTCGGGGGTATGGATGTCGTCGACCGCATCGAGGTGGGCGATACGTTCAACATCCGACTCATCGACTGAAAGGGTTGTTCTTGAAAGAGACCTTCACATCCCGGTGGTCGCTGCTGCTGGCGGCACTCGGTATGGCGATAGGGACGGGCAACATCTGGCGCTTCCCACGGGTGGTTGCACAGAACGGAGGCGCACCCTTCCTCATCCCCTGGTTCCTCTTTCTCTTCCTCTGGTCGATACCGCTGCTCATCGTCGAGTGCGGGATGGGCAAGAAGACGAGGATGGGCGCGGTCGGCTCATTCGGATGCATGAATCCCAAACGCACGTGGATGGGAGGGTTCGTCGGATTCTGCACCCTCGCCATCACCTTCTACTACTGTGTCGTGACCGGGTGGTGCTTCCGCTTCTGTCTGGCCTCCTTTCTCGACATCATATCGCCGGGCGGCGGCATTCCCGGCGGCGGGCTCTGGGGCGCCGAGACGACCGTCTACTGGACCGCATTCAACGCCACCAAGTGGCAACCGGTCCTCTTCCATCTGCTCGCCATTCTCGCAAGCTCCTGGATCATCTACCATGGTGTGGTGCGGGGGATCGAGCGGGCGAACCGACTCTTGATTCCGACACTCTTTGCGCTTCTCGTAATCGCCGTGATCCGCGCGGTAACACTCCCCGGTGCCGCAGCGGGGCTCAACTTCCTCTTTGAACCACGATGGCGGGAGCTTTTGAACTACCGGGTCTGGCTCGAGGGGCTCTCACAGAGCGCATGGTCGACGGGGGCCGGCTGGGGTCTGCTTCTGACCTATGCGGTCTACATGCGTAAGAACGAGGATATCATTGCAAATTCCTTCCTCGCCGGGCTCGGTAACAATTCGGCATCGCTCCTTGCCGCCATGGCCATCATCCCGACCGTCTTCGCAGTACTCCCCCTCGAGACCGCACGCACCGTTGTCACCGACACGGGACCCGTAAGCACGGGGCTTACCTTTATCTGGATTCCCAGGCTCTTCGAGCAGATCGCCGGTGGGCGTATATTCCTCTGTATCTTCTTCCTCGCCCTCTCGATCGCCGCCCTCTCGTCCCTGATCTCGATGACCGAGCTCGGGACGAGGATCGTCATGGACTTTGGGCTATCGAGACGCAAGGGGATCGTCATCGTGGGGCTGGCCTGCTTCTGCCTGGGCCTTCCCTCGGCACTGAGCCCCACATTCTTCCAGAACCAGGACTGGGTGTGGGGAATCGGGCTGCTCCTGAGCGGCCTCTTCTTTGCCGTCACCGTGATCGGCTACGGTGTAGAGCGCTTCAGGGTGGAGCTCGTCGATAGCACCGACAACGATATCCGTCTCGGGAAGGCCTTCGATATAGCGGTCAAGTTCCTGATCCCGATCGAGTTCGTCGCCATGCTCACCTGGTGGTTCACCCAGGCGATCCTCTCATTCGATCCCGAGCGCTGGTGGCACCCGTTCCGTACCTTCAGTGTCGGCACGTGCATCTTCCAGTGGGGTGTGCTCGTTGTGCTGCTCATCGTGCTGCACGGACCGATACGCCGCCTGCTCTTCGAGCGGGACGTCACCGTACCCGGATCGGCCACCGGGGAAGGGGCGTGAGGCTATGACCCCGATGACGGGAATAGATAATCGAGGAGGCCGCTGCGTGGCCGAGGCTTCAGGGAAAGGATATGACACATGACCGGATCCGCCATCGCCATGATGATTATCATCTGCGCCCTCGTGTGGGGAGGATTTCTTACGGTCTTCTCGGTCGTGTGGCGTATCGAGAAACGCAAGAAAACAAAAAACCGAGCATCGTAATCGGTTTTACCTTTACACGAACAACGGTCTTCATTTACAATACACCAACTTGTAATACGTTACATACATTCAAGACAAGGAGCACGGCCATGCACAAACCAGCCCGGTTGTACACGGGACTAGGGGTCGCTGTCCTGGTACTCCTTTGCAGCTTGCCCGCATCGGCCCAGATCGAGGACCAGATCTCGGCCTACACGGGCGAGAACGCGACCGGCTACCTCCAGCCGCTTACGGATGCATTCGGTGCCAATCTCAACGACGGCCTCTTCCGTTCCGCACACATTTCCAGGATAGGATTCCACATCCAACTCGAAGTGCGCGTCATGGCGGTCATCTTCGGTGATGAGGACAAGACATTCAGGGCGACCGCCGAAGGCGACTTCGAGCCGCTGGATGGCGACCCGTCGACACTTGCGCCGACCATCGTCGGCTCCGGCAAGGCAACGATCATGGAAGGCATGGGGGGCACGAATTTCGCCTTCCCCGGCGGATTCGATCTTCACTCCTTCGCAATCGCAGCGCCGCAGCTCCGTATCGGATCGGTCTTCGGCACGGAGGCCCTGATCCGTTACTTCGCCCTCGATGTGAGCGATTCCGAGCTGGGCAATCTCAGTCTCTTCGGATTCGGCCTGCGACACAGCATATCCCAGTACCTCGGTCCGACATTCCCCGTTGACATCGCCGGCGGCTTCTTCTGGCAGAAGTTCTCGGTCGGAGAAGACCTGATCGATAGCAGCGCCTTTTCCTTCGGCGTACAGGCGAGCAAGCGTCTCGGTGGGGGAATCGTCTACTTCGAACCCTATACGGGACTCTCCATCGACAGGTTCTCCATGAACGTCAGCTACGAAAGCGAGGTGGAGGGCGAAGAGGAGGGGCAAAAAGAATTGATCGATGTCGATTTCGATCCCACGACCACGGCCCACTTCACACTGGGTCTCGGCGTGAATCTTGCCTTCGCCAATATACACGGCGAGATCAACATCGCAAACATGTTCGGTTTCTCTTTCGGGATTGCCTTCGGCATGTAACAGAGAGGATCAGGAGTGTGAAGTCATGAAAAGTAAAACGACAATCATTCTGGTGTTGACGTTCCTGGGCACGATGCTGCTCGCACCGGGCTGCATCATGGAAGACAAGATAATCGAGCTCGTGCTCACCAACAGCACGTGCGGCGATTTCTCGCACGACGACGATAGCGCCGATTTCGTCGACGATGCGACCGTAATACTCGGCGACGAGCTCGACGAGATACTCGAAGAAAACGATGCCTCCCGTGAGGATATCGTCGACATCCTGATCGTACGGGCCCATTACGAAGTGACGGATTTCGCCGATCCCGGCCATGACTGGACGATAAGCGGATTGATAACCGTCGAGCGGACGCTCCCTTCCCCCGATGGACCCGAAATACTCGTAAACTATACACCCCAATCGATCAGGGCCGCGCTCGACACCAGGACACCCGTAAATCTCAATTCTAATGGAATAAGACTTATTGATGATGCCATCGATATATACAGAACCACCGAACAAACGGTGGAGCTGATATTCAGGATAGAGAACGAGAGTATCTCTCCCCCGATAGAACCCGGAGAAAGGATCACCTTCAACTGGACAGCCTGCATTATCCTGCAGGTGCTGGTGGAAATGGAGTTTGAGGTACCCGATCCCTTCTAGAGGGAACGGGCGAGGTCGCCGAGCACCCGGCGGTGTGCCTCAAAGGCGATCTCTGGAAGTGCATCGAGCGGGAAATAGCCGACATCGGCGGCATCGTCACCCGCTCTGAGCGCCCCACCCGTGATCCGGCCGGTGTAGAGCACGAGGAGTGTATTCCCGCGGGGATCATCGAAACACGACTCGACTGCATGGAGGGCTACGATCTCGATTTCGAGCCCGGTCTCTTCCCGAACCTCCCGCACGGCCGTCTCCCGTACATCCTCATTGTACTCGATGAACCCGGACGGTATCGCCCATTTACCCTTATACGGATCGAAACGCCTCTTCACGAGCAGCACACGCGCACCGTCCAGCATGATCACCCCCACGGCGGGCGCCGGATTCCGGTAGTGTATGAATCCACATGCGGGGCATTTCATCCTGGCTTGCCCCTCATCCGGGATACGCTCGAGCGCATGGCTGCACAACGGACAGTAGACGAACCCCTCACTCAACAGTGTTCCCCTCCCGCTCCGCCGGGGCTTCCGTTCCATCACCGGCTTCGGGTTGGTATCGAAGAACAAAGAGCCTCCACTCACGATCGACCACCGGGAAATCCTTCTGATAGAGTTCCTTGAATACATCGTTGAAGGGACCGGCTTCCTCGATCTCGCTACTCTCGGAATAGAGCTTCTTGAACATCTCCATACCGTACCTGTCAATGATATAGGTGATGAACGAGGCCCATGCGGGAACCGTAATACTGAATTTTACATCCTGCATGGCTTTCCTCGTGAGCACCTTGTACAGAGCCGGTATCCTTTTGGCGATCAAGTACTCCTTGGCCATCATGTGCAGATCGAGGCCATCGTGCGGTGCCCTGAGCGTCAGGGTGAGACCCTCTGCGAGCCCGAACGGCGGCGTACCCATATCGAAAATGACGAGGGGGATGATCATTTGATTCTCGAAGGGAGAGACGGTATGGAGCGCCCTCATCTTGTAACTGACCACCTGCTTATATTTCTTAGTGTTATAGATCTCGTTAAACCTCTCTTCCGAGGGGTAATAGTAATAGCTTATCCTCTGTTCGAGCTTCAGATCGAGCTTACGAACGTACCCGTCGATCAACTGGGCCTCCCTTTCGATCGAGCCCTCGGGGAAGGGGTGACCTTCGAGGTAATAGAAATCGACATGATCGGTCTTTTTCTTTTTCCACGGCAACGGCTCGGTGACTACGAGCTCGACATCATCGAAGTAGAGATATCCGGTCATTTGATTGATAAGGCCGATCTCGACGAAACGCGCATCCTTTGGAATATCGGTCCGTTTCCAATTCCGCCTCCAATCGCTCGTGCCCAGGCGGTGATGCGTATAGGAATCTGCATAGTACCGGTCGCTCAGACGGTTGCCGTCCCTATCGAGAAAACGCACATAGATGTTCGCGTTGTCCTCCTGGTCCCTGTTGCGTTTGATATTCACTGACTTGATCTGTGCCGCGAAATCCAAGCGATAACCGGGAATGACCGGATGCCGCTGTGTGAGAACCATCCACTTCTCCGTGTTGAAAAGGCCCCGGAGGTAATATGAAAACCTTCCAGTCACGCTCTCCTTGGTTGACCTTCCGAACATGTTAATGTTCTCGCCCTCACCCGAGAAATGCTTGAGCTTCCAGCCAACGGGCTGGCTCCTGTCCCACTCCTCGAACGACGGATTAACAACGAGATTGACCCCCGTCTGGACATCGGGAAGCACCTCGTCTTTCCTGTCGCCACACCCCGGATATACAGAGATGGCACAGAGCGCAAGAATCGCCACGACCGAACATGATTGTCTCCTCATTAATTCCTCCTCGAGAGCGCTACTCGTGCGCCACTATGACTCGCGCGTGAAGGCGGCAGTTATTTCGGGAAGAGCGGTGTTGATGTAGACACCGGTACCCAGCTCGAAACCCGCAGGAGTAGTAAGTCTCGGAATGATCTGAACGTGCCAGTGGTAGTACTCCTCCCCTTCCTCCCCGCTGGGTGCTGTACGGACAACGAGATTATAGGCGGGTTGGTGCAGGATGCTCATCAGGCGCCCGAGAATGCGGTTGAGGGCCCTGGCGAATCCTTTGAGCTCCTGCTCCGGAATCTCTCCGAAGGTTGCATGGTGGTCAAGCGGAAGGATCCAGGTTTCGAACGGAACCCTCGCGGCAAACGGCTGGATAACAACGAACCCGTCTTCTTCCATGACGATCCGTTCGCCCTCCTTCCGCTCCATCTCGATCATCCGGCAGAAGACACACTTGCCGTGATTATCGTAATACCTGGTCGCCTCCTCCAGACGGTGCCTGATATGAAGAGGAACGACCGGTGTGGCGACGATCTGCGAATGGGGATGCTCGAGCGATGTCCCCGCCGCCTTTCCCTGGTTACGGAATATCTTGACCAGCTTGAATCGTTTATCCTCACTCAGGGCGAGGTACCGCTCACGGTATGCGGTGACGATCTCGAGCGCCTTCGCATCGTCTATCGTCCCGAAGGACTCGTTATGCTTGGGTGTTTCTATGATGACCTCATGCTGGCCCAGCCCGTCCATGCGGCGGAAGAAATCGAAATCCTCCTCACGCTCGCCCAGCACGTGCGGTACGAGTGCGGGAAACTTGTTCGGCACAACCCGGAGCGTCCAATTCCCGTTGCCGTCGCCGTACGACATGATTTCGGGCGGTGTCTTATCCTCGTTGCCGGGGCAGAACGGGCAGTCCTCGAGATAATCCGGAATGGTGTATTCTTCCTCTTCGGCAACGAAGTCCTCGGGGCGTTTCGCCCGCTCGGTCGCTATGATAACCCATTCCTTGGTGGCGGGATTCTGTCTTATTTCAGGCATGACCCTCTCCTTTGCTCTCCTTCGCGAACTGCCGCCATTGAGTCGCCATCTCGATCAATCGATCCTTCACGAGTGCGTTGACGGTTCCTGCGGGGTACTTACCCGTCTTCGACTTCCGCCCCGCCGGTACGCCTGTAAGAATTGCAATGCCCTCATCGACATGTTCGATCGGATAGATATGAAACTTTCCCTTCTTGACCGCGCCGATGACCTCATCGTGCAGCATGAGATCCTGGATGTTACGCGTGGGAATGATCACTCCCTCGGTGCCCTTGAGCCCCCGCGCCTTGCATACCTTGTAAAATCCCTCGATCTTCTCGTTTACACCGCCGATCGGTTGTATTTCGCCCTTCTGGTTTATCGAACCCGTTACTGCGATATCCTGCCTGATCGGGAGATCCGTCAGGCTCGAGATGATCGCGTACGCCTCCGTGGAACTGGCACTGTCGCCGTCGACGCCGCCGTAGGACTGCTCGAAGGCGAGGCTGGCGCTCATCACGAGCGGGTGCTCGCTCCCGTACTTTCCCCTGAGATATCCTGCCAGAATCAGAACTCCCTTGCTGTGTGTGCGGCCGCTGAGGTCGGCCTCGCGCTCGATATTGATCACACCGGAGTTTCCCAGGGCGGTTCGTGCGGTGATCCGCGAGGGACGGCCGAACATGTAATCCCCGAGTGAGTACACCGAGAGTCCGTTCACCTGTCCGACGACGGCACCCTTCGTATCGATCATGAGTGTGCCCTCGTCGATCCGCTCCTGTATCTTTTCCTCGATCAGATTAACCCGATCGATCCGCGCCTTGACAGCCTTTTCGACATGCTCGCGGCGCACCAACTTGCTCTTCGCCGTTCGGGCGAAGTAATCGGACTCCCGGATCAGATCGGCGATCTCGCTGAAGCGTGTCGAGAGCTTGTTCTGCCGGCCCGCCAGGCGCACACCGTATTCGACGATTGCCGCCACACCGGTGCGGTCGAAGCACTGGATCTGCTCCCGGTCGCAGAGCGCCCTGACGAAGCCGGCATATTGCATGATTATGTTCTTCCTCTTGTCGACCTCGTTATCGAAGTCAGCGCGTATCTTGAAAATCTTCTTGAAATCCTCATCATACGCCTGGAGGAGATAGTACATGTATGCATCCCCGATCATCACAATCTTGACACGGATATCCATCGGCTCCGGCTTGATCGCCGAACCGAGAAGGCTGAACGGATCGTAGCTCTGGATGAGTGCCTCGGCGGATTTCAGGGTCCGCTTGAGTATCTGCCATACACCTGGCTCCATGAGGGTGTCGAGGGCATTCAGCACCAGATACCCCCCGCTGGCGCGGTGAAAGGACCCCGCGCGTATGCTCATATGATCCGCCCTCGTGAAACCACCGTAGGCAAAATCCCGTTCGATGACACCGAAGAGGTTCCGCAGGGTGGGGAAGTTCTCGATGATCACGGGCGGTGCCTTCGTATCCGAGTTATCGACGACGACATTAACCCTGAATTCCCTGAATGGATCCCTCTCCACACCCTGAACCTGCATGGGCAATTGTTTCTCGTTCGATGACTCCTCCTGCTCCCCGGCCTGGAAGAGATGGAGCTTTCCGATGAGGTTTTTCTCGACCTCGGCGAGCACCTTCGAGAGACGCTCATTCTTGTAACGCTGGTCGATCTCATGTATCGACTCGTGCATAACCGGCTGAACGGTATCGAAGTTGAGTTTCTCGAGCTTCTGGTTGAGTTCTCTCTCGAGCTCCTTCACCTTCAAATACACATGCCCCAACTCTTCGGAGAGCCTCTCGTAGGCCTCACGGAGTTTCTCGAAACGCTCCCTGGGAAACTTTCCCTCATCGACGAGCTGGGCGAGCTGCTGGAAGTTCAATGCGTTCCCCTCGACGACCGGCACAAGCTCGGGTCTGATGATCGGACCAGTCTGGATCCGGATCATGGTGAAGCCTTCCTTGCCGATCTTCTTCTCGAAGGCGGAGATGATCCTCTTCTGCTTCGCCTGTATCTCCTCGACGAGTTTCTTCCGCCGCTCCTTGTAGTAATCGTCACGGAAGACAGCCGGTATCTTCTTCTTGAGCTCCTCGAGAAGGCCATCCATGTCGTTTGCGAGCTGTGTACCCTTCCCCGCATCGAGCTCGTAGTAATGAGGTGTGTTCGGGTTCTTGAAATTGTTCATGTAGCACATATCCGGCGGTATCGGCTCCTTCTTCTCGAGCCTCTCGAGAAGGTGCTTGATCGTCGTTGTGCGGCCCGTTCCTACGAGGCCTGTGATGAATATGTTGTACCCCCGATGCCGGAGATTGAGCCCCATCTTGATCGCATTGAGTGCACGGTCCTGCCCGATGATATCCAGACAGGGTTTCAGCTCCCTGGTCGTCTTGAAATCGAACGTCGAAATCGGGCATCGCCATCTCAGTTTACCGGCCGATAATTCTTTCGCCTTCACACTCCGTTTCATCGCGAAACCTCCGATGTCTCCTTAACCTTAATACGTTATCGTTTACTCTGTACTGGCTTGTCGATTATCGTTTATGTATCGTTTATATTGAAAAATTAAAGAATACCTATGACAGCCAAGAAATACAAGGTGCTTTTTCTGTGTACCGGCAATCAGGCGCGAAGCCAGATGGCGGAGGCGCTCATGCGCTCTCAGGCGGAGGACCGGTTCGATGTCCACAGCGCCGGCTCGAACCCGAAGACGAGCGTCCATCCACTTGCGGTCGAGGTGCTCGGCGAGATCGGGATCGACATCACCGGCGCCGTCCCCAAGGGCATGCTCGAGTTCATCGATGAACGCTTCGACTACGTGATCACCCTCTGCGACGATGCCCGCGATACCTGTCCGGTTTTTCCGGGGCATCCGGTCTCAGAGCACTGGAATATCCTCGATCCGGCGGCCGCCGAAGGATCGAAGGATGACCGGCTGGCGGCGTTCAGAAGTGCGCGTGATGTGATTGCGGGGAGGATCGACCGCTTTCTGGAGAGCCCACCGGAACACTGAATCGACGATCCGCATCCAAACCCTTGATCCGGACCGCCCGGGCGCTCACTGCGTACGCTTGACGACAACCGCCGTGGCGTCGTCACGCCACTTGTCCCCTTTCCCGTAGACCAGCAATGTGGCGAAGAGCTTCTCGACGATTGCATGGGCCGGTTCATTCCGTACCCATTTCATATACTCTTTCAGGCGCTCCTTGCCGAAAAGCTCACCGTTCGGATCGGCCCGCTCGATGATTCCGTCGGTAAAGAAGATCAGCGTATCGCCGGGATCGAGAAAGGCGAATCCCCGCTTGTAGGCGATATCCGCCACCGGACCGAGGATCGTTCCACCCACCTTGAGCTCTACGATCCCGTGCTCCTTGACGAGGAGCGGTGGAGGATGGCCCGCATTGACATAGACAAAGGTTCCGTTGTGTTCGAGCTCGCCGTAGATGAGCGAGACGAAGCGGGTCGAGAGAAAGCTCCTGTTGATGACATGGTTGAGCTTGCGGATCACCCCCGAGATCTTCATCTCCCGCTCGGCTCCCATCCTGAGCCCCGTGATGACATCACGGGCCATGAGTGCGGCGGGGAGTCCATGGCCGCTTGCATCACCGACCGCGATTCCGAGCACCCGCTCGTCGAAGTGGTGAAAATCGTAGAGATCGCCGCCGACGAGCTCGGCCGCCACCGACCGGCCGGCGATATCGAATCCATCGAATTTAGGATTCTCCCTCGGCAGCAAGCTTTTCTGTATCTCGTTCGCCTCTTCGAGATCGGCCTTGAACCGGGACATCGACCTGCTGAGGTTCAGGGTGCTGCGGATGGTGTTCAGGGAGAACTCGAGGGTCTCCCGTTCCCACCCTCGGCGTAACCTGAAGACCATCAGGTACTGATTCTCCTCCCCCACGACGATCGCCACACTCTCCAGCCCCCATGGAGGGACGACCGCCGCGTTGAAGATATAGCTCTTGTGCTCGAGGAGGAGCTCGATCACCCTGTCGTCGACCGGCACGGTTTCTGGCCAGTCCGCATCCATATCCCCCGTGGGACCCTCGATCAGCTTGAAAGCTTTCTGCCGAAGCATGTAGATGCAGCCGCTCGATATCTTGAGGTCCTCACCGAAGGACCGGACGAGCTCGTCCAGGACGAGGGGCAGTATCTCCCGCGCCCGTGTCTTCCGCCCGATCTGTGTAAGCAGGGAATCGAACTTCCGGTAAAATGCCTTCGGATGAAACGACAATCCATTCATGACTCACCTTCATCGGCCAATGGTCAGTGCAACTTGCAGTGAAGGTAATCGTTTTGTCTTTACGTTGCAAGAAGGTAGTCGTATATTCCTACAAAGAATTGGTGAATGTTAACACGTATGTAACAATGCCGGCCCCGCCGCCGATGAAGCTTTTGCGGAACAATCGGCCGGCCGGCATGTACAGAATATGAAAGGTACGGATCACGATGCTCGATAGAAGAACCTTTTTACGCATCATGGGGGCCGGTGCCGCGGGGTGCCTCATGCCGGTGCGCGGCCTCGCCTCGCTGTTGCGTCCCGAAGAGGAACAGACGCTCTTCGCCGTCGTACACGGTGCCGATCCGGCCGCCACCGTCCGGAAGGCGGTCGAGCTCCTCGGCGGCATGGGATCCTTCATCGCCAAAAACGACGTCGTCTTCGTGAAGCCCAACATTTCGTGGGACCGCACACCCCAGCAGGCCGCAACGACGAATCCGGATGTCGTTGCAGCGGTTGTGCGGATGGTCCTGGAGGCCGGGGCCAAGAAGGTGATCGTTGCCGACAACGCTTGCAATGACGCCCGGCGGACCTACAAGCGGAGCGGCATCAAGGACGCCGCCAAGAAGGCGGGCGCAGATGTCATGCACATGGAAAAACGGAAGTTCGTGAAGGTGGATCTCGGCGGCGGTGTCCTCAAGAAATGGGAAGTATTCAGGGAAGCGATCGAGGCGGATAAAATTGTAAATATTCCCATCGCCAAGCATCACGGACTCTCGGGCGTTACCCTTTCGATGAAGAACATGATGGGGTTGATCGGCGGTAAACGCGACCTCCTGCATCAGAAGCTCGGGGAAAGTATCGTGGACCTCACCGCATACTTCAAGCCGACGCTCCATATCCTCGATGCCGTACGCATACTCAAGGCGCACGGCCCGCAGGGCGGAAGCCTGAAGGATGTCACGAAGCTGGATACGGTGGCCGCCAGCATCGATCCCGTCAAGATCGACGCCTTCGGTATCACCCTCTTTGGCAAGGATCCGGCGGAGTTTCCGCATCTCGGAATGGCGGAGGAGCGGGGGCTGGGGCACCGTGACTTCAAAAGCGAGGGGTACCAGGCGATCGAGCTCAGTTGAGTGTACTTCAGTAGTGAACGATTCCAGCCGATCGTGCCCGGATAGGACGGAATGAAGAATCTACGGAGAGCCTCCCAAATCGTCTTTCTCATCCTCTTCCTCTTTCTCTTCATTCAAACGGAATACAAAGGCAAGAACGAGCTCGGCCTCCCCGTGCGGTTCTTCCTGGACTTCGATCCCCTGATCGCACTGAGCTCGCTGCTGACGGCCCATACGGTGCGGCTCATATTCCTGCTCTCGCTCGCCACCATCGCGCTCACCCTTCTCTTCGGGCGCGTCTTCTGCGGCTGGGTCTGCCCATTGGGCACGCTGAATACGGCGATCGGCTACTTCAGGATGCGCAGGCTCAAGCTCTCACTGTCGGAGGGACGGTATCCGGGATTCAGGCCCCTCAAGTACTATATCCTCGTATTCATACTGGTGGCGGCAGTCTTCGGCTGGAACGCCGCTGGTTTTCTCGATCCCATCTCGCTCACCATCCGCTCGCTGGCGATCGGATTCAATCCGGTCGTGAACAAGATGGTACGTTCCTTCTTCGAGTTCACTTACGCCCTCCAGATCCCCGGCATCTCACCGGCACTGGATGCGGTCTACTCGGCAATGATCGGAACGGTGCTCGCATTCGAGCAGCCGGTGTTCCTGCAGATGATCCTGGTCGGTGTACTCTTTGCAATCGTGCTGGGCCTGAGCCTCTTGGCACCCCGGTTCTGGTGCCGCTACCTCTGCCCGCTGGGAGCGCTCCTGGGTCTGATCGGCACAAAGCAGGCACTCGCCCGTGTCGATGTGGACGGTGAGAAATGTATCTCCTGCCAGAAGTGCAACGTCTCCTGCCAGGGGGATGCGACACCGTTTCCCGCAGGCGATTGGGCGAGCAGGGAGTGTCTCACCTGCTTCAACTGCCGGGACGTCTGCCCCGCCGAGGCCGTCACGATCCATCCCACGACGGTACGGACAGGAAGCGGCAATGTCGATCTCCAGCGCCGCTGGATACTGACGAGCGGCCTGGCGGCCCTCGTCGCCGTACCGGCGGTCGGTATCGGCGGTCACCGCAAGCGGACGCATCCGCTGCTTATTCGTCCCCCCGGTGCGATCCCCGAGGAGCAGTTCGTCAAGACGTGCGTCAAGTGCGGAGAATGCATGAAGGTCTGCCTCACGAACGGCCTCCAGCCGACCTTCTCCGAGGCGGGTGCCGAGGGGCTGTGGACGCCGATCCTGGTGCCGCGGCTCGGCTACTGTGAATACAACTGCAACCTCTGCTCGCAGGTTTGCCCCACCGGTGCCATACGGGAGATCACGGTCGAGGAGAAGAAGGAGATACGGATCGGCCTCGCCTTCATAGACAAGAACCGCTGCATCCCCTACTTTCTCGGGCGGAACTGCATCGTCTGCGAGGAACACTGCCCCGTGCCGGACAAGGCGATCGTCTTTATCGAGGAGTAGGCACGGGACAAGGAGGGGAACCGCTTCACCCTCAAGAAACCGGTCGTCGAGCCGGAGCTGTGCATCGGGTGCGGAATCTGCGAGACCAAGTGTCCCGTCGTCGACAAGCCCGCCATACGCGTGACCTCGGTAAACGAGAGCCGCTCTGAGGAGCATCAACTGTTCCTGGGATTATAATACGCTGTTGCTGACGAAGCCCCATCCGGCCGCCCGGCGCTACCACACATACACACGATAAATATCCTGCCCGGTGTTCCGGCGCCATGGATCCCTCATCCACGGCGAGCTCTTTCCGGCCACTCAGCCCTGCCCGCCCGCACACGCGACCAGTGCGGTCATGTGCGTCTCGACCGACTGTGCGAGTACGTCGGTATCGTATCCCCCCTCGAGGAACGAAACGATTCTGCCGCTGCAATGGCGCCGGGCAACCGTGCAGAGTATCTCCGTCATTGCTCCGTAGGCTTCGCCCGTAAGCAGCGTGCCTGAGAGGGGATCATCCCCGTGCGCATCGAAACCGGCTGAGATGAGTACGAACTGGGGCTTGAAGTCGTCGAGGGCCGGCACGATCGTTTCTTGGAAGGCCTCGAGGTACTCTTCGTCACCGGCACCAACGCCCATCGGGATATTCAGATTGAATCCCGTCCCGCGGCCCTCCCCGACCGTGTCGGCGTGGCCGGTCCCGGGATAGTGGGGATACTGGTGGAGACTGATATAGAGGACCTTGTCGTCCTCGACGAACATCCGCTCCGTGCCGTTTCCGTGATGAACGTCCCAGTCGACGATGGCGACACGCTCGAGCCCGCCCGATTCGAGCAGATCGGCCGCGGCAACGGCGATATTGTTGAATATGCAAAAGCCCATCGCACGGTTGGGTTCGGCATGATGCCCGGGAGGCCGGACGGCGCAGAAGGCCGACGTCAGCTTCCCTTCGAGCACCATCCGTACCGCCTGCACGCCTGCGCCTGCGGCATAGAGAGCGGCCTGCGGGGAGGCGGGTGTGGCTACCGTATCTCCCCAGTCGAGTACAACGGCATCATCGATCTCCAGCGAGAGGATACCCTCGACGTAACGCCTGTCGTGAACCCGCTCGAGCCAGGCCCGTTCGGCAGGTTCCGCCTCGATGAAGGATACGGATCCCGCAATGGAGCTTCGCTTGATCTGTGCGAGGATCGCCTTGACACGCTCGGGTCTTTCGACATGCGGGTAGCCTTCGAGATGCTTCGTGAAAAGTTCATGGTGAAGGTATCCGATCATCGTCTCGCCCTCGGTTCTTCAAATCACCACCCATACCACACGGTCTGCCCCGCAGCCGTTTCACAATTGTGGATCTCTGATATCACCGATCACCCCGCACTCCCCGGCCGTCATTCAACAACTGCGGATCTCTGGTATCACCGATCACCTCGCACTCCCCGGCCGACATTCAACAACTGCGGATCTCTGGTATCACCGATCACCCCGATCGAGCTTCCCCGTCATCGGGACAAAACGGACGCCGATGAGCGCCTGCCTCTCCACCTCATCCCCCTTCCTCGTGAAGAGGTAGAGATACTGCTCGAAGATCCCGATGGGGATGATCATCCGGCCGCCGTCGGCGAGCTGTTCGATGAGGGGCTCGGGAGCCCTGCCGGGTGCGGCCGTCACCATGATCGCATCGAAGGGTGCCGCCTCGGGCCACCCATCGGTGCCGTCACCCATACGGAAGTGAATATTCTCGTATCCCATATCGAGCAGGCGTTTCTTTGCACGCTCGGCGAGCACATCGACACACTCGACTGAGTAGACCTCCCGCACGAGCTCGGCGAGAACGGCAGTCTGGTAACCGCTCCCGGTTCCGATCTCGAGCACCCGGTCCTCGGCGCGCAGCTCGAGTATCTCGGTCATGTATGCCACGATGTACGGTTGCGAGATCGTCTGACCGGAGCCGATCGAGAGAGGGCCGTCGAAGAATGCGAGCTCGAGATCCTCCTCACGGATGAACGCCTCCCGCGGCACCTTCCGCATCGCCTCCAGCACCCGCTCATCCCTAACGCCCCGGGCTGCGATCTGCCGGGAGACCATCTCCTCCCGCCGGGCTCTCCCCTCGTCCCACCGTCCGTCCGTCATTCGAGCGCCTCCCTCACCGCACGCTCCGCCTCATCGAGTGCAGCATCGATACGCTGCGCATCACCACCGCCCCCCTGGGCGAAGTCCTTTCCCCCACCGCCACGGGCCTCCATGAGCGGGGCACTCCGCCGCATAACTTCCCCCATATCGAGCGTCAGATCCTGTGAGCAGGCGAAGAGCAGACCCGGCTTCGATCCCGAAACACCGAAGAGGATTACGCGTCTTCCCTCCTCCCGCATGGAGAACGCCATATCACGTAACGATCCGATATCCTCCTCCATGACCCTCCGGATGATATCGATCCCGGCGATCGTTGCCACCGGTTTCGCAAGCTCCCCCGCCCTGAATCCCGAGAGCTCGCGCCTCAGCGCCTCCTGCGCCTTCCTGAGCTCCTTGTTCTCATCGACCGTCTTTGCGACGATCGTTGGGAGCTCCTGCCAGTCCGTGGTGAATCCGCGTGCCAGGGAAGAGACGAGCTCATGCTTCTCGGCATAGTCGCTGAGCGCACGTCCGCCACAGATGAACTCCACACGTACCGTTTGGCGCACCCGTTCCGTGCCAAGGATCTTTATGAGACCGATTTCACCGCTCGAGCGGCAGTGTGTGCCACAGCAGGTGGTGGTATCGACCCCCTCGACCTCGACGAGACGGATCCGTTCGACACCCTCGGGGAGCCTCGAGCGTACCGTCATCCCGGGACCCGTCTGCTCCTCCTGGAGCCGCTCGTACTCCTCCCGGCCGACGATGCGATCGCCGATCGGCATATCCCGCCAGATGAGCTCGTTCACCAGGCACTCGACCGAAGCGAGCGCCTCGGGCGAGTCGATATCGCCATCGAGATCGATCGTAGAGGTGCGCTCCCCCAGGTGGAACCCCACCGTCGAGAGCCCATGCGCATCGACAAAGACACGCGAGAGGATATGCTGCCCAGAGTGTTGTTGCATGTGATCGAAACGCCGCGTCCAGTCGATGTGCCCCTCCACCTCGGCACCCGGCTCGAGCCCCCCTCCCACGAGATGACGCACACCGCGCTCATCCTCGGTAACCCCGGTTACCTCCCGGCCGCCGAGGGTCCCCCTGTCGTCCGGCTGACCGCCGGAGACGGGATAGAAGTACGTACGGTCCAGATAGACCGCCGTTATCCCCTCTCCCGCATCGATCACCTCCCGGACCCGGGCCGTAAAGTCCGTCCGGTACGGATCGACCATGTATGCCCGTTCATCGAAATCCATTTCAAGGTCTTAGTTTCATTCCACCGTTTCACAATGCAGGTGGAGAAGATCGAATTGTACCGAATGCATGCAGATTAACGGTAAAACAGGAGGCCTATTGCAGCCGCGCAGAGTATCGTAATCGCCGGATGTATCCTGAAATAGAAGACGACGACGAACGTTACGAGGGCGATCAGAAAGGTATCCCAGGTGAGGACCGACCTCGGGGCGACATGGGCAACAACCACCATGAGAAGCGCAACGACAACCGGCCGCACACCGCGCACGATCCCCTGCACCGTGGGCAGGTGGCGGTAACGGTAGTAAAAGAGTGCTATCACGATCACGGCGATCGATGAGGGAAGCAGGAGACCGACGAGGGAGACGACCGCACCCGTCGCACCTCCCATCTTCAGACCAACGCAGAGCGCAAGCTTCGTAGAGATCGGACCGGGAAGTGTGTTGGCCATCGCCAGGACATCGATGAACTCCTCCATCGTAAGCCAGCCATGGTGATGCACGACCTCCTTTTCGATGAGCGGGATGAAGGCCGGTCCACCGCCGAAGCCGAGGACCCCGATCCTCAGAAATGTTACGAACATCTCCCAGTAAATACCCACCGGATCTTCACCCGTTATCCTGCTGCATGTGAACGGTAGCTAATCAGATACGGGGCGAATCTTACTGTATATGCATGGGGGTGACAACCACAAATAAATTGACCATCGCACCGATGTCCGGTACTCTGAGTGCAATTCGAAAGGACGGATTCACGATGCGGCGCTGCCGGTTCACATTCATTATTCTCCTCGCATCGCTGCCGGTAATCATTCTCAACGGCGCCTGCGATGCATCGGAAGTACACAAATCAGCTCGTTTCTGCGATGCATCGGAGGTCCACGGATCATCTCGCTTCTACGATGCATCGACGGTCCACGGATTATCCCGTTCCGATCAGGACGACCTCCCTTCCCGTGCGGCGGCCGAAGCGGATATGGCCGAGGGGAAGACGATCGAGGGGATCGCCGTGATCGGTAACCGCAAGACACAGCTCGAGCTGATCCTCTGGGCGTTACGGATCAACGAAGGTGAACCGTTCTCACGGGTGCGTATCGAAGACGGGATCAAACGCCTCGAGCGCCTCTCCGGCATCGAGCGCGCCGAGCTCCGCATATTCGGCGGCCAGCGAGAGGACCTCGTGCGGATATTCCTCGTCGTCACCGAGGCCGAAACGATGCACCTGAGGCCGCTGATCAGCCGCAACATAGAGAACGAGTGGGGCTTCGGCGGCCAGTTCTCGGACAGTAATCTGTTCGGCAGGAACGAGAGACTCTACATTTCGGCGTTGTTCAGGAGTGCGACGATACTGAAGGCACACTGGTCGAAGCCGTTCTTTCTCGACACACCCCGTTTTGGGCTCGGCTTCAGCGCAAGCTTCAGGGATTACTCCTACCCCTTCCCCGATTTCCAGGCGCTGCTTGTGGATGGAGATATCAGGCGCCTCCAGACCGAGCTCCTCCTGCGGCTCAATATACAGGACTATTTCTATATCTCCGTCTCACCCGGTATGGATTGGATCGATGTAGCCGATACGATGCTCGCCGGCCAGGGGACCGGAGGTATCCCCGAATCACACTTCGGCACCTTCTCGACGGTAAAGGTCGGTGTGACGCTCAACATGCTCGATCGCGACTTCTACCCGAGCCGCGGCATGAAGCTCACCGCCTCACGCAAGGACTGGGGGCTCTTCCAGGACGAAGCCAAGATCAAGAACTTCCAGTACCGTTTCACGGGACGGTTCGCATTCAGGATCGAACATCTCTTCCTGCATCTCAACGGGGCCGGGGTCTTCACCCGCGGCCGCGTCCCCCTCATACTGCTTCAGCATCTCGGCGGCGAGCGAACAATCAGGGGATACGATTACGGCATCTTCTCCGGCGCGAATTCCATCTTCGGGAGTGCAGAGCTTTGCATACCCCTCAACTTCTGGGACATCTCCGATCTCGGAAATCCGATGTTCCTCTCCGATTTTCATATCTTCATCGACAGCGGTGCCTGCTGGAGCGAGCCCGACGGCCTCGACACGGAGAAGCTGAACAGCGGATTCGGCTGCGGCATCAACTTCATCCCCATCAGGGGCGCGATCCTGAAGATCGACTACGCCTGGCACCTGAAGTCATCGGGGATCTGGCAATTCGATGTAGGGATGCGGTTCTGAGCGGGCTCCCGTGCCACCACAGAAATACTCCGCGTAAAACCTATGAATGAACAAACGGGCACCGCTTGCATCCGAAGAAATATGAACTATATTCATAGGTGATAAGCCCAACAGCGATTTCGTTATCAGCAGAAGCGTACGGACCCCACATCGGCTCCATTGCAGGAAGGACCGTCATGCGTGCTCTCTTGAGAGATTCGGCTCTGGTTGCGATATCGATCTACATCATGCTTCCGTTTTTCGGGTGCTCCTCCACGACGGATTGCTCGGGCGATTGCGAGCCCGATATCATCACGGAGAGGCAGTACGAGGAGGCCGAGCTCATCGCCCTCTTCCTCTCGGGAGAGATCACGGCACCCGAAACACTCACCGTACATATTCTGAACGATCTTCGCGCCATCCGGTACAGATACGGCAATCGGCACGTACCTATCCTGACAGTCCCTTTCGTCCCGCCGGCCCCACCGAGCTGTTTCTACATTACCTTCGACGATACCACCACACAGAAGATCGAAGGCGGAACCTACCATGCCTGGGATTCGCTCAATGCGACGTATGGATTGAACGAGGTACGCCCGGTTTTCGGCGGTGATTTCAATCTCTATTTCGACGGCCGCCTGAATCCGTGGCGGTTGATCGAGTTCTACGAGACACTACCCGGCTTTGTAACCGCGCACGTATGTCCCCGGATCGGCGACTCCCCTAATATCTACCCGCATAGAACACTCGATTGCTTCTACTATCTGTTCCGCGATGCCTGGGGGGATTGCCTGTCCGGATGCATCTTCAGTGAATTCTGGTTCTATAAGGTCGAGGAGTATGTTCCAAGCTTCATCGGACACTGGGATCCACAGGAAGATCCCGAGGAACCGGAATGGTGGCCGGAGTGGTATCCCGACTGGTGGCTATAATAGCGGCGTGCGCTACCTGCTACTTGTGAATCCCATACAGCCAGCGCTTCGCCCCGGCGTCACTCCTCATCCAGGCGATACTCGATTATGACGATCAATGCATCCGGCACCCTCCCCACACCCGTGATCGTATAGCCGACACAGACACCCGGACCGTGCACCGGATGGGTGCCGATAATCGGTACATAGCCCGTTTGGCCGGGATAACTCGCCTGGTGATTGACCGGCTCAGTGACCATGCCTGTGAAGGGATTTACGAGGTAGGATCCGCCGGGAAGGAGATCGATGACTGTATCACCGGCGGGCGTCATGTCCACATCAACATCCTGCGGGTAGATATCGTTGTTCTGCGCGGCGAACGCGTCGGCTGCCGCCTGGACCCGCAGGCAATTCGCACGCACGGAATCCTCGAGTGCAGGTATATTCGAGATCTCGACGATGATCGAATCCGCACCGTAGCCGGTGATGGTGTACCCGGGATTGATGCCACATCCCCGGTAGAGCGGCTCGTACCCGATTTCACCGGGACTTTCGGCCCGGTGGTCCACCGGCTCAGTGTCCTGCCCGGTGAATGCATTCGGGAGTAGTGTGCCATCCGGCAGGAGATCGACCAGTGTCTGCCCGGCCTCGGTCGTATCTATTGAAACATCTTCCGGGTAGTTGTCATCGTTCCCGCCGGCGAACGCCTCCACCGCCGCAGCCACGATCTGGCATTGTGCCCGTACCAGTTCCTCCCGCTCCTCGTTGGAGAGCCCTCCGCCGGGCCGGAGGAACGAGCTTTCGTCAATGCACGCATATATGAGCAATGTTGCAAGGACCATCAGTAGTGTCAGCTGCCTCTTCATACGAATCACCTCTCATGCTGAAAAGGGCATAAAACATGCCATGCATCGACCGTGCTGCGGTATCTTTAAGAAATCCAGGGCATTGGATGGTATGAGACGGTTCGTCTTACCGGGCGGCATAGTTACCTGAGGCGCATGTAGCTCTTATAGAATGCAAAACGGATGAACGCGAATACCGGCACCATCGTAATCATGAAGTACGGTGTTCTGTTCTGTATGAATTCCCACACGATGATGCCTATCCAGACGGCACCGACTATCATGAGCGTTGACCGGTTCGCCCTGAGCCACGCAATCTCCTGCCGCTCGTCCATGTTCATGACATCCATCTCGGTTTTCATCTCTTCTTCCCTCCGCTCGTTGTAGTTTTTGGGCGCTTGATCACTTCTTCTTCCGCTTCTTCTTGTCCCCAACCAGCTCGAACAGCTCATCGGCCTTCATACCGAGCGCCCGTGCGATCTTGAAGGCGAGGAGCGCAGACGGCACGTACTGCCGCTTCTCGACGGCGATGATCGTCTGACGCCGCACACCTACCCGCTCCGCCAGCTCCTGCTGCGTGAGATCCAGCCTCGCCCGGTGCTGCTTGATGTGGTTGATGAGCTTCATAGCACCCCCCTGCTCCAAGCTCCGCCCCAATGTACGCTATACCGTACATTTTGTCAAGTATAAATTACAATTTTCTAGAAATGATCTCCATGTTAATGAATGCAATGGATCTCATACATATTGGATAATCCATGGGCATTGTGATATTATATTCTACAGCGAATTACTTTTCTTTGGGACTTGGGCTCAACAGATCATCAAAATGCACAACAATCGTCGTCTAATATTCCCAGCATGAACACTAAACGAACTTTTTGTTCGCAAATGAACTGGTACATGCCATGCCCAAAAGTATTCTAGATTGGAGCCTTAAATGCTATCAATTGGATATGATATAATAGTTACGATTTTTATTCCTGGTGCAGTGGTTTTTGCCGCAATTTGGTTTTTGCTTAATCGTTTTGATCCAACCGGATGTCTTAATATAGCCTTAAGTCGAGCTTTAGAGAAGCAATGGCTATTTTCTCTTGTACTTGTCGTTATTTCAATCGTTCTCGGTCAGCTGCTGGCTACCTTGATGGGTTTTATAGAAATAAAATTATTAGACAAAGAAAGAAAGAAACAAATGGTGAAAAAAGGATTGATCAAGAATGAGGATGAATATGACACACAATGGAATCAATATATTGATTCCCTGGAAATAGCTCACAACTCATATATTTCAAGACTTACGCTTCATTATCATTTTGAGTCAAGGTTATCAATATCATTACTAATATTGTCTCTTGCGATAATTCCGTGTGCGCAAACAGTAGGTCATTTCATAATTGCATTAATCACGTATGTACTTGGATTAGTTATATTCAATCAAAGTGCCTTGATTCATAGTGAATTAGCTGATTATCGATACAGGAAGTTTGGAAAATCTAAGCTTCAAGATCTTTATTATTAGTAATTAATTGCGCATATGATACGGCACAGCATATAACACGAGCATTCGCGCTGCGCCGCGGGGCGCGGCTTGGGCTTCACCACTCTGGCTTCTCGGAAGGCACTGAGCTATAGAACGGCAGGAGATAGCTGGAGCTGCTCACGGGAGTCTCGAATGCCGGGTATGTTATACGAAATTGCCTGCAATAAAATGCTAGGAGGTATATGTGGAGAGACCTAGAGAACACGTATTAGAAGACAAGTCAAGAAATGCTTTGCGCAATTATTTACCTGATGAATGGATTGTACGTGATATACGACCTGATTATGGATTAGATTTGGAAGTGACAATTGTTGAGGGAACGAAAGTAACAAATAGAGTTTTATGGGTACAACTTAAAGCGACAGAGAAAAAGATAGGCAAAAAT
>CP070727.1:3171975-3177950 GCA_020350885.1 bacterium | reverse complement strand
TGATCGTCGTTGAGAAGAATCCGTTTCTTACCCAACTTCTCTTTGATGACTTGATTCTCTGTGATCAAGTACTCGATCGTATGCTGTTGCCGGCGATTCACCCAGCCGGCGAGACCGAGCAGGAATATATGCCATGGCCGAATGATGAAGCTCATACCTTCCCTTTGAATTGTTGAAAGAAAAATGAGCATTATCAGGTGCCAGGAACGTTCTGTCAACCGGCTGAGATCGGCATCTTTCTAGGAGAGGTAACTAGAGGAAAAGTTGCGAGTTGGATATGGGCTGAATATTTTCACACTACGGGGTATGATATATCACACTACTGAACCAGGGGAAGTCCAATTTCCCCCTAGTAGCAATCGTATTTACTGGCACTCTCAACGCAGGAGAATCGTTTTGCGTGATACCGTCTCCTTTCCCGCCGTCAAACGGTAAAGAAAGATGCCTGAGCTGACTGGATTACCTTTTAGGTCCAGTCCGTCCCATTTTACATTGTGATACCCTTTGACTTGCTCCCGATCAACCAGGCAGATGATCTTCTTTCCAGAAACATCATAAACATTCAGGATCACATGACAATTCTTTGGCAGATAGTACTTGATTGTTGTTGAAGGATTGAATGGATTGGGATGGTTCTGATACAGGATCAATGGCATTGCGTGGGTGGTGATGTGATCGGTCTCGAAGAGAATCCTGCGTCCAACCTCATCAGAGACCTCCACACGGTACCGGTATGTAGTCCCCGCATCGCAGTCCTCGTCCCTGAAATAGAAGGTGAATCCATCGTTTGAGATTTCGGGATTGATGATCTCATTGAAAGCCATGGAAGTCGCCTCGGATCTGAATACGAAGAACTCCATGTCCTTCCTGGTTTCCGCGAGAGTCCAGGTGACTTGAATATCCTGATCGATCAGGGAAGCGTGGAAGCTCTGCAAGAGAGTCGCTACCGGGCACTCCTCACCATCGAGGAAGAGCACCCACACCGCCCCGCGGTTTAGACCGCCGTCATCGTCGAGGCGCGCCCCCACCGCAATTTCTGATACATTGTCCCCGTTCAGATCACCCACAGTGGCCACCCGCAAACCGAAATTATCAAAATTATCCAATATTCCCGTGAAGCCACCATCCGTGTCGCTGATTTTCTGATGAGATTTCACCGTCCCATTATTATTCAGAAAAAGGACCCATACAGCGCCACGATCCATCCCTCCATCATCGTCACGATATGCGCCGGCGACCATGTCAGTAACACCATCACAATCAAAATCTCCCAGGGAGCACTGCCCGTACCCGAAGCGATCTCCGCTATCCAGCGTACCGGTAAATCCGCCCTGTGTTGCACTGATCTTTTGGTGAGATTTCACCGTTCCGTCGCTGTTGAGAAACAGGATCCAGATCGCACCAGCATCAGCTACTCCATCATCGTCGAATGCAGCCATCACCGCTATATCCTCGATTCCGTCGCCATCGAAATCGCCCAGTGCGCCTACAGCTTCGCCAAATTGGTCCCCGTCATCCAGTGATCCGGTGAATCCACCCTGGGTTGAGCTGATTTTCTGTTGTGCCTTGACCATACCGTTACTATTGAGAAACAAGATCCATACAGCGCCACGGTTCGGGCCTCCATCGTCGTCCACGTAAACGCCCACCGCCAGGTCATGAATTCCATCGCCGTCCAGATCGCCAATTGATGCAATCGAAAAGCCGAATAAATCACCATCATTCAGAGTCCCAGTGAATCCACCTTCGGTGTCGCTGATCTTCTGATGGGACTTAACCGTGCCGTCGGAATTGAGAAACAGTATCCACACCGCACCGCGGTTAGTGCCTCCGTCATCGTCAAGCCATGCACCGGCGGCAAGATCAGTCACGCCATCGCCGTCGAGGTCCCCCAATGCAGTAAGTCCGTTGCCGAACTTGTCACTATTATCAATCACTCCTGTGAACCCCCCTTGTGTCGAGCTGATCTTCTGATGGGATTTGACCGTGCCGTCGCTGTTGAGAAATAATATCCAAACTGCACCGCGATCCGCTCCCCCATCGTCGTCGCGGTCACTCGATGCAGCCAAATCAGGCACACCATCACCATCGAGGTCACCCAGCGCACTTACTGAGTAGCCAAAACTATCGTGGTCATCCAATATACCGGTAAATCCGCCCTCAGTATCATTGATTTTCTGATGCCAGAGTACCTCACCCACTGAGGCCAGTGCTAATCCGGTCAATCCCGATACAATGATGAATGATAGGACTATGCACATCAGATGATGGTGTCTCCCATGTTGCACGCACAATAAGCCGTGTGGGAACTCAAAGTCATTGAACACATTTTTAAGGAGATTCATGAAAAACACCTCCTTTCAAGTTATAGGACAGTAAAACTATAGACAGGCCACCATCCACCGGCTCCCCGCTGCGAGGTCAACAGGTGTCTACCTCACTCGGTGCATCTCAGCCGACAAGATAATCGAGCCCTTCGCCTGGCTCCTCACCTCATCAACACCATCTTCTTTGTCGCCGTGAATGCTCCTGCATCGAGACGATAGCAGTAGACTCCACTTGAGACCTTCATGCCGTTTTCATTCATACCGTTCCAACATGCGATCTTTCTACCGGCCTCCTGGTATTCGTTAACTACAGTAGTGATGTTCTGACCGATAATATTGTAGATCTCAAGATTCACGTGGCAGTCAATAGGAAGTTCATAAATGATATTGGTGATCGGATTAAATGGGTTTGGATGATTCTGGTACAGGTTGAAACCAGCTGGCATGTCAATTTCCACTACTTTCGTTACTATGGCACCAAAAGCATATATTTTACCCATCCCATCGCCTATATAGACTATTCCATAGGCAATAGCGGGAGAACTGTATGACCCACCCGAAGCACGACTCCATAAAGTATCACCAGTTGAACTGTTAAAACAGAAGATATCCCCGTAGCCTTCGATTATTTAAAGTTTTCCATCCGCAACAGCAGGAGAAGATGCACCACCTTGCTCATCATGGATCCATTCGAGAATTCCTGTAGAGGCATTTAAACCATACAACTTATGGTCATTTGAACCGAACCACACCCTGTCATTCGAAACAGCGGGAGAACTATGAATCCATGCAGTCGCCTCGTAGGACCAGATTGAATCTCCGTCGGTGGTATTGAGACAATAAAGCTTTGAATCGTTAGAGCCTACATATACTTTATTATTATAAATAGCAGGGGATGAAAGCACATCGTTACCTGTTTCATAGCTCCATATTGAATCACCTGTAGTAGCGTCGAGGCAATATATCTTGTTATCTTTCGATCCTATGTAGAGCTTGTCGTCATGAATAGCAGGTGAAGATACAACCTGATCATTCGTAGCATAGCCCCAAAGTGAATCTCCCGAGATCGCATCGAGACAGCGAATTTTATTATCAATTGAACCCACATATACCTTATCGTTATAAACTGCTGGAGAGGAGAATACTATATCCCCCGTTTTGTAACTCCACACATAATCCCCAGTTTCCGCGTCAAGGCAATAGATCGTCGAATCGTACGATCCTATATAGACTCTACTATTGTAAACAGCTGGTGAGGACTCAACAGGGCCATTTGTCATGTACGCCCAGATGGAATCACCTGTTAATGCATTCAAACAGTACACCTTATGATCGCAAGATCCCACATAGACTTTCCCGTATTTAACAGCCGGAGATGAAAGTACCATATCATTCGTCTGATAGATCCATAGAACATCGTTGGTGCTTGGAGCCGAAGATGTCGAATAACCAGTATGATCTAGATTCTTTCGAAACATAGACCACGTTTCATCTGCAGCATTCACAGAGATGGATATCGCGTTAGTTATTAACCACATCTGTGCAATTATAACAAGCGTCTTGTTCATTTGTTAGCCCTCTTTATTATACAATGTATTTAATCATTGTCAAATCATGGGAATAACAAAAACTTACACGGTGAGCAAAAGGAATAAGGCGGTTTTCCACGGTTTAGTGAAAAGAGGTCAATGGTTTGCTCCCCAGATTAGCCGACTTGCAGGTCGTGTGCGTAGCTCGAGTTTGGATATAACTGGCTCCCCGTTCGTAACCCTCCTCGGAATGTTCTCAGTTTTTCGGGAGGGCCGAAATCACCCAAATGAGGCTTGTTTGTGTTAACCGAGAACATCGTGGGCAAGGAAGTCGCAAATCAACGCTCGACTAAATTCGATTAAAACATTAAACGCGGAGGCACCGTAACGTTTGTATCAGCTGGCAGTTGGGTGTTTCGACGAGCAACCCGAGAATCGGTGGACCAATACAATGTATAGTTTAATATTTGCGAGGGACGCACAGATTGATGTATGATTCCCAAGTAGCGAGCAATTATGTTCCGCCTCAAGGTCATGGATTGAAACAAAGAAGATTGTTTTGAATCGAGTAGCCATAGCCAGGAGTAGCACATGAAGAAATATGAATTCAATACCACTGCAATACATGGAGGTCATGAAGGTTTCCAGCCTGATTCCGTGGTTGTTCCTATTTATCAATCTGTTGCATACCCATACGTGAATGCAAAAGAAGCAGCTGCAATTAGCGCGGGAGAAAAGCCCGGCTACACCTACGGCAGATGGGACAATCCGACAACGGAGGTATTCGAGAAGCGAATGGCCGCTCTCGAAGGGATGGATGCAGCAATTGCGACTTCATCCGGAATGGGAGCAATCTTGTTGCTCGCGCACCATCTGCTGAACGAAGGTGATGAGATCGTATCCTCGAATCAGATCTACGGGGGCACGTTTTGTCTGTTCGATATCGGCTTTAAAAAAATGGGCGTAAAGGTGAGATGGGTGGCTAAGCCGGACTCCCTTGAGGAGTGGACCTCAGTCATTACACCACAAACAAAGATGTTATTCGTGGAAAGTCCGAGCAATCCCAACCTGTTCATTGCCGATATTCCATCCTTGGCCGCCTTGGCCGAAGAGAGGGATTTACCGTTGGTGGCCGACAACACTATTTGCACGCCCGCCCTGCAGCGACCCGGCGAAATCGGGGCCGATATAGTGATTCATTCGGCAACAAAGTATATCTGTGGAAATGCAACCAGTATCGGTGGCATCATATGCGGTTCGAAAGAACTAATAGACGGTCTTCGGGCAGTAGAGATGCGTTACCTCGGTACTTCGATATCGCCGTTCAATGCATGGTTGAATATTATAGGGCTTGAGCATCTGTCGTTGCGGATGGAACGACATTGCGTTAATGCCATGGCGGTGGCCACCTTTCTAGAGCAGCATCATCTTGTCAATTCGGTGAACTACCCCGGACTGGCTTCCAACCAATACAATAAACTGGCGCGATCACAGATGAAAGGCTGCAGCTCGCTTTTGTCATTCGAGATCAAGGGAACTTATGAAGATGCTGTTACGGTGATTGACTCGTTGAAGCTGATAGTCCATGCAACACATCTCGGAACATGCAAAACGATTGTCACTCATCCCGCTTCCACCACGCATTCTGCCATGGGCGAGGAACAACTTCGAAATGCGGGTATCTCTCCATCCCTTTTAAGACTTTCTGTCGGAATAGAAGATGAAGCTGATATCATAAAGGATATCGATCAAGCTCTAAAGAAAATAGAATAAGACAGTATCGATCTTTTCCTATTTAGCTGATCCAGAAACAACAAGAAAATTCGGATCAAGAAAGTGGTGTCCCTCAGATACCTGTCGCTTCTGTTTATTGCGTCTTCATTGTAATACTTGCACTTACCCTAAGTCGGGCATTATATAGATCAAATGATATTAATCATTCTACGCACCTTCATCTCGGCGCTGAGGTCGCATCGTGCGCTTGCCTTGGAAAACCTCGCGCTCCGCCATCAACTCGAAGTCCTACAACGGAATACCAAAAGACCTCGCCTGACGAATCGGGATCGTACACTCTGGGTCGTCCTGTCGCGATTCTGGGCAGGTTGGAGAAAACCGTTAG
>CP070727.1:3158327-3171875 GCA_020350885.1 bacterium | reverse complement strand
CCTTCCCGTACGGGACTATGTGATCAACCTGGATATTCCAGCGGGAGCCGCACCGTTTGCCTTCGGGTCCGACAAATGTGCACCGGCCGCCGTCACGGGCAAACACCTCATCCCTGACAGAAGCGGGTATGTGCCTGGATTTCTTGTGTGAAATCTTTCTCGAGCATCGCCTGGTGCTGTCTTTTCTCTTTATCATTCTCTTCTCAGGATTGTGCCGCTCGAGATAGTCGTCCATGAGGATTTCGAATAGCTTCTCGAACCCCAGCCCACCGGGATGCTTCGTCGAAAGAAGCGAGATGACCCGCTCCAGCTTCTCCATGAATGCCGGGTCCACTGCGAACTCCAGCTTGAACTTCTGCGTGATCATCACTCGCTCCATGCCCTCCGGTCCCTCAGGGCCATGCTTGGGATCACTGGGGATTTTTTCACTCCCAACGTTGGGAGTGAATGTCAAGGTGGCTTTACTATTAGTCCCAACGCCGGGAGTGGATCTTCCGGAAGGTATTCTATCCCGCCCCGTGCTTGTTCCTGCTCCCTTCATACTATCAGCACACTCTGTCATGATACACACCGGCTTCACCCGGTCACGCAGCATACGTTCCGGGCGGTGCCTGGATACCAAGAGCTCGACCTCCCGGAACGACCTGCCCTTGATCCAGCTCAAGATCTCGTCCGCATTCTCGTTCGTAAGTATCCCCGAAACCAGGGACAGCACGCAGAGATTGATCTCTCCCGAGAGCAGCATGTCCGCCACCTGCGGAAACCCGGCCAGGCACCGGGCGGCCCGGATCCTCCTCCCCGCCCCCGAGCGTGAGTAGTGCAGATATCCCGTGCAGAACTCGAAGAGGGAACCGTAGCCCCTCGGCAGGTAGAGCCGACGGCGGTCGATCTCGGCGAGGCAGCACAGGATCTCGACCAGCACCGCACGTTCCCTGCCCCGTAGACGCTCTATGCGCCCGAGAAGATCCCTGTCCGAATACGCTCTCATCGATTTTCGTCGAGCCTGTACCCCACGAGATCTATCGCGAGCCGGCGCCTTCACGGATGCACACATGGCCTGCGTACACGTAAGATCATTATGAGCCGACGAATCGAGTGAATCGCAGCGGGCAATCTCACCCAGCAAACCATGGTGAGCCGAAGTATCCTCAGAATCGCTTCTGCCCCGGATATCCGTGAAGTCATTCTGCGAACAGGTCTTACCGGAATTCGTTTTAGTGGAGCTTTTCATCAGACACCTCCCGTCGTCATCCCACCTGAAATGTTATAGCACATGGTTTTTCGGCATCGTGTGAGAGCCTATTAGACGATAACTAAGATAATCCGGGGCCCTACCCCCCTTTTAAGTGAGATCTCCCGTCCAGGTCCCTCTATGGAGCCCACAGAAGCGGTTAAAGCCTAAGCTCTATCCCCGTGAAATATGTGCGTAATAATGTGTCAAGAAAAAAGTTAAAAATCTTTGCATGTGACGATGGTGATGTTTTGTATGAGATAATTCGAAACACAAGTCAAGAAATATGCGAGTACATATATGTAAGAAATACTTGACATCATGTATGATTTAATATACATTGATTGAGTATGATACATACTCTGCTCATATGAGAAAAATAACATGAAAGGGGTTCTTCATGACCTTGTGGCAAAAGCGGGCTCTCCTGAGTGCTCTGATTTGGGGTATCGTTGCTGCTGGATTTCTGGTGTGCTTTTTGTCCGGTTACGGCCCATCAGCGTTCATCGAAGGGAATCCGAGGCGAAACATCGGAGCCGCTTTTCTCGCAGCCGGAATACTCTCCTATACCCTTCTGCTCTATTTCACAAAGAAACGGCGCAAGGCCCGGCCGGTTCTCGTCGACGAACGGGACCAGACCTTATCGCGCAAGGCATCCGAGGGAGCATTCTTCGTTTTGGCCCTTTTCGTGTTTTTGTTCAGCATTGCTCTGCACGACGCATTCCGTGACAAGGGGAGCGTTCCGATTGGCTGGCTCTGGTCACTTGCCTACTCCAGCTGGATTCTCGCATACCTATCCCAAGCGGTTATCGCCCTTATATTCTATTCACGGATGAGTAGCCATGGCGAAGGCTGAGATACGAAACTATATTCGCAAGCTGCGTTTTGAACACGGTGAAATGACCCAGCAGGAGCTGGCCGACCTGAGTGGGTGCACGCGTCAGACCATTGTAGCCCTGGAACACGGAAAGTATGTGCCTTCGCTTGCGCTTGCCTTCCGCATTGCAAAAGTGTTCAAACGTAAGGTGGAGGATGTATTCAACTTCAATGAGTGAACGGGGATCAGATAGCCACGCTATCCGTACGATTTGTTTTTTTTCCAAATATCCTTGATAGGTCGTCGCAATCCCCGGCAAATCCATACCGTCATGTGTGATTCCATGGCGTACGGCGACTCCGCCACCCCCGCCTCTATTACTTCGTCGAACAACTTCTCCAGGTTTTTGCGGCCACCCCTGATGACGATTATGATTTCACTGTTTCCGGGCGGCGGGCCCCAAAGCCAGTAGTTATTATGCATGCAATAGACGGGCGGTAGCTCGTATTTCCTCGACCAGTATTCCAACGACCCCGCATGACCGTAGTTAAGGCCCAGCACGAAACACCGTTCTCGTTCACCGGCCGGCAGGTCTCGATAAGCCTCAGAGACGACCCGTGCCAGATTCTCCCATCCCAATCTGTCCGAGAAGTACTGTGGAAGCGCGCTCGTGTGGCCGACCTCCTGTGCCGCGGGTACGATCCCCATTCGCCGTCCGTATGCAACCGTGTCCTCCGGAGACAACAGCGGTACCGCCATGGGGGAAAGCACGACGCCGCCGGCGATCAAGATTATGCATAATGCCCACCGTACCCACTTCCATCGGCGTCCGTTCGTCCATTGCTCCCACGCCACACCTCCGGCGGCCATCAATACGGGGAATGACGCGGCGAAGTAATACGGCTTGCTCTTCTGTACGATCAGGATCACGAATGTCGCCACAAACATCAACGCAACCAGCAGGTAGCGCCGCGCCCGACGTGCGAGAAACAGCCAGGCGAGGCCGCCAATCCACAACGGAAGCGTCACCGGGTTGGCCTCCAGCATATTTTCGCTTAGAAACTCTATGGGTGAGAATGATGCGATCTTGCCTGCCTTGGCGTTCTTGATGAATTCCAGCGCCGCCCAGTCGTTGGCCGCGTTCCAGAGTGCGTACGGGATTAGAAAAACGATAGCGATCAAACCACCCAGATACAGATATCTATCTGCGAAATGCCGTCGGTGTCTGGTTACCAGGAGCCCGATTACCAGGGTGAGCCCGAATACCAAAAGCCCGATCTTATTGAACAGTCCGAGCCCGAGAACGATCCCCATCCAGAGCCAATATTTTCCGTCACCAGTGCGCGCAATCCGGATAAGTATGTAATACGCTCCAAGCCAGAATAATAAATCGTAGCAATTCATCGAGTAGAATCCGCAAATCACCAATCCCGCAGCCCCGATTGCCGCCGCCAGGGCGGCCAAAAGCTGCGCCCAGCGCCCGCCTCCGAGTCGGGCGGCCGTCGCACCCGTAAGGACGATGAGACCTGAGCCACAAAGGGCAGGAAGCACTCGAATCGAGTGCACCGAGTCGCCGAATACGCTTTTCCACACCGAAAGCAGCCAGATCGAGAGTGGCGGTTGATCGACATACCCCCACGCCGGACGGCCGGCGCAGGCGAGATAGTAGTACTCGTCACGAAAGATGCCGAAGCGTCCGTTTGTGAGAATATGCACCAGGAGCTGCGCGATAGCGGGTATTAATAATAACAACCAGGCAGTCGGTTGAGCCCGGAGAGTGCTACCCGAAAAGATCGGGTTTTGTGATACTGTATACTGATTGCCCACGAAAATCTCTTTTCTTTAAAATCTATACGTAAACGATGGCCGTACTGTTTCGCTCATAGTGTAGGTGCGTTTAAACGTCTCCAAGGATACCGAGGGATCTGAATATTCACGGTAAATATTATACTTTGCGTCACCAACGGAACAGTGCTCGCAATCCGCTGTCCGGGGTCGCTGCTGATCCTATCGTTAAAAGCGGAGCCGACTTCTTAAGCAGCGAGAAAAAAACCGAACTTCGACTATTTCTTCGATGCGGATTCGGAGACTTCTTTGGGAAAGACGAGGGATTCGGCCAGCACAAAGGCCGCCTGAAGATACGATGTCGGGCAGAGAGGAAAGCACTCCTTGCATTCGTTGCACTCCTTCGCGGCGATCTCCGGAATGAAGCTGATCTCCTTGCGGATTCCCCTGTCGATGAATCCCACGGCATGCTTTCCGACCACCTCGGCGCAGTATCTGACACACAGACCACAATGAATGCAAAACGAGGCATCCTGCTCGTATCGGTTTCTATCCGCACCGTATTCCTCTGCCAGCTCCGCGAGCTTCGGAGAATCCGGTGCGTGGGCAAGCAGGAGCTCCAGGATGTTCCTGCGAACGCTATCCAGCTTCTCGGACCGTGTCGTCACAACCAGATCCTTCTCTACCGTATAAACGCAGGAGACGACGAACCTTGTCCAGTCACCCATGTCAAGTTCGACCATGCAGAGACGGCACCCTCCGTACGGAGCCAGTTTAGCTTGATGACACAGTGTGGGGATCGATACACTCACGCTCTGGGCCGCTTCCAGGATGGTCATTCCCTCTTTGGCGGCGACCTTCTTTCCGTCAATCGTCAGATGGACTTTGCTCATTTCTCTTTTTTCTTTCTCCTGATCACTCTCTCTCCTTCAGGAATCGAAGGTGGTACCGGCTCGCCAGAAATTTTCCTTACCGCATCGAACTTGGCGGGGCATACTTCCAGGCACGTTCCGCAATTCGTGCATGTGTCCTGATCGATGACATGGATCTTCTTCTTGCCGCCGTCGATGGCATCGACCGGGCACTTTTTCAGGCAGATCATACAGGCGCCGCATTTTTTCGGATCTATATAGTACGAAATCAATTCCTTGCAGGATAACGCAGGGCATCGCTTGTCTTTGATGTGGACCTCGTATTCATCCCTAAAATAACGCAGTGTGCTTAAAAAAGGATTGGGGGCGCTCTTCCCGAGCTCACACAGGGATGCATTCTTGGCGAGCTGAGAGAGCTCTTCCAGTGTCTCGATATCGCCCTCTTTACCCATTCCCCGGGTGATATTCGTCAGGATTCTATCCATCTGCCTGAGGCCTTCACGACAGGGGACACATTTACCGCACGATTCCTCCGTGAGGAAGTGTATGAAGTACCTGGCAACATCCACCATACAGGTATCCTCATCCATCACGATCATCCCGCCGGAGCCCATCATCGATCCTGCTTCTGTCAGTTCATCGAAATCGACCTCCAGATCCAGCAGTGTCTCCGGTATACATCCACCGGACGGACCGCCCGTTTGCACGGCCTTGAATTTTTTACCGTTGGGGATGCCGCCGCCTATCTTGTAGATGACATCCCTCAGGGTGATGCCCATCGGGACTTCCACCAGGCCGGTATTGGTGATCTTGCCGACCAGTGAGAAGATCTTGGTACCCTTGCTTCCATCAGTGCCGAATTGGGTAAACCAATCAGCGCCCCTGTTGATGATCATCGGCACATTGGCCCAGGTCTCAACGTTGTTCAGCACGCTGGGACGGCCCCAGAGGCCCTTAACGTTGGAGCGGATATACTTCGGCCTCGGCTCCCCAACCCTTCCTTCCAGCGCCGTCATCAGTGCCGACGATTCACCACAGACAAATGCACCCGCTCCCTCGTGCACCTTTACGGTGAAATCGAATCCGGAACCGAGAATATTCTTACCGAGGAAGCCGTATTCTTTTGCTTGTTCGATCGCGATGTTGATGTTTTCAACGGCGAGTGGATATTCATGTCGAACGTAGACATAGCCCTCGTGTGCGCCGATGGCATAGCCGCCGATGATCAATCCTTCGAGAATCGAATGGGGATTTCCTTCGAGAAGCGCCCGATCCATGAATGCGCCGGGATCTCCCTCGTCGGCATTGACGATCACATATTTTATTTTTTCAGACGCATCCCGGGCTCCCTCCCATTTCCTCCCAGCGGGAAAACCGCCACCGCCTCTACCTCTGAGGTTGGCTTTCTTGACTTCCTCCAGTACCTCTTCGGCGGTCATCCGTGACAGGGCCTTGGCCAGCGCAGAATAGCCGTCGATCGCCAGGTAATCATCTATGTTCTTCGAATCGATCTTGCTGTTGCTTGAGAGAAGAAATCGCTCCTGATGCTTGTAGAAAGGTATTTCAGCCTCTTTGGGAGCGCGGTCGCCGGAATCCGGGTCCGTGTATACGAGGCGATCGATGATTTTACTATCCCGTACTGTCTGCGAGATAATCTCTGGTACGTCTTCCGGTTTTACACCGAGATAACAGATTTCCCCGGGATAGAGCACCACCACCGGACCTCTTTCACAAAATCCGGGACACCCGCATCCCTTCGTATCCACAGTCGCTATTAAACCCTGTTTTTCTATTTCTGATTTAAATGCCTCGATCACGTCGTCGGCGCCGTAGGCGAGACAACCGGTACCTGCACAGATCGAGATGCATGGCTTTTGGGGGTCCCGCTTGCTCAGTAACTCTTTCCTGTACCGTTCGAGCTGTTCGGTTGATTCCAGCTGCGCCATCATATCCCTCTACTTGTACTGCTCTAATATATCAGCTGTTTCCGCCGTCGATATCTTGCCGTGTACTTTCCCGTCGATCTCCACCACCGGTCCCAAGGCGCAGCAGCCTATGCAATTGACCGTCTCAAGGCTGAATTTGAGCTCCTGATCCGTTTCGCCCGGAGAAATGCCAGTGAGATCCCGCATCATGTCCAGAATCCGGGGTGCGCCGCGCACATGACAGGCGGTACCCATGCAGATATGTACCTGATGACGTCCCTTCGGCACCAGGCTAAAAGCTTTGTAGAAGGTTGCGATATGCTGTATTCGTGACATCGGAACCTGCAGTCTCTCGCCGACCCTCTCAAGCGCAGCCTTGGGGAGCCATTGATATTCACTCTGTATCCCCAGTAAGACCTGAATGAGTGAATCGGCTGTGCCCTGATGCTTGTCGATAATTCTGTCTATATTCTTAGTATTCATTACATGCTCTTTTCTACTGAGCTCATTATTACGCCCCGCTCAGGGCGAGTGCATAGCATTTGCTGTCTATATCGTATGTGACCAATCCTTGTCTCGAGGAGCTGTTCATGTGCTTCGTCACTTCAGACGGATCCAAACCCAGGATTTCGGAAATTTCTCCTGCTGGAAGAGGTTTTTCACGCAGGAGCGTCACGATCCTGCTTATGGTTAACTTCTCGCCTATCAAATCGCCCAACAACCGGTTTACCTCGTCGCTCGTGAAAAATTCGTTATACGCTTTTCCCGATTTAACAGGCGGCCTCAATTTCTCCCGTTCCACCAGCTTAATATAGGGAATTATTTTTATAACAGCCTCTAAGTCACCTTTCAGCCTATTATTTTCTATCCCCTCAGCCTCACCAAGAGGACCAAGCTCTTTCACTTTCCAGGTAAAATCGTTGACGGCCTCGGTCAGACGATTACCATCGCCCCCGGACATAAACTCGATGCTCAGTCTCTCGGGATTCAGGCCTATGCGCTCCATTATGTTTTTGCATATGTACGTGTTGCTCAATGCATCGTAATTTCCATGTGTAATGTAGTTACATTCATTGAGCCGGCAGCCGCCTATCAATACGCCGTCCTGCCCGGTCGCAAAAGCCCTGAATACGAATTCCGGGTCAACTCTACCCGAGCACATGACGCGTATGAGCCTGATTTCAGGTGTATACTGCAGCCGGGAAACTCCGGCCGTGTCCGCAGCACCGTAGCCTCACCAATGGCAGACGAAACCTATTATTCTCGGCTTGAATTCAGGGCCTGTACTCATGTGTTGTCACCTCCTTTAACGACAATTCCGGCCAGATTCATTCGAATTTCCTACGCATCTACAACTGCCGCCTCTAATTTCTCTAGGATCTTCTTCGCGGTACCTGCCGCATCGATCTGGCCGAGCAGCGCTTCATCGGTAAAGTGCTTCAGCACGATCGCATGTGTCGGACATTTTGCACAACACAGACCGTCTCCTTTACAGAGAATCGGATTGACCCGGGCTTTCATGCCTTTTGGTGTGTCGTAAAACTCGACCGCATCATACGCACAGGCGGTGATACAGGCCCCGCACGATACACAATCGTCCTCTTTCACCTCGCACACCGAACCAGAGGCAACGACGGTATCATGAGACAGAAGTGTGACGGCCCGGCCGGCCGCACCATAGGCATGACTGATCGTTTCCTCTATATGCTTCGGATAGTGTGCCGTTCCACAGAGATATACACCATCCGTGGCAAACTCCACCGGGCGTAATTTGACATGGGCCTCTTTGAAAAATCCATCAGGATTCAGCGTAACCTTGAACAATCCGGCGATTTCTTTTGCCTGCGAGGAGGGAACAACGGCGGCAGCCAGCGACAGGATATCGGCATCCAGTTCGAGCCTGCAACCTAAGATGGGATCAGGCACAGTCACCCGCACGCACGGATCGCCTGCCTCATTCGTGGCCGCTACCACCTGGGGCTCGTTGTCCGGCTCGTACTGGATGAATGTCACTTCTTTGTCCGCCGCTTCCCGGTAATAATCCTCTCTGAATCCATACGTCCTCATGTCGCGAAAGAGAATGTAGATCGCCATTTCGGGGTTCAGCTCTTTTAGCTTCAGAGCGTTGTTGACCGCGTGACTGCAGCATACACAGCTGCAGTAATCTCTGTCTTCGTTTCTGCAGCCGACACATTGGATCATCACCAGTCTCTCGGCTTTGATCACCGTTTCTTCTCTCCCGGCGATCTTCTCACCCAACTCGAGGTGAGTCATCACCCTCTCGTTTTCCCCATACAAGTATTCGGTTGGTCGATAGACGTCGGCGCCTATCGCAATGATCGCTGCGCCGTGTTCTATCTCTTTTATCCTGCCTTCGGATTCCACAACAGTCGTGAAATTCCCTACATAACCGGAAACGTTTTTGATGGCGGCTTCATGGGATACATGTACGAGGGGATTCTTATAGACCGACTGTATCAAATCATCCAAATAAGCTTGAACGTCCAACCCTTCCAGGGTGGTGTGTATTCTTCGCGCCATTCCACCGAGCTCTCTTTCCTTTTCCACCAGGTGAACCTGATATCCCTGGTTGGCGATAGAGAGCGCGCAGGTCATGCCCGCGATACCTCCGCCGACCACCAGTGTCGTCTTGTTGACCGGCAGATCGAACTCCTGCAGTGGTTCCAGCTCGCCGGCCCTCGCCACCGACATCCTGATAATATCCTTCGCCTTTTGGGTCGCTTCCCTCTTTTGCTTGGAGTGAACCCACGAGCATTGTTCACGAATATTCGCCATTTCACAAAAATATTGATTGAGTCCCGCCTCCCGGAGGGTGTCGCGGAATAGCGCTTCAAGGGTCCTCGGAGAACAGGCCGCGATTACCACCCGATTGAGCCCTTTTTCTTCTACAAGATCTGTAATTTCCTTGATACAATTGTTCGCGCATGAAAAGAGCTGTTCCTGGGCGTGGACGACGTTGGGCAACTCCCGTGCATAATCAACGGTGGAAGGAACATTCACGACGCTTCCGATATTCGCCCCGCAATGGCACACAAAAACGCCTATTCTCGGCTCCTGACCAGTGACATCCCTCTCCGGCGGGTATATCCTCTCTTTCGCCAGTTTGCCTCGCCGGTAGTCGAGATACTCACCACATTGGGCGCCGGCTCCGCTGGCGCTGAACACCGATTCCGGTATATCTACCGGCCCCTGCAAGCCGCCGCTCACAAAGATCCCGGGCCTCGTGGTGGCAATCGGATTCCCATGATGTGCCTTGGAGAATCCGTGTGAATTGAGTTCGATCCCGAATGTACCGATAAGATCCTGATTATCGGCAGGAGGATGTAATCCGACGGATAATACCACCATATCGAATTCTTCCTCTCTTACGCCGTCTTCGGGAGTCGCATACCTCACGACGACATTCTTGCTCTCCGGGATTTCCCTTACGATCGATGTATAACTTCTGATGAAGCGAACGCCGGGGAGCTGCTCCGCCCTTCGGTAGTATCGTTCGAAATCCTTACCGAAGGCACGAATATCGTTGTGGAATACGGTACATTCCGCTTCAGCATCATGCTCCTTTGTCAAGATCACCTGCTTTTGGGTATAGGTGCAGCATACACCCGAGCAGTAGCTGTTCTCGCCCGGGGTAACCCGTCTGGAGCCGACGCACTGAATCCAGGCAATATTGCGGGGATGTTTCTCGTCGGAAGCGCGCAGTATCCTGCCCTGGTAGGGTCCGGTGGCAGATAGCAGCCGTTCGAAGTCCATACTGGTGACCACGTTCTGCATTTTCCCATAACCATATTCCTCAACAGTGGCAGGATCGAACGGCTCAATGCCGGTAGAGAGAATGATCGTCCCTACATTGACTTCTATTTTCTCGGCCGTCTGTCTGAAATCGATGGCCTCATTCTGACAGACGCCTTCGCAAATGTCACATTTACCCTCTTTGAGTTTGAGACAATTTTCATCGATGTAGGCGACGAGTGGAATAGCCTGAGAGAAATATACATGGATGGCTTTACCGCTCGATATCTCCTGATTGAACTCGTCGGGGGACTCTTTCGGGCAATACCGCACACAGGTCCTGCAACCGGTACATTTATCCTCGATGATGTATCGGGGCTTCTTGACCAGTGTGACCTTGAAATCTCCCACTTTCCCGTCCACCCTGTCCACATCAGCATAGGTCAGAACCTCGATATTTTGATGACGGTCGACCTCGACCATCTTGGGTGCGAGGATTCATATGGAGCAGTCATTGGTCGGGAAGGTCTTGTCGAGTTGGGCCATGTGACCGCCGATGCTCGGCCCTTTCTCGACCAAATAGACCTTGAAACCGGCGGTTGCCATATCAAGAGCGGCCTGAATGCCGCTGATTCCACCACCGACCACCATGACATCTCCGAAGTGACCGTTACCCAGGATTCTTTCCATCTGTCTTTGTCCTTCTCAAGCTTTTTCAGGCTCGCTACATCACTTCCTGAACGATCTCGGTGATATCCTTTATCTCTAACACGTCATCGAGCTCGAGGGTCAAGCGACTATCCTCGAACATGGTTATGCAATAGGGGCACGCCGTCACCAGCACCTCGGCTCCGACGGCACGCACCTGTTCCAATCTTAGATCAGAGAATCTCTCCCCTTTTGGTGTCTCCATCCAAACCCTTCCACCCCCTCCACCGCAACAAAGGCTGTTATTTCGCGTAGAGGCCATCTCGTTAAGCGTCAGGCCGGGTATGTTATAAAGAATCTCCCGGGGCTCGTCATAGATGCCGTTATGCCGACCAAGGTAACATGGATCGTGATACGTTACTTTCTTCCCATACTTCCCTGTGATCTTGAGCCTCCCCCCTTTGATGAGTTCGAGTAGAAACTGGGACATATGAACGACCTCGAAGTTCACCATGAACTCCGAATACTCTTTTTTGAAGGTTTCGTAGCAATGAGGAGAGGAAACGACAATCTTTTTGACTCCGTTGTCGATGAACGTCTTGATGTTTTCCCTGGCCAGACCTTTGAAGACCTCTTCATCGCCCGCCTTGCGGATGCTCTCGCCGCAACAACTTTCCTTGGTGCCCAAGATACCGAAATCCACCCCGGCCTTGTTCAGAATATCGACTGTGGCCATTGCGACTTTTTTCATTCTCGAGTCATAGCTCAAGTAGCAGCATCCAAAAAAGAGAACTTCCGTGCCCTCGGTGAACGGCTTAACGGACAGATCCTTTGCCCAATCGGCCCGTTTTGCCCGTTCTTCGTTCAGCGGATTCCCCTCAGTGGTCAGGCTTCCCCTCGCCGCTTTGACACCGCCGGCAGACGCGGCAAAGACATTATAATTCGTGGCGAGCCTGCGCAATGATACTCCTAGCTCGATCTGATCGACGCCCCTGGGGCATTTCTCCGGACAGGTGCCGCAGGTTGTGCAGCGCCAGATATCGTCGCTTTCAATCTCGGTCAAACCGAAAGCGGCCTCCCGGATGATCTTGCGTATGCTGAAGTTGCGAACATTATTCCATGGACATACGACATCGCATATCCCGCATTGATAGCACAGCCGATATGCATCTCCGCCGGCCTCTTTGATCTCTTCAATGATTTCTTTGAAAGGGGTTTTTGTTTCCACGATCTTGGCTTTAGTCTTTCGTTTTTCGGCTCGAATGATCGAACAGGGCGTTCAAAAGAGTACGGATCAGTCCTTCTTTGTCATGCGAGCCACCGCATCCAGCAACTTCTGCACTCCATATTTGTCGGCCAGCGATCCCAGTCCGATATCGAGCTGCTCCGGCTTCTCCTCTTCTTCCTCTACTTCCACTTCTCTTTCTTCATAGGTCAGAACATCATTCAGGCACCATGTAACGCAGAGCGGCATCTCTTCACCCTCACACATGTCACACTTCAACGGCAGACCGGAATCGGGTTCTTTGAACAGGTCCCTGGAAGGGCAGGCAGCCCTGCAGAAGCCGCACTCGTCGTATTCCTTTCCGTCAATCATATAGATGTCCCGGCCGGCGCACTCCGCCGCCGCATACCCCCCCGCGAACACCGGAAGCCATATGTCCTTAAGGCGATGACTGATCACCCGAATACGGGATCGTGCCGGATTAATGCTGCTGTATTTCGGCTCGGCGTGAAAGGCGGAGCAGATGATCTCACATCCCCGGCAGCCATTGCACCTATCGGCATCAACTTTGATCGTCTTGATTATCTTCTTTACCATCGCCATTTTTCAATATCCCTCTCTCTTCCAGATCATCGGCAACATAACCCAAATCCAATTCCTCTAACCTTTCCCTCGTAGGAATGCCGTCATAATTCCAACCCTTGTATGTGTAATATGTCGTAATTAGCTCTTCTTCGAGCTCCGGGAATCGGTGTCTCCAGTGATCTTCGGGCGGCTTCTCATCGGCTCTCGTCATGCCTCTTCTATTGTTGAATGCTCGATGTATGTTCCGGCTCCTGTTTACCATCTTTTGCAGCTCCCACCTGTCTATATCCAGCCCGCTCGCCGCCGAGATCAATTTCGGGTAATTGTGAATGTGATAGGGAGGCTTCAGACAGAATGAGGCCATACCGGCGCACAGACCGAGGGCGTCGTCGATATTGTGCAGCATTTCCATCCAATCCACGATCTCACTGCACATCTGGGGTGTAGGGTAATGCGGTATGGATTTCTCTCCCCGCAGCTCCCAGTCGACAAAATACTCTTTGAACTTCTCGTCCGGAATCTGAGGCCAGTCCTTGACGAATCTTTCCCTCTGGTCTCTCTCGCGGAAAGGCGCCTGGGGCCAGTTCCCTTCGATCTGTGTAATGCTGATCTTCTCGTTGGTGGAGTACATGAGGAAATATAAAGGATCGAGCATGCCCAGCTTGATGGGAAGCTGCTCGTGTTTCTTGATGTTGTTGTGCGCGAAT
>CP070727.1:3118918-3158227 GCA_020350885.1 bacterium | reverse complement strand
CTGTTTTCATATCGTATCTCTTTGCCGGTGTTCTTGCGATGACCGGAATGCTGAGTCAGGCGGAGCTCGTCTCCGCGATGCCGAAGGCCGGCGGCACCTATTTCTACGTAAAACGAACCATGGGTCCCGCGGTGGGGACGGTAGACGGGTTGATCACGTGGGTCTCGATGTCGCTCAAGAGCGCCTTCGCCCTTGTCGGTATGGCGGCGTTCACACGCTACCTCCTCGCCGTCGATCTCCACCTCACAGCCCTCGTCTTCTGTCTGATATTTATGGGAATCAACCTGCTCGGTATAAAAGAGGCGAGCCGGGCGCAGATCGTCCTGGTGATCGGATTGCTGGGAGTGCTCGTATTCTACATTGCTCGGGGTATACCGGAGATAAATATACAGTACTTCGAACCCTTCGCACCGAAGGGAATGGTATCGATCTTCTCGACGGCCGGATTCGTCTTCATTTCATACGGGGGGCTCCTGAAGGTTGCTAGCATTGCGGAAGAGGTGAAGGAGCCGGGAAGGGTGGTTCCACTCGGAATGATGCTTTCTTTGCTCGTCGTGAGCATCTTCTATATTCTGGTTGTTCTCGTTACCTCCGGAGTGCTCGGTGCGGCGGAGCTCGACAACTCACTAACACCGATTTCCGACGGTGCGGGCGCCTTCATGGGACAGACCGGCAAAATGATTCTGAGCATCGCCGCCGTATTGGCATTCGTCTCGACCGCCAATGCGGGGATCATGGCGGCCTCACGCTATCCGCTTGCATTGAGCCGCGACGGATTGATGCCCGAGTACCTCGGGCGGATCAATAGGCGTTTCAAGACACCGCATGTCTCACTGGCAGTCACCGGTCTGATCATGATCGTTGCGATATTTCTGAGACTCGATGTTCTCGTCAAAGTCGCCTCGACCGCTTTAATTCTCACATATCTTTTCTCGTGTCTCTCTATCATCATTCTCAGGGAGAGCCGTCTGCAGAATTATCAACCTCTCTTCCATTCGCCCCTCTATCCGTGGATGCAGATCGTCGGCATCGTGGGATTCGGGCTCCTCCTCTTCGAAATGGGGACCGCCGCATATGTAGCAAGCTCCATAATCATAGTCAGCGGGCTCTTCGTGTACTGGTTTTACGGGCGGATTCGAACTGGGAGAGAGTTTGCCCTCCTCCATCTCATTGAGCGGATCACGGCAAAGGAACTAACCACTCATTCGCTCGAGACGGAGCTCAAGGAGATCATCCGCGAGCGGGACGATATCGTAAAAGATCGATTCGACAGTATCATCGAGAACAGCATTGTGTTTGATATCGACACCCGCCTCAAGGCGGATGATTTCTTCAAGCTCGTCGCCAATGAGATGGCTGCAAACCTCGATGTCGCACCGAATCGCCTCTACAATCTCCTCCTCAAACGCGAGAAGGACAGTAGTACCGTGTTGACGCCGACGCTGGCAATACCGCACATCGTTATCGAGGGGGAGCACCAATTCGATATACTCCTCGCACGCTGCACGAAAGGGATCAGTTTTTCGGAGTCGGCGCCAAGGGTCAGGGCAATCTTCGTCCTCGCAGGGACCGCTGACGAGCGTAACTTCCATCTCAGAGCGCTGGCGGCGATTGCACAGATCGTTCAGGATCCCCATTTCGAGGAGCGGTGGATGGCGGCGAAGGATCGTGAGGCACTACGGGATATCGTTCTCTTGGGGAAGCGGAGGCGCTGAAAAACAGCGCGTCTGCTGTCCCGACCCTGCCGTCGCATGGAATCCCTGAGTGGTGTATTCGGGTGATCACCACGGAGTCGATATGGAAGGTTACTACGATGAGATACTCTCGGCGGAAAAACTGAGGCAGGCGTATAGCATCGCTCCTCCGCGAGTTCGTCGATACCTCGAGGCCGAAATCGAGTACGTGCTGCGCCACCTGAATCCCGGTGATACCGTCTTGGAGCTGGGGTGCGGGTACGGCAGGGTGCTACGACATTTCGCGCGGGCGGCGCAGATTGTCGTCGGGATCGATACGTCTCCGGCGAGCCTGCTGCTCGGACAGGAGACGCTCTCGGATCTTGGCAACTGCCATCTCGTATGCATGGACGCGGTGCATCTCGGTTTTACCCGGTGGACATTCGACTGTGTGGTGTGCATCCAGAACGGGATCTCCGCATTTCATGTCGATCAGCGTGCATTGATCAGTGAAAGCATCCGTGTAACCAGGCGCGGGGGAACGGTGCTGTTTTCGAGTTACTCGGACCGATTCTGGGTAGATCGACTTAGATGGTTCGAGATGCAGGCCGATGCGGGCCTGCTTGGTGAGATCGACCGCGAGCGAACGGGCGACGGGGTAATCGTCTGTAAGGATGGTTTCAGGGCGACGACCGTTCTGAAACCGCAATTCGAATCACTCACGGCCGGTCTCGATGCGGATGTCAGTGTGACCGAGGTCGACCGGTCGAGTCTCTTCTGTTGCATCGTTCCCGGGATCGGGAGGAACGGGAGTCGCTAATGGGATGATATGTCCAGCCGTTCTGTCCTCACGGTGTCAGAATATATCCAAACGGAAGATACCAGCGCCGGGAAGCAGTACAAAGGCGGGGGCCGACCCGGACCGAGAAAGGGAGATCATGGAAGCGTTTTACTACAAGGTATTCACATCAAGCTTCGGAATGATAGGCGTTGTATGGGGGGAGACGGAAACAGGAACCAGCGTTTACCGTATCTTTCTGCCGAACACGAAACGGGGGCTCGAACGCCACGTAAAGTCCGCCTTTCCGGGTACTCGTCACCGTACCGTTCCCGAGGTGACGAGACTCGGTCAGCAGATCCAGGCGATGCTTGCCGGTGAGGAGATCGATTTCGATCTCGGAATCCTCTCACTCGATCGCTGCCCGCAGTTTCAGCAACGGGTGCTCCTCGCCGAGTACGGGATTCCCCGAGGTTGGGTTAGTACATACGGCCGTATCGCCCGGTACATCGGTGTTGCCCCCGCCGCGAGGGCCGTAGGCAATGCATTGGCTGCGAATCCATTTCCGATAGTGATACCGTGCCATCGGGCGGTCCGGTCCGATGGCTCACTCGGGGGATTTCGGGGAGGAGTGGCTATGAAGCGGGCTCTGCTGGAGCTCGAGGGAATTTCCTTTACTTCGAACGGGAAAATCGTCATGGATAAGGTACACTATTGAAAGGAGGCTGCGTGGGGCATGAATGAGCACGGTGATATAGATCGCGACCCAACGCGTACGGATGGAGTGATCATACGGCCCGAGATGCGCCGTGAGGATGTGAGGCTGCGGGGTCGGGGGGAAGAGACTGGGAAGCTCGGGAAGATCAGGAAGGGCCTTCTCACATTACACACATTGGAGCTCATGGCCGTCAATATCTACAAGTTTCAGATTACCCGTGAGCCGACGGAACTCAACCGTCAGCTCATAGCAGCCATGTGTAATGAAATGGTACACCTTCAGGATTTTCAGGTGAAGCTTTACGAGTACGGTTGGAAGCCGAGTCCGTTGCGGTGGGCCTACTGGCTCGTCGGATTCGTATTTGGGACTGTCTCACGCCTGCGAGGGAAGCGGGCGATCCTTCGTATGGGCATCTGGGTCGAGACGAAGGCGAACCACCATTACGAGGAGTTATTGCGGTCGATCGAGTGGGATGACGAGACACGGAAGATCGTTGAGAGGGACAAGGAGGATGAAGTCGGCCACATCGACACGTGGCGGCGATTGCTTGCCTCGCTCTCTTGATGTGATATAATGAATTATACTCCCGGGCGGCACCGGCTATGGATTGTTGAGATCGCATGAATGGTAAAGGGTGGTTGCATGAAACGAATACGAATTGCCGTGAATAGTTTTTTTCTTGCTTGCTCCGTTATCTTCTCGATCATCATCGGTTTCGGCGCGTACAAACTCTCAGAGCATGCGAACCAGCTCGCCGTGCAGGTACCGGTTGCCGGAGCGGTCTGTATCATCTCGTTTCTCGTTTGGACCCTGGTTGTTACGAGAAGCATGTGGGGTGGGCTCTCCCTTCGGGAAACTCACGAGTACCTCTGGGTATTCGGTGCCGCCCTGCTCTGGAGCCCGGTGATCTTCGTTCCTCTGCACCTAATCACACAGGGCTACCTGACCTCATTCGGAAATATTCTGGCTATGTGGCTCTTTCAGATCCCTGCAAGCGCAGTAACGCTCTTCGTTAGCTGGCGCTGGTTTCACCCGCACAGTATGTCTTCTTCCATCGTGTGATTGCGGGGAGGATTCCTTCCGGATCCTTATCACCGTACCAGCACGATCCGCTGGGTGGCTGTATAGAATCCGATTGTCAAACGGCAGAAGTAGACACCGCTCGAGACCTGCCGGCCGTGGCGGTCGGTCCCGTTCCACATCACCTGGTGGCGTCCCGCATCAATGAGGCGATCAGTCAGTGTTGTAACAAGGCGCCCCGACACATCGTAGATCCGCACCTGTACAGGGGATGGTGCGGCGACCTCGAAGGGGATGGTGGTTACGGGATTGAAGGGATTGGGGAAAGCCGGTGCGAGGACATTCACGAAATGTAAGCGTGGTGTATCATCCTCACCGGCATCTGTCGGATGCTCTGTTGTCAACCGGATATCGTCGATGAACCATCCTTCGTAACCGAACTGTTCGTTGCTGGCGAAATGGAACCTGATGAGTGCCGGTCCGTGAAATGAGGAGAGATCGAATTCAGCCTGCTCCCATTCTATTTGCCCGGAGTAACACCGCTGGTATGGATCGAGAAAGATTGTATTCGAAGCGCTCGCCCTGCAGGGATAATTACCTACGGGATTGACGATCTGCCACGTTTCACCGTCATCGGTAGAGATCTCCAATACGCCCGCATCTTGGGCCCAGTAGGGATAGATCTCACCGGCCTCTGCATCCATGTAATGCCAGAATGTCAATACCGAGTTGTCGTGCAGGCATAGGGGGGGCGAAATCAGGGCTGCGTCCATCATATTATCGTACAGCTCGGGGGAGATATTGCCGCATTTCCAGCTCTGGGGTGGGGAGAGGTACCTCTCTAGGGTTATGTGCCATCCATCCATACCTATGTATGCAGCATGACTCCATGGAGTTGCCGCATTCACCGAGTCGTCCAGGGATGTACCGCATGTTGTAACGGTCAGCGTTTCGGTTAGCATGGGTATATTATCTCCCCGCAGGGAAAGGTATATCGTGATGTCCGAAAACGGGGGCGTGAATTCATGAACAAAGTATTCGAGCTCACCCTCCGTACTTAGTGTTCCACCCATCGGTATCACGGACCGTTGTACCGCCGGTTTAATGATTGTCGCCCAAGAGCCGTACGGGATGGAGATCATTACGCACGGGGATACGAGATCGATGCTGCCGTTGTTCCGCCACGTGCAGTTGATATTGTGAAACTCCCATCCCTCGAGACAGCCGTTACCGTTTCCGTGGATCGTATCGGTAACGGTCCATGATTCGAGAACGAGGTCCGGAGCAACGACGTTGAGGGCATGCTGTTCGCTCCAGCTTCCCTCGAGAGCCCTGAATTCCAGCTCGAGCTCGATACTCCGGCCATTCGGTACGTGGGAATCGAGTGCCAAGGTGAATGCGCAGTCTTTGATGATATATGCACGTGGTGGAATATCACCGATGGTGCACGTATTGTTGGATATGGTCACAAACGGATCGAGGCATGTAAGGACAACCTCGGCTTCCTTCGCCGTCGCAGTTCCGACATTACCGATGGCTATGCTCACTTCCACCGTCTCGCCGTTTTCCAGGACCCCGTCCCCATCGCCGAGGCTAGCTCCGAGGGAGTCATCGTCCAGAGAGATAAACGTCAAGGTGAGCATGGCCGAGATCGAGTCCACAACCGAGACGGTGTCTGTGTAGAGAAAGTGGTCGGGTGCCTGCACGGAGAGAAGCATCTGGCAGATCTCCGTGGATTGCGGCTCGAGCAATGCGTGACCCAGTATATCGGTTGTGGATGTACAATATATGTCTTGGGCATCGCAGTAGAGCGATACACGGGCGCCTTCGACAGGACCGCTCGTACCCTCTACCGTCACCGGAAGGGTGTTCTGGCCGAGTACCATGATGGTATCGTGAGTGACGGTCAGGGTGTGAGGCGAGTCTCTCCATATATGCATCGCCGGATCCCCGAGCAGGCACATCCCGTACATGACGTAACGAACGGCCGCGTACGGGATCAGGGGTATGTTGTCGATTCTCGAGTCGTCGAATGCCTCGCCGATCAACGTGATCCCCTCGCCGAAGATTGCGTCGAAGAACTGCCGATCGAAAAACTGGCTCACACCACAGGTCGAACCCGGAGAGTCCCACCCGAGACGGGTATTGCCGATAAAGGCGACCACTCCGGCGGGTGAGACGACGAACTCCTCGCCGATGGCATCATCAGGGTGAACAACACCGGCGTCGTCGCGATTATCGAAGGATGCCGGATAACATCCCTGCGAGTAACAGACGAACAATGTTGTATCGAGGCCGCTGTTCGTGATGAATGAAATGTCGGCCGGTGTCAGCCTCATGCATGTGTATAGATTGCCGTGGCCGATGTGATTTACGAGATGGTGTCCGCTGTTGAGCAGTGGGATGAGGTGTGATGCGTTCCAGCTCGTCCCGCGATCACGATCGTAGAGGGTGGAACAGGTAAACCATGCAGGAATACCCTCTGTCGTTGTAGCATGGCTGGTCGATCCATTGAGAATCTCGTCCTTGTAATCGCCGCCCCAAGTGTCCTCGCCTTCGATCGACCAGAGCAGTTCTCCCGCCATGAGGGCGGTGGGGCATTGCGTTGCGACCGGCGTGAGGGAGTAAGCTATCAGTTTCGATACGAAGTTGGCGACTTCGATGGGAGAGTCGGCAGGCAGCCTTCCAACAGTGACCTCCGGTAGAAGATCCTCTTCGCCCGGCTCACCGAAATATGCATCACCGTCGGTGTTCCAGTTGCCGTCGAGAGCGGCGTAGTAGAGATCGGATATAATGTCCGTCTCTATCTCGTTCCCGACCTTCGTGTAAAAGCCCCTGTGGGGTATGATTTCGTCGTCACCACCGAGTAGTACGTATTCCGTCTGCCAGGTTTCGTAGGCAAGGATGATGCAATTCCGGATCTTCTCCTGAGTATCTGCACCCGTTAAGTTTGTATCGATCCAGTCGAGGTCGACGATACGCGCCCGGAGACCCTGGAAGGTCTTCAAATCGGCGAGCGGCTGGAAGCTCGTGACCAGCGCAGGGCTCGTGATTATCAGGTACGGGAAGAGATCATTCGGACTTGTCTGCTGTTGGGATCTCGTTTCCCGTGGTACGATGCAATCCACCGTCTCAGGATTGTGGACGATGCGGCGAAGCACCCTGGCCGTATGTGCGGCCCGAAGCGGCGGCGGCCTGATTCCCTTGCTGAATAGTGTTTCTGTATCGATAACGACGGTGACCGAAGGGGAGAAGGTTATCTTTCCCGAAGCCGGTGTCAGGCGGCAGGGATAGATATTGATGAATGCGATCCGAAGCCCGGCGTAGCGTTCCTCGGCCACGAGTGTACCCGTCTCCGGCGGGTATAGCTGATGTGACCGGTAGATGGCGTTGTCACGCAGAGGTTTTCCGGCAGTGCCCAGACCCAGGGGGATTTGTGCGGCCATCGGAACGATCTCGAATGTGCCGTCGAGCGTGATGGTGTGTTCGGGTTGGATCCGTATATCGGTTATGACCTCACCGGGCGGTAGTAACATGGATAGTGTGTACACCGGTAACACCGGTGCGCCCGGATGTGCAATATTCCGGCATCCATGTACAGCAATGGTAATACCCTCGGCCGATCGATCGAACAGGGGCGGCTCGAATTCGACCGTCTTGATCAAGGTGCCCGTGAGGGCGTCGCCGGTGAGTAGGAAAAGAATACAAGTTACCGACGCTGTTCGCAGTATCATTCGCTCGCAGTCCAGCTCCTTCTAATGTTGTATGCGGTTAGTAATTATATCATAAAACGAATATCGCTGGAATCCTTTTTACTGGAAAGAAGGGTGTATTTTCCGTATACTTCGGTACTTTGTAAGGAGGAGGACGATGCCGATCGACTGCGAAAAGCTGAAACGGAATATGGAATCATGCAACTGCACCTATCAGGGATGTCCTCGTATGGGTAACTGTTGTGAATGCTTACAGTATCATCTCAGTCACCGGGAGCTCCCCGCCTGTGTGTTTCCCGACGATGTGGAAAAGACATGGGACCGGTCGTTCAAACGTTTCATCGAGACGTACAGGTAGGGCTCGCCGGAACGGGCTCCGTGAATTACGTTTCGAGCTGTGCAGAGTAACTTTCGGAACTTTCACCTTATTTCACTGTAAGAATGGGGGGTGTGGCAGGGGTGGTTCTACTGCATTGCGAGGAGGTTTAACATGAAGAATATAAACAGATACAAGGTTTGGATCACCTGTCTGGTCATCGCCTCCGCCGTGTTTCTCATGGGGTTGGCAGTGGGTCGCGGGGATTCATCCGATTCCCCCGTGGCACTCCACGAACGCATCCTCGTACCGCAGGCGCTTGCCCAGGAGCGTTTCTTCGAGGGTATCCCCGATATGGTCGAACGGGCGGTACCGGCGGTCGTCAATATCCAGTCGAAGAAGGTGGTGCGGACACGAGAAGGTATGATGCATCCCTTTTTCTCGGATCCCTTTTTCAGACGTTTCTTCGGCGATGAGTTCTTCAGGCGCAACAACGTGCCACGCGAGCGGGTGGAGCGAAACCTCGGTTCGGGTGTCATCGTCACCAACGACGGTTACATCCTCACAAACAACCATCTCGTAGACAAGGCTGAGGAGGTTTCGGTCGTTCTGCCGGATGATCGCGAGTACGATGCCGAGATCGTGGGATCGGATCCCCGTACCGACGTGGCGGTGCTCAAGATCGAGGCGGAGAAACTTCCGGCGCTCAATCTCGGGAGCTCCGCCGAGCTGCGGCTCGGGGAGACGGTGCTGGCCATCGGGTACCCGTTCGGGATAGGCCAGACCGTAACGATGGGAATCGTAAGTGCTCTCGGCCGCGCGAACCTCCAGATGGTGGACTACGAGGACTTCATCCAGACAGATGCAGCCATCAATCCGGGAAACTCGGGCGGAGCCCTCATCAATGCGAGGGGCGAGCTCGTGGGGATAAACACCGCCATTCTCTCCCGGAGCGGGGGTAACCAGGGAATCGGATTCGCTATACCGATCGATCTCGCCTATTCGGTCATGCGAAGCATCATCATGCACGGTAAAGTGATCCGGGGATGGCTCGGTGTCTCGATACAGGATGTCACGCAGCAGATGGCCGAGCTATTCGAGCTCGAGGAGGCTAAGGGTACGATTATTGCCGAGGTCGTCGACGACAGCCCCGCAATGAAGGGAGGCATGGAGCGGGGCGACGTGGTAATCGCCTATGAAGGCAACGAGGTAGAAGACATGAACGCCTTCAGAAAGATGGTGGCCGAGACGGAACCCGGCACCAAGGTAGAGATCATTGTGCTCAGGGACGGCAAGGCGAAGAAGTTGAACGTGAGGGTCGGTGAGCATCCCGATACGGCCGAGCGGGCCGAGGAAGAAGAGGGTGAGGAAGTCCCCTCGATCTTTGCGGGAGTCGATCTCGACGACCTCACCGACTACTACCGCAGCCGTCTCGATATCCCAGACGATGTCAGCGGCGTGATTGTCACCGAGGTGGAGGCGAATTCTTCTGCCATCGAGTCGGGTCTTCGAGAGGGTGACGTTATCACCGAGGTGAACAGGAAGAAAGTCGATAACCTGCAGGATTTCTTCAGATTGATCGAACGTGTCAGGGGCGATAAGGTCCTCCTCCTCGTCTATCGCAATGGCTCTCATCTGTATATAATCGTGCGATCGTAGGACCGGCGCCGGGTGAGGGCCGGTGAAGGAGGTGTAAATACAAAACCGCAGGATGTCTATTGTTGCACTAATTCTCGTAATATTATTTTCCGCCCTGATCATTAAGGTTGGGGCGATTGCTTTACGTATGACGGGGCTGGATAAGGAAACCTCCGCGTTTCAATCGCTCTCCGCCTTCACGGGCACGGGATTCACGACCACCGAGGCAGAGAATATCGTGAATCACTACAAGCGCCGTAAGATCATAAAGGCTCTGATGATTCTGGGCAACATCGGTATCATCTCGACGGTTGCGATGCTCATTCTCTCCTTTCGCGGTGTGACGCTGACGGAGTCGTTGACGAAGCTGGGAATCATCGGGCTTGCGGCCCTGGCGCTGCTGATCTTCTCCGTTGCGAGGGGGCTCGACAACCTTCTGGAGAGCTTTATCGAGAAGCGCCTGTCGAAGATGAAACTGTTCTCGATGGGGGCGTTCAGTGAGATCATAAGGCTCGCGAGCGGCTACGGGATCGTCGAGCTGACCGTGACACCGGAGCACGACCTCGCAGGCCGGCAGCTCTACGAGTCCAACCTGAGTGGGCGGGATATCCTGGTGCTCGCCATCAAGAGGGGATTCCACATCATCACAACACCAAAAGCGGCCGAGCGTATCGAACCGGGAGACAAGCTGGTTTGCTTCGGTCTGCTACGAAGTCTCTCCGAAATTGCCGAACAGCGACCCGCCGGGAGTGAGTGAGGCGTGAAGCGGGAGAAGCAGTTCGATTCGAGGTTCAAGCGCTGACCAGAACCGGCGGGGCCGTATCAGCCCATCCATCATACGCTGCTCAATCGTAGTATTCCTGACCAAGGTGCGTGATCAGGTCCTCACCCTGGATGTAGCGCAGCGTGTTTTTCAGTTTCATGAGCTGGATGAAGAGGTCGTGTTCAGGATAGAGCTCCGGTGCATGCATCGGACTCTTGAAATAGAACGAGAGCCATTCCTGTATACCCCTCATTCCGAGCCGCTGGGCCAGGTCCATGAAGAGTGCGAGATCGAGAACGATCGGTGCGGCCAGGATGCTGTCCCGGCACAGGAAGTCGATCTTGATCTGCATCGGGTATCCGAGCCATCCGAAGATATCGAGGTTGTCCCAACCCTCCTTGTTGTCGCCGCGGGGCGGGTAGTAGTTGATCCGCACCTTGTGATAGAAATCGTCGTACAGCTCCGGGTAAAGCTGTGGCTGAAGGATGTATTCGAGTACCGAGAGCTTGCTCTCCTCCTTGGTCTTGAACGATTCAGGATCGTCGAGCACCTCGCCGTCTCGGTTTCCGAGTATGTTCGTGGAGAACCAGCCGTTCAGTCCCAGGAGCCGTGCCTTGAGTCCGGGTGCCAGGATCGTTTTCATCAATGTTTGTCCCGTCTTGAAGTCTTTCCCGGCGATGGGGACATTCTTCTCTCTGGCGAGCTCTATGAGGGCCGGCACATCGGTCGTAAGGTTCGGTGCTCCGTTTGCGAACGGCACCCCGGCCGAGATAGAGGCATAGGCGTAGACCATGCTCGGTGCGATCTCCGGACTACGTTTCTTGAGCCCCTTCTCGAAGGAAGCGAGTTCCTGGTGAATCTGTGAGGGCTTCATGAAGATTTCGGTGCTCGCACACCATACCATAACGAGACGGTCGCAACCGTGCTGTTTCTTGAACGAGTCGATATCCTCGATGAGCTGCTCTGCGAGGTCATACCAGCTCTCTCCCTCCTTCACCCAGTTACCGGAGAGCTTCTTTACGTATTTCTGGTCGAAGACGGCCTTCATGGGTCTGATTCCCTCGAGGAATGGTTTGACCTGATCGAGGAGTTCCTTGTCGAGCACGCCCGCCTTGAGCGCCGCTTCGTACGAGTTGTCCTCGAAGATGTCCCAGCCGCCGAAGACGAGATCATCGAGCTCGGCAAGGGGGACGAGGTCCTTTATCGCGGGGATCCGGTTCTCGGTCCGCTTCCCGAGCCGGACGGTTCCCATCTGCGTGAGCGACCCGTACGGTTTGGCGAGATTCCTCCGAACGCTCTCCACCCCTGCGATAAAGGTTGTTGCGACAGCTCCTATTCCCGGCATGAGCACGCCGAGCCTGCCCTTGGGCTTCGTCGGTTTATTCGTGATCTTCATTGCTCCTCCTCTGTTTCGAGACGGTCGTTAATCCATGTGTCGCCACACTGTATCCAGGTGACTGCTTGATCCGCATTCACCGGATTCTTTCTCGATACGTGTGTCGGAATGCCCTTTTCCAGTGTCAACCGGCACCACGATAGCGGCATTGACAGAATAAATCAAATTTATTATATTAATATAAAATATAAATAATTATTATGGATATCAGAGCACTCAGATACCTCGTCTCCCTAGCAGAGCACCGGAGCTTTACCGCTGCGGCGTCGGCGAACTTCATAACGCAGCCGGCGGTCAGTATAAGCCTCAAGAAGCTCCAGGACGAGCTCGGCACGCGGCTGTTCGATCTCCAGGGCCGCAGAATCACATTTACGCGCGCCGGAGAGGTCGTGCTGGAGTATGCCCGGCGTATCATGAGTCTGGAGCGTGAGCTGTATCAGGAGATCAAGGATCTCACCGGGCTCACGAAGGGTAGGATCTCCCTTGGGACGATCGATGCGGCGAGCGTGTACGTGTTGCCGGAGATCTTCTCCCGTTTTCACGGGCTCTACCCCGGCATCGACATACAGCTCGAGATAGACTCGACGGTACCGCTGCTCAGGAAGCTCGAATCCGGCCTGGTGGATTGCGTGGTTGGCACGCTCCCGCCCGGGGAGCCCCCCGGGCTCGAGGTCTATCCGATCTTTCGGGAGTCACTGGCGATCATCGCCCCACCGGACCACCCGCTCGCCGCAAGAAGGAGTGTCAGTACCTCTATGCTGGCGGATTTCACCTTCATCTCCTTTCATGAAGAGTCGATCACGAGATCGATTATCGAGACGGTTCTGCGGGAGAGGGGTGTCATGCCCCGTATTACGATGGCGATCGACAGCCCCGAAGCGATCAAGAATCTCGTCGCCTCGGGGCTCGGGCTCGCCATTCTTCCACTCGAGATCGTACGGGGGGAGATCGAGCGGGGTTCGGTTGCGGCTCTCCGGGTGAAAGGGCTTGCATTCGAACGGCGCCTGGGATTATTCCTCTATGCAGGACGGTACCTGTCCTCGACGGTACGGGCCTTTCTCGGAGTACTTGAAGATGGACTCGATGCCGGACTCCCACGGCGTCTATACATCCCGTCTCCATCGATGTGAAAGGGTGGATCGGATGAGAGACAAGCGGAGTGTCGCACGGGAGGCGATCCTGTCGGCGGGTTCGCTTCTCCGTGAGGGTTTCGGGCGGGAACTCGAGGGAGCGATCGAGGAGAAGGACAGAAACGACTTTGTTACCGAGACCGACAGGCAGAGCGAGCGGATGATCACCGAGACCCTGATCCGCTCATTCCCAGAGATCGGTATTCTCGCCGAGGAGGGCGGGAGGATCAGCGAGCAGCAAACCTTTTGGATAATCGATCCGCTCGACGGAACGACCAACTTCATTCACGGCTATCCGTCGATCGGTATCAGTATCGCCCTTGTCGAAAACGGCGAGGTAGTCCTCGCGCTCATCTACGATCCCCTCCGCCAAGAGCTGTTCGAGGCCGTGCGTGGTGAGGGATCGCGGTGCAACGAGAGGCGTATCACCGTCTCGGGTGTTCAGGGACTCGATGAGAGCCTCTTGGGCACGGGCTTTCCGTTCCGGGTACACCAACACCTCGATACCTATCTCGCCGTCTTCAAAGAGCTCTTCCTCAAGTGCCGGGGTGTTCGCAGGGCCGGTGCGGCGGTTCTGGATCTGGCCCATGTCGCCGCCGGACGCCTCGATGGATTCTGGGAATTGTACCTCAAGCCCTGGGACATGGCCGCAGGAGCGCTTCTCGTCCGTGAAGCGGGAGGTGTTGTCAGCGATTTCTTCGGTACCTCCAGTTACCTTTCGGCCGGAAACATCGTGGCGGGTCCGCCGGCCATACACCGGTCGATCGTCGAGGTGACCGGACGGTATTTCAAAGCAAGCGAGATCGAGGAGCTGCGCAACGACAGTCTGGAATGAAAAAGGGCCGCCCGATCGGGCGGCCCTTCCTGAGCATAAGGGCAGGTGAACGTTAGATACTGTTGCTGCATTTCATACCCCAGACCCCGTGGAAGAATCCTCTCCCGGGCTCCGAGGCGATCCAGTGGCCTTTCAGACGTCCCCGCACCTCCCTGTTCCGATTTATCCATTCGCCGACAAACCAACCGTGCGGGCGAGCTGCAGCAATCTCCGCATTCGGGGCCGGACCGTAGTGACCGCGAAGGATACCCATGAATCTGCCCTGCCTGTCGATATATTTGCCGAAGAATACCTGCTCTCCGGCACTGTTGATGCCGTAGACACCACGTAAGTACCCCGAGGGAGCGCCGTGCGAGTCGATCCAGATGCCGCGGAAGACACCGAGTACGATCCCGCGCACCTCGTTGGTATCGGGCGGGGCGATCGTGTCAGGTTCCACCTTGTGCCAGCGACCGAACAGGTGACCATGTGGACAGTGGCGAGGGATGATGTGACTCCCGATCGATATGCCGTTACAGCACCGATCGACCGGCTCCATGAGCTCGAGCGCTTCGAGCTCTTCGAGCGTGAAGGTGCGGCTGTACGGACCGGTCTTGATCGTGAGTTCCGGCACGACCGTCGGTCTCATCGAAAGGCTGTCGGTCGGTCCACGAGGGGGCACGATGAGCCGCACCTGGATACCGTCTATGTGCGGACCCGTATGGGAGACCCAGCTGATTGTGGAGCGGTCGATGCGGGTGACGTAGTCCCTGGCATCGAAGGCGATGATCCGCTCAATGATTATGATACCGCCCTCCATATGGAGGCTTCCGCTCCAGTCGATCTGACAACAGTCGGTGACTACGGTATCGGGACGGCCGCAGGCCAACCGGCCCCAAACGGCACGGAAACGATACCGCCGGGCCCGCCGGTGGCACTCGATATTTTCGATATCCTTGTCCGATTCATATGCATCGTCATATGCGACTTCATCCGAGATGAACTGGTCGTATGCCTCCGGCTCGCCGAAGGCAGGTGACTCGTCCGATGTTGTCAAGCCGCCCGTCGGCGAATCCAGATCGATCACCGTCTCTGCCGGATCCGTGTTTCCGTTCTCCGGTGCCGTTGGACTCCCATCGAAGAGCTGACACCCCACACCCAGTATCAGGAGCATCATAATCAGGCTCGCTACGGCTGTTCTCTTCATCGTTCGCTCCTTTCTTCTTGCCTCTCTATCTGTACCGTATTTCCTCTCTCGTTTCACTCCCTGCCACCCCAATTGGTTCAAGGACCGGCTGACTCGGTTCGAGCCGTCCGATCCATCAACGTTCATACCTCTTTGCAGAAGGGATGCCGATTCCGGAATCATCGGGCATTGTCCATTAATTTCTTTCATTTCAATCGATTATATCACAGTGCTCATGTGCTGTCAAGGTGCTTGCGGCTTCTGCTCTGTACCATTCGGTACACTTCAGGGTACACGGTGTCCACGACGGTTCATTGTATTTGATTGAATCGTTGCGCTCCATTTCCTATAGTGCATATTCTGTGAAACGATATGTGCCGGAGTTCGGTATATGTAGTATCGGTCAAACCGGGGACAGGGTAAGAAGGGATCAGCAAAAGCAAGGAGGGATTTCGATGCGTAGACTGTTGCCCGTCATAATTATTTTGATCCTGCTGGCAGTGAACGTGGGCGCCGAAGGGAGGAGCTACCTGGATCAGCTTCCTCCCCTGATCGACCGTGAGATCTTCTTCGGCGATCCGGAAATCTCGGGGGGGCAGATCTCGCCCAACGGACGGTACATTTCATTCCGCAAGCAGTTCAAGGACGTCTTAAACATCTGGGTGAAGCGGATCGACGAGCCGTTCGAAGCGGCCCGCCCGTTAACCGCTGATACGACGCGTCCCGTCAGAGGTTACTTCTGGAGCCGAGACAGCAGATATGTCCTCTACATCCAGGACAAGGGGGGGAACGAGAATTTCCATATCTACGCCGTCGATCCGAAAGCGGAACTGGCGCCGGGTGAAGAGGTACCGCCTGCGCGGGACCTGACCCCCATAGAGGGAATTCGAGCCTATATCTACTCCCTACCGAAAAAGACCCCGAATACGATCTATATCGGGCTCAACGATCGGGATGAACGCTACCATGATATCTACCGGCTCGAGATCGATACCGGGGAACGGGTGCTCGTACGGAGGAACGAGGAAGGCGTCATATCGTGGGAGTTCGATCTCGAAGGCAATCTCCGTCTGGCGACCCGCCAGACGGAAGACGGAGGTACCGAGGTTCTTCGGATAGACAGGGATACGCTGACTCCGATCTACGAGGTGAGCAACGAAGAGGATGTCACCCTGATACGATTCCACAAGGATGGAGAGCGGATCTACATGGAGACGAACAAGGGGGAGGATGTGGATCTTTCCCGGCTCGTCCTCTTCAATCCGGAGACGGGGGAGATCGAGATGGTCGAATCCGACCCTGAGAAAGAGGTCGATTTCGGTGGGACGTTCTTCTCACGGAAGACCGATGAGCTCCTCGGAACCTACTACGTGGCCGACAGGCTCCGGATATATTTCCGGGACAAGAAAGCGGCAAAGGACTACAAGAAGCTCAAGAAACAGCTCCCCGATGGTGACATCTACTTCGGCTCCATGACGAACGATGATCGCCTGATGCTGGTCTATGTTACCAGTGATACCGATCCCGGCGCGACCTACCTCTTCGACAGGCGGAGCGCCAAGGTGGAGCTTCTCTACCGGCCGCGCCCGAACCTGCCGACCGAGCACCTGGCCCCGATGAAGCCGATACGGTACAAGGCTCGCGACGGTCTGACCATACCGGCCTACCTCACGGTCCCGAAGGGGGTCAAGCCCAAGAACATCCCGGTCGTCGTTGTCCCGCACGGGGGACCCTGGTCTCGTGACATGTGGGGCTACGATCCGTACGCCCAGTTTCTCGCCAACCGTGGCTACGCCGTTCTGCAACCTAACTTCCGCTCATCCTCCGGCTACGGCAAAGAGTTCTTCAACGCCGGCAAGCGAAAGTGGGGCGAGGAGATGCAGCACGATGTCACGGATGGTGCGAGGTATCTCATCGACAAGGGGATCGCAGATCCCCAGAAGGTCGCCATCTTCGGCGGATCATACGGGGGGTACGCCACGTTGGCCGGCCTCGCCTTCACACCGGATCTCTACGCGTGCGGCGTCTCGTACGTCGGGCCGTCCAATTTGATAACCCTGCTCAAGTCAATCCCGCCTTACTGGGAGACGATGCGCAAGTTTTTCAACGAGCATGTCGGTGATCCCGACAACCCGGAGGATGTCGAACGGCTCAAACGCCAATCGCCGCTCTTTTCGGCCGATAAGATCAAGGCCCCGCTGCTGGTGGTCCAGGGTGCGAATGATCCCCGGGTCAAAAAGGCGGAGTCGGACCAGATCGTCGTAGCGATGCGGGATCTGAGCCGGGATGTAGAGTACATCGTTGCACCCGATGAGGGTCACGGATTCGCCGGCGAAGAGAACCGTATGGCGTTCGTGGTGGCCTCGGAGCGTTTCTTCTCGAAGCATCTCGGCGGGCGGTACCAGGAATCGGTCGAAGAGGATATCAGGAAGAAACTGGATGAACTCACCGTCGACATAGCTACCGTGACCCTCGAGGAACACGGCGCCGAACGCAAGCAGGCCGCCTTGGCACCGCTGCCCACCGTCGATGCAAGCCTCGTAGAGCCGATCGAATTGCAGTACGGGGGAGTCATGTCGAGAATGGGTCAGGAGATGGAGTTTTCGGTAACCCGTTCGATCGATCGGGCAACCGAGGGCGGCACTCCGGCATTACGGATCGCCAGCGAGAGTGTCTCTTCCCGCGCCTCGACGAACGATACGTTCTATGTCGATCAAAAGACATTGTTGCCGATCAAACGGCATCTACATCAGGGCCAAGTCGTAGCGAAGCTCCGATACGGTACCGATAGAATCGACGGCACGGTCCGGATCGGCGGTAACGAAGAGGAGCATACCGCCTCCCTCGAGGCTCCGATCTTCGGCGAGGGTGCGGCGTTGGAGCTTACAGTCGCCGGCTTGCCGTTGGAACCGGGATACGAGACAGTGTTGCGTTACTACGATATTCTGCTTCGTACGGTCAGGGTAATGTCGCTCAATGTCACAGGTGTCGAGACCGTGACCGTGCCTGCAGGCGCCTTCGAGGCGTACAAGATCGAGATCAAGCCCCTCGACGACGAGGTGGGGGGAGGGGGAACGGTCTTCGTGAGTGCCGATCATCCACGATGCATCGTGCGCGCCACCTATCAGTTGGCGGCAAAGATGGGAGGTGGAACGGTCACCACGGAGCTTTTGAGTTTTAAATGATCGAGCGGTTCGATTCCAATGGAGTGAAGCCGGGCACCCGTCGCAGTCGGCGGGTGCCTTCCTATTGCCCATCACCTCATACGCGAATGCTTCCGGTCGTATAGTGACATTTTCCAGGTACCCGTGAAACCACGCGCAGAGCAGCTTCGTACTACCAGTAAAGTCAGTATAGTCGGACGAGAAGGCAATGGGAGGGTGCGACATGCGAACAGTAGCGATCCTGACGGTCATCTCGATCGTGGTGCTGACATCTGTACCGGTGATGGCATGCGGTAATCGCAAGCACTCGTACAAAAGCCACCGTTGTGTCTTCAGCGATGATGTCGACATCGATATCGATGACGGTACTCTCGTGTTCACGGACGAGGACAGTGAGGAGAGTGTCGAAATAACCGAGGATTACGAGCTGTATATAAATGATGATCGTATCGAGCTCAACGAGGAGCAGCAGGAACTGGTGGAGAAGTTCTACGACCGGTTCATTTCCATCATCGATTATGCGAAGGAGATCGGGCTCGAGGGCGTCAAAATCGGTGCCTCTGGAGCGAAGCTCGGCCTCAAAGCTATGGTTGGTGTCGTCAAGATGCTCTTGACCCGCTACGACCGTGATGATCTGGAATGGGAGCTGGAACGTGAGGCTGAGAAGATCGAGGCCAAGGCCAAGAAGCTCGAGCGCAAGGCCGACAAGATCGAGGATATGGTCGACGAGCTGGAAGATATTCACTTCGATATGAAGGCATCGATTCCAGAACTCGATCGCCTCGAGTGGTTCTGAGCCGATGACCTTTCATTATATCTTGTATCCCGTACAGCAATAGTGGGAATCGCGCTTCTCTCAGCCCGAGTCGATGGTGTAGAGTTGGTCCACCATACTCGATGAAGGGAGGAGCATGAGCATCGCAGATTTGGAACAGGTTTCCCGTGATCTTCTCGAAGGGATGATCGTCGACTTCGCGAAGAACTGGCTCGCCCATGACGGCCTCTGGTTCCAGGAGGTGGAGCGCAGGTTCGGGCTCCAGGCGGCGATGGAGCTCGATGCAAGGGCATGGGATGCGTTTACCCGGATTGAGGCCAAACGGATAATGGTCAGGCATGGGATCGGGGAAAACGGTGGGCTCGAAGCGCTGAAGGAAGCGTTGGGCTTCAGGTTGTATGCCATACTTAACGAACAGACGATTACCGAGGAGACGGAGCACTCGTTTGTATTCAAAATGGTCGACTGCCGGGTGCAGTCCGCCCGTGAACGCAAGGGCATGCAGCTCTTTCCTTGCAAGTCAGTCGGTGTCGTCGAATATTCGGGGTTTGCCAGCACGATCGATCCTCGGATCAGGACGGAATGCATCGCCTGCCCGCCCGATTGTACGGTGAGGGACTTTTACTGCGGGTGGCGTTTCTCGCTGTAAACGTTGCAGTTGGTGCCACTCATGCCTGCAACGTAAAAGCTGCTTTTCCATTGAATAATTCACGCCCTGCGTTTATGCTCTAATTCGACAGGAACGATTTACTTTACAGCGAATTATGGAAAAGATAAAACTTCTCTACATCGAAGACGACGATGGACAGCGCAAGGCGCTTGCCACACAGTTGCGGGCCAAGGGGTTCGACGTCACGGTGGCGAAGAGCGGGCGCTCGGGTTTGAGCCTGTTTTCGAAGCGATCGTTTACGGCGATTCTGTGCGATCTCAATATGCCGGGGATGGGTGGTGACGAGGTGCTGGAACAGGTCAGAAAGAAAGATAGAAGCATCCCCTTCATCCTTCTCTCCGCGCACGGTACCGTCTCCCTCGCCGTAAAGGCAATCAAGAGGGGAGCGAACCATTTCATCCTCAAGCCTCCCGAAATCGACAAGATCGATATCACCATCAGACAGGCGCTAGAGACGAGGCGGCTTCGCGAGAAACTCGAGGACTCCGAGGCCACACTCCGCCTGGTGACCGAGAATGTGCCGGATATCATTTACTCCCTGAACGCCAAGGGTGAGTTTCTGAGTCTCAGCGGCTCGGTGGAGGGTTCTCTCGGATATAAACCCGTGGAGCTCTTGGGTACGTCGGTCTTTACACTGATACATCCCGAAGACCGGCCGGTCATCCGCAAGGGGATCGAAAAGTCGATAAAAGAGAAGGACGAAAAAGTCAAGAACGTACGATTCAGGATGCTCTCCAAGTCGGGAGCTGTGCGGCATTACGAGATTAGCCGAAAAATGGTATTCGAGAACGGCCGCCTGGTCCGTAACGATGGGATCGCACGCGATGTGACGGAAAGGGTGGAGCTCGAAGAAAAACTCAGGGAGTATTCTCAGCAACTCGAGCGGATGGTCGCCGAACGCACCGAAGATTGCGAGTATGTGAACCGACAGCTCTCGTCACTCAACATGGTCTCCAATAGGTTCAGCACGATCTTCTCGGAGGAACAGCTCTTCGATGAGATTCCCACGTTGCTTACCACCTCGCTTGACTTCGATCGGGCGTACCTTCTGTTACCACGCGGCCACTCGCTGTACGTTCGTTCCTGGTGTCCGGGCAAGGGGAAACGGGAGCCGATGAATGCGTTCGTGGATCTGTTCAATAAGGGTGAGGTTGCGATACCGCCGCATTTGACCAGGAGCTTCGAGCAGAGAGAGACGGTCTTCATACCGGACATGCAGAAGGATCGGCGTTGGCCGCGGGAACCGGCGTTCATGACGAGGGCCCGCTCGATCGTGATATCACCGGTCAAGGCCAAGAATGAAGCCGTCGGGATCATCGTGGGGAGCATGGAAGAGCACGGTCGCGAGATGATCAAGCAGGATGTGGAACGATTCGAAATGTTCGCAAACATGTCTGGATTGGCGCTCGACAATATCCGCGCGTACCAGTCGATGGAGAAAAAGGTCATCGAGCGTACGGAGTCGCTCGAGCGTGCGAACGCGGAGCTGAAAGAGAAAGCCCGCGAGCTCGAGGAGAACAGGATGGAGATCGCGCATGCCAATATCGATATGCTCGCAGTCCAGGAAAAGCTGGAGGAGAAGAATGTGGAGCTCGAGGGGTTGCTGAAAGAGCTCTCGGCAAGCAAGGACAAGCTGCAAACGATCATCGATGCGAATCCCAACCTACTTATCCTCGTAGACAGCGAGGGTATAGTACAGACCGTCAACAGGAGGATCAAAGATTACTTCGACATCGAACCGGACCTGGCTGTCGGCGGGAGCTACGAAGGATTGATCGAAACGGTAAGTGAACGGTTCGAGGATCCCGCCAAGTTCGTCGGTATCATCGAAGACCTCGAAAGAAAAGCGGATGTTCCCGGGGAGATGGAGATCACAACGCTTTACGGGCGCGGCATAAGGGTATTGGGCGATGAGCCACTCATGGTCTCCGTAACATCCACCTGTGTCTTCGACGAGAATGGTGCCGAGATCGGACGATTATGGGGCTATCACAACATCGCGAGGATGAAGGAAGTGGACGAGCGGGTGCATGCGATCGTGCAGGCTTCACCCATACCGACCATCATCAGTCGCATCGATGACGGCGAGGTTCTCTTCGTCAACGAGGAACTTGCATCACTGATCGGGGCGACACGTGAGGAGCTGATCGGCCGCCGTACGACGGAATTCTACTACGATCCCGAAGACCGGCTGAAGTTGGTCGAATCGCTAAGGAAGGATGGGTACCTGCGGAACTCTGAGATAAGGCTCAAACGGATCGACGGCACGGTGATCTGGTCGTTACTCTCACTGGTGGTTACCCAGATCGGTGGGGAGAAGGTGATACTCGGCGGTGTGTATGACATCAGCGAGCGCAAGCGGTTCGAAGAGGAGCTTACGCGTGAGCGGAACTTCGTCTCAGCCATCCTCGATACCGCCGGTGCGCTCGTGATCGTTCTCGATACCAAGGGACGGGTTGTGCGTTTCAACCGGGCCTGTGAGGAGATCAGCGGATATACATTCGATGAGGTCAAAGGGAAGAAGTTCTGGGACATCTTCCTGCTCCCGCAGGAGATGGGTATGGTGACCACCCAGTTCGACAAGATGCGGGCGGGATTCTATCCACTCAAGGGTGAGAATTACTGGGTTACGAAGAGCGGGGACCGCAGGCTAGTCGCCTGGTCCAATACCGCACTCACCGATGATGAAGGGAGAGTCGAATATGTCATCGCCATCGGGATCGATATGACAGAGCAGCGGGAGGCGGAGGAGAAGATCAAGCTGTTCAGGGAATTTTTCATGAACGCAAACGATGGGATGGCCATATTCGATGCAGACGGAACGATGATCGACCGTAATCCGACGCACCGGAGATTCTCGGCGCTTTCCGACGAAGAGATAAGGGGGATGACATTACGCGATCTGTTTCCCGCCTACTACGAGGCGATGGGCGAGAAGATCGCCGAAGAAGGCAGCTTCCGAGGAGAGGTCTCGTGGGATGCAAAAGGGGGACAGAAGGCGATCGATCTCTCTGTCTTTACCATCCGCAACGATGTCGGTAAGATCAGCTACTATGCAGGTATCGGGCGCGATATCACCGAGCGTAAGCAGGCTGAAGAAGCGATCGCCACGAGGCTGCGCTACGAGGAGGGGCTCGCCGGGCTTTCACAGACGTTGCTCACCGGTGAGGGTACCGATGTTGATCTTGTGCGGGCCCTCGAGTACCTGCTCGATGCCGCCAGGGTAAGCCGTGTGTACATCTTCGAGAACTTCGACGACCCTGGGGACGGTCTGTGCATGCGCCAAACGCACGAGGTATGCGCAGAATCGGTGGAACCTCAGATCGACAATCCCCTGCTAGCACATGCTCCCTACCGGATGGGTTTCGACAGATGGCGGGAGATACTCGGACGCGGTGAACCGCTCAAGGGACTCATCAGGGATTTCCCGGAGACCGAACAGGCAGTGCTTCTAGAGCAGGACATCAAAGCTATTCTGGTAATACCGATCACCGTTGAAGGGACGTGGTACGGATTCATCGGATTCGACGATACCATCGAGGAGCGTGAGTGGAACAACGAGGATATACGGACCCTGCGCACCGCCGCAGAGATCATCGGGATCTATCTCGAACGGCGGCGTTTCGAAGAGACGCTGCGCGTCAGCGAGGAGCGTTTCCGCAGCCTCGTCGAGAACGCCAACGATATTATATACTCTCTGACACCGACAGGTGAATTCACCTACCTCTCACCAAAGGTCAACCAGATATTGGGATACGAGGTATCCGAGCTCATCGGCAAGCCGTTTTTCCTTCTCCTGCATCCGGACGATGTTCAAACTTCAAAGGAGTGGTTCGATTCGGGATTCCAGGACGATGAGCACCCGGGAATGGGGTACGAATTCCGCACGTTCGACAAGGACGGGAATATCAGGTGGTTGACGACACGTTCATCCCATATCCTGGACGAATCGGGTGCCGTTATCGAGCTGATCGGTGTGGCACACGATATCACGAGACTCAGGCAGGTGCTCGAGGATCTCGAGGAGGCGAACCGCCATATCAAGGAAACACAGGCGCAGCTCGTTCAGTCGGAGAAGATGGCATCACTCGGGATGCTCGTCGCCGGGATCGCCCACGAGATCAATACTCCGATCGGCGCCGTCAGCAGCATGCACGATACATTGATGCGTTCGATGGACAATTTGAAGAACGCAATCGAGGAACAGTGCAGTCCGGGGGATGAGATACCTTCGAAGATCAGAGCGGCACTGCAAATCATAGACGACTCGAACAAGGTTATCAGGACCGGAGCCGAGCGTGTTATAAACATCGTTCGCAGGCTCCGCAGCTTTGCCCGTCTCGACGAGGCCGAGCTCAAGACGGTCGATGTCCATGAAGGATTGGAGGATACACTGACTCTCGTACATCACGAGCTCAAGCACGATGTCACTGTTGTGAAAGACTACGGTGATGTGCCGCCGATTCCCGTGTTCCCCGGCCGGTTGAACCAGGTATTTTTGAACATTCTCGTCAATGCGAGACAGGCAATCAAGGGGAAGGGAACGATTACGATCACAACGGCAGTGAAGAGCGGTAATGTCCATATCTCAATCAAGGATACGGGGGTGGGGATTGCCCGGGAGCATCTCGAAAAGGTTTTCGATCCGGGTTTCACAACCAAGGGAGTTGGTGTGGGGACGGGTCTGGGACTTTCGATCTGTTACCAGATAGTTCAGGATCATCACGGTGCGATCACGGTGGAGAGCGAGATTGGCAAGGGTACGACCTTCACGATCGTTCTGCCGTTGAATCTCGATAAGATCCTCGAGGGGAATGCCCCTTCGATCTGACCGCACATTCAGGCAACTTCGGTACTCGTGTCCGGTATCGACACGGATCGGGGGGCGTGTCCGGTGATCCGACGTACCTGGAAGATCTTGCACGATGTTTGAACAACGGTATACAATTGGTGTCACTATGCGACAATATACGAGATCCTTTGTCAGGAAGGCCATCGTATTGCTCCTCGTCCTCACGATTGCCTTGATCCCGGCGGTCACGACAAGCGCGGACGGTGATGACGGGGAAAAGGACGAGCGCCGGGATCGAGGGGAAGATCAACACAAGAAGTTAAAGGACCGAACAGCCCTCGATTGGATCATCGCGGCTCCGGGACTATTGATCAATCTTCCCTTCAAGATTCTCTTCAAGGGTACCGGCACGGCGATCGGCTATATCGACGAGTCGAAGATCATCGACCGGATCGACGACTTTCTTACCTCGGACGACGGGCTTAGGGCGCTCAGGCCCACCTACTCATCCCGGAACGGCGCTGGTTTCAAGGTCTATCAGAAGAACCTCGTGGGTGATGGGTCCAAGCTGCAGTTGAGTGCATCGGCAGGACTGCGTGCGCGGCAGAGGTATCAACTGTCTCTCGAGAGGCTGGGCCTCTTCGGCGAACGTGTATTCTCCGATCTCGCGATCGGCTACCGGTTCCTACCGGACGAATCGTTCTATGGGATCGGCCCGAACACGAGCAAGAGCGACGAGAGCAATTTCGCGCACGAGCAGATGTATGCACAGATCGGAATCGGTACCAGTCCGTTTCGGATGCTGGATCTCGTTGCCTCACTGCGGATCGAACAGAACGATATACGCGAGGGACGGGACACCCGGAGCGTGTCGCTTACCGAACTTCCCCTGGCATCCTCACTGCCTGGTCTCGAGAGAGGGGTGCGGATGATGGGGGCAGATGTCTCGGTGTGTTTCGAATCGAGAGCTACACCCGGTGGTCCGGGTGGATGGTGCCGGATCGTCCTTCAGGGTGCCATGTACAACCAGATCGAAGAGAGTAACTACGGCTTCTACTCGTTCAAGGCCGACATAACACAGCACCTCCATCTCTTTTACGGAAGGGTTCTTGTGCTGAGGGTAGCGGGGGAGCTGGTCGAACCGGTCAAGGACCGTCACGTTCCGTTCTATTACCTGAGCGAGATTGGCAGGCGCGAGACGGTTCGTGGTTTCAGCCGGGGGCGTTTCAGGGATTTCGATATGGTACTGGCTTCTTTGGAGTACCGTTATCCCATCTGGAAGCATCACGACGATCAGCTCGATGCCTTTCTGTTCGTTGACGCGGGGCAGGTGGCGCACGATATCCTCGAAGACAGCGACTGGGATGACGTCCGGGTCGGTTTCGGCGGCGGGATTCGGCTATGGGATACCGAAGGGGAGTCGATCAAGGTGATGCTTGGAAAGAGCAAGGAACGGTACCGGTTCTATCTCGTGCTGAACAAGTAGGAGCAGGGAGTGGGAACTGCATGGATGTCGAGAGATACGATACGGTAGGTGCTGCGGGATGTGCGGTGCGGCAATGCCTGCGGGCGGCACTCCTGCTGGCATGTATTCTTGCCGGATGCGGCGGCACGGGTCGTTTCGTGCCACCCCCGCCGTTTCCCGACGACCGGGAGGATATCCCCGAGCCGTCGGTCAGGGAGTACCACATCACCGCAGATCTCTTCGACAAGCAGTTCACCGAGCAGATCGAGCAGACGTTCGATTTCTCCCGTCAGGCGAGAAACCTTTTCGGGAAGCGCAAGGAGGCGTTCAATGTGGATGCCTTTGACGAGGTGCCGAACTCGAGCTGGTTCACCAACCGGAACGCCCGAAGAAGGATGACGATCGAGGAGATCGCCCGCGGCCCCGACGTTACTGGCGGACCCGATCCGAGCACTCCCTGGGTCATCACCCGGGCGAAGAGCGAGGGGGTAACCCCCGGATTTCATATCAAAGACGGCAACGGCAACCGGTACCTCATCAAATTCGATCCGCGGGGATACTCGGAGCTTGTGACCGGTGCCGAGGTCATCTCGACAAAGATCTTCTATGCAGCCGGCTACCACGTTCCCGGGAACTACATCGTTTACTTCGATCCCGCGATTCTACGTCTCGGCGAGGATGTGAAGTTTACCGATGAAAAGGGCAGAAAACGTCTCATGACGAACGGTGATCTCAAGTCGATCCTCGATTCTCTGGAGATACTTCCCGACGGGCGCATTCGTGCCCTGGCCAGTAAGTATATTCCCGGGATACCGAAGGGACCGTTCAAGTACCACGGTGTTCGGAAGGACGATCCCAACGATATTGTTCCCCATCAGCACCGGCGCGAGCTACGCGGCCTGCGTGTCATCGCCGCGTGGTTGAATCATGTGGATACCAAATCGGGCAACTCATTCGACAGTTACGTCACGGTCGGGGACAAGAGCTATCTGAGACATTACCTCATCGATTTCGGTTCTACCCTCGGAAGTGCAGCACACGGACCGATGAAGCCGAAGACCGGCCATGAAAATCAAGTCGATCCTCACGAGATCCTGCTCAATATCATCACCCTCGGTCTCTACGTCAGATCCTACGAGAAGATGGAGGGTGTGCGATACCCCTCGGTGGGTCTCTATGAATCGGAGCTCTTCGATCCCGGCGGCTTCAAATTCAGCGTGCCGAATCCTGCGTTCGAGAGCTGCACCGCCCTCGACGGCTTCTGGGGGGCGAAGATCGTGATGTCGTTTACGGACGAGCAGCTCGAAACGGCGGTGGCGCAAGGGCTCTATTCCGACCCCGAAGCGGCGCACTACATTCTCCGGGTTCTCAAGGAACGGCGGGACAAGACAGGCCGCCACTGGTTTTCAAAGGTGAATCCACTCGACCGGTTCGAACTGGTTGAAAGCGTTGACGGCGGACAGCGGATCTGTTTCGTGGATCTCGCCGTCGACGGTGGCCTCGAATCGGCGGCGCAGACCCGCTACCGTTACGATCTGAGGATTGGAGGGCGGCTCGTTGTGGAGGGGCGTGAGGTCAGAACCGGAACCTGTATCGAGCTGCCGGACCGTGCCGAGCAAAAGGATTTAGTCCGGAAGGTATCAGACGATACGCAGGAAGGGGAGCAATGGGAGATCAGGATACAGACACGCCGCACATCGAAGGGACGATGGAGCAGGTGGATCAAGGTGTTCCTCTCGGTCGGCGAGGAGACCGGCGGGTTCGGACTGCTGGGAATCGACAGGCAACATTGAAAATGATTTGAATGGTTGTCCGAAAAGGAATATGCACGACGAGAGCGCTGATTCCGGCGCTTATTTCTTTGGTGTTTCTCTCTGGGTGCGCCTGCAAAGGGCTCATCACGAAACACTACGACGAATCGTTATACCGGGTGGTGAACCTGCTGCCCGACAGGCAGATCGGTGAGAATCAACATTTTCTGGTCTACAGTGACTGCCAGGCCGGCTGGCGTGCATACGAGGCGTTCTTGAGGGGTAAGAACTGGACCGACCGAAAGATGTTCATCGTTCCCTTCTACCAACTCTACCTCCTCGGAAACGGTATCGCAGGCGGTATCAACTATCTCTTCCATCGCCCGGATTACGGCGGCAGGGAGCGCCGCATGATGCGGAATGCGATCTATGCGGCGGCAAAACGGTGGGGTGCGGCGTTTATTATGAATGTGGGGGACATCTGCAGTTCCGACGGACGCCGCCCTGCCCACTGGAAAATCTTTCTGAGGGAGAACAGGGTTGAGCATCCGCTCCTCAATGAGATCCCGTACCTTCCCGTCCTCGGGAACCACGAATATGCAAACGACACCGTGTACGGATTCCCCAACTACGAGGCGATTTTCGGGTACCCGAGGTTCTATACCGTCGAGTCCGACGATGTGATCCTCCTGGTGCTCAACTCGAGCTATCTTATCGATCAGTTTCAATATATCGACGACGAGGCGCAGGATAGGCTGTTCGAGGAATGGTTCGTTTCGCCGGCGGGCGGTGAACCGTCGTGGCTGGAGCGTGAGCTCGAGCACAGCCGGAAACCATTCAAGATCGTTGTCATGCATCATCCGCCGATCACGTTCGCCATGCATTACCGGGACTGGCACCGCCCCGCCTACGGAAGAGATCTGCTGGTGAAACGAAAGGCACTGCTTGAACTCTTTGCGACGCACGGTGTTCAGGTCGTCTTTTCGGGTCACGATCATAGCTATCAGCACAATGTACTGCGGCTCAGTAATGGGGGCGTGATACATTTTCTCATCGGCGGTGGGGCAGGCGCCCCCCTGAGGGAGGGTATCGACATTGAGAAACGGGAGCGCTACCGGCGGGAAATGCTGAATGAGGGCCTGGAGGTTACACAAGTTCAATCTGGCTCGTTTTACCATTACTTTGCCGTCGAGGTTCGTGACGGCATTTTGAATATAAAAACGGTCGAGGTGACGGGGGATGATGACAACCCGCTTCGTACTGTAGAGACACTCAGCTTTGACAGCGGTCGGTGATTCCGGTGTGATCCCTGTACTCTCACGGATGATCCGGCTGCACCGGCCCCGTAGGATACATTCGATCATGAACAGAATCTTTGTGAAACTCTTCGATATTCGGGAAGGTGAAGGAGTACGGGCGTCTCTGATGTTCGCCTATATCTTTTTCATTATCACATCGATCATGATCCTGAAACCCGTTCGAAGTTCACTCTTCCTCGTGAGTATCGGCATCGAGAAGCTCCCACTCGTGTACATGCTCGTAGCAATCATCGCCGCCGCCGGTGATTTCCTGCACTCCCGGGTCCGCGGCGGCGCCCGCCTCAATTATCAGATATACGTTACCCTTTTCCTTTCCATTGCCAGCCTTCTCGTATTCCGCGTCTTCATTCATGTGGGACTGATGAAAGGAGGGATGCTCTACGTTTTCTATGTATGGGTTTCCATCTTCAGCGTCTTCTCAGCGACCCAGTTCTGGCTTCTGGCCAATTACATCTTCAACGCACGGGAGGCCAAACGGCTGTTTGGATTCATCGGAGCGGGCGCCATATCGGGCGGCATCTTCGGCGGGTATGTAACAAACTATCTGGCACCGAGACTCCGGACGGAGAACCTCGTGTTTATCTGCATCGGATTGCTTTTCATCTGTATCTTTCTACTGTGGCAGGTATGGCACCGGAGCCGCGATGGCCTGAGGGAGGGCCTCTCCCGGCAGGGTGTACGCGGCATGTCCTCCTCGTCGAAAAATCCGGTAAAGCTGATCCTGAATTCAAAGCATCTCGTGATCATGGCGGGCCTCGTCGGTATCGGTGTCATCGTTGCCAAGTTCGCCGACTACCAGTTCAGCGCCGTCGCCCGTCTCATTATCTCGGAGAAAGACGAATTGACGGCGTTTTTCGGATTCTGGATGTCGAACATAAATATCGCTTCCCTCGTCGTGCAACTCTTTGTGACCGGTACCGTGATCAAACGGTCCGGCGTGCCCGCCTCACTCTTTTTCCTTCCGACAGGGTTGCTCGTCGGCTCGCTGGCGGTCTTGGTCAGCCCTCGTCTCTCCTCGGCCGTAATGGTGAAGTTCGGGGATGGGGCCCTCAAGCATTCCATCAACAAGGCCGGGAGTGAGCTTCTCGCCCTCCCGATCCCCCCGAGCATCAAGACCGAGGCGAAGACGTTCATCGATATCGTCGTGGATAATATGGCCACTGGGCTCGCCGGATTGCTCCTGATCCTCCTCGCGTTCGTTCCGGGATTCTCTGTTCGATATATCAGCATCGCATCCATCGTATTCCTTGCTTTCTGGTTCTATCTGATCCTTAAAGTGAAAAGTGAGTACGTGAACTCGTTCAGACTGGCGATCCAGAAGCGGACGATCAATCCGGACGAACAAACGGTCAACGTCGAGGATGCATCGCTTTTCGAGAGTCTCATCGGGATGCTGGAGGGAGCAAACGACCGGCAAATACTCTACGTTCTCAATCTCATCGAGGGTGTGCACAACGAGAAGCTCATCCCGTATCTCGAGAGGCTCATCAGGCACCCGTCACCCCAGGTCCGGTCCGCTGCACTGAGAATGGCCATGCAGTACGAAGAACTCGACATGTCCGCCGAGGCCCGGGAGCTGATCGAATCGGAAGATCAGGCGGTGAAGGTCGATGCGATCGAATACCTGTTTCGCCGATCGGGAGAAGGGCTCTCAACACTGCAGACCTTTCTCGAACACGGAAACTACCTCGTGCGTGGCGCCGCAGTCGCCTGTGCGACGAGGGTATGGAAAAGTGACAGGGAGTTCAGAAAAGAGATCGATATCAAGGATCTTCTCGATTCGATGTTCAACGAGCTCGGGCAACCGGAGAGCAGCGAGCGGAAGAGGCACTTCATCAAGGTCAATGCCGCACGGATCATCGGTATCGCCGGGAATCCCGAGCTCTGCCCGTACCTCGATCGTCTCCTCACCGATGAATCACTCGAGGTCGTGCGTGAGGCGGTCGTGAGCGCGGGGTACATCCGGGTACCGGAATGCGTACCGCTACTGGTACGCCATCTCGGAACCAAGCACATCCGCACGTACGCACGAGAAGCTCTCGCCCGGTACGGGGAAGGGATAATCGATTCGCTGGCAGCATACCTGGAAAACCCCTTGGAGGATGAGCGGATAAGGCTCGCCGTCCCCCGTGTACTGGCGATGATCAACGTCCAGAGATCGGTCGATGTATTGGAGGGAAAGCTCGACGAGCCGAACTTCCGCCTGCTCTATGAGTTCATCCGTGCATTGAACAAGCTCAGGACACACTTTCCCGATCTCAGATTCGACCGCTCGTATATCGAGAAGAGGACGCTCGAGGAGACGAGACAATACTACCGGATTCTCACACTCCTCCATCGGCAGAAAAATCCCGATTATGGGACCGCCGCCGGTGGGGGAGGTGACGGGGGCGCCGCTGGTGCTGCCGGGAGAGGGGGCGATAGGGGCGCCGCTGGCACCGCTGATGGGGGAGGCGATGGGGGCGCCGCTGACGCCGCAGCGGGCGCCACCGGTGCGGATGGTGAAGCGGGCGATGGGATTACCACCGCCCACGCAGCAGGCGAAACACGTGTCGATCAGGCACGGCGGCTTCTCATGAAGGCACTCGAAGAGCGATTGGATTACAATCTCGAGATAATATTCCGGTTTCTCGGGCTGAGGTACCGACCGAGGGACATGTACGATGCCTACCTCGGTATCGTGAGTGACCGGACCAACCTGCGGGCGAACGCCATCGAATTTCTGGACAATATTCTGACACCCGATCTCAAGCGATTCATTATACCGATAGTCGAACCTGCACCACCCGAGTATCTTATCGAACTGATACGCGAGCGATTCGGTTATGAGGTACCGTCCGAGGATGAAAGTATAGACATCCTGTTGGAAGGCACGGATACCTGGTTGAAGGTATGTGCAATATTCCTGGCAGCGAGCATCGGGCACCGGAAGAGCGTAGAGAAGGTGAAACGGCTCGCCGGGGACAGGGAAGCGATCGTCAGGGAAACGGCCCGGTATTATCTCGACCGGATCGGTGAACCGGTACCACCGGGCCTGTAGACGGTCGAACCGTATGTGATGGAAACTGAATAGGGTAACTATGGAGGGCTGCAATGCTGACGACAGTTGAGAAGGTGCTGTTCTTGCAGGACATGGATATCTTCGAGTATACAGCGACAGAGGGACTTGCACATCTGGCAGCCATCACGGAGGAGCTTACGTTGCCGGCGGGGGAGGTTATCTTCCGGGAAGGGGATCTGCCCGATGCAATGTTTGTCGTCATAGATGGGCAGGTGAAAATGACACGGAACGGGCAGGAGGTAATGGTCGCCGGCAGCAAGGAGGTCTTCGGTACGTGGGCGCTCTTCGATGAGGAACCACGTGTAGTGACGGCTACGACCATCGATGAGTGCCGGGTGCTCAAGATCGATAAGGAGGACTTTATCGATCTCCTCGCCGATAACGTTAGAATCACACAGAGTGTCCTCAAGACGATGGTCATACGGTTGCGAAGCCTCATGACGAGAGTCGGCCGATAGCGTACGATGACGCTTCCATACCTGTCCCCACCTTGATCATAACAAGCGGTAAAATCGATCTTGCAGGCGTCCCGTGCTTACTGCTATGGTATCGGAACGGTACCGTAAGCGAGGCGGATACACACTTGTAGGAGGAGACGATGGCCGAGTCCTCGGAAAACGTAACCATTGTGATCGTCGATGACGAGGAGATGGTTCTCAGGAGCCTCAATTCATTACTTTCTCTGGAGACCAACTATGCCGTAAGGACATTTCTCTCGCCGTCCGAGGCACTGGATTTCATAGAGAATCACGATATCGATCTGGTCGTATCTGATTATCTCATGCCCGATATGGATGGTCTTTCCTTCCTCGATAGGGTCAAACAGATGAGGCCGGAGGTACCGCGGATCATCCTGACGGGATACGCGGATAAGGAGAACGCCATCAAGGCGATCAACGACGTCGGCCTGTTTCAGTATATCGAGAAACCATGGGATAACAACGACCTGCTGATCATATTCCGGAACGGTATAAGTAGAAACAAGCTCCTGAGAAAACTGCAGGAGAAGATCAGCGAGATCAACAGTGCGTATGGAGAGTTGCAGGATATTCAGCGGGAGATCGTAAAGACCTTTGTCTAGCGGCCGCTGTTGCTGCGGATCCGTCTCCATTCGGCCGGAATATCGATCACGAACGCGAACGGTGGATCCATCGGGTACCCGTCGTAGATTGCAACGAGACGTACACCTTCCTCGAACCAGCCCAATCCTTCCCAGTTGATCTGTTCCCAGCTGCTCTCTTCGAGTATCGATATGATCCGGTCGAGGTGCGCCGCCATCTTCCCGCCCATCCGTGTGCGGTCTTCCTCGCTCACGCCGTAGAGCAGGCGTTTGGTGGTGTTCGTGAGATCGAGTGGTTTCCCGACAGGGTTGCCCTCGAGGTCGAACCGTTGTAGGATCTTTCTCTCGTACGTCTTTGAAATGCCTTCCCCGTCCGGTGGGGAATTTTCGGAATTCAACAAAACGATGAATTCCTCGCGCAGCCGTCCATCCTCTTTCTGGAAGAACCACACCAGATCTGTCGCCCGGAAACGCTGCACATAGGGAACTTCGCCTTCCGGTTCGGGTACATCGAGTGTGATGAGGTGTGCCCCGGTCGACACGGCACCGACCGATGATCCTCTGGGGATGGTGTGTACGACAACGATCGGTTTCAGCGGGATCCTGCCGACCCTATCGCGGATCTGGGGGGGAACATTCTCAAAGATTGGATAGCCCCCTTCCCATAGAACGGCGATCCGGGAGGCCCCGTCCTCCCCATCGGTGACGGCGAGTCCTTCGAGCCCCCGGTGACCGAATTCATTGAGTATCCTCTCGTACTCCGCAACGACCATGTGGCGCGTGCTTCCGGGATTCTCGGCGGCGATGAGGCAGTGGAGCTGCTCGGATAGGACGGCGACTCGCCCATCGGAAAGGATATCGATCGCTTCGAGATCCATGGCGAAGTCGCCGTGCTCGAGTGGAATCTCGTTTACCTTCAGAGGATCGATCGGAATGAGGCAACTGCTCCAGTCGTCGATCTCGATCTCGAAGTATCTTCCGTCGGCATCGTCCCCAACGATGATTAGTTTGTTGCCGTGCCTTGTGATGCCGGAGGCCTCGGTGATGACGATGCCCGTATCGCTGCCCGGTGTGCGCCCACACGCGAGTGCTACGAGTGAAACGAGTGCGGTATTCAGTAAAAAACGTTTCATGAGCGGTTAGAGTAGCGTAGGAACACATCGAGGGCCTTCATGGCCCTGTCGGTCTTTCGAAAACACGGGAGCCCCGCCGATTCCATCATCTCGACCGCCGGACCGTGGAGCTCTCCCGAGTCGAGAGAGATGACCATCGGTTTGTCGGTCTTTTCAAAGACATCGATCGTCACGCTCGTATTGGAATCCTTCCTTGCAATGTCTTCACGATGATCTTTCCCGGCGGGCAGCGTCACCATGAATGGAGTCACGGCGACAGAGCATTCGAAGCCCTCATTGGCGAGGATCCCGACGCGCCTGCCTCGTATCTTCTTCCCGCCGAGGAGGGTGAGGACCTTGATAGCATCTTCCACCTCGTTCAGGGTCTCGGGCATGATGATGCCGATGCCTGTAAGGATCTGATTGAGCACCTCGTAGTCACCCGTCATCGAAGCCGTGTGTGATGCGACCGCGGCCGCCCCCGCCTTTGTTCTGCCGGTCTTGTACATGATGATCTGTCTGCCTGATGCCAGGATCTCCTCAGCGATCCTCAGGAACCGCTCGCCATCATACGGTTTGAATCCCTCGAGGTAAAGGACAAAGAGATCGATGTGTGGATCGTCCTTTTATGTCCAGATTTGAGAGTTCCGCCCGTGAAGGTGTGAAGGAAGTAGCCGGCGTGGGGTATCCTATGATCCGGAGAATATCATAGATCTCATGCTCGAAAACCCGATCCCTACCCTGCTCGAGGATGGTGACGAGCTTCTCCTCGATCCGCCGTATCCGTGGATCATTCTGCTGTTCCATCTTCGTCCTCCTCCAGGTAATCCAGGCAGGGAGCGCTTTTCTGTACCAACCGATTGTACTTTTTACAGTAGAGGGCTATGAAGGTATGACAGGCGCCGTCCAGGTGGGATTTCTCGGGAAAGGATGCATGACAGCAGCACGGATCACACCACAGCATCCTATCCCCATTCTCTTCCTTCATTCGTTCTTGGCTTGTCGGCGGTTAAAGATTCAGGTATACATAAATTTTGTTGGTATAATATATGATACAATCTCATTGATGTCGAATGTAATAGTGTGCTGACCCCCGTTTCGAGGGAGTGCCGTGATCGCCAGGAAGATCATAGAGGACGAGATACGCGCTCAGCAAATCATAATCGCCCAGCTCAAGCGCGAGGTCTTCGGCATCGACAAGACGGTTAAGTCTCGTTATATCAAGGACTTTTATTCGGAGTTCACGAGATTTCGCCGGGTCTGCACCATCGAGCAGATTATCGATGAGGCGGCGGGGCGCGATATACTCTATTTCGGGGACTATCATCCGCTCGATGCGAGCCAGGAATTCGTGCTCCGGCTCATGAGCGGACTTGCCGAGAGGGGCAGGAAGGTGGTTCTCGCACTGGAGATGCTCTACATACAGCAGCAGGAGTTCCTCGATCTATGGATGAAGGGTAGGATCGATGAGGAGGAGTTTCTCGAAGCGATCGATTACCGGTCTGAATGGGGGTTCAGGTGGGAGAGCTATCGCCGGATCTTCGAGCATGCAAAGGATCCCTTCGTTCCTATTTTCGGGATAGATACCGAGCACCGCGATCACCTCAGGCTCATTCGCAAGCGCGACCGTATAATGGCCAAGCGGATTCGAAACATCCGCCGGTTTTTTCCCGATTCGCTGGTACTGGTCGTGATCGGCGAGTCGCACCTCGCCTCGAACCATCTCCCGTTTGAAGTACGCAAGGTATGCCAGGATCGCTACAGGGATATCATCGTCGTGCAGAATATAGATGATCTCTACTGGAAGCTGCTGCGCAAGGGGCGGGAGACAGTCGAAGCGGTCGAGATCGACAGGAACCGTTACTGTGTCTTTACGGCGTCGCCGATATTGAAGTATCAGTCGTACCGGCAGATCATCGATTACTGGTTCGGCGGGGAAGACGTCAGTGAGACCATCCAGATGCTCCGGGAGATGGTCTCGAACATCCTGTTCATCCTCCTCGGGGAGGAGGGAGAACTGTCGATTACGATGCGCGATGGATGGAAGGTCGGACTCGAGGAGGCTTTCCCGGAGGTGTTGGTGCGAAAGACCTATAACGCATTCTCATCCTATCTCCGTCTCCGGCAGGTTCGTCCATCCGACATACTTATGGCAATCGTTCACCTGCGAAAATGTGGAATCAGATATATGCATGGGATCAATGCGTTTCTCGTTCTAAAGTTCGATCCTATCTGTGCGGCCCAGGAGACTGTCCGGTTTGTGGTTCATGCTCTGAGGGACGATGTGGTGATGCAGAGGCGCATGAAGCGAACGAAGTCGGACCTCTTCTACATGGCGGTCTTCGAGGAGGCACTCGTGTGCTTCGGATCGAAGATCATCAACTACGCACGCGACTGCCTCAAGACGGATCCCCTTCTCGTAACGATCGACGCACGGGGTGTGGTTCGCTCGAAAGTCAGTGGGTTCTCTCTTGCCGAGACGAGAAGTATGGTTCGGCTGCTGAAATACCATTTTACCTTGGACCGGAGGAAGCGGAAAAGGGTGAGAACGACCCGGACCCTTGAGCGGATCTATAGAATGGGTGTTACGAAACGGTCCTACATTATCGATACCCTCGGCTTCACACTCGGTGAGGCGATCTACACGGCTTTCCACGACGGTATTGTCACTCACGAGAAGATCGGTTCCCTTTTTAGGGAACGGTTCGAGGAACCAGGAAAGGCCCGCCTTCTTTATCATGAGTGGGTGGATATGGTGAAGCCGTTCCGCGGCGACTGGGCGAAGCGCTGAGGCGCCGTTTTCTCTCGTTTTTATTTGAATTTTTCTCTTCTTGCCTTCAGAATTGACCAGATATTTTTTGGGATATTGTAAGCTCGTCGGGAAGGTGATCACCATGGAAGGTGCGCAGGATCTCGTTGATAAGACCGTTCTGGTGAAACTCGAAGACAACGAGGGATTGCAGTTCGCCGGCGTGCCCGAAGAAGGACCGTTCTTCTGCAAGATAACAGCGGTGGACCAGATCGGTGTCTGGGTCGAGAATAAAAAGTTCGTCACCGTCGAGATCAGGGATTCCAAGGGCAGATTCATCCCCGAGGAGAAGCAGGAATCCGTCAATCACATCGTAAACCTCCTGCTTCCGTGGAGAAAGATTCAGACGGTGGTTCTGTTCGCCGAGCGGGATGCCGCCGAGATCGCTCCGGGTGTGCTCGGTGCGAAGGCAAAGGGTGCGGGCACGATCGGATTTCTCAGTTGAGCCGGCAGATTGGGAGACGTGGACGGCGTCGGTCGTGATACGGGCATCGAATTGGGACGGTGGGGATGCGTGATAGTATCCGAATGACCATCAAACGGATGCGGCCGGGATATATCGTGATCCTGAGCTACCTAGTGGCCGCATCCATCGGCACGGTACTGCTCTCGCTACCGGCTGCTTCGGTGGGTGACCGCCTCGAGGGAATCGATGCGTTCTTCACCGCTACCTCGGCAATCTGCGTTACCGGTCTTGTCGTCGTTGACACCGGCACGCAGTTCACCGTGTTCGGGAAGAGTGTGATCCTCGCCCTGATCCAGCTCGGCGGGCTCGGCGTGATGACCTTCTCGATCTTTCTGTTTCTCTTTATTGGAAAGGGATTGGGTATCAGGCAGCGGTGGATTATCACCGAGAGCTTCACCCCGACTCCGATCCGGGAGATAAGCAGACTCATCCGCTCGATCTTCATCTTTACCTTTTCTGTCGAGGCGATCGGAGCAATCTGCCTGTTCATATTCTGGAGGCGGCACATGCCGGTCGCCTCTGCGATCTTTACGAGTGTCTTTCATTCCATCTCCGCTTTCTGTAATGCCGGATTTTCGTTTTTCAGGACGAGTTTTATTTCCTTCCGGGGAAGTGCAATCCTCAATATCACCATCCTTTCTCTCATCGTGATCGGCGGTATCGGTTTTCCCGTGATCTATGAATTCATGGCCCGCATCCGGCAACGACGACTCCGCCGCCTGGGACCGTTATCGCTCCATACCCGTATGGTTCTGTGGACGACGGCAATCCTTATTCTGGCGGGAGGGCTCTTCATATTCTTGCTGGAACGTAACCGTCTGATCGCCGGGCTTCCCTGGAACGAAAAGTTATTCGGCTCTCTCTTCCAGTCGATCACGGCGCGGACCGCGGGGTTCAACACACTCAATATTTCAACCCTGAGCAAGGCCTCGCTCTTCATCCTCGTCATTCTCATGTTCTTCGGGGCGAGCCCCGGCTCGTGCGGGGGCGGCATCAAGACCACTTCCCTGGCAGTGCTCGCGGCAATGTTCAAGAACCGGATATGGGGAAAGAAGGCGGTGAGTATCTTTCACCGCAGTTTGCCAATGGATACGATCTCGAGGACATTGTCCATCTTCATACTGGCGGTGATCACGATTTCCACCGGCCTCATCCTTCTCTTGGTACTGCATATGGGTGGGGCCGAAGGAGATGAGCCGTTTCTGGCTTATCTATTCGAGGCGGTATCCGCATTCGGCACCGTCGGTCTTTCTATGGGAGTCACTTCAACACTCACCACCGGCGGGAAGGTGGTAATCATCTTTCTCATGTTGATCGGAAGGGTCGGTCTTCTGACCATCGCGTACGTGGTCACCGCACGCGCACCGAGGGCTACCTACCAGTATGCCGAGGAAAGGGTGATGATCGGATGATTCGATCCCGGCGCTGGTCGGGGGAAAGGAAGAGATATGGCTAAAAAATATGCGACGATCGGGCTCGGGAACTTTGGTTTCTATGTGACACGCACACTATTCGAGGAAGGTCACGATGTACTCGCCGTCGACAAGGATGAGGACAAGGTGCAGAAGATACAGCCGTACTGCTCCCAGGCGATTCTGGGCGATGCCTGCCAGAAGGATCTGATATCGACGTTGGGGCTCGAGGAGGTTGACGCGGTGATCGTGAGCATGGGTGGAGATGCCAACGCGGCAACGCTCATCACACTGTACCTCAGGGAGCT
>CP070727.1:3046969-3118818 GCA_020350885.1 bacterium | reverse complement strand
TTCGCACCAGTTTCACGATAGAGGGCGTACCAGTCCAGCCCGTCGGTGTCGTGAAGGTAGAAGACATCCATCGCGCCGGCTGAAAAGCTCCCTTTGGGTTGGTCGTATTTTTCGACGATGCTGTCGGGATAGCTCGTCTGGGAGCCGAAAAACTGGAAACGGACCTGGTCCTTCTTGGTGAACTTGATTATTCCGTCCACACCCGCCACGCGGTTGTAGTAGTCCTCGTTCTCCCGGTCGGTGAGCAGCAGGCCGATCGTCGATGCTTCGAAGATGTCGCGCCGGTAGCGGAATGCGGAACCGATGCTCTTCTTATAGGTGGTGAGCTCATCGGAGCCCTGGCTTCCGGGTAGGAGGAAGTTTGTAATCTTGTCCTGCACGGTGTAGTACCCGATAGCGTTCTTTCCTTCCTTGCCGGTGAGCTTGATACCCCAATTCGGCTCGGCGAGTGTGCGCGTATACACGGTGTTGAAGCGCGTGTTGAAGAGCTCGGTGCCCTCGAGGAAAAAGGGGCGTTTCTCGGGATAGTAGATTGCGAAGGTTGTGTTGATATCGAGCTCGGCGACGTCGGCCTCGACCTGCGAGAAGTCGGGATTCAGGGTCGTGTTGAGCTGTAGGTTTGGAGTGATACCCCAGCGGGTAGTGAGCCCGAACTCATAGTCCTTGTCCTTATCCACCAGGTAATCCTTGCTGAAATCCTCCCGTTCCTGGGAATAGAGTGTGTTGAATGTCGGATCGAACTCGATATTCCTGCCGGGGGTAACGCCTGCGAAACCGACGATTTCCTCCGCCTGGCAGAGGTAGCAGTTGTTGTTGCGGTCGCGGGGGAAGAGTCCGATGTGGTGGCGCACCATGCGGGGGTAGCTCCGCACGGCGTCGAAGTTCCAGACCTGTTCTCCCTCGGTGCGGGGGAATCGCATCGAGCTGAAAGGGATCGCCATCTCGACGACGTAGCCCCAGTCCGTGATCCGGCCGGCCGATTCCCAGATCGCATCCCACGAGTCACCACTACAATCGGGGCACTCGATCATATCCCCCTGCACACCGAGCGGATTGCTGAAGTAGTCGAACATCCGGCGTTCATCGTTGAACGTGTCTATGATGAGAGCCACCCAGTCGTCGTCGTACATGTGATCCCGGTCGGAGATCCGTGCACGGATCTTCGAGGGATCTGGGTCGTAAGCCCTGAATGCAGCGTAGAAATGTGTCTCGCAGTAGGCCAGGAGCACCTCGGTCCGCACCGGAGGAGGGACGTTCTCTCCGGGGCGCACCTCGTAGTTGAGCTCGAGGGTGAGGGCTCGGCTCCAGATTTCCTCGTCGAGAACGGCATCGATCTTCACGCCCGGCCGCACTTTCGGGACGAGGTGGGGTTCCTTGGAATTCTTTGCATGAGGGGATGTTGGGACAAGCAGGACCAGATAGAAAAAGATAAATAGATACAGAACGATCTGACGGGGTATTGGGTTTTGTTGCATACCGTACTCCGCTGCTGTGGCAGGTGAATGGGGAAAGGTGGGAAATCATCACCCGTTCATATGTTATATACTCACAAGGGTAAAAAATAGTTTCAGGCGTGAGGGGACTCAGTGATTTTTTCCGGTGGTGTTCTGTTCCCCGTTGCCGTTTCGAGGTGTAATGACGTGTGTACTATGGAGAAAGAGAAGGGGAGCGGATCCGGTCGTTCCGCTCCCCCGGTTTACACGGACCGGGATCCTCACGGAACTACTTCAGCAGGACCATCTTACGGGTTCGTGTCTCCTTTCCGGCCGTCAGCCGGTAGATGTAGAGTCCGGACGCCGTGCGCCTCCCGTGCGCATCTACACCGTTCCACGGTACCGAATAATGACCGCTCTCCTGCACCGCGTCGACGAGACTTCCGATCTCACGTCCCGCCGCATCGAAGATGGCGAGCCGCACATGACTTCGCTGAGGCAGGTAGTATGATATTGTCGTCGTAGGATTGAACGGATTCGGATGGTTCTGGAACAGCGTAAGCGGCAGACCGGGGAGTGAGATATAATCCGTTGCGAACAAAGCGATCCGGTCACCATCTGCGGACATATCCACGCGGTACCGGTACAGTGTGCCCGCCTCGACCTCCTCGTCCCTATGGACGAGGGAGGTTGCGCGCATGGGATTTTCGATCCGGGCGAGCTCGATGAACGCGCCGCCGGCACCTTCCGCCCGAAGAACGAAGAAGGTCATATCTTCGAGTGTGCTCGTAAGTGTCCATCTGACAATGACGGCGTCCTTCTCGAGAACACTCTCGAAGCCCGACAGGAGCGTTTCGAGGGGCGGCACGCCCTCGCAGATCCGCATGGCATAGATATCAAAGAACGTCCCCGTCCGTTTATCCCGCCATGTGATGAGGGCTCCGCCTTGTCCATCCGGAACGATTGCGGATGAATATTGATCGTAGCGTGCCCGGCATATCGGTTCGCCGTCGGCTGTCCACAGCAGCTCGCCATGCCGGCTGATCTTCTGTGCATAGATATCGTACTCCTGGCCGGTTCGGTAATCCGTCCAGGCGATGACGGCGCCGCCGTCGCCGTCGGTGCATAGCTTGGGATACCACTGATGATCGGGTGCCGAGCACACAATCACACCGCTGTGCTGCCAGAGCGGAACACCATTCGAGTCTATACGCTGCGCATAGATATCGGCGTCTACCTGTGTGCGGTTATCGTACCAGGTGATGATCCCCCCGCCGGATCCGTCGGATACTATTCTCGGGAACTCCTGATGGTAATCCTCGAGGCAGACCGGCACTCCATCCGCGGTCCAGAGAGGACTTCCCGAGCTGCCGACACGCTGGGCGTAGATATCGGTCGTAGCAGGATACCCCAGTCGCCAGTCGTGCCACGTGATGATCGCCCCGCCGGACAAGTCACTTGTTATGGAGGGATTCATCTGCCTCTCCTGCACCGTACAGATCGGTACGCCGTCGGGACCCCATCTGATGTTCCCATCGGAGTCGACGAGCTGCGCATAGATATCGAAGTTCGATCCTTCGCTACGGTAGTCATCCCAGGTGATGATTGCCCCGCCGGAACCATCGGGGCAAATGGCAGGGGGATTTGGAATGAAGACATTGGTACTGGCCACCGGCGCCGTGCATACGGCGACACCATTTATATCCCAGAGCAAAGTGCCGTTCCCGTCCACGCGTTGCGCGAACACGTGGTACGCGGTATCGCTCCGGGCGTCTTTCCATGCGAGAATCGCACCGCCGGCACCGTCATCGATCATTGCGAGCGTTATCCTTCGACTCGGTGCGGTGCAGATGTGTATCCCGTTCTCAGCCCATTGTGCGGTGCCGTTGGAATCGATACGCTGCGCGTAGATGTCGAAGTCGATGCCGTTCCGGTTGTCACTCCAGGCGACGATCGCACCACCGGAGCCATCCGGGGCGATGAACGGTCTTTCCTGGTCCCCGGCAGCCACGCACAGCGGGATATCACCGAAGCGTCTTCTACCGAGGGAATCGATCCGTTCGATGTAGATCTGCCAGTCGCAGCACCGGAAATCGGCCCAAGTGACGATCGCGCCCCCGCATCTGTCGGTGACCGCCAAACCGCCGAGCTGCTCGTTCGCCTCGTTGCAGATCACGTTGCCGTTCAGCACCCATTCCGCCCGGACCGGTACAACGGCGAGGAGCAGCATGCATGCAATTGAGGTGAATGAGAGTTTGGACATTGCGACACCCCCTTTTCAGATAAAAAAAGAACCGTTACCGCCTTGCAGCGAAAAGGTGCATGAATCCTCGACAGGGGGTCGCTGCCGGACTTCGCTGCTAGGCTGTATCAGTTCTTCATAGAGGATTGTGTAACTACATCGATCAGGGGTGTCTGTATCTACTGAACCGCTCTCGATGTCACATTCGTAAGATATGTACGCATCGGTTTTCGGGCAAGGATTAATTGGGATGGATATCTATGTATTCTTTATGGTGCTATGCATTTCCGGCCGGTATTAGGTGCACCGGGCGGGCAAGGAAACGGCGGCAGGCCTCAGGTCTGCCGCCGTAGATCGAGGAACCTTCATGCTTCTACCGCAGAAGAATCATCTTTTTCGTCTGCGTGAAGCCCCCCGCCCGGAGGCGGTAGAAGTAAACACCGCTGGCAAATCCTCCGGCGCTGAGCTCCACCTTGTGTACCCCTGCATCCATACCCCGGTCGACCACGGTCGAGATGAGCCGTCCTGCCGTGTCGTAGATTCTGAGTGTGACATGCGACGGCTTTACGAGTGCAAAGCTGATCGTGGTCACGGGATTGAAGGGGTTGGGGTAGTTCTGATCAAGGCGGTACGCTTTGGGTATCGGCTCTTCCTCCTCGACATCCGTGGCGAAGAACCAGGGCCCGTACCAGAATCCCTGCTCGTGAATGTAATCGGGCCCGGTGATGCGGTTTATGACCGCCTGACCAACTGTATGACGCAGCTGATAGCTGGCGGTCGTGGCCTTGCCGCCACCGCTTGCGACGACGTCACGGACAATCGTCTCCTGGGCGGTGACATCCGGCGGTGGCAGGAGGCCGAGCATGCAAACGAGTGCGAGCCATATCGTGAGGCGTTTCATCGCCGCCTCCTTTCATTGGATCCGTTTATCATCGAGGTATATTTCCTCATGTGCAAGACGGTCATTGTGATTGTCGACCTCCTACTTACCCTCGCGTTCACGTGCAATCTCCTGCTTCAGCTCTTCGAACTCCGCGCGCATCACCGCCATCTCCCGCTCCATACGCTCTCTGTTCGCCACTTCCGCTTCGAGCCGCTCGGCGAGGATATCCTGAGCGGACATCGGTACGATCGCAGAAGCATCCCGGTCGGGAACGCTCTCACCGGAAGCGAGCGTCGGTACGACGGTCCCGTAGGCCGTGGGCACGTAGAGCAGTGTGAGCTGCGTATCGTATACGATTATGTTGCCGGAGGTTTCCCGCCCGAGCAGGTAATAGGTGTAGGTACCGGCGGAACCGACCTCGAAGAGACCGTGCACCGTCGCCGGGAAATAGTACATTCCTGAAGGCAATCCCGAGTTCAAAATAAGACCCACATCCTGGTTGTCGGGGGCTGTGATGTCATTGTCCGATACGCCGAAGTCTGCGGAGCTCGTTGTTCCGGTCGTGTGGCTGATGGCGGGCTGGCAGGTGCCGATGACCATGACGTAGCCGCTGGTCGGCACGGTGATGCTTCGTGAAATGATCGCCTGCCAACCACCGGTGAGTGTCACGGAAGCGAGGCCTTCCTTGTTGCTCGCCGTCCCCGGCTCGTCGAGCATTTCGTATGCATATATGGCGTTCGCCGGCAGGCTCACTGACTGATTGCCGCTGTTGTTCATGTTGAAGCTTGCGCTCCGGGATGCGCCTGTAATGAAGACCGCCGGGTCGTTCGTTGCGTTGTAGTTACCCATCACCTGGAAACCGAAATCGTAGAGACCGGCATCCCTGGTGATCGACAGCTCTCCACCCTCACCATCCGTGTCCGCCTTGATCGTGGCACAATAGTTACCGTCTTCGGTACGCCAGTAAATCACTCCACCGTTGGCGTCTGTAGTTCCATGGATCTGGGATTGAGCACCAAGCCCCCCATATATGCCTATGGATCCGCTCTGGGTTTGTGTGCCGACATTGACTATGCCGCAGTTCCGGATTATCAATGCATCCTCGTCCTCGCAACCGAAGATCATCTCCTTAACGCCCCCATCGATACGGACCCGGGCGGTACCGGCGCTGTCGCCGCTCATCGTGAGCCCGATCTTGAATTTGTGTACATCGTCACCGATCTTGAAGTCGCCCTCGGTGATATCGAGGTTGCCGTTGCCGCCGGCGATGTTGAGTGGGGCGTTGGGAGTTGTTGTCCCGACACCAATGTTGCTGCCGTCGTTGTAGAGGAAGGTGTTTGCCACCCAGTCGGCGCCGTTGTGTCTGAGTGTCTGTCCGCTCGTGCCGGGTGGGAGTGAGCCGCTGCCGCCTGCGGTGAGCGACAGCCAGGTAGCTCCGTCGTAACCCTCGAAGTCGGCACCAGTCCAGCGGATCGTGCCGGTGTTCGAGAACGCTGTGTTTCCGATTCGTACGGCGCCGGTGACATCGAGCTTCTCGATCGGATCGATGGTTCCGATTCCTACATTTCCATCCGGTTTGACGGATAGTAACTGGCTGCCGAGGATCCGGACATGCCATCTATCATCTGTATCCAGGTGGGTAAGCGCTCTCAGCGTGTACTGCCGAAGGTAGCCGTAGCCCGGCTTGCATGATGCATTGACCGCATTGACGTAGATACTCGCCCAGTCGAGGTTTGAGCCATGATACTCGATTCCCACCTGGTCGCTTACTGTACCCTCGATCTCAAGTGGATGGGATGGGATTGTCGTGCCGATACCCGTATGCCCACTCTGCGGGAACAGGTTGCCGCCCCGGACCATCTGTGCATTCAGTGCGTAGGGAGAGGCGGTGAGCTCCGTGCGGGGCGCAAGCTCAGCGCCGGCGCCGATCGTTACACCGAGCCAGTACTGTTCATCGAAATTGAGTTCGATCGGGTTCACCGCGCCGAGCACCGCATCGAGAATTCCGGCGCTGACAGGAATCGTCTGGACTTCCGTCCAGAGGGGTGTACCCCCCGTGTCGACGTTATAGATCTTGAAGGTGAATGTGTATTCGCCATCGGGTACGATCGCGCCCGTGTCGTCCTTGAGTACACCCTGGTAGCTGATCGTCTGGGGCACTGCGGTGATCGCCGTATGGGCGAGCGCAAGCACCAGGATGAAAGAGAGTAACTGTAGCCGTTTCATTGGTCCTCCTTCCTTTCGTGCATGAATCTAAGACCAATCTATAAAAAAGGTGTGCCCGATAGATTCGAGGACACCTTGAAAGGCTTTTGATATAAATAGGAAAACGCCATTGTGCTGTCGATACTTAGCAGTGTCGCCAGGATCTTTGATTCCCTTTTCCCTGCCGTAATTGCTGATAATTTTACCAGTTATTCCGAAATAAATCAACAGCTATTGCCGTGCCGGCTCCGTGCATCCTCGAGACATTCAGGAATGCGCTCGGTTTGCTTCTGGATCACAGAGGGCGATGATTATTCGCGGGATATTCGGTGGGCATACGTTTGTATATATAAGGAGAGGAGCGTCTGGCAGGGGGGTGGTGTGCCCCTTTTTGACTTGCGTTTAACACGATGCGGGGGTTTATTTTGGTATTGGCAGTATCTTGTTATTATCGATCCTGGAGAAACCCGCCCGGGATCGTGGTACTGCGAATACCGGCAATCGTTCGTGTGATTCCTTGAGCAATCGAATAAGCGATGGGAGATGGAGTTGCCTACAAAGCATGTACGGATGGTTTTATCACTTGCAGCAGCGGTTGTTCTTATAACCGCAGTCTCGTGTGAGAAAAAGAAACAGGAGAACGTCCCACCGGATCGGGCTGAAATGCGGCGGCGGTTCATGCAGCTGCGCGATTCCCTCGGAAGCGACTCGGCCGCCGTGGCCGTTTTGCGTCAGCGCTACGGAGGAAGGGGTGGACCGGGAGGGGGGCAGCCCGGCATGCATGGTATAAATCCCGGCGACCGGCAGGATCAAACCGGTCAAGAGGGAGTGAAGCCCGGTGAGGGTCGGCGAAGCCCGCAGGGGCAACCCGTTCAAGGCGCAAGGCAACACGGGCAGATGCTTGCCGGACAACAACCTCGCGGCGGTGCCGCCCTGATACCGGTCGAGGTGAGCAGGATCCAGCAGAGGGATATGACCGATTACATCCTAGCGAGCACGACACTCGAGGCCCTCCGCGAGATAGAGGTCTTCTCAAAGACAACCGGGATCGTCGAGGAGCTCCGTGTCGAGGAGGGGGATGCGGTTGCTGCGGGGGACACGTTGATCGTCCTGGACGAACGGGAGGCACGGCTCAATCATCGCAAAGCGGAGATCTCCTTCAAGGAGGCCGAGAACGCCCTCAATCGGAGCCGTGAGATGAAGTCCCGGAACCTCATCAGTCAGGAGGACTTCGAAACGGCGCTGCTTGCACATGAGAATGCACTCACGAGCCTCGGCGAGGCGCGGCTCGCACTCGAGTATACGCGTGTCACAGCTCCCATCGGCGGCACGATCACGCATCGCTCGGTCGAGCTCGGTACGATGGTGACCCAGGGGAAGGCCCTCTTCCGGCTCGCCGACTTCAATCCCCTCCGTGCACGTATCTATATACCGGAGAAGGAGCTGAGACGCCTGCATGTCGGCCAGAGGGTGGTCCTCGGTATCGAATCGGTCCCCGAGCGGGAGTTCGATGCCTCTGTTACCCTCATAAGCTCGGTGGTGGATCCTTCCAGCGGGACGTTCAAGGTGACCGTCGAGGTCGAATCGGCGGGTGGCATCCTGCGGCCCGGCATGTTCGCCTCGGCGCGTATCATTGTCGATACGCACCCGCAAACACGGGTCGTCCAGGCGGAGGCGGTTCTCTACGACGGCAAGCAGCGATATCTCTATGTGATTCGGGAGGGGGCGGCCGAGCGGGTCGACGTGGAGGCGGGTTTCATAGATAAGGGTTGTGTGGAGGTGCTCGGTCCCGTCGAGGAAGGTGAGATGGTCGTTGTGGCAGGTCATAACAACCTGGCGTCCGGCACGAAGGTCGAGGTCGTCAGGGAGGTCGGTGGGAAAACGGATGCGAGGGATGTAAAGATAGAGGCCGGTACGGCGCAGAAGCCGCAATCTCCCGGCGGTCGGAGCAACTAATGAAAATCGTCAACTTCTCCATCGCCCGGCCGGTGACGGTCGGGATGTTCACCATCGCCCTCGTGCTCTTCGGCGCTATATCCTTCAAGCAGCTCTCCATAGATCTCCTGCCCGATATCTCGTATCCCACGATCACGGTACGGACCGAGTACCCGGGGAACGCTCCCGCCGAGATCGAGAACCTCATAACAAAACCGGTCGAGGAAGCGATTGGTGTTATCGGAAATGTCGTTCTGGTGAGCTCCGTTTCCCGTGCCGGTGTGAGCGAGGTCATGGTTGAATTCGACTGGGGAACGAATATGGACTTCGCCGTTCTCGACATGCGGGAGAAACTCGATCTCCTGCGGCTTCCCGAGGAGGCCCTCAAGCCTCTCATCCTCCGTTTCGATCCGAGCCAGGATCCGATCGTTCGGTATGTGGTAGCCGGCGAACCGGGGCTCAAGGAGCTCCGGATACTCACCGAGGAGCACATCAAGCCGGAGATCGAGGCCCTCGACGGGGTCGCCGCCGTGCGGCTCAACGGCGGGCTCGAGGAGGAGATCCATGTCGACATCGCCGAAGGCAAACTGAACAGTATGGGGCTCACGCTCTCGGGTATCATCACGAGACTAGCCGAGGAGAATATCAATCTCGCCGGCGGCACCCTGAGGGACGGTGAGGCGGAATACCTCGTTCGCACACTCAACGAGTTCCAGCGTGTAGACGATATCGGTGATATCGTTGTCGGGGTACAGGCCGGGGTACCGGTCTATCTGCGGGATATCGCAGAGGTGACGAGCTCCCACAAGGAACGGGAGATCATTATCAGGGTGAACGGTGAGGAGGGGGTGGAGCTCGCCTGCTACCGGGAGGCGGGGCGTAATACCGTAGCCATCTCTGAAAGGATCGAGGATCGATTCGAGAGCCTCCGGCCTGAGCTTCCTGCCGGTGTGCGTCTGGAGAAGGTCTTCGACCAGGCGATCTTTATCCGGGAGTCGATGAACGAGGTGCTGAAGACCGCAATCATCGGCGGTATCCTGGCCATAATCATTCTCTACCTATTCCTGCAGCATGCTGGCAGCACCACGGTGATCTCACTGGCGATCCCGATCTCGATTGTTACGACCTTCTTTCTCATGTACGCAGCAGGTGTCTCGCTCAACATCATGTCACTCGGCGGACTGGCCCTCGGTGTCGGGCTCCTCGTCGACAACTCGATCGTGGTGCTCGAGAGCATAAACCGCTTTCGAAAACGAGGAGAGAATAACGCGGCCGCTGCTTCTCTGGGGACCTCCGAAGTGGGCAAGGCCGTGACCGCTGCAACGCTCACCACGGTGGCGGTTTTTCTCCCGATTGTCTTCGTCAAGGGTGTCGCCGGGCAGCTCTTCAGGGATCAGGCACTGACGGTCACCTTCAGCCTGCTGACCTCGCTGATCGTTGCACTGACCGTCATACCGATGCTTTCGTCACGCGGCGGGAGAAGGATCGGGCAGGCGGCACCGAATCCTGCACCGAATCCGGGGCTTGGGAATCCTGGGCCGGGGGATCCCGGGCTGGGGAATCCGGAACCGGAGAATACCGGGCCGGACAGGCGTTCGGCACGAGTCGCCGGTTGGCTTTTCGGATCCGTTATCATACTCGCAGGTGGAATCCGGACCCTCCTGGGCAAGCTCGTAAGTCCTCTCCTACGACTCTTCATGTTTTGCTACGAACGGACGGAACGGAGTTACGGTCGGATCCTCGACTCCTCTCTCAAGCATCGGGGAGTGACCGTGCTGGTTGCGGTTGTCTCGTTTGCAGTGAGCATCCTTATCTATATGAATCTCGGCAAGGAACTCATCCCCGATCTCGTACAGGGTCAGTTCAACGTGGAGGTCAAGCTGCCGGCGGGAACTCCCCTCCAGGCAACATCGAATATGATGGGGATGATGGAGCAAACGATGGACGGGCTCGACGGGATAAGCCGTATCTTCACGACCGTGGGATCGAATCCAACGATGGGGGGATCGATCGAGGAGAGGGACGAGAGCCGCGGCCAGATCAATGTGCACCTCGGCTTCGGTTCCAACTTCGAACGCGAGGAGAAAATCAGAAGCGTATTGCGTAAACAGTTCACGAAGCTTCCCGACCTCGAGTACAAGTTCACCCGTCCGAGCTATTTCACCCTCAAGACGCCGGTCGAGGTGATCGTGCGCGGTGAGGACCTGAATATACTGAAGGAGATCTCCCGCCAGGTCAAATCGCTCATCGGTGGTGTGCGGGGTGTCACCGATATCCGTTCCCTCATGGAGGAGGGCACACCGGAGGTGCTCATCAGCTTCGATCGTGACCGGCTCGCACGGATGGGGCTCGAGGTCGGATCGATCTCGCGACTCCTCAGGAGTAAGGTCTACGGCGAGGTTGCAACCGAGTTCGTCAAGGGCGAGCGGAAGATCGACATCCGGGTGCAGGTCAGGCGGGATCAGATGCAAACCCTGGAGGATCTCCGGCGTCTGATCGTGAATCCCGGCTTGGAGCCTCCCGTCATGCTCAAATCTGTCGCTGATTTCGAGGTAATCTCGTCCCCCTCGGAGATCCATCGCCAGGACCAGCAGCGTGTGGCGAAGATCACGGCCAACCTGGCGGGACGAGATCTCAGAAGCACCGTCACGGAGATCACGACCCTTCTTGATGAGAGACTCGCACTCGGTCCGGAGTATCTTCTCGAGATGGGTGGACAGAATCGGGAGATGATGCTCTCGTTCTCATCGATGCGGTTTGCACTGCTCCTGGCGATCTTCCTGGTCTACCTGGTCATGGCCTCCCAGTTCGAATCGTTCCTGCATCCGTTCGTGATCCTCTTCACCATTCCATTGAGTCTCGTGGGGGCTGTGATCCTGCTCGCTATCACCGGAAAGCCCGTCAATGTGCTCGTCTTCATCGGTACCATCATGCTTGCGGGGATTGTAGTGAACAATGCAATCGTGCTCGTCGATTACATCAATACACTGCGCCGGAGCGGGATCCGTAAAATGGATGCGATTAGACGCGCCGCCACCGTGCGGTTCCGGCCGATTCTCATGACCACCGCCACCACCGTACTCGGCCTCTTTCCGATGGCACTGGGTTTCGGTGAGGGAGGGGAGATCCGCTCGCCGATGGCAGTCACCGTAATCGGCGGTCTGATCTTTTCCACACTCCTGACGCTCGTCGTCATACCGGTGGTATATTCACTCTTCGAGCGGGAGCATGGGAGTGGAGCCGCCGCGGTGGAAGCTGTTGCTGATAGAGAGACGGGCGGAAGTGAAACATAGTATCAGCTGTCGAGGGGCGTTGATGTAATGAACCTTCCCGAGTTCTCGATCAAGAAACCGGTGACAACGATGATGGTCCTTGTATGTCTCATCGTCCTCGGTATCGTCTCTCTCACACGGCTCTCCCTCGATATGTTTCCCGATATCTCCTTTCCGCATCTCTGGATCCGGGTTCCATATCAGTCCTCCTCCCCCGAAGAGGTAGAGCGGACGATAGCGATCCCCGTCGAGGATGCACTCGGCACCGTGAATCACCTCAAGAAGATCACCTCCCGATCGGCGGATGATGGTGCCAGCGTCGGCGTGGAGTTCGAGTGGGGGACAAACATGGATACGGCGGCCCTCGAGGTGCGGGAGATGCTGGATAAGGTCCGTGCAGAACTCCCTGGTGATATCGAGAATATCTACATTTTCCGTTATCAATCGACCGACAGGCCGATCATGCATACGGCCGTCTCTATCCCGGGTGACCGCGAGCGTCTCTATCAGGTGGTGGACAAGGTGATGAAACCCCACCTCGAACGGATAAAGGGCGTGGCGAATGTCGAAGTTCGGGGCCTCCTGGAGCGTGAGGTCCAGGTACGTCTCAAAGAGGATCTCGTCAAGGCGTTCCGGATCAATCCCTATTCGATCGCCCGCGATCTCAGGACCGGGAATTTCGATCTCACAGTCGGGAAGATCTACTTCGGAGGCAAACGTTACTCCGTGCGAACGCTCGGTGAGCTCGAAAACCATCTCGAGGTGATGCGGCTTCCCGTCCGCGGTGGTGATATCAAGCTCGCCGATTTCGCCGATGTCGCATTTGATTACCCTGAAGAGGAACGGTTCCAGCGCATCGACAACCAACGTGCGGTGTCGGTACGAATATATAAGACTTCGGTGGCGAATGTCGTCGAGGTTTCGAGGAAGGTGCGCGGTGTCCTCGCAGAGCTCGAAACCGATCCCCGCCTCGAAGGTATCAAGATGATGATCTTTCACGATCAGGCCGACGAGATTCTCAAGAGCATTGCAAATCTCAGACAGGCGGGGATCATCGGAGGTCTTTTGGCGGTTGCCGTGATCATGTTCTTTCTACGCAAGCTCCGCTCCACGCTCATCATCGCCCTGGCCATCCCGTCCTCGGTTGTCTGCACATTCATCCTCATGTATTTCCTGGGGGTGTCGATCAATGTCATATCGATCACGGGCCTGGCACTTGCCGCAGGTATGCTCGTCGACAACTCCGTCGTGGTGCTCGAGAGTATCTATACACAACGTCAGCGCGGCCTGCCGTCGAGGAGGGCGGCGCTCGAGGGGAGCGGGCGGGTCGCCCTTGCCATCACCGCTGCAACGCTCACGACAATCATCGTCTTCGTGCCGCTCATCTTTCTCTCGAGGAGTTCGTTCGGTGCCTTTATGAAGGACTTCGGGATGACGATCTCGACGGCGCTCGTGGCATCGCTCTTCGTTGCCCTCACACTCATCCCGCTGCTCTCTGAACGGATGTTCCGCTCCGAACCAAAACCGAAGACCCGTTTCGTGCTGTTCCTCGAAAAGAACTACACGAAGCTCATCGCCTGGACGCTCCATCACCGCGGCCTCACATTACTCTTCATCGGTATCGTCTTCGGTGTGAGCATATGGCTGGCGAGGGGGATCAAACGGGAGTACATGCCTGAGGTGCCGGATCGTACCGCGCGGTACACCATACAGGTTCCAAACGGCTATCCCCTCCAGAAGCTCAATGAGAGGATCGGCGACTTCGAGCGGTTGCTTCTCGAACGGAAAGAGGAGTTCGAGATCGAGAACATCTCTTCCTACCTGCGCCGCCGGAGAGCCCACGTTTGGGTCTTTTTCAAGGAAGCCGAGGAGAGAAGAGGTGACATCAAGGAGCTTCAGCGCCGTGTCAAGGAGCTCTTTCCCAAGACCCCGGGGCTCACCCTCGAGATGGGACGCCGGAGGGGGAGGCACGGCGGCGACCTGGGAATCAGTATCGAGGTGACTGGCAAGAATCCGGAAACATTGATGCTCGTGGCCGATAAGATCAAGGGCGCACTCTGGGGGATACCGGGTCTCGCCGATTTGCAGACCGACCTCGAAACGGGTGTGGATGAGGTGCGTGTAAGGGTCGATCGTGAGCTCTCCTCCAAATACGGCCTCTCCCCGCGAGCGGTGGCATATACCGTCTCCTCCGCCTACAGCGACAGGCCGGTCACACGGCTCGAGATCGAGGGGAACGAGGTCGAGGTAATCGTACGGTACCGCGAGAGCGACCGCCGTAACATCGCCCGCCTCGACGATATGTATATCATGAACAACCTCAACGAAGCGGTACCGCTCGGAGCTGTCGCCGATGTCGAGGTCGTGGAGGGTCCGGCGGCGATAAGCAGGGAGAACAGGCGACGGATGATTCGTATCAGCGCCAACACGGAGACGAGCGGGATATTCATGGTGGCCGGCGCCATACAGAAGACACTGGCCGGCGTGCAGCTCCCGCCGGGATACGAGTGGCGCCTGGGGGAGTCATGGCGGCTCTTCCAGGAATCCGAACGCGAATCCGGCTTTGCGATCATCATCGCCGTGATCCTCATCTACATGCTCATGGCCTCGCTCTTCGAATCCCTGCTGCATCCCTTTACGATCATGTGCTCGATTCCCTTCGCCTTCATCGGCGTGGCGGTCATCTTCCGGCTCACACACACATCGCTCAACAACATCTCCACGCTCGGTCTCATGATCCTCTGCGGTATCGTCGTGAACAACGCGATCGTGCTACTGCATCATGTCAACCGTCTGCGCGCCGAAGGGCTGAACCGATTCGAGGCTCTCATGACGGGCGGCAGGGACCGGCTCCGTCCCATTCTCATGGCGGCGCTCACGACAATCCTCGGTCTCATCCCGCTCGCCTTCTTCGGCGGCGAGGGCCGGGGTGCCCTCTGGGCCTCGATGGGAAAGGCCGTGATCGGCGGGCTTACCGCATCGACCTTTCTCACGATTATTCTCATCCCTACCTTCTATTCCCTCTTTGACGATGTGGCCGAGTGGTTCAAGCAGGCCGGGCGGGTTGCCGCGACAAAACACCGCTAGCAGCAGCCCATGTGTATCCGCTTGTCCGGTTCTCCGTTCTCCATTATACTCCAGCGGAAATCCCGTACGGGGGTGAGCGGAGATGCATGCATTTTTAAAGAGATATCGTGAAGAAATCCTGTCGGGCCTCGCCGGCGGTCTGCTCCTGGCCCTCGCGTTTCCGCCGTTTCCCCTGCGTTTTCTAGTGATTGTTGCGCTCGTACCGCTCTTCAGGTACTTCATCGTACGCAGCGAGCGGGCGGAGACACACGGTACGGCCGGTGCCGGTGACGGGGCGACCGATACCGGGAACCGGGCAAAGCGGGAGGCTTGCGGGAGAGACGGCTGGAGGCCGTATCTCAAGGGGAGCTTCATCCTGGGCTACGCATTCGGTGTCGCGTTCTTCCTGACGCTTCTCTACTGGACCGCCAATCTCATTCCCGAATCGAGCGCACGCATTCCGTGGCTCCTGATCCCGGCGCTCGTGCTCCTCGTTCTGTATCTCGCATGCTATACGGGCCTCTTCACAATGGCTCTCGCCGTCATGGTGCGTCGCTTCGGCAGGGCCGGACTCCTCGCCGGCCCCGGTCTCTGGGTGGTGGTGGAGCTTGCCCGCTCGACCGGTGAGCTCGCTTTCCCCTGGGGGATGCTCCCGTACGCGCTGGCGATCCATCCGGTCGCGTTGCAGGGCCTCTCATTCTACGGTCCGTTCGGCCTGTCGGTTGTGCTCGCCCTGGTAAATCTGCTGCTGGCCGTTGCATTTTTCAGCCGTTTCAAGGGCCGCCGGATATCCGCATTCGTTGTGGCCGTAGCGGTAGCTGCGGGGCATCTCGTCTGGGGTGTCGCCGAGATCGCCCGGTGTGATCAACGTGTAGCGGGGGAGAGCAGTACGGAAAACGTTGTCGTCGTCCAGGCGAACGTCGATCTTGCTATCAAGTGGCTTCCGGCGTACCGCGATTCCATATTCAACGAGATCGAAAAACTGACGGACGAAGCGGCGGGGATGGGGGCGGAAGTCGTACTATTTCCTGAAACGGCGGCACCGATCTCACTGAGCCTATCGCCGAGAAGCCGCGACCGGCTCAGACGGATCGCCGGCGAAGCGGGTGTCGATCTCCTGATCGGTTACATCGATCACAAGTATAGTTTCGACCACTGGGTGGCATACAACTCCGCCGGCCTCTTCGACCATACGGGACAACAGACCGGTCACTACAACAAGGTAAACCTTCTTCCATTCGGCGAACGGATCCCCTGGAGCCAGTACCTGCCGTTCCTCAGCAAACTCGACTTCGGCCAGGCGAACTTCGAGCCCGGAACGGAGCGCACGAGATTCCAGACCCGGGCGGGCACATTCGGTGTACTCATCTGTTACGAGTCGATCTTTTCCGGCTATACGAGACGGTACGTGCTCGAGGGTGCGGATTTCCTCGTGAATATCACGAACGATGGTTGGTTCGGCAGCAGGGTCGGTCCGTTGCAGCATGCCGAGATGGCGATTCTCCGGGCCGTCGAGAATCGTGTGACACTGCTACGCTCGGCGAACACGGGTATCTCGATGGTGGTGGATCCCGCAGGACGAGTCCGTCAGAGAATCGGCCTGGATCTCCCCGGCATGATCCAGAGCTCGATCATGCGTTCTCGAGGTCTCACCTTTTACTGCCGTCACGGCCACCTAATCTTCTTCGTCTTGGTAGCCGTGTGTATCGCCGTCGGACCGCTTCTCTCTGTCGTTCGACGGCGCCCCCTATACAATAGACATTGAACCGGTAGTGTTCAAACGGCGGCGCTGCGTATCGTGGATTCCCGATTCACCGGTCGTTCGTCGTATTGCGCAATATGGAAATATCGTGTGAATCGGCGTTGGTGACGGCGAGATCATTGTCACCGTCGCCGTCGAGATCACAGGCGAAAACCGACTGGGGCCCCATGCCCGAACCGAAGGTACCTCCTGGGACAAAGGTGGCGTCCCCGTTGTTCAGGAGGATCAAGACATTGCCGAATGTGTGTCTCGTTACGACCAGATCTGTGTCCCAGTCACCGTCGAGATCGCAGGGAAACATCGAATTGGGCGTTTCACCCGTATCGTACGTTTCCGCATTGCCGAAGGAGCTTGAGCCTATATTTCGAAAGATCGAGACAGTTCTTGTGTACGTGCTCAGTGCGGCGAGATCGTTGTCCCCGTCATTGTCGAAATCGCTCGAAGCGATCGATGTCGGCCTATTGATACCATAGTTACCGCCGTCGACGAACGTTCCATCCCCCACGTTCAGAAAGATGTGGATATAGCTGGAACCGTAGCTCGTAACGGCCAGATCGCAGTCTCCGTCTCCCGTGATGTCGCAGGCACAGATGGCGCATGGGTGGATACCGGCTTCGTGATCGACCGGCGTGGCGAACGTACCGTCTCCGTTGTTCAGAAGTATGGAAATGGTGCCGGATTCTCTGTTTACAACGGCCAGATCGTTGGCACCGTCATCGTTGAGATCCGAGGAGTGTATCGCCATGGGTGTGTCACCGGTCTCGTATGGAACGGCCTCGGCAAATGTGGCGTCTCCGATGTTCATGAGCACCGATGTTGTATTGGAGGCACCGTTGACCACGGCCAGATCGTTAATTCCGTCGCCGTTGAGATCGCAGGAGTACAGGCCGTGAGGATCCGGATGGGTTCCCTCATCGGTGGCGTAGTGACCGCCGGTGACGAACCCGGCGTCCCCGTCATTCAGTAGGATCCAGATATTATCGAAGAGGAGGGGATTCATTGTCGTTGCTACCGACACGGCCAGGTCGTTGTCGCCGTCATCGTCGAGATCGCAGGAAAAGAGCTTCTTGGGAAACGTCCCATCACCCGCTTCTATGGCCAGGGCGGTGATGAAGGTGCCGAAGCCGTTGTTCCGCATGATGGAGACGGTATTGGAAAAGTAGTTTGCTGTGACAAGATCGCTATCGCCGTCCCCATCGAAGTCGGAAAGGAAAACCGATCGGGGATTTTCACCGGTTCTGTAGCTTACGGCGGCTACGAACGTGCCGTCGCCGTGGTTTATGAGAACCGAGGCGTCGTCGGAATAGTTGTTGGCTGTGACCAGATCCGTATCTCCGTCCCCATCGAGATCGGCGCAGCAAATCGATACGGGTTGGTCGCCGGTTCCGATGTCGGCAGAGTCATCGAACGTGGCATCGCCTGCATTCTTAAGAATGGATACTGTATTGTCCCTGTAATTTACCACGGCCAGGTCATTATCGTCGTCACCATCGAGATCATAGCAGCAGATAGCGGACGGTTCGACACCTGCGGGGTAATCTTCCCTATCGCCGAATGTCCCGTCCGTGCGCTGCATGAGAACGGTGACATTACCGGAACCGTGGTTTGCCACGGCCAGGTCACTGTCACCGTCGTCGTCGAGGTCGGCACAGCAAACCGAAATGGGATAGTCTCCGGTCTGTTTATACACGGCATCACTGAACGTCCCGTCACCGTTGTTCGGAAGGATCGCGATGCTGTCGGAGTAGCCGTTCGTTACGACCAGATCCACGGCCCCGTCTCCATTGATATCGGCGGCGCATATAGAGGTGGGGTAATCACCGACGTTGTAGTCCTTTGTCGGAACAAACGTGCCGGCTGTGGTGTTAAGCAGGACGCTGACCTTGTCGGTGTTGCTGATGACCACCGCCAGGTCGTTGTATCCGTCTCCATTGAAATCCTGGGAGCAGATCGAGACCGGTAAGCCCAAGACCTGGTAGACTGCGGCTGAAGTGAACGTACCGTTCCCCGTATTGTGGAGTATAGAGATGTCCCACGAGTTAGCGTTCACTACCGCCAGGTCGTTATCCCCGTCGCCGTCCAGATCAGTCGATACAACGGCAGTGGGCCACGATCCAGTTTCGAAATCCAGTCGTGCATCGAACAGTATTTTTTCTTCCTGCGGTGGGCTCTTTCCGGGACCTGTCGGTGAATCACCGCATGAATGATGAAAAAGTACGGATAGAAATGCCGCGATAACGAGGGAAGTCCACCTGCCCAAGCGCATTTTACACCCCCGAAAGTGGAAGGATTGGTGTTCTGTAGTGGTTGGTGTAATGTGAGCGGCTTCTGAGAGAAGATAATGCCTTACTTGATAAAAGTCAACTTGAAGTGATGGAATCGGTTTCCATGCGATCGGCATAAAACCGCCCGTGCCCGGCAGGTAAAATCTCTTGACATGGATTCGTCATCCCGCTTTAATTAAGTGAGTGCTAAAATGCTTTCGGATGGGTAGCAGGAGTATGAACACGAATCCATGTGAGATGTTCAGGGCGCTCAGCGTCGAGACGAGGCTGAGGATCTTCGAGATACTGAAGGAGAAGGGACCGCTCGGCGTGAAGAGGCTCGCAGAGCTCGTCGAGGTAACCCCGGCGGCGGTATCCCAACATCTAAAGGTGCTGAAACATGCGGGGCTCGTCAGAAACGAGCGGAGGGGGTACTGGATCCCCTATTCCGTCGACGAACGGATGCTTGAACATTGCAGGGGTATCATGAACAGGATATGTTCGTGCGGGTGGCATGGAAACCATCGCTCGGCGAGACGGCCTCACGGGGGCGACGACGATGAATTGCGTTCCCTGCAGAAGTACAAGAAAAGAATCGAGAAAGAGCTGGCATCGGTCACGAAGCGCATTGAGCAGATAAAGAGCAGGGGAGAATGATACCCGTGCGTATTTTTTTGCGAATTCAATTAAGTAGTTTTTTAAATACTTTATTTGTTTCAGGGCTCTGAATATGTACGGTGATGACTCTGTAACGCAGGGAAAGGGGGTGTACGGAATGTGTAATCCGACGAGGCATCATGGGATGCATGGCCATTGTTGTTGCGGTCCGTTCTTCCGGCGTTTCCAGACCGCAGGGGAGCAGCGGGAGATGCTGGAGGAATACAGGGAAGAGCTCGAGAAGGAGCTCGAAGGTGTGAAGGAACGCATTCAGGAGTTGACGAAGAAGTAGGACGGAAAACGGACGGGGTGGTGGATGACGATCCATCGCCCCGACTCTGTTGGTGGTGGTGCGTGCTCGAGAGCTTTCTTTTGCTCCCGTCTGAATCTCCTTCGACCGCTCGCCCTATGCACCGGGATCTACGACACGTCCGAGAAAGAGGATGCTCCCCGTCGAGTTTTCCCGGATCAGAAACAGGAACGGGTGGTCCGCACAGAATCGATGCGGCCGTGGTCCCTTGAGCATTATCACGGCGGTCGCAGCCGCGGCCTCGGTGCCCTTCTCGTTCACCTCGATGAAGGCCTTGTGGAGAATTCGATCGATGACGAGTGATCGGGTTCCATCCATACCGGAAAAGTCGGCCCGTCCGCTGAGGAATGCATCCTTCATTCCCAGCTCCTGCATGGGCTCCACTAGATCGAACGTTCCCCATGTGATTGTGAACCTTGGGAGGTAGACATCCACCGCCTCCATGGGGAGCGCGGAGATCCAGATCTCGAGCAGCTCGGTTGATAGCTTGCTTTCGAGCTCTGTGAGACCGAGCGGCTCTGTCGGTAAGACAATCAGCATCGAGAGCTGCCCACCCACGTACGGCAGCTCGAGCACCTGCACATCTTCGAGCTTCCGGTACCCGAATTTCCGTCTCTGATGCATCATTGGGACACGAATCGTCCCGCCTTCCGCAGTGGTAAAATCGGACAACCTCGTTTGCTCCGGATCGAACTTGCTGGCCCAGTCTCCCTTGAAATAGATGGCGTTCACCAGGGCGAGGACGGTCGCCGACGTGAGGTCCCTTTCCCGGATAAGGTCCTTTATCTTTTTGATCGTCTTCTTCTCGACCCAGCCGTTTATGATCCTGCGTGCCTCCTCGGTGGCTCCCGCAAAGTCGACCGGCGTGATCGGGGTGCCGTAGTGCTTCTCGACGAGAGAGAGGAATTCTTCTCGAAACGGGTAGTCCCTCTGGGGCCAGAGGGAGTTGGCAATAAGGAGCTGGATATGCCCCTGCCCGGTTATTGCATTCAGGTCCGATTCCAGATCTGCGAAGGCGTGATGGAGCTTCTCCTGTTCGAGCGAGAAATAAAGAACATCGGCCATCTCTTTCGCCGTATTGCCCCGGGCACCGGCGTAGGTCATGGCCAATGCCGTCGAAATGCTGTACGGAGAAAAAAAGAGATTTCCCTCGGTCGCTTTCAGCTTCGAATAGATATCGACGGCGAATTCCGAGTTGCCGGTGACAACGGGATTACGATCGGCAGCGGTTGACGCTGCGGTGTGGATGCATGGTATGATTATCAGTACGATCACGAGAGCACACGGAACGGTGAATATCCTGTTCATCTCATCCTCCTTCTCTACTATCTTATACGTCGAAGAATGTGAGATTATCCGATTTCCTCTTGTGCTACGTGAACTATACACGCAAAGGTTCCGGCGTACCACTTAACAAGTTCTGAATAAAGAGTAAGGTATTGCATGAATTCGATCCATACCCTCGTGTTCAGGGATCGGCATCGAGGGTTGGATTTTCCTGTCGTTTTGTGTATACTTTAAATGGTGTTTCCACATACAAGGAGCTCTTCTGGGGAGGTAACTATGCGGTATATACTATCGTTTGTTATCATCTCTCTGTTAGTTACGGGTACAGTATCGGCCCAGCTTCCCTCAAAGCCATACATCGGACTCTTCATCGATGAGGCCCGTTCCAGCTGGTGTACCGAGGGTGTTCCACTCTACCTCGTTCAGATGTATATCTATTTCCTCCCGAGTGAAAGGGGCATCATGTGCCTCGAGTTTGTGATCGAATACCCTCAAAATGTTATTCAGAGCACTATAACCCCCCATTACCCGAGTATTGAATGCTGGATAGAAGGACCATGGGATGAAGGCGTTACTGTCTGTTTCCGGGATTGCGTTATGGATTGGACGTGGTCCCATTGCCAGGATCTCTGGGTAACTGATCTGGAGTATTCAGTCGTTCGAATACTGCCGCATCCCGCAGTGGGAGCGCTTCAGGTCGCCAGCTGCGAGCCCGGATTTCCCGTCGAACCATGTACCAACTTTACGCAGCTGTATATCAATGGCTGCGGTCCTACTGGTGTGGATGAAGCCAGCTGGGGTGCGATCAAAAGCATGTACCAGTAAGGAAAACCTGCCAGGTCTTCTAGTCGTCTCACCCAACGGGGATATCCTTCGGGAAGCGGCGATGTATCCCCACATACTTCAGGCGATATTCGATGTAGCCGGTTTTAATTGTGTGAGCGGGAGAAGATCCATGCGACCGGCCGTCCCGTTCGCCGGTGCATGACGGTGTGCGCGAGCCGGTAGCGGGGACGCAGTGCGATGGAGATGGTGAAGATATCCGGGTACTCGGCACCGACCATCGACCAGTCAGAGACAACGTAATCGTAGGCGGTCTCCGTCACGTGTTGTATCTTCTCGGCCGTCCAGTGCCGCGGGGGAGTGCCCTCGAAGCGCGCCTGCGGCAGGTAGTAGGCCATGAGATCCGCGTAGTAGTAATAGATACGAGCATCGGGCAGGTCCTCGAAGTAGTCGGCGATTCCCAGAAATCCCGGATGTTCCTGCGGCCCGACAATATCCGGATCGTCGGTCATTGCAGGCGGTATCGAAAATGCGAGGGCGGTGAGGCAGGCTGCGAGGAGAATGATCCTGCCGGTCCGGTACAGGGCCTGTGCTGCAATGACGATCGAGACGGAGAAGAGTACCGCCAGGGGAGGCAGCATGTCGGTTATATGGTGGACCCATACCAGTGTGTTCTTGAGGCTCACGACGAACGCCGAGACGATATAGACCGCAAAGGGGAGGAGCGTTCGGAATGTCGATGCATGTCCGTGCTTCTGCCGATCGCTGCTGCCGTGCTGGAAGAACGGCATGAGTAGAAAGGAAACAATGCCGAATACGGCCATGATCGTAAATGCCGGTGCCTGCCTGTAGAGCTCGATGTAAAACATGAACCAGGGGAGATTCCGTTTGGCGATCGCCGAATCATAGAGCCGGAACCTAATGGTAGAGGCTATATCGAACTTGAGTATCCCGGCCGGCCAGAGGAAGAGTACGATGGCGATCACCAGGATGGCGAGACACAACCAATCTCTTACAACCATTCCTATCGGGTTGCGCCTGATGTCGAAGTAAAAGGCAACGGCAAAGGCGGGAATGAGCAGGAGCCCGATCTCACACGTGAGAAAAGCCAGGGCCGCACATACCCCCGCGGTCACGAGATGTGTACGGCTACCCCTCGCAATGTAGCGTGACACGAAGATGAGCGAACAGAGTGCGAGCAATGAGTAGACGGCATCCCAGTTCGAGGAGCGGCTCGCGTAGAGATGGACGGGGAGAAAGCATACCATCCACCCTCCGAAGAGCGCGCCGATGAGTCGCCGGTGCAGCCCCTGGGTAAGGAGGGCGACGGCGAGAAAGACGGCAAGGCAGCTGAGACTCCCGGCGATGATCGAAAAGAGGCGGGCACTGAACGGACCCGATCCAAAGACACGGTTGTTAAGTATGATAATGTAAGCGAGTAGCGGCGGATGGCCGCGGCGCTCCGAGAGTATATCCCCCCTGTCCATTGCATTGGCCGTGAAGCCCTTCTGTGCAGCCATCTGGGACATGATCGCATCGTTGGCAAACGATTCGCTCTCTACCGGGTATAACCTGATGAGAAGTGCGGAGAGGAGTACGAGGAGGGCGAGTGCAATTGTGGGGAACGTTCTTCTTTTCGTATACGAGACCGTGTACATGGTTTGCCCTCCCGGGCGAATGAATTTACCTGGGATGGTATGATACCGTTACCCGTGTCGTAATACAACAAGGTTCATGAGGGGTGGAGGAATGCGATGGCGGTACCTGTGGGGGTATCTGTTCGTGAGTGGGTGTCTCGAATGTTATTTCAGAAGGATCATCTTCCGTGTCTCGCTTCTCCCTGACGGGTCCGTGAGCCGGTAGAAGTAGATGCCGCTTGCGAGGGGTGTTCCGTCTGTATCGTGCCCGTTCCATAATGCGTTGTACGGGCCGTGCTCTTGTGCTCCGCTATGGAGCATTCTGACGAGCTGCCCGGCAATGTTATAGATACTGAGCTCGATGTGCATGGACCACCTCAGGGAGTAGTGTATGACGGTTGATCCGCTGAAGGGATTCGGGTAGTTCTGGCCGAGGGTGAAGGGGGAAGTGTCGATGCCGCCCGTTCCGGCATCGGCGATGCCGACCTGCCAGCCTGCAAGGCGGGCCATAACCCACCAGGTAGCCTCTCCCTTCTGATAGCAGCTCGCCAAGTTGGCATGGCTGCAATTGCTCCCGGTAAACTCGGGGTGCTCGACCGGAATGGTGTCACCTTCGTATTCGTAGTAATTCATTTCCCATACTCCGGTGGTCGAATCGAACCACCAGCAGTCGAGGTCGGCGAAGTCATAGAGGACCTTGTTGTAGGCAAGGCAGTACTGCCTGATTTGCTCGTTTCGAAGGAACCGGTTGTAGCCCTCTGCATCGGTGCCCTGTGCGTTTCCCGTCATATAGATGAATGTCACATCGGGGTACTCCGATTCGAGTACCGTGATGGAGTCGAGGTAGGCCTGGACGGTACCCTCCGAGTAGGAATTCAGCTCGCTGCACCAGGCGAATGTCGATACGTTGATGGTCGGATTGTGGTCGAGGACATCCCGTGTATAGTTCATCCCCGTTTCAGTCATCCAGTATTCGTCCGGTGTGATGTACGTGTCATGCTCCTGGCCGTTGAATATGCAGAAGGCACCCGGTTCCTCTGGCAGGGACCTGTTCATGTAGGCAAAGCTGTATGCGAAGTCCTCGTCCTCTATCGTGTAGAGGCCGTCCCTGAGCTGGCTGCCATGTGAGGTGTGGGCGAAGTGGAATTTCATGTTGGCCTGGACGGAGTCGATCCACGCCATCGGAATATGGGATAGCTCCGCGCAGTGATGATCGATGATGAGCGGAGTGGAGCCGTCCCAGGCGTATGCGGCGGATGCCGAACAGGCCGCCAGGGTGGCTACAAGGAACAGAATACAACGTGCCTTATCCATTCTCGCTCCTCAGCGTGACGATCGTAGCGCCCCACCCGCCGCCGTGTTCGTCGGCAAGCCGGAATGACTCGACCCCGGGCAGGCGGGAGAGGACCGCATGTACCGTCTCCCGCAGGGCGCCGCTCCCTTTCCCATGAACGATCCGTACCTGCAGGATACCTCGCCTCCGGCATTCCGAAAGGTATTCGGGAACCAGGTCCTTCACATCGCGGGGCTCGAAGGTATGAAGGTCCAGTATCCCGTCGATGGGAATTCCGACAGGCTCGTCCACGTCCCGGCTGCCGCGCTCCTCTCGCATTACAGGTTCTTGAACCATTCCTGCCGCATATGCAGCAGAAGCGGGATTTTAATGATACCATATTTCACCCGAAATTGAAAGACTGACATAAGTTATTAGTATTTCTGGGGCGGCACTTTTTTCTTGACTTTCGGTTTTTGTTCGGGTAGTCTTCTAGTGGATTGCTTTAAGGGGAGGTACCGATGGTCTATCTGACCAGGCGGCAGCGTGAGATACTCGATTTCGTTCGTTCCTTCCAGGCGGAGAAAGGGTATGCCCCCTCCCTGGAGGAGATCGCCGCCCACTTCGGCCTCTCGGCGGTGAGCACGGTCCATGAGCACCTGGCGAACCTCGCGCGGAAAGGCTTCCTGAAACGGGGTTGGAACAAGGCACGCTCGATCGAGCCGCTCGCCGGTGGCCGGGCGGTGGAGGTGCCACTCCTGGGGATCGTGGCGGCCGGCGCGCCGATCGAAGCGGTGGAGGTTCCCGAGAGCATCCCGCTCCCGCCCGGGATCGTCGGGCAGGGGGAGACCTTCGTGCTTCGCGTGAAGGGCGAGTCGATGGTGGGCGACGGGATTCTCGACGGTGACCTTATCGTGGTGGAGAAACGCAGGCGGGTCGAGAACGGAACGCTGGCGGTCGTGCTGCTGCGGGGCGCCGAGGCCACGGTGAAACGCTTCCACCAGGATGGGAGCAGGGTGAGGCTCAGGCCTTCGAACCCGGCCATGGGCGAGATGGTGCTCCCTGCGGACGAGGTCGAGGTTCAGGGGAAGGTGATCGGGCTGCTTCGCAGCTACCGGCGCACCTAGACCGGCTGTCTGCGGGACGGCTCCATGCCGGGGGTGTCCGGTCTGTGCCGGGGCCTGTGCGGGGGCACCCGCGCCGGGAGGCTGCGGCTCGCGTCAGCCTCGTGCCGGTGGGATGCCGCGGCCTGTGCCGGGACCTGCGTCGGGGCACCCGTGCCTGCGCCGGCCCCGCGCTGGAATGTCCGGCCCGCGCCGGGCCACGGCCTTAGCTGTTTTTTTTCATTTAGGTGGTCGATATGTCTTTTGTGTACCGAAGGGTGGATGCCGTTCTCTCCGCGAACGCCTCGGGGGAGGTACGGGAGGGGGATTGCCTGCTCCTTGAGACGGGCCGCGCGCCCCGGGAGGGGGAGCTGGCGCTCGTGCGGACGGAAAAGGTCGAGGCGCTCTGTCGCTGGGAACGTGGGTGCGGGAGGGAGGTGATCGGGGTCGTCATCGGTGTCAAGCGGAGGCTCTAGGTTTGAATGGGGGGACCACGGATGGAGCGGGAGATTTTGCATGTCAACACGGACGATTTCTATGCCTCGATCCTGCGCTTGCGTGATCCGGCGCTGCGGGATCGGCCGGTGGTGATCTCGGGTCCGCTTCCGCGCGGAGCGGTGCTTTCGTCTTCGTACGAGGCCCGGCGTGAGGGTGTGCGGCGCGGCATGACCGTCTCACAGGCGAGGCGCCTGTGCCCGCGTGGCGCCTTTCTTCCGCCCGACTGGAAGCTCTTCCGGCAGGCCTCGCATGCCCTCTCCGGAATCCTGCACCGCTACAGTCCCCTCGTCGAGCCCGCCTCGCTGGACGAGTGGTACATCGACTATACCGGCTGCAAACGGCTCTTCGGGGATGTGCTCGATACGGGGAGCCGGATCAAGAGGGAGATCGTATGCCAGACGGGCCTTCGCGTCTCCCTGGGGATCGCGTCCAACAAGCTCGTGAGCCACGTGGCCTCTCGCTCGGCCAAGTGCGCCCACCTCGTCGATGTCTATCCGGGCTACGAGCGGTCGTTTCTGGCGCCGGTGCCGATCGATCGTTTCCCGCCGGTGGGCGAGCGGTGGGCACCGGTGCTCCGGGAGCTGGGGATCGTTCGTGTCGGGGATATCACCCGCTTCGACGGAGAGGTGCTCTCCTTCTGCTTTGGCACGTGGGGTGCGCGCCTCTACCGGGGAGCGTTTGGCGAGGACTTTGCCCCCGTGCGGGCACAGCCCGCCCCCGACGAGCGTTTCACCGTCGAGGAGCTCCTTCAACCCGACCGGGTGCACAGGCGTGTGCTCGAATCGATTCTCTACCGTCTCGCCGAGCGACTGGGGGAACGTCTGCGGGCGGAGCGCTTCCGGGCGGGCTCGGTGTTCCTCGAGCTTCGCTATGCGGACGGGATGACGGTGCGGGGGACAGGGAGGCTCCCGGCCCCCGATTCGGACGATGCGCTCCTCTTCGAGGCGGTGAGACCGGTCTTCGTGCGGATATTCGCGCGGCGTGTCCGGGTGCGCCGCTTGGCGCTCTCGGCCGGGCGCCTCGAGCCCGAGCCGCTTCAGCTCGGACTCTTCGCGGATAGTGCCACCGGAGCGGAGCGGATGCGGCGGCTGCGCACCGCGCTCGATCACCTCCGCGCCAACCTCCCCGCCGGTGTGGCACCCGTCTTCGGCAGGGCGCTGCCTGGACTGGGCAGGGGGGATGATGCGGGCGGAGACCGTTACGGGGGATCGGGGCATCGCACGGGGCGGGAGGGAGCCGGGATGGGGCGGGCGCCATGAGCTTCGTTCACCTGTGGGTTCATTCGAACTTCTCGCTTCTGGCCGGGACGAGGCCGGTCGAGGATCTGGTCGGTGCGGCCGCCGAGGCGGGGATGTCCGCCCTGGCGCTCACCGACACCGACGGGCTCTATGCGGTCGTACCCTTCCAGCGGGCCTGCGAGCGTGCCGGCATCCGGCCGATATACGGTGTGACGCTTACGGGCTCGTGGGGGGAGGGTCGCGCGCGGGTGGTTCTTCTCGCGCGCAACGCCGGCGGCTATCGCGAGCTCTGCCAGCTGGTGACCTCCCGTCACCTCGACACGCGTTTCTCACTCGAGGAGGCTCTCTCCACGGTCTCCGACGATCTCTACCTCCTGAGCGCGGACGTGCGGGTCATCCGGCGTCTCGCCGGACGACGGAACCTCCGGGTCGCCCTCCCGGTTTCACCGGGGAGGCAGTGGCACGAGCGCCGGTGGCGGCTCAGGCACCTCGCCTCGCGGCTCGGACTCGGAAGCGTCGCCGCAGGCGAGATCTACTTTATCGATCGGTGCGAGCACTACGTCCACATGGTTCTCACGGCGATCCGTACACGCACGACCGTCGGAACGCTTCCCCCGGGCGAGGCCGCCCCGCCCACCGCCTTCTTCCGTTCACCGAAGGATGTGATGGGGGTCTTCGGCGACGATCCAGACGCCCTCGACGGGACCGCGGCGGTTGCCGCGGACTGCTGTGTGGAGCTCGATCTCAGGTCCCGCAAGCTCCCGCACTTCCGTCTCCCGCCCGGCGACGATCCAGCCGCCGTGCTCAGGCGCCTTGCGGTGAGGGGCCTCGGGGAGCGTCTGGGGCGCAGGAGGGATAGGGGGCATCGTTACGGCACGGGGAACGGCTGTGGTGTGGGGGAGCGTCTGGGTGCGGCCGAGTGGCGCACGGCGCGGGAACGGCTCGAGGAAGAGCTTGCCGTCGTGATCACAAAGGGGCTCGCCGGCTACTTTCTTATCTGCTGGGATATAGTCCGTTTCGCCAGGAGCCGCGGGATGCGCTCGCTGGGCCGGGGATCGGCGGGGAACAGCCTCGTCTCCTACGCGCTCGGCATCACACACGTGAACCCTCTCCGTCACAACCTCTTCTTCCAGCGGTTCCTGAATCCGGAGCGGGAGCGGCTTCCCGACTTTGATATCGACTTCGCCACGGACGACCGTGAGGAGGTTCTTGCCTACATCTTCCGCCGCTACGGCCGGCGGCATGTCGCCATGATCGGTACCTACAGCACCTTCCGGGCACGGGCAGCACTCAGGGAAACGGCCAAGACCCTCGGGATACCCGAAAGCGAGGTGGGTCCGCTCGTCAAGCGCATTCCCTTCTTCGCCTCGGTGGAGCGGCTCAGGGAGGTCTGCGCGGTCTCGCCCGCCGCCGATATCCCGCTCGATCGCGAGCCGTTTGCGACACTGCTGCCGCTGGCGGTGCGGATCGGCGGATCTCCCCGGCATATGGCTACCCACCCCTGTGGCCTCGTGATCTCGCCGGGGCCGATCACCGATACGGTGCCGCTCCAGCGCGGGGACAAGGGGTATGAGATCACACAATGGTCGATGCACGAGATCGAGGATGCGGGCTTCGTGAAGATCGACGTCATCGGCCAGAAGGGCCTCGCCGTCATCCAAGAGGCCGCCGCAATGGCCGAGGAGAACGAGGGACGCCCGCTCCACCCGGAACGGATCGACTACTGCCGTGACCCTGCCACGAGACGGATGCTCCGCGAGGGACACACCGAAGGCTGTTTCTATATCGAGTCCCCCGGCATGGTACAGCTCATCAGACAGGCCCGGTGCGATGACTTCGAGGTGCTGACGGCCCTTTCCTCGATCATCCGGCCCGGTGTCTCCAGCTACGGCGGCAAGCGGCAATACCTGCGGCGCCACCTCGGGCTCGAGCCGGTCACGGTGATCCATCCTGCCCTGGAGGAGGTGCTCAGCGACACCTGCGGCTGCCTCATCTATCAGGAGCAGGTGATCCGGATCGCCGTGGCGGTGGCCGGGATGAGCTACGCCCAGGCGGACGGTCTCAGGCGCTGCATGTCGTACAAGAATCAGGATGCCGAGACGATGGCCTCGTACCGGGACGCCTTCATGCGAGGGGCATTGGCGCGAGGCATCCCCGACGGGACCGCCCGGGAGATCTTCCGGCAGATCGCTTCATTCGCTGGCTACGCCTTCTGCAAGGCGCACTCGGCCTCGTTCGCGCTCGAATCCTTCGAGAGCGTCTATTGGAAGACCCACTATCCTGCGGAGTTCATGGCCGCCGTCCTCTCGAACGGGGGTGGTTACTACTCACAGGAGGAGTACCTGGAGGAGGCCCGGCGGATGGGGCTCGCGATCCTGCCGCCCTGCGTGAACGTGAGCAGGCTCCGGCATCACGGCGCCGGGGATGCGCTCCGTATCGGCCTCATGCAGATCAAGGGGCTCACCGTCGAGACTGCAGAGCGGATCGTCGAGGAGCGCCCGTACCGCTCTCTCGGTGGATTTCTCGCCAGGGTGCCGGCCTCGCGGGACGAGGTCGAATCCCTCATCCGCTGCGGGGCGATGGATTCCTTTGGCCGCTCACGTCCCGAGCTTCTCTGGGAGTTGCACCTGCTCAGGCCCCGGGGAAAAACGGAGGGAAAAGGGGAGGCGGGCGCCCCGGAGCAGGTGGATGTGGGGGGACGGTGTGTACGCGACGGTGCCAGAACGGCACGGCGCACGGGCGGTCATGAGCTGATCGACCGGCTTCCGCGCATCCCCGACCACGACCTGCCGCAACGGGTGTCTCTCGAGCGAGAGTACCTGGGCCTGGCCGTGAGCGCCCACCCCTTGGCGATGTTCGAGCGGGAGATCTCGCAGCTCGCCCGCTCGAAAGAACCAGCTCGTCTGAACGAACCAACCCGCTCAAGAGGACCAGCCCGCCCGAGAGGGTTAACCCTCTCAGGAGGATCAACCCCCTCGGGAAGACCAACCCGCTCAAGAGGACCGACCCGCCCGGGAGGGTTCGTCCGCTCAGTCGACCTTGCCGACCGTGTAGGGGAAGAGGTAGAGCTTGTGGGATGGAAGGTGACCGTAAAGCCCACCCGAACGGTTACTCAGGGTGAGGAGATGATCTTCGTGACCTTCTCGGATCGGTGGGGGCGTTTCGAGGCAATCTTCTTTCCCCGTGTCTATGCCCGCACGGCACGGGAGCTGGTACGGGGCAGAGGTCCCTTTCTTGTGCGCGGGCGGGTGGAGTCCGAGCTCGGCGTCGAAAGCCTCATTGCCGAAGAGGCCCGGCTCGTCACCCGGTTGCCAGGGTTTCCTTGACCGAGGTGAGGAGGTTGACCAGCGAGTAGGGTTTCTGCACGAAACGGAAGCCACGCTCCCGGATCAGTTCCCAGTGTGATTTCTCCTTCGTATACCCGCTGCTCATGATCACCTTCAGACGGGGTTTCATGGAGGTGAGCTCTTCGATCAGCTTGATGCCCGTTTTCCCGGGTAGTACCACATCGCTGAAGACGAGCTCGATCGTATCCCTTTCCTGCTGGAAGATCTGTAATCCCTCTTCGGTGTTATGCGCTTCGAGGACGGTGTATCCATTCTCCCGCAGCGCCCTCGAAGTGAAGCTCCGTACACCGGATTCATCCTCCACGAGCAGGATACACTCGCCGTTTCCCTGGAGCTCTGTGAGGGGTAGCTCTGCGTCGTCTTCTACTGTTTTCCTTTCCCCCGTGGCCGGAATGTAGATCTCGAACGTCGAACCCGATCCCGGTGTGCTCGTGGCACTGATGCATCCGCCGTGCTGCTTGATGCTACCATAGACTGTGGCGAGCCCCATGCCGGTACCGTTCGCATCCGACTTTGTCGTGAAAAAGGGTTCGAAGATGCGGTCGAGCAACTCGGGCTCGATCCCCATGCCGGTGTCCCTCACACTTACACGCACATGATTGCCGGGCTTGGCGTTTATCATCACGTTGCAAGCGTTCTCGTCCAGTACGACGTTATCCGTTTTAATGGTAAGTTGTCCACCCTCAGGCATTGCATCCCGCGCATTGACGGCGAGATTGATGAGACTCACCTCGATCTGTGCCGGATCGGCCTTCACCGGTTTCAGATCCGGATCAAGACTCAGTGTCAGCTCGATGTCCTCACCGATGAACCGCTCGAGCATCTGATGCATGTTAGAGATGACATCGTTGATGTTTACCACCTTGGTCTGGAGCATCTCCTTGCTGCCGAAGACGAGAAGCTGGCGCGTGAGCGATGCGGCCCGCTCGGCCGCCTTTTTGATCTCTTCAACATCCCCGCAGAGCAGGTTGCCGTCACCGAGCTCGTTGAGCAAGAGGTCACTGTACCCCATAATACCTATGAGAATGTTGTTAAAGTCATGCGCTACACCGCCGGCGAGCTGTCCGATCGCCTCCATCTTCTGTGACTGATTGAGGCGCCGCTCCAGTTCCTTTCTCTCGGTGAGATCGGTGATGATACCGAGTATCGCCCGTTCTCCTTCGTAATTGATCAGCTTTGTCGTCAGGAGGGCATCGATATACCGTCCACCCTTCGTTATGATAGCATACTCGTGGGGATTGACATCTTGACCCGCCATGTGGCTTCGGAAGTTTTTGACAATCAGATCCTTGTTTTCCGGAGCGATCAAACAGAAGAAGTCGAAGTGCGGTGAGTAGAATTCCTCTCTCGTATAGCCGGTGACCTCGCTGCAGCGCTCATTTGCATAGACGACACGTCCACCCTTGTTGATAAAGATCATGTTCGGGAGTTTTTCAGCCAGTGTTCGAAACTTCTCTTCTGATTCGCGCAGACGTATCTCTTCATTCTTACGCTCGGTGATGTCACGTGCCGTTATGATGATGGCCTTCGGATTTGCATGGGCATCCAAGACCAGTGCTGCGTTCGCCTCGCCGATGAATGTTGTGCCGTCTTTTCTGCGCATGGTATATTCGATGTTCTCATTGTATCTTTCCTTCAATATTCTCTTCAGGATTTCTTTCGCACGCTCTTGGTCCTTCTCTGTGATGAGTTCGAGAGCGTCCCTGCCGATAAGCTCATCGACACGGTCGAATCCCAATAGTGCAAGCGTTCGTGGCGAGACGTATGTGATTCGCCCCTCGAGGTCGGTCATGGACACCGCAAGGGGGGAGGCGAGTACCAATGTTTCGTACATTTCCTTGGATTCGCGTAGCTCTTCCTCCCCCTTCTTTTTCTCGGTGATATCCCGGACGACCCCCTGGATCACCGGTTTCCCGCCGATCTCGAGCATGCTCGATGAGACCTCCGCTGGGAAGACTTCGCCGTCCTTTTTCATGAAATCGATCTCGAAGCTGATATGACCTTCCCGGGTGATCCTATCGAAAGCCCGTTTCGAAATTTCATGCATGTCGGAAGGGTAGAGATCGATGATACGCAGGGAGAATATCTCTGATTCGTCGTACCCGAACAGTTCCAGGGTCTTTGTATTGACGTCTATGATGTTGCCGTCGAGGTCGTGAACGATGATCGAGTCGTTCGATTGGTGAAAGAGACTGCTGTACTTCTCCTTGTTCTCACGCAGCAACCGCTCGGCGTCTCTCCGCTCGGTGATATCCCGGGCGATGCTCAGGATCATCTGTCTTCCCTGGAACTCGATGATGCTGCTGCTCAGTTCGATCGGGATCGCCGCGCCGTCCTTTGTCACATGGGCGGTTTCGAGGAAGAGGTGCCTTTCTCGCTTCAGCTCCTCGATCCGCTTTGGTACCAGAGCGGCGAACTGGGATGAATCGATATCGACCGGTGTCATCTCGAGTAGCTCATCCCTGGAGTAGCCGAGCCGTTCGGTGGCGGCCTTGTTAACCTCGACGAAGCGCCCGTCGAGGTCGTGAATAAAGATGGCGTCGCTCGCACTATCGAAGAGTGCCCTGAACTTCTCCTCGCTCTCCTTCACTGTATTATCGGCGAGCTTGTGCCTCGTCTCCAGCTGTTCGAGCTCGGAGATGCGCTTACGTAACGCTTCGAGTTCGCCGTGGAACTCCCTGGTTTTTTTAGTGCTCATGGTCTTGGCATCCTGCGCCAAAGGAGCCTCGTTTACCGGCTGCGTTTTTTCTTATCTCGTAATAATAACGATACATACGACCCTGGCAAGTGATTTCGCACGCACGCTTCGGTATACTAACAAAAATAGTACCAATACTCCTCGAGATCCACCGATTACAGTGAAAAATGGTTGTAACTCCCCATGTTATCCTTTCAGGTATCTGGAAAAATTCCCTTGATTTCGTATGCGTTACTTTGCTATATACATATAAAAAAGTTTTTGTGAAATATCTTAATTATCGCCAGGTCACAGGCGCAGGGCATCAGAGCCCCGGCAGATCGGCTCTAGGCCTGTATCATTAAGAATATGAATAGATTACAAGGATTTATCGGACTACTATGAGCGAGATACTCGAAAAGGAATTTATCACGGATTCAGTCTTCAGAATGAGGGTCGAAGCCCCCGAAATTGCACGAAAACGGAAGGCCGGCCAATTCATTATCCTCCGGACCTGTGATGAGGGGGAGCGGATTCCCCTGACCATCGCCGATGCCAGCGTGAAGGAAGGGTGGATCGAACTCGTCGTGCAGGTCGTGGGAAAGACGACCAAGTCCCTCTCGGAGCTCGATGCCGGCGAGTCAATCTGTGATCTGGTCGGGCCCCTCGGACGTCCAACGCATATCGAACTGTACGGGAGTGTCGTTGTCGTTGGCGGCGGCATCGGGATCGCTCCGTCCCACCCGATCGCACAGGCGTTGCGGGCCGCCGGGAACCGTGTGATCTCGATTCTCGGCGGCAGGACGAAGGATCTGGTCATCATGGAGGAGAAGATGCGCGCCACGAGTGACGAGATCCTGATCACCACCGATGACGGGTCATACGGTATGAAGGGGTTGGTGACCGATGCGCTCCAGGCCCTCATCGACAAGGGTGAGAAGATCGATCTCGTTGTTGCAATCGGTCCGCCAATCATGATGAAGTTCGTAAGCCTCTTGACGAAGAAGTACGATATTCCGACCCTGGTGAGCCTCAATACCATTATGGTCGACGGTACCGGGATGTGCGGGGCGTGCCGTGTCACTGTCGGGGACGAGACGAAGTTCGTTTGTGTCGATGGTCCCGAGTTCGACGGCCACAAGGTCGACTTCGACGAGATGATGAAACGGCTCAGGATGTATGAGCTGCATGAGAAGGAATCGATGGATCGGTATGCATCATCGTAGTACGGGAACCCTGGTAAGGAGGAAGTGGCGGAGATTTCCGCGTGTCGTATGGAAGAGAAAAAGCTGACACCGAAGGAAAGACTCAAGATCCCCTCGCAGGTGATGCCGGAACAGGATCCCCGGGAACGGATTCACAATGTGGACGAGGTCCCCTACGGCTACGACGAGGAATTGGCCAGGACAGAGGCAATGCGGTGCCTGCAGTGTAAGAAAGCACCGTGTGTGAAGGGCTGCCCCGTCGAGATCGATATCCCCGGATTTATACAGTCGATACTCGATGGGAATTACCGGGCGTCGATCAATACGATAAAACTGACCAATATTCTGCCTGCCGTATGCGGCCGTGTCTGTCCGCAGGAAGAGCAGTGCCAGATGACGTGTGTGGTAGGCAAGAGCCTTAAGGACGTTGCCAAGGCCGTCCAGATCGGCAAGCTGGAGCGCTTTGCGGCGGACTGGGAGATGGCGCAGGGTGAGACTGAGATGCCCGAAGTGAAGTCACCTACCGAAAAACGGGTGGCGATCGTCGGCTCGGGACCGGCGGGTCTCACGGTGGCAGCCGATGTGCGCCGGGAGGGGCATGAGGTGACGATCTTCGAGGCATTGCACAAGCCTGGGGGCGTTCTCATTTATGGTATCCCCGAGTTCCGGCTTCCCAAGCAGATCGTGATGCGGGAGGTCGAGAACCTCGAGAAGATGGGCGTCGAGCTCAAGACCAATATGGTGATCGGGAAAGTCTACACGATCGATGAGCTCTTCGAGGAAGGATTCGATGCCGTTTTCGTCGGTACCGGCGCCGGGCTTCCGCTCTTCATGCACATCCCCGGCGAGAATCTGAACGGTGTCTACTCTGCGAACGAGTATCTCACCCGAGCCAATCTCATGCAGGCATACTCCTTTCCCGAGACCGATACCCCGATCGCACGCACGAAAAACGTCGCAGTGTTCGGCGGGGGCAATGTGGCGATGGATTCGGCACGGACAGCGCTCCGCCTCGGTGCCGAGAATGTCTACCTCGTCTACCGCCGGTCCCGTGCGGAGATGCCTGCACGTGTCGAGGAGGTCGAGCACGCCGTGGAGGAGGGTGTCCAGCTGCACCTGCTCCAAAATCCCGTGCGGATCATCGGTGACGAGAACGGCTGGGTCAAGGCTATCGAGTGCATCAAGATGGAGCTTGGCGAGCCGGATGATTCGGGCAGGCGCAGACCCGTACCCATAAAGAACAGTGAATTCATGATCGATGTCGATACCTGTATCGTTGCCATCGGGAACGCCTCGAATCCGCTCGTGCCGAACACCACGCCCGATATCGCCACCAACAAATGGGGTAACATCGTGACGGATTCCGAAACCCTCAAGACGAGCAAGAAGGGGGTCTTCGCCGGTGGTGATATCGTCCTTGGTGCCGCCACCGTGATCCTGGCGATGGGACAGGGGAGAAAGGCGGCAGTCGCAATAAACGAATACCTCGCCTCCGGGGTGTGGTAGGAGCGCCTCCGGGAACCGCTTCGCCGATTTATTCCATGACAGTAGAGATGATTCTCAGCAGGTGAGGTGCAGGGCGGTTAAAACCGTCGTGCCGTCGTCGTCGGTGAGTTTATTGTGGAGTTTCCATGCGTCCGGTGTGGGCCGTGCGATGAGCTTGACCTCTTTCTCCGAACAGATACGTCCCGCCTCATTCGAGATTCGCATCGAGCCGTAATACCCCGTCCCGATCAACAGCACGTCCGGCTTGGCCGCCAGGATCTCTGTGAGATCCTCCACCTGTACCAAGTGCCCTTGTTTACGCCACCAGTCGGTTATACGATCGGGGTAGATGATGACGTCGTTTCGAAAGATCCTCCCACCGATCGTGATAGTCCCGAAGTCGTACGCATCGATCCGTCGGCTCTCTCCGGACATCAGAGTTCCTTTACCCCCTCGATTCCCTCGAGGCCGGCGAGGGAATCGACAATCTGGTGATGCTTTGCCTGTGGGGCAATGTAGGCGAACGTTGCACTCCACTGCTCGCCCGACCGGTTGACATCGAGGGCCTCGCTGATGATCTCCATCTTCTTAAATAGCTCGAGGATGGTTCCGATCATCCCTTCCCTGTGTTCAAACAACACCTGAATGATGTGAGTCGCCTTTCTCCTGGTGAGTGCCGCTTCGATCAAGTCCATGGGGATAAGTGTTACGGTGATCAGGGCCGCGCCGATAACTGAAAGCAGGATGTAGCCTGCGCCGATGGCGAGGCCGAGAGCAGAAAGCACCCAGATTGTTGCTGCTGTCGTTAGCCCCGTTACATGAAATCGTGAGCGTATGATTGTGCCGGCGCCGAGGAAGCCGACACCGGTGACGACCCCTGCGGCGATCCGTCCCGGATCCGCCGTCCCACCGTTTGTCCGCGCTATTTCGATCGAGATGATCATGATGAGGCACGAGCCGATACACATCAGCATGTTGGTCCTGATGCCTGCTGGTTTTCCCTTGAACTCCCGCTCGAGCCCGATCGCACCTCCGATGGCGAGCGCAACGAGCAGACGTATCAGATATGTATACAGGTAGTCCATTGTGTTTCCCCCTCGTTTCCCGGCACGAGTGTATTTTGACCGGGTGAATACATGCAAGTGAAAAGGAGCGGCTGTTTTTACTGGCAAACGGACGGCTCCGACCGTATTCTTAGAACGTTTTTCCTTATGGAATGGTGCCGGTGTACGATGGACTGGAAAAAAGGCATAACGGATCTGGCGATTCGAAACGATCCCGCCCGGATCAGGCTTACCGTACGGGGGAGGGTGCAGGGTGTTGGATTTCGCCCGGCCATCTATCGGCTGGCTCGAGAGATGGAACTTGCGGGATTCGTAAGGAATACGCGCCGGGGTGTGGTGATCGAGCTCGAGGGATCGATCGCATCGATCGAGCGATTCGGTGAAAACCTCGCAACGAAGCTGCCTCCACTGGCGCGCATCGATAGTGTCGATGCCGCCGAACTCGCCACATCCGGTACAGACGGCTTCACGGTCGAGTCGAGTGAGGAGCCGGGGCACGGGGAGGCACTCTACCCGGTCGATACGGCAGTTTGTGCTGATTGCCTGCTCGAGCTGCGCGATCCGGATGACAAGCGGTATCGCTATCCATTCATTAACTGTACGAACTGCGGCCCGCGGTTCACCCTCATCGAGGGATTGCCGTATGACCGGCCACTGACGACCATGCGGGAGTTCGAGATGGATCCGTTCTGTCGCGCGCAGTACTTGGATCCGGCCGATCGACGTTTCCATGCAGAGCCGATTTCGTGTCCCGACTGCGGTCCACGCCTCATACTCCTCGATGCGCGTGGCGAAGGGATACCCGGTGAACCGCTCAGCGAGGCCAGGCGCATGATCGAAGACGGCGCAATCGTGGCGGTAAAGGGGCTCGGAGGGTACCATCTTGCCTGTCTCGCGACGGAGACAGAAGTCGTCGAGCGTCTGCGCAGGCGTAAAGGGCGTCCTGCGAAGCCGTTTGCAGTGATGTTTCGTGACCTCGATGCGATCGAACGCTACTGTCGTGTGGATGAATCCGAACGGCGCCTGCTCCTCTCACCCGAATCCCCGATCGTGCTGCTCCGCCGTGCCGGACGAACGGGTGCGACGGAGCCCCGTCTGCCCGTTGCGGTTGCACCGCGAAACGCCTATATCGGTGTTTTTCTTCCCTATACGCCGATCCATCACATGCTCATGGAGGGTTTCGAAGTGCTCGTGATGACATCGGCCAACTTCACCGACGAGCCGCTTATATCCGATGAAACCGAGCTTACCGGTATTCTGGGGCGCATCGCCGATGCTGCCCTCGTTCATAATAGAAGGATCTCACACAAGTGTGACGATTCGATCTATTTTGTCCCCGCCGGCGAGGTGGTTCCCATCCGCCGGGCGCGGGGCTTCGTGCCGGAGCCGGTCACCCTGTACCGTTGCGGTGATGCGCCCCTTCTGGCCCTCGGTGGTCAGGAGAAGGGGACCTTCGCACTGGGTTCTGAGGGGAAAGCATTTCTCTCACCGCACCTCGGCGATCTCGGTGACTACAGGAGCCAGGCAAACTACCGGCGGGAGCTTGATGATTTCAAGCGATTGCTGGCGATCGAACCGGAGGTTTGTATCAATGACCTACACCCCGACTACTTCACCTCCCGCCTCGCCGCCGAGCTTGCCTGTCCCGTCACCGTTGCCGTCCAGCATCACCATGCCCATGCGGTCAGTGTCATGGCGGAGTACGGACTCGATGAGCCGGTGATCGGTGTCACATTCGACGGTACAGGATTCGGGAGTGACGGGAGGCTCTGGGGCGGTGAGATTCTCCTGGCGCGATACGCCGATTTCCGGCGTCTCGCACACATCAAGTACCTCCCGCTTCCCGGGGGGGAGGCGGCGATCCGCGAGCCGTGGCGGATGGCCCTCATGCACCTGTGGAACCTCCATGGCGATCTCCTCCTGGACAGGTGCGAGCGGGCGGCATCGATGTTCGAAGGTCTTCCGGCTGCCGAGGTGCTGGCACTTGCGCAACGCGGCATCAATGCTCCGCTCACCTCCAGCATCGGTCGGCTCTTCGATGCGGTGGCGTTCGTGCTCGGATGCGGTCATCGGGTGAGCTACGAAGCGGAGGCGGCGGTGGCACTCGAGGAGCTCGCCGTGCGGCATGGACCAACCGAACGTTGTTACGTATTCGGAATGGAGGAGGGGGATGTCGTCGTGATCGAGCCGGCACCCGTCTTCGAGGCGATCCTTCAAGATCTCGGGGCGGGGGTGTCGGCCTCGGAGATCGCCTCGGCGTTTCACAACACCGTTGCATGCCTTATAGTGGAGCTTGCAGGCAAGCTCGCACGCCGGGAAGCGTGCGGGGAGATCGTGCTCTCTGGAGGGGTGTTCCAGAATCGGTTTCTCCTCGAGCGCCTCGTTGGCAACGCGAGGCAGGAGGATTGTCGATGGTACCAGCACCGACTGATGCCGCCGAATGACGGCGGTCTTTCGCTCGGGCAGGTTCAGATCGGTGCGGCGAGGATCGAAAAAGGCTTGATATGAAACGAATGAAACACATTGAGAGATCTGTGAACAGGTAAGAAAGGGGCGTTGATTGCGATGGAAGGCAAGGCTGGTGACCGTATTCTCCTTGCGCATGGTGGTGGGGGTATCCTGATGCGGGAACTGATATCGAAGATCGTCGGACGGTTGGGGGGACAGCAGCCGGGTTCCCTACAGGACAGTGCCCTCGTTACTCTCGAGAGCAGCCGGATCGCTTTCACGACCGATTCCTTCGTTGTCAGTCCGCTCTTCTTTCCCGGCGGCGACATCGGGCACCTGGCCGTCTTCGGGACGGTCAACGATCTTGCCGTCTCGGGTGCCACACCGCACTGTATCTCACTCTCTATGATAATCGAGGAAGGGCTCGAGCTGGAGCGGTTCGAGCGGATCGTCGAATCGGTGGCCGAAGCCGCACGCGAAGCCGGTGTGACGGTTATAACGGGTGATACCAAGGTTGTCGAGCACGGCAAGGCGGATGGTATCTTCATCACCACTACGGGGATCGGTCTGGTTCCTAACGGTGTCGATCTCGCCTCCTCGAACGCCCGGCCGACGGACAAGGTGCTTGTGAACGGATCGATCGGGGAGCACGGCCTCGCCATTCTCAGCAGGAGGGAGGGGATCGACTTCGGAAGTACGCTTCAAAGTGATACCGCGCCACTTTCGAAGCTGACGGTTCCCCTCCTGGAACGGGTACGTGGTGTCAGGGCGATGCGTGATGCAACTCGCGGCGGCCTAGCCGCCGTATTGAACGAAATCGCTCTGGATTCGGGGGTCTGCATCAGGATCCGTGAGGAGGCGATACCGGTCTCGGAGGCGGTCAGAAAAGGGTGCGAGCTCATGGGGTACGATCCCCTGCATATTGCGAACGAGGGAAAGCTGGTTGCCGTCGTGAGTGATGAGGAGGCGGCTGCGGCGCTCGAGCTCATGCAAGGGCATCCCCTCGGCAGGGAGGCCACGATCATCGGCGAGATCGCTCAGGCCCCGGCCGGGCACGTGATACTGGAGACACCGTTGGGGGGGGAAAGGGTTGTTGATATACCGTACGGTGACCTTCTGCCGCGTATCTGTTGACGGCGGCTCGGTCTCTGGCATTATCTCCTCTCTTCTCGAACCGCCATCAGTCTGGTACCGTGTTACTTAAAAAATAGTTGATATAAAAATATCCCGGTGGAGACCCTCCCGCCCGGACGGGAGAGCATGCGTCATGAAAAGTATTGTTGATCCCATCACCACCGGGACAATGTTAGGAAGTAAAACTATCTTTTTCAGGTTTATATTACTATAGGGAATATCCCTTATTTTTTATCTTTAAGAACGACATCAGGTATCCTATGGAGAAACGAGGGACTGTAGCAGCTCCCTCCGCGGACAAGGCGGTTGCCGATAGCGTAGGCATTGGTTATGTTAGAATCTAATTACCGTTTTTCAATGTCGAGTTGATTGGCGGGTGGTAATGGAGGAAACTTGTAGTGTGTGAGATTAGCGTAGGTCGTATCGATACCGTTTGGAACAAACGGGAGAGCGGGTATCATCAATGATCGATTACCACTTACATGGTAACTTCTGCGGGCATGGACGGGGATCGCTCGAGGAGTATGTCTCCTTTGCGATCGAGAGAGGTTTCAAGGAGATAGGATTCAGTGCACACCTTCCGAAGATCAAGAACCCTGATCCCTATCATGCCATGCCGGAGGAGGACCTACCGCGCTATGTGGAGCTTGTCGAAGAGCTTCGAGGCAGGTACCGCGAGAGGATCGTCATCAAACTCGGTATCGAGGCGGATTATTTCGAGGGATTGGAACGTGTGATAGGGAGCCTGCTCGATGCCTACCCGTTTGATTATGTGTTCGGTGCTATCCACTTCCTTGGTGACTGGCACTTCACGAGCAAGGCGGGGCGCGGCAGGTATGAGCTAGAGGATCCAAACGAGGCATATCCGGCATACTTCGAGCTGGTGAAGCTGATGATACGGAGCGGGCTCTTCGATATACTCGCCCACCCGGATGCCATCCGCAGGGAGGGCTTTATTCCCGATCGGTCGATGACATCGGTATATCGCGATATTGCCGGTCTCCTCAAGCAGGCCGGGATGGCAATAGAGGTCAACACCGCCGGAGTGAGGCGGGGGGTAGGCGGTGTATATCCAGAAAAAGCATTTCTTTCGGCCTGCCGGGCGGAAGGTGTGCCGGTCACGATAGGCTCGGACGCTCACGATCCTCATGACGTGGGGCGGGATTACGATTACGCTGTGAAGCTCCTCGAATCGCTTCGGATCAGTGAGGTTGCCACGTATCATCGGCGACGTATGACCCTCCGCCCCCTGAGGGATTTTTTCCGGGATCGTGCCGACGGAAACAGGTAACCTCTTTCGGTGAAAGCGAGTACTGATATCGAGAAAGCCATCGATCAGATACCCTAATGAATCTTGACAACCCCCTTTGCAGACGGTATGTTGCTATCACTTAATACCTGTATTGGCTTGCAAGCGTTTGGATAGTCGACCGTTGCCGTGAAAGGAGGGAGAGGGAGCTCCGGGCTCTTTCGTTGCATGTGACGGGCAAAAAGGTTATCCAGGAAGGTCTTACCTTTGATGATGTTCTCCTCATTCCCGCAAAATCTCGGATTCATCCGCGAGATGTCAGCGTTCAAACGGTGCTTACTAGAAAGATTCGGCTCAATATCCCGCTCGTGTCCGCCGCGATGGATACCGTCACCGAGGCGGAGCTGGCAATTGCGCTCGCGCGGGAGGGCGGTATCGGTATCGTTCATAAAAATCTATCCATCGAAGAGCAGGCCGAACTGGTCGATCGCGTCAAACGCAGCGAAAGCGGCATGATCACGAATCCAATCACGCTCTCACCGGACCAGCTCGTGCATGAGGCAAAGGAGCTGATGAGACGGTACAAGATCTCCGGTCTCCCGGTGACGAAGGGTGGGGTGCTTGTTGGGATCCTTACGAACCGAGATCTCCGTTTTATCGGCAGGGATGATGTCAAGGTCAGCGAGGTCATGACCAAGGACGATCTCATCACCGCCTCACAGGGCATCAAGCTGGAGAAGGCGACCAAGATGCTCCATGAGAACAGGATCGAGAAACTTCCCGTTGTGGATAAGAACTTCCGTCTCAAGGGGCTCATCACGGTCAAGGACATCCAGAAACGACTGGATTATCCGAACGCCTGCAAGGACGGTAAGGGCTGCCTCCGTGTCGGGGCCGCTGTCGGGGTCAGCACGGACACGATGAACCGGGTCGGGGCCCTGATCGATGCCCATGTGGATGCCATTGTCGTCGATACGGCGCATGCCCATTCGACCGGCGTACTGGAGACCGTGGAGCGGATTCGGAAGAAGCACCGTTCACTTCAGCTCATCGCCGGGAATGTCGGCACTGCAACAGCCACCAGGGATCTCATCCGGCTCGGTGTGGATGCGGTCAAGGTCGGTATCGGCCCGAGCGCCATCTGTACGACCCGGGTAATTGCCGGGATCGGTGTGCCGCAGATAACCGCAATCATGGATTGTGCCGAGGTGGCCGCCAAGGCCGGCATTCCACTTATCGCCGATGGCGGTATCAAGTATTCTGGGGATATCACGAAGGCGCTTGCCGCCGGGGCGGACTCGGTCATGATCGGGAATCTCTTTGCAGGTACCGAGGAAAGCCCCGGTGAGATCATTTACTATGAGGGAAAGAATTACAAGATATATCGCGGGATGGGTTCGATCGGTGCGATGAAGAAGGGAAGCAGTGATCGGTATTTTCAGGAGGGTGTGCGGGAAGAGGGTAAATTTGTTGCAGAGGGGATCGAGGGGCGTGTTTCCTACAAGGGAAGCTTGTCGAGCAATGTCTTCCAGCTGGTCGGTGGACTCAAGGCCGGGATGGGATATTGCGGTGTAGCGACGATAGCGGAGCTCAAGAAGAAAGGCCGATTTATTCGCATTACTCAGGCAGGTCTCCGTGAGAGCCATCCGCATGATATCATCATTACGAAGGAAGCCCCGAATTATCGCACGAGTTGACCCATGCCTGCCGTACGAAGGGTGCAGGCGGGATGAGTGCAGAGGAGCAGCAACGGAATCTGCTAAAGCTTCGAGAGATAGCGACTGAACTCGGGATCGATCTCTTCTCCTCCACACGAATCGATAACGGGCTGCGGGAAGGTATCCACCGCTGCATCCGGGAGCTCTCGGTCTCACTCGACAACGCTGTCGTCATCGGGATGCGTCTCAGCGAACCGGTGCTCCAGACGGTCGTCACTGCACCGACGTGGACGTATTACTACCACTACCGTATTGTGAACATGGCGTTGGACCAGGCGGTACTTCGACTTTCGGGTGAATGCCAGCGAATGGGATACCGTTCGCTGCCGATCCCCGCATCACAGATACTCGATTGGGAGCGTTTGAGGGCGCATGTCAGTCATCGGGAGCTCGGTGCAAGGGCAGGCCTCGGATGGTGGGGACGGAACAATCTACTCATCAATGAGCGCTTCGGTGCCCAGGTGCGGTATGCGAGCCTGCTAACCGACCTCACGCTCCCGGAGCGTGGTTCGGACACGGTCACCGACGGTTGCGGTGACTGCACACGGTGCATACCGGTTTGCCCGGTCGGGGCCATTCAGAAGGATCCGGCGGCATTCAAGCTCGACCGGTGTGCCGCACAACTCAGACGGTTTGCGAGAGACGAAAAATTGAATACCATGATCTGCGGCCTCTGTCTCAAGGCCTGTTATGGGGAGCACCGCATGCATCCAGCAACGGAAGGATCGACAACGTGAAGAACGCACTCGAGAGGATCAGTCAAACCGTCTGGGAACTTCACAAGAAGGTGCAGGAGGATCCGGCAAATTTCGAATACCGTTATGACCTCCTCCGGTTCCTCCACGAAAGCAGGCTCGTTGCGGAGCGGCAGAGGGGCGTTGCACGCGATGATCACAGCTTTCTCCTGATGCAGGAACGGGAATCCCTCTGCTGCCTTCTTCTGCATGGTGCAGGCGGCTCACCGAGGGAAATGCGTCCTCTCGGAGAGTATCTATTCAAGATGGGCTTTACCGTCTACGCCCTGAGCCTGCCGCTCGCACAGGGTTCGAACGAAGATTATGTGCTCGGAGGAGTGCTGAACAAACTCAGAAACGGCAATCATCGAAAGGGTGACGAGCGGTTCAAGCGTGGCACGAGCTGGAGTGCATGCCTATCGATGGCGAGCATTGCCCTCAATACGGTTCTCGCCTATACATCGAACACCTATGTCGTCGGTTTCAGTTTCGGCGGTACTATTGCGCTCAACCTCCTCGAAAACTATCCGATCCGGGGCGCCGTCCTTATTTCCCCGGCACTCGTTCCCGTCCGTACGGGCCGGTACATCGTCTTTACGGTCATGCGGAAAATTCTGCCGTTTCTGGTGAGTCGCGTGGCGCCCCGCGAGGACACGGTAATCGAATTCATGGAGCAAACGCGCCGGGAAATCCGAACCATCCAAAAACCGATTCTCGTTGTCCAATCGGCATATGATCCGGTCGTATCAGCACGGGGTTTTTACCTGTTGAAGGAGCGTGCCGCAAATACAAGTTCGCGTTTCCACCTAATCTACAGCAGACGGCATGTAATCATAGACGGTGATGAATCGGAGCAGGTCTTTACACTGTGCAGCGACTTTATCAAGAAGATCTGATCACTCACTCGATCGAGAAGTTGAAGTTCGGATCCACCCTCCTGATGTCGGCAGCCAGCCTCTCGAGTAGTTTCTTCTGTTTTTGCGTCCGGAATTTACGGTATGCGGCGTAGGCATCGAGGAACCTGTCGTGTAACTCGCTCAACTTGCCTTTCTCTTCCAACGCAGTAATCGAATTCTCGAGGTGATAGAGCTCACCTCCCGTGAACCGTTTGTAGAGGTTTAGGTACTCCCCGCGCATCTGTGAGAGCACCACCACATATTTCTCAAATCCTCGTGAGAGCTTACCCAGTATCTCGCTGATCGCTGTGGATCTTCGATGTGTTTCGGTTGCGTACGATTGGGCGAGGTTGTAGTATGCCTGGCCTCGGCCGATGTAGGCCCTCCTGGGCACATTCAGATGTGGTGTGGAGTTGGGGCGTCTTCCTCGCGGATTGTGAAAGATACCCGTTGCCATCAGCAGAAAATCGGCGTTTGTCTTGTAGTAGAGATATTTCACCCTCGGATTGTCGGTAAGGCGGATGCTTTCAAAGAGATTCGTGTCGTACGGGACGAGGTACTTCGAGTACATGCCATACTGCTGTGGGTCGGTATAGGAGGTTAAAAGGTTTGCTATATATACGTTTACATCTTCATCGAAGTATTCGACGTTGGAGGGGTAACCGCTTTCCATTCTGCTATACAGCAAACAGTTCATCATGAAGAAGTGGATTGGCTCGGTTGTTTCGCTACATGACGAACCGATTGTTTTATATATAGTTGAATCACACATGATGTATCCCTGTTGCTGCACGCGATGTTGAAACTGTTGTTCTCGTTCACTTTCAGCAATCTTTATGCCATGAGATTTTTGATATAGTTTAAGACGATGCAAGAAATGCCTTTATTTTGATAAGTGTTCTGCTATAATGCGGAGTATTATTATGTAAACCGCTGATAGACCACATGATCAAGGGAGTTGTAAATGCGTATCGGGTTTCTTCAACTCCGCCCGAAGTTCGGCGCGGTCAAGACAAACGTTCGTAAAGCACTGAACCTTCTCGATAAGGTATCGGAAGCCACAATCGTCATTCCCGAGCTCTTCAACACAGGTTATCTGTTTCGAAACGAGGAGGAGCTGGCCTCGCTTGCAGAGAAAGTTCCCGGGGGCTATACCACCTCTGAAATGAAAAAGATAGCGAAACGCAAGAATTTGAATATCGTCTTCGGCATAGCGGAGAAAGTCGGTCGGAAATTCTATAATTCGTCGGTTTTCGTTTCCTCGAAGGGAAAGGTCGAGGTCTATCGCAAGGTCCATCTATTCGACCGTGAAAAGCTGTTCTTCACGAGAGGTCAGTCATTTAAGGTTGTAACCACTGGCGAGGCGAAACTTGGAATGATGGTCTGCTTTGACTGGATCTTCCCGGAAGTGAGCCGCTTGTTAATGATCCAGGGGGCTGAAGTACTTTGCCATCCATGCAATCTGATACTTCCCTATGCGCATGATGCGATAAAGACAAGGTGCGTGGAGAACGGGGTCTTCGCCATCATGGCTAACAGGATAGGCACCGAGCGGCGCGGCACCATCTCCCTGACCTTTACCGGTGGGAGTCAGATCGTAAATCCCAAGGGCGAAGTGCTTACATCAGCGGGAGATCGGAGTGAGTCCTTGAAGGTCGTTGAGATCGATGTCGAGGAGGCACGTAACAAGAATATCACCCCCCACAACAACATCATCGCAGATCGCTTTCCCCCCCTCTATAAGGCCATCACCCTTAAGGGAAAACGGTAGGCCGATTTCCCTCGCTTGCAATAGGACACGTTTCGAAGCCTCCAGATGCCCCTAAGAGGCTGTTTCCTCATATTTTTAATGCAAAACGCAAACGGGATGAGCATATTCATCCTTTCTGTCCGTATTATTCCTTTGAAGTTACCTATAACTACTAATAATAGATAGAGTTAGTCTCGATCACCCCCCTGGCATAATCTTTGCGAAATCATCAAGCGATCAATGGCCGTTCCGGCAGTTGAAGCGGGTAACATACTGTCCGTTTATTCGTTAAAAGGAGAAAACGGTGAAGAAGAAGAGAAACGAGAATAAACCGGTATTGACCTCCCCGTGGAAGATCGGAGTGCTGGTAGCCTTACTCTGTCTGGTCGTCGGATTCGGAGTAGGGTACTACTTTGTTACCATGTACGGAGTCGAGTTGAAGTGGATTACCATAGGCGAGGGGCTATTCAATGTACAAATCGACTCGTTCATGTTTTTCAGGGAGATGTATCCACTGGTCACAGGTCTTGTCGTCACCGCCCTCATCAGTTACTTCGTTATCGCTTCGGCTGTCAGGAGGTACAGGTACTATCTGGCATCAGGGCAGGACTACCGGAAGATGATATCACTGGCCGAGAGCATCGACGATCTCACCAATCCCGCACAGATAGCACGACTTTCCGATTTTCCGGAGTTGCAGTCGGTCTTGAGGAATTATGGTGATCAGATCAGGGAGATTTCCCAGGAGATCGATCACAAGAGCAGTGAGTCACGCTCCGTCGATCTCGAGATGGAGATTGAATCCCTGTTGAGTGGTGATTCGGCAGAGGAAACCATCCTGGAGGGCAAATGGTGGGCGCCGTTGTACCGTAAGATCGAAAACCATGTAACCGATGATCGCCGGATGATCAAGAAATTAGAGACGGATAATGAATCTCAGCGCCGATTATTCGGAGAGGCGGTACTCACACTCGGTAAGACTATTGAGATGGCGGGGCAATCAGGAGAGGATCTCATAGAGATAGTGAATGCAATCGGAGAGCTCAATTCGTTAGCACGGCAGGTTGGATCACGTGGCGATGCGGGCGAAAGCTCCGGCGGAGGCATGTCCGATTCGATTGTCAAGGAGATGGAAAGTTCTCTGCAAAAGCTCTACGAGGGCGGACGCGTTCTTCATGAATTCTCGGAGGAAAGCAACGGGCTTGCGTTGAACATGGCCCTCTCCGCTGCACGGGGAGGAACCGGTGATCATGATCTCGCACAGTTTGCGGAGCAGGTTCGCTCGACCGCAGAGCGGTTTAATAAGTTGAGCGGAACCGTCTCGAGTATCGCCCAGGAGCTTCTCGGTAACTGTTACGGCTTGAGGGAACGGATGAAGGGTTCGGGGGGTACCGGCGGCGGAAGTATGGAGTTCGAGCGTTATATCCTCGAGCATTCGCGCAAGATCGAGGGTGCGGTCAAGAAGCTGCAGGAGCGCCTCTGCAATCTCGGTAACGATCTCCAGGATATGAACCGGCTGTTCCGTGAGAGCAAGGATCGGTTTGCCGTTCGCGGGGGACGTGGCAGGATCCCCAAAGCTACCGCCGGAATCGCGAGCAGCGAGGAGGATTCATCCATCGTTAATTTCGGTGCTAATGGTGATGTCGAGTCGGAGGAGAGATCCGATTTGGTGCTGGATCAGACGAAAGCATGGGACGGAGTCGCCCAGCCCGATGCCGTGACCGACGATTATGACGGATTCTCCGGAATCTCAGCTGCCAAAGATACGACGGGGGAGGTGGAGGTCACAGGCCGTGAGGAGATCCATCTGGATAACGTCGGGGAAATGGAAGGGGACGCCCGGCAGTCTGAGGTTGCGTTTCAGGAGGAGGCCCGGCAGCCACAGGCAGAAATGAATGAGATGCCGCAGCCGGCCGGATCTAAGGACAGCAATAGCTGGATGGAGATGCCCGGCCATCGCTGGGTCAAGATAGACATTGAGCGGAATGCGCAGGGAAAGGATCAGCGTGATGTCGATGTACGGGTAGTGAGTGATGAAGTGCCGAAGACCGGGGAAGCGGCAATGGCTCAAACACCGGTTGAGGGTGTCGGTAATGTACGGGAACCTGTCGGCATCTCTGAAAAATCGGCACCGGAACGGGAGATCGCTGCCGACATGAGAGATCCCGGACCGGAGATCATTTCGGACATGAGTGAACCGATGCCGGGCGAGAAGGTGGAGGAGGACCCTGTCCACGACCTCTTCGAGCTCGGGGCCGTCGAATATGTTGAAGAGACACAGAAGCAGTAGCGGGGAGTCGTCCGGTGAAGATACTCGGAGATGACAACAAGAGACTCTTTGCAGATCAGGTAAACGATCACATCGAGAAGTTGAACGGATTGCTTGGTCTCGCTTCAGGAGCGGCGATCAACGAATCGGTGGTCGAAAAGGTGACACTTGCCTCGAGACTGCTCGAGGGGAGCACGAGGATGATCGGCCTGGCCGATTGGAGCCAGACCATCGGTGCTTTTTGGAAATTGCTCGATGAGGTTACACGTTCACTCGGATGCTGGGACGAGCAGATGTCTCAAATGGTCTCAGAAGTACTGGAAGCCGAGGAAAAGATATTGGCTGAGCTGATGTCCGGTGATGCCGATGCTGATCTTGAGCAGGAGGATTTCAAGGGGCTTCAGAACGAGATTGCAGCACTCAGGGGAGAGTGTGAGAAAAAAAGCCGAACTGCAGAGCAAACCCCGGTTAAGGAAAGTGTGTCCGTCGAACCCCTTGGTGAAGCGATCCAACAGAGCGATGGTTTTTCGGTTATTGATCAGCTCATCGGTTCTCTGTACCGCGTAAAGGACCATTTCAGAGAGTATATCGAGGATTCGAACAGGAGTGCCGCAACCGTTCGAGAGCTGGAGCTCGCCTTCGGGGAGAGTGAGTTCTATATCGGTCTCCTGAGTGGAATTCTCCATCGATTGGGAAACAACAGGAAACCGTTTCTCTCGAAAGTAGCGAGTAGCACGGCCCTCGATGGAGTCAGGGACTTCTTTAACCTACACGGCAGGGTGAGGGGCTGGAACGCAGAGCTCCAGGCGAAGTCCGACGATATCTCTCTCGAGCGGGAAGCGGCATCCACTCTGGCGTTGTTGTTAGAGAATTGTATCTTCGATGTCTGCCGTATGTATGAAAAGCAGACGGAATTCAAGCTGACAATCGGAGTCGATATCACGAATAGGGGATCGTTTCTTGTAGCAAGGATATCCGATAACGGCTCGGATTTCCTCTGCGACTCGGAGATCGATCGTGAGGATGCCGTTGCGTACTATCCGTCTCTCTTGAATGTCAGGCGAATTCTTGAAATGAAAGGTGGGTTACTCTGGGTGGAACCGGATCACGGCAGAGATGGTCGGTTCCATTTCACACTTCCGCATATGACGACTGTTACCGGCTATCATATCTTCACCGCTTCGGGTACCGGCTTGGCCGTTCCCGCTCATGCTGTTGATTATGTAATTCGGTGTGGCGAGGTGGAGATTACAGAGGATTCCAAAGGGCACTGCATGAATCTTTCGGATATGAGAATACCGGTTCTTGGTATGGAAGAGCTTGCCCCTGAAGAGGTTGATACGGAGGGTGAGAGGGGCTACGTCACGGTCATCGGTATTGCCGAGAAGCGGGTAGGTATCTTTACGGAGGATCCCGGACGGATAACGGACGGAATTCTCGATCAATTGACGGCTGGAACATGGGCATCGCTAACAACGCACCATCTTCACCTGGGTGAAGAGGAATACCCGGTGCTGGATGTCCGGATGGTTTTCGAGAAGATAGACTACCTCCAGAGGCTCAACGGAGCGACGGAGGAGTTAGGATCTTTTGCTGGTGGCGCGGGGTTGGAGGAGAGTTATCAGGAGTCAACGGTTCCGCGTGTTTAAGGTAGAGCGGGCCGATCTCTAATGATGTACGAAGGGGTCGGACCACCAAGCACGGAGAGGTTAGTATGGATAAACAACAGCAGCTTGATTATGGAAGCATCATTATAGGTGGTCATGACGATGCCGGCGAGGTGATGACCTCGGTTGAGGCAGCTGAATATTTGAAGATGCACGTTAAGACTATCTGCCGGCTGGCCAAGGAAAAGAAGATTCCCGCCAAGAAGGTGGGAAGTGAGTGGCGATTTCTCAGGAGCGTTCTGGACCGATGGTTGGCCCAGGAAGAAGTCGTGAAATCAGAAGAATAACCATGCGGTTTCTGGAGCAGGTAGATGGTCAAAACGAGTTTTAAGAGGTTAGAGATCGACAATCCCGATGTCGCAGTCTTCAGCGTATCGGGGAAACTGGGATTTCATCAGAACCTGAAGGTGCAGCGCCTTACGGGCGAATGCCGAAAGCGAGATTTCAAGACAGTGATATTCGATTTCTCCGAGCTTACGTCGCTCGGCGGAGGCGTTGCCCGTATCTTGCGTGATTTCGTAAAGTCATATGGAGAGCAGGATCACAATGTGTATTTTGTCGTTACGAATGAGATCGTTCTCCAGTTTCTCCAGGATGAAGGTCAAACGGTACATACATACTCCACCCTCGATGAGGCGCTGAGGGACGTCGGCGTATCCACTAGAGCAGAGCAGATGAAAGGGGAGGCGGCGCCGGAAGATGAAGTCCCCGCTGCGGAAGATTCTGACGGGCAGATGCAGGGGGAAGCGGCGCCGGAAGATGAAGTCCCCGCTGCGGAAGATTCGGATGAGCAGGTGCAGGGGAGCTGTGGAAGCGATTTCGTGCGCAGTGGGTCGTCCCCCGGAGATAGCACACCAGGTAAAGACGATACGCCACCGGAGGATGAGTTCGATGTCGAGGTCGATACCTCGGGGATCATTCTCATGTCATATGATGGCAATCATGTCGCAGGAGCCCAGGAGAAGGGTAAGGGCAAGGAGAAGGGTGGGGGCAAGGAGACGGCGCGGAAAACAGACAAAACAGGTGTTCTGGAAGCGAAAGATGTTCCTGCAGGAGAAGATGGCACCGGCGGGAACATCTTCGAAGAGATCTACGGGGAAAATAACACTCCTTCCCCGCCAGACTGGCTCGATAAGCCCTCTTCCCCCTTCAACGAGAAGTTGGTGAAGTCGATTCCCGTTGATGATGTCGATAAGCTCAACAAGCAGCTCAAGCGCCGTATCCTCGAGCTGAAGACGCTCTTCTCGATCAGCACCGACTTCAACTCGATCAGGGATCGAAAGAAACTGCTCGATATATTTCTGCTCACCTCGATTGCACAGGGGGGTGTCGAATCGGCCGCGTTCTTTGAAAAGAAGGGTGATACCTGCGAGCTTGTCATGGCGAAGGGACTCGAGATCGACGGCATGGAACCACTAACGATTTCGATGGATGGAGATGAAACGACTGGTGAAGCAAGCAAGGTAATCCCCTTGGACTCCTTTCGTATGAATGACGATGAACGGCAAAAATTGCAGGAGAGGGGGCTCGAATTCATCTGTCCGTTTATGCAGAGTACGGGAATTGCAGGCATGGTCCTGCTCGGCAGGCGGATTGCAGGCAGAGGGATGAAGGAGCAGGACTTCGAGTTTCTCAGGATTCTGATCAGTGTCGCACAGGGTGCATACGAAAATGCGAATCTCTTCGAGCACGAGCACGAGCGCACACTCGGTATCGTCAAGACACTCATATCACTTATCGAGGATAATACTTTGATCAAGGGCACATCGGAATTTGTGTCGAGATACGTCGGACTGGTGGCCAAGAATCTGGATTACCCGGATGAGTATTTCAAGGACTTGATCTACGGCACGGTACTCAGGGATATCGGCATGATAAAGATCAGCGATCTCATCCTTCGCTCCCCTCGCGATCTCTCGAAGGAGGAATGGGAGATTATCAAGAAGCACCCGGAGGATGGCGCCGAGATGCTTCAGAGAATGAAGTTCAAAGATCATGTTATCGAGATTGTCCGTTCGCACCACGAGCGTTTCAACGGGGAGGGATACCCCTGCGCTCTCAGAGGAAGGGATATACCGCTGGGAGCCCGCATCATTTCGGTCGTGGAGAGCTATGCCGCCATGACGCACGAACGGCCCAACAGACCGGTCCTCTCGGAAAGAGAGGCGCTCGATACACTCAAAGAGAATTACGGTGTGCGCTACGACCGTGAAGTCGTATCACAATTCAGCAAGATAATCGAAAGAGAGATAGCATCCTCAGTACAGCACGACGTTAAGATTTCACAGTAGGAAGGTCACCTTGGCTGGCAATGTTCTCGTTGTGGATGATGATCCCAACGTCGTCGAGATACTTACCGAGTCCTTACGCTCACGGGGCTATGTGACCGAATGTGCGTACGACGGCGAAGAAGCGCTCGAGAAGTATGAACAGTTCCAACCGGATCTCGTTGTGCTCGATATTATCCTGCCGAAGAAGGACGGATTCTGGGTCTGTGACGAAATCAGGGAACGCGACATCCATCGCGATATCCCGATCATTATGATATCCGCCGAAGGGATCCCTGATTCCATGGTGAAAGGATTCCGCTCCGGTGCCCAGGACTATATAAAGAAGCCGTTTTCATTGAAGGAAATCATAGCGAAAATCGATAATTTCCTGAACCAGGCGATAGAAAGCAAAAACCTCCGTGTACGGAACCTATTTCTCGAGGATGAGGTGCAAAAAGGCCAGGCCGATTACATGCGGATCAACCGCGAGCTCAAGAAGAAGATCCTCTATATGCGGACACTTTTCGGTCTCAGCCAGGATCTCAATCGCCTGCGGGATCCCGAAGATCTCGTTCATATATTCTGCCTGACCGTGATCGGGCAGCTCGGCATTAGCTCGGCGGCGCTCTTCTACTCCTACGAGAAGCATAAGGAGCACCTTTCGTATGCAGGCGGAAAGGGTGTGCAGGGCAATTTTCTCAGCACCGTTCGACTCTCGAGCGAGGTCGGCCTTGCGAAGTACCTGAAAGAAAATCATGATGTTCTCGATCTGCATCGCTCGGATCTTCCGGAGGAAGCATTGCAGGAATCGGGTTTCATGGCTGATTTCGGTTTCAGCTTCTGTTATCCCCTTGTCGTGAAATCTCACCTTATCGGGATCCTTTTTATCGGTAAGAAGATAGGTGACCGTGAATACTCCGAGAACGATTTTGAGCTACTCAAATCGATTGCGAGTTCGGCGGCCACCGGCCTGGAGAATGCACGGCTCTACTGGGAGCTGCAGGATACCTACCTCTCTACGATCAAGGTTCTCGTTTCCACCATCGAGGCGAAGGACAGCTATACACGAGGCCACACCGAGCGTGTTGCCGAGTACGCCCGGATGCTGGCGGAGGAGATGGGGCTCTCTAAGAAGGAACGGGAGATCTTGAGCTTCGGTGCGGCCCTGCACGATATCGGCAAGCTCGGTGTTTACGAAAATATTCTCAACAAACCGGGAGAGCTAACCGAAAAAGAGTGGGCTGTAGTGCGCAGTCACCCGGTGGTCGGGGCAAATATCATTAAGGACATGAAGTTTCTCGAGGCCGCATGCGACCTTGTCCGTCACCATCATGAACGTCTCGACGGGGAGGGATACCCTGACAACCTGGTGGGCGATCAGATCTCGGTCGGAGCGAGGATCGTGGCTATCGCAGACGCCTTTGATGCCATGACGAGCAATCGCCCGTACCGCCAGGCCTTCAGCGTCGAGCAGGCCATCGAACAGCTAAAAAAGCAATACGAGAAGTTCGATGAGAAGATTGTGGCAAAGCTCGAGGAACTGATAGAAAGCGGCCGGATCAAACGGTAACAGAGATTGCACCGTACACGCAGTTGCCACTGTGCGGAGGGCGTGAAATCGCTTTTCGCACTTTTTTATATGATTGTACTCTCGGTTCTACGGGAATGCTCGGTCTACGATGTTTCCGCTCCGATCTCACACGCTCGACGCACCGTGGAATCACCGGGCCGTCCGTAAGGCTTTCTGCCGTATATAGTACGGCTTCATCTCGCATACCTTCGGCGGATGAGGCACCGGTTTTGCGGTGCCAATGGGAACGTGTGTGCTTTCGAGTTCCGCACAACGGGAGTGTCGGCCGGAGGTGTGATGCGGATGTGTGGGGATGTAGGGTCGTCACTCCTTTTTCTGTTCCCTAGCTGGCTGCGACCGCCTCTTCCGGCTTTATACCGATAATGCTCACGAGATCGTTTCGGAGCGTATTGATATCCAATTTGCGCTTGAGCTTCCCGCCGATGGCGAGTGAAATGGCCTGTGTCTCCTCGCTCACAATGATAACGATGGCATCCGTTTCCTCGCTGAGCCCCAGGCCCGCACGGTGCCGTGTGCCGAGGGATTTCAGGAGGCGTGGGTTCTGGGAGAGGGGGAGTATGCACCCCGCAGCAACGACCCTGTTCTTCTCTATGATAACGGCACCGTCATGCAGTGGGCTTGGGGGTGTGAAGACCGTAACGAGCAGTTCGCTCGTGATACGGGCATCGATCGGTGTACCGGTTTCGATGTAGTTCTTCAGGCCTACATCCTGTTCGAGCACGATGATCGCGCCCAGCCCTTTCTGAACGAGCTGGTGGCACGCCTTCACGAGCTCGCTGACCGTGCTCGATTCTTCGACCTTGAGGAAGAGACCGAGGATACGGTTCTGTCCCAGGAGGGTGAGCGCCTTACGGAGCTCCGGCTGGAAGAGTATCACGAAGGCTATCACCCATACCGTTTTCAGGCTGCTCACGATCCAGTTCAGGGCATTCAGGTTGAGCCACTGGGCTACGAAGGATGCGATTATGAGCAAGAAGAGACCGACGAACATCTGGGTGGCCCTCGTTCCCTTGATCAGCAGGAAGAGGCGGTAGAAAATGTAGGCCACGATTACGATATCGAGAATGTCGATGACCAGATTGAATTGAAACGAGCTCACTGTGTCTCTCCCCTCCGTTCAACCGCTTTCCATACACGGATGAAATCTGCCGTCTCTTTCACATCGTGTACTCTCACGATCTGTACACCCCCGTCGAGACAGTGGGCAAGGGCTGCGAATCCACCCCACAGCCGTTCTCCCGGTTCGCGTTTCGTGAGCTCGCCGATGAACGATTTCCGGGAGTACCCGACGATGACCGGGAAGCCGAGGCTGTGGAAATCGCCGATCGCATGCAAGATATCCAGATTGTCCCGTAATCTTTTTCCGAAACCGATCCCAGGGTCAACGATTATTTTATCGAGCCGAACGCCGCCATCGATGAGTGTTTCGGTTCTGGCATCCAGCCATTCGTAAATTTCGGAGACCGGATCGTGATAGTGTGGTTCGGCCTGCATCGTCTCGGGTGTTCCCTGCATGTGCATAACCACCGCCGCCGCCCCCGATACGGCGACTGTTTCCATCATGGCGGGATCGTGTCTGAGACCGCTGATGTCGTTGACGATACCGGCACCCGCCTCGCAGGCCAAACGAGCCACCGCCGCCTTTCTCGTATCGATCGAGAAGGGTACCGGAAGCATGCCGGCGAGTTTCTCGAGAACCGGTGCGATGCGCCCGATCTCTTCCGACTCGGTGAGCTCCCGTGACCCCGGCCGGCTGGATTCGCCGCCGATATCGATGACCGCCGCCCCCTCATCGACCATCTCCAGCGCCCGATCACAGGCCTTCGCGGGATCGAGATGCAAACCGCCGTCGCTGAAGCTGTCGGGTGTCACATTCAGAACTCCCATGATGAGCGGGCCGGCCGAGAGGTCAAGCGTGCCCTCCCTGAGTGGGAGCAATGCCGGAGGATGTTCGTGCCGGTGCAGCAGTGTCCCGATCGTTTTTCCGAGATCGCCGAGCTTGAAGGGTTGGCCCGCGAGTTTCTCGATGAGCACCGCCAGGCGCCGCCGGTCGGCAATGATGTAGACGGTTGATTCTTTCGGGCCGCCGGCGATGACATCCCGGTGTACCGCGGCGTCGCCGCCGAGGGAGAGAAGCTGTTGCTTGATGATGTTTGCGGCCGGAGCGGACATCTTGTCGATCCGTATGACCAGATTTTCGGCCTTTCCGGTGAGTATCCGGATTCCTTCACTATCGACACCCGCACCGCCGAGCTGTGTTTCGAGTGATACTCTCGATCGGGAAGATATCAGACGTACCGGGTAGTGCATACTATGTATCGCTGTTCTGGTTTCCAGCTGGGTGTCTTCTGGGAGGTCGAAGGAGGATTATAGTGCCTGTCGATCCTCCGGTTCGGTGGTGTCGCTCTCCGCTTCTGGTTCGTCGGCACTGGCATTCTCCCGATCGGTTTCCGATAGCGGGATGGTGCTGTTCGCTTCGCCTGTCGCACCGGCTGCCGGATCTTCTTCACTCAACACCTCTTGGAGGGTTTCCTCGCCGGGGATACCCTCGGTGCCGGCGGTTTGGCCGGTTTGTTCCTTCGGTTCCCTCGTCGCCGCTTGCTTCCTCGGTGGTGGCGGCGGTAGCGTACCATTATTGAGGAGTATCTTGATCTCTTCCGCATCCAAAACCTCTCGCTCGAGAAGAGCGAGAGCGACCTTGTGAAGTTGTTCCTCGTGTTCCGTCAGGATCGCTTTTGCCCTGTTGTAGCACTCGTCCATGATGCCCTTGACTTCTTCATCGATCTCACGGGCTGTCTGCTCGCTGTAGTCCTTGCGAACGGCGATCTCCTTGCCGAGAAAGATCTGTTCCTCATGATCGCCGAATGCAATCGGACCGAGTTTGCTGCTCATACCCCACTGCATTACCATTTTGCGTATGAGGTTCGATGCCTGCTTGATGTCATTCTGGGCACCGCTGCCGATACGTTTGAGCACAAGCTCTTCGGCCACCCTCCCGCCGAGAGAGCTCGTGATGAAATCCATGCACCATTCCCGTGACAGCTCATCCCGGTCGTCGTTCGGCAGGAAGAAGGTCAGTCCTGATGCGCGGCCTCTCGGTATGATTGTCACCTTGTGCAGAGGATCGGCGTGCTCGAGGTGTGATCCTACGACGGCGTGGCCCGCTTCGTGATAGGCGATCATCCGGCGTGTGTCCTCCTTGATGATCCTGCTTCTACGTTCGGGGCCGAGTAGCACTTTGTCCTTCGCCTCGTCGAACTCCTCCATATGCACTTTTTCCTTGTTGCGCCGTGCCGCAAGGAGTGCCGCTTCGTTCACCATATTCGCCAGGTCCGCGCCAGACATGCCGGGTGTGCCCCGTGCGAGTACCTCGAGGTCGACGTCGTTGGCGAGTGGTATCTTCCGGGTGTGCACCCGTATGATACCGACCCGTCCCTTCATGTCCGGCATATCGACCACGATCCGCCTGTCGAATCGGCCGGGGCGCAGGAGCGCAGGATCGAGTACGTCGGGTCGGTTGGTCGCTGCGAGCAGTATTACGCCCTCATTGGTCTCGAATCCGTCCATTTCGACCAGAAGCTGATTGAGGGTCTGTTCCCGCTCGTCGTGCCCGCCGCCGAGCCCGGCACCACGGTGACGTCCCACCGCATCGAGCTCGTCTATGAAAAGGATACATGGGGCGTGTTTCTTTCCCTTCTGGAAGAGATCACGTACACGGCTCGCACCGACACCCACGAACATCTCGACGAAGTCGGAGCCGCTCATACTGAAAAACGGCACGCCTGCCTCTCCCGCAACGGCTCGGGCAAGGAGTGTCTTGCCCGTTCCCGGGGGACCCAGCAGAACGACACCCTTCGGTATCCGCCCTCCGAGCTTCTGGAACTTCTTCGGATCCTTGAGAAACTGAATGATTTCCTGTAGTTCCTCCTTCGCCTCGTCGGCGCCTGCCACATCATCGAAGGTAACGCGAGGTGTATTACCTCCCATCATCCGTGCCTTGCTCTTTCCGAATGAGAATGCCTTGTTTCCCCCGGCCTGCATCTGACGCATGAGGATGACCCAAAGAACGAGAAGGGCAATGAGCGGCAATGCGGTCGCCAACGCCTTCACCCACATACTGCTTCCCGGGAATTCCGCGACTATCTCGGCATCCGGATTCTTTTTCCAGATATCTTCGGGCAGGTCCTTGTTCTCGGCCGGAAGTATCACCTTGAAGTTGCTGATAACGGTTGGCTTCGCGCTTCCCGTGGGGACCTTGATTTCGTGGAGCAACCTTCCCCTGATCTCCAGTCCCTTGATTCTAACGCTTGCGATATTACTGTTCTCGATCTCGTTGATGAACTGGGTGTAGGTGATCTCCCATTCACGTTCCTTCCGGGAGTTGAACACGAGGAGGGTCAGGAAAAAGAGGACGAGCGCCATGACCCAGAGCGCCATCGCTTTGGAGGGTCGCTGCTGCCCCGGCAGGGAGCCGGGCGGAGGCCACTTCTTGGGGGGTTGTCCCCCCATATCCGGCCGTTTCTTCTGATCTTTCTCTGCCATCGTTTTAAATATATATATCCACAGGAAGATAATCAATACACCGGGCCGTGTCCATCAGGAATCATATTCCCTTTAGGTCGTTGTATTGTAGTCTGTTATCGTGTTCTCTCTCCTTCTGCGGCGGTCGCTTTCGCTGGATGTTCCGCATCAACGCCGCGCTGCACCATACCCGACCGCTCTGGCTCCAGCGTATCCTCGACGGAATCGCTTTCCGACAGCAAAGTAGCGATATAGGCGAGGTTCCGGTAGCGCTCCTTGTAATCGAGGCCGTAACCAATTACGAAGGCGTCGGGTATCGTGAAGCCCACGTAATGAACTGGTACCTCCACCTCCCGTGAACATGATTTATCTAGCAAGGTACATACCTTTATACTCCGTGCCCCCCTCTTTGACAGTGTTTTTATAAGATGCGAGAGGGTGTGGCCCGTGTCGATGATACCGTCGACGATGATGATATCCCTGTCATCGATGTCGCTGTGCAGGCGATCGATCACCTCCACCTCCCGGCTGCGGTGGAGGCCGTCACGGTAGCTCGAGAGTTTGATGAATTCGATTTCGTGCGGGATCGTCAAATGGCGCACGAGATCGGCGAGAAAAATGAACGATCCCTTGAGCAGGGTCACGAGCAGCGGATTTCTCCCCCCGTAATCGTCGGATATCCTATGTGCCAGCTCACGTACCTTCGCCTGGATATCTTCGGGTGGTATGAGCATTTCACATCGTAGCATGGATTCCCTGAAGTCACCTCCATCACTTTCCCGGTATACAGATTCTAGCACATCCGGCCCCGGAATCTAACATTTTTAAACCGGCGACATTTTTTGATGATCGCCAGGCAGGTGGGTAGCCGTATGGTCGCCGTCACACGTTTGCGCATCGGTTGCTACATGGTAAGTTATATATTTACAAATAATTACGGCGATATGCGGATGTGTGTGATCCTGCGTGTGTGCGGCAGTATTCTGGTCCGTTCATCCGTGACCACGCCGGGTATCCAGAGGATGCCGTTTGCATCCTCGAAGACGGGAATCCTGTCTCTCGAGTGCACGGGAACCTTCTTGTCGATGTAGATGTCACTGAGCTTCTTACGGCCCCGCATACCGAAAGGAACCATCTTGTCTCCCGGCAGGCGGGACCTGACCCGTATGGGAAATTTCACGGCAGCGAGGTATGCCTCATCCCTGGCGGGATCGGGGGCCGGCGGCCCCATATCTATTTCGCGTATCTCGACGTTGAGATCCCATGCTGCGAGGGAAAACCTGCCCGGTCCGGGCAGGAGTACCGGCTCGTACCGGCGCTGTCGATCCCGTTTCATTCGGCCGGTGGGGGAGATCACGATCCCCCGCTGATCCTTGCATATCGTGATCCCCTGCGGCAGCTGCACACGTCCGCCCGAGCGCCCCACACGGATAAGTCGTTTGGCCGCATCGAAGTGGACCTTCTCGACATCCTGCATGATGTGGAACCGTTCTCTGAGGATGAGGTCGACGAGAAGGTAGAGCTGGAAGTCGGAAAGCGTATTGAGCCGTTCGAATTCGATCCGTACGCTGCCATTGTCTTCCAGGGGCGGTAGGTAGCGTTTGACCGAGTGCTCGAGTACCTCCCAGCCCTCCGAGAGGTTTTCACCCAGGCGAATGATCGCATCATCGATCGATGGATTGAAAGATTTCCGGAGGTTCGGCAGGAGGCGGTTCCGGATCCTATTTCTTAATATGGTGTTATCACGGTTGCTTTCATCGACGGCGTAGCTGATATGGTGCTGGCGGAGGAATAGTTTCAGTTCCGCCCTCGTGCAATCGAGGATCGGACGGATGAAGATACCTCGCCGCACAGGGATGCCCGTGACACCGCGCCACCCGGCTCCCCGTATGATATGATGGAAGATCGTCTCTACCTGGTCGTCTCTCGTGTGCCCGAGTGCAACCGCATCCGCATGCCACTCCGTAGCTGCTTTCTCGAGGAATCCGTATCGCAGAGACCGGGCCGTCTCCTCGAGCCCTTTCCGGCGCCGCTTCGATTCGGCAGGAACATCTCCCGTGCCGAGAACGAGCGGGAGGTTGCGTCGTGTGCAGTAGCGCTCGACGAGAGCCGCATCGCGTGCTGCCCGCGGCCGGATTCCGTGATTGAAGTGGGCAATGACGAGGGAAAAGTGAAGCATTCCGGTGAGTTCGGACAGGATCTCGGCCAGTGCCATCGAATCGGAACCGCCCGAGACGGCTGCGACAACGGTCGAACCGGACCGTATGAGACCATCGGCTGTGAGCGCTCGCAGTGCCCTTTGGATGCAGTTCATAGGAATGCAGGGTGAGTGATAGGTTTCCGGGATCGATATAATTATGGTGGCGGTGCAGGGATTCGAACCCCGGACACGAAGATTATGATTCTCCTGCTCTAACCAACTGAGCTACACCGCCACGCTGGATACATTGTATGTAAAAATGCTGTTCTGTCAAGCGAAAAGGGGCCTTTCCACTGTCGCACGTTACACGTTCCTTATGCGTGTTCGAACGGAAGAGCCCCGGTGTTACGCAACGTGTGGCATGCAGCGCGTACCGGCACAATACCCTTGCCTGGGTAAATCCATTTTGTTATAGATACGTGGGGCTTTACGTGAGGGAGCACATGTGAACATCTATACGGATAAGGATGTCGATCAATCCATACTCGAAGGCAGGCGGATCGTGGTTGTCGGGTATGGGAACCAGGGCCGTCCCCAATCAATGAACCTGCGGGACAGTGGGTTCGACGTATCGGTGGCCGTACGGGGGGGTGGTGCAGGGAGTGAGCGGGCGGCTGCCGATGGATTCACGGTCCTCGATATCGGTGCGGCCGCCCGGGAGGCGGATGTGCTGCTGCTCCTCGTTCCCGATGAAGTGCACGGGAGCCTCTTCGAAACGGAGATCGCCGCCAATCTGCGACCCGGTGCGACGCTCTGCTTTGCCCATGGATTTTCTGTTGCCTTCGGTGAGATCGAGTCAAGCGACTACGACCTTGTGCTCGTGGCACCGAAGGGTCAGGGACAGCGTCTGAGGGATAGTTACTGTGAGGGGAGTGGTCTTCCCTGTCTTGTGGCGGTTGAGAGGGATGTTTCGGGTCGCGCCTTGGAGATCGCACTTGCCATCGCAGGGGGGTTGGGGTGTCTGCGCGTGGGGGCGTTCGAGACGACCTTTCGTGAAGAGGCCGTCAGTGACCTCTTCGGTGAGCAGGCGGTATTGTGTGGAGGGGTTCCAGCGTTGATCAAGTGTGCCTTCGACATCCTTGTTCGCAGAGGATTTAGTCCGGAGGTAGCTTACTTCGAGTGTTTTCACGAACTCAAGATCATTGTCGATCTCTTCGCTGACCTTGGATTCTCCGGGATGCGGGATCTGATAAGCGGTACGGCAGCTTACGGGAGCCTGCGGTACGGAGAGGACGTGATAGCCGGGAACGTTACCGAGGAGATGGAGAAACTCTTCACACGGATAGAGAGCGGTGAGTTCGCCGAGAGGTGGCTTCACCAGTCACGAGCAGCCTCGCAGGAGCTCGAGCGTCTTCGCGAAGCCGAACGGAACTCCCTGATCGAGGAGGTAGGGGATCGCGTGAGACGGATGTTCCCGCCGCGGCGGCAGTAAGGGTGTTCCCGCTTCGGCGGCAGTCCGGGTCATTGTTATACGAAGGAGTATGGTGCAATGCTATTCATGAGCAGATCCAGCAAGCTTGTTGTGTGTATCGCTTTGGTTCTCTTCCTGCTGTCGGGGTGTGGGGAAAAGTCGAAGGAGACAGCAGAAGATGCGGATACGGATGAAGCGTTCCGTATCCCCGATTCGCTTCTCGCTCCGCTCGAAGGGTATGAACTCGTGCGGGATGACTACCACCCGGTCAGGGGAGGAGTCATGGCGAACAGGGAGATCGAGCTTCAGTATCCAGCTTCCGGCATCGCCCGCTATGTGGCTGTGACGACGTTTGGGTTTGCGATCGAAGGATATCGGAAGGTTGTCAAGGAGATCGGGAAACCCGCCGAAGGAGCAATGGTCCTCATCGGCACGAAGGATCTCGATGAATACAAGTTTCTTGCCCGGAAGGAGTGGTGGTACTACGGTTCCGTCGTGGGCGACAGCATCTATTTCGAGCCGCTCGATATCATGATGAAGCGGGGGATTGCATCGATAGGTATCACACAGAGGATCGCTCAGATGGCTTTGCACCGGAGGTCCGACGGAAGGATTCCCAGATGGCTTCAGGAATCGTTCGCTTCCTACGTAGCCGGGGAGCGGGAGATACTCGATATGCAGGTGGAGCAGTTTCGGTTTCAGAATGCAGACGTCGATCCCTCGCCGGCAGTAATAGAGGAGATGCTGGAAAAGACCGAGGATTTTCAGGGGAGCCGTATTGCGTTCTATGCGGCATACAGGATGCTGGAGAATACGATCAATAGGTATTCCATCGAATCGGTATATACATTTATCGATGAACTTGGTTCCGGCGGGACGGTCGATTCCGCTTCCAGAGAAGCCTTTGGAATGGATTACGAATCGTTCCTGGATACGATCAGGGTCGACCGGGCAGGTACCGCCGCCCCAGATGAGGCACCACGCTCGTAATGCAGGATTCCCAGAACATACGGGTGAGATTCGCCCCGAGCCCCACAGGTCATCTGCATGTCGGTGGAGCAAGGACGGCATTGTATAACTTTCTCTACGCCAGGAAGACAGGGGGTACCTTCGTTCTCCGGATCGAGGATACCGACGCCCAACGCTCGACGCGGGAGTCGTACGAGGGGATCCTACGCGGGCTCCGTTGGTTGGGACTCGATTGGGACGAGGGACCCGATATGGGCGGCGAATTCGGCCCCTATGTCCAGTCGGCCAGGAGCGTACTCTACCACTCGGACGCGCAGCGCCTGCTGGATGAGGGGAAGGCGTACCGGTGTTTCTGCACACCCGAAGTACTCGAGGCGATGAAGCTCGAAGCGAAGGAGAGGAAGACCGCCCTGAAATACGACGGGAGATGCCGCCGTTTGAAGCCGGACGACGTCGAGGAACGTCTCGCGGGTGGAATGCCGTTCGTGGTCAGGTTCATGATGCCCGCCGACGGTGAGGTGCGTTTCAGGGATATCATACGCGGGGACTTCACCACCCAGAACGAGGAGCTCGACGATTTCGTGCTCGTGAAATCCGATGGCAGGCCCACCTATAACTTTGCCGTCGTTGTCGACGATGCGAAGATGAAGATCACTCATGTGATCCGCGGCGATGATCACATCTCAAACACACCGCGTCAGGTACATCTCTACAGGGCATTTGATTATCCGTTGCCGAAGTTCGCGCACCTGCCGATGATACTCGGGAGTGACAAGACGAGGCTCAGCAAACGCCACGGTGCCACATCGATCGATTACTACCGGGACAAACTTTACCTTTCCGAGGCCATGGTGAACTATCTTGCGCTTCTGGGATGGTCCTTCGACGACAAACGCGAACTCTTCTCACTGAAGGCGCTCATCGACAAGTTCTCGCTCAAGCGCATATCACGCAATCCGGCCGTCTTCGATATCGACAAGATGGAGTGGATAAACGCAGAGCACTTCAAGCGCCTCGACCTCGTCGAGAAGACCAAGATGGTCTACGAGGTCCTTGAGCGGGAGGGCCTCATTCCACCCGCCTTCGAGGTCGATCTCTCCCGGCCGGTCGATCTCAAACTGGTTCCCGGAACGGAATCGGTGAACGAGGAAACGCTCCAACCGGAGGAGCGTTTGAACTCGAAGGAGTTTCAGCGTCTCGCCCTTATCATCAATGTGATCGGTAACAGGTTGAAGTTGCTGAAGGACGTACCGGGGAAGCTGGGCTATTTCTACCGGGATGATTATGAGCGGGATGAGCATGCAATCCGGTCGCATCTTGCCAGGCCCGAGGTGCCCGAGCGCCTGAACGCTCTTGCCGACGACTACGATACGCTCCAGTATTTCGAGCGTGATGCAGTTGAAGAGACCCTCCGCAGCCTCGCCGACCGGATGGAGATCGAAGCGGGAGAACTCATTCATCCATGCCGGGTCGCACTCACGGGTGGAACGGTATCCCCGGACATCTTCTGGGTTATCGTGCTGCTCGGAAAGGCGAAGACGGTCGAACGATTGCGCACCGCGACAAAGGTTTACAACTGAAATAGTCCCGGGATTCGGGGTATTTCCTCCTGGACGAAAAGGGGGTTGCGTTCCCCTATGCAATGTAGTAACTTGTGTTGCACTGTTGGAGAGTCGTCTAATGGTAGGACAGCTGACTCTGGATCAGCCGGTGGGGGTTCGAATCCTCCCTCTCCAGCCATTGTTATTTTGGCCCCTTAGTCTAGTGGTCAGGACGCATGGTTCTCAGCCATGAATCAGGGGTTCGACTCCCCTAGGGGCTACCAGATAAAAGCCCGTATCGATCTCGGAGAGACCGGTACGGGCTGTATCTTTTTCCCTGGCGGCGAACCGCCGCCGTGCCGTTAGACACTTCAGGTGGGTGTGCCACATGAACCGCAGCTCGAACAGCTTTTCGCAAAAGGGGAAAAGAGCTTCTCGGCGTCCGTCGAACCGCACTCGGGGCAATGAACCTCCGAGTCGGCGGACGGTACGAGCTCCTCGAATTCCTTACTACATCCATTACATATGTATTCAAATATAGGCATCGTCTGCTCGTTTTACCGGCCTGGTTTGCCTCCCACGGTTTCGCCGGTTGTATCGTTCCCATCGTCTTTCTCGTCTGCTCCGTATCGGTCCCCGATATCGCATTGTCCGCCGAGTCATGTAGGGACACCGAAGCGTGGGAGAACGAACCGCATGATGACAAACCACGCGACGAGGAAAATCAGTAAACCCAATCCTCCGCTCATAACCTCTCCTGTGCTTCCTTCGTTTCCGCAGCGGGTATGCCGTTGGTTTCGAGGTAGCGCCCCATGATCTCGATCTCCTCGATCGCCTCGTTCTCGAGCGAGAGGCTGATCAGAGTGCATATCTGCTGCGTCAGGCCTCCGACGATCCGGTAGAAGATCATTCGCTGCTCGCGCCTCGTCCGGACGAGCCCCTCCTCCCGGAGAATGCGGAGGTGCTTCGATACGTTCGCCTGTGTAAGCCCCGTTTTTGCAACGAGTTCTGTCACGTTCTTCTCTCCATCACAGAGCTTGTGGAGGATCGTTAGGCGGCTTGGATCGGCGAGGGCCTTCAAGCGCCTAGCAATGAGCTCCAGCGATGTATCCATGGTGACGGATTCCACGACTGCCTTTCTTTAATATGCTTATATACTCATATGTTAAAATGGAGCGTTTGTCAACGCTTTTCTTTGCCGATCTTCGATACCGAGCTGGGGGGAGGGAAGGTGGTTGATTTGATGTGATGGTTCCACGGCCGCAAAGGGTCAGATCTTGATCTTCTTCCAGCCGCCCTCATGGAATTTCCAGAGCATGGCGGCCGAGAAGACTATGATATAGAGGAAGAGTGCCCACCATGCCAGAACGATCCCTCCGTGCATCACCATGACGGTAATATAGGAGAAGGGGATGAGGACGCACCAGACGGCTACCATTTCGGAGATCATGACGTAGAGTGTGCTGCCCGCTCCCTGGAGTGTACGGGAGAGTACGATGCCTGCACCGTCTATGAATTGAAATGCACCGAGAAGCCTGAAGGGTAACACCCCCTTCTCGATCGTGTCGGGTACATGGGTGAAGACACCCATGATCTGGCGGGGGAACAGCATGAAGAGGATTCCGATGCAGCCCATCCCGAGGGTTCCCAGTCCGACCGAGTGCCAGCCGTAGCGTGCCGCGAGCTCCCCGTTCCCCTGACCGAGGCTTCTCCCGACGAGTGTGGCGGAGGCGGCACCGATGGCGAGACCTATCATGAATGAGAAGTTGAATGCCTTGAAGATGATGTTGCTGATGGCGAGCTCGCCGACACCGATCTTCCCGATGAGGCTGAGAAATACGATGAATCCCAGTATGGAGAAGCTCTGGATGGCTCGCGGCGCGGATATCCGGGCTATCCGCCCGACGAGCTCCCGCGAGAGCCTGTAACCGTGGTCATCATGGGGGAGCCTTTCGATAATCCGGTACCGGATCGAGAGCAGGTAGATGACGAGTCCCACCACGGTGCTTATCACCGAGGCCAGGGCCGCACCGCTGACCTCAAGACGGGGGAAGATCCAATGCCCGAAGATCAGGAAGTAGTTCAGGACGATATTGAGAAGGTTGACGATAAGGGAGACGATCATATCGATCCGCACGCGGGCCATGCCGAAGGCGTAACCCCGCAGGGTAAAGATAATAATCAATGAAAAGATACCGAGAAACCTGATCCGGAGGTAGGGGATGCCCTTCTCAACGATCTCCGGCCTGTCCGAGAGCCGGTGGAAGATCCATGTGGACGAACCGTATCCCGCAAGAGAGACGACAATGCCAACGATGCAGGATAGCAGGAATGCATTGAAGGCGATCCGTACGAACTCTTCGGTTCGATTCTCACCGAGTCGCCGGGCCGTAATGGCCTGTGTGCCGACGCCGAGGGAGCCGAAGATGAGTACGGTCACCATGACGAAGAAGGATCCCAGACCGACGGCTCCGAGGGCGACGTCTCCGAGCCTGCCGACCATTGCGGTATCGACGAGGTTGAGGACGGTATGAGAGATCATTCCCACGATCACCGGGTAGGCGAGGTGGATGATCTCACGGTTCATGTGTGAGTCGAAGGTCATGGCGGCATCAAATTCTTCTTAAAAAGTTAGAAATTTCGAATATAATGCATTACAGTTTGGCGTTCAACGTTGAACTTTGAAAGAAGGGATAAGTTATGCGACAGTGGGTTCCTGTAATAATCCTTGCTCTCACATTCTCGGCAAACGCCGCCGTTGTATGCGCGGAAGGGATTCAGGCCGGGCGGCAGGCGCCACCCTTCGATCTGTCTATGGTTGACGGGAGGGATTACCCAGGCTCGGACGAGCTCTTCTCGGCCTATCGGCATATATTCCTGATATTCTGGGAGAGCGGTTGCCCCCATTGCGTCGAGTCGCTCCTCGATTGTGACGCATTCAACCAGGAGTACGCCGGGGGCGATATCGCCGTCATCGGTATCAATAGTGACGAGGGCGATATGCTCCGTGTTCAGGGAATCCTCGATGCAAACGGGATCACCTTCACGCAACTCTGGGATCGCACGACCAATATAACAAAGCTCTATGAGGTACCTTTTGCCACATTTGCCATTTACCTGATCGGCAACGGAGGAAGGGTAATCGCTTCAGCGTTCGAACCGGAAGGCGATATCGGGGAGATCATGGAGGATATGCTTCTGGGAGGGGATTCGGGACCCGTTGATGCGGCCGAGGTGGAGGGGGGGACCGGTGCCCGGGATATCGAGAGTGGACCAACAGCCGGTTTCGTCTTCGGCGGCAGACAGCGTATCCGTTTTCTCGGGATCGACTCACAGGGTGACCTGGCGGTGGGGCCGTACGGCGAGGAGGTCGAATCGAAGAACACCTTTCTCTACCGTTTCGAGTTCGAGGTATCCCGGATACTAGGGCGTCATCTGACGGTCGGAGGGTTGCTGCGGCTCAGCAACGAGGGCGAGGAGGTTCTCACGTCCGGCCCCGATTACTATTCCAGTGAGTGGGGTAGTGCCTTCGCCGAGATCTCGTGGAACAGGTTCGCGCTCCGGCTCGGTTACTTCTCGATCCACATGACACCCCTCACGCTCATGCGGTGGGATTGGGACGACAACCCGCGGACAGGGGGTGATGCGGGCTGCGGGTGCGGGGCGGCCGCCGGCGCCCTTCTTATCGAGAGCCTCGAGGTGCTGGGGCCCGATCTCACCTTCGAGGGCGGCGTGGCGAGCTTTACGGCGAAGGGGATCGAGGCGCGCCTTTTCTATGCGATCCCGCGGCACGCACGGGAGGTGGACTCGCTCACGGTAGCGAATACGGGTGTGGAAGGGCCGGATTATTCCCAGGAGATCTACGGCTTCGAATCACGGTGGCAGCTCTACCTGCCCTGGACCGGATCGGCGCTCAAGCTGGGTCTCCATCTCGTGGGCACGTGGGAGGACGAGCGGTCTTTGGATCTCTCTAAGCTCGGCTACGAGCAAAGAATCGGCTATGACCTGCCGTCATGGGATAGATCACACCTCCTCACGATAACAGCGGAGATCCCCATCCTGCCGGGCTACACATTCAGGGGAGAGCTGGTGACTTCAAACCGGGCAGAGAGTCACATCAAGCCTCGTTTTTCGGATGAATACACAACCAGACGGTACCGGGACGAGGGTGGTATAGCGGGCGTGATCCTCGAATGGTCACCGTGGGTCGAGCTGTCGTGTGATTATCTTCGGCTCGATCCCGAGTTCTATTCACCGTTCGCGGCACTCTCCTACGCGCCGAACATCACCGGATCCCGATACTCGTGCCGTGTACGGATACAAGAGGGACAGCTGTTCTCTCATCGAATTCTACCGGACGATATTGCTGCCGTTGTATCCTTATTCTATAAAAGCCTCAAGGAGTTCGAAACTCCGTCGTACATGGCGACGGAGCGTGTGTCATATTTGGGGATAACATTGGACATGGATCTGCCCTCGGGTCTCGGTGGGAGCATCGGATGGCTGGACCGAAGGAACTGGCGGGGCGGCACCTACCGGCGACACGATGATTACCGACGTGCGTTTGCCTGTGAAGGGCGGTTCCGTTTCAGCAAGAATGCCTATATACAGGCGCAGTATCAGTGGATCGAAAACAGCATAGATCCCGGCGTAAAGCTCGAGTCGAGAACGAACCTCTACAGCCTGTACTGCATATCCGCTTTCTGATTCGAACCCACCATTCGACCGGATCGCAATCCGGCAGATTGGAGGGGGATTTACTGTGTGGGGGGTGGTCGTCTCTGCGTGATAGGGAGACTCAGCGGCGGTATATTTGCTTGATCGAACCCCAGGTATCATCCTCGACGGCCACGGTCGGTGTGAGAATGATGCTGTCTATCTCCGAATCACCGCCGCTTATGGCGATGAGCTTCGCTGTGTAGGGTGTCGAGGTCAGGTAGAGCTCACCACTGCCAGTGGCGCTGATCCATGAACCTCAGCCGTACCCTTTGCCGCTATAGTTGAATTCGATCGTTTGGGGCATTCCGATATTCGGTGGGTAGATCTCGAGGCGTATCTGGTAACTGACGCCCAGATCGCCGCGGCACAGCATGCGTGCAACGTAGTAGCCATACTCTTCGTTTTCGACGGGTACGTTGTATTTCGTCCATTCACTTGGGTAATCGAGGCCGATCACCATGTAACCGCCGCTACAGCTGGGACCGGGCACAGCCTGAATCGGAACCATCGCGATGTCCTCATAGTCGATGAAGTTCTCCCCTTCGACCAGTATGGCGGACCGCCCGGACGCTGCGGTGCAGGTGTAGACCGCACATGTGATAACCACCGATACGAGCAATCGTGAACGCATGACAAATCCTTTTATTGTACATAGTTATTCTAGCGGACTTTCACGATCCTGTCAACTCAAAACTGCAGGGACTCACAGATCGGTGGGTGATACAACAGGAATCAGCACAACATTCGTACCGGCCTCGACATGTATCGATCATGGGAAATCTTTTCTTGCACCATGGACATAATCTATGGTAAAATATGCAACTAGCTAAGGCTTTAACAAATCGTTACAACTTTGGACAATAGAACTCCGTCGGAAGATACGTGTAGCCTTGTTAAAAAGTACCTTGTTTCAAATTCATCGAGAGGAGGTGAATTGAATGAAGAAGTATGCGATTGTTGTGTTTCTTTTGCCCTGTCTTGTGATCTGTGCTTTCATGCTGCACACACCGAAAGCCGATCACTGCTCATCACCGGCGTTCTCCGTCGCTCTCGACCGTGCGGTCAATCAGCTCGAGGGGGCCGCGGCCAGGGTGACGGCTGCCGTAACGCCGAAGCTGGTAGCGGCTCCGGCGGAT
>CP070727.1:3029810-3046869 GCA_020350885.1 bacterium | reverse complement strand
GGAAAACTACACAGAAGCGATCAAGTGGGCCAACTATCATATAGAGGTTGCCCAGTCAAGGGCGTGGCAGGCGGGTGGATATATGATGCGGGGGCTCATCCATTACATGATGGGTGGCGAAGCACAGTCCCTGGATGATTTTCAGACAGCGATAGAGCTCATGGAGGAGGTCGATAACCTTTTCTGGAAGACCGTTTCTCTGTGGGGAATGGGATGGATTTACTACGAACGCGGCAACACCGACAGCGCCAGAGTATACCTGGAAAATCCGCTGGATTCGATCGAGCAGTTTCAGTACGCCACACCAAGCTATCCACCGATCATGGATTATGAACTGTTCCGTGCCTCTGCCCGCTGCCTGCTGCATATCCAGGAGGGGGATCTATCGTCGGCGAAGGCCAGACTGGCCGAGTTCGAGTCGCTCATGAGAGGCATCAATCCGAACTTCGCCGACATAGCGAGCATCTACCGCAGTATGCTGGAGGCAAAGATACTGATGGCCGAAGCAGACTATACGGGAGCCACCCGGGTTCTCGACGAGGCACCACGGTGGAGGATACCCCGGTTCCACCCTACATACGTCATGCCGTACAATATACTGATTCTCAAAGATATCGCGGCCCAGGCATATATTCATAGCGGAAAGCCCGAGAAGGCGATAGCCGAATACGAATGGCTGACCGCCATCGGCCCCGAGCGCAAGCTCTGCCCCCTCATACATCCCCTCTACCACTACCGCCTGGCTCTCTTGTACGAGGAGAACGGGCAACCGGCAAAGGCTGCGGAGCGTTACGAAAGGTTCCTGGCGGCCTGGATACTGGCCGACCGCAGTGAGCCTGAGATCATAGATGCGAAGCAACGGCTCGAGAGATTGAAGAATACCACCATGCAATAATCCATAAAATGTGTTATAATCACTACAGTTAGTTGTCACTGTGTATCGCACATTGGAACACCGGCTGCGTGCCAGTACACTGACGGTCGACCGGAAAAAGAAACATAAAAACATAATAGAGGACAGAAGACTCCATGAAGATATCCGACATTTCAAAAGACAGAATTACGGCCCCTATCGCAATCCTTATGCTTCTTGCCACGTACGCCCCTTTCCTCATGCTGTCATCAGCGACACGTGCCGGGGAAATCACAATCACCTACCGCTTCGATCGCCCCGTGATCGAACGGCTGGGCGGAGGATTTGCGAGGATACATTTCAATGGAACGAAGCAGGAGGGCAGGGCGGGCGAGCCGGGATTCCCCTTCAGGGGTGTCCAGGTGCTGCTGCCGCCGGGGGAGGAGATTGCAGACGTCAGGTTCGAACGCAGGGGCTGGAGAGAGGTTGCCGGCAGGCACACACTCCATCCGACGCAGCTTCCCGTTCCGGGCATGGATGTGCAATCGGATCCCGGCGTACCATTGTATACCGAAAGGCAGGAGACGCACCGGCTGCCGGAGCGTCGCAGTGACGGGCTGCTCATGCACCGGGCCGCCTATGAGATCGACCGCTGGGTCCATCCACCCATTTCGACATTTACAACACATTACCTGAGGGGACATGCGATCGCCGTTGGATCGTTCAGCCCCGTGGCCTTTCACCCCGCCTCACGCAGGGTCGGCTACTTCGAGGAGATCGAGGTCACGGTCGAGACGGTGCCGGGCGATGGAGCGCACCGGGCACTCGGCCTTCTGCGAAGCGACGACAGAACCCGTCGGCGTCTCGAGATGCTCGTCGACAATCCGGAGGCGATAGCGGGCTACGAAGCCGTGGCAGATCGCTCCGCCCCCGCCGGAGAGCCCTCCGTGCGGAACGGCAGGAAGCCTACCGGTCAGGGCGCAGGCGATACCTACGAGTACCTGATCGTAACACGCGACTCGCTTGCAGCCTCTTTCGTTCCCCTCATCGACTTCCATACCCGCAGGGGACTCCGTACGGTTCTCATGACGGTCGAGGACATCGAGGCCACCGCCACCGGCGTCGATACGCCGGAGAAGATACGCAACACGATCTTTGACGAGTACCTGAACCACGGGATCGTCTACGTCCTCCTCGGAGGCGACGGCGACGGCCCGCCGGAGGATCCGAAGGTCGTCCCCTACCGGGGATTCTACTGCGGTGTAGAATCCTCGCAGCTCTACGAGGACGACAATATCCCGGCCGATCTCTATTTCTCCAACCTCGACGGCACCTTCAACGACGACGCCGACAGCCTCTGGGCCGAGCCCGGCGAGGAGGACTTCTTCGCCGAGATCGCCGTCGGGAGGGCCTGCGTTGACACCCCCGGGGAGGTGGCCAACTTCATCAATAAGACCATCACCTACCAGGAGAGCCCGATCCCCGGACAGATGCGCACGGCGCTGCTACTCGGTGAGAAGCTCTGGGAAGATCCCCCAACATGGGGCGGGGACGAGCTGGATCAGCTCATCGACACCTGCATGTCCTATGGTTTCGAAACGAAAGGATTCCCTCTCGATTATTCGATCACGAAGTACTACGACAGGGACATAGGAGGTTGGAGCCGCCTCGCCGTGATGGCCGCCGTGAGCAGCGGCACGAACTGGATCCATCATTCGGGCCATTGCAACCTCTACTATGCGATGAGGCTCCATTATGAGGATGTTACGGACGAGAACTTCACGAACGACGGCACGACGGCGATCTTCACGATCGTCTACACATACGGCTGCTACGTCGGCTCATTCGACAACCGCAGCGTAACTACCTATTACGGCCTCGACTGCATCGGCGAAAAGATGCTGGAGCTCGAGCACTTCGCCGTTGCGACTCTATGCAATTCACGGTACGGCTGGTTCACGGAAGGCACCACGAACGGGCCATCACACCACTTCCAACGCGAGTTCGTCGATGCCATCTTCACGGAGGGATACCACACCCTCGGGGCGGCCAACGGGCGCTCGAAGGACGAGACGGTCCCCTTCATCGATCCGCCCGGTGAGTACGAGTCCGGCGCACACAGATGGTGCTTCTATTCCTTGAACCTCCTCGGAGATCCGGCCCTCGATGCCTGGATCGAATCACCCAAAACGCTCGATCCCCTCTACCCGGCAGAGATCGCCCGCGGTGATTCGATCATCGAGATCGAGCCGGGGATACCCGGTGCCATCGCATCGCTCTACAGAAGCGGGACCTGCTACGGACGGGGCATCGCCGACGAGCTTGGTCAGTGCTCCCTGATGCTCGCCACAGCCATTCCGGATACGGTGGGAACGGTCGAGCTCAATATCTGTGCACATAACTACTATCCATTCCATGACTCCATTCTCGTGGTCGAGGACACCGGTTCTCGCAACCCATTGCCACCGGTCACCCTCGAGCAGAACATGCCGAACCCTTTCAATCCGAGCACCTTCATCCGATTCACGATCCCGGAGGCCGGCCACGTCGAGCTGCGTGTGTACAACGTCGCCGGTCAGGTGGTGGACCGGCTCGTCTCCCGCCGTATGGATGCCGGTAGACATTCGATCCCCTGGACCCCCTCCCACCTCGCAAGCGGGCTCTATCTCTATGTCCTCAAGACCAGCGAGAACCGGCTCGTCAGAAAGGCCGTTCTGATAAGGTAATACAGCTCCGGGCTGGTTGTCGGCCGCCCCGCCGCAAAGATCGTACTCCCGAGATGGACCGATCCCTGCCCCCGCCGCAGCCACCCCTATACTCCACGAGAAAAATGTGAAACATTACACACCTGAAATACGTTAATACAAATAAGGAAAGGGGTGGGCAGACGAATGACGTGAACCATTGTGAAGAGGTGCTCTCCGCCCACCCCGTTACATAACATCCGCCGACCATTGAACACGATCCGACAGCGATACCGACAGGCGATAGGTTCGAACGCCTTGAACAGGGTATGGATTGACATCGAGAAGAAGAATAATTGTATTGCCACTCATGGCAGCCCTACTCCTCTTCCTCCTTGCGGCACCCCTGGGGACCTCCATAGCCGCCGCTCCCGATTCGACAACCACAAAAGATGCCGGGGGGGTGATTGAAGGGGATCGTGAAGGCGCCGGACCGGCCGATACAACAGGTGCCGGGCCGGGGAAACAGGAGGAATGCCCCTCGCTCCGTGCCGTACGTGTGGCGAACGGCGGCATCAGGATCGACGGCATACTCAATGAACCGGATTGGGAAACGGCTCCCATCGCATCCGATTTCACACAGCACGAGCCCGACGACGGGATGCCCGCCACCGAGAAGACACTCGTCAGGGTCGTCTTCGACGACGAGTCGATCTACGTCGGCGTCGAGGCCTACGACACCCAACCGAACAGGATCACAGGCCGACTCACGAGACGGGACGAGGATTCACCATCCGACTGGATCCATATTCTATTCGACAGCTACAACGACAAGCGCACGGGATTCCGGTTCTCGGTGAATCCCGCCGGCGTGAAGACGGACGGTATGTATTCCGACGACGTCAACGAGGATTCGAATTGGGACGCCGTATGGAATGTGGCGACCAGCCGCGACGGTGACGGCTGGACGGCCGAGTTCAGCATCCCCTTCAGCCAGCTCAGGTATACAAATAACGGAAGCTCCAGCAGCTGGGGTTTCCAAGTCGCCCGGCAGATCTGCCGGAATAACGAGCTGAGCTTCTGGAGCCCGACACCACGGGACTGCAACCAGATCGTCTCCCGCTGCGGGCGGCTCAACGGTTTTACGAACCTGCCGAAACTGCGCAGGCTCGAAATCCTCCCCTACGCAGTCGGAAGCGTCGAGACATTCAGCGACCCGGGCGACGATCCGTTCCGTAACACAAGCGACCTTGATCCCCGCCTCGGGGCCGACATCAAATACGGAATCACAAGCAACATGACACTCGATATGACGATAAATCCCGACTTCGGCCAGGTCGAGCAGGATCCATCCGAATTCAACCTCACCGCCTACGAGACCTATTTCGAGGAGAAACGCCCTTTCTTCATCGAGGGTGCCAACCTCTTTCGGTACCGGCTGATGTTCGGCGACGGCAACGCCGAGCGTCTCTTCTACTCCCGTCGTATCGGCCGCAGGCCGCAGTTCGATCCGCTCGATTCGAGCCGCTGGCCCGATACAGACGGTTTCTACGAGGAGACCCCCGACTTCTCAACAATCCTCGGGGCCGCAAAGGTGACGGGACGGACCTCGAACGGCTGGTCGTTCGGTGTCATGAACGCGCTCACCGACAGCGAGGAAGCCCAGGTGCAAACAGCCGACGGCACGCATCACGATGTCGCAGTGGAGCCCATGACGAACTACTTCGTCGGGCGGGCGATGAAGGACTTCAACGAGGGAAGAAGCACGTTCGGAGGGATCGTAACCAGCGTGACGAGGGATATTCCGCACGAGGATCTCGAATTCTTGAACAGGCAGGCATTCACCGGCGGCGTCGACTTCTCCCACCGCTGGCACAACGACGAGCTCCAGTTCGACCTCAAGCTCATGGGGAGCCACGTCAGGGGGAGCGAGGAGGCGATGCTCGAGCTTCAGACCTCATCGGCGCGCTACTTCCAACGTCCGGATGCCCACCATCTCGAGGTCGACTCGACACTCACCTCCATGAGCGGCTTCGCCGCCAACCTCTGGACGGGGAAATTCGCCGGAGAACCCTGGCTGTTCGGTCTCGGATTTCTCACCAGGAGCCCCGGCTTCGAGGCAAACGACATGGGTTACATGCGCTACTCGGACGGCAATCTCGTTGCCCTCTGGGCCGGATATCGTGATTTCGATCCCGGCAAGATTCTCCGCACGATCAGTCTGAACTTCAACTTCTGGGAGGGATGGAACTACGGCGGTGAACGGTACGATCTGGGAGGCAACGTGAACGGGTGGGTGCAGTTCATGAACTACTGGAGCATCTACGGCGGGATCAACCGGAACCGGGAGCGGCAGGATAACAGTCACCTCCGGGGCGGACCGGCGATCATCATGCCTAGTAGTAACTCCTCTTGGTACGGCTTCGAGACAGATTACCGCAAATCGATCTCACTCGGTTACGACGGTGACTACTGGTGGACGGATGAGGGCGGCTCGAACAGCCTGCGCATAGCTCCCTGGATTACGATCAGACCCGCCGGTCGATTCGATATTAGGATCAGCCCATCATACCGCATCACCACGGAAGACCTCCAGTACGTCGACGAGGTGGGCGACGATTACATCCTCGCCCACCTCGACATGAAGCTTTTTAGCCTGACGACGCGTTTCAACTTCACGATCACACCCGAGATGAGTCTTCAGTTCTACGGGATGCCCTTTATTGCCGCCGGCCAGTACAGCGATTATCGCACCGTCTCTGCGCCGCGTGCCGAGAACTACGACGACCGCTTTACGCCATATAACTACCTTGCGGTTGCCGACAACCCGAACTTCAACTTCAGGCAATTCCGCTCGAACCTCGTCTTCCGCTGGGAATACAATCCGGGTTCGACGATCTACTTCGTCTGGTCCCGAGGGGCAACAGTGGAGGATGAAGGGGACGACGCCAGGAAATTTTCTCTGGGCAGGGATCTCGGAAATCTCTTTTCAGAGCAGGGAGACAATACCTTCCTGATCAAGATCAACAAGTGGTTCAGTCTCTAGCCTACCGTACCGCCTCCGAGAACGAAATCCACCAGCGTCATTCTCTTGCTGAGAGAGCGTATCCATAGTCCGCTTCCTCGATCTCGGAGACAGCATCCACCCGTACCCTTCACTTCAGGTGAAAGCGTTCCTCTAGTCGGCTTCCTCGATCTCGGAGACGAAATCCACCTGCTTTGCACCCCCGCGTGGAATCTGCTCCACGAAGCTGACACTACATGTGATTGCATCGCCGTAATAGTGACGCACAAGCCTCTCGAACGTGGCGTTGAGCTTCGCTCTGCCGGGATCCGTGAGATCCGCAGCGGGGACGGCGAGCAGCTCGAGACTCCCCCTCCGTCGCTGCGCTGCCTGGCACCGGGAAACAAGGTCACCCTCCTGCGCGATGGCCTTCAGTATGTAATAGATCGTCAGGCTGGGGAAGCTCCTCCCGCCGGTGCCGAGGATTCGTTTACCGACCCGACCCGTGACCTCCTCGATGATCGGACTCCGTCGACGGCACGGACAGACCCGGTCCTCCCCGATCCGAACGAAATCGCCGAGCCGGTACCGGATGAAGGGGAACGAGAAGGAGAGCAGGTTGGTCACGACTATCTCGTCGTCCTCGATCTCGGCGATGACGTGCTCCATAGTGACGTGCATATTGCCCTGCGGGCACTCGAAGGCGATAATACCTGTTTCGGCCGCCCCGTACTCGCTCGTGATCGGCCTACCGAAGGCGCGCACGGCCTCCTCCTGGTAGTGCGGGTGTATCTTCTCAGATGTTCCCTTGACCAACCGCAGCGACCGCGGGCCCTCACCGGGATGCTCCCGGTTGACAAAGCGGGCAAGCTCGTAGATCATGCTCGAATACCCTTCGAGAAACCGGGCCCCCGAAAGCCTCTGGTAGATATCTTCCAGGGTCTCGTCGTCCAGGTCGAACCGCCGGGGTCGGAAGCGGTTCTGGAGAAAATCCTCGATGCGCATGCGGAGACGACCCGACGGCGAGGCCGGGATCCCCCACAGGAGACCGCTCGGCATCCAGGGATCGACACCGTACCATCCGTATCCTCGCAGGATCGCCGCACGGTGCTGCGCATCCCAGTCCGACGACCGGTAGAACGTGAAGGGAACACCCGTGCTTCCAGAGGTCTCCGAGTGGATCAACCGTCCTCCACGCCCTTTGTTCTGGATCGAATCCCGGTTTGCAATCAGATCCTCCTTGCCGAGTGGGGAAAGGATTTTGAGATCGTCCAGGGAAACGATATCGCGATCGAATCCGTGCTTCCCGAAGTAGCGCCGGTAGAAGGGAGAGTGCTCGCGGGCATGGGCGAGCAGCTCCCGGAGCCGCGTGAGCTGGAACTCGAGAAAGCGCTCCCGGCTCCACCACTGTGACTCGTTGAGCTGTTCGAGCAGCGTGAAGACGGGTGTGCCGCGAAGGAGGCATCCCGCCCGGTAGATCGTTTCGAAGAATCTCATACTTTTGCTACTATCACACGCCGGCGCCGCAGAGTTCCATCACTTTTGCGATAAGCACATCCCGCACAACAGCCCGCTCGGAAAACGACCGCACGTGTTCAAAGGCGTTCCGTGCAACCTCCCGGTACAGCTCCGGATCCGAAGCGAAGCGATCGAGCGCCTCGCGCAGCTCCTGCGGCGAGTGTGTGGGGACGAGGAGGCCCCGCACGCCATGGACGACAAGCTCGGGAATCGACATCCAATCGGAGGCGATCACGGGAACACCGGCGGCGAATGCCTGAAGAATGACCGCAGGATACCCCTCGCCGACATGAAAGGTCGGAAGGAGGAGTGCATCGTACTTGCGCAGGATCGCCTGTACCTCGTCCGGATCGATCAGGCCGCGGTAGGTCACGTTCTCCACACCGGCCAGGCGTTTTTCGAGCTGAGCAACATCACGTTCCAAGATCGGCCCGTACAGGTCGCACCGGTGCAGTGTGCTTTCTTTGACGGCATCGATGATTTCGAAGATGCCCTTCTCCCGTTTCACCTGGCCGATAAAGACACAACGGCCGGTATAGTCCCGAACCTCGAGATCATCTATGAGGCTCCGGTCGGGAAGGAAGTTGGGCAAAGGGACGACACGTCCTGCGGGAAGCCCCAGCTCCCGCTGAAGCTCCCCGGCCAACAGTCCGGTCTCGGGAAGGATGTAGTCAACCCTCCCGAGTAGGCCAACCACCAATCGCCGCCATAGCGCCGGAAGCTCAGATACCCTTTTTGCGAGGAATGCACCGAAGACCTTTATGATGATCGGTTTCCCGGTGATACGGGTCAGAACAATAATAAGAAGACCCACAGTGTAGACGAACCTGCTGTTCGCCCAGAGCAGCACGATATCGGTACCCCCGAGGTGAGCGAGTACCCTCCAGACGATGCGAAATCCCCGCACCGCATCCGAAAAGGATAGATGTTCATCCGGCAAACGAACACCCGCCCTGGGAGATGTATCGATATGGGAGAGTTCGATGTCTCGTTCATCCCAGAACCTGCTCGCCAGGACGTTGGCGGTTAAGACCGTATCGCCGCCTATAGGAGGAGGTACAGGACCAATGAGGAGTGCTTTCTTTTGCTTCATCGCTCCGTCCGCGATCGCAATACGATCCTCTTACGATCGTACGACACTAGCACGTTATGTATATTCACGCCAGGGGAAACAGGGGAATAGCGGGGAGATGGGACCCACGGAAAGATCTCCGGTTCAGCCGTCCCAGCCGTATTTCTCGAGGTAACGCTTGAGATCGCCGGCGTTGTGGAAGAGTCTCCGGATCAGGGTCCGTTTGAGCCCCTTGCAGACATCATGCACGATTGCCGGCTGTCTGGCGTAATGCCGCCGGCCGCCCAGGATCTCATAGAAGACGTGTATCATATCCAACACGTCCTCGAACCGTTTCTCCTTGTTGCTTCTCCCGAGATCATAGAAATCGAGTATCTTCATTTCGAACGAGAGACCCCTCCGCCGCACGAGGATATTATCCGTATGGATATCGCCGTGGTACTCTCCACGTGCGTGTACCTGCTCGATGCCCCTGGCAAGCGCCAACAGTACATGCAAGGCCTCGAATGTGTGGAAACGCTTGCCCGGCTGCCTCGAGAGAATCCGGGAGAGCAGCTCACCCTCCACGTAATCGGAGACCACGTACTCGATCCTCGCTTTGTGGAAGTGGCACCAGTCGTGATAGATATACTGTATCACGATCGGGCAATCACGCAGACGATGCAGCCTGATGGCATATCGCTGAGCTGCTCGGCCGCTCTTATTGCGATGGGGAAAATAGAACTTGGCTACCCGGTCGATCCCCGTGGTCTCCTCGACAAGCCTGTAGACCTCTCCCTCCCATCCCGCTCCGAGCCGCTCCACGACAACATACCGCCTGCCGACACGGCGGCCTGTCTGGAAATTGAAACTCTCTATGCATTCCATGTGGCAATCCCGTTTAAGAAGTAATAAGCGGTAAAAATATACAAAAGAGGATACAACGGAGTCAACAGAATGAGACGGAGGGGGCGATACATGATTCGGGAATAGTGTGCCTGCCCTCGCAAGATCCCAGTCTGTGGAACGCCGCCGCTCATACACCCTATTGACAGACTCGCGTGGATCGTGTACCTGCCGGGTGTGCCGCATCGCGGGACACTGCCGCCCATTCACCCTATTGACAGATTCGCGCACCTATGGTAGAATGGATGTGTAGTTGAGATGACAATCTCCTCTTTTTCCTCTCTGCGTAAAACGTCATTTATTCTAAATCCGCCCTAAATCGTTCACTTTTATAGGCTTAGAATATTGAGGAGTCGGACATGCGTTACTCGACGTGTTGTGCAGCGGTCTTATTGCTCCTGGCGGCTTTTATGGTCGCGCCCTCTGGGCATGTAGACGCGTCCGAATCGGCGGATTTTGTAACGTGGGCTCTCAAGCAGGGAACATCGTGTGATACAAATTGGGAACGGTTCACTTCTTCCGTTGCACCCAGGGCTGTGAGACAGGGTAGTCCCGGTGTCGCAATTTCAGGCGGGCGTGCATTCCACAGTTATTCCCGAAGCTCACAGGGGAAAGGGAAGTTCGCGGCCCGCTCAAGCATCAGCTTCAAGGGAAGGACCGCTTCGACGAACTTCCTGCCACTGAGCACGAGACCCCGTAACGGACCAACCCGTGGTCTCAGTCGTCTGCAGAGCCCGGCCAAGACACGGATGACTCTCGGACACAAGTACCATAGACCATTCAACTCCCGGACGCAGATAAAGAGATCTTTCTCCGGACGGGGCGTCCTCTTCAAACGGCATAAAAGCACCTCCTTCGGCCGTTGGAGCAGGAGCCGCCGCCGCGGCGGTTTTCAGAGACCGGCTTATCGTGTCGACCGTCCAAAGGGGCGCTGAGCGCCGATCATACACCTCCCACCGCCCAGGGAGCGGTATTGGGAGGGACCAGAGAGAGGGCAGAACACTGACACTGCCCTCTTTTTTTATCTCCATTGATCGGGTGCCGTCCGTATTGATTGTTTTCTGCCGGATGACACAAACCGGCTGCCAAGCCTCAAGCCTCGAGCACTCAACAACCGGGTTATGCAATAATCCTATTTACTCAAAAGAGAGATATACTATCTGAGGAGGATCACCTTTTTAGACTTGTGCACACCTTCGGCATCGATATAGACGAAGTAGACACCGCTCGCAGCCCGGTGCCCGCAATCGGTATACCCATCCCAGAAGTAGCGTGTGAGACCGATCCCCGCCTCTCCGGAGTAGATCGATCTCACCAGTCTCCCTGTCACATCGACGAGCTCGATATGTAGACGGGAGGGGCGGTTGAGCCGGATCGCACCGTACAGCCCGGCGCTCACGGGATTTGGATACGGTGCAAAGACGACCCCCGGGAAGGGTTGGGAATGACTCGCACAGCAGCCGTCTTCGACGATTTCATCCAGATTGAGGTGTCCGCTGGTGGATGCGTCCACGATCTTGAGATAGACGGGCATTCCCAGCAGATCGCCGACCCACCATGAACGCTGTTCGAGCTCTTCTCTCCCGGTACCCGTCTCGCTGCGGAGCACCGTATGATCCGCTGCATCACACAGGGCCACGTACAGGTTCTGGCTATCGCTGTCCCCGCCTATGAAGTAAGTGATTTCGCTGCCCTCCACAACGAAATCCCTGCTTCGTATACCGCCGAGCGCCTCATCACCGACGGTCATGCCCTCCGTCGTGCCGGTTAGAGGGCCCCGGTACGCCTCCCGTGTTCCGATCCAGGAGTTCCCGATGTGTCCGATCCGAACCGGTTCACCCCGGAAGCTCGGATTCTCACCGAATGTCGGCTGGTAGGCGAACGCGGAGTCGGTCTCCAGGATCCCGAATCCGGCCTCACCGAAGAGGGGGTCGGGATCATCGAGATCGAGCGGGGACCATTCATCCCACAGAACGTTATCTCCGGGTATAGACGGATAGCCATCCTCTCCCCAGCGGAGGGAGTCGATCTTCATAACATACTTGATATCCTCACCCACCCGGTAGGTCTTGTGCCGTGAGATCAGTGTGGCGGGTTGGTCCCCGAGGATCTCCTGGGCCTGACCGAGCGAGATCACTCGCCTCGTCGCCTTGTCCCACGGCCCCTCCATCGTGCTGGCCTGCATGACCGACACTCCGAGCACGCCGTGCTCATTGAAGAAGAGGTACCAGAAACCGTTGTGTTCGATCAGCTGCACCGATTCGAGAACCGCCCATGTATCGTTCACGAAGAGAGGACCTCGATCGAACCAGAGGATCCCATCATACGATACGGCTTGTCCGACCGCCCCGAACCCCTCCTTCACCGATACCGTGCTGAAGCAGTGCAGAGAATCACCGATCCTCAGAATATCCGGGTCCCGGCAGTTCGACCAGCGGCCCTCTTCCCAGTCGGCCCATGAGGTATCAGGCCGGTAGATCGGATTGGCGGGGTGCGGCTGCCACAAAAAGAGGTCGGCGCTTTCGGCTACCCCCATCCTCTGGGCGATGCTGGAATCGACGCCCGTGTAGTAGAGCCGGTACATCCCGTCTTGACGAATGATGTCCGGCGCCCAGATGTTCCGCTCGTCCCATTCTCCCGTACCGGTGCTGAGAATATCCGGATGAAGGTTCCAGTGGCGGAAATCCGGAGTCGAGGCATGGGCAAATGTGATCTCGTTACCGGGCACCTGCCAGCCGAGGGCTGAATCGTTTCCGATGATCATGAAACAGTGCCAGATCCCACTGTCCTTGATAAAGCACCGGTCCTTCATGTACCGTCCCGGAATCACCAGGTACCGTTGCTCGAAACCGAAGCGGACGAGGCAAAGGGCGTTGGGAGGGATCGCAGTGAGAAAGAGAACAACGAGAAGCGCCCCATACAGGGAGGGTAAGTGTTTGGAAGTGTATTGTGATTCGGGCATCGAAGTATATTCACGACAACGGATGGCCGTCCATCCCACGGCCCGTCGGTACCCTCTCGTTACTCGAACAGGCCCTTGATTGCTCCCCAGCTTGCCTCCTCGTTTGCAATAGGCTGTGGGCAGATGATGGATGTCAATCCGATGAAGTCAAACATGTAGTTTTCCGGCCAGCAGGTTCCGTAAATACCGCCGCTATCGGGATGTGGGACGATCCGTATATAGGCATCGCCAATCGAGCCGTCATACTCCCAGCAGGTGTCGATCGCAAACAGCCTGACCGTACAAACAAAGAGATGGTTTGTCGTGCAGGTGCTCACCGGGGGCCAAACGGTAATCGACACACCTTCTAGTGGGTACCCCAGGACCAATGATCCCTCGGGAATTTCGAACCCATTGTATATGATGGATGGTGTTTCAATCTGTACCTTGAACTCAACAGCCGACAGATTGCAGCCCCAGTCATGGACGTACACGTATGCATTGAAACTTTCCCCTAATTGGGGCCTGTACCACATCTGCCCGGGAGTGTATCCATAATAGATCCCCATCAGGGGAGGCGCCATTACCGTGGTCGGGAGCAGCAGGATCAGGGCTGCCGCCAGAACCGACTTCATGTGTAAGCCTCCTCTCCCTTCCAGCGCCGTTATCAGATTACGCCGTTATCATAAGAAGGCATTACGCCCCATCCATCGTCGGTCACACGTCGAATGCGGACTCAGCTATTCGACCAGGCTCTTGATCGCCCCCCAGCTCATTTCCTCAGTCGCGATCCAATCCGGGCAGATTATGCCGCTCCTGGGTTCGAACTGTATGATGTCGTATTCGGGCCAGCACGCCCCGACAACATACACTCCGCCGCCTGCGCCGCCGCCATCCGGATGGGGCAAGACCTCCACCGGGAGATCGAGCATCGATCCACCCAGATATATACAGGTATCGGTCGAAAAGTAATGAACGGTACAGACCAGCAGGTGGGTCTCCTCGAAATCCGAGATCGGAGGAAACCATGTAATGGATACCCCGCTGAGTGGATCACCGAGGTTCAACCATCCCTCGGGAATGGTGAAGCCGTTGTAAATGATGCTCGGATGATCTACTTCAATAGCGAACTCGACAGACGCCAGCATGCAATCCCACGTGTGGACATAGATGTATGCATTGAAGGCTTCCCCAATGGATGGGTCGTAGTGACCTTGTTCCGGAGTGTAGGTGAAATACACCCCCAACACCGGTCCCCCCAAGAGTGCTGCCGGCAGCATGACAACGAGCACGGTGATGAGTATGAAACGCATCGTGTTACCCCCTTTCGATCTATTAAATCAAACGGGATTCGATAGAGACCGGTCTTCTGAAAATTGAATAGTGCATAGTGTAGCCGAGCCCCTCTCGTACTCCCATCTTTCACCCCCTTGCCTCACAGAATTCGCACAAACCGAGGCCCCGTCAGAAGCTCGTATGGTGGGCTTATCTCAGGCGGGACACAGGGGCCGGGCCTACGCTCAAAGCCCGGCCCCGATATATGTATAAATACCTTGACGCTCTACTTCAAGAGTTCCTTGATGGCACCCCAGCTCTGTTCCTCGGTGGCGATCAGATCAGGACAGATGATCGACGTCTCACCGACAAACGGAATCAGGTCGTTTTCAGGAGCGCACGTTCCCCAGACCTCTCCCGGTGGAATCGCACCAGGATCGGGAATAACCTGCATCGGAACATCAACCATAGAGCCTCCGAAGTACACGCAGGTGCACGCTGCAAAGAACTGCATCGTTGCCACCAGGTGATACGGATACTCGTAGTCGGAGACCGGTGGCCACCAGGTAATCGAGACTCCATCCGGTAGCGAACCCTGGTTCAGGTACCCTTCAGGTGCACTCCAGCCACCGAAAATGAGGCACTGAGGTTCGTCGGGCCATGTAACGGCGAATTCGATAGCGGTGAGGAGGCAACCCCAGTTGTGTACGTACACATAGCCGTTAAAGGTCTCACCCAGCGCCGGGCTGTAGTGTGCCTGTCCCGGATTAGTCGGATTGTATGAGAAATAGATCCCAATCGAAGGGATACCAAGGAGTGTCGCGGGTAGTAACAGTAGTAACGCGACGGCAATGACAGTACGCATCGAAACACCCCTCTCAAGTGTATTCATTTATTGATGAATGATTTAGAGCATTTGATGTGGCTCGGATACTTCGCCGAATCACGATCAGCGATCGATTCGTTATCACCCCCCCTGCGAGCCAACTCGATTACAGACGTTTTTCCCCCTAAGGTTTCAACGGACGTAGTATACCATAAGTCCAATATATTTTCAATGCCTTAATGGAAATAAAAAGGCCGGGCACCCGTCCGGGCACCCGGCTTATCGTTCAGCTACTAATGATACTCGCTTATTCTAACAGACTCTTGATGGCACCCCAGCTCTGTTCCTCGGTGGCGATCAGATCAGGACAGATGATCGACGTCTCACCGAGAAACGGAATCAGGTCGTTTTCAGGAGCGCACGTTCCCCAGACCTCTCCCGGCGGAATCGCACCAGGATCGGGAATAACCTGCATCGGCATATCAACCAGTGACCCTCCGTAGTACACACATGTACAGGAGGCGAAGAACTGTATCGTTGCCACCAGGTGATACGGATACTCGTAGTCGGAGACCGGCGGCCACCAGGTAATCGAGACTCCATCCGGTAGCGAACCCTGGTTCAGGTACCCTTCAGGTGCACTCCAGCCACCGAAGATGATACATGGCTCAGGCCATGTAACGGCGAACTCGATAGCCGTGAGGAGGCAACCCCAGTTGTGTACGTACACATAGCCGTTAAAGGTCTCACCCAGCGCCGGACTGTAGTGTGCCTGTCCTGGATTGGTCGGGTTGTACGCGAAATAGATCCCGATCGAAGGAATGGCGAAGAGTGTAGCCGGAAGAATCAGAAGTAATGCTGCAATAAGTACGGTGCGCATTCTCTCCTCCTTAATGATGCTCAGCATTTATCTCCTTTAGAGATGCCCGCTAATTGAGAACCGTAAAACATTCAAGCCATACCAAACGTTACTCTTATCACCTCCCTCCGATACACCCTAAGAAAATAAAACGGTGCTCAGGACGCACTGTTTACTTTACAAGGTATAGTATAAGCAAAAAACTCATTTACATAAACTATTTTACCATACCTATCAATTAGAATCAATTGTTTTTTCCTGATTTTCCTAGGCGTAATGGATAAATGGATGGTGTAAGTAATACAAATCCCCTCCTGTCTGCAAGGCGGGAGGGGATACCACGTTATAGCCTCTACGTATGATATTCTCCGGCAAGTCAGACCCTCTATCGGCGAAGATCACTTTGCCGATGTGTCCTCTTCCATGATGCCGAATGTAATTCCTTCTGTATCAATGCAATAGGCCAGATAGCCGATTCCGGGAACCGCCATCTTCGGCATAACCACCCTTCCACCGTTTGCCTCGATCTTGGCGACATACTCATCCACCGAGGGGACACCGATGGTATTTGCCGCAGGCTGGTTTGGATCCTCCCGCTTCATGATCCCACCGTCGATCCCGGGTTCATCAGCCTCGCCGGTCATGACCAGCCAGTAATCCATTGGACCTTCCCACCTTGTGATCTTCCACCCGAACACCTTCGTATAAAACTCCACGGCACGCTCAGGATCCTCTGCCGGAATCTCGAAATGTACTACACGTGGCATGCTGACCTCCTTTTGAACCCTAGTTCGAATGCGGGGGGCTCGATTAGACAGCAGGATTCCCTGCTGCGTGATGTTACCATAAGACCATGTAAAAATGTAATAATTACCCCCCTGTCGGATTATTTAACACTGTTCCGGCTGGGGAAAATCGCTCACCGGAAATAGGTAATAACTTATTGTTAAATAACGACTTATATTTGGCAGGCGGATGGCATGCCTATTGCGTTACCTTAGACGTGCAAGAGCAAATATAAATCGATGCACGAGCTGTCTACATAAAAATGAATGGAGGAACGATGAAGAAGCAAATGATATTCGGGTTCACCTGTATCCTGGTGCTCGCCCTTGCCGGCACAGCCTTCGCCGTACCCCGTC
>CP070727.1:3026641-3029710 GCA_020350885.1 bacterium | reverse complement strand
GCGGAAGCCGACAATCTGGCATACAATAATGAGCATCCCGTTAAAAGATTGGGCCAGAATATCTATCAAATAGGAAATCTGCGGCTTGATGGCACATTGCGCGAAATTTCCATGCACGGCAGTATCAATATGACAGAAGGTATGATTGAGCTTCTGGCCTGTGCTCCTGGTGGAAAGACACACGAGAGTGTTCTTGTTATCGATGTAGAACCGTACCATCTACAGATAGCGCTGCTACTCCTCGGCCTCGAGGCTGGTGGCGGTTTGGCTTTTCAGGGTAGTTCGGTAACACCCAGGGGCGATTCCGTTGAAATCTTCGTAAAGTGGGTCGATCCTTCCAGCGGTGCGGCAAGAATGGTGCGCGGGGAAGACCTTGTTTATAACGTTCGAGAGAACCACAATATGAAGCATACCCAATGGATTTTTACGGGCTCTCGGGTCGTTGACGGTGTGTTTGCCGCTCAGCTTGAGAAATCACTTGTAACAACCTACCATGATCCAAACACAATAATAGATAATCCTCTTCCCACAGGGGCCGATGATACGGTTTACGAAGTGAACAAGCTTCTCGTGCCCCCCCGAGGAACAGCGGTGGAGGTTATTGTCAAGCCTTACCGGTAGTACGGAAGGCTATTATTTTATCTATTTCGAGAATTGCAAGGCGAATCATCTTGGGAGGAATGTCTATGAGGAAATGGTGTGGAGCGATCTTATTCGTACTTCTTCTGATGTCATTTAGTGTTTCCGGGGAAGACAGAGAAGTCGTTGAGCTGTCTATTCGAAAGGAAGGTGAACACGCGATTTCGAAGGGCTTGGAATGGTTGTTGAGCGAGCAAATGGATGATGGTTCCTGGAGTTCCTACCCGGCGATAACGGCTCTTGTGGTTTCATCCTATCTTAGAAGTCCCTTTTGGTACGATCAGTACAATACGCCGGCGGTTGCGAGAGGACTCGATTACATTGTCAACTGTGCAAAGTCGGATGGCTCGATTTACACGGATAACATGCCCGGATACAATACCTCCGTTTGTTTAATGACGCTTATTGATGCAGGCGAGGAATCTTACAGTGAGATCATCAAAAGAGCCAGGGAGTATCTTATACAGTTACAATGTGACGAGGGTGAAGGTTACCAGCCGGACAGTATCTTTTACGGAGGAATCGGATACGGTGGAGATGACAGGCCGGATCTTTCGAATCTTCAATGGGCATTGGAGGCCTTGAAAAAGTCCGAGGACCACGCGAAGAGGTCGGAATACAGCTTGCGCCAAATCGACGATTCTGAACCGGCGGATAATCTTCCGACCGAGGGGCTATCAGGCAAGGGCATATTCTGGGACAAGGCAATACTCTTTCTGGAAAGGTGCCAGAATTTGAACGGAGTAAATAATCAATCATGGGCCGGAGATGATGGTGGATTCGTTTATTACCCTGGCTACAGCAAGGCAGGTGGAACTACATCTTATGGCAGTATGACATATGCGGGCCTCAAGAGCTTCATATATGCGAATGTGGACAAAAAAGATCCGCGAATCCGTTCTGCATTTGAGTGGATCAGGAGCAATTACACGGTTGATAAGAACCCAGAGTTAGGGTTGCAAGGGTTGTACTACTACTATCACACGATGGCCAAAGCTCTAAACGTTTATGGTGAAGATAAAATCCAAGACGATGAGGGGGTGGTTCATAACTGGAGGGAAGATTTAGTGATTAAACTATGCACCATCCAGCACGAGGAGGGGTACTGGGTTAATACGAATGGGCGCTGGTGGGAGCATAATAGGGCGCTCGTCACAGCTTACTGTATTCTCGCCTTGGAAGAAGTGTTGGATTGCAAAATAAGACCCTAGGTCATCCAAGGGCTTTGCAGGAGGGGATTAGCATGTTTTTGAAAAGATGTGCTGTAATATCGTTAGTAGCATCATTGATCATGTTTGTGGGTGGCATGATTGCGGCTCAGGAAATTTCACCCGACTCGATCGAAAACTACCTTGAACATTTCCAGGATCTTCTCCCTCCTCCAGTGGAAGACGTTCCTTCAGTCCTGGATACTGACACGCCGCTGCTTCCGAGCCCCACCGGCGATATCCTCGTCCGAACCATGCCAAGCAGCTTCAACGAGTTGACCGGAAAGGACGAGCCGTATGCGTGGCCGGGGAGGAATTTCCCCATCTGGGGTAGTGTAACAGGTGGCACACCCCCGTATACATATGAATGGGATTTTGGCGTCGCGTCGCCGTCAGCCGCAGGATCGGTAGCAAACGCCAACTATATATATGAATATCATGCCTATTCAACGGTCGGTATCTTCTATGCCAGGCTGAATGTCACGGACAATGTTTGGGATTCCGATACCTCCACCGTTCGTATCCGTGTCGATTCCGATTCCCAGGAGGTAAGGGTTAGAGCCGCTATAGGAGATGGGCTCCGCTATTTGTATCTGCACCAGGGTGTTGACGGCAGGTGGAGCAGTTCTAATTTCCCCGGTACGGTGACCGCTGCGGTTGTCGCGTGCTTTGAGATCCATGGCCACTTCCCTACAAATGATCCGGAAAGCGATATTTATGCAGAACGTGTTCAGCTCGGGCTGGACTATGTTTTTACACACTTAGACCCGTATAGTATCTATTCCCACGGCCCATGCGGTGATCCCGATCTGAACGGGAACAATACAGGAATCGCCCACGACGAATATTACGGGGGAAAGCTGACGGCATATTCACAGGGAATAATTATGCTTGCGATAGCCTCGAGCTATTGCCCCGATTGTATAACTACGACGGGTCCGTCGGGTGTTTTCGGTAGAACGTATAAAAATATACTGACCGATATGGTGGATCAGCTCGCATTCTCACAAACCGATGGAGGTTCCCAGCGTGGGGGGTGGAGGTATGAGGTCCGTTATTCATCATATGGTAGTGACAACTCGGCCGTCCAATGGGCGTCGATCGGGTTGAGGGCGGCGGAGGCTCCGCCCTGGGACATTACTGTACGGGATTGCTACAAGAACGAGCTTGGAATATGGACCGCCTATTCGCAATGTTGGGACGGCTGCTTCGGCTATGTATT
>CP070727.1:3019236-3026541 GCA_020350885.1 bacterium | reverse complement strand
GGATGTTATCCCCCGCTCGAAGGTAGGTTTCCCACGCGTTACTCACCCGTTCGCCACTGTACTCGCGATTAAAAACCGCTTTCTCGTTCGACTTGCATGCCTAATCCACGCCGCCAGCGTTCATTCTGAGCCAGGATCGAACTCTCCGTTGTAAAAAAAGTTACCAGAGTATCTGTCTAGAGACAGTACTCCAATTGACGGTTTGATAAGCCCTTAGGCCCTTAGAAAGGGCCAGCGGGGCCCGGATCGTCCGACACGAGTTTCGCACGCTATTCCATTGTCAAAGAACAGATTTCCCTACATGGAAATTGTATCCCAGATATATACTATACCGTAATAACGGGGTCTGTCAACCCCTAAATAGCCGAAAAAAAAGTAAATTTTAATGCCGGAGGGTCTTTCCTCGCGGTGTGCCCTTCCGGCGGATTCCCGCTTGATATAATCAATTGAAGAAATCTTGTCAATAAAATTCATCGGCCCATCTTTAATTATGCGACTTTTTCCGGATATGGTCCGCATTTTTCATGGAAATCAGGTGTAAATATTAGTAGGTTATTGAGCAGCCCACCGGTGGGACGCTGTGAGGGAAGACTGTTGCACAGCCCAGCGGTGGGAAGCAGTGAGGAAGCTACGATGCGCTCTCGACCCTTGAAACGCTTCGAACGATACATACTCCACGGCCTGCTCATAGCGGTCGTGGTGGTCATCGGGATCGGGGTTGCGGCCATCCTCTGGCTTTCCCGGGACCTGCCGTCGATGGCCCGGCTCGAGATGATCGAGCCGGCCCTCAAGACGAGGGTGCTGGCCGCCGACTCCTCGCTCATCAGGGAGTTCTACGTACAGAACCGCATACTCCTCCCCTTCGAGGATATCCCCGAGATCGTGAAGAAGTCCTTCATCGCCATCGAAGACAAACGCTTCTACCGCCACTTCGGAATCGATCTCATACGGCTGGCCGCCGTAGCCTGGAAGGACCTCATTCACTGGAGCAGGCGTGAGGGGGCGAGCACGATCACACAACAGCTCTCACGGGACCTCTTTCTCACGAAGGAGCAGACGTTCCCCCGGAAGATCAAGGAGGCGCTCCTGGCGGTCAGGATCGAGCGGACCTACTCGAAGGACGAAATTCTCGAGATGTACCTCAACCAGATCTACTTCGGCGGGGGGAGCTACGGGATCGAGGCGGCATCACGTCGCTTCCTCGGAAAATCGGTCAATGAGCTCGAGCTCCACCAGGTCGCCCTTCTGGCGGGACTCAACAAGAATCCCGATGGATACAACCCCTTCTATCACCCGGAGCGGGCGCTCAAACGACGGAACATCGTGCTCAGTGCCATGCTCAAGAACGGGGTGATCGCACAGGCCGAGTACGACACCCTCAAGACGAAACCGCTCGACATCATCCATCAGGAGCGTAGCGACGGCGACTTCGCAGCCTACTTCACCGAGTACATCCGCCAGGTCCTGACGGCCAAATACGGCTCGAAGGCGATCTACCGGGACGGGCTCACGATCTATACGACCTGTGATCCATACCTGCAGAGCGTAGCCGAAGACAGCATGGAGGCCTTCCTCATACAGATGGAGACACAGGAGGGCTACGAGTTGACCCGGGCTGCGTACCTCGACTCCGTCGCCGCCGACGTGGAGATCGAGCCGAACTACATACAGTCGGCGGTCGTGGCGATCGATCCGAGAAACGGCCACATCAAGGTGATGGTGGGCGGGCGCAACTTCAACGAGAAGGAATGGAACCATGCCCTCCAGGCCCAGCGTCAGCCGGGCTCCGCCTTCAAGGCCTTCATCTACGTGGCCGCCCTCGAGAACGGGTACAGCCCCTCGGATATCCTGCTGGATACCCCTCTCGTCATCGAGATGCCGAACGGCGAGGTATACAAGCCCCGCAACTTCTCGGAGACCTTTCATGGCGCCGTCTCGCTCAGGTACGCCCTGAACGAATCGATCAACATCCCGGCAATCAAGCTGCTTCAGAAGATCGGGGCACCATCGGCCGTGAGCGCGGCCCGCAAGATGGGTATAAAGAGCACCCTCATGCCCTACCTCTCCCTTGCGCTCGGCTCCTACGAGGTGAACCTCCTCGAGATGACATCTGCATTCGCCGTTCTGGCGGCACGGGGTGTCCGGGCAGAGCCGATGGCGATACTCAAGATTGAGGACCGCTTCGGTAACACCCTCGACGAGTTCCGGGAGTATCGAGAGGTGGTTCTTCAGCCGGAGATCGCATACATCGCCACCGATATGCTCCGGACGGCACTCATCGATGGTACGGGAAGAACGGCACGGTCCATGGGGCTCAGGATTCCCGCGGCGGGAAAGACGGGTACGACCGATGACTATGGAGACGGCTGGTTCATCGGTTTCACGCCGGAGCTCGCCGTCGGCGTCTGGACGGGATTCGACGATCACACTCCGATGGGAAAGAACAAGACGGGGGCACGGGTCGCACTCCCCGTCTGGGTTGATGTGATGCGGGCCGCATACCCCTTCGACCGAGGTCCAGACTTCGAGCGGCCGCCTCAGATCACCGAGGCCCTCATCTGCGAGGAATCGGGACTGCTGGCCACACCATACTGCAAGCGCGTCAGGCGGGAGATCTTCATCGAGGGGATGGAGCCGACGCGACAGTGCGATCACCACCGCGTGAGCACCTACGATCTACTCAATCCGGACAAGGATTTCCGGCAGCTGGACAAGGAGGCATCGCGGGAGCGCTCGCCGCGGCAGTAGCCCCCCCTGCCTCCGAAGCTGGATCATACCCCCATTGCCCGCCATTCCTTCACGATCGTCACACCGGCGCTCGTGCCGATCCGGTTCGCGCCGGCCTCCACGAGCTCCAGGGCGAATGCGGCCGTACGGATCCCCGCAGAGGCCTTCACCCCGATATCCGTCCCGACGGCGGCGCGCATGACCTCTATAGCGTGCACGGTGGCTCCCGGGGGGCCGAAGCCGGTCGAGGACTTGACGAAACGGGCACCCCCGTCGACGGCGAGCCGGCATGCCGCAGTTATCTCATCATCCGCCAGGAGGGCCGCCTCGATGATCACCTTGACTACGCTTTCCGTCCCGCATGCATCGACCACGCGGGCGATATCCCTCCGGACGAAGTCCCGCTCCCTCGACCTGAAGGCACCGATATTCATCACCATATCGATCTCGTCCGCGCCCGCCTCCACGGCCCGCCGTGCCTCGTCGGCCTTGACGGCGCTATCTACGGCCCCCAGCGGGAATCCGGCGACCGAGCAGACCTTGATCGCAGAACCCGCCAGCTCCCGAGCGACCAGCGGGACGTAGTGGGTGTTGATGCATACGGAGAAGAATCCATGCTGCTTCGCCTCGTCGCAGACGCGCCTGATGTCGTCTGCGGTCGCCTCGGGCTTGAGCAGCGTATGATCGATCAACCTGTTCAGCTCAAGCTCACCCATGTACAACTCCCTCCTGGCAACGGCCCGTCATTCCCGAGAACAAGCGCACCCCCATAATCGATCAATCGAGGCGATCGAGGAAACTCTCGCCCACACGCCAATCGAGATCGAAGAATTCTGCCAGGGTCGCTGCCAGGTCCGAGAAGCTCGATCTCGTCCCCAGCGGAATCCCCCTGTCGATGCCCATACGTTTCGCCAGAATCGGCACGTACTCCCGCGTGTGATCGCTCCCCCGATGGGTCGGGTCACAGCCGTGATCGGACGTGATGGCCAAAAGCGTCCCTTCCGGCAGTAGCTCCATGAAATCCCCGAGCCATGCATCGAAGCGCTCGAGCCCCCCGGCGTAGGATTCCACGTCCCGGCGGTGTCCCCAGAGCATATCGAAATCGATGAGGTTTATGAACAGGAAAGAGAACGGCGCCGCACGCTGCACCGTCTCCGCCGAGAGTCGCATAGCCTCGGCGTTACCGGAGGCCGGCGCCGCATGCCGCACCGCCTCTGCTGCGAGCCGCATCGCCTCGTCGTTACCGGCGGCCTGTATGATCTCGTCTATGCCGCGGCATGCGAAGAGATCGTGGATCTTTCCGACTGTTACGACCCTGAGGCCGCATCTTGAGAGCTCATCCAGCAGTGTATCTTCGGGCGGAGGGAGTGAGAAGTCCCGCCGCCCCGCTGTCCGAACGAAGCCGCCCGGCTCCCCCGTGAAGGGCCGGGCGATGACGCGTGCCACATGGTGCGGGGGCACGAGGATACGGCGTGCGATCCGGCACAGCTCGTAGAGCCCGTCCACGGACAGCACATCCTCGTGTGAAGCGATCTGGAAGACGCTGTCGGCCGAGGTGTAGACGATCGGTCTCCCGGTACGGATATGTTCGGGACCCAGCTCCTCGATGATCTCCGTGCCGGATGCGGGTGTGTTACCGAGTACCGTGCAGCCGGTCTCCCGTTCAAACGATTCGATGACCTCGGCCGGGAAACCGCCGGGATAGGTCGGAAACGGTTCGGACAGGGGGCATCCCATGAGCTCCCAATGGCCGCTCGTCGAATCCTTGCCGGGTGAACGCTCGGCCATCCGGCCCCATGATGCCGAAGGGTACTCCTGCCCGGGCACACCCTCGATCCGGTCTATGTTGCCCAGACCGAGACGCCCGAGCACCGGCAGCCTGAGCCCGCCCACATGCCGTGCCGTATTGACGAGGGAGTTGGTGCCCTCGTCGCCATAGGCGCCCGCATCGGCACAGGCGCCGACACCCACGCCGTCGAGGATGATGACGACCGCCCGTCGGTCACTGCTATGTGATTCGGAAACCGGCACGTTACACTTCGTGCACACCCAGGAGGGTCTTCAGGCTATCCACCTTACCGCTCTTGATATAGACACGCACCACACGCTTGCTGATCCGGCACAGGACCTCGTAGTTGAGTGTCCCGTCCCACTGGGCTATATGATCCGCCGTGATCTCCCCCTCACCCTGTCTTCCGAATATAACGACCTCCTCACCGACCTGTGCATCCGGAAACTCCGAGAGGTCGATCATCGTCATATCCATCGTCACCCGTCCGATGATCGGTACGCGCTCGCCCCTGAAAAGCATCCTCCCCTCATTCGAGAGGCGGTGGCTCATTCCATGGCCGTACCCCACCGGGACGATCCCCATCTTGACCGGTTCCGGCGTGATATAGGTGCGGCCGTAGCTGATACTCGCACCGGTTGGCATATTCCGGACGAGCACGAGCTTCGTCTTGAAACTCATGATCGGAAGGACCTCGATTCGATCCCTGAGAACCACGGAGGGGGCATGTCCATAGACGAGGAGGCCCGGTCGTATCATGTTGAAATGTGAAGACGGAAAGTTCAATATCGCTGCACTGTTGGCACAGTGGATGTACGTGAATGCGATACCGGCTTCCTGCAACGTGTCGACGATTCCGGTAAAGGAGGCGATCTGGTCCCGTGTGAAGTCTGCATCGCTGTCCGAGGCCGGAAAATGGGTAAAGATACCCTCGAGCTCGATTCCCTCCAGCCGCTTCATCTTTTGAATGGTCTCGATGGCCTCCTCCTGCCCGAGGCCCGCCCGCCCCATTCCGGTATCGACCTCGACATGGAGGGCGCAAGGCCTGCCGCACCGCCCGGCCGCCCGGGATGCCTCCACCGCGAAATCGAACGTCGAGGCGGTTACCGCCAATCCATTTTCGAGAACATGGTCGAGCTCTTCGGTGAGAACCGGGCTCAAGATCAAAATGGGAAGGGTAATACCCGCCTCCCGGAGCTCCTTTCCCTCGTCGAGGGTCGCCACACCCAGCATGTGGACATCACACTCGGCTGCAAAACGTGCGATACGAACGGCGCCGTGTCCATAGGCATCGGCCTTGACCACGAGCAGGATCCGCACGTTCCCTGGGATATGCTCCCGGATCCGGTCTATATTCCATTTCATTGCATCGAGGCTGACCTCCACCCAGGCAGGAAATCTATCCATCGTTCTCCTCCTCTCTACCCATCTTCATCCGATCCAATTCCCCACTCCTGCGATAGATAAATCGATCCAGGAACCGCACATACTCCGTCCACTTCCCTTCGGCCCTGTCCGCCTTGCCCAGTATCTGGAGCACTCCCCGCACCTGGGCGTCCATATTGTCGATGTAATGCAAGAGGAGTGCCTCGATCGACATGGGAAGCACCGGCGACCCGTTTTCGAGCGTACCATGGTGGCTCAGGATCATGTGCTTGAGCTCGACCTCGAGCTCGTCGGGGAAGTTTTCGATGCCCCTGATGTACTCCCCGACGAACTCCACACCCATTGTGATATGCCCGAGCAGGCGCCCCCTGTCCGAGTAATCGATATGGTTGGTTACCGAGAGCTCCTGGAGCTTTCCAAGGTCATGAAGCAGCACGCCTGCCAGAAGGAGATCCCGGTCGACCTCGAGATAGACCTCGGCGGTCCGTTCGGCGATGCGGGCCATATCGTGCACGTGCTCGGCCAGGCCCCCGACATAGGAATGGTGCCATCCCTTGGCGGCGGGCGCTCTGAGGAAATTCTTCCTGAACCCTTCGTCCCCGAATATCGCCTCGAGAAGCGAGCGGAGGGGAGCATTCTCCATCGAGCTTATGATGCCGAGCAGATCCTCGTAGAGATCCTGGCCGGACCTCTCGGACACCGGCAGAAAGAGCGACGGATCGTAGTCCAGCTCATCGAGCTTTTCGATGGAGCTCACCTTGAGCTGGAGCGATCCCTGATAATCCTGGATCTCCCCGCGCACACGCACCACATCGTCCACCTGGATCCCGCGCTCCACTTCGGCCGGCGGTTCCCACTGGACACCCTTGAGGGACCCCTCCTTCGTCGCAAATTGAAAAAGAAGAAACTTCCCTCCCGAGAAGTCCCTCCTCACCTTCTTAGCCACCACCACGACCGTGTCCAGCCTGTCCCCCACCTTCAGGGTACGAAGCATCGACAGCCCTCCCGTAAAATTCGTTTCTAAATCCTAGATAACCTAATTCATAGGCACTTACCAGGTCAAGGAGAATTCTGCACCGGGGTCATCCGAAGCATCTTGCCGGTCCCGTGCCGGATCGATAGACGGATACTGCATCCAAAACAGCGTAACCCCACTAAGAGCATTCCCTAAAAAAAGGAGGTGAGAATACTCTCACCTCCAACATTTCAGCTCAGTCCAAACGGTAAGTCGCTAGACTACCGTGTGAACAAGCTACCTCAGCAGGATCAGCTTCTTGGATTGCGTGAACTCGTCGGTCTTCAAGCGGTAGAAGTATACTCCACTCGAGACGTCACGGCCACGGTTGTCCTTACCGTCCCAGCTCACCGTGTACTTATTCCGCTTCTGATGCTCGTTCTTCAGG
>CP070727.1:3014785-3019136 GCA_020350885.1 bacterium | reverse complement strand
TCGGCGTCCGGTGCACCCTCGTACTGAAACAGCTCGTACGTGCGTCCGACGACGCGTTCGAACCGCTTCATGACATTTTCCACTATGCCAGGGCATGCGGTGTAGAATGGGTTGATCGTTTCACGGGCCTGGAAGAAGGTGTCTGGATTCTGCGCCGTTCCCCTGATCACGGGTCGGTCCGGGCTCAGGGCCCTCATCCGGTGCTCCCGGACCAGGTCGTTGTCGATCATCGCTCTGAAATCGTCGTCGTTCAGGAGCTCGACCTTGGCGACCTCGTGGGATGTACGGAAGCCATCGAAGAAATGAAGGAACGGAACCCTCGATTCGAGTGTCGAGGCGGCGGCTATGAGGGCAAGATCCATCGCCTCCTGGACAGAGTTGGAGGAGAGGAGCGCCCATCCGGTGGTGCGGATCGCCATGACGTCGCTGTGATCGCCGAATATCGAAAGTGCATGGGTGGCGACCGTTCGGGCGGAGACGTTGAATAACGCCGGTGTCAGCTCCCCGGCGATCTTGAACATGCTGGGGATCATGAGCAGCAGTCCCTGTGAGGCGGTGAAGGTCGTCGAGAGTCCGCCCCGCTGCAACGAGCCGTGTACGGCGGCGGCCGCACCGGCTTCGCTCTGCATCTCGACCACCTTGGGGATCGAACCCCAGATGTTCGTTCTGCCCTCGGCCGACCACTGGTCGGCGAGCTCACCCATGGGGGAGGAAGGGGTGATCGGATATATGGCGATGACCTCGCTGACCTTGTGCGCAGAATACGTCGTGGCTTCGTTTCCATCTATCGTGGCAACCTGGCGTGTACCGCTCATGCTACATTCCTCCAGAATGGATACTCGTGACGTTTTGATGGATCATAGTCTTGAACTCTCGGGTTCATTGTCTCCGGAAAGCCGGCATGTGCGGGATACCGGAGGATAAACGTATATAAAATACATGTTTTTCAACGAAAGTCGAGTTAAAAATAGGTACCGCTGTGGGAACGGAAAGGTCGTGATTGACACCCGCCGGGTTATAAACTATTCTATCTACATATCTTCGAGTACGCCATCGACGAGAGGTGCACCGTGGAGAGTGACATGCAGCTGATTATTAGCGTATCGGGGGCCCGTGGCATCGTCGGCCCGGGGATAAATCCGGCCGCGGCCGCACGACTGGCGACTGCCTTCACACGGTTCGTCGACAAGGGGCTCGTCGTGGTCGGCAGGGATACACGTGCTTCGGGGCCGCTGCTCGCCGATGCGCTCTTCTCCACCCTGCGTTTCAACGGGATTGCGGTGATCGACCTGGGTGTATCCTCGACCCCTACCGTCGAGCTCATGGTTCAGGAGCTCGGGGCGGACGGGGGGATCGTTATCACGGCCAGCCACAACGGTCCGGAATGGAACGCACTGAAGTTCATAGGACGGGACGGGGAGTTCCTGCCCGCTGAGGCGATGAAGGAGATAGAGCGTATATTCCATAATGAAGGGCCGCAGATGGAGGTGCCCGGTGAGTTCGGGGGGATCGCCCGCAACGAAGAGGCCGATGCGGTTCATATCCGTAAGATTCTCGAGCTCGATTGTGTCGACCGGGAATTGATCGCCTCGCGCGGCTACCGCGCCGCCGTCGATTGCGTGAATGGAGCGGGTAGCAGGATCATTCCCGCACTTCTCCACGATCTTGGTGTGACGGTCGAGGAGCTCTATACCGATATCGATGCACCGTTTCCGCATAATCCGGAGCCGCGCCCCGAACACCTTTGGGAACTCTCCAAAGCTGTCTCCGATCTGGATGCCGATATCGGATTCGCATGCGATCAGGATGCGGATCGCCTCGTCCTCGTTGACGAGCAGGGCGTAGTGTGCAGTGAAGAGCTCACTCTTGCCCTAGCGGCAGACTTCGTCCTGGAAAAGGCGAAGGGTCCCGTTGTGGCGAACCTCTCGACGAGCAGACTCGTTGACGATGTCGCCGGGAGGCGGAAAGTGCCCGTGTACCGATCCAAGGTGGGCGAGACAAACGTAGTCGCCGTAATGAGGGAGAAAGGAGCCGTCGTCGGCGGGGAGGGAAACGGTGGGGTGATATATCCCCCTTTACATTACGGTAGGGATGCGATGGTCGGGATCGCCCTTATTCTGCAGTCGCTTGCCGAAAGCGGAATGAGTCTCGGCGAGAAGGTCGGAATGCTGCCTACCTATCATATCAGAAAAGAGAAATTACCCTTTAAGGGCAATTTCGAGTGTGTTACAAAGGAACTGCAATCTGCGTTCAAAGGGCGGGTGAATACACTTGATGGCATGAGGATTGATATGGAAGAAGGGTGGATTCATGTTCGACGTTCCAATACAGAACCCGTCGTTCGGATAATCGCAGAGACGGGCTCTGAGGATGCAACTCGCACGATCGTGGCCCGGGCGGGTGAAATCCTGAGGTCCTGTAATGAAGCGACCAGCGGATAGGGCCCATGAGAGCTGTTCATATCTGAAAGGATATTAGTTAAGAGGTGTTCACATGTGCGGGATCATCGGCTATATCGGCAAGAGTGGTGATACGGGGGAGATCCTGATCGAGGGATTGAAGCGGTTGGAGTACCGGGGCTACGATTCGGCGGGGATTGCCGTGGTGAATGACAACAAGCTCACCTGGGAGAAGACGGCCGGCAAGATCCATCAACTCGAGGAGAAATGCAGGGAGATCGATCTCTCCGGTTGTCTCGGCATCGCCCATACCCGCTGGGCCACGCATGGAGAACCGAACAGGACGAATGCACATCCCCACTTCGATTGCGGCGAGAGGATCGCACTCGTTCATAATGGGATAATCGAGAACTACCGAACGCTGAAGAAGTCGCTGGAAGCAGAGAATCATCGATTTATCACGGAAACCGACACGGAGGTCCTCGCGCACCTGATCGAGAAGTACTATTCGGGGGAAGGGCTCGAGTACGCGGTTCAGAAGGCCCTTCAGATCGTAGAGGGAACCTATGGAATTCTTGTGATTTCCGCAACCGAGCCCGATAAGATCGTCGGTGCCCGAAACGGCTCTCCGCTCGTCGTCGGTGTGGGCGAGGGGGAGTTCGTGGTCTCCAGCGATGTTGCAGCAATCCTCAAACATACCCGGCAGGTGATCTATCTCGAAGATCTACAGATGATCGTCGCCACCCCGGAAGGTTTCAATACGATGACGATCGAGAACGAATACGTCGAACACATTATCCAGGAAGTGGACTGGGATCTCGAGATGATCGAGAAGGGCGGTTTCTCACACTTCATGCTCAAGGAGATCTTCGAGCAGCCCGATACGATCATGAATGCGATGCGAGGCCGACTGATACCGGCAACCGGTGATGCAAAGCTCGGCGGTCTCAACATTACGGAGGAGGAGTTGCGGGCGATACGGCGGATCGTGCTGATCGGGTGCGGGACGAGCTGGCATGCGGCACTTATCGGCGAATACATGATAGAGGAGAAGTCACGCATTCCCGTCGAGGTGGAGTACGCGAGCGAGTTCCGGTACAGGAACCCGATAATGGAAGACGGCACACTCGTCTTCGTGATCAGCCAGTCGGGTGAGACGGTGGACACGCTTGCAGCGCAGCGGGAGGCAGAGAAACGCGGGGCCGAATGCATGGGTATCGTCAATGTCGTCGGTAGCACCATCGCCCGCGAGGCCAAGCGCGGTGTGTACATTCACGCCGGTCCGGAGATCGGTGTAGCATCGACGAAGGCATTCACATCGCAGATCACCGTACTGGCCCTGTTAGCCCTCGTACTCGGCCGCCAGCGGATCATCTCATCCGCCGAGGGACAGCGGATCATCGAGGCGATGCAGGCCATCCCCGGCCATGTAGAGCAGATACTGAATTCGGACGGTTCGATTAAGGAGATTGCGGAGAAATATCACCATCACAATAACTTCCTCTACCTCGGCAGGGGAGCAAATTATCCGGTTGCACTCGAAGGGGCCCTGAAGCTCAAGGAGATCTCCTATGTTCACGCGGAAGGATACCCGGCCGCTGAGATGAAGCACGGTCCGATCGCGCTCATCGACGAGAACATGCCCGTGGTATTCATCTGTCCCAGGGACAACGCATACCAGAAGATTCTCGGCAATATCTGTGAGGTAAAAGCCAGGAACGGTAAGATCATCGCCATTACGAACGAGGGAAACAAGGAGGTGATCGAGATGGCGGACCATGTGATATTTATTCCGAAATCCCTCGATTTCCTCTACCCGATACTGGCGGTGATTCCCTTGCAGCTCATTGCGTACCATATTGCCGTGCTGCGCGGGTGTAATGTTGATCAGCCGCGTAATCTCGCGAAGAGTGTAACGGTCGAATGAGTGAGCCGGAGAATTGTGAAGCTGC
>CP070727.1:2944589-3014685 GCA_020350885.1 bacterium | reverse complement strand
CGGTGGACACGGCCACGGCGGCGGCCAATGGAGTGGATGCTGTAGAGGTGACGGTGACGGTGCTGGACGGTCAGTGGTTTGCTCTCCCCGGCGCGGAGGTGGTGCTGTCGGCGACGGATACGGGGGGAGGCAATATATACGATCAGCCGGGTCTGACGGGTGTGGATGGTGTAGCGGTTGGCCGTGTTCGATCGACGGTGGCGGAGGACAAGTGGGTGCGTGCGAGTGCGGGGGGGCAGGTGCTTGCGGACAGTGTATTGATTGCGTTTGTGCCGGGTGTGGTAAATAGCTTTATCCTGTCGCACGACGGGCCGAAAACCGCGGGACAGCCGGCGCATGTGACCATAGATGTACGGGATGCCGAGAACAACACGGTGATCACGTTCAGTGACACGGTAAAGCTCTATACGAATACCGCGGAGATCGAGGACCGCATCACCTGGGGCATACACACCGCCTTGGGATCCATAGTAGAAGAGAATGGCGATACACTGACATACCTGTTCTCGACAGGCGATAATGGTGTCGCAACATTGAGCCTGACAGACGAGCGGGCGGAATCGATTACGATATTCGCATCGTACGGCGCCGTCCTGTCCAGCACGGCGATCCCCCTCGTCATCGATCCGGCCGCGGCCGATTCGGTCTTCGTGTTGAGCGGTGACGGCCAGACGGGCACCGTCGCCCAGCCCGTTCCATCGCCCCTGGTCGTCGGTGTCGAGGATACGTACGGAAACCGTGTCCCTCTCGTCGATGTGACGTTCTCCGCTTCCGGTGACGGGAGCGTCGATACGGAGGCGGGGACACCGGGCCAGCAGGATACCGCAACAACGGATGCGCAGGGACGGGCCCAGTGCGACGTGTGGACGTTGGGAACGGTGAGCGGCACCGATTCCGATACACTCACCGCAACGATCGCTACGGGGACCGACAGGGAGACAGAATGTACGGCCACAGCACTCCCCGGTGCACCAAATACACTCGTGCTCACCCCTCCGGGAAACAGGATCATCACCGTCGGTGACAGTACCGTGGTGACCGCCACGCTGCGCGATGAATTTTCCAACCTCGCCTTCGGCGAGAACGTGACGATCTTCATAAAGGATTCCGCCGACGGGCACCTCGCCGAGGATCTGACAAATTCAAACCCGACCTTTTCGAGCGGACCGTCGGCGAGATACGGAACAACCGATGCGACAGGGACGATCACGGTCTCCTATCATGCACCCGACACGGCCGATCTGACCGACATTCTCGATGCATACCATGCCGACATCCCGGCCGGGAGCGTCGACGATCTGACATTCACGACCGTGGCGAGCGGTGCGACGAAGCTGCGTGTGACGGTGCTCGACGGCCAGACATCGCAGGCCGGTGTGACGTTCTCGTTCCTCGTGGAGGCTGTCGATGGCAGCAACAACCTGGATACGACGGACGTTAGCCGTATCCTCCTGAGCGCACCTCCTCAGGGGGGGTTCGAGTTCAGCCTGACGGATTTCGGTGATACGACGACCACCGCCGACCTGGTCGAGGGCCAGGTGACCCTCTTCGGTAGGGGATCGAAGACGGGCTCGTGGACCATCGACGTCGACGATACCGCATCGATTCTCACACCGACCGACTTCCCGATCGACATCGTGCCGAACGATACGGTCGATCATTACGATATAACTACACCCACATATGTGACCGCCGACGACGGTATCGCATGCACGGTCCATGCGCTGGATCGGTTCGATAACCTCGTCACGACGGCAACCTACGATATCGATCTCAGGGCCGTGCAGGCGGCTGATACAAGTCAGCCGGCAAGCGACACACTCTCCATTGGAACAGGATCGATCGTGAGCGGCATTTTCTCGGAGAGCGGTATACGGTATCTCACCGCGGAGCGGATCCGCATCGAGATCTCCGACGACAGCACAGACGTCGTCGGCTACAGCGATACGATACTCGTGGACCATGCGGATGCGTATCGCCTCGTCGAGATCTCGGGCGACAGCACTGGTGTGACCGTCGGCGACTCGGTAATACTCAGTGCCGCCGTCTACGATATCTACGAAAATCCGGTCGATGAAGAGGACGTCACATTTGTCGTTCAGGCAGGGGGAGGGGGGCTTGCGGATGCCACGAAGCAGACGGATACCGACGGCATAGTGGCGGTGCGCTTCGGGACCGGCACCACGGTCGGCACGAACACGGTCATGGCGCAGATACAGAGCGGGGTACCGGAAAGCCTGAAACGCCAGTACTTCACGGTCATCACCGTTCCGAAGGCCGAGGTCGATTCCGCATCAGTCGTGGTCGAGGGCACGGAATTCGAGGCGGGCGAATCCTTCTCCTTCGATGTTGCCGTATACGATGAGTTCGGAAACCTCATCACAACGGATTCGACAACCCGGCTCATCCCCGTTGCCGAGGTCCCTTCCGTCTCATTCGCTTCAGAGACGCTCCTGGTGGAAGGCGGAACGGCGTCGGGTAGCGCCTATGACACACTCATGGGGACGAACCGGATCACCGTCGAGTCGCTTGCCGGTGTGGTGCTCGCACCGTACAGCGCAGCTATAACGATAGACCATGCACCGGCCGGATTGATAGAAGCCCTCAGCAGCCAGGATACATCGGTCACGGCGGGCACCACCGTGGGGCTCAGTGTGGCCGTGTTCGACATCTTCTGGAATCCCGTCGGCGAAGAGGCGGTAAGCTACAGGATAGTGGATTCACCCGACCCCCCGGCGGAGCTGTCCGATGACTCGGGTGATCCCGATGACGGGATCGTCCTCACGGAAACGGACGGGAGTGCGGTGTGCTCCTTGATCACGAGCCAGACGGCGGGCCCCCACCATGTCACAGCCTCGATCTTTATCGGACAGCCTCCACAGGAGGAGGAGGTCGATTTCAACGTCCTGACGGGTGCGGGGGCCGTCTTCCGGTACGGAATCACTGCTGTCCTCGTACAGACGGCCGGAGTGGACTTCACCGCCACGATCACCGCATACGACAGTAATAACAACGTCCTTCTCGGGGACGATTCGACACGTGTGGTGCTCGGCAGTGACGGGAACGCCGTCTTCTCCCCCGATACGGTCACACTCACGGATGGGGTCGCAACCGCCGTCGTGAATGATACCGTGGCGGAGCAGCTCGTGCTGTCGGCCGAAACCGAGACAACCGGTACACCGCTGAATTACAGTGAAACGATCACCGTGTTGCCCGGACTTCCCGGGGGCACGATCGGCATCTCCACCGTCGATCCCGATACGATCACGGCCAACGGTATTAGCAAGGCCCTCATAGTGACGGATCCGGTGCGCGACAGCTACGGCAATGTCGTCACATCCGGACATATGGTCGCAGTCGTTCCTGACCTGGGCACGGTGACGAGCGATGATGCCGATACGTTGACACCGGAGGTCGAGAGGCTGACAGGTACGGACGGCCGTGTCCGTGTCTTCGTCCAGTCGACGACGGTTCCCGGCGTCGGCACGGTTCAATTCACCAGCCTAGAGGGCACCGCCACCGGTACGGCACAGCTCATCTATGCCGAACCGCCCGCGTGCGAATATGCGGACTCCATCTCGCCCGTCGTCGTTGCTCCGGGTGATACGGTAGCCTTCAGCTGCGCCGTCCGGAACAACAGCCCGACGGGGCTTCATATCGATGGAGCGGCGAGCACGATCTCCTTTACCGATGGCATCGGGCATACATACACCGCCTCACTCGGTGCGTCCGACACACTCGACGGATTCGAAACAGACACACTCACCTTCACAGAAGCAGAGCTCCATGAGGATTTTCTCGGCGGCACCTATACACCGCGTGTCTCGATCGTGGGTACGGATGTTTACGAATCCACTTACAGCGTTACTTTCGATACCGGCTCTAACTCAGTTTCAGTCACACACATAGAGATTGTATCAATAATCCCGACACAGACCATGGTGAGCCGGGGCAGCACGGTGGAAGTCAAGGTCGTTATCAAGAACAACGGCGGCTCGCTGGTCGAGCTGAACGAGATCAACTACAGCTTCGGACATGGCCACTATGATGTCGCCGGTGTGTGTGATCCTCCGCTTCCCGATACACTGCTCCCGGGATCGCAGGGGACGTATGGGTGTGATATCTCTATCCTTCCGAACTGCCGCTTAGGTGTCGACACCATCTATGCCTCCGCACGCGCCAGTGTCGGCGGTGTTGATGTTACCTATGACTCCGAGCAATACGGCGGGTTCGCCACGTGGACCGTGCAGTCTGCGGCCGCGATTAGCTATGTGGCGCAAACGCTACACCCGCAGACCGTCTCTCAGGGACAGGATCAGTCATTCTCTCTCGAGCTCTACAATGCGGGGCAGGCGGCTGTTATACTTGATTCCGCCATGACATATCTCTGGTTCACGGACGGGGCGGACACCTTCGTGACGGCGCTCGACCAGGAGAGTGCCCTGCCGGGCAATCGATCCTCGTCACTGGAGTTTCCAGCCTCGCTGATACCGCAGAATATGGATGCGCCCGGAACCTATCCGGTCACACTCGAGTTCAACGGGACCGAGAACGGCGCGATCTTTGCGGAAACGCTCGTTCTCGGCGATTCCGTCACGGTCGTCGTTCCCGCCGCGATCAACTACGCCGCAGGATCCGTTTCACCGGCAACGGTGAGCAGACGGAGCTCCGTCGCCTTCAGTATCGGTATAATAAACACGGGCGGTGCGACCGTCGACTGTATTCCGGATTCCACCTCCTTCGCATTCAGCGACGGCACGACCGAGTACCGGGCGCTGCTCGATGGGGAGAGGGGCACCCTCCTGAACCCGGGCCTGGACACGCTCTTCTTCCGCTCTGAGGTCATATCCGATACCCTTGACACACGGGGTTACACGCCGACGGTCGAAATCGTCGGAACGGAGTACGGTGTACCGTTCAGAGAGGTGCTGGATGTGCAGGATACGGTCACCGTGCAGGAGCCGTCCCAGCTCGAGATTACCAGCACGACGGTTTCACAGGATCACATCACGGCCGACCAAAGCGCCCCGTGGGAAGCATTCGTGACGGTTGAGAACAACGGTCAGGCAACCGTCCGGCTCGATGGTCTGACAGTCAGGCTCTTCAACGTCCCGGCTGAGGTGACGGACGAGTATGTGATCGAAACCGTGGACTTCGTGCCGGGAGTCGATTCGATCACCGGCGGCAACAACCGGGATATACGGATCCGTTTCAGTGACGAAATTACACGCTCGATGACGACCGGGACGGTGATCATCGAGTCCCTCGTATGGGGGAAGGATCTCAACAGTGACGAGACACTCGTCGCCACGACGGAGTTCGGCGGCAAGGGGCATTTCCTCGTACAAGCCGAAGCGGATATAGCGGTTACCGGGGTTGTTGCCTCGGTCGAGCGTGCCACGGTCAATCAGTCGAGGGAGTGGACCGTCGATATCGTTCTCGTAAACGACGGCGAGTCCGACTTCCGGCTCGATACCGATCCCGACAGCACGGACCTCACCTTCTCGCCTCCGGGCGATTTCACCTATATAGGATCCGATTCACTTGCCGGCGGCGGAACGCTGCTCGAGGGCGGGTCCGTCGATACGCTCCGTTTCACGGTTCTGCAGACCGCTTCTGTCGCCGACACCTACGGGATCAATGCCGAGATTCGCGGTGTGGAGGTGAACAGCGGAAGGCGGATCGGCCCCGTGAGTGCGGCGACGGATGACAGGGTCATCGTCGAGGAGGAAGCCGATCTCTTCATTACCGCCCTGAGAGCTCTGCAGGATTCCGTGACGATCGGGCAGGAACAGGATTGGATCATAGAGATGACACTGGAGAACAGGGGCGGATCGGCCCTGACACTGCGTCCGGACGATATCGATTCCACATGGGTATCTATTCCCGGCTGGGCGGCATACCAGGTGGCGAATCCAGCCGGGCTCGTCGGAGGCGGTGTCGGGCTCGGCGCCGCGGAGTCCGGTGCACTGCACTTCTCGGTGACGCAGACGGGTAGCGCCGGTCCCGGCAGGGTGGTGCTCACGGGGGCAGCCGTGGCGTTCGAGAACAACAGCGGCCGGTCCGTGTATGGGGAGATGGATGCTGCGGCAAGCACGGACTCCATGACCTTCCAGCGTGTGCCGGCACCGCGTTACGTCATCGGAAGCATACGGCCGCCGGTCGTGAGCAGTGGGACGTACGTATCGCTCGAGTGCGAGATCGCAAGCGACGATCCGGACCATGCTATGCTCGTACTCGATCCCGAACGGACGTACGTCGAATTCGGGGACGCCGACGGCGACACGTTTACCGCATACCTCTCGGCGGCGTCGAACAGAAATCTTGTCGGGGGAAATGACGTTACACTGATCTTCACCGAGACGCTGATCGATCAGGCGCTCGAGTGGAGGGACTATCCGGTAGCGATCCATCTCGAAGGCCTGGAGAACGGCAATCCGTTTTCGGATGATCTCGATACCGGGACGGACAGCATCACCGTCGAGGATGCACCGAAGCTGAGCATTCAGCGCATACTCGTGCCGCCGGCCGTCACTAGGGATCAGGGACGGGATTGGTATGCGCAGATGGTGCTCCAGAACAACGGTGAGGCGGCGGTGGTCGTCGATCTCGATCCGCCCGGGACGGGAATCACCTTCTCCATAGTCGGCTCGGGGGATCGCACCGCCGAGTATACCGTTGTGCCTCCCGGATCTCTCAGTATCGCGGAAACTGATACACTGTGGGGAGGCAGGACCGATACGCTGGTCTTCACCGTCGACAGCACGGGCACGACATCCGGTACGGCCCTGGTGAACGGGCGGATCACGGGACTCGATGTGAACAGCGGCCTGCCCGTCGCCGACAGCACCTTCAGCGGCGGCTGGAGCCCGATGCTCATACAGGAACCGGGGCTGCCCGTGATAGCCTCCGCACAACCGAGCCATGCGACCGTCACATCCGCTCAGGTGACGCCGTGGACACTGACACTCGAAGTGTGCAACAACGGTGAGGCAGATCTGACCCTGCTCATGGACAGCACCTATATCTTCGCTGATCCCGACACGGAGCTCACCTACACGCCGCCGGCGGGATTCGACGGGAGTGGTGTGGTACTCGGCGGGGGTGAGTGTAGGAACCTCACCTTCGAGATCACCCCGACACCGCGCATAACGGGTGGAGCAAACCTCGCCCTTCATGGACGTGTGGGCTTCGTCGAGAATAACAGCCAGCTGTATGCCTATTTCGATACCGAGGAGTCGGGATCCGGCTCCGGCTCGATAGAGATCCAGGAACCGGCGCATATCCGTATAACTACACTCGAGAACCGCGCCTTCAGGACACCGTTCGTGAACCGCACGCAGCGTTTCCCCGTCGTGATGCAGATCGAGAATACTGAGGAGGCCGCCGTCGACAGTATCGAGGTTACCCTCTCGGGTTCGGGCGCCTCGGTCATAGAGAATTCGCCGAAGATGATCCCCCATCTCGAAGGCAACGTATCCCACAGAGACACCTTCTTCGTGAGGGCCGCCGACTCGAGCGGTCCCGAGACCTTTACGGCCGACATCGTATCGGCGCTCGACGCGAACTCGGGCGAGCCCGGTCTCGTGTTGATCATGGCTCCGTTCCCCGACGATACCGCCGGGGCAGTCATTCAGAGACCGGGTGATCTCCTGATCGAGTCGTTCGAGCCTTCTCAGCCCGAGGTCAGTTCGGGCCAGACGGTCGACTGGACGGTAACGCTCTCGCTCTTCAATCAGGGGGAGGCTCCGATCATCCTCTCCGATCCCGATCCAGACGATATCACCTTCCATATCGACGGTTCCCAGCTCCTGGACTACCTCGTGGTGGCGCCCGACACGTTCGGATCGGGCGGTGCCGGGTTCTCACTCGCCGGCGGTGCACGCGACTCGTTGATCTACCTGATCTCAACGACAGGAAGCGCGGTCGGCGACGTAGAGATCAGAGCCTCGACCGGCTGGATTGACGGCAACCAGCCGGAGCTCGTGGATCAATCCCAGGCGGTTTCCTCCATCGTCGTCACACAGCCCTCGGGTCTGCGGATCGAGTCGGTTTCGAGTGATGCACCGAATAATCAACTCTATCCCAATACATCGGTGATCGACACGGGGCAGGTGTTCAACGTAACCGTGGTCGTGAGCAATACGGGCGGCGACGATCTCGACAGTGTCGAGGTCAGTCTCGTGTGCGAGGGGGGAAACTCGACGACGAACCTGCTCTCGGCCGCACCGATGATCGACTCGGGCCTGACAGGTGAATTCATATTCGAGGTCACCGCCTCATCGACACCAGGTGACGAGATACTCAGGGCCGCAATAGAGAAAGCCGTGTCCCGAACGACCGGAGAACGTATCTCACCGATACAGGCCGTCGAATCGGTCGAGTACCTGCGTGTGCAGCTCCCCGCATCGCTGCATTGCACCGCCTGGATATCATCCCCCGCCGGCGCCGTAGACGATACCGTCTCGACGGATCAGGATCTTACCGTATCGGCGGTGGTGGATAATACCGGCCAGGCGGATGTGGACGATACAGGTGAGATCGCCATTACGGTTCCGCTGGGATTCGCCCTTCGGGATCCCGGCGTCGAGCCCCGCGTCAGGCCGTTCCAAACGGGCCGGGAGCTCTCCTGGACGCTTACCGCCCCGCACGATGCATCGGTGGAGACGGTCTCGGTCGGGATCAGCCGCTTGCCTCACGCCGCCAACACGGCCGATTCCGCCGCTGCGCCCGAGCGGAGCGACGAATTCGTTGTCGTAACCGAGGACCGGTCGACCGTCGGCAACTGTGCCCTCTCGATCATATCGCCGACAGGGGCCGTGGACAACGTGCTCTCGACCGAGCAGGAGTTCCAGCTGCGGGCGACGTTCGAACGCTCCCTGAATTCGGATTCGGTGCGTGTGGATATACTCGTGCCTTCAGGGTTCATGATTACCGGCAGAACCGACAGCACGGCCGTTGGAGGGAGCATCCAGCACACGATAACCTGGACGATCGACGCTCCCGATAACGTTCGTACCGGCGAGTTGCTGGAGCTATCCACCGATGTGAGGGACGGCAACTCCGGGATATGGTTCGCAGGCTGCGGCGCACAGGTCCAGGTCGATGTCGTTCGGAAGGCCGTGCTCTATTGTTCCTATGGAATATCGGGTCCCGAGGAGGCGCTGGACGGTGTTCTCAGTACCAGGTTGCCGTTCACCCTGGAGGCCTCTGTAGAGAACATGGGTGATGCCGCTGTCGATACCACCGACCCCGGTGGCGGGCGGGGGGCACGGCTCGAGATCACGCTTCCGGAGGGCTATAGCCTCGACGGTGCGGGGGAGACATACCTGAAGCCGTTCTATCCGGGAGAGCCGGTTGTCTGGCGCCTCAGGGCTTCGCCGGTCGAATCACCTCCGGAGAATATATTCGTGCGTTTCGTCGAGCCGCTGGCACGCGATGTCAACACGAATATGGCTGCAGACACCCTAACGGGAGAACCGCAACCGGTTCAGACACAGGCGGGCTGGATATCCATGTCCAACATCTCTTATCTCGACGCTATTCCACCCGATCTGGTGCCGCAGGGAGCGCAGGATGTTCCCGTCATGAGGATCGTATACGACAACGGTACCGTGTACACCGTTGGTTTCGATATTATCTACGTCGAGATCGAAGACAGGCGTGGGGGGCTCCTGGAGGATCCATCGCGGTCGATTTCCTCTCTCGAGCTCGTAACCAACGACGGTATATTCACGGCTCTTTCACCCGTTGAGAATCCCGTACCGATCGTCATCGGGCATGTGGACACCGTCTCGAGCGGTGCACAGGATACCGTTCTATTACGTGTCGATATCGATGAAGAAGCCCCTCAAGGCATTCTGTACCTCGACATCGCCGGCAGCGATGATGTCGTCTGCTCCATTACCCTTCCCGGGGGCGAACCGGGGCCGAGGATCGCCGTGAGACATAACGGTGACGATATCGGCGGCCATTTCCGAAGCGAGCAGCTCTCGGTGATGAGCTCCCGGTTCGAGGATTATGTACACAACTATCCGAATCCGTTCCAGGCCGGCGGCGAGACGACGAAGATCAGCTACTGTGCGCCGGTGGGAACGACGGCGCAGTTCAGGATCTACGATCTTATGGGGCGTCTCGTGTGGACGCATGATGAACGGGTAGAGGAAGGTGGCGGGACCGCCATGGGAGGGGACATGGAGTGCGGGGATGTCGAATGGGATGGGAGAAACGACAGGGGACAGCTCGTACGAAACGGTGTCTATATCTGCATCGTGAAGGCGGGCTCGCATTCGGCGACATTCAAGATCGCCGTCGCCAAGTAGGATGATATGAAGAGGATACGTGTTGCCGTACTGATGATGGTGCTGCTTACAGGAGTGGTGCAGGCAGCTCGGGCGCAGGAGGGATCCGGCGGGACGAGATCCATCTTCAGCGTTGGGGCCGGCTCACGGGCGATCGCCATGGGCGGGGCATTCTCTGCGATCGGGAACGATCCCGCCGTCCTGTACTACAATCCCGCCGCCCTGCGGTTGAACCAGTACCCGGCAATCATGGCAAACCATATACCGCTCTTCTCCGGTTTCAGTGATGCCTCATACGATTTTGTCGGCATGGTGTATCCCACCCTCTCCACCGGTTCCATCGGTATCGGAGTGATGACGGTTGGTGTCGGTGGCATCCGCCGCTACGAAGAGGAGAATCCCGCGTTGGATCTGGGGGAGATCTCGTATCGGGAAAGCCAGGTGATCCTCGGGTATGCTTTTGATTACCCGTGGTGGAATTTCCTGGGCAGGTTGACGTTCGGTTCATCGGTGAAGGTTCTCAGCCAGCGTGTGGGTGATTTCTCCGATACGGGAACGGGACTCGATGTCGGCCTTCTCTATCGCCCTCCCGTCCTGAAGGGTGTGATTCTCGGCCTCAACCTCCAGGACATCGTGGGTGCGGAAACGAAGCTCGTATCCGAAAGCGAGAAAGTGGACAGGACCATCATGTTCGGTGCAGGTTACTTCCATCTGTTCGGTAACAGCTCGGCATTGACGCTCGCCCTGCAATTTGATGTTCCGGAGCGGGCCGACAACGATCTGCGTGCGGGGGTGGAGTACCGGTACAGGGACATGCTGCACGTACGCGTCGGTTACGACTCTGAGCAGATCACGGGGGGAGTCGGGTTTGCGTGGCACGGTTTCCAGGTCGACTACGGGTACTTCAGCCGTGAGGAAGCCGGCAGCTCGCATCCGATTTCGCTCTCGGCGAGAATCGGCTCCTCGATCCAGGAACGGATACGGGTCAGGGACGAGCGCAGAGCGCAAGAGGAGGATACACGCCTCCAGAGCCTCTTCGCCGATCGTATTTCGTCCCATATACGGGCCGCCGATGTCTATCGGAGCGAGGGAGAGCTCGAAAGGGCCCTCGACGAACTGAAGATCGTGCTCGAGTACGATCCGACGAACACAGCGGCTGCCGAGACACTCTCGGTCGTGCGCGACGCCATCCTCGACGAGCAGGAGCGGCGCACGAAGGATGCGGAGAAGTCATTGCTCATCAATCAGCATTTCAATCTCGGGCTTAAATACTACAGCAGTAACGAGTATCTGCTCGCCCGCGCCGAGTGGCAGAATGTCCTCGATCTCGATCCTACGAACGGGCAGGCGTTGGAATACCTCGCGCGTACCGAGGAGAAGTTGTCGGAGCGTATCGAGCAACATCGGAGGCGGGCACGGGAGCTCGAACGGGGCGGGCGCCATGCCGATGCACTCGGAGAATGGAACATCGTTCTGGTCATCGATCCGGAGTCGGAAGTAGCCAGGGGGGCCATCGAACGGATCAGCGGATATCTGGAGAATCTCGGCAGGGATTATGCTACCGCAAGCACACGACTCGAGGTGATCGAGCTGTTCGAGAAAGCCGTCGGCGCATTCGGTGCGGGGCGGTACGCGGAGGCCGTCGGGTTCCTGAACGAGCTGCTTACGCGTCAACCCGACCACGAGGAGGGTCGAAAGCTTCTCCGGCGTGCAGAGAGGCGGATCACACCGCTTACGGACGAGGAAAAGGAGGAGATCAGGCGGCTCTATATTGCCGGCATGAAGTACTTCTCCCAGAACGACTATGTAGCCGCCATCGAGGAATGGAAAAAGATACTCCAGATCGATCCGGACAACGAGAGCGTCATGAAGAATATCGAGGAGGCTGAAATCAGGCTCCAGAAGATAGGTTCACCCGAGGCGGAGTGACAGTGAAGCGGGAACTGCTGACAGAAAGCGAAACCTTCCACCTCGAAATCCCGGCGGACGAGAACAATCTCAGTGAGGTCAGGGATTTCATATCCGATATATGTTTCCGGGTCGGATTTTCGAAACGTGAGACGAACAACACGAAGCTCGCAATGGACGAGGCATGTACGAACATCATAAAGCATGCCTACCACGAGCAGGGTGGAGTTATACGGATCGATGTCCAGGCGGAGCCCGGCAAGGTGGAGATCAGTATATTCGATCGCGGTGAGGCGTTTGATTGGTCCAAGATCGAGGATCCGGATCTCCAACAGTACGTCGAGATAGGCAAGAAGGGCGGTCTCGGTATCTTCCTGATGAATCGCCTGATGGACGATATCGACTACCGGTCCTCCGAGGCAGGGAATCGACTCTACATGGTCAAGAGCTCGGCGGGGGCCGCGGTCGCCAGACCCGGTGTGGTTGCCGTCAGGCCGAGATGGACGTCTACGCTCCGGTTCAAGTTCGGTCTTCGTGCGGGTCTGGGTCTCCTGGGTCTCGTTGTCTTTCTGTGGGTGATCCAGTTCATGAACCAGACGAGGGAGATTGAGGTCCAGCGCAACGCGGCATGGATGGGTATGCGAAGCTTCGCCAAGGCGCTTGAGACGAGGAGTGAAAATGCCCTCGTTCTCGATGATATCTACGATCCCGAATATCGGAAGGTGACCGATTTTATCCTCGAGCGGATCGATAAACAACCGGCCGTACTCTACGCCCGTATCGTCAATAACGATGGAATCATCGTATGTTCGAACGAGATCGATGAATTTTTCGAGCGGTACGATGTTCCTCCCGAAGTCCGCCAGGTTCCGGTGGAGGGGGATTGGCGCGAGATACCAAGCCGCGAGTATGGGGGGATCAAGGAGCTGCATCTACCGATCCAACTCTCTGCTGGGAGTGCGGAAAGTGGTGTAGTTCTCGGGCGGGTGGTCCTCGGCGTGTCGACGGCAACGGTGGAGAAGGGGATCAGCGATCCGCGACCCAAGACGGCACTTATCCTCTTGGGTATCTTTCTCGTGGGACTCTCTCTGATCTATCTACTCATCTCCGTCTTGGTCAAACCGATCCAGGCGCTCACGGACGGTGTACGTGCCATCGGGGAGGGATCACTCGATGACGAGATCAGGATTGAGGGCCCCAAGGAGATCGGGGAGATCGCACGCGCCTTCAACGAGATAACGGCGAAGTTCCGTCAAGCGCAGAAGAACGTGGTTGAACAGGAGCGGCTCCAGAAGGAAATGCAGGTCGCACAGGAGATACAGCAGACCCTTCTTCCCAAGAAGGTGCCGCGAGTCAGCGGGTACGATATCGGCAGCCTCTACCGCGCAGCCAAGGAGGTGGGCGGCGACTACTTCGATTTCGTCAATGTCGACGACGATACGACGGGTGTGGTGGTCGCCGATGTATCCGGGAAGGGGGTTCCCGGCTCGCTCGTTATGACGATGATCAGGACGGCGCTCCGTATGGAGGCGAGGGGTAATTTCTCGGCTGCCGAGGTAATGGCCAGAATGAATGATTTCGTTACCGAGGATATGAAGAAGGGGATGTTCGTAACGATCTTCTATGTCATTCTCGATTCGAAGAACAGGATCATCAGTTATGCGAGCGCCGGCCACAATCCAATGATCCTCTACCGGGCCGAATCCGATGAAACATTCTTCCTGAATCCGCGGGGGTTTCCCGTCGGCATCAGCCTTCCGGACGATACGCTCTTCAGGCGATCTATCGATGTGGAGAAGATCAAGCTCAAGAAGGATGATATGCTCGTGATCTATACCGACGGTGTCACGGAGGCGATGAATGAAGATCGTGAGCAGTACGGCGAGGAGCGCCTGATCAGGCTGATCAAGCGATACGGCAGGCTCGCGCCGGAAGAGTTCATCGATCGCCTGAACGAGGATATCGCGGCATTCACCGGAAATATGGCACAGAACGATGATATCACCGTTGTCGCCATCAAAGAGAAGCTCATGGCAGACGACGTGCTCTTCGGTATCCGCAAGCGCTTGCTCGACCTCGTCGACCTGGAGGGTCTCTCCGTTGCAGAGGCATGTGCACGGATGAAGGTTTCTCCTTCCACGTACTACCGTTACAGGCGGCGCCTCCTTGAAATGGGAGAGCGCGGCCTCAAGAACAAGACCCTTCGCAAGGAGCACGAGATCAGGCGGGTAAATCTCGAACAGCGCAAAGGGATCATCGAGATCATCAAGCGTTATCCGCAGTATGGCGCAAAGCGTATCGCCAAGATTCTGGGCGACGGGCATCGGCTGACCCCCTCGCTGATCTACGACGAGCTCAAGCGGATGAGGTTGAACACATACGAGAGACGCCTCGAGTATCTGCGCCGGAACAGGATCATCACGGATGATGAATACGAGTCGCTTCTCGCTTCTCCCATTGAACGATTCAAACCGGGTGAGGTTCCGGCGGTCGAACCCGGGCGCATTGAGGCTCCGGAACCGCTGCCTGCGGGTGCCGAAGCGGAGGAACTCATACCTGTGTCCGGGGAAACCGAGCTTGTACGTTCGATGGATATCGAGAGTGAAGATGCCGTCACCATGCTTATAGAGACACGGGAGCTCGAGGGCGGGATCGTGGTGCTTACGGTTCGGGGACCGCTCGATTCGTCCTCGGCGAGCGAGTTCGAGGGATTCCTCGAGAGCATATACGAGTACGGCTACCGCATGGTTATCGTCGATCTCGAGGATGTCTCGTACATCAGCAGTGGTGGATGGGGGATATTTATCGGGAGGGTGAAACAGCTTCGTGAGGGGGAGGGGGATGTAGTGCTGGTTGGAATGTCTCCCGAGGTGTACGATATCTACGAGCTGCTCGGATTTCAGGATATAATCATGGACTTCCAGAACGTCGATGAAGCCGTCGAGTATCTCTCCCTGCCTTTCGAAGCGAGGCAAGACCGTCTAGAGCAGATCTCGCGTGCACGGGCGGAGGAGGTGGTTCTGGAGCATCGCATCACCGAGGTCGGTCCCACGGAGATTGTGGGAGAGGAAGGGCAGGCGGTGTGGACTCCGCTTCGCATAGAAGCGGGTACGGTCGGTGAGCACGGCGAAATAACGGTTCTGTATCTGAATGGTCTCATCGATACGGTAAGCTGCTCGAGTCTCCGCTCGATAATGGACGACTTGATCGGCCAGGGGAAGAACAAGTTGGTTGTCGATATGTCGGGCGTGGAGTATGTGAGCAGCAGCGGGTGGGGGGTCTTCGCATCCAGGATCAACGACATCCGTCGGGAGGGAGGGGATATCAAGATCTTCGGGATGGATCAGGAGGTCGGTAGCATCTTCCACATGCTCGGATTCGATACGATCATGAGATCGTTCAGTATCCTCGCCGAGGCGATAACCGATTTCGAGCACGAGGCTCCATCCGTGGGGGAAGCGGCCGTGTCGGAAGCGGTTTCAATAAGCGGGGCGGCTACCGAGCCGGTCCAGGGGGGATATGAAGCGGCTTCCACCACCGGTTCCGTTTTCGAGCCGACAAACAATCTCGAGATCACGATCTCCCACAATCAGGTTAAAGGCCTGATAATTCAACACATACAGGGTGTTGTCGATGCGTGCACAACGGCGTACCTCGAAGCGCATCTCGAGAGATGCATGGATGGAAGCTATCGGTACCTCCTCCTCGATTGTGCCGGGATGGTATACATCAGCAGCAGCGGATGGGGCGTCATCATAAAGTATGTGCAGCGCTTCAGCGAGATCGGCGGCACGCTGGCGATCACCGGCATGAGCCAGCCGATATTCAGGATATTCAGGGATCTAGGCTTCGAGCCGTTGATTCGGCATTTCCTGGACGTCGATAAAGCGATCGAAGAGATCGTCTCGGATGAGCACAGGAGGGACAGCTCGCAGCCGGGTGAAGCGGACGAGAAAGAGGGAGATGAGAAGTATATGGGCAAGAAGGGGACGATCCGGTTGGAGAAGACCGATATCGAGCCCCTCACCCCCCGCACCGGGGAACAGATGGGGGACAGCGCGGCCGTGATCGACTTTGACAACGGGATCGATCTTCGGGAAGACAAGGACAAGAAGATCAGGGAGACGGGTTGGGAGGATTACGGCAGGAAACTTGCAGAACGGGACAGGGAACAGAAGCGGCGCAAGAAGTGATTCATGAAAAAACTCGCCGTCATGACGATGAAGGGTGGCACCGGCAAGACCACCACCGCAATCAATGTGGCACACGGGCTTTCGTTGTGCGGAAATAAGGTTCTGCTCATCGATTGCGATCCACAACGGAACGTGGCGATCACCTTCGGTGTCTACGGTCGGCGGGGTCTCGCTCAGCTCCTCACCACAGGGAATGTGGAGATCCTTCAGGTCAGGGATAACCTCTATATTATCGACTCGGGTGGAAGGAAACTCATCGAGGTGGAATTACAGCTCGGGGGGAGCGAACAGAGGGAGCACCGTCTACGTGAGTCGCTCAGGTATTTGCAGGGTTGTGATTTCGTATTCTGTGACTGCCCGCCTTCGGTCAATTTGATCAATGTGAATGCACTGGCATACTGTGACCTCATCATTATACCGATCGCCATGGATTACCTCTCGCAGGTAGGAGCAAGGCAGACGGTTGAGGTTATCGACGACATCAAGGAACGTACCGGCAATGACTCGATGAACTTCAGAATACTGCCCACATTCTACGATGCCAGGACTAGGATATCGAAGGAGGTGCTCGGACGGATCAGGGAGCGTTTCTCGGGGAGAATATTCAATACGGTCATTCGCGTAAACACCGCATTGAGTGAAGCACCTCATTACAATAAAACGATATACGAGCACGCCCCGCTTTCTAGGGGTGCGTTCGATTACTACCGCCTGACGGAGGAGATTCTGGATTGCTGCTGAGAGGATTCGACCCGTGCACCGTGGCGGCCGTTCCTTTGCTTGTCGGCGGCCGGTAGGGTATGCTATCATGAGTAGCATCCGAGGAGGTTGTTGTGGACAGCTTCGAGCTCAGAGAAGAAATAGACCACGGCGGGAGTAAGTATTTTCTGCAGACGAGCCTGCTCCCACAGAAGGAGGTCATCCAGAGCTCATTCTTCAAGAACGGGACGTTATTCGACACCGTTACACGCGGTATCGATGCATCATCCGATCCCGACGATCTCAGAACTCTCACGAAAAATACCCATAAGCTTAACAAGGATAAATTCCGGTTGCTACTCAGGGCACGGGAGAAAGTAAAGAACTCAAACGATCCGCTACCTCACTCGAAACTCGCTCAGGCACTCTTCGTGAGAAATCTTTATGCCGAGGCCGCCCAGGAGGCACGGCTCGCCATCGAAAAGGGTAACAGGGACTCGCAGCCGTATGTGGTGATAGGAGAGTCGCTTCGGCAAATGGGTGAGCACGAGAAAGCCTTTGAGGCCATACTGAAAGGGATCGCCATCAATCCGGAATACCCCGATATGCACAACCTGCTCGGGAAGATATACCTATCGAGAAAGCAGTGCCGTGAGGCGATTAGTTGCTTCAAGCGAGCCATCGCACTCAATATCTACTACGGGGAACCCTACCTGAACCTGGTTAGGGCGTATCTTCTCAATACGATAGTCAAGGAGGACTATGAGCTCTCGAAGGATCTCGACACCAAGTTCTCCCAGAATATCGAGCGTGCCTCACAGCTGAATCCTTTCCTGCAGGGCGAAGCACTCGATCGGGCAAAGCGGCTGTTCCAGGAGAAGCAGTACGAGGAAACCTACGAAGCCCTCGGTGAGATCAGGGGTAACACAAGGAGAGAGGGTATCGATGATATCGTACTCGAGCTCTACCTGATGCTCATCAACGGCGGTGAGGAGCTCTCGGAAGGGAGCATCGAGAATTACCTGAAACGCGTTCGGGGGATCATCGAGCAGAATCCTTCTTTCGCCGATGGGTACAACAGCCTCGGGATTCTCTATACTGCAAAATGCAAGATTTTAATGGATATGGCAAGCGAGGCATTCCGGAAAGCACTTGAGATCAATAATAATTACAAGAAAGCACAGAAGAACCTTAGGTTAGCGGAGAACGACCGGCAGGGTATTTTTATCCTTCTGAAGGCCTTGTTGGACTGAAGTTTGCTAGATTTTCATGAGGAACCTCAACACGGGTAACACAGGGTATGGATAGATTAATGATAGAGGAAGATCGGGTCGAGGATATAGTTGTCCTCAAGCTGCGTGGTCTCGTGGATTCTGGAACGGCACAGTTCCTCGAGGAGAAATTCAAGCAGCTTATCGCATCGAACAGCGTCAGGTTTGTGGTGGATCTGAATGATGTCCATTACATCAGCTCGGCCGGCTGGGGTATCTTCGTGGGTGAGATCAAAGGTGTGCGCGGGCGAAACGGTGATATCAAATTGGCTGGTATGCATCCGGATGTTCGCGAGGTGTTCGATCTTCTCGAGTTCAATGCCTTGCTGACCCCATATAGCTCAAAGGAAGAGGCGATATCCGCCTTTACGAAACAGGAGAATACAAAGCTTGGGTAGAATCGATCGAAGGTGAAAGAGCGAGGTCGCAATGGAAGACATCAATATTGCCTTTTCGAGACCCGAAGACAATCCCGACGTATCGATAGTATCCGTTGACGGGTATATAGACACGACGACCGCATCCGAGCTAGAAGAGAGCCTCAAACGCCTTCTCAGCAAGGGGCGGTTCAATATCGTTATCGATCTCGGTGGTGTGAACTATATCAGTTCGGCGGGATGGGGCATCTTTATCAGCGAGATCAAGAAGATCCGGGAGAATGGCGGCGATTTGAAGCTGGCAAAGATGGTGGCGGATGTATACGAGGTCTTTGAGCTCCTGGAGTTCCAAACGATCCTGGAAAGCTTCGATTCCTTGGACGATGCGGTCGGGAGCTTCGGTGCGCTCCCGACGGGAAGGGTGGAGGGGGGAGTCGATGAAGAACGCGACGATGCAACAAGTGTGGCATCCTCCAACGATGCGACCGTTGAATCCTGACGTATCCGTAATGTAAGCGTTTATTCCACTGGCGAACGGTCCGCACGACTCCTTCGAGCACTTCAATTCCAACCAGATGAAGCAAAGGCAATTCTCAGAGCGAGGATGCCGATCCCCTCTGCACCGTACGGCTTGCACTGGCCACCGGTCTCGTTTACACTCTGAGATCGGTAGCAGGGGGAAAGGCAGCAGTTATGTTCGATATCGGGGAGAGACTGGCATTCGATCTAAAGGTTTGGAAGCTCGTGCTCGGTGCCTGTCTCGTGGTCGTTTCGATCGTGATCTACCGGCGGACCTTTCCACCGCTTTCTCCATCACGGAAGGCGGTGCTCACCGTATTACGTGTACTCGCTTTCATATTGCTCACAGCGTTCGTGATGAATCCGGTATTGATCTCTTTCTCCCGTGAGGTCAAGGAGCCGCTCATGGTGGTACTCCTCGACAGATCGAAGAGCATGGGTATCCGTAACCGTGACGGTGTGAGCAGGATCGAGGAGGCGGAAAGACAGCTCGGGCGGGTTCGAGACGTGCTGCACGGGCGGTCGGATCCCCGGATCGAGGTTGTACCCTTCTCGAACGAGCTTTCACCGGTGCCACTCCCGAGTGATAGCACCGTGAGGGTTACCGGAGAGGGAACGGATATCCTCGGTGCCGTTACCACGGCCCTGAAGCGGTACCGGACCCTGAACCTCGTTGCGGTCGTACTGCTTTCCGATGGTCGCATTTCGAGAGGTATGACGACAACGGGGTCCCGGTTGCCCGTGCCGGTGTATACGGCTGGATTCGGTGATACCCTGGAGGGCACGGATATCTCGGTGGTGGATATTATCTATGATCGCCTTACCTATGCGGGGGCGGAAACCGGGATCGAAGCCGTCTTCTCGGCGACGGGCTGTGCCGGCAGGAACGTCGACATAGAGCTCGTACAGGATGGCGTTACAAAGAGCAGGAAACGTGTCAGCATCGAGAGCAACGACGAAAGGTTCGATGCATCGTTTCAATACGTGCCCGACACCGAAGGGGACAGCCGGCTCGTGATAACCGCCGTCCCGCTCGACGACGAGGAATGGAAAGAGAACAACACGGAGTCCATAACGATCAAGGTGCTCAAGGCGAAGATCGTCTTTCTTTTCCTCGATCAGTACGCGGACTGGAATATGACCTTTCTGCGAGATCTCACCGAGCGTACGAAACGGTTCGAGGCGGAATTCGTGACGTATCTTCCGGAGAGGGGATTTGTTACGGTTCCTGGTATGCGATCCTGGAGCTTCCCGGCGACCGCGGCAGGGCTCTCCGGATTCGATCTCGTAATCGTCGAGGATGACACGAGGATACTCACCGATCCTCGGGCAGCCGGTGTACTCGAAACGTACGTACGGGCCGGAGGGTCCCTGTTGGTGCTGGGGGGCGAGAATTCACCGTTACGGTGGGCACCTGCAATGAATGTACTCGAAGACTTTCTACCGGTCGGATCGGTAGGTGCGAGGGAGATAGAAACCGGCGAGCTTGCCGTGGAGGCCGTTGCAGGTGGGGGGATGGATCCGGTTGCTGCGGCCCTCGAGGAGCATGGGGGATTGGCTGCGCTACCGCCGCTTACGGCCGCCGTCTCGGGTCTCGAGGTGACCGCCGGCGCGCGGGTGCCCCTGGTACTTACGGGCGGGAGGAAGACGTATCCCTTCTTTGCGTTTCAGCGTTACGGTGAAGGGCTTTCCGCCGTTGTGCTCGGATTCCCCCTCTGGCGGTGGAAGCTCGTGGGGGCGGGTGAACGGATTGTATACGATGCATTCTTCTCAAATCTTATCCAGTATCTCGCCGAGGGAGCGGATCTGCCTCCCCTGGAAGTGGATTCCGATCGAACGGTGTATCGGCGCGGTGACAGAATCCGTCTCTCAGTTTACCTTCGCCAGCAACGGCTGGTGGAGGGTGTGCGGGGAGAGGTGATCGAGCAGGTGGAGGGAAGGGAGCGGATCGTGCGCACCTTTCTCTTCGATCCCGATCCCAGGCAGGTCGGCATGTTCGAGGCCGAGCTGGAAGAGCTTCCGCCGGGCGAGTACCGTGTGGTAGCCGAGGTTGTGAGGGCTTCCGGTGAAGGGCTCACGGGCGATGTGACGATCAGTGTGGTCCCGGTCTCCGTGGAGTTCATGCGAACCTCGAGGGACAACCGGTTCCTCAGGTACATCGCCCGTATCTCCGGTGGTCGATTCATGGAGGGGGACGAGCTTCCTTCGCTTGTCCAGTCGCTTCGATTCGAACCGCAGGAGATCGAGCGGCGGGCGGTGCGTCCAATGCGACAACATCCACTGCTCTTCGTCGGTGTCGTTCTATTACTCGCATCGGAGTGGATTCTCAGAAAGGTGTGGGGGTTGGTATAGAGCGGTACATTATCTGTTGCATCGGGTAGCAGGCTGGTGTACACTCTGTGTCGTGTAGAGGGGTGGTGGTGGATGATGTGGGTGAACCTGCCAAGAAAAATCTCCATTACAGATTACTTACTCGTTATTGTATCTTGTTCTCTTTCATTCCTGGTTTTGGGCACACCGTTGGCGTGTCGTTCGCAAGTGGTAATCAACGAACTCTACTACGATCACCCGGGGAGCGATCAGGGGTGGGAGTTTGTCGAGCTCCTGGCGACCGGTGACCTCGTGTGCGATCTCTCGGGAGCATATCTCGAGTTCATAGACGGGAGAACCGGCGGGACACGCACCGTATGGTACGCCCGGGATGGATTGGAGATCGTACCCGGTGGGTATCTCCTCATTGCAGGTTCCGGGCGCAACCCGTCCCCCGGTCTGCTCCTTACCGGCACTCTGGAGAACGGTCCCGATGCGATCAGGCTCAGTATCGACGGCCGGATCGTGGATCTTGTCGGGTATGGGGACCTCGGATTACAGGGACCGTTCGAGGGAGAGCCGGCGGCCGATGTAGAGGCGGGATCGAGCCTAGCCCGGAGACCCGATGGTCATGATACCGGTTGCAACGGTACGGATCTGGTTCCCGCGGATCCGACACCGGGTGTACGAAATTTCCATTCGAATGACCTCAGGCTCGCGTTCTCCAATGAGCCCGAGCCGCCGTGTCGCGGCGGTTCGAGTACTCAGGTGCTGTGCATCGAGGATATCGGATTGTACCGTTTTACCTCCATGGTGGAGGTTGAGATCGCCGTATACGTACGCGGCGCGACGTACGCATACGATCGTATCAGGCAACGATGCGTGCTCTCGGGTGCACGTACCGATTCGTTCGCCATCACTGTATCGATTCCCCCTTCCGAACTCGTAGCGTTCGAATCGATCATCGAAAGCGAGAGTGACGGGAATCCCGCGAACGATACGGCGCGGGCCACACAGCATACCTCACCCGGCACGATCGTCATCAACGAGATCATGTACCGCCCCCTCGACGGGGGGAGCGAGTGGATAGAGCTGTTGAACAGGGGGAACCGGCCGTGTTGCATCAACGGATGGTCGATGCGGGACCGCACGGGGATGTGGCGATTGATATCGGATCATGACCTCTGGATCGAACCCGGAGGGTATCTCATCCTAGCTCAGTATCCCGACCGGGTGATCCGGGAGGGGATCGGGGGGACGGTGCCCGTATACGGTGTGAGCGGAGGATGGCCCGTTCTCAACGATCGAAGTACGGGGGAGGAGGCCGATCGTATTGAACTGGCGGACGAATCGGGGTGGCTGGCCGAGCGGGTCGGCTACGGAGACGTTATCGGCGACGAACGGGGTCGTTCCATCGAGCGTTTCTCCGGGCATGCCTGCAGTTCCTATCCGGGCGGATTGTGGCACCGGTGCGGGCATGCGTACGGATCGACGCCCGGCAGGGAGAACTCCGTGGGCGGTGAGGTGGGATTTGATGCAAGTACTCTTGTAATCTCCCCGAATCCATTCTGCATGCAACGGGATCGGACGGTTGAGATCGCGGGGGCATGCAGGGGCGGCGAGAATGGTTTTCTCGTTCGGGTATTTGACATGGAAGGTTACGAGGTCCGGCGGCTGTACGGTGAGGAGGGTGGGGCGCGACCATTTTCCTGCTGCTGGGACGGACGGGATGGGAGGGGTGTTCCCGTACGAACGGGTCTGTACATCGTTGTTGTGGAGTTTTTGGGGATGGGAGGTGGCGTGTGCAGGAAGGAAACGGGTTGCCTTGCGGTGTACGATGGGTATGGCGGTCCCTAGGTCGACCGGTATGGAATCTCTTGCCGACTGGGTGTCTTGCCGTCGTTCTCGTGCTCTCGGTACTCACGACCGCACGGTGCCGGGCTGCATGTGTGGGAACCTGGGTATGGGTCGAGGGGAGGGGGGGTACACTGCCGCCGGGCGAGGATCTCGACTGGATCGGTCTACGCGGGAACCGCCGCTGTATCGCGCTGCTTTCGACATGCTCGAATCCCTATTCGATCGATGATCTCCTGGTCTATTCCTTTCGATTAGGCATGCGCACGCCACAGCGTGCTTGCTGGTTCGGATGGTCCGCCCTCGATCATACGCTGTACCGCGAGGATCACGTTACGCTCGAATACCGTCAGATTCTGTTCTGCGATCGCCTTCGCCTGGGGGTTCGTCCGGTCTGTACGTTGATGCAGGTCGAGGGATATCCCATACAGACGGAGATGTCGGTGTCTCTCTCGGTCTCCTGTGCGGTCTTGAGCCGGGCTGCCGTCGGGCTCGAAGGAGCTCTTGCCGGCAGCGGTTCATCCCCATCCACGAGCTGGATACTCAGGCTCTCGGCCGGCATCGAATTGATATCCCTGCTCTACCAACGCAATCTATGGGGTTCATCCCACGACGATCATCGTTTTGGTATGATGATCCATTTGTGCGAATCGCTCACGCTCCTCTCGGGCTACCGGTTGGATACGGACGAGGTCACGTGGGGGATCGTTACGGCTCCGATCTCCTACGTGTGTGGTGTGGCCAGCCGGTACCATCCTGTTCTGGGCCCGACGCGCTCCGTGGGGGCGGGGAAGGTGTGGTCATGGTAAGATGCCTGTGCCTTGTACTCGCCGTTCTCTCGATCGCCTCCTGCCGCCCGTCACGGAGATCGAGCCCGCTACCACACGATGCTTCACCGGGCGATGGCGGCCGCCTGGGTGTCACCGAGGAAGAGTACGAGATGATGGAGCGCCTCAAGGAGTGCCCGCTCGACCTCGGAACGGCCAGCGTTGAGGATCTGTGTTCAATACCGGATTTCCCGATCGATCTCGCCGAAAGGGTGGTGGAGGCCCGTGCATCCGGCGGTTCACCGGCACAATGGATCCGACGTCTCACGCCGCACGACCGGGAGCGTTTGTACCGTTTCGAGGAATTCTGTGTGCTGCCCGAGAGGCTCCCGCTTCGATTCAGGGCGAGGCTGGCGGAGGAACGTATCACCTCCGGCTGCCAGCGAAGAAGAAAGGCGTATATCGCCATCGCTGGAGAGGGGTACCGGGCAACCGCCCGTATCCGGGCGGATACGCACGGATCACAGACGTCGTTCTATCTCTCGCGGCGGCTCCTATCGGGAAGGCTTCGCTTCCATGCCGGGGATTTCGCATTGGATTTCGCGATGGGGCTGCTTTATAGCGGCGCCGTTTCGTCGTATCCGTTTACCACAGGCTATCCGGTCGGGATCTATCGGGGATTCATGGGGCGCACCTCGTTCTTCGGGGCCGCGATGCGGGGTGGTGGTGCCGATATCTATGCAGGCGGGATGCACCTCTTGGCCTTCGGTGGAGTTCGTCGATTCTGGAAATCGACCGGGATCGTCTACGAGGACATGATGGTCTCCGGTATCAGGGCCGTCTACACGGGCCGGTGCTGGGAGATCGGTTCGAGCATGACCAACGACCCATTCTATGGCACTGACTGTCTCTACGGCCTTGATGGACGGTACCGCCTGGGAAGACTTACCATCGGAGCCGAGGCCGTAGGCATTGGGGGGATGCTACGTGCCGGTGGGTGGGGGGTGCTGCTTCGGGGGAAGGGATTCGATACGGGGTTTCTCTTCTATGAGATTCCATACAGAAGTGCGAGCAGGTTCGGGTCTGTCGCCGGAAGGCGGGTGAAATATGACGCTGCCCAAAAGGGTGTTTCACTGGTGATCAGGGGGCTGGATGTGTCGGGATTGAAACTGAACGCCGCCTTCGATCGGAGCGCATCCTTCGAGCGGTTCGAAGAACAGGGCAGACATGCGGTACGGATAGAGCTCGCACAGCGCTGGGGCCCCGTGAAGATTCGTTCGCTGTTCCGCTGGAGCTCGTACCGGTCGGATGGTGTCATACCGGTTCCCGGTCCCCCGGATGTAGAATACTCCTCCTCGAGGCGGGTGAAGATTTCGGCTGAATGGCGGGCGCTCCGTATGGTTACCCTCGGTACCACGTGCCAATACGAACGGGGATCGAACCTGTCGGGGGGCATGATCGCGCCGGTGCTCCACTTTGAAATCCCTTCCAAGAGAGTCGATTGCACGGCACTCTATGCGGTATATCGGTCGTTCACCGGTAGATTGTCCTTTTCCATCTATGAGCCTTCCCTCGAGGGATCGTATCCGTGGCATAGGGCATATGGAAGCGGTGGGAGGGGGGTGTTCAGAATTCGGTGCACGTTCGGGGCACTTCGCACGACCTATCGCCTCGGTGTCGGCCATGGGGGGAAGGTCGAGGGGGATGTGCAGGTCCGGGTAAAATTATAGGTAGGAGCGGGGAATTTGGAATCATTCATGCTAGGTATATTGGCAATGGGTAATGTACGCACCATATCGTATGACGACAAGGTGGCGGGACGAAAGGTTCTTCCGTTCCCACCCGATCTTCCCTTCGCCGGCCATACGGACGAGCTCTACCGGGAAAAGGTTGCCGGTGACGTTCGGGATCGACTCGTCGAACTCAGTAACAGCGGCAGTGTATACAAACGAGCAAATGCCCTGAGCAACTATCTCGCGACCTCCGAAGAGCCCCACCGTGAGATTCTGCGGATCGCCGCCCTGACGGTGGCGAACGAGCTCGCCGGTCTGCGGCTCATGTACGCGATGCTCCTCGCAATTCCTCCGATCGAGCGGATGATCGAGGAGCTCTCCGAATTCAGGAACGTGACCCGACTGATGGGGCGAATCTATAAGAAGAATGTTGCGGGAACTGGTCTCCGGGAGAGCGAGGAGTGGTTTAAAAAAAAGGTACTCATGCTCTCGATGTCGAAGCCGCTGCCGAACGCTGCGACCACGCCCGAGCATGCTCCATGGCTCGGCTGGAGCGATGGTGTAAAGCTCGCTCTGGACAACCCCGACAGGCGTTGGGAAAGTGCAATGCTCGAGCGGGCCAAGCTGGAGCTCGAGGCGGTCGATCTACGCATAAAGATGTCGGTCGCGAACCTCGACCTGGACAAGAAGGGAAACGAGATCGTCTATCTCTTCGCACTCAGCGAGAAGAACAAGTGGCGGATGAAGGCGGTAGAGGAGGCCGGGGAGCAATTCGGGGGCTCGACGCTTTTCCTCAAGAGGAAGCTCGGGGACAGATGGGATCGGATCGTCTCTTCACTCCGTGAGAGCGGGGCCGGCACTGTCATTGCCGATCTCTTCGAAAGTCAGATGCGCAAGACACACCCCCATCCGCAGCTCGTGGCGGGGACGGCCGTTCTCAGGGCGCTGATGGTTCATCCCCTCATGCGCCGAACGAAGGTACCCCCCGATGGCATGAGCTGCCTCTCACTCTTTACCGAGTATGCTGGAAAGGGCATACTGGAAGTCATGATCCCGGCAGGTAAGAAGCCCGGCAAGATGCTCAAGCTCCCCGGATTCGATATCAGGGACCGGATTCTGCGCATCGATTTCATGCATGCTCCTTCGGCCCCCTTCGTGGATCAGGACGAGAATTTCCGTGAGATCGATTGGACCGAACTCCCTGAATTCGGAGGTGCAAGCTACCGGTCGCTCGTCTTGACATACATAGACAACGACAACTTCCTTGCCGAACTCCTCGAAAATCCGCAGGCGATCAGCAAGCCAGGCGTTGTCTCGGCAATCGCGTTGCGGTCCCGCTCTTCGAGGATACTTTCGATTATCGCGAACAGGCGCGACCTCTATACAGGCATTGTGAACAAGGATGTTCCATTCAACCTTCTCATGAATCCATCGAAGATACCCCTTATGAGTCTGCGCAAGTTCATTCACGTCCGCTATGTCGATAGGCCTACACTCCAGCGGTTGGCGGGCAGGGGGGCGAATATAAGGGAAGAGATTCGTCGTGAGATACAGCGATACCTGAGCTCCCTCGGTTGATCCATCGCCGCTGTGATGTTCCACGGTCAATTACCCGAGCTCCCTCGGTTGATCCATCGCCGCTGTGGTGTTCCACGGTCGGCCGACCATCACGGCTCCATGTCCGGTTCGTATCTCCATGGGCTATCCAGACACCGTGGTTTTTAGTTGCCCGGCAATCCTTTCCCGTCTAGTGTCTCCGTAATAGATGAATGATCCATTGCCTGTGAGGTGTATCGCTATGACTAGCAGAAGAACCTTCTTGAGTCAGATAGGTCTCTCCGCCGCGGGCCTTCTCTGGGCGGAGAGGATCCTGGCCGATGCCTTCCATCCCTCCGGGACCACAACGGAACCCTTCAGGCCGATCCGAATCCGCGGGAGGGTCAGTTCGAACGGACGCGGCATCGGCGGTGTGGCCGTGAGCGACGGCCTGACGGTCGTCAGATCCGATCGTGACGGAACCTTTTTCCTGGTCTCTTCATCGCTTCGCCGGTTCGTGCATCTATCACTGCCGTCGGGATATGCGATTCCACTGAATCCGCCGGGAACGGCCCGTTTTTACCAGCCTGTACCGGCGGGTAACGGAGACGAGAAGACCGTGTCGTTTTCACTCGAACGGTTGGAATATGCGGATGACGAGCATGCTTTTCTACTGATGGCCGATCCCCAGACACAGGATGCGGACGATGTCTCGCTGTTGCACAGGGAAGCGGTTCCCGATATCCGAGAGACGGCAAGCGGGCTCTTCCCGCGGCACGTCTTCGGTGTGGCATGCGGAGATATCATGTACGACCGTCTCGATCTCTTCCCGGAGTATGAGCGTGCCGTCAAGGCGATCGGGATTCCCTGTTTTCAGGTACCCGGCAATCATGATGTCGAAGTGGAAGCGCTCACCGATGCGACCTCGTTCGAGACCTTCATGCGTTACTTCGGGCCCACCTACTACTCGTTCAATCGGGGCGAGGTCCATTACGTCGTATTGGATGATATCTTCTGGTTCGGCGGTTACATCGGCTATATCGATCAGGCCCAGCTCGATTGGCTCAAAGCGGATCTCTCGTGTGTAGAGCCGGGAAAAACCGTTGTCGTCTTAGTCCACATTCCGACATTCAACCTACAATTTCTTCGTCACGGGTCGGAAAGACTCAGTCTCGACGTTATCGTGACGAACCGCGAGCTCCTCTATCGCTTGCTCGAATCCTACAGGGCCTACATTGTGTGCGGACATATGCACGAGAGCGAGTATTTCGTCGATGGCGGCGCCGAGATACACATCTCGGGTGCCGTGTGCGGTGCGTGGTGGACCGGGCCCATATGCCACGACGGTACGCCCAAGGGCTATTCTATCTATGAGGTCAAGGGGAACAGCCTCTCCTGGCGGTATAAATCCCTCGGTAAGCCGGTGGAACACCAGATGCGGCTCTATCCGCCCGGCTCCGATGATGCCCACCCCGATGAGCTGATCGCCAATGTGTGGAGCGCCGATGATGCATGGAGTGTCATCTGGTTCGAGGATGGAGAGAAGCGTGGTGCAATGAGGAGGGGTATCGGAAGGGATCCTCTTGCCGTTGAGCTCTACAAAGGGGAGGATCGACCGAAGAAGCGGAGCTGGGTCGAGCCGCTCTATACCGATCACCTCTTCTATGCGTTTCCCGGACCCGGCGCTCGTGAGATCGTTGTGGAGGCAACCGACCGCTGGGGCCGCCTCTACAAGGAGAAACTGATCCTCTAGAATGCACCGCCGTTGCGTACATGGACCGAGGTATGCCGGTGATGCGCCAGAAGCCTAATGCGCATTATAAATATAAGCAGCAAATGATTATAGCCTTTACTTTATGTAGTTTCGAGGTAAGGCTACAAAATTCATCCGTTTTTGATCGGTTTTCTGTAGACACCGGAAAGACTATGCAATATCTATACAAAATACGATACTTAGAAGTTACGGCACATCCGTGATCTGGCAATGAGATGATATACGGGAGGTAACCGTGGCTATTGTTCTGGACGGCACGGGTTTGACGATAGAGAAGCTTGTCGAGATCGCCCGGCATGGCGAGAAGGTCGAGATCTCCTCCGATGCACTTGAAAAGATGCGTGTATGCAGGGCGATGCTCGAGGAAAAGATCGAGGCACACGAGATCATGTACGGTGTGAATACCGGAATCGGTGAGTTCTCGGAAGTAGTGCTTGACGACGAGCAGGTCGAGCAGTTCCAGAAATACCTGATATACAACCACGCCGCCGGGATCGGGGAGCCCGCACCGATCGAGTATATACGCGGAGCAATGGCCTCCCGGATCAATGTACTCGCCCAGGGACACTCCGGTAACCGTTCCGAGATCGCCCTTACCTTCGCAGAGATGTTGAATAAGGGAGTGACACCGTTTGTCTGCCAGAAGGGCTCGGTTGGCGCCTGCGGGGACCTGGCACCTATGGCGCAGCTGGCGCTGCTGTTTATGGGGGAGGGGCAGGCGTACTACAAGGGTGAGCTCCTGGACGGCAAGGAGGCGATGGACCGGGCGGGAATCGCCATCCCCGGGCTCAAGGCTCGGGATGGGCTTGCGGCGATAAACGGCTCCAACGTGCTCACCGCAATGAGTGCCATACTCCTCTACGACAGTGAGCGATGGCTGCGACAGACCGAGATCGCAGCGGCCATGACGCTCGAGGCGCTCAAGGCCAATTTCCGGCCCTACAGTCCGCAGCTCCATGAGATACGCGGCTTCAAGGGGGCCGTGCGTGCTGCTGCAGCGATACGCAAGTGTGTCGAGGGCGGGGATCTCGCCGCCGGCAGGCTCAAATGCAAGGTGCAGGACGCGTATTCGATGCGTTCCACCCCGCAGGTGATAGGTGCGGCGCACGACGCCTGGGAGTATGCACGGAGCCAGGTCGAGATCGAGCTCAATGGTGTGGGAGACAATCCCGTCTTCTTCCCCGAGAAGAATCTCCAGCTCTCGGGGGCGAACTTCCAGGGTTCCCCCGTTTCACTCCCGATGGATATGGTCGGGGCGGCGATCACGATGGTGAGCGTCATGTCCGAGCGACGGATGAACCGGTTGAACCATCCGGCCCTCAATATAGGCCTACCGGCGTTCCTGACGAAGGGTGCCGGCATGATGTCGGGACTTATGCTCAGCCAATATACCGCCGATAGCCTGATCGTTGAGCAACGGATCCTGTCGATGCCGGCCTCCATCCAATCGATACCCGCTGCTGCGGACCAGGAGGACTTTGTTTCGATGGGGATGAATACCGCGATCAAGAATGCCCAGATACTCGAGAATGCCTACGGTGTTCTGGGGATCGAGTTCATGGCGGCCGCCCAGGCCCTCGATTATCGTGATTATACATTCGGGCGGGGTGTCACCAGGGCCAAGGAGGTCATCCGCCGCTACGTCGACTTCCTCGATGAGGACCGGCCCCTCTATCCGGACCATACGAGGATGCGGGAGCTGGTGAGATCCTGCGAGATCCTCGATGAGGTCGAAAGCGTGGTGGGAAGCCTGAGATGAGATGAAACCGGAAGCCGCCGTAGTATCGGGACCCCGGTTTGGACCGGCACCTGCCCCCGGATCGCACACACCTTCGGTCGATCGACGAAGATGCTTATACGCAGATAGATACACGATCTGAGGGACGATTCTATGCTATTGACAAGCCGTATGTCCCGTTATAATATAGATATTGTTGAAATTTTGAGTGAATGCCGTATTTAGGGAATCGGATAGTAATAGGCGGATTTCTTTCCCTTTAGGAGGATGCATGCTTGCTGAACGGATGAACAGGCTGGGCACGGAGACGGCCTTCGAGGTGCTCGCACGTGCCAAGGCGATGGAGGCCGAGGGAAGAGAGGTTATCCATCTTGAGATCGGCGAGCCCGACTTCGATACGCCGGCCAACATTATCGATGCGGCGGTGAATGCACTCAAGGGCGGGTATACACACTACGTTCCGTCCGCAGGCATTCCGGAGGCGCGGAAGATCTTCGCCGAGTTCATCACGAAGGATCGCGGTGTTGAGGTGAAGCCGGAGAACGTCGTCATCACGCCGGGCGCCAAGCCGATCCTATTCTTTTCCATACTCGCGCTCTGCGGTAGGGGAGATGAGGTTATTTATCCGAATCCGGGGTTCCCGATCTACGAATCGGTCATCAACTTCAGTGGAGCGAAATCGGTTCCCATTCCACTCAGGGAGGAGAAGGCGTTCTCCTTCGATCTCGACGAGCTGCGTGAGCTCGTAAACGAGAAGACAAAGCTCATGATCATCAACTCGCCGCAAAATCCGACCGGAGGTGTCCTGACATCGGACGATATGAAGGGGATCGCAGAGCTGGCGGCCAAGTACGATGTCTGGGTTCTCAGCGACGAGGTCTACAGCAAGATGGTATACGAGGGTAAGCATGTCAGTATGTACGATTATCCCGAAATGAAGGACCGTACGATCCTCCTCGAGGGCCACTCGAAGACGTACGCCATGACTGGATGGCGACTGGGATACGGTGTCATGCCTGTTCCTCTTGCCGAGCAGATCGCAAAGCTTCAGACGAACAGCAATTCATGCACGGCGGCCTTCACGCAGATGGCAGGTGTCGAGGCGCTGACGGGACCCCAGGACGAATCGCGGAGGATGATGGCCGAATTCAAAGCCCGCAGGGACCTCATCGTTGACGGACTCAATGCGATACCGGGATTCAAATGCCTGCGCCCGAAGGGCTCCTTTTACGTCTTCCCCAACATCACCGGAACCGGTATGAATTCGAAGCAGCTCGAAGAGCACCTCCTCGAGAAGGGCGGTGTGGCGGGTTTGAGCGGTACGAGCTTCGGTGAATACGGTGAAGGCTACCTGCGCTTCTCATACGCCAATTCACAGGAGAACATCAAGAAGGCCTTGGAGCGGATCCGGGAAGTCCTGTAACAACCGTACTACATCCATCGCGTAACATCTTGTGGGAGTCGTTACTTTCACCAGAGGCCACTCTTTTTTCTGGAGGCAGCTTTGAAGGATGGTATCGACGTCGTTGCGCTGGGGGGAAACGCGATAATCCCGGTTGGCGGCAGGGGGACGATCGAGGGGCAACGCGAGCTGGTTTCTGTAACCATGAATCAGGTCGCAGACCTCATCGTCTCCGGCAGGCGCGTCGTGCTCACACACGGAAACGGCCCGATTGTCGGTAACATCATGGAGCGGAACGAGGCTGTCAAGGATCGGATACCGCCGATGCCGCTGGACGTCTGCGGTGCGGACTCCCAGGGTGGCATCGGGTATATGCTTCAGCAATCACTTCGAAACGAGCTTGCCGGCCGCGGCTGCCGGCGTGAGGTCGTCTCAATCGTATCCCAGGTTCTCGTGTCGAGGGACAACGGCGTCTTCAAGAATCCGACCAAACCGATCGGGCCGTTCTATACAAAGACGGCTGCCAGGGAATTGGAGCGGAGCAGGGGGTGGCGGATGACGGACGATGCGGATAGAGGTTTTCGCCGCGTTGTGCCCAGTCCCCGGCCACTGGAGATCGTCGAGGCGGATGTGATCGCCGGTCTCGTGGGAATGGGGGTGGTCGTAATCGCCGCCGGCGGCGGTGGTATCCCCGTTGTCCTGGAGAACGGAGCATACATCGGTGTCGAGGCGGTGATCGATAAGGACCGTGCCGCCGCATTGCTTGCCGAGAAGGTCGAGGCGGAGCGGCTGATTATTCTCACGGATGTCCCTCAGGTCTATATGAACTTCGGCAAACCGGACCAGCATCCCCTCGGCGAAGTCCGGCTCCCGCGGATCAAGGAATTACACGGAGCTGGTGAGTTTCCGCCCGGTAGTATGGGGCCCAAGATCGAGGCGGCCATCGAGTTTCTCGAGCTGGGTGGACGAGAGGTTATCATTTCACACGCCACACAGCTCCTCGAAGCCTGTGAAGGCGGGGCCGGAACACATATTTTCAATGACTGATACACGGCGCTTCCGCCGTCACGGCCTTTTCTTCGGGTACTCTCCGGGAAGGGGCGATGTCTGGTACCGGTACATTCTCACTGCCCTATGAGCGGGGTTCGGTCGATGTGATGCTTCCCGATCGGTATTCCGTTCGGGTTATCGGCACACGGATGCCCGAACCGGTTCCGGATGCGGCAGAAGCGCTTCGCCGAGCCGTCGACCACCCGGTACAGTCACCTCCACTCGCAGCGATGATACCACCACAGGGGCGGATATCCGTTCTCGTGCCGGATCGGACACGAGGCACGAGCGCTACGGATCTCCTCCGGCCGCTTCTCTCCCTCATGGAAGCTCTTGGGTGCGGACCGGACCGGGTGGAGATCGTGCTGGCCAACGGCATGCACCGGGCCATGGAGCAATGGGAACTCGATGATCATATGGGCGGTGAGATCGCCGCACGCTGGACGGTGTTGCAGCACGATGCGAGAGATACTGATTCGCTGCACCGGGTCGGCTCGACACACGCCGGAACTCCAGTCCTTTTCAACACGCGGGTACTCGATTCGGTGCTCGTGATAGTACTCGGCTCCGTTTCATTTCATTACTTCGCGGGCTTCGGTGGTGGAAGAAAGCTCCTCTTGCCGGGCATCGCCGGTGAGGAGACGATTCTGGCGAACCACCGCCTCTCACTCAAGGCCGATCCGGGATCGGGGCTCGCCGACGGCTGCCGTTCGGCCACACTGGAAGGGAATCCCGTACATGAAGATATGCTCGATGCAGCCGGCCTCGTTCACACCCCGCTCTTTTGTATCAATGTCGTTGCCGACGGGAGTGGAAGTGCCGTCTTCATAAATGCCGGTGACCTGGGAACGTCTCACCGCCGGGCCTGCCGCTTCTTGTGGGATCACTGTCATGTGCCGATCGAGCATCCATACCCTGTTGTAATCTCATCGGCGGGAGGGGACCCGAAGGATATCAACCTGGTTCAAGGTCACAAGGCGCTTCGGCACGCCTCGAATGCCCTGGTGCCTGGCGGTCTCATGCTGATGGCCGTCTCATGCCCCGACGGTATCGGCTCGGCCTCGTACGCACAAAGCTTCAGCGAGGGCCTGGAGCGGGTGCCGGATGTGGTGAGAGGCGGCTACACCCTGAACTCTCAGACGGCACTCTCGACATACGGGCTTGTACGCCGGTTCAGGATTCGCCTGATGACGCGACTCGGAGGGGATGATGTAGCACGTTTGGGATTCTCATGTTGGCGCCGTGAGGAGACGAGCGCGATTCTCGATGCAGAGACACCGAGCGAGATCCTCGTCATACCCAATGCATCGAATCTCATACCGATAATCCTCGAATGAACATCCAGCACATTTGTTAATCAATTATTATATAGTCAAATAGAGAATTTCATATTGAAATTGCTTTTTTCCCTGGTACCGACCCCGGCAATATACTATACTTCAATATATTTAATGACCAATAGTCATTAAATGAATTTGAGTCATTAATTGGGACGTATCGACCCGGCGCGTATGTGAGGCGTCCCTGCGGGGGTGAGCTTCCATGACTATCGAGGAGAGAAGGCAGCGGGAGAAGGAGCAGCGACGAACTGCGATCGTCGATGCCGCCGAGAGGGTGTTCTTCGCCAAGGGCTTCGATCAGGCCACTGTGGATGAGATCGCAGATTGTGCGGAGCTGAGCAAGGGAACGCTCTATCTCTATTTCGACGGTAAGGATGATCTGTACCGTGCGATCATATTCAGGGCGTTGAAGCTCCTCACGACCGCGTTTGAAAAGGCCATCGCCCGGCACGAAACGGGGATCGAGAAGGTGTGGGCCATTGGAACGGAGTACGTGAACTTCTACAGGGAGCACCCGGACTACTTCGATGCCCTTATCCATTATCACGGCCAGAAGACGGAGACGTTCTACGAGCATGACCCGCTCAAGGTCCTGATCGATGTAGTCCAGGAGGGAATCGCCGATGGAACGATTCGAAGCGGCCTCGATCCATTGAAGACGGCCATCATCCTGTGGGGACAAACCACGGGGCTGCTCCAGATCGCTTTTACGATGTGCGAGGCGATCAGGGACGCATACAGGGTCGATCCCGAGGAGATCATCTCGTATTACTTCGATCTGACCTATCACAATTTGAAGGCCGGGTAGCCGTATGAAGGGTGCATCCGGCCCAATGCAAGAGGGAGATCTCGACGTGGGCCGGAGCGTGACGGATCGTGAGATTTTCATCGGGATGCCTTCCGATTCGAAGGATAAGGAGATTGGCTATGTACAGGTTGTTGCTGGCTCTCGTACTCTTCCTCCTGCCAACAGTCACACTCGCACAGTCGATGCCCCTCGATCGGTATATCCGTGAGGGTCTCTCGAACAACCTCGCGTTGAAGCAGAGGGATTTCTCCCTGCAAAAGAGCTTGAAGGCACTCGGCGAGGCCAAAGGGCTCTTCCTTCCATCGATCAGCTTCGAGGCCAGGTATTCGAGAGCGGGGGGTGGACGCGAGATCATCATTCCCATCGGGGATCTGATGAATCCCGTGTACGGGACGCTGAACGAGTTGCTGGTCGCCCAGGGGCTCCCGCCACGGCCCTTTCCCACCCTCCAGAACGAGATCGTTCCTTTCCTGCGGGAGGAGGAACAGGAGACAAAGGTGCGGCTCGTTCAACCCGTTTTCCAGCCGGCGATCTATTACAATTACAAGATAAAGAAAAACCTCGCGAGGGTGCAGGAGGAGGAGAGGAACGTGTACCGGAGGCAGCTCGTCGCCGATATCAAGACTGCATACTTCAATTACCTTAAAACGATCCGGATCATCGACCTGTATGCAAGTACCCGCGAGCTGCTCGAAGAGAACCTTCGCGTGAGCAGATCCCTCTTCGGAGCCGAGAAGGCGACACGGGAAGTGGTCTTTCGAGCGGAAGCCGAGCTCAGCGCCCTGGAGCAGAAGGAGGCGGAGGCGGAAAGGGATCGGAAGCTGGCGGCATCCTATTTCAACTTCCTTCTGAATCGTCCACCGAATGAGGTGATCGAAGCTACCGGAGACGATGCCGGGCCTCCGGAAGAGATAATGAGCTACGAGGAGGCGGAGAGGATTGCGCTCACCAGGAGGGAGGAGTTGTTTCAGGTTGAGGGTGCCCTCGAGGTTGCACGTCATAACGTGAGACTCGCCGGCAGCCGTTACCTGCCTTCGGTGAACTTCGTCCTCGATTACGGTATCCAGGGGGAATTCTACCGTTTCAGTGAACGGGATGACTTCTGGATGGGATCGGTTCTTCTCTCCTGGAGTATCTTCGACGGGTTCCAGAGAAAGGCGAAACGTGACCAGGCGGTGCTGGAGCGGAAGACCCTCGAGGCACTCAGGGAAGAGCTCGGCAGCAGGATCGTGCTTCAGGTACGGGAGGCATTCGATAACCTGGCGGTAGCGCGGCGTGCGATTGTGTCGGCCGGTGCTCGTGTGTCGAGTGCGGAGAAATCGTTCGAGATAGTCCGGAGGAAATATACACAGGGGATGTCTCCCCACATCGAGTTCTTGGATGCGCGCAACACCCTCACCAACGCCGAGATCAGCCTTGTACTCGCCGGTTACGACTACAGGGTGCGGTATGCAGAATTCGAACGCGTCCTCGCGCTGAACGATTTCGGGGAGTGAATGGATATGCGGTTGTTACGCGGAGGAGATAAAATGAATGTAAGACGTGTTGCTCTCTCGGCAACCGCTGTTACAGCCCTTTTCGCCTGTATCGGGTGCGGCTCGAATGGAAAAGAGGAACGTCCCCCCGCCGACGTTCATGTAAGAACCGTATCCGTCGTCAGGAGGGAGATCGCTGTTCCCATCAGGACCAGTGGTCTGCTTTCCGCACGGTACGAGAAGAAGCTTTCGTTCAAGACGGGCGGGATCGTCGCCGAGATCCTGGCGGACGAAGGGGAGTCGATCGGCAAGGGCCAAGCCCTGGCCAGGTTGGACCTTTCGGAGATCCATGCACGGGTCGCTCAGGCGAGGAGTGCCCATCAGAAGGCAAAGCGGGACCTCGCTCGCCTCGAGCGTCTCTTTGCGGACAGTGTGGCAACGCTCGAACAATTGCAGGATTCGAGGACCGGCGCGGAGGTTGCCGGAGCGAACCTTGAGGTCGCCGAGTTCAACCTGAAACATTCGACGATCCTTGCGCCCTCGAACGGCACGATCCTCAAGCGCTTCGTTGAGGCGGACGAGATGGTTTCGGCGGGGATGCCGATCTTTCTCTTCGGTTCAACCGGAGCGGACTGGATTATCCGGTTCGGCGTCAGCGATCGGGAGCTCGTCCGGGTAGCCCTGGGGGATCCGGCGACCGTCTCCTTCGATGCGTATAGCGGCGTTACGTTCGATGCGACCGTTTCGGAGATCGCGGGATTCGCCGATCCGATGAGCGGCACCTACGAGGTGGAGCTGCATCTCGAGGCCGGCGATTACGTACTGCACTCCGGTTTCGTAGCGAAGGTCGAGCTCATCCCGTCGAAAAGGCAGCAGTATTTCATCATACCGGTCGAGTCGCTCGTCGAGGGAGACGGAGACAGGGGATACGTCTTCGAGCTGCCGGAAGGCAGCCGGACGGTCCGGAAGGTTCCCGTACGGGTGGGCTTGCTCCTCGGCGATGAGGTCGCCGTCATTGAGGGCCTTGAAGATGTCGAGCGCGTAGTGAAGGAGGGTGCGTCCTATCTATTCGACGGGGCGGCGGTCAAACCCGGCGATGATTGAGCGGAAACGTGGGCCGTAATCCCGTGACTGGCTCAAGACAAGGAATATACATATGAGATTACCTCGGTTCGCAATCGAACACCACCAATTCACAGTCGTCATAATACTCCTGCTCGTCATTTCTGGTGTGGTTTCTATCTTCACTATGCCGCGTTCGGAGGATCCGCAGGTCTCTGCCCCGGGGAGCAGCGTCGTTGTCGTCTATCCAGGTGCCAGCCCGATCAATCTCGAGCAGCTTGTCGTCGACAGAATCGAGGAGGTCGTAAATGAGCTCGAGGATCTGAGAGATATCGAGTCGCACATCGAGGACGGCCTTGCGATAGTAGCCGTAGAGTTCGAGACGGGGAGCGATCCCGATGACAAGTATTCGGATGTCTTGCAGAAGGTTGCAAGTATACGCAACGATCTCCCCGACGGTATCTACAGCCTCGATATCCACAAATGGTCCGTTTCTGATGTGAATATACTCCAGCTTGCGCTCGTTTCGGATAATGCGAGGTATCGCGATCTGGAGTTCGAGCTTGAGAATTTGAAGAGACAGCTCGAAGTGGTGTCCGGGGTTGTCGAGGTGGAAACATGGGCCTTTCCCGAGCAGGAGCTCCGTGTTGCAATCGATCTTGAAAAATTGGCGGAATTGCGCATACCGATTTGGCAGGTCATAGGGGCGATCCAGGCCGAGAGCGCCGATATCCCCGGCGGCACCATCGATATGGGTTCGAAGCGATTCAGTATTCAAACGAGTGGCGATTACGGAGCTATCGATGATGTGAGGAATACGATCGTTCATGCGCGCAACGGGCGCATCGTGCATCTCGACGATGTCGCAGACGTACGATTCGATTACGAGGATACCCAGTACCGTGCCCGCTTTAACGGCCGAAGGGCGGTGTTTCTCACGCTTGCCCAAAAGGAGGGCACCAATATCTTCGGTGTCATGCGCAATCTTCGGCCGCGTATCGACGCCTTCGAGAGCCAACTTCCATCCGGCATGGAGCTTCATTACGTCTTCGATCAGTCACAGAGTGTGAAAACGAACATCAACGGTTTCTTCGCGAACTTCTTTCAGGGTGTGATTCTCGTAGGTGTAGTCGTTCTGCTCGCTTTGGGGAGCAGGGCGGCGGGGATCGTGATGCTGGCGATTCCATTCTCGATCCTTATCGCCTTAGGGTTCGTCGATACCAGCGGCTTCGGTATCCAACAGATGTCGATCGTCGGCCTCGTGATCGCACTGGGCCTTCTGGTCGATAATGCGATCGTTGTCGTCGAGAATGTGTCTCGCTTCATGCAAAAGGGTCTCAAGAACTCCGAGGCGGCGGTGCAGGGCACGGACCAGATCGGCTGGGCGATCGTGAGTGCCACGGCAACGACCGTGCTTGCATTCGGGCCGCTGGCGATGCTGCGGAGCATGACGGGGGATTTTCTCAGGAGTATGCCGCTCACGGTGATCTTTGCCCTCTCGGCATCGCTTCTCATCTCGTTGACACTCACGCCGTACCTCTCGAGCCGGATTCTCAGGACGACCCCCGTATCCGAGCCGGGGCTCTTTCGGCGCTGGCTCAACCGATTCATCGAGACGCGGTACCGCAGCGCCCTCTCATATGCACTCGATCGACCGAAGAGAGTGATCGTCATAGCACTGGTGATCTTTGCGGCGAGCCTTGCGCTCTTTCCAGTCGTCGGCTTCAGCCTCTTTCCGAAGTCAGGAAAGAAACAGTTTGTGGTGAATATAGATACACCGAAGGGGACGAGCCTCGACCGGACCGACGAGGTGGCCCGCTATGTCGAGACCTTCCTCGATGACCGTGATGAGATCAAGCACTATGCGACGAATGTAGGAAGGGGCAATCCCCGGATCTATTACAATGTCATGCCCAAGAATGCTCGCAGCACGCATGCGCAGATCTTCGTGATGCTCGAGGATATCGATACAAGGAAGTTGGCCGATCTGATTACCGAGCTTCGTTCGGGCTTCGAGACATACCCGGGCGCTCGGATCGAGGTAAAGGAGTTCGAGCAAGGACCGCCCGTCGAGGCACCGATCGCCATCAAGGCGGTGAGTGACGACCTGGACGACCTCAAAGAAATGGCACGGCGTATCGAGCACATCATCGATTCCACACCGGGGACGGTCAATGTCGGCAATCCACTCCGAACCTCAAAGACCGATCTCCATGTCAAGATCAACCGGGGTAAAGCGGCCATGCTCGGGGTCCCTCTTGTCGATATCGACCGCGTTGTCCGTGCAGGAATAGCGGGCATTCCCGTCTCGAAGTACTATGATGCCACGGGGAAGGAGTACGATATCGTCGTCCGCCTTCCCATCGGCAGAAAACCGGTCATCGAGGATTTTGACGCCATACGCGTCACATCCGTGACCGGCGCGCAGATACCGCTCAAACAGCTGGCAGCGATAGAGCTCAAGGCGAGCCCGACCGAGATCAATCACTACAACCTGGAGCGGAGTGCCACTGTGACCGCCGATGTATTGGGCGGCTATTCGGTCGACAGGGTTTCCAAGCGGATCGTCGCGAGGCTCCGGGAGTGCGATATACCAAAGGGCTGCCGATTCTCGATCGGCGGTGAGCTCGAAAGCCGTGAGGAGTCGTTTTCGGGGCTCATGCGCGCAATCATTACGGCACTCATCGCGATCTTTGGAGTGCTCGTTCTCCAGTTCCGCTCGTACCGGCAGCCGCTCATCGTCTTTTCGGCCATTCCCCTGGCCATCATCGGATCGATCGTGGCGATCTTTCTCACAGGACATTCCTTTTCGTTCACGGCTTTCGTCGGATTGACCAGCCTGGTGGGCATCGTGATCAACAATTCGATAATACTTGTCGATTACACGAACAAGCTCAGGATCGGAGGAACCGACCTGGTGCAGGCGCTTCGTGAGGCCGGCCAGACACGCTTCACTCCGATCGTTCTTACCACGGCAACGACGATTTGCGGACTCCTGCCCCTCACCGTAGCCGGGGGATCCCTCTGGGCACCGATGGGATGGACGATTATCGGTGGTCTCCTCGTTTCAACCTTTCTGACACTGATCGTTGTTCCGGTCCTCTACAAGCTGACTGAGGGAAAACGGGGATAACTTTTTCCTCTACTCCCATACAAGTTTTGGGTATAATCGCACCGGGTACCGGTCTGAACAATCTCGGCACGGGAGGTTACCATGAAGGATGAGAACACGGGTGTAACGAGGAGAAACTTTCTCTCTACGGCCGTAACGGGGATCGTATCTGCGGGATTCCTTGGCTCGCTGACGGGGCGGGCTTTTCCCCAGGAGAAGAAGCCGGATGATACGAAGAGCGAGAAAACCGAGAAGGTAATCATCCACCGGAAGCTCGGCAAGACGGGCATCAGCATGCCCATTGTGAGTATGGGTGTTATGAACTCAGATAATCCAGAGGTGGTACGCGCATCATACGAGATCGGAATCCGTCATTTCGATACGGCCGCCTACTACCAGCGTGGGCGGAATGAAGAGATGGTTGGCAAGGTGATCAAGGAGCTGGGCGGGCGGGACAAGGTCGTCATCGCAACGAAGATATTCCACCCCGGTATCCGCAGTGAAACAAAGGAGGCGGATGTCCCGAAGACGGTCGAGCGGCTCTGTGAGGAGAGCCTCAAACGTCTCCAGATGGACTACGTCGATATCCTCTACGTTCACAACCTGAAGAGCACAGGTACGGCGAGTGACGAGACGGTCATGAAGGCAATGACGAAGCTCAAGGAGAAAGGGAAGGCGAAGCATATCGGCGTTACGACGCATACGCAGATGCACAGGATCATCAACGAGGCTGTATCGGCGGGCGTCTGGGATGTCATTCTCACCGTCCTGAACTTCACCCTCGCCGATTATACCGAGCTCTTAACGGCGATCGAGAACGCGGCCGCAAAGGGCGTCGGTATCATTGCGATGAAGACCCAGGCCGGAAGCCAGAGGCGTACGAAGATCGACTTCGGCGACGAATACAGCGGCTCGACTATAGCTACGGCAGCGCTCAAGTGGGTCTTGCATAATAAAAACATCACCACGGCCGTACCCGGCTATACCACCTTCGAACATATGCGGGAGGACTTCTCGGTCGTTGGCGACCTCACCCTCACACCTGATGAAAAGAAGCTTCTCTCCGACCAGAAGGTGAAGGTGGGTATGGGATTCTGCCGGCAGTGCGAGCTCTGCCGGGTCACATGCCCCCGTGGTGTCGACATCCCGACCCTGATGCGGACACACATGTATGCCGCCAGATATACCAACTTTCTCCAGGCGAGGGCCGCACTCTCGGAGATTCCGGCGGGATGCGGACTGGAGGCATGTTCGGACTGCCGGAAATGCACCGCGCGCTGCATGCACTCTATCGACATCGCTGGAAATATCGATGAGCTCAGGCAGATCTATGTATAGACCGAACGGGTACCCAGTGCCGAATCCGTTGCGACGCTTCGCTAACGAGGCAGAAGGATAGAGGGGAGAGACGTTTTCATGAAGGTACTGGTTGTTGGAGGCGGGGGGAGGGAGCACGCTCTGGTCTGGAAGATAGCTCAATCCCCCCACGTCGATACGATCTACGCCGCCCCCGGCAATGCCGGCATTGCAGACATCGCCGAATGCGTATCGGTCGGCGTCGGTGATCTTGATGCCCTGTGTACGTTCGCCGGGGAAAGGGATGTGGATCTTACGGTCGTCGGCCCGGAGGCTCCCCTTACAGCTGGTATCGCCGATCTGTTCCAGGAGAAGGGTCACCGGATCTTCGGGTACCGTGCTGATGGTGCTCGGCTCGAAGGAAGCAAGGTGTGGGCGAAACAGTTCATGGCTCGCCACGCCATCCCCACGGGCGCCTTCACCATTCACAGTGATCCCGTCGAGGCTCTCAAGGAAATGGAGGGCGGGACTATTCCCTGCGTCGTAAAGGCGGACGGTTTGGCGGCGGGTAAGGGAGTGCTGATCGCAACGACTCCCCAGGAGGGTCGTGCCGCCATTGAGCGTGTTATGGTAGACCGCGCCTTTGGTGATGCGGGGGAGAGGATCGTGCTGGAGGAGTTTCTATCCGGTGAGGAGATCTCGGTTCTGGCGGTATCCGATGGCGAGAGCTACCGGCTCTTCGTGCCCTCTCAGGATCACAAGCGTGCTTACGATAACGACGAGGGGCCGAATACGGGCGGGATGGGTGCCTATGCACCGGTTCCGTCCGTTAGTGATACGCTCTCGGAGAGGATACGCAGGGAGATCATCGATCCGACCTTCTACGGGATGCGGGCGGAGGGGATCGAAGGTGTCGGTGTTCTCTATTTCGGCCTGATCATCACCGCCGATGGACCAAAGGTACTCGAGTACAACTGCCGTTTCGGCGATCCCGAGACGCAGGTGATCCTGCCGCTCTTCGAGGGGGACCTCGTGGAGGTGATGCTCGCCTCGACCGAACGGAAGCTCGATACCGTCTATTTTTCCAATAGCGACGAGGCGGCAGCATGCGTGGTTATCGCCTCTGGTGGATATCCGGGATCGTACAAGAAGGGGTATCAGATCGAGGGTCTCGGGGAAGCCTCGAAGACCGGTTGTATTGTATTTCATGCAGGTACCGCCCTGATGGACGGGACCGTTGTAACGTCCGGAGGGAGGGTTGTCGGGGTAACCGCCGTCGCAGACAACCTCGAGGAAGCGCTCTCGAAGGTATACCGTGGCGTCGAGACCGTTCGCTTCACCGATTGCTTCTCTCGAAGCGATATCGGGAAGAAGGGTCTTGAGCGAGTGTAACGGATTCCGTGTGGGAGGCGGTGGATTCGGTGCCGTTTCCCCAGGCGGGAGATATTGATGCATTCCGGTCACGGCGGACGGTGCATCTCGAAAGGAGAGTTCCATTGGCCGAAGCGTTGCAGGTGGCGATTGTCATGGGGAGTGAATCCGACCGGGAGGTCATGGAGGTTTGCTTGAAGGAGCTCGAGCGGCTCGGTGTCCGGTGCGAGCTCGTGACCTCCTCGGCCCACCGCCAGCCCGAAGCCACGGCTGACTATGTCAGGGAGGCGGTGGGGCGGGGTGTGAAGATTTTCATTGCCGGTGCCGGAATGTCGGCGGCACTACCCGGCTTCATCGCCGCGCACACGACACTACCGGTTATCGGTGTACCGATTGCGAGCGGTCTGCCCGGCGGTATCGATGCGCTCTTCTCCATGGTTCAGATGCCCCCGGGTGTGCCGGTCGCAACCGTTTCAGTGGGTAAGGCCGGCGCGAGGAACGCTGCAATTCTTGCAGCGGAGATACTTGCCATAACGGACGGAAAGCTTACCGGTAAGCTCGAGGAAGTGCGTGAGGGATGGAAGGGCCGGTAACGGGATTTCTCGAGCAATCCGTCATTCGAAGAGTCGCACGCCTGCTCAAGACGGGGGGCATCGCCGTCCTCCCGACGGATACGCTCTATGGCTTTCACTGTGTATTCTCGGCGGCCGGGTCGATCGAGCGGATACGAACGCTGAAGGGCAAGCGAGGAAAGGGCGGATTCATCCTGCTCGCTTCGGATATCACGATGGTCGACCGCCTGGTCTCGCGCTGGCCCCCGGGCGTGCGCGAGCACCTCGCAGCCGTTTGGCCGGCCACCCTTACGGCGATTCTGCACGCCTCGCCCCAGCTCCCGCCGATACTCGTTCGCAGGGATTCGGTGGCTGTCAGGGTGCCGGCTCACGATGGACTCCGTTCACTCGTGGCGTGTGTCGGGCAGCCCCTCGTCTCCACGAGCGTCAATCGTACCGGCGAGGAGCCGCTTCGTTCGATCGCCGGGATACGGGACAGCTTTCCTGGACTGGATGCCTATATCTCGCGGCGGGGGAGAGGTGGATCGCTGCCGTCGACCGTTATCTCGTTCACGGTGAAACCACCGAGAACGGTGCGTGCCGGGCGGTATCCGGTAACCTGAGAAAGTCCTTGACTTTTGACACAAATGTCAAAAAGATTTACTGTTATGCCGGTGTAGCTCAGATGGCTAGAGCGCCTGACTGTGGATCAGGAGGTCTCGGGTTCGATTCCCGACGCCGGTATTTTTTACTCTCCGGTAGTGATCGATTCATCCCGAAGGATCGGCCGGTCCCATACCGGTGCCTCAGTACGATCCTCCCGGGATGGTCGAGGGGCCTCGCACGAACGATGGGTGGTGATCGATGAACGCCGTCAAGCCGAAGATTCTAAAGGGATTCAGGGACCTGCTTCCCGATGAGATCATCGCCCGGGAGAAGGTCGTCTCGGCGATCAGGGAGGTATACGAGTCCTACGGCTTCGTTCCGCTCGCCACCCCTGCCATCGAGTACAAGGAGATTCTCCTCGGGTACGGGGAGGAAGCGAGCAAGCAGATATACCTCTTCAGGGAACCGGACGGAGGCGAGGTCGGCCTGAAGTTCGATCTCACCGTGCCGCTCTCGCGGGTGATAGCTCAATACCGGGACCTTCCACGCCCCTTCAAGCGGTACCAGATCCAACCGGTCTGGCGGTACGACAAGCCCGATCCGGGCAGGTTCAGGGAATTCGTCCAGTTCGATATCGATACCGTGGGAACCGATTCGATGGCGGCCGATGCGGAGATCATCTCGGCGATGCATGACTGCCTCGTGAGGCTCGGGCTCGATTTCAGGATCAGGTATAATAGCCGCAAGGTGCTCAATAGCCTGGCGATCTTCTCGGGTATAGATACGGGGATGTCCCATGCCCTCTTCAGGGTCATTGACAAGCTCGAGAAACAGGGTCTCGAGAATATAAAGCTCGAACTGGGTCCAGGCCGGAAAGATAGTTCGGGGGATACGATTCCAGGGCTCGGCCTCGGTGATGAGCAGGTTTCGAAGATAATCGATTTCCTCTCAATGAAGCAGCAGTCGCGTGACGGCACGGTACGCACGCTCGAAAAGCTCTTCGCCGGTGTAGACGGTACCGGTGAGGGAATCGCGGAGCTTCGTGAGATAAACGGATTCCTCGATGCCATGGAGATATCCGAGGAGCGCGTCGTCATAGATCTGAGCATCGCAAGGGGGCTCGACTACTACACCGGTCCCGTCTTCGAGGCAATCCTTACCGGGAAGGAAGTCGCCGGTTACGGCAGTGTCATGGGCGGTGGAAGGTACGACAACCTGATAGAGAAGTTTGCAGGGGAAAAGGTTCCGGCCACGGGGGCCTCTATCGGTATCGATCGGCTGTTGTCCGCAATGCAGAAGCTGGGTCTCGTCGAAGCACGGCCGTCGATTGCAGACGTTCTCGTTACGGTCATGGATAGAGAACGGCTGATCGATTACCAGCGGATCGCCCACCAGCTTCGATCCGCCGGCATAAAGACGGAACTGTACATGGGCAAAGCGAAATCGATCGGCAAGCAGTTGAAGTATGCAGATCGCATCGGTGTGCCGGTGGCTGTCATCGCCGGTAGCGAAGAGTTCGAACGGGGCGAGGTCTCCATAAAGGATCTGCGCGTGATCAAGGAAACCACGGTCGATATCAAGGATCGCAAGGATTACGTGGAAGCCAAGATCGGCCAGAAGACGGTCCCGGTCGACCGAATGGTCGAGGAGATCGAGTCGATCATTTCGGATTGAATTGAAATCCCGGTCATTGGTCGACATAATCCCTGCTATAGAGAAGCGGCTTTCGAGTTCGGGATGACCCGTGACGTCGTCTCGAGGAGGGTGTTGTCGTTGGGAGAGCACCCGGCTCGTTGTTGCAGGCCGCCTTCTCGATGGAGGAATCGACAATGGGTGTGTTGCGGTGCATGACCGCCTTTCCCATGATCGTGTTCCTGGCCGTCGCGGCACACGGGTATGGAGCCGGGTGTGGTGCGGGGGTTCGTCCCGATTCGCTGGTCAACGGCGGTTTCGAATTCTGGACGGATTCCCTGCCCGACGGGTGGCTTTTGGGCGTCGGCGCCGAGGAGGGGCACGCCGGTCATTGGTCGAAGGTAGAAAGGATCGAGGATGCAAAGGAGGGCCGCTTCGCCGTCCGACTCTCGGGATCGCAAAGCACGGAACGCTGGTACTATCTCGGACAAACTTTCCCGGCACATCCGGGGGATACGTGGAGGATATCCGGTTGGGTGCGGGCACGAGATGTCGATGCCCGGGGGCGTCGTTTCGTCAACTGCAACCTGTTCGCTTTGGCGTTCAGTAAAGATGGGGGGCGCCTCGGAGGGAGTCATTCTGCGATCATAACGGGGACGACCGGATGGCGGTACGAGGAGTTCATGTTCAGGGTACCACCGGATGCCGGGACGTTCAAGATAGGTCTGCTCCTGTCGGTGCCCGGGGTCGCTGATTTCGATGGCATACGTATCGAGCCGATTCCGGCGGCCGAGATGGTCCCGGTGCGTACCGATTCGTTCATCAATGGGAGTTTTGAGGTATGGCCTGGTGTGGTGCCTGATGGATGGACGAGGGAGCGTAGTGCCGACGAAGATGCCCCCGGCGATACCTCGAGGATCGAGCGGATAGAGGATGCGCGGGACGGCCGTTTCGCAATCCGCCTGTCGGGATCGAGGGATACGAAGTTATGGTATTCCATCGCACAGACCTTCAGGGCCACCCCCGGCGATATATGGATCCTCAGCGGATGGCTCCGGACCCTGGACGTACGTGAGGACGGACATTGGTATCATAACTGCGGGCTTTTCGCCATATGCTCCGACAAGCACGGGGAGCGCCTACTGAGCAAGGGCTCGAAGACCGTACGGGGAACGACGGACTGGCACCGCAAGGATGTTCTGTTCAAGATCCCGAAGGGGGCGGAGACATTCAAGGCCGGCATCTTCCTTTCGATGTCGGGAGCGGCGGATTTCGACGGACTTCGCCTCGAGCGCTACAGCCTTCCGACTCCGGCGACGACACGTGAGGAGCGGTGGCTGCAGGATCTCACCTTCCTCATGGATGTTCTGCCACGGAGTCATTTGAATCCGTTCACGAAGATGCCGGAGACCGAGTTCCGTGCAGCCACGGATAGCCTCGGGAAATCGATTACCCGGCTCAAGGATCACGAGATCATCGTGGGATTGATGAGAATCCTCGCCGGGATCGGTGATGCGCATACGGGATTGGTCACTCCCGATCTGCCTAAGCTTCCGGCATATTTTCATTTCTTCGGTGACGGTGCATTCCTTATCGGAACGACCAAGGAGCACCGGGATCTCCTTCGATACAGGCTCATTCGGATCGGGAACTTCGAAGTCGAGGATGTGTGCGAGCGGTTGCGCATGGTCATACCGCACGAAAACGAAGCGCACCTTCTGGCGACCTACCCCAGATATCTGATGTATGCCGAGGTCCTCCATGCCCTCGGGATAATTCCGGATACGGACCGGGCCCGCTTCGTCCTCGAGGACGAGGGAGGTTCCACGCATGAGGTCGAAATGACTGTGATACCCAGTACCGCGAATCCGCCGTGGATCTCGGCGGTCACCAAGGACAAATTGCAAGCGCTTCTCAGCCACCGTTCGATAGAACCGTACTGGTATGAGTATCTCGTTGAACAGAGGGCCCTCTATATCCAGTACCGTGCATGTACCGAGATGCCTCACAAGGTCTTTCGAGACTTTGCAGGCGAGGTGCTCGCATGCATCGACACCTGCACCGTTGATAAGGTGATCATCGATATGCGACAGAACGGCGGCGGTAACTCCTCCGTCATCAAGCCCCTGATAAACGGCCTTGTCAGGATGAAGAACGAGGAACGCCTCGGTGATGTGTATCTCCTCGTAGGCCGCCGAACGTTTTCGTCGGCCGTGCTCAATGCGGTCCAGTTCGAAGACGACATCGGTGCGATACTCGTCGGAGAGCCGACGGGCGGCAAACCCAACAGTTTCGGAGAGATCGATACCTTCACGCTTCCCCACTCGGGTCTCACCGTCTATTTTTCGACGAAGTACTTTCGCTTGTTCGATGATGAAGATCCACCATCACTCATTCCCGATATCGTCATTGAGGTCGAATCGGAGGATTATTTTTCGATCACGGACCCCGTTCTGGATGCTGTGCTGGAGCTCGAGTAGGTTGCGCTGGAAAGGATCGGTGTATGGCACACAGGCGCCAAGGCGAGCGGCCCACGGATGCCCGTGAGTTGCGGAATCAGCCTAGTCCTGCCGGACGCGGACGGCATATCGATTCTTTGCTACCCCTCTGCTACGCCGTTCTCTTTTGTGCAATCGCACTCTCCGTGCAACAGACCTATTTTCCCATCGGTGATACCGGCGTCGAGTCGGATTTCTACGGAGAGCTCGTCGTCGCCGCCCAGAAGCTCCACGGGAGCGGATTTGCCGTTGCAAATTATCCCTTCAAGGGTCCCGTCTATTCATTCGCCCTCGTTGCGATCTACACCTTTGTCCGTGATTGGTACCTGAGCGCCATTGTATTGAATCTCGTCTGTGCCGCCGCCGGTCTTGTCGTAATCTACCGTCTGATCCTGCGTCTCTTCGGCAGACGGGTCGCCGTACCTACTATGATCGGCATCTCACTCGTCTACGAGTTTTTCCTGCTGGCCCATAAGGCATCGTCGGATATGCTTTTCCTGCTGCTCTGTTACGGCGCCGTTGCGCTTCTCGTGCATGAGCGCTTCTCCTGGGTGCGCTTGGTGGCGGCATCGGCCGTCAGTGCACTCGCGTTCTTGACACGATACAACGGCTTCTTCCTGCCGGTGTCTGCCATCATACTCTTCATGGCCGTGAATCCCTGGCGATGGACATGGCGCCGGCGTACGCTGGTCACGCTCGTCTATGCAGGTCTCTTCTGTGTCGTCTGCGTGCCCTGGTTTTCCGTTTCCATGCACGAGACGGGACGGCTCCTCGCTACACGCAATCTTCAGAATGTCACACAGGAGTTTTACGGCGGGGAGCGGGAAGCTGAGATCCCGGCCGGTGGATTTACATCGACATTCGAGCTTATACGGCACGATCCCGTCTATTTCGTGACACATTACCTGGCGAATATTCCCCGCCATATCTGGTCTGACATGCGGTTCACGTTCGAGCTCTGGACCGGGATACTCGTGATGCTGGGGATCGTGCGATTGGGATTCGTACGGCCGCGCAGGAATCAATGGGGTTTCATGGTCTTTCCGCTCGTATACTTTCTCTCAATGTGCGTCATCTTCCACCTTCCGCGACTTTCACTGCCCGTTGTTCCATTCTACATTGCGGCGGCATCGGCACTCATCTTCGGGGGAAGCGGCGGATCGCAACTCCTGACAAGGATATACGGCAGCAGGACGTTACGGTATTGTGCGATAGCCGCCGTGGCGGGCGCAGTGTTATTTCAGGGAAGGCGCATTATCATACAGGAACGCAACTATTACCGTAGGCGCCCCCTCTTCATCCACAAAGCCGCTGGCTATCTGAAGCGGCACGCCGGCCAGAGGGACGGTATCGCCCGTCCGCTCATCATGGCCCGGAAACCACACATCGCCTACTACGCTGATCTGGAATACCAGCACTATCCGAAGAGGTTCAACGGCGTACATGATTTTCTTGCGTATGCCGTGAAACGTCGAGTCGACTATATCGTTTACAGCATTATCGAGAAAGAGCACTTTCCGGGCGTTCATTTCCTGGGAGAGCTGGATGTGACACCAGGCGTCGATCGGATCTACACCGAGAGCGAGATCGTCATATACCAGCTTGCCGATTGGATCAATATTGCCAAGCCTGCGGGTAAGGAAATGCTCGCAGGCTATATCGAAACACTCGTGGCTGCAGAGAGAGACGACGATCCGATCTCCATCGTGAATGCATGTTACCAAATAGCCGGGCTCTATTCCATGAACGGCAGGTGGTATGATGTCGAAACGTACCTGGAGACCGGTATCCGGGCTGCAGGCCGGCTGACCGAGCCCGGGGAAGCGGGCAAACATACCGTCGTGCTGACGCTCAGCCTCGCACGGATCTACCTGTATCAGGGAAGAAACCGGGAAGGGATCGATTGTATCGAACGTATCATCGGCCCATACGCGGGTTCCGTACAGCCCGAGATACTTGCGAATGCCTGTGTCATCGGTGCACGACATAGTGAATCGCTCGGTGACGAGACTGCAGCCCTTCGCTATCTTGAAAAGGCACTCGATCTGTACCGATCGATGGGCGATGATCGCCAGAGCGCTTATATTCAACAATCGATAGAGGATCTCGGCAAAGAGAGGTAAAGTGTCCGGCTGTGTGCCTGTGAAGAGCATCCCGGAGGTGTGTTGTGGATTCAGGAGATTTTCGCCGTTTCGGTTACGAGCTCGTTGACTGGATTGCAGATTACCTCGATCATGCCGAACGGTATCCGGTCCTTTCGAGATCGAGCCCCGGCCAGACGAAAGAGGGCCTGCCCGCGGAGCCACCGATGCAGGGTGAGCGGATGGAGGATATTCTCGCTGATTTCCGGGAAATCATCGTTCCCGGCATAACGCACTGGCAGCATCCGCGCTTCTTCGCGTACTTTCCCGCCACAACGAGCGGGCCGTCGATCCTGGGCGAGCTCCTTTCGGCGGGCCTCGGCGTCAATGCTATGCTCTGGCAGACATCACCCGCTGCGACGGAGCTCGAGGAGGTCGTAATGGATTGGCTGCGCAGTCTCCTCGGCCTGCCGGAGGCATTCCGCGGGGTCATTCAGGATACGGCATCGACGGCGACGTTGTGTGCACTCATCTGTGCACGGGAGCGGGCCACGGATTTCAGGATCAGCGAGCGGGGCATTCCCGGATGGGCAGGAGAGCCGGCACTCCGTCTCTATACCTCGACTGAGGGACATTCCTCTGTCGAGAAGGGGGCGAGGATAGCGGGATTCGGCTCCGAGCACGTAGTGACCGTCAGGACCGATGAGGACAACGCCATGAATCCGGAGAACCTGAGACGATGTATCGAGGAGGATCGATCCAACGGGCTGCACCCCTGTTGTGTGGTGGCCACCGTGGGAACGACATCCTCGACGGCGATCGATCCACTGGGCCCGATTGGTGTGATCGCAGAAAACTACGGTCTCTGGCTTCATGTCGATGCCGCCCTTGCCGGAAGTGCCGCGATTCTTCCCGAGAAGCGATGGATCCTGGACGGCGTCGAGAAGGCCGATTCTTTCGTTTTCAACCCGCACAAGTGGCTCTTTACGAACTTCGACTGCTCCGCATTCTACTGCAGGCACCCGGATATACTTACATCGGCGCTTTCCATCCAGCCGGAGTATCTGAAGACCGGACAGGATTGCAGGGTCGTGAACTTCAGGGACTGGGGCATCCAGCTCGGAAGGCGTTTCCGCTCTCTCAAACTCTGGTTCGTGCTCCGTTACTACGGCGTCGAAGGGCTTCAGGAGAGGCTGCGCGAGCACATCGGATTGGCCGCCGGGTTTGCGTCGTGGATCGAACGGAGTGCCGATTTCGAGCTCATGGCTCCGGTGCCCCTGAACACCGTCTGTTTCAGATACAGGCCGGTCGGGGCCACACTGCCGGAGGAAGAGCTGGAGGCGATGAACCGAGAACTCATGGATGATGTGAACCGGTCGGGTCGTATATACATCACCCATACGCGGCTGAGGGGAACATTTTGCCTCCGGCTGAGCATCGGACAGATGCGGACGGATCTTGACGATGTAAAGATGGCGTGGGAAGTTCTTCAACAGAGCGACGTCGTGGAAACACGTCGAAGAGAGAGATGAAAGGAGGACGGCATGAGGTTGATGTTCGTGACAATTGTAATGGTGCTCATGGCGCTTACGGGTACGATCCAGGCAGAAGAACCATGGAACCTAGCGGTTGATGCTAATCTCACACTTACGCAGAACGCCTACAGCGATAACTGGGTCGGGGGGGAAGCCGGAGCGCTCTCGTGGACATTCAATTCGAATTCACTGGCCGAGAAACAGCTTGCAGCATGGATTCATACGAAGAATACGTTAAAGCTGATGTTTGGGCAGACACACAATCAGGATGTCGAGACGAAGGATTGGGCGAAACCGGTGAAGTCGACAGACCTTATCGATTTCGAATCCGTATTCCGTTTCACTCTCGAAAGCTTCGTCGATCCGTTCGCGGCAGCGAGGATCGAAACGCAGTTTCTGGATCAGAGCGATCCGGAAAAGGACCGGTATGTGAATCCTATCAAGATAACAGAGAGTTTCGGTGTAGCACGCGTTCTCATCAAGGAGGAGAAACGCGAATGGACCGTACGTCTCGGCGGCGGACTCAGGCAGTTTATCGATCGGGATGCCCTGAATGCCGACACCGGTGAACGGGAGACGATGACCAGCAGCGATTACGGCGCTACCTTCGACAGCGAATTCAAGACACCGCTCGCGGGAGAGAGGATATCATTTTCAAGCAAGCTCACCGTTTACAAGGCGTTCTACTACTCCGAGAAGGACGAGCTCAAGGGAGAGGTGGACGAAGACTACTGGAAGGCACCCGATGTCAACTGGGAAAACATATTTACTGCAGGTATCACGAATTACCTGATGGTGAATCTGTACATACAGCTTCTTTACGACAAGGAGATCGACAAGGCGGGACGGTTCAAACAGACGCTGTCCCTGGGATTGACCTACAAATTCATCTAACGTGTGTACTGCCGGGCGGTGAGGTAGTGGGGGGCACCGTTTCGGGATCGCGGGGATTCTTGGTGGGGATTATTCAGTCCTCAAAGCCCTCGAAGTGACGGTCCTTGTAGGCGTCGCACCGTGAGCAGAGTTCGATCTTCGTCCGTTCTCCGCGGGTCAGGAGCGAGGCGTAGCGCTTTCGCACCTCGCCGTTCCATATGTCGAGTACCGTCCGCTCCGTCACGTTACCGATCACGGCCCTGCCGGCAATATCCCAGCAGCAGAGAACGGCCCGTCCGTCCGTGTAGAAGAACATCTCCTCCCGCATCTTGATACACGGCTTGAGAACAACCTCCACGCCATCTTCCCACGGCCAGTTGTACAGTGGAACGATGAGGGCTCGGTCGGCCCGTTCATTCCAGTAATCCAGGAAGGCACGCTGTTCGTGCTTGTTGATATCCATGTCGATCATTCTGATCTCGGTGGCGCCGCTGTGATGGTTTTGGTTTGCAATCTCTATGAAGCGGTTGATCTTGTCGACGACCTTCCGGTAGTCGAGTCCCACACGGCACTTGGCGTATGTTTCCTCACTGAATGCGTCGATGCTGAATCGCACGAGATCAATCCCGGCATCGATTATCTCTTCGGCCCTCCGTGCGTCGAGGAGGTTACCGTTCGTATTCAATTCGGTCCGTGCGGTGGGATCCTGCTTGATATACTCGATGATTCGAGGGAGGCGCTTGTCGAGGAGGGCTTCGTTCTGCAGGAACGGCCTGTAGGTGATACCATATCCCCTAGTATCATCGATGATCTTTTTCCACGTCTCCTCCGGCATAAGGACCGGACCTCGTTGAATCTTGCGCTGCGGGCAGAACGGGCAGCGCGCATCACAGCCGATAACGGTCTCGATCTGGATGTAACGCGGTTGGCTCGGTAGCTTCACAGGCTCGCTCAATTCTCACCCTTTCGTTCTGAGATGTCTTTCGATCAAATCTATACAATGGAGGGCGGCTCCGCAATGATTTCGTATGAACGTACGCCCCATCTGCCCCTTCGTTTGAAGAAGCCTCCGGTCGGTGAGCAGGGCGCCGGCCTCACGTGCGAAGTCATCAGGGACCGACACGACAACTCCAACGCCGAGTTCGAGCAGTTGTCGCGCCTCGTATGAGTTGTCGATCTGCGGTCCGAAGAGGATCGGAAGGCCGAGCACGGCGGGTTCCATGACGTTGTGTACGCCGGTTGTGAAACTTCCTCCCACGTATGCAAGACTACCGTTACGGTACAACTCCGCGAGATAGCCGATCCCATCGGCGATGACGATCTGTTCGTCGAACGTATCCAATCGTTCTAGGGCCGAGAGGCGAATCGAGGGGAGGTGTGCCGAGGAGAGCTCCCCTTCGATCTCTGCGAGCCGCTGGGGGGTCGGTTCGTGCGGCACCACAATGAGACCGATTTCCGGGAAGGTGTCGAGCAGGAGCTTGAATCCCGGGATAACGACCGCTTCGTCCTTCGGCCACGTGCTCCCGGCTATTATGAATTCCCTGTTGCCGGCGCTCAGGGCGGGAGGGAGCGTGACCGTGGAGCCGTCGATGCGCCGGCACACCTGGTCGAAGCGTGTATCCCCTGCGGTGATCACCTCCGTTGTTCCCCTGAGATTGTCTGTAAAGCGCCGGGCGTCCTCGTCGGAGATGGCGGCGATGGCGTTCAAGCTGCCGTACAGAGAGCCGAAGAAGCCCCGTGCCGGCCCCCAGAGGCGGCGCGAACTCGGAGCAAGTGTCCCGGACACCAATATCTGCGGGACTTCGAGACGCCGGGCCTCGAGGATGAGATTCGGCCAGAGATCGAACTTCACGTACACGATCAGATCGGGCTTGAGCGTATCCAGGCAGAAGCGCATGTTGCCGATGGTGTCGACGGGCAGGTACTCGAAAAAGCGAATAGCGGGATTTCGCTTCGAGCGGTCGAACCTGCGGAAGTAATTCATACCGGAGGGTGAATAGAAGGTGAGTGCCAGCTCCACATCGCCGCCCAGGCGTTCGACGAGAAGATCCATGACCGGTTTCGCCTGTTCGAACTCGCCTACGGAAGAGACGTGGAACCAGACGAGCGGCCCCTTCCTGGCAAGGGTGCCAGCGCCCTCGATCCACCGCTCCTTGAATCCCTTACGTCCCTCGAGGCCTTCCGATATCTTCGCGTTGAACCGGGCGGCGATACGGGCTGCTCCCGAGGCGAGAACGAGAAGGAGATTGTAGATGATTCTCTCCGGGCTCATTCCGATATCCCCTTCGTTTCTCCGATGACTCCGGTTCCCGATCCCCCTGCGGCGAGCACACGCCGCAGGGCATCAAGGACCGCATCCGGTGTGATTGCCGTCAGGCACTCCTTGGTTCCCAGCGGGCATGGTTTCGCGCCGTTTCGTGAGCACGGTCGGCACGGAAGGTCGGCCTCGAGCATGATGCTTCGAGGCAGTCTCGGAAAGTACCCGAACTCCCGTACGGTCGGTCCGAAGATCGCGACAACCGGGGTAGAGACGGCTTCGGCAAGGTGCAGGGCGGCGGAATCGTTGGTGATGAGAAGACGGCATGATCTGAGTAGTGCCGCTGTTTCCAGGATCGAGAGGGCACCCGCTGCGTTCGGTATAGGGGGTGACACAGATGAGGCTATCGTCCCTGCCAGCTCCTCGTCGTCGGCTCCTCCGACAAGGACGATTCCGATGTTATCATTTGCGAGAGCTCGAGCGGTTTGCACTGACCATTCGAGAGGCCACCGCTTTGTCTCCCACCGGGCCCCCGGGGCGATTGCAACGATCGTTCTACCGCCCATACAGGCACCTTCGATGAATTCCTGCGCTCTCAGTGCAGCGGTATCCGGTATCTCCAGCGAGGGGTCGCATTCAACCTCTTCGATTCCCAGCCGCCGGGCAAGATCGAGGTACCCCTCGGTTTGGTGTACGATTTTTCCGTACAGGTTTCGTTTCCCCCTGATGAGCATTCCTTTCCTGATGTGCTCCTTCGTGAGCTGGAGCTTCCTCGGTGCACGAAGTGTATGGTAGAGAATGTTGCTGCGTATAACGTTATGCGCATCGATCACGATATCGAAGTGTTCCTTACGGAGCTTCGACCAGAGCTCGAAGAGCTCTCTGTATCCGCCTTCGGGAAGGGTGTGCAGACGATCGAGGACCCTGCCCCCCTCGAATAGGCCCATAAACTGTTCCTTGCAGGCGAGGTGGATCGTACCACCTGGCAGTCCCCGCCTCAGGGACGAGAGCAGTGGTGTCATCAGAACCAGATCCCCCAGGGAGCTGAACCTGAGCACGAGGACCTTGGGCGCAGAACCGCGTGTATCCATAGATCCACCTTGTTGCGGCATCGGTGCTCCGGGCCTTTTGCAGTCGATCACCATACGTCGGCTTGCACAGTTGAATATACGGTAAGGAGTTCTGTCCGTCTACAGCTATATTACCTGTGAGGTGACGTGCTCGGCCTTGATGGCAGTAATCGTATTTGGCTGCAAGCAATATAGTTACGACTGTCAGCGGCGCATGATGGACCTGAGGAGAAAAAACCGGCCGTACAAGAAAATAGGCACATATCTTGTTTGTTTGTTGAGCATTGCGGTAATATGCAATAATTGAATAATGCAGCAATTGGTTCTTGAAAATTTGCAGTTAGTATTATAATATATATATGTCAATTCGTGATTGTTCGATTTTTACAGTGGAAGTCTGGCATTTCGGTTAATATTAAGTATAATGTAATCAAAACAATGGAAAATGAATTAATTTAGTAAAGAATTAACAACGTAGGATACGAGCAGAAATACAACAGGAAGAAGGGTAGCGATATGGAACGAAAGAACGAGATCGGGGCTCGAATAAAGCAGTATCGCCTTTCGAAAGGATTGACGCTGAAGGACATAGAAGTAAAAGCGAAAGTATCAGCTACCCATGTATCCGAGATCGAGCGCGGTATGACCTCGCCGACGGTCGGCGCCCTCACCAAGATCGCCGAAGCGATGGGGACGGACGTGGCGTACTTTGTCGAGAAGAAGAATGTCTCGAAGCTCTCTATCATCCACAAGTCGAGCCGGAAGAAGATGCAGTTCAAGGATTGGGGTGCAACCTACTACTCACTCGCAAAGGACATCCCCCATCCCAAGATCTCATTTCTCGAGGTTGAACTCGATCCCGGTATCAAGCGTCCGGAGGAAACAAGCACACATGACGGCGAAGAATTCGCCCTGGTGACAAAGGGAGTCATGGAGATCATCATCGGAGATGAGAAGTACATACTGAAAGAGGGTGACAGCATCCATTACAAGGCCTCGGAGCCCCATGCGATGAGGAACATCGGGGATGCGCGCTGTCGCGCAATCTGGGTCACCCTTCCCCCCTACAGCCTGTGAATCGGACAGAGGTGAGCTACGCCTGGAGGTAATGCAGACGATGATTTCGAAAGAGGAGATCGGGAGAAGGATCAAGAAGGTCCGCGAGGAGCAGCATCTAACCTTGAAGAACGTTGAATCGAAAGCGGGTATCTCCGCCACACATATCTCCGAGATCGAGCGTGGGAAGACCTCACCGACGATCGGCGCGCTCATGCGGATTGCCGATGCGCTCGGCAAGGATCCGGCATATTTCATTGAAACCGAGGAGCTCGACGATGTTTCGTTCATCGCGCTCGAGGATCGCGTGCAATCGACACTCGGCAGGGCCGAGGGGATCAAGGAACTTCTGACCAACTCGATACCGAGCGGGAAGATAAATGCCCAACTCATTACCTTGGCTCCGAGCAGTACGAGTGAAATCAGTTTACATTCGCACGCCGGTGATGAAGCGGCACTTGTTCTCACCGGTACCGTCAGGTTCGAGGTGAATGACACGACCTACGAGCTGGGGGAGGGGGACAGCATCTATTATATCGCCCAGCAGGAACACGGGTACGGCAACTCCTCCACAGCAGAAGAGGCGAAGATGATTTGGTTCGCATCCGAACGGCGGGCGGATTGATCGCATGGACATTGTGACTTCTCCGAACTGCGGGAGCCCGGGCTCCTGCGGTTTTTTCTATCTCTTTTTCATTGACAGAATTTTTTTAGCCCTCATATAGTCGTGCTGAGGCGAAAGGGGGAACTGTTGTGAATGATGACACTACATCAGGTGGCTCTCACAATGCATTCCTGTTCCAGCACCTTATAGCGATGTTTCAAACACTTGCCTTGCAACAACTTGGTAAGTTAGTGAGCCCGATAACCGGTAAATTGGAGCGGGATTTGCAGCAGGCACGGATTACGATAGATATGCTCCAGATGATAAAGGACAAAACAGCCGGTAATCTGACGGGTGACGAGCAATCGCTCCTCGATCACGTCCTGTGGGAACTGCAGATCAACTTTGTCGACGAACAGCAGCGTAGCCAGAAGGAGCGTGAAGAGGCAGAGGTGGGGGGTGAGCAACCTGAAGCAGCTGCTGAGGAGGCAGCGTCTGGGGAAGGGCAAGCGGACAAACCCTCCGCTGCCGGACCGGTAGAGAAGGATGCAACAAGCGCCGGGCCAACCACAACAGGGGCGCGGAAGAGAGGCAAGGCGAAGGCCAAATCGAAAAGGGCTTCTACGAAAAGAAGCACCAAAAAGAAGAAGGAGTAGTGATGGATTTCAATTCCAGGGGGTTTGATATGAGATCTCTCGTATGTCTGTTTGTTATGGTGGTCGTGCTGGTGTCCCTCGTCGATGGAGCTGCCGGTCAAGATGCATGGAAGGGCACATCCGGACTGCTCCATGTCTATGATGCCGGAACGGTCGGCAGGGGAAGGCTGGTCTTCTCCCTGGGCACCTCGTACTACCGCCGGGCAGATATGATGGTATACAGGGGTGTGGGCAGCCAGATTCCGGTCTGGTATGCCACAGATAGCGCCGCCGTCGACTATAACTTCTTTATCTCCCGAGCCGTCTTGACACTCGGCCTGAGTGATTTCATCGAACTCTCTGCGGGATTGAACGTTCGTAACTGGATCATGCAGGTGGACGAGGATCTCGAGGAGAGAGATTTCAAAACGAGAACCCGAGGCGGGCTCGGAGATACCGATTTCCTGGTCAAACTCTGTCCACCGCTTCCGGTACCCTATTTGCATTTGGGTGTCATAGGGCTGGCGAGTTTCCCTTCAGGTAGTAAGAAACGGGGTTTCACCACCGAAAGCACGGACTTCGGCGTCAAAGGGCTCATTACACTGGATTTCACAAAGGTTGAGGCTTTTCTGCCGACTCGGCTGCATTTCAACGTCGGGTACCGTTTCAACAGGAACGAGGATGATGGATACGGAATAACGAACTTCAACAATCCCGATCTTAGCGGATTCTACCCTCCCGGCTATCCACCTGTACCTGACGGGGAGAGCAATAACTTCAATGATCTCTTCCAGTTCGGTACCGGTTTGGAGTTCAGGGTCGGTATGGCGAGGCTCTTCGCTGAGTTTGCGTGGGATCAGCTCATAAATGCCGATCTACCGGAGGACTATCCCGGTGGTCTGAACAAGAGCGTCTACACACTGACACCGGGTGCGTCCATAGCATCCGAGAGTGGTGTCGGTGTACTCATTGCGGGTGATATAAACCTGAACTCGGAGGACAATCTGCCCATCGTCAATCCGCCCGATTGGATGTTGTACTTCATGATTTCGGTCGGTCACTTCGTCATGCCGCAGGATCGCGACGACGACGGCATCGAGGACAAGGTGGATAAGTGCCCCGATGAGGCTGAGGATTTCGACGGGTATGAGGATGAGGATGGATGTCCCGATTACGACAACGATAAGGACGGAATCACAGACGATACCGACGGTTGTCCCGATCTTGCCGAGGATTTCGACGGGTATGAGGATGAAGACGGATGTCCCGATCTCGACAACGATGGCGACGGCATACCCGACGTCGAGGATCGGTGTCCGAGCGAGCCGGAGGATTTCGACGGCTTCGAGGACCAGGACGGCTGTCCTGATGTCATGCAGGATAGCGACAGCGACGGTGTGCCCGATGATATGGATAAGTGCCCGCTCAAGGCGGAGGATGTCGACGGCTTCCAGGACGAAGACGGGTGCCCGGATCTCGACAACGATCTGGATGGAATCCTGGATACCGACGACCAGTGCCCGAACGAACCGGAGACATTCAACGGATTCAAGGACGAGGACGGGTGTCCGGATGAGCGACCGATCGAGGAGAAATTCATTCTGCGGGGGATCAACTTCGAGAGCGGCTCGGCGGCCCTCACGCCTGATTCCTATGCAATTCTCGATCAGGTAGTACGCTCGCTCATGGCGTATCCGGAGGTCCGTGTCGAGATTCGCGGTTACACGGACAGCGTGGGAAGCTGGGAATTCAATATGCAGCTCTCCCAACGGAGGGCGGACGCAGTTCGGCAGTACCTGATGAACTCGGGTATCAGTCCGGATCGGTTGGTAGGGAAGGGCTATGGTGAGGCTGATCCGGTTGCGTCGAACAAGACTGCATCCGGCCGTTCCGAGAACAGGCGGATCGAATTCCACCGTCTCAACTAGGATACAAGTAACAGCCCCATGGAAGAGAGCGAGGGGGACGTTTCTAACGTCCCCCTCCTCGTATCTGGTGACGACTGGATGACGAACCGTTAGCCGTGTCTCTTGGTCTCGTTCCAGAGCTCTTCCATCTCGTCGAGGGAGAGGGTATCGAGTGTGCGCCCTTTCGCCTCGGCTTTCTCTTCCATCTCACGGAAGCGGTTCAAGAACTTAACGGATGTACGTTCGAGGGCGTTTACCGGATCCACGTCGAACCTGCGGGCGAGGTTCACCGCGGTGAAGAGGAGGTCGCCGATCTCGTCCTTGATCCCCTTCCGGTCGCCCCGCAGGGCCTCGTTTTCCAGCTCCGCGATCTCCTCCTTGAGTTTGGCGATGATTCCGGTCCGGTCCGGCCAGTCGAATCCGGTTCCGGCTGCTTCCTTCTGGATCGCCACGGCCTTGCGCAGTGACGGGAGTTCGGGTGGGATCGACGAGAACGCACGCTTCCTTCCGCTCTCTTTTTTCTCCGATCGCTTGATTCTATTCCACTCGGCGATGCTCTCCTGTTTATTCCGCGCCTGTGATGAGCCGAATACATGCGGGTGACGGTTTATGATCTTGCGATGAACCTGTGCGATGATCTCTGCGAGTGGCACCTGCCGGTGCTCCTGTAGCAGCTCGTGAATAAATATCAAGAGGAAAAGTACATCTCCAAATTCCTCCTGAACCTCGTCCCAGTCGCCCGATTTTTCGGCGTGAAGGAGCTCGTACGCTTCACTGATCAGGTGTGAGATGAGATCGTCTATCGATTGCTCCCTATCCCACGGGCAGCCATCGTCGCCGCGCAGGCGGCGCAGTGTCTTCCGCAACGCTCTGATAGCAGGCTCGATATTCCTGTCATCTGCGCTCATGTCGTCAGTATATACGATATTGCACATTGAGACAATTCTTGATACAATGTCAGTTTATATTCGAAAAGGAGCGCTCCGGTGGCTTTGAAACATATCGTTATTCGCGGGGCCCGCCAGCACAATCTCAAGAATGTCGATCTCCGGCTTCCACGCCGGGAGATAATAGTGGTCACCGGTGTCTCGGGCTCGGGTAAATCCTCACTCGCCTTCGATACGATTTACGCCGAGGGGCAACGCAGGTACATCGAATCGCTCTCGACGTATGCACGTCAGTTTATCGAGAAACTCGAACGGCCCGATGTCGACGAAATATCGGGGATAAGCCCTACGATCGCCATTCGGCAGAAGAACACGGTGACGAGCGCACGATCGACGGTGGGTACGGCCACGGAGATCTACGATTACCTGCGGCTGCTCTTCGCACGGGCCGGCAGAACGATCTGCCCGGACTGCCGTTTGGTCGTTCGCTCCTATACGCCGAGCGATGTCGCACAGGAGGTCATCAGGCTTTACGAGGGCAGGCGTGTCTTTATCCTGCTTCCCGTTTCGGATGTGGAATACGGGGACTGGGAGTCGAAACGCAGCTATCTTCTCTCGCGAGGGTATATAAGGCTTTTGGTCGGCGACCGGCCGCAGCGAATCGACGAGTACCGCCCCGGCAGGAAATCCCCACGGGAGCTGGCGGTACTGCTCGACCGTATCGAGGTGGACGAGGCGAGGCGAATCCGAATTGCAGAAGCCGTCGAGATCGCTTACCGTGAGCGTACCGGTGTGGTCGAAGTGATCGATGCCGCCGGAAGGGAACGGCATCGGTTTACACATGCCCCTACCTGTACCAAATGCGGCAGATCGTTCGATATGCCGACACCGCTACTCTTCTCGTTCAACAGTCCGTACGGTGCATGTCCCGACTGCCGCGGATTCGGCGACCGCATGGAGTTTTCCGAGGATCTGATTGTTCCCGATGCGAGCCGTTCCCTCGAGGATCGTGCCATCGATCCCTGGTCTCGTGAAAGATTCTCGTACTTTCACGAATGGATGCTCGATGTATGCCGGCAGCAGGGTATCCCGACCGATAAGCCCTACCGCAGCCTTTCCGGTAAATACCGGAATCTGATTCTCGAAGGAGGAGAGGACTATATCGGTGTAATCCCCTTCCTCGATAAGATGCGGGAGAAGAGTTACAAGAAAGGCCATCGATTCTTCACCAGAAAGTACATGGAATTCACAACATGCAGGATGTGCCAGGGCGGGCGGCTCCGCCCCGAGGCCCTGTATGTTACAATAGCCGGTAAAACGATAGTCGAACTGAACCGGATGGTTCCGGCGGAGATAATCGAGGTTTTGAGCGCTGCCGATTTCGACGAACGGGAACAACAGATCTCTCATGACATAATAACCGAGCTCACCTCCCGGCTCGGTTTCATGATAGATGTCGGTCTCGGATATCTGACCCTCGAGCGTTTGACGAGGACACTCTCCGGTGGTGAAGCGCAACGGATCAATCTTGCCAACTCCCTCGGAGCCAATCTCGTCGATGCCCTGTACGTTCTGGATGAACCGTCCATCGGTCTGCACCCTGCCGATAACGACCGTCTCATCAAGGTTCTCAAACGTTTGAAGAGCTCCGGGAATACCGTACTCGTCGTCGAGCATGATCCGGATATCATACTCTCATCCGATTATATGGTGGATCTGGGACCGGGCGCCGGCAACAGGGGTGGGGAGGTTCTCTACAGTGGATCGGTTGCACATGCGTCAAAGAAGAAGATACGGAGATCTGAAACGTACGAATGGATATTCCGGCGAAAGAGAAGGATCGAAAAGGTACGCAAACGTGCCCATCCGACGGGCACAATCGTTCTCAAAGGCGTTTCCGAACACAACATAAAAGACATCGATGTGAGCATACCACTGGGATGCATGGTATGTGTTACCGGTGTTTCCGGTTCGGGCAAAAGTACACTCGTCGTCGATGTCCTCTATCAGGCCCTGTTGCGAAGCGGTGCCGCATCGCATCTATCGCTCGCCGGCATGCAGGTGAAAGGTGACCTCGACAGGGTGTTACTCGTCGATCAGAGCCCTATCGGTGCCTCGCCGCGCTCGAATCCGATCACCTACATCAAGGGTTTCTCGTTCATACGGGAGATCTTTGCCCGGCAAAGGGCATCCGTCGCACGTGGGTACCTGCCGGGGAGATTCAGCTTTAATAAACCGGGTGGGAGATGTTCCCGGTGCCAGGGGATGGGGTATCGGAGGGTCGAGATGCATTTCATGGCAGATGTCTTCGTTCCATGCGAGGTCTGCGGCGGGAAGCGGTACAACGCTGAAACCCTCGAGATTCGGTACAAGGGCAGGAGTATCAGCGAGGTTCTGGATATGACGGTAGAAGAGACTCTTCTTTTCTTCGATGAAACGCCGATGCTCGGAGAGAAGCTCTGGGTTCTCTCGAAGGTCGGCCTCGGTTACCTCCAGCTCGGTCAACCATCGAATACGCTCTCGGGCGGCGAGGCACAGAGGATCAAGATCGCCAGGGAGCTTGCGGAATCGAAGGGTGAACGGAACCTCTATATCATGGACGAACCGACCACCGGTTTGCATATGAGCGATGTAGAACGCCTCCTGCGTGTTCTCGACGAGCTTGTCAGAGCCGGTCACACGGTGCTCGTCATCGAGCATAACATGGAGGTGATCCGTTGGGCGGATTACCTCATCGATCTCGGCCCCGGGGGCGGTGAGGACGGCGGCAGGGTTATTGCTTGTGGTCCCCCTGAAACGATCGTACAATGCAGTAAATCGAAAACGGGCCGACATCTCAAGGAATACAAAGCCAGGTACGGACGGGAGGCATAGATGAAGATCCTCGTGACGGGCGGGGCCGGATACATCGGAAGCATTGTAACCGAATACTTGATAGAGGCAGGCCATGAGGTCGTCATCGTCGATAATCTTTCGACCGGGCATCGAGAAGCTGTCGACGAGCGGGCTACGTTCCATCACGGCGACCTTCTCGATGGGGACTTTATCCGTGGGGTGCTCGGTGACGGAATCGAGGCCGTCTGCCATTTCGCCGCTTTTTCACTGGTATCCGAGTCTGTTGCCGATCCGCTGAAATACTACCGTAATAACATCGGCGGGGCGGTTTCCCTTGTCGGTGCTATGGCGGAGACCGGTGTCGAGCACTTCCTCTTCTCGTCAACCGCCGCGGTCTACGGCGAGCCCGACGAGACGCCCATCACCGAGGATGCACCCCTGAGGCCCGTGAATGCATACGGCAACACGAAGCTGGCGATCGAGCGTCTCCTGGCCGACAGCGCCGGCGCCTGGGGTTTGAAGTCCCTCTCACTGAGATACTTCAACGCGGCCGGGGCGAGCCGGCTGCACGGTGAGGATCACGATCCCGAAACACATCTCATACCGATCATCCTGGGGGTTGTTTTGGGAGTGCGCACCGAGCTCATCGTATACGGGGACGATTACGATACACCCGATGGCACCTGCATACGCGACTATATCCATGTGAAGGATCTGGCTACGGCTCACGTCCTGGCGCTCGAAAGGCTCGCCGCTGGGGTGACCGGCGCCGTCAATCTCGGAAACGGCCAGGGTTTTTCGGTCCTCGATGTCGTTCGGGCGGCGGGAGAAGTTACGGGTAGGGAGATTCCGTACCGTATCGGGCCACGGCGGCCCGGGGATCCACCGATCCTCGTTGCTTCGTCCCGGCGGGCGGAAGAGCTGCTCGGGTGGGAACGCGCCCAACCCGGGATCGAAACGATTATCGAAGATGCATACCAGTGGCACCGGACGTACCCGCACGGCTATGGCTCCTGAAGTCTTCATTCTGCCGAAATCACCCCTGGGGATACTCACAAGCTTCCCACCACGTATTACCTCCCGGTAGCAGGGGTGCAGGAGATCTACTCTGTAAAGATTTTTACCAGAAGAGCATGACAGCACGGTATTCGTGGTTTCGGATCCATGGAGACAGGTACCCGGCTGTCACTGTGCCCGGTACCTAATTTATGCAAAAACAAGAGCTTGTAGACCTCATCCCTCCTCCGTTCTGAGGATAATCAGGTACCCTTCAGTGCTTCATCCCGTGGCATGCATGTTGCGTTTAAGATGTTTGAAGAGTGTGGCTTGCAAAGTCTACCCATGAACTGATCGGGTATGGAGGCATCCATAGGGAACAGATGGGAAGTAGCGATGACACCGGAAACAATCGTCCTTCTGCTGAAACGGGTCAGGACAGGTGTACCGGCGGGCGTTCGCCCGGCATTGCTCCAGATCGATTCGGTGTTTCGGGATCTTCTGGGGATTGCCGCCTCGGCACTCATCATTCCGGCGCAACAGACGGTCTATCTGACGAGGGTACCCGGAGGAACAACCAGGAGCGCGGTCGCACGTAAGCTCGATCACCACGGGGAATCGGATTTTCGCCTTGTCCTTCTCGAACTGGACCCCGGCGGATCTGATGCGGATCATCCGTCGGCACCCTATTCGACAATGCGAATTCCGATCTTCAGCGGGAGAAGACAATTCGGTGTTCTGGTATTGATAAAAGAGGGGGAGGAAGCATTCGATAATTGTTGCTCAGATGCACTTCCCATCCTCACTGAGGTACTATCCTCTCTCCTGCATCCCTTTGCCGAACGGTCCCGCATACGGGCCGGTCCTGGTGGAGGCGATGCACTCAAGCTCGAACTGCTCGAGGCGGTCGGCAACGAAAATCTCATGCGTTCCGTCCTTCTCCATATCATGGAGCTCACCCAATCCGAGTTCTGCGCCTTCTTATCGGCCGGGGTAGAGAGCGACTTCTACATCCTGCTCGAAGGTAGAGAGCTGTCGCCGCACATTGCACATATCCGGGATAAGCTCGGGACGGTCTTCGGCATGTTCGCAAACAAGGCCGCCGAACCGGGCCTGCTGAATGAAACTGTTTACCTTAGAAGGCGTGAGCGCAATCTTGCCTACCTCCTCGGCGATGCCCGGATCGAGAGTTATTTTCTCGTGCCGGTGACGTTCGGGGCGAAGGTTCGCGGGCTCCTGTATGTCGGCAGCATTCGAAAGGATGCCTTTGGAAGGGAAGACATCGGTGCGTTTCGAGGTTTTGCCGAGGAGGGATCGGATAAGGCACCTCTCCTCTTCCGCATGGGAGGCGAGACGGAGATCATCGAAAGCATGATCGATGCCGTTCCTTACGGCGGGGCGCTCGTTTCGCCGGAGGGAACAATCCGTCACGCAAATGAACCCTTCAGGGAGCTACTTCAGATACAAAGTGTGCTGCCGGAGACGATTCAGGAAATGGATCGTGTCTCATTCTTTCATCTTCAGGGGGTGTGGGAGGAATTCAAGATCATACACAGAAACCTGATCGAGCGGGAACTCCACAGCGTGGGCGTGCCGGAACGCGTCATCGCCGTTACCTGGATAATGCTCGACAGGCTTGCCGCGGATGCTGGCTCGCTCGTCCTCGTGAAGGATATTACCGACGAGAAGGACCGCCAGCGGGCACGTGAGGAGATGCTTGCGACGGTGGCCCACGAGTTGCGCACTCCCATGACGGCCCTCAGGAACTCGCTCGAGATACTTCTGGGGGAAGACATCTCCGCCCCGAAGGGGATCGTCAAATCGCAGGGCGCCGATACGGGGGTGCAGAGGGCCAGGTTCCTCAGGACGGCTCTACGGACGCTCCAGCGGCTGGGGATGCTCGTCGACAGTCTGATCGATGTTTCTTCACGGGCGAGTGACGACAAGCCGCTCAGGCTCGAGCATGTAGATGTGCGGAGTTTTCTCGAGGATGCATCGGTACTGTTCGTCGAGTCGATGGTGAAGAGAGGAATCGAATTTGATATTGATGTCGGGAGCGGGGTGAGCGATCTGGTCTTCGACCGTGATCGGATGGAGCAGGTGATACAGAATCTGCTTTCGAACAGCTTGAAGAATGTTGTTGCAGAACAGAAGATCTCGATTTCGGTTTCACGTTGTGATGCCGTGCCCCAAAAGTCGTTTCCACTCCTTCCATGGAAGCATCTCGATCCCCCCGCTATCGCCGATATCTGCGTGCGGGATACGGGGAGCGGGATTCCCCAAGAGGTGATGGAGATGATGAACCACTCCGGAACCGGCGACGGGATGCGCCCGGCGCATGGTCTCGGGCTCTATATATCACGGCGCCTGATTCAAAGGCAGGGCGGATCACTTGTTATTGAAAGGGGAATGGGCGGGGGGAGCTCCGTCCATCTCCATATGCCTGCGGACCTGGAGACCGTCCGCGTGGTGCAGACGGCCCGCATTATCGAAGGAAATCTGAGCGGCATGATCGCCCGGGGCATGACACCGGTGCTGTACACAGCGTTGAAGCGGACGGAAAGGTGTTGGCCCGAAATCGTCGAAACCTGGCGCATACAACCCATGATGAATCCGGGCGCCGGTGAGATCGATGATGCCGGCTTCTATGTATGGCCTCTCGGTGAACGCTGTGCCATCGCCTTGAGTACGGACATGGAGCTCATACGGGATCCGATGTCGTTACTGCAAAACGGGCGCGTACGCTTACAGCCTCAGGGGGAAGGTGCGTTTGATGGTATACGTCTTGGCTGGGCGATCGGACCGCAGGATGGAGAAAGCTATGCGGAACTCATGAGCGTATCGCTGGAAAGGCTCGGTGTCATAAGTGGCAGTACAGTTGAGGAAAGGAGAATCACGTGAAAGGTAAAAGGATTCTGATCGTCGAGGACGATGAGGATATCGTCGAAACTCTCAAGTATAGCCTCCAGCTGCGTGGATACATCGTCGATGTTGCGTACGACGGACTCCATGCACTTCGGAAGGCCCGGAAGAATGAGTACGATCTCATGATTCTCGATATCATGCTTCCCGGCAAGAACGGGTACGAGGTCTCGAGAATATTGAAGGAGGAGATGGAGGAAGGCAGTGTCAAGCCGTTCAAGATTCTGGTTCTCACTGCTAGAAAGGTCGACAGTGCCGAGCGGGAGGATTTTCTTTCTACGTGGTCGAGAGCCGACGAGTACATGTATAAGCCGTTCGAGATGAACTATCTGCTCGATAGGATAACGACACACATCACCGAGGAGCATCAACCGATGAACTGAAGCTGCAATGCAGGAGGATGAAGCGGGGGCACCGTCCGCCGGGATTGGGAAATGGATACGAAGAGTATGCATAATCCGGAGACATCGGACTATCTGGCCAATGTCTTCGAGAGCTCACCGTTTGCTCTGATCTCGTTCGACCCACATCTACGCATCATGATGTTCAACCGGGCGGCTCAGGAGCTTACCGGTCTGAGCTGTGCCGAAGTGGTGGGATGTCGCGCCACGAGGATCATAGAATTCGAACGGCTGCACAATATCATAGATGCCCTCAGAAAGAAACCGCAGGCGACCGCCGATGGATATATCACAAAGCTGCGTGCGGCCGACGGCAGCGAGATTCCCGTTGTCGTACGGATATCAATCCTCCTCGATAATCGGAATAAACTCCTCGGTGTGCTTATCGTGGCAACCGATCTCAGGGAGATTCAGAAGTTGCAGGCAAAACTCCTCGAAGCGGAACGCCTGGCCGCCATTACCGAAACAGCGATCAGTATCAATCACGAGATCAATAATCCGCTCTGTTCGATCCTCGGCAATACACAGCTTATCCTGATGGAGAAGGAGCGACTCGAGCCCGGTATGGTGAAGAAGCTCAAGAGTATCGAGACCGAGATCATTCGGATCCAACGGGTGTCGGAGCGGCTGGCGCGTATCACGAGGCCGGTGCTCAAGGAGTATGTGGATGGCAGGCGGATGCTCGATGTCGAGGGTTCGAGCGTCGATGAGGATCGGTGAGGGCACTTTGAATCCTCATTCAGCGGTGTTAACCCCTTCTCTGTTAAGAAATCGTTGACAAAAGGAGGCAGATGGGTACCATAGTTTTCCGTGGGAAGGTAGCTCAGTCGGTAGAGCAACGGACTGAAAATCCG
>CP070727.1:2925269-2944489 GCA_020350885.1 bacterium | reverse complement strand
CGTGAACGTCCGTCTCGCAACACTCGATGCCCTGTCCCATGCAACCGGGGATGAAAGGGTTCGCGAGGGGCTCATCCACAGCATCCGTCAGGAGGATTCACCGGTCATTCAGCTTGCCCTGGTCGATCTGGTGGTGTCGAGAAGGATGGAACGGGCGATCGAGCCGCTGAGGCATCTCCTTGAGCAGCCGGATCTCAATATGACGGTGAGAAACCGTGTGAATGAAGGACTGCGTTTACTTTCATGAGGTGACAATGAGAATGATGATCGAAAGAATATTGGTGCGCGCCGCGACCACCACAGCCGTGTTTCTCTTCATATTGACGGCCGATACGGCCTGGAGCTTTCCGGGCGAGCGGCCGGCGGCGGGTGCGGAGACGGCGGGTGCGGAGACGGCGGCTGCGCCTGAAAGCGGGACGGAGCAGCTCGTGCTATCGCTCTCCCGTCCCGGAGAGCCGGGTGTTCTGATAATAAAGCATCACAAGGGGAACGTGCGGGTAACGGGATACAACGGCGAGGTCGTCGTCGTAAACGCATCGATGAGGTATCCGGATTCGGCCGGAACGCGAAGGGGTGTGCGGCCAGTGCCCGGCCACGCCCTGAAGCTTCACACCTTCGAGAAACACAACGTCATCACTGTCAGTACCAACTCGCACGAACGTACAATAGACATGGACATCCAGGTGCCTCACGCCTTCTCGCTGTATGTCGAGAAGCTCGATGCGGGCGATGTAAGCGGCTACTACCTGACTGGTGAGATGGATGTGACGAGTGCTGCCGGCAGCGTATGGCTCATCGGCATAACGGGCTCCGCGGTGATCAGTACGGTTGACGGAGACATACTGCTGCGCTTCACCGGTGTGACACCGCATGTCCCCATGGCGTTCACATCGGTCGGCGGGGACATCGACGTGGCCCTCCCGGGGGACGTGCGGGCGACTGTAAAGATGCGAACAGATTACGGCGAGATCATGAGTGATTTCGACATCGATCTATCAAGACGCCGGGCGGCGACGGATACGTCACTTACAACCGGGGTACAGCGCTCATTTCTCGAGGAGTGGATGCATGGAACGATCGGCGGTGGAGGACCACAGTTGTTGTTCAAAAGCTACCTGGGAGATATCACGATAAGAAAAACCGGTAACGTTTCAGCCGGAGAGAAGTAGTACTTTATGAAACGGAACACCGCGGTGCCGTTCGGGATCGAAAAAGGGGCGTCGGCGTCGGACCGGCGGGCGGTGCGACCAAAGGGATGAACAGAGATGGAGGATTCGATATGAGAAAGAGGTTTTGTGCGTCGATGGCGGGAGTGCTGCTCTGCCTCTTCTGTCATGCTGCAACAGCCGGAGCCGAGAACCTCGAGGGAACCTGGATCGCCCGGCTCGACGATGATTATATCAAGTTGACGCTCGTCGTGTTCGAGGAGTATATCGACAGGGACTGGGGCAGAGGTCATGACATGCAGTTCACGCATCGTTTCGGGCGTGACGAGCTAGAAGGGCTGTTTCGTGACGAAGAAAGGGAAAGAGACCGGGAACAAACGCAGGAAAGAAGACTGGAGCGAGTGGCGGGCGTCCTGGTTCTCAACGGTGATTTCGGCAAGAAGCGCAGTATCGGCGATTTCATGTTCGAGCCGAGCAGGCAATTCGAGCGATACCTGGGGCGCCGGGGGATCAGAGATCTGGATTCAGTGCACATGCTGCACCTGTTTCTGGCCGATGTGAACGAGGATTTCATGGACAGGCTGGAGGAGCTCGGTTACGATAAAGTCTCCTCCGACATGCTCGTCTCAATGGCTGTCCACGGCGTCGACACCGATTATATCGAGAGCATCCACTCCCTCGGTTACGATTACATATCGCTTGATAAGCTGCTAGCATTCCGAATTCACGGCGTAGACGAGGGGTACGTGCGGGGTCTGAAGCGGAAGGGGATAAAGGACATGTCGGCCGACGAAGTCCTCACGATGAAGATCCACGGCATAACACCGGGATACATCGAGAAGATGGAAAAAGCAGGTTTCGGCGACGTGCCCCCCGATAACCTACTCCAGTTCAAGATCCACGGCGTCACCCCGAAGTTCGCCGAAGCGGTTCGAAATTTCGGATACAAGGACGTGACAAATTCCGAGTTCGTACAGATGCGTGTCCACGGGGTCAGCTTCGAATTCATCAAGAGGATCAGCGAGCTCGGCCTGATAGATGATCTTACCATTTCCAAGCTCGTACAGTTCAAGATCCACGGCGTCACCCCCGAGTACATCGAGGCGATGCGGGATGCGGGGCTCGGTGACAGGGACGGCTCGGAGTTCGTACAGTTCAGGATCCACGGCGTCACTCCCCAGTTCGTTGAGGATGTCGAGAAGCTCGGATTCGAGGATGTATCCGCATCGAAGCTCGTCCAGATGCGTATACACGGGGTCACGCCGCGGTTCATCAAGGAGATCCGCGACGCCGGATTCGAGGATATCTCGCTATCGAAGCTGATCGAGTTCCGTATACACAGGGTCGACGCGGAGTATATCAAGTATGCAAGAAAGCTGTTGGGCGATCGCAAGCTGACGCCGCGAAGGGTCGTCAAGATGAAGATACATGGGATCTGACCGCCTGTATAGCACTGTGGGGGGCGGGAATGCCGCTCCCCCCGCAGTGTGGATGGATGGAATCACATATGAAGTAGATGCCGGGCGAGACGATCCGCCCGTTGTCATCCGGTGCGTCCCAGTACAGGTTCATTATACCGCCGAAAACCGACATGGAATACGGATACCTCACTCTCTACCCCTTCACGATGTATATTATTATGTCGACCGGCGTCGTTACCTCTAAGTATTTATAATTTAAGAGCTTACAATATATCGCCGTTTGTGCTGAAAAAGGGATTGACAAGTAGTATGATTGTACTATAATATTAATACAGTAATGTTCTATAACAATAATGGGAGATGCTGTCATGAAGTTTTTAATCGATCCGAAAAGCGGCGTGCCGTTCTACCGGCAGATCATCGAGCAGATCAAGTTCGGCATAGCACGTGGCGAGCTGGCAACGGGAGATCGGTTGCCGACGGTCCGCCAGCTCGCCGTAGACCTCTCCATCAATCCGAACACAGTCGTCCGTGCGTACCGCGAGCTCGAAATCGAGGGTGTGGTTGACACGCAGCAAGGTTCGGGGACCTTCATCGGTCACCAGAAGCCAGAGATCGACCAGCTCGAGAAGCAACGAATGCTGGACCAGATAATCACGGATCTTTTGGCCCGCGCCTCCAGCTACGGACTGTCCCTAGAAGACGTCCTGGAGGGGCTGCGCCATAGAAAGGAGGCGTCGTCATGAGTGGAACGCTCAAAGCAGCCGGGTCTGGAAAACCATGTCCGATATTCTCACTGGAGGAATTCGCGAAGGGAATGAGGGCCGATTTTCGGTTTGCTCCATTGAACGTTCTGATACTAGTGGCCGTCTTCGTGATTGGCCTGGTAATTCACCTGGGCCTCCACGGATTCGACTTCCGGGCCGTAGTGTTGTTCTTGGGATCGGCATTGATTCTCGCCGGTCTGACCAGGTTGAGTCAGGTATGGGAAGCGGTGGTCGTATTGGGCACTGCAGACTGCCTGATCGCCTACCTCGCACTGCGTCCCGACGATGATGTGCTATTGATAACGATTGTAGCGGCGCTGCTGATCGCACCTGCTATACAGATCGCCTACCAGTGGGAGCGGGCGGTGCTGTTGCGCTTCGGCAAGTTCCAAGGACTGCGACATCCTGGACTGTTCGCCATTGTGCCGGTGATCGACAAAGTTGCCCAGTTCGTCGATCAGCGTATCCGTGTTACCGATTTCAGCGCCGAAACCACACTGACGGCGGATACGGTTCCGGTGAATGTGGATGCCATTGCCTTCTGGATGGTTTGGGACGCGCAGAAGGCGGTGCTAGAAGTGGAGAAATTTGATCAGGCGGTGATCCTATCGGCGCAAACGGCACTACGCAACGCCATCGGCAAGAACGAGCTGGCAACTCTGCTCTCCGAGCGTGACCGGCTCGGCGCCGAAATCCAGAAGCTCCTGGACGAAAAGACCAGCGGGTGGGGAATAACAACCCAAGATGTAGAGATCCGCGACATCATTATTCCCAAGGGGCTCGAAGACGCCATGTCTCGGCAGGCACAGGCGGAAAGAGAGCGGCAGAGCCGTATCATCCTCGGGACGGCGGAGACTGAAATAGCGGAGAAGTTTGCCAGTGCATCCCAGCACTATGAGAACAATGCAGTGGCGCTTCACCTGCGGGCGATGAACATGGTATACGAGGGATTGAGACAGAAGGGCTCGATGATCATCGTTCCCTCCACCGCTGTCGAAACAATGGGACTGGGAGCACTGGGTGGGCTCACCGCCTTCGGCCGCGAGCCGGGCAAAGGAGCTGCTGAAGTGAGCCGTCGGGACAAAGAGGAATAGATATGAAATGATCAACATCGGAGTTGCTCTGTTGTCCTTGTTGTCAAGCAGCACGTTTGGAACCGTTTTATTGGTGACACCGAGCCTTCCGCCGATCGAAGAGTTGCTCAGACCTAGTTGTTGAGGTTGCAATGCATTAGGCACGATTTGCTTGTAGATCGATGCAGCGCCTGTATCGAGTGTCTCAACCTCAAAAAGGATCCGCGCGATGGTTCGAACGTTGCGATAGTGTTCATCAATTCATTTTTCATCCTCATTATTATAATGTGAGTTGAGCCTTTGCCGTTGACACTTAACCTGTGGTGGTTTATGGTGCTTTTTCTTGAAGAATATTATGAAAATGAAGTGGCTGTATTACTCTTTTTAGACAGACCAGGAACTGACTATTCAATGACAAGGAAAAGACGGATTGTTACAGGGGCATGATACGCCGCTCGCTCTAGCCTACCTGGTGGGGCTGGGTGGATGGCTGCTCGCAAGTCGCTTGCTACCCAGTGTGTGGCCAAGCGAGCGGAGCGAAGACATTGCGCGTCCTTGGAAGGAGTTGGGGATTGCCCTTCTCGGGGCAGTAGGGATCCTCGTTATGGGGCAGTTTTGGACGAGAGGGATCCGCCTCCCGGAGCAAGGTCCGGCTGGTCCCTTACTGGGCTCTGTTAATCAGGTTTTGATCTTCGCACCTATCCTCCTCGTATTGGTCATTCGTCGACAACCGTGGACATCAGCATGGCTTCCTCGGGCCCGTGTCGGCACGCGATTACTCGTGGGGCTTGTGTTGGCGAGTCTTACTGTCACCGCCTACTTACTCTTGCGGGACAGCGCTGACGCGCCCTGGATCCTCTTAGGCCGAATCTGGGCGTACGAGCACATAGACGAGATGGTGCAGGTGTTTCTTGAGGATCTTACGATCGCCATCCTGTTCGTTCGCATGGCAGGTGCCATCGGAAAGCTCTGGGCGACGTTCGTAGTTGCATGCTTGTTCGCCGCCGGCCACATTCCAGTAATGGTGTCGCAAGGCATGACATTGTCTGAGTTAACGGGATTCATACGGGATGCTGGACTCGGTGTTTTGGTCATACTCGTTTTGCAACGGTCGCGTGATGTGGTTTGGTTCTGGTGCATCCATTTTTGTCTCGACATGACCCAGTTCGTCAGAATCAGTGGCGGCGGATGAACTTATGTTTTCGTAACTGTTGTGCAAATTACAATAACATGTCTGGCTGTCGCATGTTCCTGAGCCATAACTTGTTCAAGCGTAATAATTTTTATGCAATCTATTGATATACAGGAGGTTCTTCGATCTTCAGAAGATCCCCCGCAAATTGTATCTCTTCCAAGGTTCGAATTCTTTGCGGCAGTGTCTAGCAGTTTTCCATTAACATCACCAGCACAACAATTCCCTTTATCTTGTTTTTTCAGAAAATTAATTGATAATATTTGAAAAATATCGGGAATTAATATACACTCCGTCATGGAAACTTAGGGGTTTGAACCACTAAAAATTCTGCCCAGAAACGGTTGCTTATTAATTGAAGCGATCTTCACACTAGTGCCTGGCTTGAGTCGACTGTTCTATTTCTTACCTAGTGACGGGTAAGAGTACCCGTAACTAAGTTCGTTGTTGGTAGCTTCATAATCATGGAGGTGATGAGCGATGAGGAAGCTAAGCGAAATTTCAATCGTCACGGTGCTTCTCTTCGTAAGTACGGTTCTCTGTGTGCCAGTGGAGGCCTCCGACACCCACTACAGCGAGGATTTCACAACGACGATGTACAAGGACGCCGTCAATACCACCGCCTGTTGGGATACCGTCGCAGGTGAATTGAAACTCCCGCCGTTCGAAGTGCAGCTTGTTGGCAGTGTCGGTACACCGGCAAATGCCCTCTTTGTAGCTGTTCATGGAGACTATGCATTCGTTGGACTCGGCGACTATCCCGAGTTTCTGGTAATGGATATAAGTAATCCCGAGTCTCCCGTCATAGTGACGGGTATTGATCTTCCCCACAATGGTGGACCGGTGAAGATTTCCGGTAATTATGCCTATGTTGCGTGCGCTCCGGGAGCCTTGCTCCAAGTCGTTGATATCACTGATCCCACGAGCCCTTTCATAGCGGGAAGCTGCACCAACATGAGCCGCTGCCGGGATATAGTCATTGCCGGAGACTTCGCATACATCGCAGCCGGATTTGACGGATTGGTAGTCGTAGACATAAGTGACCCCACAAATCCCACAAAAATCAGCAGTGCCGGGTGTTTTCATTATTGTTACGTTATTTCAATCGCGGGAGACTACGTTTTCCTATCCGATGAAGCTCACGGCCTGGATGTTTACAATATCAGTGATCCCTACAATCCGGTAATGGTCGGTGACTATCAACCACCCGGCAATATAGTGGGGGGCACGTCGTATCAGGGAATTACCTGTACTTGAACGGGAGGTATCTCGAACCAGAGAGCGATCTGATTGTCCTCGACATCACCGATCCGACCACTCCGGCATTCATCAGCGTCCTGGATACAGAGGGAAGTTTAGGCTACTGCGATGTAAGTGGAGATTATCTCTATACCTCTGAATGGGTGGGAGGTGAATATCGTTTACTTGTTGTTGATATAAGTGATCCAGCAAATCCCACGGTGCTGGACACGTATGAAGCGAATGCTACTTGGTTTACTTTCACTCCTTTCGGGGAGTACGGCTTCATCTGTGCTGGTGATCTCGGCGTACAAGTAGTAAGGATCGCCGAGCCGGTGCTGCCGCCGGAACTAGCTTCGAGCTACACTTCGACGTATCTACCGTGGGGCATTACCATTTCTGGTGATTATGCCTATCTCGCAAATCAGCCAGGCAGCTCGGATCTCCAGGTGCTCGATATCAGCGATCCTACTAATCCCATACTTGCCGGAAGCTGTAACACGCCCGACGGTTCCTTTGAAATCGCCGTTTCTGGTGATCATGCTTACGTGGCAGGCCGTCTCACAGGTCTACTCGTGATGGATATCAGTGATCCTACAAGCCCAATGCATATCGCAACATACAACACTTCGGGGTACGCCGTAGGCCTGGCGGTTTCAGGGAATTATGCATATGTTGCTGATTATGGGTCGGGTCTCCTCGTATTCGACGTTAGCAATCCGGCAACACCGACACTAGTTGATGATTACAACACGCCCCACCTCGCCCGAAATGTCAGGATCTCGGGAGATTGCGCCTACTTGGCTGACGGTCAGACCGGTATGATGGTTTTCGACATCAGCGATCCAACGAACATAGTGCATATCGGGACCTGTGATACACCCTACGAGGCATATGATCTTACCATCGAAGGCGATTATGCATATATTGGGGACTTGGAATCAGGTCTTCAGGTGATCGATATCAGCAATCCCACGACTCCAATAATTATAGGAAGCTGTGATACACCAGGTCGTGTTCGTGGTGTTACCGTCGAGGGGGATTTCGCCTACGCGGCTGATCGTGGTAGTGGCCTACAGGTAATCGATATCACTGACCCTACGAATCCCATACTTGTTGGTAACTACGATACACCGGGACATGCACGTGTTGTTGCCATCACAGGTGACTATGCCTACGTGGCCGATGTAGAGGGTGGGGTTCATATATTCCATGTCTTCCAGCGTCGTTTTAATACGACCTCCAATACCGGCAGGTCTTTGGCCGTCAATGAGCTAAAGAGAGATATCGCGGAGGTGCAGTTGACAACGACCGAGGTCGGGACCATCGTTTGGTCGGTGAGCGCTGACAACGGAGCGCACTGGGAACCGATCGTACCTGGAGCGGGCTGGCATTCCGTTATCCACCCGGGAAGCGAATTGATGTGGAAGTCCCAGCACGTGTACGATCTCGAGCAGCCCGGTATCAATCCGACGTGCTCCTTTATTGAGATGGAATGGATCTATAGCTCCGTCGAAGTTGGATTCGATATCAAACCGGGATCTTGCCCCAATCCTTTCAATGTCAAGAATGATCCCAATGAGGATGACAAGGGCGAGGGACCAAACAAGGAGTACGCCAAGCCGAGAAAGGGCGGCGTGCTACCGGCGGCAATCGTCGGGAGCGATGAGCTCGACGTCAATGAGATTGATATCTCGACAATCCTCCTCGAAGGAATCGCACCGATCAGAAGCAATTACGAAGACGTCACACGACCGGTGGAGAATGGTGGTGAATGTGCATGTACCGATGAAGGCCCTGACGGTTATCTCGATCTCACGTTGAAGTTCAGACGTATGGAGCTCGCAGAAGTCCTCGGCTCGGTGGGGCATGGCGAAGTCGTTGAATTGACGATTACGGGTTCGCTATTGGATGGGACAGCATTCGAAGGCACCGATTGTGTAACGATCGTCGGTAAGCGCTCGAGCGGGCCCAAGTTCGAAAAGATCGAAGTAGTGGAATTGTGGCCTCCCGTGCCGAATCCATCCAATCCGATGACAAGGATCAGTTATTCCGTGCCGGATGCGTGTGTCGTTTCAATGGAGATTTACGACATATCGGGGAGACTGATCATTCGGCTCCTGGATAACATTACCGTGACCGGGGGAAAGCACACCGTCGAGTGGCGAGGCGTAGACAAGTACGGGAGGGCTGTCGGTTCCGGCGTCTATTTATACCGATTGATAGCGGGCAACGAGATAATCACGAGGAAGATGGTGCTTTTGCGATGAGCGCCCAGCGATGGGCACGTCCATTCCAGTAGACTGAAAAGTGCCGACCGAGGTACATGCCTATCGACCCCGTAACGAGAGAGGGGACCATACAGTTAAACCGTCTACACGGATGATACAGGCAATTATTCGGTCAGTGCGTGTGGATTGTGCGTTACGACCCGGCCACAAGAGCGCAGAGCTGCGCGCAGAGGAGCCCCGCATAGGTACCGATCAGCATTCCTAAAACCGCCATGAGAAGCCCGACCGGAGCCAGTGCCGATTGGTAGACCGACGCGGTTATTGGCCCGGTCGATGTACCGCCGATGTTGGCCATGGAGCCTGTGGCGAAAAAGAAGACAGGGGCCCGTAGGAGCCACGCGGCGGTGGCCAGAATTGCAGCATGGATCAGAATCCAAACAGCCCCGGCAGCGAAAAATACCGGCGTCTTGAGCACGGCGCTCAAGTCTGCGCGCGCGCCGATGGAGGCGAGGATGATGTAGATACCAATGTAGCCGAGCCTCGATGCCCCGGCATCCTCGAGTCGCCTCAAGGGAGTGAAGGAGAGCAGCATGCCGACAGCGGTCACGAGGATTATCGTCCATGTGAAAGATCCCACGATATTGCCGAGCTCGGGAAGGAAGCCGCCCGACCAAAGGCACAGGCGGCCGATGCCGAACGAGGCGGCCAGCATGAAAGCAAGGTCGGGAATCGCTATCGGGCGGCTGCGCTTCGTGTGGATCTCATCTAAGCGGGTGTTGAGATCGTCAATCACTGACCGGTCGAATGAGAAACGCCGGTCGATCGCATTCTGGAAATTTGAGAGATATATCAGGAGCCCGAACCATGAGTACCCGACCACGGTGTCGACGACGATGAGGGGGGCGAGCAATCCCGCCGGTGTACCTATCCCTTCGGCCACGGCCATCATGTTCACGCTGCCACCGATCCAGCTTGCCCCAAGGGCGCCGATACCCTTCCAGGCCTCATCGGGGAGCCACCTGTGGAAGAGCAAGATGATAACCGGTCCACCGATAACCACGCCGAAGCTCCCGGCGAGCATCATTGCCAATGCCTTTGGCCCCAGCCTCATGATCGACGGAATGTCGGTGGTCATGATGAGCAGTATCAGGCATGCGGGGAGGAGATTATGTGTTATCCATGTATAGACGGGAGATGAGCCGGGAAGGATGCCTGCTGTGGTGCATATCATCGGCAGAAAATAGGCCCAAGTTATCGGGGGAATGAATCGAAAGAGGCCCGCCAGGCGCCGTTGCGCGGCGAGAAGGAAGATCATGCCGATGCCCACTATAAGAGCGACGGCGATCGTGGTCGGATCGTTCAGCAGAGCTTCGTCCGGCATCGGGGAACCTCACAGGCGAAACTACGATACCGCCCCTTATTCATCTGTCCTCAGCTTTTACACCAGACGTATCGATCCGCACTCCGCGGATTCTCCACGCCGGGTTCCCGTCGAGGAAGATCGCGCAGCGGCGGGCCTCGTCATCAATTTCAAAAAGGGCCGGAACCTCCATCTCCTCCACGAGGCACTCCGTCGGTGAACTCGGGACGAGAAAGAACTTCTGGCCGAGGTTGTCGGTCATAACAAGACGACCACCATCGACCTCGATCCGTACGCTCTGTCCGATCATGTCCCCGATGATGTAAGGGATTGTGCTGTCGAGGAGCTCCTCCCTATCGAATCGGAACGATCCCGAGAAATCCTTCAGGTTGACGGCGAGGTCCGGCTCGGCTTCGGCGCTCGGCGGCAGGTTCTCGAGAGGAACAATCTGCGGCTCAGTCCGGGGCGGCGCCACCTTCGCATCGAGTACCGCATCGATGAGCCGGAGGATATCGGATGTCCGTACGGTCTCATTCAAGTAGGTATTGGATCGGTGCACGAGCACCAGGTTCTCCTTCGGCAAGACAGCGATCATGTGTCCGCCGTAGCCCAGGGCCGCGTACATGCCGGACTTCCTATCCGCCTCATCTACATTCACCCACCACAGATAACCGTACCCGGATCCCGCCCGATCGGGTACTTTCGAGTAAGCCTGTCGGCTCACCCTCACCCATTCTCCGGGGATGATCGATCGGTCTATCCAGGCTCCCTGTCGAAGATAGAGCAGGCCGAACCGTGCCATGTCGCGCGCGGACATGCGGAACGGATAGGCTGGATGGATGGAGTGTTGCTTTTCCAGGTGATAGTACGTATCCATGAGCCGGAAGTCCTGCATCTGGAGAGGATCAGCTATGCGTCTCTCGAATGCCTCGAAAATCCGCTCGCCGGTCTCCTGCTCGAAGACGGTGCAGAGCGCGTTGAAATCCCAGTTGTTGTAGTACCAGAATTCGTTCGGTCTGTGGCTCCCTCGCAGAGGCCGCCGTTCCTTCATTGAGGGCGTCTCGTAGGCCGCCGGATGATAGACTCCTGAGCGCGACATGAGCAGGTGGACCACGCGGGCCTCCTTCTCTTCGCTTGTCAGCAGCGGAACGTCGTCGATCTTCAGCTCCTCGAGTGTCTTCTCGAGGTCGATTCTCCCCTCCTCGACATATATTCCCACGAGGGCGCTGAGAAAGCTCTTACGCACCGAATGGCACATATAGCGTCGCTCGTTGTCTCCCCAGGCGACGACAACGGCACCGTCGAAGACAACGAGAAAGGCATCAGAGCCCATCTCGTCATAGATCGCCTTTGCTGCCTGGAGACCCTCGGATGACCAGCCGGCCTCTTCCGGCGATGCGTATCTGCTCCAAGTGATGCCTGGATAGCGCGGCCCTTCATCACCCCGGTCGGTGCATACGCAGACCACGAGAACTGCGAGCGCGACGGGGACTGCGCTGAAGCGCAGCCACCGGTGAGAGGCGTTGGCGGTTCCGGCCGGACGAATCCCGTGCCGCCTATCACTTTTACGTTCTATCATGCATCACCACTGGTGAATATTCTCTGGTATGCGATCCGGATGCTAGCACACCTGGTAGGGAATCACAACGTCAATGCACGCCTAGGGCTGTTATCCCTTGGTCTTTGTGAGCAATCCTGTAATAGAGGTCTCACGTGGACGCCGCTGAATTATCTTACGCAGAGTTCCCGATATACCCAAGAAGTGACCAACGGGGCTTGGGCGAGAGGTGATTGCGCCTGTGCAGCGAACCGATTCGGCTACATTGTAGGTAGCACGTATTCATAATAAAAGGGAGGGGGAATCTTCCCCCTCCCAATGCAGCAAAGATGTGCAATCGTATTACCGGAGTAGCACCATCTTCTTCGTTTCGACAAAGGCTCCGGCGTCGATCTTGTAAAAATAGATACCGGATGCAACGGCGGCGCCGTTGTTGTCCAGGCCGTTCCAGTTCACCGCATGGAGTCCTTCGCTCCAGTGCCCGTCGACGAGTGTCCTAACGAGCTTACCCGAGGCGTCGTAGATGTTGAGGCTCAAGTAACCAGCCGCCGGAATCTGGAAGCTGATCGTCGTGTTCGGATTGAACGGATTCGGGTAGTTCTGGCCGAGCTTGTAGGTAAGCGCCGGCGTCTCCTCCCCTGATCTCCGGTCAAACTCCGGATCGAGTCTCAAGCTGTACTGATTGCCGCAATCGTCCTCATAGGTCACATCGAACCAGACATTGAAGCTGCCGCCTGGGTGAGCACTCAGGTCGAAGGTGTAACTGTCGAGTCCCCATGAACTGGCGCTCTGTGCGATATCTCCGTAAGCACAGTTCGGATCGGGAATCACCAGCCAGGCAATATCCGAGTTCATGGCGGCGGTGACATTTTTCGCCGTCCCCGGTCCCGCATTGTGAATCTCCACCTGAACCGTCCAGAAAGGATCAGCCCAGCTTACTTCCTTGTAGCCACACAGCGATAGTATCGGCTGCTCACACTCCTCACAGTAGGGTACATCCGTCGATGCCAGATTGGACGGGTATGTGATATCGCAGCGTCTATCCCATATTTCAATGTAGACATTAGCGGGTTCTGTCCCTCGTTCCACGGCGAACCACATGGTATTGAGATCCGCGGCGTTATCCTGCGCACAGAAGCCGAATATCCTCGTACCGTCCTCAGCGAAGATTTCCGCCCAAGTCCTCGACGCATTTGTATTTGATCCGCACGGCGGTAAGTCCGGTGCAGGCGTAAAGAGCTCGTCCGGATAGGCCATCCAGTTGAGGACGTCAAGATAGTACCGCGTCATTTCTTGGCCGTTGTAGAGGTAATCCTCCTTGCAATCGACGATAAGCTGCGGTGCAGGCAGATCCGGATAACACACAAACTCGCATGTTTCGTCGATCGTGAATGTGCCGTCGCCGTCATCGCAGGGAGTTGCGTCGGCATCGCATATGCGGATCAGGCAGTCAGTGGATACAACAGGGGGAATAGTCCACGGCTCCGAGCCGTCATCGGCGATATCGTTGAAGAGCAAGCTCCAGCTGCCGCCGTTGTTCGAGGAGAATCTGATATCGACCAAGCCGCTCGTACCGCTCGAGGTCCACGTGATATTATGGACGCTGCCGTGCTCCCAGCATTCACCGCCGTTGGGCGAGGTGACCTCAATCGATTCCTCTGTCGGACAGGGATCGGTCGGCGAACCCATATCGAGCTTGCCCCATCCCCACTCGTTGTCCTTACCCGCGGGAGCCACATCGATTGCGCGGCCCTCGAGGAAGGCCCGCACATCATCGACATCCATCGCAGGGCAGGCCTCCATCACGAGCGCAGCCGCACCCGCCACGTGGGGCGCCGCAGCCGAGGTGCCGCCGAAGCACTGGCTCGAGATCGACACATCCACGCATGATGGGCCTACGATATCCGGCTTTATCCGGCCGTCGAGCGTCGGTCCAAACGAACTGTAGTCATCGACAGTCGTCGCCGCCGCCCAGCCGCTCTGGTGGCGGGAACCAACGGCGAAGCACCCCACCGCATCGGCAGGCTGGGAGAAACTGCTCTCCGAATGCCTGTACTCCGGCTGGTATCCAACAGTGTAAAACTTCAGCTGCGCGTTCCCTGTGCCGTCTGCCCGCTGAATCTTGATGTAGTACTGACCGTTGAAGGGAAGGGTTACTTCTATCGACTCTACACCAGGCTGTGCTCCGGTCTGGGCAGTGGTCGATGTAGCAACCGGTGTTCCCGACCCCACCCGGTACAGATAGAGATCGTAATCCACCGTGGTCGTCGGCCAGCCCCAGAACAGGTAGATGTCCATACCCCATCCTGCAGTTAGGTTACTCGTACTGCCGTCATTGTTGTACAGCAGGTTCTCCTCGTCTGCACCCGAGAAGTTGTGCCAGCCGTTCCCATCACTATCGTTGAACATGTCCATGTAATGATAGTTCTGATTGTTCCCCGCGCTCTTGACAAACAGAATATCGTGGGCGTGCGCATCGTTGACGATGTCGCACAGTGGCCCGATTCCGTTATAGCCGCCGAGGTTGTAGAACCCCAGGGACATGTTGATGATATCGATCCCATTGGTGATGCAGTAATCCTTGGCATCCTCGAGATCAGACTCGTCGCCGATACGTATCAGATACAGGTCGACATCGGGCGCCATATCGATCAGGATATCGGTCACGTTCGTTCCGTGCCAATCTCCACTCTCACATCCGGCGTCATAGAATGACGGCACACCGAAGGTAACCTTGGTATTGGACGGTACGTCTCCGGTACCCTCCGCCCAGCAGAGCCAGCCAAATCCACCGTCTATCACCGCAACGTCCACACCCGATCCGGTGTATCCGGCCGAGTGCCAGGCATTTGCGTTGGTGTGCGCAACCCCCTCACTCGTATCCAAACCGGTCTCGGGATGCGGCTTCATCGGCTTGCGTATGAAGCGCACTCCCTCTAGGTCTCCCGCCAGATCACGCAGCGCGCCCACCGGCACGAGCACGCGCCAAAAGGTGTCGTGCCGCTTCTCGACCTCGACACCGTACCGATGCAAAACGGCCTCGTTAGGCGTCATTCCAGGCATTAGATCGAGCATGACGCGAACCTTGTTGTCCTTGACGATAAGCCCTCTCGAATCTATCAGCTGCTGTGTCGCCGTCAGAACGCCTCTGTCGTAGGTATCGTTCAATTCCGTCAGCACGCTCTGCAGCTTCGGCACCTTCGCCCCGGCCTTCTCGGGACCTTCGGCCAGGACACTCGTGAAGGTGAAGAGGGAAACAATTGCGAGGGCGGTGATCATCAGGCACCATTTTTTGTATAACATTTATGCGTACCCCCTCATCTCGGTGTAAGTAACGTTCAAAGCAAAAAAGTCATTACTACTCATTTAGTTGATGAAACAGATAAAATCTACCGCGAAGGCATTAATGCTCGGTCAGTCCGTATGTATCCACCTCCCCCCTGATTCTAGGTTACTGTAACGTTTACTTTTCGAACTCTTGGAATTTGGATGGATGGTAAGGTATAGATAGGTAAAAATGTACTCCATGAATAGCCCACCATACACTGCACTACTTGATGCAGCGATTCCGGCACACATTAATAACGCTTCTATTGTCTAGGATCTAACTCTACGGATACCAAAGCTGTTCAATTGAAGCAGCCTTTTCGTAATATGACTTCTCCGAAAACAGATATTAACCGGTGTTATCGCCCCGGAGGACTGAACGACAAGAGCGTTATGTCCTTCAAGTTCTCGTGCTTCCGCATTTCCGGCTTTTTGTACTGATTCTCCTTACTAACGTCTCTTTTCTTTTTTTCCAAGATTCCGCCCCCTTTCATTTATTCTTAATTTCTAATAGCTTACAGTCTTTCATATGTGCCAACGCTATAGCCGTTCTCTGATGCTGGCACAAGAATTTGTTATAAACAAATAAGCATTCGCATATAGTATGCCATGGAGTTACCGTCACGATTCTGCTTCGGTTATCTGTTGATAATATTATAGTTGGAGATTTCAGCGAATTGACTAATTGCATGATTGCGCCCGTGGCCTGCGCATTTTTCCCCAACTTCTCCAATGGGCTTGGGGAATTCTCCTACAATTTATCTAAACAATTTGCTCGCAGTGCCTAATACCTGTCTGTGCTGGAATTCTCAAGGCGCTGAGCTTATCGAGTTAAAATCATCTTGCAGGTACACACCTGCGGACCCATCACCAGGCGGGCGAAGTAGGTACCCGCCGGCATCGCCCTTCCATACCGGTTCTGGCCATTCCAGACCGCCATGTGCCTGCCAGCGGTCTCCTGGCGGTCGATTAACCGGGCGATCAGCCGTCCCCGCACGTCGAAGATGCTCAGGGAAACGTGACCGGCCTCCGGCAGGAAGTAGGTCAGGGTGGTGTGCGGATTGAAGGGATTGGGGTGGTTCTGGGCCAGGATCAGGACTGGAACCAAGCTTGCCGGTGGCGGCTCGGTCACAGGTGTGCTCGAGTCCAGCGGCACCGCACCTGTGTGCCGGTGGTCGCGATGGAAGGTCACCCAGTCACGCCACTCGGGCTGGTAGTCGTACGCCAGGTCGACCACGGTCACCTCGGCAATGTGATCCTCCGGATGACCGAGGGCTCCCATGTGGAAGAAGGTGAGCACGAGGTCGACGTCTCCGTCGCTCTGCATGTCGGCTATCACCGGCGTGCTCCAGCAGTTGGTGACCAGCGGCGGCTGGGAGAAATCCATAGGGAAAGGCTCCAACATGTAGCCATCTCTGCTCCACACATACAGCAGTGGCCCGTGCTCGACGTAGAGGACTTCCTTGATGCCGTCGCCGTTCACGTCCGCCACGGTGACGTTCGAGCTGATGATCGAGGAGGAGGCGAGGGTGTCCACGGCCTGCGGCCACCCGGGAAAGAGGGTGCCGTCCGCCCGAAAGATGTTCACCCAATCGCGGCCCCCGAACAGGATCTCCATGCCGCCGTCGTCATCCAGGTCGACCAGGCTGGGGCTGCCGGCATGGTCGCCGGTTCCGGGGAAAGTCTGGGGCCAGCCGGGAAGGACCGATCCGTCTGCGTTGAGGACCGTGACCTGGCCGGGACTCGAGTTGTCCTCGACGACCACGACCTCGAGGTTGCCGTCCCCGTTCACGTCTCCGACCGCCACCGAGTTGCGAAAACCGGAAACCGCCACCGGCCAGCCGGGCACTTCCGAGGCGTCCTGGTGGTTGATCGCGTGCACCTGGAAGTCCCCACCCAGGAAGATGATTTCCTCGTAGTTGTCCTCGTCCAGGTCACCCACGGCCACGGATGAGCTGGTGTTGAAGGAGCCGGGAAAAACCAGCGGGAAGTTGCCGTTGAGCGTGACGCCGTCGTGTTTTAGAACGTACAGGTACGAGGCAGCAGGGACATCGCCCGACCCAAAGATGATCTCGCACAGGCCGTCTTGGTCGAGGTCCCAGATGGTGGGCGTCGATTTGAGGATCTTCACGGCCGGCACGCCCTGTTTCGGCCACCAATCATAGACATTTCCATACATATCCAGGACAAACATCCTGCTTTCGGGGATATCTAGCAACCTGACCCCGGCGACGATCTCCTGAACGCCGTTCCCGTCCAGATCGCCCAGGGCGACGATGTGCCCGGTGGTGTTGTGCTCGTTGGTGAAGCCGGCCAGGGCCACCAGGTCGAGTGGGAAGCCCGGTAGGTCTCCCCCGTAGCAGTCGAATCCATAGATGTAGCCGTCGCTCCGCAAGGCGAAGATCTCCAGGAACCCGTCACGATCGAGATCCCCCACTGCCGTGGAATACATAGCGTTGGTGAAGTCGGTGCCGCTGGTGTTGGATAGCAGGCGTGAAAAGCCTTCGGGCCAGCCGGCCGTCTCCGCCGGTCGCCGGATTGCAGACGATCCGGTCGCTACGGCTGCAGGGGCGAACTTGACGGATGGCGCCAGGGTTTCGTCACGCTCGTTTGCCCGCCCGGAGGCGGGATCGCTGTGAACGGCGGTGGACCAGGAGACGGCTAATGCTATGATGGTGATTCCCAGAGCGATAGTCGAACCGAATTTCCAGATGTTGGATCTGCAGCACATGGCTATTACCCTCCAACTTTTCGATTCAATGTATCACCGCGTTCGCATCACTGAACGGCGGCGGGGACACCCGGATCACATTGCCACTCCTGTTGCACCGGGTGGGATCGTTCTGACAACGTAGAATTGGAGCGGGACACGCGAGCTCGTACCGGATCGATTATACCACGTTTTTTACCATTTTGGAATGTCCAAGCCGCAGCGGGCACACCGACCCGTCGAGGGATTCTTTGGAGTAGCTATCAGTATCTGGGCGGACAAGCAGATATGGGATGCGAAGCGATTGCCCCGCCAGGTCACGCTTCGCCCGATTAATGTATAAAATACAAGTTAAGTCCGTGTCGTTGACATCCTTTCAGAAGGGATTTATACTGTTGTTAGGCGGTATATTTAATAAGTGAAGTGGCTGTATATAATTTGTTCGCCATACATATCAATGGGGAATCGGGGATACCATTTCTCATTATTAAGGAGGTCGGCACCATGAGAAAAATGCTTCTACTAATGAGTTCACTTTCTCTGGTAATTCTGGCTCTTGCGGTTGGCACGGCACACGGTCAGTCCACCGGATCAATCGTTGGATGGGGTAGGCAAGTTGCCGTTGAGCAGTCGGCTCTCGACAGCCTCATCGCTGTCGCAGGAGGTGGGTCACACAGCCTGGGGCTAAGGAGCGATGGGACGATCGTGGCCTGGGGAAGGAATGACGATGGCCAGTGCATTGTCCCAGAGCCGAATGAGGACTTCATCGCTGTCGCAGGTGGTAGATTCCACAGCCTGGGGCTAAGGAGCGATGGGACAATCGAGGCCTGGGGGCAGAATAACTATGGCCAGTGCACTGTCCCAGAGCCGAATGAGGGCTTCATCGCCGTCGCAGGGGGTCGAAATCACAGCCTGGGGCTAAAGAGCGATGGGACGATTGAGACCTGGGGAAGGAATGACGATGGCCAGTGCAATGTCCCTCAGCCGAATGAGGGTTTCATCGCTGCCGCAGGTGGTGGATACCACAGCCTGGGGCTAAAGAGCGATGGGACGATCGTGGCCTGGGGGAAGAACAACAAGGGCCAGTGCACTGTCCCTGAGCCGAATGAGGATTTCATCGCCGTTGCCGGGGGTAATAACCACAGCCTGGGGCTAAAGAGCGATGGGACGATCGTG
>CP070727.1:2913934-2925169 GCA_020350885.1 bacterium | reverse complement strand
GGGTTGCTGCTCGAGGGTGATAACACATCAACGGTGCCGATCTACAATTCGATTCTCCATGAGATCAATGCGGGCATAGTATACTCCACCACAGATGGAACAACAGGAACGACGCCGAATATCTTCCCGCACGAGACGACCGAGGGGGTGAACAGCATCTATCTCTCGGCCAACATCGCACACCTCTCCACGGTCACGAGCCCAGCCGGGAACCTTGTGAACGACCTGTCGAATGTGCCGAATTCAGCCTACAGCGAGGTCGGATCGGGGAGGATCGTTGCGATGGCCGACGAGGTCTTCGAGAATTACCGGATGAGTCAGGCCGACAACCAGCTCTTCGCCAATCAGGTCTTCGACTGGCTGGCGAGGGGTATCAGCTGGTTAGCCGTTGCACCCGCATCCGGATCGGTAGATCCCGGAGAAGGCGAGGATGTCGAGGTAACATTAAATTCCGAAGGTCTGATCGGCGGACAGTACGATGCCACGCTTGTCGTCTCGAGCAACGATCCCATAACACCGAAGGTGAACGTGCCGGTCCATCTACAGGTGGAAGGTGCGCCCGATATCGTCGTGTCAGACAGCCTCCTGTACTACGGCACGGTCTATCTCGGCCATACGGCGGCGGAAACCCTCGTGGTGTCTAACACCGGTGTAGATTCTCTTGTGGTGAGCGGACTGTCGATCAATAATCCGGTGTTCAGCACCGATCCGTCGGGTTTCAGCCTCGGCGTCGGGGAGAGCCGCGCGTTGGATGTCGTCTTTGCGCCGACCGTTACGGGGATCGCAACGGGGACACTCACTATCACGAGCAACGATCCGGACGAGCCGAGTGTAGTAGTGCTGCTGGAGGGCATCGCGCTCGAGCCACCGGTAATCAGTGTCCAGCCCGATTCTCTGGCCGACAGCCTGTTTTCCGGTCAGGTGGCTGAGCACACACTGACAATCGGCAATACGGGAGGAAGTGCGCTGGAATGGAATATACGGAGGGAAGCCCCTTCCGGTATGCAAACGTATCTCTATACCCTGACGACGCCCGATCCGAATGCAGTGGATGAGGAGGGAGATGGTCCACCAATCCCGGTGAGGACGGAACCGATCTCAGCCTATCTCGAGGATCTCACAGGTGTGCGTATCATGTTCGACCGTGCACATGCTCAGCCCGGGGCCATCGATTGGGAGACGATCATTGCGGATCTCATCGGCCGCGGTGCAACGCTTTACATCAATAACCAACCGTTCACGGTCTCACATCTCGACAGCTTCGATATCGTCTGGTCTGTCGATCTGGGGATTGCCTTCTCGAGCGCCGAGCTTTCGGCACTTTCGGGCTGGATACAGTCGGGCGGCGGACTGTTGCTCGAGGGTGACAACGACGCATCGGTCACCATATTCAATTCGGTTCTCGACGAGGTCGGCGCGGGGATCGTCTATTCATCCACGGACGGCACAAGCGGTCTGACGAACACCATCTTTCCTCATGAGACAACTATGGGGATAGGCACCATCTATATTCCATCCACGATGGCCCGCATTTCGAGCGTTGTGATCCCGGCCAGGCGTTTGATCAATGATCCCTCGAACGTGCCGAATACGGTTTGCAGCGAGGTCGGCACCGGTAGGATCATCGCAACGGCGGACGAGTTATTTGCCGATTTCGCGGTAGGGGCCGTCGACAATCAGCTCTTTGCAAACCAGGTATTCGACTGGCTAGCGGGGGCGGCCACCTGGATCTCGATCTCACCCAGGAGTGGCACGGTAAATCCCGGTGGCAGCACGGACGTTTCGGTGATTCTCAGCGCCCGCTTCCTGAGTGGCGGTGATCATGCCGCCGTGCTTGCCGTCGAGAACAATGATCCGGTGACACCGGAGGTCTCAGTACCCGTTTCACTCCACGTATCAGGCACGGCCGATATAGAGGTATCGGATACGCTTATCTATTTCGGTACGGTATTTGTCGGGGAGACTGTGTGGGATACGATGGCAGTACTGAACATCGGTACGGACTCGCTGATCGTGAGTGAGGTTTTTCTGGATCATCCGGCCTTTTTCGTCGACCCGTCGGGATTCACCGTTGAGGCGGCAGGGAGCCATGATCTCGCCATCAGGTTCGCTCCAACGATGGCCGGAGCCGAATATGATACGATGACGATATTCAGCAACGATCCCGATGAGCCTGCAGTCGGTATACTTCTTATCGGCCTCGGTACGGATACGCAGCTGAGCCTGCTCTATCCGACAGGCGGCGAGGAATTCATGCTCGGAACACTGGAGACGATCATATGGGGTACCGCCGGACCCGTCGCGGATTCCTTAAGTGTGCACCTGAGCCGTAACGGCGGTGCGAGCTACGATGAAACACTCGCATCGGGTATCACGTCGGGGAGCTCCTTCCCATGGATCGTAACGGGGCCGGCGACCAGCCAGGCCCGGATTCAGGTCAGGGCGTACCGGATGGGTGGGGTCGTCGCCACCAGCGAGAGCGCCTCCGATTTCTCGATCAGGAGCAAGTACGTCTATGTATCGCCATGGGGTGGGAACGTGTATCCATACGTATCTCCGGATGATGCGGCACACCGTATCCAGGACGCCGTCGATGCGGCGCTTGCCGGAGATACCGTGGCAGTTGCGGGTGCCGAGTACCGGCAAAAAGTCACCGTGTGGGAACCGATTCATCTCTTCGGCGGCTGGGACAGCACCTTCATCGTTCGGGATCCGGAGCTCTTCGAAACGGTGATCAAAAGCGGCGGGAGCCTGGTGTCGTTCATGCATGTGGACTCGAGCGTATGTGGAATCGAGGGCTTCACCCTCCGGGACGGTACCGGAACCAGTAGTTCGGTTCCGGCCTCCGGTCTCTACGGCGGCGGTATCTTCAGCTTTGAATCGGCTTCCATCATCAAGGGCAACAAGTTTGTAAACTGCGGGTACGCCGACGCCACCGGTTTCAGCGGCGGTGGCGGCATCTTCTGCTACCACGGGAGCGTGATCATCGAGGACAACGTGATCACGAATTGCAAGGCACAGGCCGGTGGAGGGATGTACATCTACCAGGCGACCGCAACAATTTCGGGAAACAGGGTGTCAGGTTCCACGCCGCACCCCGACTATGTCGGCAGCAAGGTCGGCGGCGGAATCTTTGCCGTTCATTCGACCGTGGACTTCAGTGACAACATGGTATTCGACAACGACGGCTACAAGCAGGGCGGCGGTATATTTGTAAAGTTGAGTGACGTGACTGCCAGCGGGGACTCGGTGTCGATGAACGATGTCACCGATCTCGGCGGCGGTATCTATGCAGAAGAGGCCGGGATGACCGCATCGCACCTGGCGATCATCTCCAATTCGTCTTTGGCCCTCGGTGGAGGATTGTACTACAAGCAGGAGCGCCTCGTGCTCAGAAATACGATCATCGCACTGAACGAGTCGAATATCGTGGGCGGTGGAATGTACGTGGAGGCAGCGAGTGGTTGGATCCAGAACAACACGATCGACCGGAACAAAGCGGTCTTCGGCGGTGGAAACATCTTCGCCGGTCCGGTTGATACACTCGTATTCGAGAACAACCTGATCACCTACGGAAACAAGTACGGATTCCAGGCGAACACCCTCGATCACATAGGCTTCCGTTATAACAACTGCTTCGGTAGCTGGCCGGACGATATCTTTGGAGTTGTTCCCGATACGACCAATACGAGCAGGAACCCGCACTATGCCGACACAACCGCTCTCGATTATCATCTACTCGTACACTCCGGTGGTATCGATACGGGAGATCCCCTCGGCTGGCTCGATCCCGACAGCTCAAGGGTGGATCAGGGTATGTTCGGCGGCCCCTATGCCGTGATGGCCGCTCCTGCATACGTGCGAAACCTTAGCGCCTCGACAACAAACGATACGACGATCCAGCTCACTTGGGAACCGCCCCTGGTTACACCACTGACCTACTACGCGATCTATGGCGATACGGTCGAAGGGTTCGTACCCGGCGAGGACGTCTACCTCGGTTCCGTACCATCCGTGGAAACCGTATTCCTCCATCATCCGGTCTCCGGTTGCTGGTACTACCGGGTCTCGGCGGTGAACGCGGCCGGGTATGGCGGAGGATACTCGAATGAGGCGGGAAGCTGTGCCGCCGGGCTCGACAACAGTGTTGCCGGTAACGAGGACGCCACGCCCCGATACGTGGATGCGCTCGAACAGAACTATCCCAATCCGTTCAATCCCAATACCACCGTTGCCTTTTCGATCCGCTCCGGCGTGCATGTATCGCTTCGCATCTACGATGCGGCCGGGCGGCTCGTACGTGTACTCGTCGAGGGACATCGCGATTCGGGCCGGCACCGTGAGGCCTGGGACGGTAAGGACGACAGCGGAAGAGATGTAGCCAGCGGTATCTACTTCTATCGCCTCGTTGCGGGAACGTTTACCGATACGAAGAAGATGGTGCTGCTCAGGTAACCTCGTGCTTGTAAAAACGAGATAGATCCCGCCCCGTAAGGTCTGGTACTATTCCGTCCAAGAACGAGGTAAATGTCGAATGAAAACGGGTTCGCCTGAAACCGCCGTCGCACTTGTGTGTATCTCCCTGCTGGTTGCCCTAACGGTGACGGGGTGCGGAGGGGGTACGGGAGAGCAGGAGTCGGCCGAGATACACTGGCTGGAGGATCTCGATACGGCTCTCCTCACCGCACGGGAGGTGCGGAAACCGCTCATGATCGATTTCACGGCGACGTGGTGTCCGCCGTGCAGAAAGATGGAGGATTCGACCTTCAGCAATACGGAGGTCATCCGAAAGGCACGGTCCTTCGTCACTCTGAGGATCGATGTCGACAAGCAGCGGGATATCGCTGTGAAGTATAACGGGAATGCGCGCAAGTACGGCGGTGTGGGGATACCGAATATTCTCTTTATGACAGCCGGAGAGAAACGGCTGAGACACATCATAGGCTATTACGGTCCGGATCGTCTCGTAGCCGTGATGGACTCGGTGCTGACGATTGCACTAACGGATAAGGGCGAGGGATGACGGGCAGGCGGCGGTGCAGCAGCGGCCGGATCGCCGCACGTGACAAGGCGGACGGCGCATGAAGGGCCTGATTGGGGCATGGAGGCCCGTACGATGCGCATACTGACAAAGCGGCGGATCGCCTCCTTCCAGCGCATCGTTTACGACCATTACGAAAGAGACGGGCGTAAGAGCCTCCCCTGGCGGAAAACACGCGATCCGTACAGCATCCTCGTATCGGAGGTGATGCTCCAGCAGACACAGGTGCCCCGTGTAGTCGGGAAGTACCGGGAGTTCATCACCAACTTTCCCGACTTCGCCTCCCTCGCTCGGGCCCCGCTCCGATCGGTGCTGTCCGTCTGGAGTGGACTGGGATACAACAGGCGTGCGAAGCACCTCCATGAAACGGCCCGTATCGTCGTTAGAGAATACGGCGGCTGGCTCCCCAGGGATTTCGCTCGACTCATCACACTCCCCGGTATCGGCAAGGCGACCGCTTCTGCCGTCTCAGCATTCGCTTTCAATGAACCGCTTCCCTTCATCGAAACGAACATCAGGGCAGTGTTTATTCATTCCTTTTTCGACGGTGAGATCGGCATCACGGATGCCGAGATCCTGCCACTCGTCGAGCAGACGCTTGATCGCTCCCGCCCGCGTGCCTGGTACAACGCCCTTATGGATTTCGGGGTGACGCTCAAGAGACTCTACGGCAATCCCGCGCGGCGAAGCGCACATCATGTAAAGCAGGGCCGCTTCGAGGGATCGGATCGCCAGGCCCGGGGCCTGATCCTCCGGATGCTCCTCGCTCGGAGTATGAGTGAAGGGGAGCTATCCAAGGCGACCGGTCTCGATAGCTCCCGTCTCGGTCCGAATCTCTCGAGACTTGCCAAGGAGGGATTGATAGCCGAGCGGCGGGGGAGGTACTCGGTCCGGTGAGCCCACACTACCTTCTGAGCGCAGCCTTGGTTAGCATGTGGTCCAGTATCTGCACATCGAAATCGATCGACTCGATGATATAGTCGGTACCATTTCCACGTGAAAGCATGTCCTTGAAGATCATCCGCTTCGGGTACCAGCGGCCCTCGACTTGAAAGGCTTCGGTTATGCGGGTCGTCTTGAGCAGCCGACCGCTCTTGGCGAAGCGTTCCTCCTTGAGCGGGAGCCACCGCTCTTTGTCTACCCACACCCTACGCGAGTGGTATGCGACATCCTTTGCCGTAGCGGTCATCCCAATCACCCAGCATGGACGCCCCTCGTACTGCTCCTCGCCGGTGACGACGGCCTCGTAGCGCTCGACGAGCCTGTCGTTCTCGGTGATATCCTCGTATGACAGGTCGGAACCCATGACAGCCTGGCGGAGGAGATGCCCCGAGATCGTGATGATACGATCGTTCGGTTCGGGCACGTAGTTCCAGATCTTGTCCCCGAGCCGGAGCATCTTCTTGCCCTTCTCCCGTGGCGGGGAGAGGTACTCGACGAGAGAGTTGTTGCGGCCCTTCCGCCACGCCTTCGAGGTGATGGTGCGGGTGCCGCTCCGTCCGTGGATGATCATGGTGGCTCGGCTTACCGCACTCTCGACCACCAGGTTTTCGTCGATCCTTCTCATGATCTCCTCGCCTGTGGGCCATGGACCGCCGATCGTGTCGTTGACACCCGGCGGAACCCGCCCCCATACGCCCGTGGCGAGAACCAGAACTACCACCGTGAAAACAATCACGCTTTTCATGATTCGAGCTCCTTGAATAGCTGTGCCGTTTGTCGTTTGAAAATGGCGATCCCGGATATGGCGCTTCCGAGGAAGGTCGCCACAAGCCCCGGTATGAGGCCGATGAAATAGCTCGACGGCGTGACCTGTGCGCGTATAACGTTCGATATGAGAACCGACGAGCCCCTGACCATGCCCGAAATGTCGAGCCCGACCTCCTGGAGGTAGAAGGAGACCCCGAGCCCCACGGAAGAACCGATGATAAAGCCCACCGTTCCGACGATCAGCGATTCGTACAGCATCGAGGTATAGACTTGTCCCTTGGACTCGCCGATCGCCAGCCGCACACCTATCTCTCCGTACCGCCGGATTCCCGACATGAGCCCGGCGTTCCAGAGGACTATCGACATCACAAGGAAGAAGATGAAGAGGATGATCGAGAGCCTGAACCGTGCCATGTCCAGGAATTCACCCAGTCCGTTCTGCTCCCTGAGTGGCAGCATAACAAGTGAGAAGTCGTCATCGGTGCCGGCGGAGACCGTATTGAATGCGCGGGCGATGTTGTCGGCCGCAGCCTCGTCGTAGACCTCGTTCGGGAAGAAACCGAGGATCTCAGAGGCCCCATCCGACATGTCGAGTGTGTAGCGCATGTCCTCGATGTCGGCGATGACGCTGTTCCGGTCGAGCGGTCCGATACCAAACGTTACCGTCCCGACGATCACGAAATTCTGCACGGCTATGCTTCCGTACTTCGTCGAGCTTATGAGCGTGGCGGTATCGCCGATACCGGCTTCGAGTCTTTGTGCGAATCCCTCGCTCACGAGTATCTCACCTCGCGCAAGAGGGAGACGTCCCCGCACGAGTCCCCCTTTGAGATTGAGACGGGTCCGTTCCCTGCTGTTTGTGCCGAGGAGATCGACGGCGAATCCGAGAGCCGGTCCCTGCGAGCGCGTTTCCCCCTCCTCATCGGGTAAGTCCAGAAGCCCACCGAACTTGATACGCGGCACCCATTCCATCTCGGGATAATCCTGCCGGAGTTCTCCGATGAGGGTACCGGCATCATCGATCGACAGGTCGTTCGGAAGCTGCCGTTGAATCTCGTAGTATCCCTTTGTCATGATCTTGACATGCCCCGTATTGAGCTTGGCACTGCTTCTCACGGTCTCGTCCAGGAAGCCGAACATGAAGGTGTACATGAGGATCGAAAGAGTGACACCGATCGCCACGACGATTACAGGAAAGAGGCTCCTGTTCCGATCGCGTATGAGACCCTTGAGTAGAAAGCGTATCATGACCGCCCCCCTCTCAGCGCATCAGTCGGCTTGAGCTTTGTGATCCTGGAAACAGGCAGGAAGCTCACGACGGTTACGGAGACGAGCACCACGAGTGCCGTTCCCACTATGAGTGGTATACCGTAGCTCGGGTAGAGCCGCTGTGGTATGGCGACCCCGAAGTCACTCATCATCTCGGGAACGGGGAGCCCCGTGGCGAATGTGTAATAGAGGACCGGGATACCTATAACGGTCCCGAGTGCCACGGCCAGGATTCCGTGCAGGGCGCCTTCGAAGGTGAAGAGTCCGGTCACCCTGTCGCGTTCCATCCCGAGTGCCATGAGTGTTCCGATCTCCTTGCGACGCCGCCAGACCGAGAGGACCTGCGTGTCGAAGATCGCCAGGAGCCCCATGAAGAGGAGCAGGCCGTATATGATTCTGGACGTCACCAACCTAAACCGTATGATCTCCAGGATATCCTTGAGCAGGTAGTCGAGGCTGCGGTGTACCCAGGCGTCGCCGCCTTCAGGTATCTCTGGGATTCCCTTCCTGAGAAGGAGAAGGCTCGCCTCTCCTGGTGTCTGAAGCATTATCCGGAGCCGTTCGATGGGAATCCAGATCTGTCCGACATCGATCGACGGCACCGGCGTATGCATGATCTCGACGATGCGAACATCATCAGCATCGAAGGTGCCGTTCGCATCGCGCCAGCGTACGGTCACATAGTCACCCACACCGAGCTTGGTCTGCTTCGCCATCTGGGCGCCGATGAGCGCCGGTATGGCATCGCCGTCCTGCGCCTCGAGGACCCTACCGGGGATACTGATGATCTCCTGCGTGGGATCGATCCCTTTTAAAAGCGCCGATTGCATCCGTCCCTCCGGGTAAATCGCCGCCGGGGCGACGAGGATCGGTGTCGCCTCCCCCCGTGTGATAAGCTCCTGGAGCGCGGGCGAGGGTGGCGCATGGCTTTCCTCGTAGGATAATGGATCGTACGGATCGTAGTCCCTGTGCCAGAACTGGCCGCCGCCGAGGTTGGCATTGATTTCGGCGGTGATCATGTACTCCCGCATACCGTCGATAAGCCCCTGCACCCATATGATCATGACAAGCACCAGGGCGAGCACGATGATATTGAGCCAGGTCCGGAGGCCGGCGCCCATGATATTTCGAAATGCAAGCCTGATAGTCAGCATCGCTGTGCTCCCTCTAGTGAATGGCCGGTTTCGTTTCCCTGTCCTCGACCACCATCCCGTCGTTGAGGGTGATCTTGCGCCTAATGTATGCGATCACCTTCTCATCGTGCGTGGCGAAGACGAAGGTCGTGCGGAGCTCCTCGTTGAACCTGACCATCATCCGCAGGATATTGTGGGAGTTCTCTGCATCGAGGTTTGCGGTCGGCTCGTCAGCCAGGACGAGCTCCGGCTTCTTGACCATGGCACGGGCCACCGCCACGCGCTGGCTCTCTCCGCCGGAGAGCTGGTTGGGTCGTGACCGTACCTTGTCTGTGAGGCCGACCCACTCGAGCGCCTGCATAACAGCCCTGTCCCGTTCATCCGCGTTCATTCCGAGCAGAAGCAGGGGGAATTCGACGTTCTCGTAGACGTTGTAGACGGGCAGAAGGTTATAGGTCTGGAAGATGAAACCGATATGCTCGTTCCTGAGTCGTGCGGACATGCGGTGATCGAGCTCCTGCGTGTCCGTTCCTATGACCAGGGTGCTGCCGCTCGAGGGGTAATCGAGAGCGCCGATGATGTTGAGCAGCGTCGTCTTTCCCGAGCCGCTCGGTCCGACGATACCTGTAAACTCGCCCCGCTGGATGCTGAGATTCACCTTGTTGAGTGCGGTGAAGAACCCGCCGCCCGCCGGATACTGCTTTACGAGGTCGTGTGTTGTTATGAGGGGGCGATCGTCCATCTCCTGCACCTCCCTTTCTCTTGAATCCTTGATGCGGTGCGTCCGGTTACTTCCGCATCCTTCCGTTCCGTCCCTTTGCACATCGTTCTGATCCTTTCGGTTAGTAGTATATGATAACGATGATCTGGCCTCCGTAGCCCCCACCGGTCATCGTCTCGCCCGTGAATCCGGCGGCGGGCCCGGTCCGGCCGGCGGGTGCGGTGGCTGAACCCAATCCCCCCGGCAGGCCTCCACCGAAGGTCTCGGGGTAGTGAAAGAGATTCATGTTCAGGACGAGTGTGTCCCATGTACGCTGCCAGGAAAGGTACTGGGCGTATTCCTCATCGTCCCAGTGATAGATCCCTATTGCCTGGATACGATCGAGGATCCCGAGCTGGTAGCTCATCGAAACGGCCGAAATCTGCGTGTCCCTGTCCCATCCGACGAAGGATTCGGATGTGGCCACGGCCATGTACTCGAGAATGGTATGTATACCGTTACCGATTCCGAAGGTGTAGTCCCCTCCCACCGTCATGAGTTTCGTCCATTCGATCGGGAGTATCGCGGTGTGCCAGTGCTGGAAGACCATTTCGAACCAGAGACCGATCTCCACGTCGAAACGCCCGTCGAAAGCGAACCGGTTCTCGTCGAAATCATCGATCGCTATCGTAACGGGGAAGGGCACACCGAGCAGGGCCCGTAAAAAATCGCCCGATCTGATGGACGATGCATCCACGACACGCCTGTGAAAGGCGAATGCCAGCTCGCCGTACGGCACGGGGAACTGCAGGCGTCCCCCAAACTCCGGCCTCCCGTCGGCCGTCGGCAGCAGTTCGATTCCCTTCGTGTCGTCATTGCCGTAGAGACCCCAGAGCCAGAGGCTCGCATTGTTCATGGTATTGTACGTGAAGCGCAGGCCGTAGACGCCTTCGGTGAACTGTTGCGGATCCCGCGGGTCGAGGCGGTCGAACCACATGAGGCTCCTGAGAAGGTAGGCCGGTCCGAAGTTTATCTTCTGCATGCCGAAACGTGTTTCCGTCCGGGGTGTGGCGAAGCGGAGCTTCGCGCGGTAGAGCTCGATATCGGCCTCCTCGTCATATGCGCTCGAGGCGATCGCCGATCCGTTGAGCGATACCTCGAGATCGAGCAGGTTCCCGTTCCCCTCAAGCAGCATCAGTTCGAGACTCGGGATATACCTGGCACCCGTCTCGTACTCCCAGTCACCCATTACCTTCCGCTCGGTAAACCAGCCCGACAGCTGTCCCGTGAGTTCGTAATCGATTCCCGCACCGAGGACAGGCCATGTGATGCATACACAGAACAGTATCAGCATCAACACATGACGGATGTAGCGTACGAGC
>CP070727.1:2891530-2913834 GCA_020350885.1 bacterium | reverse complement strand
GCCATCACCCCGTCGAGGGTTGCCTCTACTACCGGGTCTCGGCCGTGAACACCTCGGGCTACGGCGGCGGCTATGCGGACGAGGACGGCAGCTGCGTCGCCGGCCAGGACCTCATCCCGCCCACCGTGACCGTCGTCTATCCAAACGGGGGAGAGCTCATTGAGACGGGCGATACCGTCTACGTCGAGTGGATCGCCACCGACAACCGGTGGGTCGACTCCGTGAGCATCTACTTCTCCGAGAACGCGGGCGCCAGCTACGAGCTCCTCGCACACGGCGAACCCAACGATTCGACCTTCATGTGGGAGGCCCCGTCGATGCTCTCGGACTCCTGCCTCATCTGGATCGTCGCATACGATCCGGGAACACTCACGGGGGACGACGTCAGCGACAGCCTCTTCTCCGTGAAGGATTACACCGATGTAGCCGAGGGAGACGGAGACGAGGATGATGCCGGGCCACCACGGTACTCGAACTACCTGGAACAGAACTACCCGAATCCTTTCAACGGGATGACGACGATTCCCTACTCGATTGCCAAGATCGGTGAGGTCGAGATCCATATCTACGATGCGGCAGGCCGCCATATCAGGGTACTCGAGAAACGGTATCGTGAGCCCGGAAGATACCAGGTGGTCTGGAACGGTAGGGGCGATACCGGTCACGATGTCTCTTCCGGAGTCTACTTCTGCCGGATTAATATCGGCAAGTTCAGTCAGACGAGAAAGATCCTATACCTGCGGTAACGCAGTGTAAATGACTGCCAAAGAGCATCATCACAATCACGATCTCGCGGCCGGCAGGAAAGTGACCCTTGCCGGGATGGGGATTAATGCGGCCCTTATCGCGCTCAAGATCATCGGGGGGATCTATGGACGCAGTAAGGCGCTGCTGGCGGATGCCATTCACTCGACATCGGATTTTCTATCCGATGTCCTCGTTCTTGTAGGCCTTCATTTCTTCCACAAAGAGGAAGATCGCGATCATCCCTACGGGCACGGGAAGATCGAAACGCTCGCAACGATCGGTGTCGGCATTCTCCTTCTGCTGGCAGCGATACGGATCGGCGTAGATGCAGCACTCAACATCCATCGCGGGGAGATCGTAGCTCCCCGCCGATATGCAATCGTCATCGCAGTTATTGCCATCGTTACGAAGGAGATCCTCTACCGCCTCACCGTGCGGATCGGAAAGCGTTTGAAGAGCGAGATCGTGATCGCAAACGCCTGGCATCACCGTTCCGATGCCTGGTCATCGGTGGTTACCCTTGTGGGTGTCACCTGTGCGGCATACGTACCGAGCCTAAGAGTGCTTGACTCCTATGCGGCTCTTTTGGTTTCCTTCTTTATCGTAAAAGTCTCTTTAGAGATCTTACTGAGCGCAATCAAGAAGATCATCGACACCTCGCCCTCTGCGGAGTTCCTCGGGCGCGTCCGTACGATCATCCGGCAGGTCCCCGGCGTGAAGGAGTGTCACGATCTTACGGGCAGGTACTATGCGGATAAGATACGTATGGAGATTCACATCGAGGTGGATCCGGAGCTCACCGTCCGACAGGCGCATGAGATCGCCGACAGCGCCGTAACACGGGTGAAGGAGGAGTTCGAGGAGATCTCGAGCGTGCTTGTGCACATCGATCCATTCAGCGATACGGACAATGGGGAAGTACGATCGTGAAGAAGATAGAATTCTATCGCCACAGCATCGGTGACGAGGAGATCGGCAGGGTAGAAGATGTGCTTCGCTCACTCTTTATCACGACCGGCGACACAGTATCCGAGTTCGAGGAACAGCTCGCCCGCTACCTCGATCTCCCGCACACCGTCGCCGTGACGAGCTGCACCGCTGCTATGCAACTTGCCTTTCTTGCGGCCGGCATCGGCCCCGGCGATGAGGTGATCACAACACCCCTTACCTTTATCGGAACACCGAACAGCGTTCTGATGGCAGGTGCAATCCCCATCTTCGCCGATGTCGAACGTGGCACGGGGAACCTAGATCCACGGGCAGTCGAGGCGGCGGTGGGCAAGCGTACCCGCGGGATACTCCCGGTGCATCTGTACGGCCAGATGTGCGACATGGATGCCCTCGGGGCGATTGCAGAGAAACACAACCTCGTAATCGTAGAAGATGCGGCCCACTCGCTCGAAGCGGAATGGCGCGGCAGGAAGGCCGGCCATCACAGCGACTACGCATGCTTCAGCTTCTATGCAACGAAGAACATCACTTCGGGAGAAGGCGGTGCAATCTCTGTTAAGGACGGCGAGCGGTGCGATCTTCTGAAGAAGCTCCGGCTGCACGGCCTCTCCACGAGCGCCATCGACCGCTATACAAAGCGTTTCGAACAGTACGACGTCGATATCTTCGGATGGAAGTACAACATGGACAACATCCACGCTGCCATCCTCATCGAGCAGCTCAAGAAGGTCGAGAATCTACACAGTAAGCGGAACCGGATCTACAAAACCTATTATGATGCCTTCAGCGGTGTTGAGGGAATCGAGCTGCATGCTACGAGGCAGGAAGCGCTCCATTCAAATCATCTTTTCACGATACTCGTCGATCCATCGAAGCGATATGCAATAATGCAATCCCTTCAGGATCGCGGAATCGGGGTGTCGATCAATTTCCACCCTGTGCATCTCATGACATACTACCGACAGCGGTACGGCTACCATGAAGGTTCATACCCGGTCGCAGAAGAGATCGGCAGCCGCACGATCAGTCTCCCCCTCTATCCGAGACTAACCGACGAGGAGATCACCTACGTGATCGACATGACAATAGATGTGGTCCGTAACACCTGAGGTGTCGTCTATACTAAGACGTGACACGCCCCAGCACGCACCGGCCCCCTGCACTAACACCGGGAGTGCCGTTTACATCAAGCGGATCCATGACCCTGACAACATGGTGCGCTCCGGCACATACCGGCCTCAGCTCCGCTCGTAAAACAAAAAGGGTGCCCCGAAAGGGACACCCTTCGACCATATTCCGCGCTCCCGATTTTACTAGGTGCTCTCGGATACCATATGAACTGTTCGCTGCGGGAACGGTATCTCTATTCCTGCCTCGTCGAACGCCTCTTTGACCTTGCGCGTGACGTCAAACTTTACATTCCAGTAATGTTCCTTCCTGACCCAGGGACGCACAACGAAATTCACGCTCGAGTCGGCAAGCTCGGCCACGGCAATCTGTGTAGCAGGCTCGTCGAGGACCCGCTCGTCCCTTTTAAGTATATCCTGCACGATATCGTACGCCTTCTGGATCGAGGAGGTGTAACCGATACCGATGACGAGATCAACGCGCCTCACATCGTAGGCGGTGATATTCTTGATCACATCACCGTAAATCTTGCCGTTCGGAACGATGATCTTGATGTTGTCGGGGGTGGCAAGGATCGTATTGAACAGCCTGATCTCTTTGACCGTGCCCGCGACACCTACGACGTCAACGTAATCACCCACGCGAAACGGTTTGAAGACAAGAACCATAACGCCGGCTGCGAAGTTTGCGAGTGAGCCCTGCAGTGCGAAACCGATGGCGAAGCCGGCGGCTCCCATAATCGCCACGAATGATGTCGTTTGCACACCGAACTTGGCGAGGGCAGCGATCACGGCGAAGACCATGATCAGAATATAGACGAGGCTTCGCATGAAGCTGATGATCGCCTCGTCCGTTTTGGCCTTGGTAAGCAGCTTCGTGACGATGTTTCGGAGTATGCCGGCAACGATACGACCCACGATCAGGATGATAATGGCGCCGATGATCTTCAGGCCGTAGGTCGTGGCGAATTCAACCAGGTTCTCCATTACATTCTCCATGAAGACCTCCTTCCAGTGAAACGTAGTCCTATTCCTTTGAGGATATCGATACTCTTTCCCCCCAGTAGGGAGACATGATCCTCTGGGTTAACAACCCTTAAAAAAACGAGTTAGATGCTTTTCTCGGGGTGCCGAGCAACAGGGAGATAATATAAACAATAATAATTATTGAATCAAATAGATTTTCGTCCGAGGGTTCGCTATAACATGGCGTTCAATCTTTGATTCCTTGATACTCTATCCCAATACCACTAATTCCGGCAATCAGAAATTATCTAATAAGCACCATCTTTCTCGAACGTACCGTCTTACACGCTTCTATCCGGTAAAAGTAGACACCCGAGGTCACGGGCTCACCGTAGAGGTCCGTGCCGTCCCAGTCGATCTCATACCGACCACGCTCCCGGAAACCGTCCAGCAGCGTTGTGACCAGCCGTCCAGTGACGTCGTAGACCTCGAGAACGACATGTGCCGCCTCCGGTAGATAGAAGCTGATGATCGTCACGGGATTGAATGGATTGGGCCAGTTCTGGTAGAGGGTGAGCGGTATCGCCGGTGTCGCCACTGGACCGGTCTCGAAGAGAGTATACCGTTCGGTACCTATCGTAAAGTCGATTCGGTAGCGGTAGGTCATGCCCTGCTCGTACTCGTCATCGATACAGGTGAAGGTGAGATCGTTCCGCTCGATCTCTACCCGGGAGAGATCGATGAAATCATCATTCCCATCCTCCGTTCGCATCACAATAAATCCCACACTTTCATCCATTCGTGAAAGCGTCCAGGTGATCTCGATACCGTTTTCACTGTAGGATGCAGCATGGCTCAGAAGCATCGTGGCCGGACCTGGGCCCTCCGATTCGTTGAGATATATCTTGCTGATGAGATCCGTAGGCTCTGTTGGATAGCCGGGCAGGCAGTTTGCGAACTGGTAGACGCCGACATCGGGATGCGGCACGACCTCAACATAGCCGATCTCATCGTCCATGAGGTAGCAGCTTTGGCTGTGGGTCCAGACCCAGTTGTAATGGCACATGCTGAAGCAGCAGCTCATGCCGGTCTCGAGCGTGCCCAGCTCCACCGAGACGATGGGGCTCACGGTCACCGTAGACCGTATCACGTTGCTCGAGTAATCGAGGGCGAACTCAGCGCACATCATGCCATCCTCGCCGGGGAGGCACCAGACATAGAGGGTGAAGGGTGTGAGCCCGCTTTCGTACCATACCTCATTTTCGGTGTGTTCTATGTCTACATAAAGCCCCATATACCCATCCCCCACACCGGTATAGTAGAAGAAGCTCATCTCGGTGTCGGGTGCTATCGGATTGCCGGCCGTATCCTCGACGTTGTTCACACGTACCGTATAGGTAAGGTTGCTGACAAGCCCCTCGGCGAGTGTAAGCTCCACCCGCTGGGAACTCATGAGGGTGGCCTCGGTGATCGTGTATGTTTCTGATGGGTCGCCGGTCCTGAAGAGCTCGTAGTTGGATACGTCCTGGGCGGTGAGGGAATCAAGTGCCTCGCTGAATAAGCAATTCACACGTGTAGCGCTCGCAGCATCGGCCGTCACGAGCTCCGGTGGGAAGGTATCGCTGATAATAAAGTCGATCCAGGTATCGGGTGGCACGGTATTACCCGAGAGGTCCTCGACATCTGTTACATGCAACCTGTACGTCGTCCCTTCGTTCAGCACATCACCGAGTGAGAGCCGCACGGTCGAGGAATCGGCCTGCCGCTCCGCCGCCAGTACATCGATCGTCTGGGCCGGATCATCCCATACGTGAATCACATACGACGGAGCATGCTCCGCCGTTACCGAATCGACCGGCTCGCTGAAGATAACATCGATATGAAATTGATCTGTCACAGCGACTCCAGCGATTACGGGCGGGACGGACTCCCGGATTATCCATTCGCTTCCCGGCTCGATCGCGTTGCCGTGGAGATCCTCTACGTTGCTTACCTGCAGGAGATAATCCAGCGCCGCATCGATTGTATCGCCAAGGGTGAGCCTGACCACAATGCTGTCCGTTGCACGCTCGGCCCCGACTATCTGGAGTGTGTCCGTTTGATCTCCCAACTGGGCGATCCGGTAGTTCGAAACATCCTCCGCAGTCGCTGAATCCACGGATTCGCTGAACTGCACATCGACGCTGAGGGCGGATACGCGCCATGCAGCGACGATCACCGGCGGGAAGGTATCCTGGGCCGTGAATTGATACTCGGTGCCCGGTGCGACCGGATTGCCGGCCCGGTCCATTACATCACTTATTCGAACCGTATACTCCGTCCCGAATGAGATATAGCCGTTCAGCCACAACCTGACTGCTGCCGGATCGACAAGCTCGGCATCTCCCACCTCGATCGTTTCGGACGGGTCCGCCGTCTCGAATAATTCGTAGTATTCGCTGCTCCCGGCACTCGCAGAATCGAGAGTCTCATTGAAGATAATTTCCAGCTCATCCTGGGCAAGGACGAGAAGCTCGACGATCCCGGGAGGCACCGCATCCCACAGTATCACCTCGCTCCCCTCGGGCACCGGATTTCCCGCCCTATCCTCGACATCACTTACACGAAGCACATAGCTCGTCGCCTCATCGAGGGTACCTGCAAGGTTGAGATGCACCGTGATACTATCCGCCTGGCGCTGGGCCGTCTGAATGCCGATTGTATTTGCCGGATTCTCCAGCTCGAAGAGCTCGTAATGTACGGGATCGGATGCCGTGACCGAATCGACGGGCTCGCTGAATACCACCGAGACAAGGACGTTGCTTTCCCGCGTAGCCCCTGCAAGCATCGGCGGCACCGTATCGGTGATTGCGAATTCCGCTTCTGTGCTGGGCGGTACCGGCCGGCCGCCGGTATCCTCCACATTATGCACGGCTACGGTGTAGGAGGTGTTCCAGTCGAGTGATTCGCCGAGTGATAGTACTATATCTATTTCGTTGGGTTGGAGCGCGGCACCATTAACCGTGATCGAATCCGAGGGGCTTGCGGTCTCGTAGATCGAATAGTTCGAAGCGGCTTCGGCTGATACGTTATCGAGCGGGCGTGAGAACTTGAGGAGAACGTCATCACGGTCAAGTGCCTTTGCTAGATCGAGTGCCGGCGGCGGCACGGTGGAACCGAGGCGCATCGTGATGAGTGAAAATCCCCCGCCCATCATGGTTATAAGACCGTCCGGCGGACCGAGCGCATTCGATGCGAACCGGTCCGTCTTTGCCTCGAACGGCTCATGACAGAGACCGTACTCGATCCGTGTGTTCACGACACCCCAGAGGCTGTCCATGGGAAAGATGACGAGGGCGGCGTCAAGGTTGTTGCCCGCCCCGGCCCAGTGCAGCGGCGGATCGGGCTCATAGTTGTTGCAGTTGAGATCGGTGCACGCAATGGTGAGATACGCCGGCTCCTGCAGGGCGTCGCCCGGCTGGAGCCCCAGGGCGGTACCGAGCGAATCGCTGAAGTAGATATCGAAGTACTCGCACCCGCTCGTGGAGAAGTCCCATCCATCGTATCCGTATGCCGGCGGCCCCGGTATTCCCAGCGCTTCGTAGATACGCGAATCATTTGATGAGAAGTGGTGGATGTCCATCGAGCCCGTCTGCTCGTAGATATAGAGATCGAACTCCTCGACCGGGGTGATGAAAGATATCTCGCTGCCGGGTGCCATCGGAATCCCATAGACGTTCTCGACGTTGCTCACGCGCAGCGTGTAGGAGGTGTTGTAATCGAGCGGAATGCCGAGCGTGAGACGCACCGTCTCCTGGCTGCCCTGCAGAACGGCATCGTCTATGGGGATGCTATCCGCCGGTTCGGCGGTCACAAAGAGCAGGTAATTCTCCACCGTCTCAGCTGTCGTCTCGTCCAGGGGATCGCTGAACAGCACGTCGAGCTCACCCGTACCGGACACATACACCGAGACGAGCATGGGCGGGCCGGTGCCTTCGGGAATGAACGTCGCCTCGCTGTTGGGTGGTATCGTCTGTCCACCCGTATCCTGAACATTGTTGACGCGGACCGTGTACCGGACGTCCAGTGAGAGTGTGTCCCCGAGCTGGAGAATTACCGTTTTCCCGTCTGCTTTGAGCCCGGCCGCTGTGACGGGCACGGTGTTGGAGGGGACAACGGTCTCGAAGACCTCGTAGTTTGCGGTATCCTCAGCCGTCGCCTGATTCAGCTCCTTGCTGAAACTGAGGCTCACCAGGCTGTCCCCCAGTGCGACGGCCGACAGGAGGGCCGGCGGGTGATCACTGCAGTTTATGAGCAGCTTCGAGCCGACGGTAACGGGCTCGATCGGATAGCCCGGCAGGCAGTTTGCGAACTGCACAGCTGATACGGCCGGGTCGGGGTGCTTGATGATCTCGATCGTCGTGGCGTCCGAATCGGCCACATAGAGCATCTGGCGGAACGGCCAGTTCCAGTCGTACTGGCAGCTCACGTAACAGACGCTCATCCCGGTTTCGAGCGTGCCGAGCTTGACGCTTACGATCGGATTTTCGGTCACCGTACTCTGTATCACATTCGCCGGATAGCTCACGGCGAACTCCGCACATATCTGACCGTTTTCACTAGGCAGGCACCAGATCCACATCACCACGGGGTAGAATCCCTCGCCCTCAACGCAGGAGTTCGAATGATACTCGTCCACGTAGAGCCCGATATACCCTCCTTCATGCTCCATCCCATAGAGAAAGCCCGCCTCGCTGTTCGGCGCGATGGGATTCCCCGCAACATCTTCCACATTGCTGACCCGAACGGTGTATGAGTTTCCCGAGATGAGCCCTGCGCCGAGGGAGAGGTTCACGATTGTTCCACCGCCGGTCAGCACTGCAACAGCAACCGGAACCGTACTCGATGGATTCGCAGTGCGGAATACCGTGTAGTTTTCCGCCAACGCTGCGGTGGCCGGATCCATTGCCTCACTGAAGACGACCGAGATGTGTGTGGCGCTGATGGCATAGGCGGATACAAGCTCCGGAGGATACAGGTCGTTGGGTATGAACTCGATCACGCTCCCCTGTTCGATCGGATTGCCGGCGAGATCCTCGACGTTGCTGACCCGCAGCGTGTGAGAAGATCCCAAGGAGATCGCTCCCCCGAGGGTCAGCCGCACCTTTTTGAAACTGTCGGGGGGATGTTCCCGCACCAGGTACTCTGCAGATAGTATAATGAATGTCACGGTCGTATCGGACGTCAGGAAAAGCTCGTAATTCGACACATCCTCTGAGGTCTCCTCATCGAGGGCCTCGCTGAAGGTGACCTCAATGACATCCGTGGCGGTGGCGATCACCGATTCGAGCTCCGGCGGATGCGACTCGTGGATAAGGAAACTGCTTTCCGGTACGATCGGATTGCCCAGGCGGTCCTCGACGTTGCTCACAACAAGGAGGTAGTCTAACAGATCCGATAGGGTATCGCCCGCCGTGAGACTGACCATGGTCGAATCACCCACAAGCTCCGCCGACAGTACCGGCACGGGCAGTGAATCGGGGGTGCCCCCGAGCTCGAAGAGCGTGTAATTTCCGGCGTCTTCTGCCGTGACCGGATCGAGCTGCTCGTTAAAGACAATATCGACCTGGCTTCCGTAGAGTATGACAGCCGAAAGGAGCTCCGGCGGATAGGTATCGGTCACGCTGAACTCCATCTCGCTGCCCGGATCGATCGGATTCTCCGCACGATCCTCGACGTTACTCACCCGTAGGGTGTAAGAGATATCGAAGAGATATTCCCCTCCGAGGGCAAGGCGCACGGTCGTTCCGCCGGCGAGCAGATCGGCGCCGGTTATCTCGATGGTGCTTGCCGTATCCCCCGTCACGAACAGCTCGTAGTTTGTCTCTTCTTCGGCCGTCCCGGAATCGAGCTTTTCGTTGAAGGTGACATCGAGGTGACCCAGATCGGGCGCGCCCACGGAAACGAGCTCCGGCGGCATAGTCTCATAGATCGTTATCCCGCTGCCGGGTATGATCGCATTCCCGTGGAGATCCTCTACGTTGCTCACCAGGATCGTGTGGTTCGCGCTCGTGTCGACGGTGTCTGCGAGCATCAGGTGCACATGGGCCATATCGGGCTGGAGCACGGCTCCACCAACCAGGAGCGTATCACCCATCATCGGCAGCGAATCGAAGGGCGTCCATCTGAAAACCTCGTAGTTCGATGCACCCTCCGCCGTTACCGAATCTACCTGCTCACTGAATCCGACCTCGAGTACTGTGTCGTTCAGCGCAACCGCTCCGGTAAGCCTCGGCCGTTCGAGATCCTGCCGGATGAATGTCACTTCATCGAAGGGATCGATAGCGTTCCCGGCAAGATCCTTGATTCCCTCTACCCGCAGGGTATAGCCGACATCGTATTCGAGGCTGTCGGTGAGTGTGATTCTCGCCGTCATGAGGTCCGTCAGGAGGCCCGTGCTGAGAATGCCGAGTGTGTCGGCAGGACTCGCCGTCTCGAATAAGCTGTAATTGCTTTTATCGTTTGCACTGATCACATCGAGCGGCTCGTTGAACACGGCCCGGACCTGGTATGCGGTGGTAGGTGTGGCGGTGAGTAGATCCGGGGGTGTATTGTCGGCCACCGGGAACTCGACCGTGCTTACCGGCATGACGTTCCCCGCAAGGTCCGTGACGTTCCAGACCCGCAGGTTGAAATCACCGCCCCCACTGAGCAGTGTGTCCAGATGAAGCCTCACGGTCATACTGTCACCGAGCAGAACGGCTGCCCTCAGGGGTGCCTCCACATACCCACCCTCAGACCTGTAGACAAGATAGTTATCTTTTATCTCGGCCGAATAGAATGTCACACGCTCGTTGAAGCCGGCATCGACAGTGGAATCATCCATGGCGCTGGCACCGGTGAGGACGGGGGGAACATTGTCGAATCCGGAAAAGGTAACCTCGCTCCCCGGCACGATCGGATTTCCTCCGACGTCCTCGACACCACTGACCCGTATCGTATATGAGACGCCGTCCGAGAAGGGTTCTGCGAACGAGAGCTTCACAGCGGTCCCGTCATCCACCAGCGTGGCCGAGTGTTTCGGCACCCTGTTTCCCGGATCCGCACTCGCGAAGACCTCGTAGTTTGCGGTATCCTCGGCGGTCGCCTCGAAGAGCGGCTCGGTGAAGTACACCCTCACAACCGAAGTGTTACGGGCCACCGCCATGATGAGCTCGGGCGGATCGGTATCTGCGGGACAAGCCGAGTTGAGGCAAAGGTAAGGATAATAGTGCACGGCCTCGGTCGGATATCCCGGAGTGCAGTTGGCAAAATGAATATTGCCCACTTCGGGATGCCGTACGAGCCGTATACGGGAGGCTTCGGTGTCTGTCAGGTAAAGCGTCTGGGAAAATGTCCACACCCAGTCCCACTGACAATCGTAGAAACAGACGCTCATCCCGTTCTCGAGATCGCCGAGGTAAACGGAGAGCCCGGGATTTTCCGTCACGGCACCCGTGATGATGTTCTGTGGATACTGGATCGCAAACTCGGCGCAGATCATCCCCAGCTCGCTCGGCTGGCAGAAGATATACATCGTGAACTGCAGCGTTCCGCCGGGATTCGATATCTCGTTCACGGTGTGCAGAGAGTCTGCATAGAGACCGATGTAGCCGATCGGCGGCTGTGATGTCGAGACGGTGGGGAGGAGAATGAGAAACATCGATGCGAGAAATGCCCGCTTCATGATATTCCCTCCGGAAAAGGAGACCGTACCTCGAGGTATATCTCACCCTTGTAAGTGTATATTAATAGGAGAAACATTCATTACCGCGACCGCGTGGGGTAATCTTATTATACTACGTTTTCACGGAAAATGAAAGCCGGTAGTACATTCGTCTCGTATGGGGATTTCCTCACTCCCAACGTTGGGGGTGAATGTCAAGCCAGCATTACAATTTTTCGAATCCGGAGCGGGAATGCTATCTCGAAATTCGATAGAGGTGCCACTAGGTCTTAAATCTAATCCTTGTCGCCGTAAGATATTACCGTATCCGCACCATGTAAATAATACTCCCCTCGGCACCGCATTCGAGCACGAAGGGATTCTGCCGCGAGAGTATGATGCGCAACCGCCGCTCCGGCATCTCGAGGAGTGCCTCGTCGGGATCGGTGGGATCGGCGGTGAGATAGACGGTAGCACCGCCGTTCACCCATGCGACATCGTTCCCGGCCCCGAAGGCATCCAAGACAAAATCGACCTGCTCCGCAATCGGATCGATGATCTCGATCTCCTGCACGCCCTCGACACCCGGATTCATGAAATGAATCGTATAGGTGATCACATCGCCGGGACGGGCCTGTGCCAGATTGACCTCCTTGGTGAGACGGAGCATACCGCTCGAGCTGGCCAGTACCGTGACACGGTCCACAACTAGCGCCTGGACAGTTATGGCGGTCCCACTCAACGTCTGCTCACATACGAGACTCACCGACTCTACAGTCCCCGGGGGCACCTGTGCCGGGATATAGACCCGCATGATGATCGGCACCACATCGCGACCGGGAACCGCTGGGTCGAGATCGAGATCCGCGGTCGTAAGCCTGCTGTCCCCGCCGTCGAGCCTTCCGTCGCCGTTGTTGTCCCGGTAGAAAACCTCGACCCATCCCGCCGGGAGCACCGCCATGAGGGAGGCCTGGCCAGAGGTTCCCGCCGTGATCGTATGCGGTATATCGACGAAGCCGCCGGAAGGTGCGCTCACGTCGCACTCCGGTGCAAGCGAGGGACCGCGGCAATCGGCAAAATAGACCTGGACGGTGTCGCCAGCCGCAAGGGCGGGCAGGGCGAGCGTATCCGGACTGAGGCTCACCATACCGGTCGGCGTTACCTCGATGATCTGCCGGACGATACCGGAGGCCACCTCGAAGAGGCATGTGCCGCCGGCATCGGTGATCTGCGTGATCCATCCTCCCGGGTCCGAGAGCCCGATCGTCACATTGGCACAATATTCCTCGCCGGGATCGTAGAGCCCATCGTGATCCGCATCGTCGAATACGGTGCCCACAACGAAGCAGGTGACGCCGATCTCGAGCAGGATGCTGTCCTCGAGATCACGCGTGAGTCCCACTGCATTCATGATAACCCTGCTCCGCTGCGTCGCCGTGGCGGGTATGAAGATCTTCACCGTAAGGGAAAGCGACGCACCTGGATCGAGGAGTTCCGTGACAAAGGGGGAGTTGTAATCATTCGTCCCGTCGGAGAGCAGGACCGAACCGGCCGGCCAGCCGTCCGGCTCCACCCAATCAATCTGAAAAGAATCCGGGAAACCACCCCTATTAACCACCTCGAGTACTGCCGTGGTCATGGTATCCGGCTCCCCGAAAACGAGCGATCGTCCACCTTCGCCCGATCCTGCGGGAGCGGTATCGAAGGCGCCGTTACCGTCGATGACGAGATCGACCCTCGGGGGCGGATTTATATGAACACGTGCCGTCACACTCTCCACGTTTGTCGAGTCGACCGTCGAGACAACATCCAGGATATAGTCGTAATCACCCTCAGCGGCGGTTACCGGAATCGTGACCTCGAAGACATACAGATCGGATGCGCCGGGACCGATCACGGCTGTCGTAAACGGTGATGCCGAGCCAGCAAGGAGCGCTGTCCACCCGATGAACCCATTCCAGGTGACGACATAGCTTTCATTCCCGCCCCCCTGGTTCTGGAGCTCGAGTGTGAAGTTCACTGTCTGGCCGCCGATCGTACTCTGCTCCGAGAAGCCCCCGTTACCGTTGCCCGGTGTGCCGAAGCTCTCGTCGCCGTTGCCATCTATGAGAGCATCGACGATCGGGGGCACCGTCACGACAACGACACCCTTTGCACTATCGACAAGGAACGGCTTGTTCGTTTTCACACCGTCGACGACCACCTCGAAGGTGCCATTCGCGCAGGCGGCCGGTACACGCACCTCCATCGTGTAGTCTCCTGCTGGAACGCCCCTCATCGAGGAGGTGGAATCACCGATAACCGCCTCCCAGCCTGGAGGCGCCGCCCATTGGATGTCGAAGAGATCCTCGCCGCTCTCGTTCTGCACGGTTATTGTGAACGTCAAGGTGTCCCCCGGGTTCGCTGCCTGCACCGAGCTTCCCCCGATACCGCTGCCGAGCGGGCCGTATACATTATCACCAACGCCGTCTATGATAAGATCGATCTCGTTTCCTTCGACGACCGTGATTGAAGCAGTGACACTTTCGGCGACGTCGCCGTCGAGCTGCGAGACGGCGTGCAGGAGCGATTGGAATGTCTCGAACGCAGCCGAAGCAGGCACGGTAACAGCCAACAGGTAATCCCGTTCACTCTCCGGAGCAAATGCCGGTGTTATCCACGGCAGGACGTGATCCACTGAACCGTCATTGATGACGGCGGTCCATCCGCCGGGAGGCTTGACCCAGGTCATGGTGAATGAGTCTACGACATTCCCCTCGTTCTGTACCGTCACGGGAAAATAGACCGTGTTTCCCCTTACACCCATGATCGTACTGCTCCCGCCGAGCCCCGAGAGCGTCGGATCGATGATGCCGTCCCCGCTTCCGTTTATGACCATATCCACACGGGGTGCCCTGACACCCGCAACCGCCCGCACACCGTCCTTTCTCAATGTGTCGGTGACCGATTTGGCGTAGACGAGCGTCGTGTAATCTCCGCCGAGGATATCCAGGGGCACGGTTACCCTGAGCGTGAAGGATGCGGATCCGCCCGGATCAATGGCGCCGGTCGTAAAGGCGCCGCTGTGTGTAATTGCCCCCTCTTCGATAACCGCTGTTAGCGGTGCCTCGGGTCTGAACCATATCGTGAACGAATCTATGAGAACTCCACCGTTAACAAGATCTATATCGAATGTAACCTCAGTGTCGGACGGCGTCTCACGGTACGAGAATCCTCCCCACCCGAGAGAATCGATCACGCCCAACCCGTCACCATCGATGACGAGGTCCGCGAGGTGATCCGCAGGAACCACGTTCGTTTCGAGACGTACGCTGTCGAAGCGGTCCCCGAAGGCTGTGGATACCGCATCGACGATGGTTGTATAGCCTCCGAGCGGCTCGCCGCCGGGAACGGTAACGATGAGCTCTGCCTGGATCGACGCACCCGCCCCGACAATCGGTGTCGTCCACGGGAAGCTGTAGTCAGTACCTCCATACCGGAGCACCACGGTCCAACCCGGAGGCGGGGAGACAGTGAGACGATATGAGTCATCGTCCAAACCTTCGTTCTCGATATCAAGGAGGTATGTAACCGTCTCCCCGGCCTCTGCACTTTCTGTGGAGCTGCCGCCTGCGCCGCTCCCCAAATCGCCGAATCGATCGTCACCGTCGCCGTCGAGGATGAGGTCGACGTACTTTTTGTAGACGAACGAGACATCGTCCACGAAGGTCCATGTCTCGTAAAAGTTGTCTGCGAGGTTCATCTGCCTGAAATAGATTCTCACCGTCTGTCCGGCATAGGCTGCCATGTCGTACCCGGCGGGACCGGCCCCGTCGTCCTCGATCCATCCGCTGTCCTTGAACTGCTGGCTCCGCTCCGAGAATGCATAGTCAACGACTGTGGCCAGCGTGTTGTCCGAGAGATCCCGAATCTCAACTATGAATGGGTCGTTCGGACCGTCATATCCCTGATGGCGGAACTTGAAATACAGGGTCGCGGCCGAAACGTTGGTGGGTATAGTGATATCGTGATACATGAAGGCGAACCGCCGCTGCTGCGGCTGCGTATATTTGAATCCGAGCAGGGCCGAGTAGTTACCCGTAAATGGCAGGTCGAGAACCACCGCATGGTCCGCCCAATCCGCCTGGCTTTGCCCTGAAAGGTTCATCGCACCATGCACCCAAGCCGGATGGAAATCGCCGATCTCGAAACCCCCGTCCTGAACGAGCTCGCCGGCATGGGCATCAACCACAATGCAAAGGCAGGCGAGAGATGCAACCACCAGGACCGCCGCCGCAACGAAAGGTCGTAGCCATATCGGTAAGGCTGTCTTACTCATCATATCCCCGCAGGTTCATAGTGCTCACGCACGTCGATCGACCATGCTTACATTTCTTGGCTCTTATCCTCACAAACCACCATCCATCTATTCCTTTGCGCCATGAAAATATTTCATGAGCTTCTCGTTGAACTTCAGCTTGAGCTTCACATGAAATCCGCTCCGCTGGAACTCGTTGATGGGGGCATCGCCGTCATCGTGACCGCCGAAATCGTATCCCACACCGAGCCAGAGATTCCGGGCGATGATCCTCCCGAGCTCGAGACCGCCTCCGTAGCGGACCGTTCTCGTCTCCTTCTGGTGAACGATCCGGCCGATGAGCCCGACATCCCAGCTCGTACCGATCACACGTATGACGTGTGCCTGATACAGAAACGTGGCTGCGCTCGCCGTGTACTCCTCGAATGTATTCTTCACCCATCGACCGGCCATCTTACCCTCGAGCTCCCAGTTCGCCCCCCGCTTGTAGTTCGCTTCGAGCGAAGCCGTGAGAACCCTGTCGACACCGCCGGGATGGGCCGGGCTGTTCTCCTCGTAATCCGTCTCGAGAAGCGAGAGCAGGGTCAGGGGACCACCCGCCCTCGGTCTGAAGGAGAAACCGACGGTCGAGCTGGACTTCACGCGGTTCTGCTCCCTTTTCTCATCGGAAAACCAGAGATCCCCTTTCGCAAGACCGGACCAACGCCTCCCGAGCCGCTTGAGCCCCGCAAGCCCCACAAGGTGCTTTCTCCGGTCAGGCTCGAGACGTATCTCGTAATCCCCCTTGATCCGGTAATCCTTCTCCGAGGGTGTGTAGAGCCATCCGGTCGCAATCGATGTGAAGTCGTTCGCCATCCTTCCACTCACCGTCGAAACCTTCTCCGCCGAGAGCGTGGCCGTGAGGTCCCGGCTTATACGGAACCGGTTCTTTAATCCTACGGTCGCCTGTCCCCGTTCTCCGCTCATCGCCCCCTCGAGGCGGTACCGCGAGAAGACGTGCAGGTCCTCGGTCAGATGCGATTCGAGCCCCAGCTGCGTCAGGTGTCTCGTACCCGTACGGCTCCCCGTCCGGTACTCATGGCGCAGGGTGGCGCTCACCGCCTTCCAGAGCTTGCGGGAGAGCTTCGCCTGGATGCGGTTGGGATACTCCTGGACCTCATCGCCCGAGAGGATCTGGTCCCACTGGAGATCCGCCGTGGTCTTTCCGTGCTCCAGGCCAAATCCTGTGAGCATGAGGATCGCCGAATGGTCGCCGTCACGTGTATCGCTGTGTGAGGCGCCTGCGAGGCCAAGCCGTCCCCGGAGACTGCCGGTCCGGTACACACAGAGAATATTGCCGTACCCCTTCCGTTCATCACGTTCCCTGAGATCGTGCCGGTACGCTTTCGCCTGTACCGAGAAGGCGCGCAGCAAGCGCCAATCGAGCTCGCCGCCGTACTTTGTGCTCCCGAGCTCCGTCTTGCCCCCGGTAAACGAAGGATTGAAGAAGTTGTGGTCAATCTCGCGGTAATAGACATTCCACATGACCGTACCATCATGACGTCCGAGGAGTTTTACGCGGAATGCATTGCCGCTCCCGAGCATGAACTTATCGCTGAGAGCATATTCCGCCTCCATCCCCACCCCTCCGGCGAGAAGCCCCGATATATCGATACCGATGAGTGAGGAGTTTTCAATGCCCTCCTCCTCGAGAACGGCGGTCATGCCGACCGCCAGGCTATCAAGGGCGTTCACGGAAGCGCGCATGCCGTAGATGAAGTTGAGCTCTCCTTCGTTGCGGCACTCGTAGCTCACCACTATTGCAACGGGATTGAAGTTTTCATCGGCTGCCTGGACCGGCTCCTTGAAGAGGATCGTGCCGTCCATGTAGTTGATATCGTAATCACGGTTGATCTGTTTGTAATCGACCTTGATGATCCGCTCGGGCTGGTAGCGGTCACGCACCTCTATGCGGATCTTCTCGCTGTTCTCGATGAGGGGATAGTGCGAGAGGAAATAAAAGCCGCTCGTCCCGTCCGCTGGGATCTCCTCCTGATAGGTTATCTGGTCGGTTCGCGTAATGAATGTTTTGATGTCCCCTCGCCTGAAACGGACCTCACCCTGGAGGCCATTGAAAGATCGGTGATACTTGGTGAACTCGGTCCTTGCGAGCTCCGTGCGGAAGTCACCGAGCATCGCAGCGTATCTACGGTGGTCGAGCCGCACGAAGGTGCCGCTCCGCGAGGCGGCATTGAACTTGAGCTCGCTCGCATCTCCATAGATCGGATAGTATTTCTCCGGCTCGATTCGCCTGAAGAGCCGTTCCTCGCGGAAGGGGCGGGTGTCGATGGCACAGGTCAGCATATGCCCGTTCCGTACTTCACCCTTTCCGTAGAAAGCGAGCTTTCCCTCGGCAAAGAGTCCGTCGTGGTGACGCTCGATGGAGCGATGGGTGCTCCCCGTGCCCGTGAGATTGCTGTATCCGACCGCACCCTCACCGTAACCGAAGAGGAACCAATCGCGGACTGATGAATCGTAGGAGATGCGGCAGCCACCCGTCAATTCGTCGAGCGAAATGTGCACCTTCTCCCGCCTCGAATCACGCGAAGGTGCGAGTGTGAGCTTTATGAGCCCGTTTTTCGTACCAACCTGGATACCGTTCTGGTGGGGATTCTCATCAAGACCCGTCAGAAGATCGCGTGGGCCGGTAACGGTCGCAAAGAGCCCGTCACGCACGGGAAGCCCCTCCCCGTCCCGTACGAGGAAGATGATCTCGGGAGTTGTCTTACCGTCGGCCGGTACATGGATTTCCTCACGCTCAGTGATGATCCCAGACGGCTTTCCCGCCAGGTACACGTGGCGGACACAGGTGTGCCGCTCACCACCGTGCAGGCGGCACACAACGAGGATGTCGTTCTTCCCCTCCCTGATCTTTACGCCGTAGAAGATATAGCCAACCGTGCCTCCTCTCGTATCGACACGTTTTTGCCCGACCTGTTCGATCCCGACGGGTATGCTGTTCACGTAGAGCTCGACCTTCGAGGCAAGCGGCGAGAGAACCTCTACGTCGATGGCGTCCCTGATGTAATAGACGTGGCCCTCCTCGGGTTTCACGATATCGGCACAGAGCCCCGATTCGTCGGAAAACACATAGTCGGCGGACGTCTCGGGGAGCGTCGGGAGCGTGTCGACGGAGGAAGCGGCGGCCGCTCCGGTACCGTCGTGTGAAACGGTGGGCGCTTCGTCTGGTGAAGCGGGGGTCGCGCCGGTAGGTGAAGCGGGCGCAATGCCGGCCCCAGTGGGAGTAGCTGCAGCCACCCCGGTGCCGGCGTCTAATTCATCGGCCGGGTATGTGGGAATCGTATCCGGCCTGTTCACGATTCCGGGAAGCCCCGGATCACCGCCGTCGTATCCTTCGGGAGGCACAACCTTGATCTCGACACGACGGTTCACCGAACGTCCCTCTGGTGTCTCATTCGTTGCGATCGGCATCCTGGCACCGAAGCCCATGTAGTCAATCCGATCGGCGGGCACCCCGTTCATGCGCAGGAGCTGGAAGACGGAGCGGGCACGGGCCAAGGAGAGCTCGAAGTTCGACGGGAACTCGGCCGTGCTGATCGGCGTGCTGTCGGTGTGGCCCCCGACGAAGACCTTCCAACCTGGCCGCTCAAACAGCCAGAGAACGAGTGCGGCGATCTGCCTGAGTGGTATCTCCTCCAGTATTGCGCTCGAGGGGGTAAAGTGCGTGCTCGTGATCGTGATTGCATCGTACATGACACGTGCATCGGATCCGTCAGCTCCGGAGTCGTTCTTGCCGGTGCCGCTGTCGCCATCATCGCCTGTGCCGTTACCACCATCACCCGTGCCGTTACCACCATCACCCGTGCCGTTACCACCATCACCCGTGCCGTTACCACCATCACCCGTACCATCACCCGTACCATTACCACCGGCGCCACCATCCGGCGCCGCAGGCACCACCGCCTCTGCGGGGTCCTCCGGATTCTTCAGGTCACCATCGAACCTGGCTTGGGCAACCGCCGAAGCGGCGCTTCCGAGAGCGGCGGAAGACTTCCCCGTGAGGGTTGCAGTGGAGCACTGAAGGGGAAAGTCCGCCCGACGGTTACCCGATGGCGCCAGGTCGATGAGAAGCTCTCCCGGCTGCCCAAGCCCGAAATAGCCGGCCTCTGCCGGCATCAACGAATCGGGAAGGGTTGCCGGGTCGATACGGACAACATGGGTTCCTTCCAGCACACCTGGAATCGAATAGAGGCCGAGGGAATCGGTCACCGCGTAGGTGCCGTCCTCGATGAAGACCGACACTCCTTGGACGCCGAGGTCTGCCGGATCCATCTTCGCATCACCGTTTGCATCGAGGAATACGGCACCCGAAATGATCCCCCGCCGTGTGAATATCCCCTCGACGATCACGATAGAAGCCGTGGCGGGTCCGTCGGCGGCCTCCTCCCCGAACTGCGTTTGTCCGGTGACCCAGGCATTGCTCACGAGGCGCCCCCATTCCTGACCCGCCTTCACACGAGCACGGAAAACGATCCTGTGCGTCTCACCTGGATCGAGCGAAGGAATGTCCCACCGAAGTGTATTTCCCGTGATCTCGGGGGCCTCACTGCCGCCCGCAAACCCGAGCCCCGGCGAGAGGACTTCGAGGAGTCTGATACTGTCGATACTCGTCTCTACCGTGAGGTTCCGGACGGTCACGATGAAGCTCAGGACATCACCAACAAGAGCCGTCGGCTCCCTGATCGACTGTTTCACAGAGATGATCGGCACATCGGCCTTGACGAGCACATCCTGCACACTGTCCTGGGATGCTGCATCGACGAGCGACTGCGCCACGACATCGAAGGCCAACTCCCTGCCGCTGAAGCGCCTGAGACGTTCGGGGGTAGCACTGAGGCCCATACCGACACGTACTGATCCCCCTCTCGGCACTTCACCCAATTGTGCGGAATACGGTGAGACGGGCGGCAGTACCGAACCGGTCGAATCATAGAACTCCACGCTCCAATCACCCGGAATCATCAGCGAATCAGAGAGGAGAACCTGCACGGTATCTGTATAGTTGCCGGCATTGAGCACCTCATGCCAGAAGACACAGGTCGAATCACCCCCGTCCAACGTAACGACGACACAATCGTCTTGCTCGCCCTGTGCGGTCGGATTCCCAACCGGCCCGATCGAGAGCGAGCTCACGATGCCCACATGTACCGTCACCTCGTTTGACCGAACGAAGTACAGCTGAGCGTCGCCACCGGTATATTCCGACTCGGCCACATTCAACACATCACCGGATTCCCGGTCATCCCTCACCCCAACACGATAGAAAAAGCTTCCACCTTCACCTGGACCGAGACCCGTAAGCAACAACCGTATGCCCTTGATACGGCTTCCCAGCGGGGCCACTTCCACCCACCGGTCGATCTCCGCGTCGTAGTACTGGATACGGCCGGTCACCGTCGAGCCCGCCGATCCAGGAATGAAGTCCGTTCCCGTGCAGATTCCGGCACGGTCGATGTAATCGGTTATCACGACATTCTGCGCAGCCCGCTCACCGATGTTTGCGAAATCGATTTGGTATCCAATCTCATCGCCGGGTAGCAGGTCGGTAACATCGGCTGTAAGGAAGAGCGATATCTGGGCCTCGTTTCTCGCCACGATCCGAACGACATTCCCGTCATCGAACTGAGATGTATCGGCCAACGACCTAGCTGTGAGATCGATGTGCGCCGTCTCGCCGCCGGTGAGGCCCGCCGGAAGGACAGCCGTAAGAATGAGGGATGCCTCCTCATCGGGCTCCAGCGGACCGACGTTCGTCACGGCGATCTCGCCGGGATCGATAAGACTGTCGCCGTCCGCGTCCAGATAGACGAACGCTGAGGCGGGAACAAAATCCGAGGGCGTGACCGGCACAATCTCCAACTCGTACGTATCGTCATCGTTTCCGGTGTTACTGAGACGGAAGGGGAATGTGACCATTTCACCGCTGAAGGCCTGGGCAATGCCAGCCGGACTATTAACTGTTCCGCTCGGAACGAGCAGGGGACCGTAGATGGGGAGCACCTGGAGAGTGACCTCATTCGAGAGTACGCGGTGTCCGGCGGCGCCCTCGCTGTAGGTTGCTATGGACTGGCTCGAGATGACCTGCCCTGCGGGAGGAATTGCTGCTGATGTGGGGATTGCCCAGACAAGAATTCCCAGCACGAGCACGAGTAAACAGGCTGGAAGTGCGATGCCTGTAAAGGGATTCCTGGAGCGGGATGGTCCGTCTGTGCCGGTGCACGGTCTATCACCAACGGGCCTGCCGGAATGGAATGATCCGGCACCGCCCGCCCATGCATAGATCCGACCGTTGCCAGTCTGTAACTCTATGGTACACTTCGTATTGTATCCGGTTGCCACGGCGCCGCCCCGCCGAGTGAAAGTGTGTCACTGTATTTCGTGACGCTTCATAACTTCTGTTATTTCAATAGGTTGCTCCACTTGCCCTTCGCTCCGTCTCGCTGTCCCCTTAATACTGAATTAGAGGTCGATC
>CP070727.1:2865177-2891430 GCA_020350885.1 bacterium | reverse complement strand
TTTGAATACAATAAATCTATTGCTTCCTAACGCTAATGTTAACCTGCCAAACCGCCTACACAGAAATTCAAACAACGCACAGAGCTTTCAAATTTACCGCCAAACTTCATTTAAAGCACGGCGGTTTGGTCAGGTTGAACTTTTTTATATGCAATTCATCTTAATTTTTATAATTAGAATAAAACTCGTTATAAACTGATTGTATGTTACCCGGTTTAAGCTTACCAGTTAGAATTTCTTTTATTAAAATATCTCTTATTTTTTCTTTTGAAGTAGAATAATCTTCCTTTAGAATTTTATATAATGCAGGTGCAAAAACATGCATACCATCATCATTTTCTAGCCAGCGTTTATGGGGCTCTCGATGTATGTCAAATTTTTCCGTAATAATTTGGTCCATTGCCTGGACAACATTTTCTTCGATAAATCCCTCAAATGTATTGTAACCGAACATGGGATTATGATTTATTACTTTATCCATAATAAATTCATCATTCTTTAGCTGAAGTAATGCTTCTCTCAATTCTTTGTCATTTTCAAAATCGTAGGGGGGATGCATTAATTCATGGATCGCTGTACGAACTAGAATTTCAAATGGCCAATCTACAGCATTTATGAATCTTGTACCTGTGATTCTAATGCCATGTGGTTTTGTATAATATAATAATTTGACATCTAATGTATCACTTTTAATAGGGTGTCCTAACATGCTTTCAATTTCGGCTATAATGTTGTATTTTTTCGCATAATTTTCCAGTTCACGAATCTTTTTATTAATATTAGGTAACTTATTTTCCTTCCAATAATTGAAAAAACCAATTTCTTTAAGAAAGCTGAAAATAATCGTTAGTTCGGGTATAATGTCCTTAAACAACTTCATATCGCTTTTATCATAATAAGTTGTCTTTTTCATTTTTGTTTCTATCTCGTCGCTATTTCGCAAGAAGTAGAGAAGGTCTTCTATAGTGGTGGGGTTGACTGAAGAAAAATATAATGTCAATTGCGCCGAAATAATTTTCTTGTTTTTAATTCTCACTTTGTCTGTCAGGCTAGCAATAGCTTTCTCTGTTTCTGGTGTAAACTGTTTTTTTAAATATTGAAAATCATCTTCATAAAATCTCATATAAAATGAGTCGCCTGATAATGAATTCAAAAGACAAAGGACATCCAACGCGGAATCTGGTTCAATATTCCAAATAGTTAAATCATGCCATTCATTCTTTTCTGCTGTTTTAATTTTTTGCTGATCTTTATTGCCAACATCACAAGAAATAAAGAATATTAATAGAAATAGGGAAAAAATAAGGACTAGATATTTATATCTTTTAATCATTACATAATCTCCTGTTTAAGGCCATATTGTATAACGTCTCGCTTCAGCTGCGGGCCGAGACTGGCGCGCCGGGCGCTTAGCAGCCGGCGTGACAGGCCGGATCCGCCAGCTTCAAGTGATGGAATGGACTCCTCCAATAATCGGCGTCATAATAGCGCCAGGAAAAACCATTTAATGAAAGGAGGAGTCCTCGATGGATACTACCACAATCGCAGTCGATATTGCAAAGTCCGTTTTTCAGGTAGCCGTCTCCCAAAGACTAGGTTATGTATGCGAGAACCACCGCCTCTCTCGTGCTAAATTCATGCGCTACTTCGCAGAACACCGGCCAGCAACCGTTCTACTCGAAGCCTGCAGCAGCGCCCATCACTGGGCTCGGGAGCTCCAGAGTCTCGGGCACTCGGTTATCCTGCTTCCACCTCATGCCGTCCGCCCCTACGTTCCTCGCAATAAAACTGACCGTACTGACGCGAAAGCACTCCTGGAAGCCTTCAGAAACAAGGACATCCATCCCGTTCCCATCAAGACGGTAGATCAGCACGTCATGATGACACTTCATAGGTTCCGTTCAGCTTATATAGCCCAAAGAACAGCTCGTATTAATACTACAAGAGGTATCCTTCGTGAGATCGATATATTCATCCCAGCTGGAGCTGCTCGTGTTGTTCCTGTCATCTATGACCTGACAGGGGATCCCGAGAGCGTTGTTCCTCGATCTCTGCGGCCAATTCTAAACGAGGCATGTGCTGAGATCAGAGATCTCGAGGTTCGCATACGTACGATCGAACAACAACTCGAGAACCTAGCTAAGGATAATCCTGTCATTGGCCGTCTGCGTACTATCCCCGGCATCGGACTGCTGACTGCCACCGCCCTTGTCGCGTTCGTCGGTGATATCGGTCGCTTTCCCACTGGTCGCCATTTCGCAAGCTATCTCGGCCTTACTCCCAGGGAACGCTCCAGAGGCCTGCACAGGAGGCTCGGTCGCATCTCCAAGCGAGGAGACGCTTATATCCGTATGCTTCTCATTCACGGCGCCCGTTCCGTACTCTGGGCGTCCAAAAAGTCGAAGAACCTCGATCGACTTCGTTTATGGGCACTCGAGATCGAACGCAGCAGGGGACACAACAAAGCCGCCGTCGCTCTGGCAAACAAGCTCGCCCGTATTGCCTGGGCCGTTTGGAGAAAAGACTGTCGCTTCGAATCGAACCGGATTGTAGGATGAATTATCTCATCTTTGATTGCATTGAGTAATACGTGAGATGGCGAACCGGTCTGAACCGGCGCGAGGCTAAGCCGATAACTGTCGTGGTCACTAAAACCGTGCTAAGCAATTGGCTCCTCGCGCGCGGGTTCCATCATGGCCCGGAGATAATAATATCTCCACAATTAAAGGCCGAAGATACGACTGCAATCAGACCTCGTTCACTATCTATAAGAAAAAAACACTTGCAGGAGGAGTCCAGATAAGACGGTTAGATTGCTAGTTTATCCTATTGCCGTAACACGCCTCTTAATTCATCTGACATGATGAGCAGATAATACAATTACCGGTATATCTGGCACATGATTTAAATCTATACCATCGGATGTTTGTTGTACAGATGTTGGAACAGCCGCAATAGTATCAACAACATCCATACCCTCTATCACGCAACCAAATACTGCATACCCAATAAGATTATCATCGTTTTGTCTGTCGAGAGATATATTATCTCTTAAGTTACTAAAGAATTGACTTGTTCCCGAATTCGGCGATTGTCCTCGAGCTACTGCGATAGTCCCGCGAAGATTTGACAAGCCATTATCTGATTCGCAAATAATAGGCTCATTTGGTTCCTTCTTGGACAGTTCTTGAGTATATTGTCCACCTTGAATTATAAAACCCTCAATAACTCGATGAAATACTGTACTGTCGTAATAACCGGACTCTACATAATCCAAGAAATTCTCAACACTCACTGGAGCCCTCATCAAATTCAATTTTAGAGTTATAGTTCCCATTGTCGTATTAAGCTCGACCGTTGGACAAAGGATTACCGAAGGCTGGTAAGACTCGCAGCATCCCATACAAAGACATATAGATATTACAAATACCAGATAGAATTTATACGACCTGCGTTTTGGGTCAGACATTCTAAGTTCCATTGCGATTAGTTATATTCATTAGCAATCTAACGGCGCGGATAACCTGCCAGGGACGAGCGCGGCGGAGCCGCACGAGGAACCTGGTCAGTGTTCATCCGCTAGTTGGCAGGGCTACTTCTTCTTGTTGCGGTCAATTACGACAAATCCCTCGAGGGGCTTCACTTCCAAGGTGTTGCGATCAAGTTGGTAGCGATAGCCAGCCTCGTTCGAAACCACAATCTTTTCTTTCTCGAACTGCAGCTTGGTGATGAAACAATCTTGGACGTCCTTCTCCAAACCCATTTTATACTTGACGACGTAGACCTGCTTTCGCCAATAGAGTTCCTTCGTCTTCTTGAACCGGGCTTCGACGGAACCCATGAACACGTGAGGTGCAGTAAACACGATTTCATCCTTCTCCACCGGCGTTACCTCCTTGGGCGCTTCCCTCTTGGCGAACGCCGGGGAGACATTAATGACGACAGCCGACAGAACAAGCGTTAGTACAATCCATCCAGTTCTCATTTCTTCATCCTCCTGCCAACTATATATAGGTTACATAAACTTTTGCCCTAAACACCGCTAGATCTGTAGTCTAATATAAATAATTAACTTGGTCAATGAATTATACAACTTCTTGAAACATCTGGATATGGGGGGTTGATTTCACTAATTATTCAGTGTGGATAGGCTGCGTATTTCGCAGCCTAAGATGAGCGGGGATATGCTGTAAAGCAGGTGGATTAGAATGAATCCGCTGGGCTCTTTACAACTTTTCCGCCCCGCTTGAGGACATGGGTATAGATCATCGTAGTTCTGACATCTTTATGACCGAGGAGTTCCTGGACCGTTCTGCTATCATAGCCATCTTCCAGCAGATGAGTCGCAAAGGAATGGCGAAACGTGTGGCAAGTCACCCGCTTATGCAGTCCGGCAGCAACCACGGCATCCTTCACTGCCCGCTGAATAACCGACTCATGTAGATGGTGACGGTATATTTTCCCCAATCTGCGATCCCGATAACATCTGGTAGCTGGAAATACCCACTGCCAACCCCACTGTCTCTCGGCATTCGGATATTTCTTTGAAAGTGCACCAGGCAACTTTACGCTCCCCCTTCCGGACTTGATATCATGCTGATGTAAATCCCTAACTTCCTCAAACTGATGCTTTAAGCGGGTAGTAACAGCATCAGGAAGCATGGTGATACGATCTTCTCCACCCTTCCCCTCACGGACGATGATCTGATGGTAACCGAAGTCGATATCCTTGATCCTGAGCCGCAAACACTCGAGCAATCTCAAGCCGGCACCGGAGAGGAGCATTACGACTATCCAGGGTACACCGTCGAGATGTTTCAAAACCGATCGGACCTCACTTTTCGCTAATACTTCTGGGAGTCTTTTAGGCTTCTTGGCTCGCATCAAAGAATCGAGCCATTCGAGCTTTATTCCAAGAACGTCTCTATACAAGAACAAAAGTGCGCTCAATGCCTGATTCTGGGTAGAGGCGGACACCTTCCTTTTAACTGCAAGGAACGAGAGAAAAGAAGACACCTCCTTCTCTCCCATTTCTCTAGGATGACGGATGCCATTGAAGCGTATATATCTTCGTATCCAAGAAATGTAGGCTTCCTCGGTTCTTCTACTGTAGTGCCTGGTTTGAACCTCTGCCCTCACTCGTTCGAGAAGAGTGGATCTTTTCAAAGGAAAGCCTATGTAAACTTCGTTTACGAAACAAGTGTGCTGGGAAACAAAAGTGACGATAAGTATAGTCACTCTTAACGGGACAGATACGTTGCGAAGTATTCGGCCAGGCGTTCGTAGACCGGTTTGCGGAATTCCACGACGGTCTCCAACAACGCACCGAACGGCATCCAGCGCCACGTAGAGAATTCACCGCCGCTCGTTACATCGATCGTGCTCTCGTCGCCAGTGAACTGAAAAAGGAACCAGTAGTGCACCTGGCCTCGCCCGGTCTTCTTTTTTCGGTTAGCAGCAGGCAGCTCGTACGCAAGAGGCTCGGGATAGGCATCGATAAGCTCAAGGCTGTCCTCGGATATAGCGGTTTCCTCCATAACTTCACGGAACGCAGCTTTCTTCGGCTCCTCATCTTCATCGAGCCCTCCCTGTGGGAGCTGCCAGGCACCTGGTACATCGACACGCTCCATAGCAAGAACATGCCCCTCACGATTTATGACAATCACACCCACACCAGCTCGAAAATACTGTGGCGGCAGTTTCATTTCACACCCTTTCTCGGAGCAGCAATACTCCATAATACTAATAACACGCAGGCGCTGATTATACCGGCTAATACAACCGGTACACAATTGATCACGAGCAAGCCAAAGAGCAGCAGAGCATTCATGGCTCCCGTTGTTTCCGCCAGGCCTCCCCTGAACCACCCCCATCTTCCTTCATTGAGAGGCTGGGGTGTTTGATATCCTTCGATAGCTTGATCGGGCACACGTAGCGTCTCGCGGATGTGTTTGAGGGTTCGCTGGAATTGATCGGAGACACGGTTCCGCCGAAGTGTGCGTAGGTACGTAAGGATTCCAAGCAGGAACAGTCCCGCGATTGCCACATTCGTAACATCCTTGAGCATTTTGTCTGTGAGCGAATCCTTGCCCTGTGTATGCAATGCAACTAAACCGGCGACCACCGCGGTCAACAAGGTGAGAAAGAAATTGAATCGCTTCTCCCCCACCTCCTCGTTTCGCCAAAGGGATTCCCCGAAGTGGCTCAGGTCGGCGAGTAGAAGATCCCTATTCGGATTGCCGTTCTTTTGTTCACACATGGTCCCCTCCGTTTCTTTGGAAAAAAGTTACCGCCTATCCATCGCCCACGTCAACAGCGGTATAGTGCTCTTCGCGAGGAAACCGTCAAAGTCGCAGTCGACAATAATACCAATACTCGACTAACAAACAAAAGGGCCGGCCGCCCAGCAAGCGGCCGGCCCGGCCAACAGGCCAATCCCAACTCCTCCTACCTGAGCAGAACCGCTTTCTTCGTCTCCTTGAACTGACCCGCATTCATCTGTATGAAATACATCGAGCTTGCGACCTGGCGCCCGTGGTTATCACAGCCGTCCCAGAAGACGGAGTAACTCCCGGGCTCCATGTACTCGTTGACGAGCACACGTACGAGCTTGCCTGTGACATCGTACACGGCGATCCGCACATCGCCGCCCGGCCGTGCCACCTCGTACCCTACACTGGTCACCGGGTTAAAGGGATTCGGCATGATGTGCGAGAGCCTGAAGACCGAAGGCACCTCGTCATCCCTCGGACCACTCCAGGGGGAGGAGAGCTGGGGAGGCGAGGTGAGCCACGGTATGTAATCGACCAGTCCGATGAATTTATACGGCTTGGGTCCTCGCGGGCTCCCCCAGTAGTTATCCTCCGCCATTATCGTCAATCCCTGCGTCGTATTCACGATGTGGGCGGCATGATGATAGATGTAGTTGTTACCACTCACACCATAATGGCCGACATCGGGATTGCTGTATGCAGATGCATAGACAGCGGTTGTGTTGTACGTTATCGAGTTCGACTTGATGGTCGGATGGGAATAGTAGTAGCAATTGATGGCCGTGCCGTTTCCGGTCATCGTGTTCCCCTGGATCAACGGATGGCTGTTGGTGCTGCAGTCGATTCCGGTATCGTTGCCCTCGAAGGAGCTGTTCTTGATGTGTATGTTCGCGCTCTGATAGATCGCGATGCCGACGTCGTTATCCTCGAAGGCGCAGTCGTCATCGACCCTGGCGACGGCGCCGCCGTAGAGGAGGATACCCTTGAGGTTGTTCGAAAAGGTCGTTCCGTACGCATAGAGTGTGTCGTACCCGTTGAGCTCGACACCGACGCTCAGGTTGTCAGCGACGATCGAGGAGCTGATGGTCAACGTCGAGGCTCCGAGAAACACACCGAAGCAACCCGAGTTCGTGATCTCGGAATTATCTATATCGGTATCGCCGCTGTGCACGACCACACCGCAGTATCTCACGCTGTCGATGACGCAATGATCACACGTCACCGGTGCGTATGTCTCGATCGCATACTCGGCGTGCTTGACGGTGCAGTACTCGAAGCTGCCCCCATCGCTCGTGGCATCGAAGTAGATGCCGACCCAATCCTCCTTGGTCGTCGGGGTTGTAGAACGGAACACGACCGGCTCGGACGCAGTTCCGTTGACATCCAGCTCACCCTCTACGATGATCTCGATCTTCGAGGGATTCGAACCGCCCGCCCCGGCATCACTCAGAGCAATATGGACGACCGTTCCCGGATCCACCGTGAGGACCGTTCCCTCCTCAATGGTCACATCCGCATAGAGGTAAATGTCACCGCTCCAGCTGAGAGCCCCCTTGTATTTGGCCAAGTAGATATCGGTCTGGCCGGCGCTGGTGAGGGGGCCGCCGCCGAAATCGACGGTGTAGGTGAAGATGCCGGTTATGGCTACATCACCCGATCCGTCGAGATCGACTCCGTACCCGTAGTCGTCACCCGACCCACCGAACCGTTGGCTCCAGATGTGGTCGCCGTCCGTATCGAACTTGGCCAGATAGACATCAGTAGACCCCGGGCTGGCGGTGGTAAGCGGACCGCCCCCGAAGTCGATGGTGCCGAAGAATGCACACGTGATGAGCACGAGGCCGTCATCGCTAGTGCAGAGATTCGGGCCGTTGTCGTCATAAATACTGCCGTAACGATCGCTCCAGAGGTGGCTTCCACCCGAGCTGAACTTGGCCAGATAGAGATCATACCCACCGGTGCTGATAAGTGTTCCACCTCCAAAATTCACGGTTCCCGCAAACCGGCCCGAAAAATACACGTTCCCACTGATGTCGGTACCAACACTGGAACCTTCCTCGTAATCCGAATCGCCGAAGCGTTTGCTCCAGAGATGATTCCCACTCGCATCGTACTTGGCCAGGAAGATGTCATCATTCCCTGCACTGGTGAGCGGGCCGCCGCCGAAGTTAACCGTATAATAAAAACCTCCCGTGATGTACACATTACCCGAACCGTCGGTGTTCACACCCTTTCCCAAATCGTAACCGGAGGCACCGAACCGCTTGCTCCAGGTGTGGTTGCCGTTCGAGGCGAACTTGGCGAGGAATATATCGTAGTTGCCGGCGCTGGTCAGTGGACCGCCGCCGAAATCTATGGTGTTGCGGAAGATGCCCGTTATAAAGACATTGCCTGATCCATCGGTATCAACACACCAGCCTTTATCGATATTCGTTCCACCAAACTTTTTACTCCACAGGTGGTTGCCGTTCGCATCGAACTTCGCCAGGAAGATGTCAGTGTAACTCGCAGTGAGCGTGCCGCCGCCGAAGTCTATGGAACCGTAGAAATTGCCTGTGATCAGCACATTCCCCGACGGATCCACATTCACACAGTACGCATAATCGGGATAGGAATCCCCGAACCGCTTGCTCCAGATGTGGTTGCCATCGGCATCGTACTTCGCCAGATAGATATCGTAATCGCCCGCGCTAGTCAGCGGACTGCCGCCGAAGTTGACCGTACCTCTGAAATATCCCGTGGTAAGGATGTTATCGGAACCGTCGGTACAGACGCTGCGGCCTCGATCGTAATCGGTGCTTCCGAAACGTTGGCTCCAGATGTGATCCTGGCCAACGGCCGGAGTCATAATCAACACAAGGGTCAGCGATGCGATGCACAGGAAGTACAGTTGTCCCCTACGGGACTTGCACAACGAAGGAATGATCGCAAGCATTATAATCCCTCCTTAAGAGGCAGAATTTTTAGGATTTACTCTTCAGAGCCCGTTATCAAGGATCGCTTCCGATGGGGTGGTCTATACCGGTCCGTGATTGATTGACTGGGGTCTTATTCGAACGTACGGTACAAGCCTCCGCAAAGGTGGGTTATTCATAATATCAGTAATCGAAGGATGAAACGCAAGAGGGATCTGGAGCATGCACTGTTTACAATCCCGTGCAGAGGGGCTCACATTTTATTCGTTACTGATCCGCTCGACCGCCTCTCGAATCCTGTCCCGCACCTCGAGTGCATGAGCCTCATCCCGGTACGGATGCCTGGGCCAGAAGAAGCCCTTGAGGCCGTCACCGCGATTACGGGGCACGATATGAATGTGCACATGCGGGACACTCTGGCTGATCTTGTTATTGATCGCAACGAAATACCCTTCGGCCGCCATCGCCTGCTCCACTGCACGCGCCAGGAGCTGGGCATTCACAAAGAGCGGTCCGACGAGATCCGCCGACAGGTCCGCCAGCGTCCCTATGTGCTCTTTCGGCACGAGGAGAATGTGGCCGGGGAAAAGGGGGCGCCTGTCGAGAAAGGCGACGGACACACTGTCCTCGAAGACGAGGTTGTGCTCCTCCTCGCCCCGGATGACCCTGCAAAATGCGCACGAATCCATATTACCCAAATAGCTTCTTTGTTATCTCGGCCACATGCCTGCCCTGAAAGCGAGCGATGGCGAGCTCGTTCTCGCTCGGCATGCGGCTCCCGTCGGGGCCGGCGATCGTCGAGGCGCCGTAGGGGCTCCCGCCGGTGATCTCATCCATCGCCATCTGCCGTTTCTCCGAGTACGGCACACCCACGATGATCATGCCGTGATGGAGCAGCGTCGTGTGGAAGGAACGGATCGTCGTCTCCTGGCCGCCGTGCTGCGAGCCGGTCGAGGTGAATACGCTTCCGACCCTGCCGATCAGCCCGCCCTCCATCCAGATCTGCCCCGTTTGGTCGAGAAAGGCACGCATCTGGGCGCTCATCATGCCGAAGCGGGTCGGCACACCGAAGATGACTGCATGCGACTCGGCGAGCACATCCATCGTCGCAACCGGCACCTTGGCGAACTGTTTCTTCGCCCCGGTGGCGTTCATCTTCTCGAGGACTTCCTGTGGGAGGGTCTCCTCGACCTGGTAAAGGCCGACCTCGGCCCCTGCGACCTCCTTCGCCCCCTCGGCGACGGCCTCGGCCAGCCGGTAGACGTGTCCGTAAATGCTGTGGAATATGATATTGACTTTCATGACGTTCACCTTCCGCTCATCTCATTCTAATTCTCATGCAACCAGCCTTGATCTTATCAAGAATAATTACACTTTAATAGGGCTCCACGCAAGACAACATTGAAAAGAACCTGCCGGAAATCCTCTCCCCATCGCTATCAGCACGTTAATATTTGAAATAGACCTCCCAGCGTAGGAAATGGGCCAGGTCCCGGTTTTGTTTGCTATAGTAACTCCCCGGCTCGAAACGCTCCCAGAGAAGATGCCCGGAGAGGTACTTGGTGAGCTTCCAGTTGACCCTCATTACTGAGAGAAGCCCACGCCTTCTACCCGAGCCGAAGAATGGATCCCCGATACATACCGGAGGTTCGGGCCAATTATATACCCACAGGCAACTTTTCTCCCACCGGGCATCGAGATTATACAATGTGGCATGCATGGATACGGACTTCAGTGGTTTGACTTCGAACGTCACGTACTGTGCAACGAGATTGCTCCAGTATGCAAATCCGGTCTCATTGGTCAAGGTGCGGCTGTACAGCGCACTCCATTTGGACCAGCGGCTGAAGATTGGATTCCATCCGGTATAGTCAGGCCCCTTGCTGCCGGACAGGTAGATAAAACCGTATGTGAATGACGGCCTGAACCGCAGTGCGGGTGCATATCCACCGTATAAATATCCACCGAATCCCAGCTTGGAGTATGTATCGAACTGCCAGAGCTGGAAGGCACCCTCCCCCGTCACCTTGAAATACTCACCGAGCCTGCCCACGAGCCTCCCACCGAAGATGTGTATCTTGTTATGCAGTACACGTCTGTTACCCTCGTACGAGCGCTCCTCCTTGTATAGATAATATCCCGTGAACTCAGCCCACGAGAACGAACGCTCCGTGATACGGAGCCCGGCGCCGAGCTCGTCGTGCTCGATCAGCCCCCGCCGCCTGCTGTTTATCCGCGGCAGGTACTCGTCGCGCTTCGGATTGAATATGAAATGCACCTCGAGTTTCCGTAGCTCCCACTCGAGGGTGAGGTGGGCGGCGTTCATGTAGTACGTCCGGGACTTGTCGAGCGGGCTGCCGTCCATGTACAGGAACCCTTCGTCGTACTTGATATTCTGCCGGCCGATGGTGAACGTCACCGGAGAACCGCCGATGCGATCCGCCTTGATATAGAGGTTCTCGAATATGAACTCGTCGATATCGAACTCAGCAGCGGGTTTCAACCCGTACAGGTGCTCGTTGTTGATCATGGCGTAGAGCTCGATGACCTTCTTCACCTCGATGTCGAACCAGAGCTGCGAGCGGACACGGATGAAATTGAAATCGTCGTCGAGCCCGTCATCGAGATCGAAGACATTTCTCATATAGATTTGACGGACACGTTCGTGGTAACCCCACGTGAACTCCAGATCGCTCTTCGGCTCGTTCTCAGCGAACGTATCCCGGCTCATAGAGAGGAATACAAACAATAAGAAGATTTTGAAAACAGTCTCCAGGGGTGAAGTGAAACCGCTGTTCATGCAACTCCCGTCTACAATAACGATAACGAGTCCATCCCGGATCGGGTCGTGGGTGCAGACCCACCACAATACACGGTATTGTAATCAACACGGACCATCGATTGTGCGACTATACCGGAAAGGCGGCGGTCCCATCTACATATATTCAGAATCTGTATTCCGGTACGTTGCCGCCCTGAATGAAACGGCGCTGTAGTGCTATACGAGGCCAGACAGATTTAACGGATAATCGCTCCTTCGTGTCAGTTACACTTGTCCTTAACCGTTTATTTATGTTATATTTATAAAAAGATTCCATACCGCAATAGAAAGGAGCACGCCGTGCAAGCGAAGCATCTCGTGATCGTGAGCTTTATCGCTGTTCTGTTCGCCGTTCTTCTCATCAGCAACAGCCTCTTCGCAGGGAACGATAAGTTCAACCCGTCCCTCACATTCCTGAAACACCTCAAGGAGAAGCCGGAGCTCGTTTCGAAGATAAAGGGGCCGATGCTTTCGGCCACCCGGAACGAGACGGCGTCGGTAACCATAAAATTCGATCACGAACTGACGGAGGGAGAGATCGAGCAGTACAGGCAGCTCGGTGTCTCTTTCTATTATATAGACGGAAATATTGCGAAGACGCGGTCGATCTACCCGGCTCGGATCCCCTGGTCCGTGCTGGACGAGATGGCCGCCAGGACCGATGTGCTTCGCATCGAGGGAAACTGGAACCCGGCGGTCTATCCGCTTCTCGATGTCAGTGCGCACGAGATCGAGGCGGACTCGGCCTGGACGCACACCGATCCGCTCGGCCAGCCCATCACGGGGAAAGGGATGCGGATCGCAGACTTCGACACGGGGATCGATGTCTTCCACCCATCCTTCTTCTACGCAGACGGTGACACCTTCGACTGGATAGACGTCGACGGCTTCATGCAGTTCAATCCCGGTTACGACGCGGTCGATCTCAACAACAACGGTACGGCCGAGTCCAACGAGATCCTGGATTTCTACGACGGTTGGATCTACGACCCGGCCATGGTCTGGGGCTCGGGGAATCCGAGCAACAACGACGGATATTTCCAGGCCGACTGGGATTGGCTCTACAACGATGCCAACACGAACGGGATTCGTGACTTCGGCACCGGTGCCGGCTACACCGAGAGCGATCCCACCTACGGCGAGCTCCTCTTCATTGCACTCGATACAAACGGCAACAACGGACTCGATCTCGGCGAGAAGGTGGTGGCCCTCAATACATCGAAGATCTACGCCACGATGAATGCCGACTCGATCGAGCGGGTGCGCGGCGTCGATCTCATCCAATCCGATCCCGATGATTACGGCCACGGTACCCCCGTCTCCGGGATCCTCGCCGGCGGCACGCCGGGATGGCACAAGTTCACCGGAATCGCTCCTGATGCGGAGATCCTTATGGGCTACTTCTTCTCGGACGTGGCAATCTCGTATCTCATTCCGTGGGCGAGAAACAGGGGCGCGGACGTAATGCTCTACGAGTTCGGCAGCTTCATCTGGCGCTACCTCGACGGCTCATCACTCGACGAGCAGCTCATATCGATCGAGAACCAGACGATCTTACAGATCACCCCGTCCGGAAATCTCGGCCGTGGGGATAAGCACGCCATAGCCACCGTTCCGCAGGTCGACTCCGTGACGATGCGGATCAATGTGCCGACCTACGGCGGACAGTCGATCTTACAGTTCTACGGCACGACCCTCTGGCGCACGATCGAGAGCGATCTCACCTTCCGCTTCGAGACACCCGTCGGTGGAGAGGTCACACTAGAGAGCGGCGATTACTTCTTCGATGGCTACTACATCTATTGCGAAAAATCGACGAGCTCACGCGGGACATGCGCCTGGGATTACTATATCGACCGGTACTCAAACACAAACGTCATGGGCACCTGGACTCTCAAGGTCGTAAACAACAACCTTGCGACCGATATAAAGGTTATCTCGAATGTGGCCGATCATCTCTCTTCATGGGCGGGCGGGGCCGAGTTCCTGGACTACGCCACCGACCAGGAGAATGTAACCCATCCGGCAACATCCGACAGCGCTTTTGCCAACGGCTCCTACTCGACACGCGGCTTCGAGGGCTATGGCGGCGTGGGTGGTGGTTCGATCCCGGCCGGTGAGATCAGCGCCTTCAGCGGGCGCGGCGTACGGATAGACGGCAAGCATCTGCTCGATATCGCCTCGCCGGGGAACTACGATGTCTACTCGACTCGCACGCACCAGGACGGTGCCGGTTACCCGAACGGGGGCTACCGCCAGTTCAGCGGTACGAGCGCCGCAGGGCCGCACGTTGCGGCCGCCGCTGCTCTCGTGCAGCAGGCTTTCCCCTTTGCGACGATGGATGAGGTGGCCTGGCTCCTTTCCTCGCACGCCGAAGAGGACGGATTCACGGGACCCGTCTACAACGATACCTGGGGATACGGTAAGCTCCGGATCCTCGGGGCGATCGGCGTTGCCACGGCGGTCGAGGATATGGCACGCGGAAAGAGGCCGCCGAGACTGCTGCTGGACCGGAACTACCCGAACCCCTTCAACCCGACGACGTGGATCCCCTTCTACCTTCCGAAGGACGGTGTGGTGAGCCTCAGGATCTACAACGTAAAGGGCGAGCTCGTCCGTGTGCTCAGGCTCCGCTGGATGAACGAGGGGGCGCACAGTGTGCGCTGGGGCGGACTCGACAGTAATGGCAGGCAGGTCACATCGGGGGTCTACTTCTGCGAGCTCCGGTTCGGAAACGAGACGCAGACACGCAAGCTGGTGCTTCTGCGTTAACGGCTCAGCCGACGGCGAGGTTGGGGGTGGTATTGCGGGCGGAATTGCAGGCAGCGTTGCCAGCACTACAACCCGGTATCATTCGCTTTTCTTCCCACGCATACGTGGGCCGGTATCAGGAGAGGGTGCCGGCCCTTTTCTATACAAACGTACACGGACCGGCGTCAGGAGTGGATACCGGCTCTTCGCGATACCGATGTCGCTTCTCGTGCCATCCGGATCGGTTATGAGTGGATTCCCTGCATCGACCAGGGGAGAACCCGCCGGCAGCTCGAAGTTCGAGTTCGAGGGAAATTCCGGATCGATCGAGACGTTCCCGTCCCGGCCGGTGAGATCGGGCAAATCCTGATAATTACCGGCCTCATTCCCCCAGATATCGTTGTAGCTGAATTCGGCCTGCTTGTTCTTCCCGTTCATCCAGACGCCGACGCAGGGACAAACCCATTCCTTCCGCCAGCCGTTCTTCGTGACGATATTGTTCGTAAATCGTGCCCTGCACGTCTCGCTCCAGACGGCGAGGCCGCAGTTACCGTTGTGGTTGACGACGTTCCCGGTGGCGTCGAGCTCCGAGGTGCCTGTGGCTATGATACCCCAGCCGAGGTTATCACAGACGGCGTTTCCCCGAACCACCGCCCTGCTGTCGCCGAATGTGCCGATCCCCTTCCAGAAGTGTGAGACACGGTTGCCGGTGACGGTTGCCACCGCGTCCCAGGTGATGCCGATACCGGCGCCGCGTCCCCGTGAGATCTCGTTGTCTGCGATCACGGCGGTCGCTCCGCGATAGAGGGCGACACCGTCCCAGCCGGTATCGAGGATCCGGTTATCATATATATAGAGATCGGCCCCTTCACGGCCGAAGACGCCGCCGATACCGACCACGACGGTATCGATCCTCGATGTGTTCCCGATGATCTCGCAACCGGTGACCGTCACACGGCTCATCCTGGCGACGACGGCCGCATCGGTGGCGTTGCCGTCGGGATCCCTGCGTCCGCCGGTCACCGTGACGGCCGCCAGCACCGAACCCCGGCTCCGATCGAAGAAGATACCGTAGCCTGCGTTCGTCTCGAGGATCGTCTCGCTGGGGCTGCGACCGATAATCACGATCCCCTTCCCCCGCACGATGAATCCTACAGTCGCCTCGACGGGTGTGCGGTGCTCCTCGCAGTTGCCGCAGAGGGAATCGATAAATGCGGTTGGATCCGCCGCATACACCCCCTCCGCCAGCAGCAGGGTATCGCCGTCGTGTGCCCCATCGATGTAGCTTTGAAGCTCTACGGTGCCAGAGCTGTCGGGAGCCGGCACATGAATTGTCACGGCTCCGGTCCCTCCACCCAGGATCAGCAGAATGCACGTAACGACAGAAATACATCGAAAATATATAGCGCAGCGGCCATTCATGAGATTACCCTCCGGATAGTATGCCCCTATAGTGTGATCCGATCGATATGTTATTCAAGGCAAACGGACACGTCCATTGTGCTATTGAACCGGATAGCTATATCCGGCATTGTGATCCGATCGATACGTTATTTATCGCGAACAGATTCGTCCGTCATGCCGTTGAAATAGATACCGACAACCTTTGTGACCGCACCGTCCGTACCGGTTATGAACTGGAGGCGGAATTTCCGGTAGCCCTCGAGCGCGAATGTATTCTCGTCCACGGGGATGAGGCGAAGCTCTTTCCGCCCCTCGCGCTGATAATACAGCGACTTGTCACGCAGCGTGAAGTGGCGTAGCCCGTAATCCCCCGCATACCGTTTCAGCGTCTCGATGGAAGCAGCGGCGGGATTCTCCTCCACCCGTTTTTGATCACGTGCCCACCCGAGATACCACCGGGCTTTTTCATGACCGGGCTCTTTCTCGAGTGCATCCTCGAACCGCTCGATGGCCGTATCAATTTCACCGGCCTCGAAGTCGAACAGCCCGTAGGCGACGAGCGTGCCCGCCGTCAGTGGGAAATCCTCGATGAGCTCCCTGGCCGTCTCGATCGATCTCTGCGCAAATGCATTCGAATAGAGCGTGAGAAACTCACATGCCATCTCCCTGTCACGTTCGTACAGCTTCAAAGCGGTCTCCTCGATAACGGGCTGTAGCTCGAACTCCTCGGCCTCGAACTCATCCCACACCTCCCGAACCATACCGATCGTTTCTGCATAGTCCCCGTCGACGAGGTTGCCGAGGAGCTTGAATACACCACCCGATGATTCCGTGGTGAGCCGCCAGGTCTCGAGTGGCATATTGAAATGGAAATCGACACGGTCCCTGTGCGTCGTATCCGCACGCAGCGGCGCCATCTGGAAGGCGTGCGGGATGCGAGTCACGCCGAGGTACCACGGGACGAATACACTCAGGCAGGGAGGCTCGAGCGCCCGCCACACGACCGTTCCGATCTCCGGGGGGAGCCAGTCCCGCTGCTGGATGACCGTGGTTCTGTGGCTTGCATCGACACAGATCGGACGGCCGGGGGCCCTGTGCGGGCTGATCCGGTGATTGTCCGAAGAGTCGAGGGCGGTCCCCTCGAAATGATCGCGGAAGATCGTCATAAGATCCTTCAAGGTGAGCTTCCGGTCGGGCTTAACCGAAGGGGGCATATGACCCTCACGCGCCTCCTGCCACGAGACGGGGAAATCCTTGCTGAGAAGCCTTCCCATATCCCAGTGGCGGTCGACGTTGTAGGGGTGCACGTGCGTCTCGGGATCGGCATAGGCGAGAGCGAAATCGAACGGTTTGCCGCCATCGGGATCGTACCAGCCGCGCTCTTCGGCGTAGTCGATGAGCTTCGGCGAGCAGACGAAGTTCTCCTGGTCATCCGGATCAACCTCCCGGATGGTGTAGGTATTGGCGGTGATCGCCACCTCGTCTTCCCGCACCCGTCGTGCGCAGTACTGCTTGCCACGGACCATCTGGAGCTGCCAGGCCTCCTTCGGCCCCACGATGTGCAGGCACCGGCCGCTGGCGTTATAGCCGTAGGTATCGAGAAGACCGGCGGCAATGGCGACCGCCTCCCGGGCCGTCCTCGCCCTTTCTGCAAGAATGATACGAAGCTCGAAGGCGAGCCCGCCGTTTAGCAGATCGCCCCGTGCCGCAACATCCTCGACGTCGTCCTCGCGTGACCGGCAGGCATTGCTTCCGAAGGATACGCCCCACTCGTTTACGATATTGTTCGAGAACGACGTCCCCGGGCTTTGATCCCAGAAGTAGGCATACGTCCCTGCTACCTGTGGAATGGTACCGCCGTTCTGGAGCTTTACCACCGAACCCGGCGCATGGCTCCTCCGGGGAATGTACCAGAGAAAATCGATATGATCCGGAGTGTCGTCTTCCGTCTTCGCGAACATAATCGAGCCGTCGGCAGTCGTATTCCTGCCGGCGATCAGTGCGGTGCACTCGCACCATTCGCACGTCCCGGGCCCGCTATGCGCAACGGAAAGTACGGGAAAACACGAAAGGAGACCGAGGGAAATGAACAACAGAGTGATTGCATGTATCTTTTTCATAATACCGCCTTTCCATTCGCTGAAAGGAAAAATCGCAGATGATCCAACGAATATCTATGATATTCGATCGAACACTGGCCGTCAGCAATATTTCTGTCTCCGCACGAGTAAGGAATTTTTCTGTTTCTCAATCCCTGAAATCCTGTACAATGCAGTTATTGTGGCAGATATGTCTGCCGGGGGAGAGGCCATAGCATGATCGGCAAGACAATTTCTCATTATAATATCATCGAGGAGATCGGCCGGGGTGGGATGGGTGTTGTCTACAAGGCGGAGGATACGAAGCTGCACCGGACCGTGGCGCTCAAGTTCCTGCCGCCCGAGTTCACCCGAGATCCCGAGGCGAAGGAGCGCTTCTCCCACGAGGCGCAGGCGGCGGCAGCCCTGAATCACACCAACATCTGCACGATATACGAGATCGACGAGCACGAAGGACAGTCGTTCATAGCGATGGAGCACATAGAGGGCCGGGGATTGAAATCGATAATCGCCGAGAGGCCGCTGGAACTTGCTACGACACTGGATATCGCCATGCAGATCGCAGAGGGTCTCGCCGAGGCGCACGAGAAGGATGTCATTCACCGTGACATCAAGCCCGCCAACATTATGATCACGGGCAAGGGCCAGGTGAAGATCATGGATTTCGGCCTGGCGAAGCTACGCAGCCAGACGGTGCTCACGAAGGAGGGCACGACCCTCGGCACCGTAGCATACATGTCCCCCGAGCAGGCCCGCGGGAGACCGGCCGATCAACGTACCGACCTCTGGTCGCTCGGTGTCGTGCTCTACGAGATGGTCGCCGGGAAGCGGCCCTTTGCCGGAGAGTACGATCAGGCCATGATCTACTCGGTCCTGAACGTCGAGCCCGAGCCGCTCACGGCGGTCCGCTCCGGCGTGCCGCCCGAGCTCGAGCGGATCGTGAACAAGTCTCTCGAGAAGGATCCCACAGAGAGATACCAGACCGCCGCCGGCCTCATCGCGGACCTCCGGCATCTCAGACGCATCATGGGTGAGGGGGTGGAGACGAGCCGGTCGATCGGACCGCAGTCCCACGTGCAGCCGCCGTCCATGCAGCAGCCATTCGGCCAGCAACCGTCCGTGCAACAACCTTCCATGCAGCAGGCACCGGCACGCCGGAAGATGCGGTGGCTGCCGTGGCTGATCGTGATTGCCTTGGCCGTCATAATCGCCGCAGCGCTTTTCCAAAGATATTTCAGGCCATCGAAGGAAGCCACTGAAGAGCGGCCCACATCCGATCTGAAGATGCTCGTCGTCCTGCCGTTTGCGAACCTGGGACCGCCCGAAGACGGATACTTCGCCGACGGTATCACCGATGCGATTACGGCACGTATCGCCGGGCTGAGCGGACTGGGCGTCATATCGCGCCAGAGCGCGATCCAGTACAAGGGCAGGGCCAAGAGTACGCGGGAGATCAGCGAGGAGCTCGGCGTCGACTACATCCTCGAGGGAACGATCCAGCGGGAACGCCCGAACGATCCCCAAAGCCGTGTGCGGATCATCCCGCAGCTCATCAGGTGCGCCGACGATATCCACCTCTGGGCCGACACGTACGACGAGGATATGACGGAAGTCTTCCATGTCCAGTCCGAGATCGCTGAACGTGTAGCGCACGAGCTCGATGTCACACTGCTCGAGCCTGAGCGGAGGGCACTGGCGGCGAAGCCGACGGAGAATCTCGAGGCGTATGAGTTTTATCTTCGGGGCATCGAGTACGCCGACCGGCGTGTGAACGAGGAAGCCGCACGACAATCGATTCACATGTTCAGGAAGGCGGTCGATCTCGATCCGGAATTCTCCGTCGCGTGGGCGCAGCTTTCACGGGCGTATACGTGGAGCTTCTGGATGATGGACGATCCCGAAGGCATTGCCAAAGCGAGAGAGGCGGCGGATGAGGCGATGCGCATCGATCCCGATTTCCTAGATGGGCACCTCGCGCTCGGTTTTATTTATTATTACGGCAGCCGGGACTACGATCGGGCGCTCGACCACTTCCTCAGAGTACAGAAACAGCGGCCCGGCGATGCGGATGCCAACAAGGCGATCGGCTACATAAAGAGGCGACAGGGAAAGATGGAAGAGGCTCTGAGCCATTTCGAGAGAGCAATCAAGATCGACCCGCGAGGCTACATGCTGCACTATGACAATTTCGGAAACACATTGATGATGCTGCGGCGATACGATGAAGCTGAGAAATACATCGATCGTGCAATATCCCTTGTGCCGGACCTGCCGATTCCGTATCTATCGAAAGCTCAGATCATCATTAACAGGGATGGAAACAAGGAAAAGGCAAAGCTGTATCTGGAGGAAGCATTCGAGCGGGTTAAGCCGGATGAAGCTTGTTCTTACCTGGCCTTAACAGAATACTCGATATTCAGAATCTGCATCGATTCACCATGCAGAATTGTTGATCAGATGGATCTGACAACGTGTGATCCGACGAATGCTATAGAGTCTGCGTCATTCTACATTGCACGGGCTCAATGCAACCTCAGGCGGGACAGGAATCAGGAGGCCGTAGCACTTCTGGATTCTGCCCGTGTGATTCTCGAGCGGAACATTCAAGGAGAAGGGTTTAACATTTCATATAGTTACAGTATGCTGGGGGTGGTCAATGCCCTTCTCGGCCGCAGGGAAGACGCTATACACGCGGGTGAGCGTGCAGTTGAGTTGCTTCCTATATCAAAGGATGTCTTCGACGGTACCGCTCTTGCTATCACCCTTGCCGAAATATACGCGATTGTCGGTGAGTTCGAGGCCGCAATCGATCAATTGGAGATTCTACTCTCCATCCCGGCCGAGATATCGGTCCAGGCCATTCGCCTCGATCCAGTGTGGGACCCGCTGCGTAATAACCCGCGGTTTCAGCAACTGTTGGAGAAGTATTCGAAGGGTTCGTGATCCACTGCTTGGGATCACATTCCGGGATTCCGTTTTGCCCGGTGGAGGGGTCGGATGATCGGTAAGACCATTTCACATTACACAATCATCGAAGAACTCGGCCGGGGTGGTATGGGCGTCGTGTACAAGGCGGAGGATACGAAGCTCGGGCGCACCGTGGCACTCAAGTTCCTGCATGCGGATCTTACACGTGACGGCGAGGCGAAGGAGCGCTTTATCCAGGAAGCGCAGGCGGCATCGGCCCTCGATCATCCCAACATCTGCACCATCTACGAGATAGACGAGGTGGATGTGAAACAGATGTTCATAGCGATGGCCTACTATGAGGGTGAAACCCTCAAGGAACGGATCACGCGGGGCCCTATGAAGATCGAGGACTCGACAGAGATCGCCATACAAATCGCCGATGCGCTCTCCCGGGCGCACGAATCGGACATCATCCACCGGGACATCAAGCCTGCAAACATCATGGTGACGAAGCGGGAAGAGGTGAGGATCCTCGATTTCGGCCTCTCGAAGCTTGCCGGCAGGGCGAAGCTCACCAGGGAGGGAACGACACTCGGTACCATCGGTTACATGTCACCCGAGCAGGCACAGGGCACCGGGACCGATGGACGCAGTGATATCTGGTCACTCGGTGTTATCCTCTACGAGATGACCTCGGGCCGCGCGCCGTTTTCGGGCGATTACGATCAGGCGGTGATCTATTCGATCCTCAATGAGACGCCGGCGCCGCTGACGGGCGTTCGTACCGGCGTGCCGATGGAGCTCGAGAGGATCGTCGCCAGGTGCCTTGCCAAGGATCCCGCCGAACGGTACCAGACGGCGAAGGACCTCGCCGCAGATCTACGGCGCTTTCAAAGGCTCGAATCGAGCAGCGGCGTACGCGTGCACATAGAAAGGCCGAAGACACGAAGATCCCGGGCTGGATGGTTGCAGACACCTGAGGGCCGCCGCCTCTGGCTACTTTTGATAATCGTTCCGGCGTTGGTTGTGGTCATGATCGCCGTCATCATCCCCCGCTATTTCCCTCCGGCAGAGAGAGAGCCGGTATCAGAGAGAAAAATGCTCGCCGTTCTGCCGTTCGAGAACCTGGGACCTCCCGAGGATGAGTACTTCGCTGATGGCATCACCGAGGAGATCACGAGCCGCCTCGCATCGCTTCACGGGCTCGGCGTGATCTCTCGCACGAGCGCGCTCCAATACAAGGGAACGGATAAATCCATCCGTCAGATCGGAGACGAGCTGAATGTCGATTATGTTCTCGAGGGAACCGTGCGGTGGGAGAAAACGGCAGACGGCGGTAGCCGCGTGCGCGTGACACCGCAGCTCATCAGGGTTTCGGACGATACCCATATATGGGCCGAGAGGTACGAAGAGCAGTTCAAGGGGATCTTTACAATCCAGACGATGATCGCCGAAAAGGTAGTCGAAGCGCTCGGCATCACACTGTCCGAAGGCGTACAGAGCGCGCTGCGGGCAAAGCCTACCGAGAATATCATCGCGTATCAGATGTACCTCAGGGGCATCGATTACATGAAATACCCTCACGCTCCCCGGGAAAACTATCTGAAGGCCCAGCAGCTTCTGGAACAGGCCGTCGAGCTCGATCCTCGATTCACTTTCGCCCATATCCGCCTGGCCGAGGCACACAGGAGCCTGTTCTTCTATGGCTTTGACCATACTCAGGAGCGTCTGGCGAAATCAAAGGATGCGATAGAGCGTGTTGCCGAGCTCCAACCCGGTCTGCCCGAGGTTCATCGTGAGCTCGGCTACTATCACTATCACGGTCATCTCGATTACGATAAGGCGCTCAAGGAGTTCTCCATCGCTGCCAAGGATCTGCCGAACGATATGAGGTTGATAGAGGATATCGCCTACATCTGGCGGAGACAGGGGCACTTCGAACAGGCAATAGCCAATATGGAGCATGTACTTATGATGGATCCCAGGAATGCTGTAGCCGCCATGGAGCTCGCCTATACATACATCGCCACACGGCAATACGAAAAAGGGATACGGATGAGCGACACAATTATGGCGATTGCTCCGGACATTCAATGGGCCTACCTGCTCAAGACCATAGGATACTGGTGCTGGACGGGAGACCTGGAACAGGCACGGGCGGCTCTCGAGAAAAATCCCGTGAAAACATCGCCGAGTGTCGTATGGACCTGGTACTGGCAGGAGTATTTCGAGAGAAACTACCGTGCCGCGCTGGATCGTCTCGCCGTTCACACCGGAGATGCATTCGAGATCCAGACCGGATATGCACCGAAGGCCCTGCTGGCGGGGCTGGCATACAAGCTTCTTGGCGAGCCCTCACGGGCCCGGTCATCATTCGAGTCGGCCCTCATCACGGCGGAAGCAGCAGCGCGGGAACGCCCTGAGGACCCCCGTGTTCACAGCGCCCTAGGGTGGATCTACGCCGGGCTGGGCCGGAAGGAGGAAGCGATCCGGGCCGGAGAACGTGCGGTCGAGCTCTATCCCGTCACGAAGGATTCGCTCCTCGGTACAACCAGGCTCATGGATCTGGTGGTGACCTATGCAATGGTCGGAGAGCTAGATGCCGCACTGGAGCGGATGGAGCTCCTCCTCTCGATCCCGTCCCTGTATTCCATTACATATTTCAATATCTCCCCCATACTCGAGGAAGTCCGTGAACACCTGGAATATGAGCGGCTCGTCCGTTTGTACGGATCGGGTGATTCATGATCGTTGATATTACAATGAGGATGAGACCCAACTGAAGCCCGGGATGCGCAGCCTATGATCGACAGGATTACAGAAAAGATATGATCCTGCTGCAGCCCGGAAGGTGTAGCCCATGATCGGTAAGACGGTAGCCCATTACAAGATCCTCGAAGAGCTCGGGCGCGGCGGAATGGGAATCGTATACAAGGCGAAGGATACCAAGCTCGACCGCACCGTGGCGCTAAAGTTTCTCACCCCACAGATCCTCGGAAGCGGAGAGGAGAAGATGCGTTTCATCCATGAGGCGAAGACCGCCGCTTCCTTGAGCCATCCGAATATCTGCACGATCTTCGAAATCGACGAGACCGAGGGCCGATCCTTCATCGCCATGGAGTATGTCGAAGGGCAAAATCTCAAGGAAACAACTGCATCCGGCCCGCTCGATGTAGGACATGCAATCGATATCGCTATTTGGATTGCACAAGGGCTACACGCCGCGCACGAAAAAGGGATCGTCCACCGGGATATCAAATCGGCCAATATCATGATTACATCCGGCGGGCAGATAAAGATCATGGATTTCGGTCTGGCGATCTCGGCCGGCATGACGAAGCTCACCAGAGAAGGTACAACCCTGGGAACGGTTTCCTACATGTCCCCCGAGCAGGCCCAAGGGGAAGGGATCGATCACCGCACGGATATCTGGTCGCTGGGTGTTATTCTCTACGAGATGCTCACGGGACAACAGCCGTTTCGGGGCGACTACGACCAGGCGGTGATCTACTCCATAATACACGATGACCCCAAACCGATAACGGGCCTGCGAACCGGCCTGCCGCTTGCACTCGAGCGGTTGGTGAACAAGACCCTGTCGAAGACCAAGGCCGAGCGATACCAGCACGCAGACGAGGTACTCGCAGATCTCACTCGTATACGGCGGGAGCTCGAATCGTCGAACGGGAGGGTACGCCCGGGCACTACCGCAATTAGACCTACACGCAAGCGCATGACGGCAACGATACTAACCATCGCTGTCATCTGTGCCCTCGTCATAGGATTCTTTATTCTCAAGCCTTTCCTCTTCGAGGAACCACTCATATCCGCACCCGTACCGATAGCAGTGATCAGCTTTGAAAACCAGACGGGTGATCCGGAATACGACTATCTCCAGACGGTCATCCCGAACCTGCTGATCACCAGCCTCGAGCAGTCCAAGCATATCCGTGTCGCCACGTGGGAACGGCTACAGGATCTACAAGAACAGATCGGAAAAGGCAACGAGCAGGTGATCGATAAGGAACTCGGCTTCGAGCTGTGCCGTCTCGACGGGATCCGTGCGATCGCCTTTGGATCGTTTACCAAGGCCGGAGATGTCTTCGTAACGGATATCAAGGTTCTCGATGTGGACTCCAAGGAGCTCCTGAAGAGTGCGAGCGCGCAGGGAAGGGGTGTCGGGAGCATTCTCGAGAAGCAGATCGATGAGCTGAGCCGGGAAGTTTCCCGCGGCATAGGGCTGCCGGAACGCACGAGAAATGATACAGAGGTGCGCATAGCAGAGGTTACGACCACATCGATGGAAGCCTACAACTACTTCATAAGAGGCAGGGAAGATTATTACAAATTCTATTTGAGCGATGCGTTGAAATTCCTCGGCAAAGCCCTTGCGATTGATTCGACATTCGCCGCAGCGCACCTTTTCCTCGGAGACGCCTATGCCACTCTGGGCAATACGAAGGCGAGCCTCGAGGCGTTTCGAAGGGCCAAATCGCTCTCCGGCAAGACCTCCGAGAAGGAAAAGCTTATCATAGAGGCAGCGTATGCTATGTATATCGAGCATGATCTCGACAAGCAATTCTATATCCTCATGAAAATCGCCGAGAAGTACCCTAAAGAGAAGGGGATTCACAACGAACTTGCGCGGTATTACTCATATTCGAGGGGGAGGCATGATGACGCAATAGCGGAGTATGAGAAGGTGCTCGCCCTGGATCCGAATCATGCTGCGACATACAACTCACTTGCATACATGTATGCACTGAGAAAGGATGATTTCGAGAAGGCAATGGAGTATCTCGAAAGATACGCCTCGCTCCTGCCTGGAGATGCCAATCCCCTTGATTCCAGGGGCGAGCTGTACACGGCGGCGGGCAAGATCGACGAGGCCATATCGACATTCGAGGAACTATTGGAGATCAAATCCGATTTCGCATACATAGGCGTCAAGTTTGCGTATCTGTACGGCTTGAAGGAAAACTACACATAAGCGATGCAGAAGACATGGACAAACCGACCACTTTTACAGTGATGGTCTACAACTATGGAAAAGAGATGCTGGAAGATGTATATGCAGAGAT
>CP070727.1:2859274-2865077 GCA_020350885.1 bacterium | reverse complement strand
TTCAAGCATTGCTTATGATTATATGAAAACTATGAATGTTGTAATTCGTAAAATGCATATTTTCTTTATAAAACATATGAGAAATTATTCAAATAAAATGATTTTAAAGGGAATAAAAAAGGGAGATGGAATGCAGGCTTGGATGAGCGCCCAACTGATGTATGTAACAAAAAAAGAGATTCCAATGGATGCTTTTGATTTTTGGTTGCAATTGAACGAGGAAAACCTCCATTCAGAATTAGTAGAACAAGATGTTCTGATTCTTACGGGAAGAAACGATCATTTCATTCCTTTTAAAATGCATCATATGCAGGTAAAAGCATTAAAAAATGCCAAATCTGTAACTGCTAAAGTTTTCACAAAAGAGACACATGCTCATAATCATTGCCAGATCGGAAATATTAAACTTGCTCTTGATGTGATATTGAAGTGGATTCCTGATGTTTACTCAAAGACTGTGAAGTGCCCCCAGACTTAGTACCACTCTGAGACTCAAACTGTTTGATCCATGAGAGACGTTTCTATCGTCTCCGGTGCCAATGATCGATATCCCAGAGAGCTGTGTGGATGAAACAGATTGTAATCATTTTTGTATAGTTTTGCAAGGACCCTAGTTTTCAATAATAAGTAAAAGATTTCTCTTTCGAGGAGAAACCTGCATCCTCGAAATCCCACTTCGCTCACCAGATTTCTCCATGATGTTCATTTGGGAATGCACGGAGGGTAAGTGGTGGAGAGTTGGTGAAGACGGCGAGAATTTTAATTTTATTATTTTAAACAATTTTTTATGACGTAATTGAACCGGAAAATTCTCAGCAGGAAATGATGGGGGCATCGAGAGGGCATTCGATTTTTAGTCGGTTATCTCTCGCCGTATCTGGATTAGTTTGAAGGAAGGAGGTCATTGCATTTGAAACGCCTGTTCTTATAACCGGTTCTGTGATATAATAATGTGTTATGAACCATTGACCGGTTAATCTACACCAGGCATATACCGGATAAAAAACGAAAGGTAGCTCATGTACCGACACTCCATTCTCATTTCGATAATCGCTTTACTTATTACAGTGCAGGTTTCGGCGGAGGTTCACGTGGATGGACGGATCACCTGGGCAGCGGCCAGGGATGCGGACAACGCGACCTTCTTCATGGGTTCGCTGCGCTTCACCGACAAACCCGGTGCACAGGAATTCCAGGTGCTGAGTGACCTGGGCGTCCAGTTCTTCGACTACGGCCGTGGACGCGCCGGCAGCCGCACCATCTATCCGGCGAAGATTCCGTTCGACGCCGTCGATAAACTGAAAGAAATTGATTTTCTCATCTCCATCGAGAGCGCGCGTCGGCGCCGGACGCCGCCGCTTGCTCAAAGCAGGCCGCAGGTAGAGGCCGACCTTGCCTGGCAGGTCTCCGCTCCCGGCGGAGGGACATTATCGGGTGCCGGTGTTATCATCTGCGACATCGATACGGGCGTCAACTACATGCATTCAAACTTCTTTCAACTGAGCGGCGAGACGTTTGCCTGGCTCGATGTCGATATGAGCGGAACTTTTAACACCGGCGATGCGGTCGACCTCGACAACGACGGCGTCGCCGATGCGGGAGAGAATCTCCTCTGGCACGAGAGCGCCGGAACGAGCGGTTACGGAAACAACGGCTCAATATAGAACGCCGATCTGGATTTTCTCTACAACGATGCCAACGGTAACGCTATCCGAGATTACGGGCCGCCCACCTTTGGCGAAACCGATCCCTGCTACGGTGAGCTGATTTTCCTGACAGATGACGCGAACGAAAACCGTCAGCTCGACGTGGGCGAGACGCTTCTTGCCCTCGGGCAAACGCGGATCAGGGCAATCTACAACAAGAACGGCAGTATCTACAGGCGGGGTATCGATCTGCTCAGCTCAGAGACTGACACCTGGGGCCACGGCACTCAGGTCTCCGGAATATTCGGCGGCGGTTGGGTCGGGCTGCACGCAATGAGCGGCATGGCCCCCGGCATCGAGAGTTTGCACATAGACTACGATTACGCCGACGAGCCGCCCTTCCTGCTTCCCATAGAAGCCGGTATGGCGTGGGCCGTCGGGGAGGGGGCCGACGTTATTATCATCGAGGACGGCGAGTGGGTCTGGGAGTACCTGGACGGGTCGTCGAATGTCGAGATCATGATAAACGAGTATGCCGCAGATGACAGCGTCATCTTCGTTGTTCCGGCGGGAAATCTTGCAACGGGTCACATGCACACGCACTTCAATAGTAGCTCCGGCGAGGTGCTGCACGCCGACACCTCACATACAATCCTCTGGCCGTGCTTCCTATGGAGAACCGAGGCATCATTCACCAGCCTGACTGTCACTCCTCCAGGGGAAACCCCCGTCACAATACCCGCTGATGGCACCACGATTGTCACGCTTGGCTACCGCATTTATTCCAATCTTTCAGTATCACCGCGCCTTACACGGCGTCTTGATCTTCGCATGACGACGAATCCGGAAGGCGGATCCGTGGGCGGCGACTGGATATTCACATTCACCGGACCGAACACGGAACTGCACGGCTACTTCGGCGAGGATTCATTCAGCTGGATCTCAGCCGGATACTGGGTAAACAGCGAGTCGGAAGAATATACTGTCACCTGGCCCGCAACGGCCGACTCTGCGATAACCGTGACGGCATACACCGTGGCCGGTGACGGCGATATCGATTCCTATAGCGGTTGGGGTCCCCGTATCGACGGGCAACCCATTGTAGATATCGCCGCTCCGGGCCTGACTGTTTACAGTGCGAGTCCATGGAACTGGGGTGATTTCAGTTACTTCGGAGGAACGAGCGGTGCAGCCCCCCATGTGGCGGGCGCGGCGGCACTTTTGAAAGAGCTCGTTCCCGATCTCGACAACGGGCAGTGCCGTCTGTACCTCCGTGCTGGTGCCGGCAAGGATGTTTACACAGACGATCCCGACCGCTGGGGCGCGGGAAAGCTTCGCATCTATTCGGCAATAGTGGAGGTGTTGACCGCGGTAGATGAGACGCCGAGATACCCTGAGCTTGCTCTTGGCGCTTATCCGAATCCCTTCAATCCATCAACGACGATCCGGTTCAATCTACCGGTATCCGGACCGGCGCGGCTTCGGATTTTCGACGTAACGGGACGCGAGATCTGGAGCCGGGAGTTAACCGCCGACGTGCCCGGTTGGCTAGAAATTGTTTGGGACGGGCGGAACCGCGACGAAAGAAATGTGGCTTCAGGTATTTATTTTGCCCACGTGAAGCAGGGCGAACGATACGCGGCCTGCAAATTGATACTGGTGCGGTAGGCAGAAAACCGTGTCAAAAGCAATATGTCGATTGTTGTGATTAAATAATTTGATAAGTAACCCGGTCGTTGAGTTATTCAATATCTTGGCAGCCGGGTATTTCTTTCCAGAGGTTATATCAGTCGGCAATGTAATGCAAATTGAGCTACAACATAAAATTTCTTCGATTAATCAGAAAATATCAAAAGAATGTCATTATGCTGGGAACTCCTGCCTTACAATAAAACAATCTGGTTATATAATGTGTTCTAGATATAAAGGATACAATATAGTAGTTTGATTGCAAACGTCGATGCAAACAGTAGCTAGTGAGGGTTTACAAGGGCTGAATAATCACTTTTTAATTTAATCTGTTCCTCATGTTAATATTTATTCCGTGAAATGTCTGAAATTTTTAGGCATTGCTTTTAAGGCAAGCGTTAGATGAAATTCGAGTTCATCTAATAATGTATTGTAGCTGGTTTAGCGAATATTTTATTCGCAAATAACCTGTTATATAAAAGTGCCCTCATGGAATGGAGGTTGAGAGTGGACTACAAAGAAATACTTAATATTCTAGCACCATGCGGATTGGACTGTGCTAGATGCTTAGGATACTAAAACGGACCAGTGAGAGAACATGCCAAAGAACTGCATACACTATTGAATGGCTTTGAACCATATGCCGAAAAGTTTTCTTCTATTATACCTGCTTTTAAAAAGTATTAAGCATTTGAAGAGGTTCTTAGATTTATTGCGGGAGTGGATTGTGCTAGGTGCCGGGATAACGAGGCCAAGTATCCACATGGCAGTATAGCAAGATGTCATAAGGATAAAGAGATCGATTTTTGCTTTCAGTGCATTGAATATCCATGCAGTCCTGAAGGTATAGATCCTGATCTACGCAAGAGATGGCTCGAAATGAATAAAAGGATGAAGGATGTTTGACGTCAGCACCTCTGAGAAAGAATCAAGCAAAAAATTAATGGACACTGTAGGTCGTCAAACACATTGAGACAGGACCTTCAAAACACTAACAGACACTCTCCCTCAGTTCTGCTGGTCTGATTGCCGGCTCATTCCTCACTTTCATTCCGAGATTACGCCGCTTTCGCCGCCCGAGAGTTTGCATCTTTAGTAGTTCACGCGCGGTCAAAATCTCCCTGGCTCGGCCTCGGTATACATCCTCGGGAGTGAGGTTCTCGAGCGACTCGTGATATCGCTCCGTATTGTACCACCGAACAAACCGACCGATCTCATGCTCAAGCTCCCACGGCGCATAGTAGTTCTGCAAGGTCACGAGATTCTTCAAGGTCCGATGATACCGCTCGATCTTTCCCTGGGTCTGTGGGTGATACGGTTGTCCCCGCGTGTGCGAGATATCCCTCTCCGTAAGATACTCCCGCAGCTCCTTCGACACGTACGCGGGACCGTTGTCCGAGAGAAGCCTCGGCCGGTGGCGAAGACGGACATCTGTCACACCTGTTTTTTCCACCGCACGCTCGAGCGTTTCGGTCACATCTTCCGCACCCATCGTACTCGATAGCCGCCAGGCTATGATGTAACGACTGTAATCGTCCAGTATCGTCGAGAGAAAATACCAGCCCCAGCCCGTCACCTTGAGCCACGTAAAATCGGTCTGCCAGAGTTCATGGACCCGCCGCGTCTTGTGCCGGAACTCATCAGCGGCCGAGATCACTATGTAGTTGGGGCTTGTGACGAGATCGTAGCCCTTCAAGATCCAATACACGCTCGATTCGCTAATAAACCAGCCCTCAGTGTCGGTGATGTGCCAGGCAAGTTCCCGGGGAGAGAGCTCCGGCTTCTCGATCGCAACCGATACCACCCGCTCCCGCTCCTCATCGGGGATCCGGTTCCAGAACCGACGCCTCTGTGAAGGCTTTGGTGTAAGCCCACCGAAGCCGTCAGCGGAATATGCACGGTACCACCGATAGAACGAGCTCCGGGGAACAGCAAGCTCCTCGAGCGTCCTTTTCACCGGCAGATTGGACCCTTCCACGAGCCGAATGATCTCCATCTTCTCGGACGGACTATATCTCACCGTTCGGCCCGCCCGTTTTCCAGGAGCTCTGAGATTTTTTTTAGCTTACGGATCTCCAACGACAGATCTGCCACCAGTTGCTTGAGCTCTACGTTTTCACTCCGCAGCTCCAACACCTCGCCGCTGGTGGCCTCTCGTTTCACGTCCCCTTTAAGCCTCCTCTTGCCCGCTTCGAGAAACTCCTTGCTCCAGTTATAATAAAGATTTGGATTGATTCCTTCGCGGCGGCAAAGCTCGGCGATGCTCTCTTCGCCCCGAAGCCCCTCGAGGACAATACGGATCTTCTCTTCAGCAGAGAATTTGCGGCGGGTCTTTCGCTTTATCTCTCGTACCACACTCTCGGGACCGGTTTGCTCCTTCATGGATCACTCCTTCCGTGCAATAAGTATACACCGAAGTATCCTTTAGCTCAGAAGTAAATCTGTCCCATCGAGTCTGACACGAAACA
>CP070727.1:2854210-2859174 GCA_020350885.1 bacterium | reverse complement strand
GCACGATCCCGGGAAGGGAGCGGAAGTTCTGGGTGATATGGAGGTGGGAACCATGCCCCGTAATCCTCTCCTTCACCTCTTCGTAAATCTCCACATCAGCCTTTCTGAACCGGTAGATGCTCTGTTTGGGATCGCCGACGATGAAGAGCTTGCCGGGAACGGGCCGGACGCTCCCGGATCCATCCTCCTCGCCTGCGAGCATGAAGATGATCTCCGCCTGGAGGGGATCGGTATCCTGGAACTCGTCGACAAGAAGGTACCGGTACCTCCGGCGCAGGGTTCGAAGCGCATCCGGATTCTTCAGCAGCTCCCGGGTGCGGATCAACAGGTCGTCGAAGTCGAGCACCCCCTCCTCAGCCTTACGCCTGTCGGTGTATGCAATAAACTTCCTCAGCCACTCCTCGAGTCCGTCCCGCAGCCGATCAGTAACGGCCATCCTGGCAACCGCCTGCAGCTCGCTCAGCTCCGTGCAAATCCGCTTCTGCTCCGTACACATTTGTGGAGGATTCCAATTACCCTTATTTCCCTGGGCCCGGGGAAGCCGCAGCAGAAGGAGGAAGTCCTCGAGCTCCTGGCCTTCGAGGTGCTCCATTACCCTGGACTCTTCCAGAAACCGCTGAATCTCACGGTATCCCCGGTCGCGATGGTCAGTGCAATGGCGCTCGGCCAAGACAGCGAGCCGCCGGGCTCCCTCCTCGGCAGCGGCCCGGAACCGGTCGAACTCCAGGGACCCCGCCGCAGGATCCGGCACCTCCCGACCGGCCGCGGTACCTCCTTCACCGGCACCGGTGCGCTCGGTGGGACCGCCGTCATCACGGCCGCCATCCCCGAAGAGACCCGAAAGCGCTCGATCGCCGCGACTGGCGTAGACCGCCTCCACGATCGCACCCCGAAGCTGGACGGCTGTTCCGCCCCCGAGCGAGAGATACCGCTTGAGGATCGCATCGTGCGGTGGACCGAGGCGGGCCAGGAAGTTGTTCCAACTGGCGTCGAGAAAGAGGGAACCCTCGAGGGCATCCAGCTGGGTGAATAGGGGATCGACTCCGGCCTCGAACGGGTGCTCGCGCAGGACACCGGCCGCAAAGGCATGTATCGTGGATATCGGGGCACGCTCGAGCTCGTCCCTGGCCGCCTTCAACCGTTCCTTCTCGTCGAACCCGCAGTCACCCGACTCGATCAGTTTCATGATAGCCGTGCGCAGCCGGACCTTCATCTCTCCCGCGGCCTTCTCCGTGAATGTTATGGCAACGACCTGACTGCATGTCGCCCGCCCGCTCCGGATGATGGCGAGGTAACGATCGATCAGGAGAGTCGTCTTCCCCGTACCGGCCCCGGCCTCGACACAGAACGATGTGTCGAGATCCGTACGAACCCGATCCCTCGCATCCTGATCGACCAATCGTTTAATCACACTTCCCGCACCTCCCCGGACTTCGGTCCCTGCATCGCGAGGAACCGGTGGCACCGCTTGTCTTTTATCTTCGCCTCGAAGATACGGGACCTGCTCGAAGGGCACGCCGCCTGTACAGAACATCGCCTGCACACACCGGAAGACGGCGCGGTAAAGAAAAGACCGCCGGCGATCCCGCCCGTAATGGTATCGAGAATATCATCGAGCTCCCGCTTGCGGGCCACCCATGCTGTGCCGCTGAAAGCGACGGACCGCTTCTCACCCGGAGGCCCGATCCGCCGGTACAGTGCCGTGCCCGATTCGATGGGCCGCTCGAGCATCCGTGCAGCCGCCAGAAGATAGATGGGGAGCTGAAGGAACAGCCCTCCGGCGAGCTCGTCCTCCCTGCCCTCGAGCCGGCCGGTCTTGTAATCGATCACCCGGAAGGCATCACCCGGTCCGGTATCTATCCGGTCGATCCGCCCGTGAAAGGAGACCTCACTCGATCCCGTATCGACCACCACCCGTTCCTCTCCCGAGGTTCCTCCGAAGGGACGCTCGAAGTAACGGGGTGTGAATCCATCCTCCTCACCCATTTCCTCCCGGAGAAACCGTGACACCGAGTCAGCTATCTTCCGCTTTTCCATCTCCCAGAATGCCGGAAGCCCGACGGGCTGATGTGCAGGATATCTGTTGATCTGCGAGTCGATCACCTCCCGGGCGATCCGGGCGACCGTCTCCCCGGAGGCCCGCTCGAGCGGCAGCAGATCCCGCTCACGTAGAGCGGTGTATATTCGCGCTAGAATCGCATGGACGAGGATACCTCTCTGAAGGGGTGTGATCGAGATAATGCGCTCGGGCTCTTCCAGCGACCGGACCTCCAGTATATTCTCGAGCAGATATGCGAACGGGCAACCGGCATAGCTCTCCATCGATGTCGGCGAGAAGCTCCACCCGCCCGATTCGAGTATGCGGTTCAGCTCCTCGAGCGCCTCAGGGGAAGCAAATACACCGTCATACGGCGTGAACCGGCGTTTCCCCCATCGGGCACCGATGAGCTCGGCCCCCCGTGTAAAGAACGGGTTGTCGGGAAGGTGTCCCGAACCACCGCCCCCGTACCTGGTGGTCACAATGTAGTCGTACTCATCGGCACCGACCGGCTCCACCGCTCGGTCCGCCGTCGATCGTTTGATCCAATAGGATGTCAACGGCGGAGCGTGATCTCCATCGGCCGAGTATCCCTCGATGTGGTGAAGAAGGGAGGACGGTATCTCCTCCCGCCCCGATCCCGCATCGAACCGTGAATGGCTGAGGACGAGTTCATTCTCCGCCGCATCGAGTGCAAGGGCGAAGAGCAAGACCTCCTCGCTCAGCCGTTCGCTCTTACTCGAGAGCGAGGCGCCCCCTCCGGTCATCAGGTCGAGCCGGGCTCGTTCGTCGTCCCTGAGCAGAGGATCCTGCCGGACGCCGCCCGGAAACGTACTCTCCACGAGCCCTGGAATGAAGACGAGCTTGAACGAGAGCCCTCTCGAAGCACCGAACGGCAGTACACTCACACCCCGGCCATACCGGCCGATATGGGTATGTGATGCCAACACGTACGACTCTATGACATTCGAGAAAACGCCGAAATGTACGGTAGTAGCGAGGCCGTCGAGATCCGACAGACCCGCCACCCGGGTGCAGAGATCATCACGCTCTGTGGAGGGGATGAAGAGATCCTCGACGAGCCGTATGAAGGATCGGGTACAATCCCCCCACGTCGAGGCCGCATTGAGAGCGCGCTGCGCCGATTCGAGCTTTTCGAGTATCTCACCAACCGCCCGGACTGCACATACCGCCTCCTCGCCCTCCTCGCCCCGCTCCCGTGCACGGGTGATCCGCTCGAGGAGCTTTCCGTTCTCGAGGGACCATCTGTTTTCACCGACCATTCCATCCTCGGCACTCTTTCGAACCCACACAGAGACCGGATCGGCGCAGGCGTCGTCTGCGACCGACGTGGCGAGTGGCGCGATCAGCAGAAAATCCACGAGCGCCTGGCGATCGATATTGCCGGACAGCAGCTTGAGGAGATGGAGGAACGCTCGTGCCACGGTGCCCGCAGCAAGGAGTGACTTGGCACCGATAGAGAAGGGAATTCCCGCTTCATCGAGCTCCTGTTCGAGGAGCGGCCGGTACCGCTCGAACGAAGGTACAAGGATACTTACATCTTTGAATCGAACCGCTCCTTCCCGCGCACGCTCCACGATCATCCTGATGATCGAACGGACCTCGTCCTCTTCGTCGAAGGCGCTCACAATCGACGTTCGCCGTTCGGCGTGTATCCCCTCCTCCTGCGTGTCCACACCGGAGATCGTAAATCCCCGTTCCTCGAGACGATGAAGGAGCTTCCCGGTAAACTCGAACAATTCCCCTTCGCCACCGGGCACGAAGAGCACGGCACCGAACCGCTCGGCTATCGCTTCAACCAGTTGCAACTGGAGCTCGTTGAAATCGTAGAATCCATACACGAGCAGGGGATGCTCGAAGGGCCCGGCCCCGATAGTATCGATCACCGTAGCGAACCTGCTCGCAATATCCCCCCCGCACTCTTCTACACGTTCCCTGAACTGGGCAAACCGGCGCAAGACCCACGCCACATCAGGCCCGCTCCGGCCATCCGCTCCCGCACCCTCGGCCAGGCGTGCGGTATCTACCGATACATACCCGCCCTCGGAGAGATCATTAAAGGTGGCCATCAATGCTTCCACCGTCCCGTAACGGCGCACATGCCTGCCGAATGATGGTGGCATCCCGTCGGTCGGGAGGAGATCGTCGATTAGGAGATACGCTGCGGCGGGAGACAGTGTCCGTGCGGTCGATGGAGCTGTGATCCACCCGAGCAGTGAGACGAGATCGACAAACGTGAGAAAGCGCACGTTGAATAGACCGCCCGTGCGTTCGGCGAGCTTTCTCCGCAAGTACAGACCGAGCAGGTTGGATCCGACAAGGATATGGATCGGTGTGCAGGGATCCTCTTCCCTGATCCCGCATACCGTCCGTTGGAGCTCACGCTCGAGCCCGCCACGAAACCTACCTGTCACGGCTCTCTTTACCATCACAATTACGGACAAGAGAAGAAATAAGTAACTGATTCACGTATCAACCGATGGAATACTAGCAAAAGAACAAGGGTAAAAAAAGCATCGATGTCGATAATACGTATATACGTAAACGAGCATACGCCCGGTTGGATCCGGGAATAAAAAATACCGGTGAGGGAAGTGATCCCCCACCGGTATTCGTCCCATCGAATGATGGTTTGATATGATACGCCTTTTTAGGCCTTGCTCACGGCGCGCCTTCTCATGAAGACCGCAGCAGCAAGTACCAGCGCAAGCACCAGTATCGTCACAACCGGAGCCGTGAACAGAGGCACAGGCTCGGACTCGACGACATGGATCAGCTGCACGCAGGTGTCATAGATAACCGGCAGAGCCACCGACCACGCAATGATCGTCAATGTGTCGTAGTCGCAGATATCTGCAAAACCGGCATCTATGATACCGTAGACATCCTTGCACTCGCCACCGGG
>CP070727.1:2831428-2854110 GCA_020350885.1 bacterium | reverse complement strand
GATGCAGGATGACATGAATAAGCTGTTCGATAACTTCTTCGGAATGACGAGGCGTGGTGGGGATATCGGAGCGACCCGATGGGCACCCCGTGTGAATGTCGAGGAGACACCCGACAGGTACGAGGTCACCGCCGAGATCCCGGGTATGGAGAAGGACGAGATCAAGATCGAGGTGAAGGATCACGAGATGACCATTAGGGGCGAGAAGAAGATGGAGGAGGAGAAGAAGGACAAGAACTTCCATCTCTTCGAGCGCTGCTACGGCCAGTTCGCACGGACGTTCGCGCTCCCCGACAACGTCGATACCAACAAGATCACGGCCGAGTACAAGAATGGGATTCTCATGCTCGGCATCCCGAAGACAGAGGAGGCCAAGCCGAAGGAGATCGAAGTCAAGATCAAGTAAGACAACATCCTGACACCCGATGAACGCGGGAAGGGGCGCCAGAGAGCGCCCCTTCTTTTTTATCGTTCCAATCCAGCTGATCGAAAACCATTGTTCAAAAAAGGGAAAGCGAAAGCCTTCACACCGGATCATATCTCCACGTTCGCAGGCGATCACGTCGGTACCGGTGTGAGGCGTGTAATCATCACACCTTACTTCGTCCCTGCGTGTACGGGCTTCTTCTCCTCCTGCTGCCCAATGTTACTGGTCATTGAGACAGTGGGTCTTCCCTCGGGGCTCATCTTGCATGAGCCTTCGAAGAATACACCCTCATCGATAACCAGGCGCCTCGTCTTGATATCACCCTCCACATGCGAGCCGGCCTGCAGCTCGATCTTTTCCTTGGCATCGATATTACCGACGAGCGTTCCTCCAATGACGGCGTTCTTGACCTTTATATCGGCCTTGACCTTACCGTCCTTCCCGATGACGAGCGTGTCGGGACAATTCACATTTCCCTCGAACTCGCCATCGATCCTCAGTGTACCTTCCGCAACCTCTACGGTCCCGTTCACCTTACATCCCTTGCCGATTATCGAATTCATCTTACCCTCCCCGGTCGTGCCTTCGCCTTCCTTTCCAAACATCCTGACCTCCTTCTTCCTCTTCCTCATCTTCTATCTCACTGTAACAGGTATTTCAACGGATCCATGTGTACGTTGTTCTGCGTAACCTCGAAATGGAGGTGCGGTGCGGTACTCTTTCCCGTACTACCCGTGTATCCTAACGTCTGTCCTCGACCGATCCTTTCACCCCTTATTACTACCAGCCGTTCGCTATGGCCGTAAAGTGTTTTTATACCATATCCATGATCAATCTGCACATAATACCCGTATACATCGTCCCATCCGGTCTCTGTAACAGACCCCGCTGCCGCCGCCCGTATCGGTGTTCCGAGAGGAACGCTGATATCGATACCGGGGTGGTACTCGGGATCCTTTTCCCCTCCCGAGATATCGAACTTCCTTGTTATATGACCGTGTACCGGCCAGAAGCTCGGAATGGAGCGGAGAATCTGCTCCCTCTCGTCGTACCGCTCCCGTTCGATCTCGAGCTCGGTGGCCTCCGCCCGAGCCAGGATCACACTATCACCAGGCGCAAGTTCCATGCCGAGCAACCTTCTCACCTGAAGATCCATGGCCCTGAGCTGGACGAGATTCCTTACAAGTGCCCTGATCTGATCGCTCCGTGCCGTAAGCTCCTCGACCCTCCGCTCGAGTGCCACCGTTTCCTGTGTTTTAAGGAGAAGCCTCCCGTATGTCAATACAAAGACGACCATCGCCACGAAACCAACGATACAGATCGCCACAAACGCATAGAAGAGGCGGTACTGTACACGGTATGTCCTCGTCTTCTGGAGATCGTGGGGAACAATAACGATCGAGAATGTACCCTTCTTCACTCTCCCACTCCGCGATTACTCATCCGTCCCCTGCGGACGGTTCCTTTCTCCCTTCCCGGCGCTCCTAGAGCTCGACGTCTATGCCGAGATCCTCCAATATCCGTTCGAGATCCTCGTCTGAATAGTACTCCATAGTGATCACACCGCCGCGTCCCCGCGGCGTTATACGGACCCTCGTGCCGAGTCGCATCTCGAGGCGCTCCTCGAGTGCCTGCACCTGGGGATCGATACGGCGCCCCCTCCGTCGCCTTTTCACGCGGCCGCTCCTCTGAGCTCCCCGCTCAACCTCCCGGACCGTCAGTCCCTTATCCACGATCCGCTTCGCCCAATCGAGCTGCTTCCCCTCACCATCGATCGCCAGAAGTGCCCGGGCATGGCCCGCCGTCAGCTTCCCCCCCTCGATAAGTGCAATGATCTGTTCGGGGAGCTTAAGAAGCCGAAGTGTGTTGGCTATCGTACTCCGATCCTTGCTGAGTATCTCGGATATCTCCTTATCGGTGAGGCCGAACTCTTCCTTGAGTGCACGGTAGCCCCTTGCCTCTTCGATGGGGTTCAGGTCTTCACGCTGGAGGTTCTCCATCAGGGCATACTTGAGTGATGCATCAACGCTCACATCCCTCACGATGGCCGGAACCGTCTGCCGTCCCGCCATCTTCGCCGCCCTGAGCCTGCGCTCGCCGATGACCAGCTGATACCGCTCACCCGTGCGGCGAACTACGACCGGCTGTAATACGCCGTTACGCTTGATCGATGAAGCGAGCTCCTTTAGGTGCTCATCGTCGAAATGCACCCGAGGCTGGTGCGGATTCGGATCGATCCAGCCGACATCGAGCTCTTTTATCCTTTCCGTCTCCGAAACGCTCTCTCTGAGATCCTGCGATATCAGGGCTTCTAGCCCCCTGCCGAGTACCTTGTCACCCATATTATCCGCTCCTGGCCGCCGGTTGCCTATCCCCGGCGACCTCCATACGAACAAGCCCGGTTCCATACCCCCGCTGTTTCTCCGCAAACTCGGCTGCAAGCTTCAGGTAGCTTCGCGATCCGGCACTCTGCACATCGTAGAGCAGCACCGGCTTCCCGAAGCTCGGGCATTCACTGAGCCTGACGTTGCGGGGGATGATCGTATCGTACACCTTATCTCCGAAGTAGGATATGGCTTCATCCGCCACCTGGCTCGAGAGCTTGAGCCTCCTGTCGAACATCGTGAGCAACACCCCCTCGATGCGCAGGTCGGGATTCAGATGTTTCTGGACCATCCGGATCGTACTGAGAAGCTGACTGAGGCCCTCGAGGGCGTAATACTCGCATTGAATCGGGATGAGCACCGAATCGGCCGCGGTGAGTGTGTTCAGGGTCAGAAGCCCCAGGCTCGGGGGGCAATCCAAAAAGACAAAGTCATAATCACCTGCAATATCGGCAACCGCTGATTTCAGTTTGTACTCGCGTGCGATTTGAGAAACGAGCTCGATCTCTGCTCCGATCAGGCGGGCATGCGAAGGAACCAGATCCACGAGCCCCACCTCCCGCACGATTTCACCGATTCTGGTTTCGCCGATCAGCACCTCGTAGATCGTCTTATCCTCTTCCCCCGCCCGAATGCCGAGCCCGCTGCTCGCGTTGGCCTGCGGATCGACATCGACGAGAAGAATCCGCTTCTCGGCCGCCCCGAGGCTGGCCGAGAGGTTAACGGCGGTCGTCGTCTTGCCGACACCGCCCTTCTGGTTCGCTATCGCAACAATCTTTCCCATATGGTCTTCCTGCTCCTCCCGAATCCGCCGTCACGTACCAGGTTGGGATCATCCGGGAGCCACGGCTGGAAATCCACGACGGCATTGATGGTCTGGGGGCTGTCCTTCGCATCGTAGATGACCCCGGCTATCGAGGCTGAATCCTGATAGGCAAGTCCCCAGAAGTTGTTTTCCGCCTTTAGGGTATCGCCTCTCGGGTAAAACGTCAACCTGATGGCATACTGCCCGTTCGAGAATATCGAGCACTGCGTGATTATGGGGGAATAGAAATCCGATACCAGAAATGCATTCCAATTATTGTTGGTAACCGTGCATCCCTCGAACAGAGCCACCTTCACCCCCAGGGTATCCTCCAGGTAGACTCCATCCTTCGTGTTGTAGCTGATCGATGATGTTCTGACGGTTGCGTTTGAGTTGCGAACGTCGAGACCTGTCCCATTATACTCTATATGGCAATTGGTTATCTCCACAACCGAATTTCCGAATATACCTATGCCGAGGGTTGGGTTGTCCCGCACCCAGCAGTCTTCGAGTATACAGTTCGCCCCGTCCACGGCCTGTATGCACGAATCGGCCGAGAACACCTGTGCATGCTCGAACGTACCATCCGCATCCCTGCCCAGGAGCACGATGCCCCCCCATATCTTTTCCTCGCCGGGGCAGGCGTTCGGCTCGAAGGACACATTTCTATCGGCCGTCCCCTTCACGATGATGTCGCCGCGCACCAGGAGCCCTCCACTTCCACTATCGATGATTATCCGTACACCGGACTCAATCTCCAGGGAGCTCGTGGAGCTGATCAGCTGCCGTCCCGCAGAGGTGAGAACGTAGGGATAGCCATTGTCGGTAAGTGTAACGTGGCCGGCGATAAACGGAGGAAACTTCTCGCCTACCTCGACATCTATCGATTTCGTCCTTTCATCGATTCTATCGGTGACCTTCAGGGTGATCCGGACTGTGCCCGGCGTCGCCGGTGCGGTCCAGGCGACCTCCTTTCCCTCGCCGCTCTGCGGAGTGAAGGTGCCATCTTCGGCCTGCCAGGAATAGAAGACCTCGTCTCCATCGTCATCAACGGCGTTCCCTTCGAGCATCAGGACACTGCCTGTGGCGAGAAAACACTTATTCTTTGTTATCGTGATGTTTCCGGGGGGCGCATTCTTGAAGGTGATCTCTTCCTCGCACCCGGTTGCAAGGATACAAGCCGTTGATAACATCAATAACGCTATGTAATAAAATGTGTTGCCTTTCACCAGCGTCTCCTCGGGCCTTTATGGGAAGCTACGGGGATTATAGATACGGTGCCATGAGAACGCAACGAAAAAGAACGTCCGCCGGGGGCAAGAATGTCGATTTAGTGGTAACGGTCGTCTTTTAAATGCGTTACGGCCCAGATGCGAGCCGTTTCACCAACGGCCTCCCCGAAGTGGCGGTGTTGTATCGGTATCTTCTTTTCATGTACGGCGTTTTCCTGGTGTCCTGTTTCACGTGAAACAGACCCTTTGGCGGCGTTAGCGACGTCGGATCCTGTTTCACGTGAAACATACCGTGTAGCGTGGGGTGCAACGTACCGCACCCGTTTCACGTGAAACACCGGTCAGAGATAAGAAGTGGGTTTATTTTAAATGGATTATGCCGTTCTCCGGCCCACGCTCGAGCCCCGATCCTCTATCCCATCACTCCCGGCAGATGTCGAATAGGAGGGCGGTTCCCCGTCCTCCGGGCAGAGCCTCCGAAGACCTGAGGGAAAACAGCGCTGGTTTCACGCTGTCGGCCTCCTTCTCCCAACCCTTTCCCTTGATCGTGATATACATACCGCCCCCTCGAAGGATTCCGGCTGCTATAGGAAGCAGTTGATCGAGCCTGCCGGCGGCCTTGGATACGACGACATCGAAGCTCCCGGTCTCACGGCTCCGGGCAGCATCGACCCCCCGCACACCGATACCCGGCATCCCCAGCACTGCGATCGTCCGCTCGAGAAAGCGCAGCGGCTTACGCCTCCGCTCGTAGAGAGTCACATCGAGATCGGGAGAGGCGATCTTCCAGATAATGCCCGGAAATCCCGCGCCCGAGCCGATATCTGCCACCCTCACTCCCTCCGGAGACTCCGTAGCGGCATCCTGTGATCCGTACCCCTTCCACCCGCCCTCCCCCGCAATAACTCCGTGCGTCGCGGCGAAGCGGAGCATCAAGAGCGAATCGACTACCTGCATCCGGATGGTGTCGTGAGCATTCCGTTTCCCGATCAGGTGGATACGCCCGCTCCACTGCAGGAGCTCTTCGATGAATCGCAATAGTTGCTCCCGCCGGGCGGTGTCAAATTCGAAGCCCATCGCCGCACAGGTCGAAAGAATTTTATCCATCAGCTTTTCGTTATGCATACGTTCGGCCTCGTATCCTCCGCTTCCTCTTCATCCGCTCCAAGAATACCATCAGTATCGAGAGGTCCGACGTCCGTACACCAGATATCCTCGAGGCCTGACCGAGCGTTGCGGGCCGGAACCGCTGCAGCTTCTCCCGTGCCTCGGTACTCAGGGCATCGATGGCGTATGAAAACCCGGGCGGTATCCTGATCCTATCAATACGCAGGAAGCTGTCGGCCATGCGCCTCTGTCGCTTGATATATCCGCCGTACTTCACGCGGATCTCGAGTGCCTCCCTCTCCCGGCCGCTCAGGCCGAGGTCACCGTTCGGCAGGTGCTTCTCGAGTGAAGCAAGCTGAACCCCTGGTCTCTGGAGAAGCTGCGATGCCCGTTGCCGCGTGCGTACTTCAGCCTCGCCGATCCCCCTGAGAAGGCGATTGCAGCCGATCAGCGGAACGACCTCCCCCGTCAGGCGCCGCCGGGCGGCATTAATACGCCTGCGACGCTCTATCACGTCCTCCCACATCGAGCGGGGCAGCAGGCCGAGCCTGACGGCATACCTGAAGAGCCGCTCGTCCGCATTGTCCTGCCGCAGCAGTAGCCGGTGTTCCGCCCGCGAGGTGAACATCCGGTACGGTTCATCTATCTCCTTCGTGACCAGATCGTCGATCAGAACCCCGATGTAGGCCTGGTGACGCCCCAGAACGACTGGTTCTGCGCCGTGCAGGCTCAACGAGGCATTGATGCCCGCCATGATCCCCTGTGCGGCCGCCTCCTCGTACCCGGAGGTACCGTTGACCTGACCGGCGAAATAGAGCCCCCCTATCCGTCTCGACTCGAGTGATGGAAAAACCTGGTGCGGCGGGTAGAAATCATACTCGATCGCGTATCCGTACCGGACGATCTCGGCCTCTTCGAGTCCGGGAACGGTGGCGAGCATGGCGTGCTGGACATCCCGTGGCAGGCTCGTTGCCATTCCGTTGACATAGATCTCTTCCGATGTACGTCCCTCCGGCTCGAGGAATATCTGATGGCGTTCCCGGTCCGGAAAACGAACCACCTTGTCCTCTATCGAGGGGCAGTACCGCGGTCCGACTCCGACGATCCGTCCCGTATAGAGCGGTGAGCGATCGAGGTTCCGGCGTATCACATCCTGTGTCTGCCTGCCCGTGTAGGTGATGTGGCACGGTATCTGATCGACCGTCAAGATCCGTGTCCGGAAGGAGAACGGCTCCGGTTCCCTGTCCCCCGCCTGCTCTCGGCACCGGGAGAAGTCGATTGACCCCTCTCTCAGCCGTGGCGGTGTTCCCGTCTTGAGACGCCCCCTCTCGATCCCGAGGTCGGCCAGGTTATCGGAGAGGGCGCACGAGGGCGGTTCCCCTTCACGCCCCCCGGGGTAGCTATCCTCCCCTATGTGCATCAGGCCGTTTGGAAAGGTACCCAGCGCCAGTATGACCCGTCTCGCGGCGATCCGTTCACCGTCGATGCCCACCCCCGCTACCACACCGCCCTCGACGAGCACCTCGGTTACCTCACCCTCGAGGAGCGTGAGGTTTTCTTGAACGGTCAAGGCATGGAGCATTCGGGTGTGGTAGGCAGCCTTGTCGGCCTGCGCGCGGGGCGACCACACGGCAGGACCCTTCGCCCTGTTCAGCATCTTGAACTGTATGCCGGCATCATCGATGCACAGCGCCATCTCCCCCCCAAGTGCATCGACCTCGCGCACGAGCTGCCCCTTCGCCAACCCGCCGATCGCCGGATTACAGGGCATCCGAGCTATATCGCCGATCCTGATCGTCACCAGAAGCGTGCCGAATCCCATCCTGGCACATGCCAGTGCGGCCTCACATCCTGCGTGGCCGCCTCCGATAACGATTGTATCGTAGCTCCCGGAGATATTCTCATTTGTTAACATTGTGGATGGCTTAATAATTAATTACGATACAGGTGGTTGTGGTTGTTTTCCACATTGCTTGTTACTTCCCGATGCAGAACCTGCTGAAGATCGTATCGAGAAGATCGTCCGTGACCGACCTTCCGGTTACCTTCCCGCAGGCCTCGGCGGCCGCCCTGATCTCGAGACTCAGGATCTCCGCCGGAGCGCCCTGCCCCAGGGCGTCCAGAAGCCGCACGAGTGCCTCATCCGCCTCCCGAAGCGCCGCCCCCTGACGGGCGTTCACGGCGATCCGTTCCCTCGCTATCTCCCCCGTCTCCCCCATGACCGTTCCTTCGTAGATCCATTGCCGCAGTTCATCGAGCCCCTCGGCGTTCGCTGCGGAGATGGCGACCACCCGCTCCACACCGAGTATTCCGGCCGTCCTCTCAGCAGATATATGCAGTCCGAGATCCCGTTTGTTCAGCACGAAGAGGGTTTTCCCCCTCCCGCAGATTGCCGTCTCATCCCCGATCGTCCCTGCCCAATCGATGCTCCCGTCTATGACGAAGACAATGAGGTCGGTCTCCTCGGCCGCCTTCCTGCTGATCGACATACCCTTTTCCTCTATCTCACAACCGGTCTCCCCGATCCCCGCCGTATCCTCGAGATAGTATGTGAAACCGCCGATATGAATCCGCTCGCGCAAGAGGTCCCGCGTCGTCCCCGGTATCGATGATACGATCGCCCGCTCCTCCCCGAGGAGCGCATTGTAGAGGCTGCTCTTGCCCGCATTTCGCGGACCGAGTATCGTGACGCGTATCCCCCGCCGAAGCTTTCCGCCCGCCACCTCCGATTCAAGGAGCCCCCCGATCCGCCGCCGAAGATCGCCTGCTATCCGCCCTACCTCCGCCGGATCGTATGTCGTGATCTCCTCCTCCGTGAAGTCAATGGAGACCTCCACGAGTACCAGCTGCCCGAGGAGCGCCTCCTCGATCTCCCGCACCTTTGCCGACAGCCCACCCCCGAGATGTTCGAGAGCCACCCTCCGCTGCAGCTTCGTCTCCGCCGAGATCAGATCCGCCACTGCCTCTGCCTGCGCAAGGTCGAGCTTCCCGTTCAGGAATGCCCGCTTCGTGAACTCCCCCTTGCCCGCTGTGCGTCCCCCGCGTCCAATGATCTCCTCGATCAGATCACCGACGACCTGCATACTGCCATGACATGAAATCTCAACGAGATCCTCGCCGGTATAGCTGTTCGGGGCGCGCCTCACCGTAGCAAGCACCTCATCGACCGGCTCGCCACCGCGATCTCTCATTGTCACCTTGTGTACGGTATTGGGTGTCCATACACCGGCCCCGGATACGAGACCGTCGAGTATCGCTACGGCCTCGGGGCCGGATATCCGAACCACTGCTATCCCCGATTCACCCGGTGGGGTGCTCAGGGCGACGATCGTGTCACCGTCCATGTCAGAATCACAGGGTTAGTACGTGCGAGACTACGTCTCGGCGCCGGCTGTAGGCAGAAGCGCCGCATGGCACCGTGTGGCCGCCACCCCTGGATATCCGGCGTCGTAGCGCCGACAGCCTCTCTATCTCGATCTCCGGTTGTTGGAGCGGGGCTTCCCTCGTGAACCGCTTCCGGGCGAGACGCAGACCCTTCGCATCTCGCCGTCACCGATCGTGTAAGTCGAGATTCCCTCGATATCGGCAAGCGCTAGGTGAACGATACGCCGCTCCGATGCCTTCATCGGTTCGAGCGGGATCTCCTTGCCGCTGCGCTTTGCCTTCTCGGCGGCCTTGACCGCTTTCTGCCGGAGGATCTCCTGTCGGTTTTTCAGGTATCCGCCCACGTCCAGCGTCAGACGTTGATACCCACCCATCCGCCGTGAAACGATTCTGCCGACGAGATGCTGGAGGGAGTTCAGTGTGTCGCCCTTGCGACCTATCAAGAGGCCGTCGACACCTGCGGTCTCTACATTGATATACGTTGCTTCCTGGTTCTCCTCACAGAAAAGCCTGTAGTTCACCTCGAGACAATCCATGATCGCTTTGGTCACTTCGTCGACGACCTCCTCGATTCCCTTCGAGGGCTTTTTCATCGTCACTCTGATCCGCGCGTCGCGCGCGCCGAATAAATTGAGCACGCCCTTCTGGCCGGCGTCCAGAATCTCTATCTCCACCTCGTTGATGCGCGCACCCAGGGAATCGAGCGCTTTCTCGAGTGCCCGTTCCACCGTCTTGCCGGTGGTCTCGATTCTCTTTCCCTTCTTTTCTTCATTTCCGATATTCCGCATCTCTCTTATCTCCCCGGTCTCAGTGATATGTTCTGCGTTTACCCTTGCGAGACTTGCCCCTACCTCCCTTACCGGACCTCGCACGGCGGGGTGCCTTTCTGCTGTCTGCGCCTTCGTCGCTGGGCTCTTGCCGCTGCTCTGATGCAACCGCCTGTCCGCTCTCCAGCTCTTCCCGGTCCTCTGCTTCGATCTCCCTGTGCACGTAGTACTGCTGTATGATCGAAAATATGTTATTCACGAGCCAGTACAGAACGAGTCCAGACGGCATCCCATAGAATAAGAACGTAAAGACGATGGGCATCATTGTAGACATCATCCTTGTCTGGGCCGCCGGACCCGCTTGACCGGTGGGCGAACCGCCGAGCTTCGATTGCAGAACCATTGCAGCCCCCATCAGGATGGGAAGCAAATGGAACTCACTCCCCAGAAACGGAAGTTTCGTTCCGAACCCGAAGAGCACATCGGGCGACGACAGATCGTTGATCCAGAAAACAAAGGGGGCACCTCGCAACTCGATCGTATTTCTTAGAACATTAAAGAGTGCGATGAACACAGGTAGCTGTAGAAGCAGCGGCAAACATCCACCAAGAGGATTGACACCCGCCTCCTTGTACAGTTTCATCATCTCCTGGTTCATCTTTTCACGGCTATCCTTGTACTTCTCCTGTAGCTCCTTGATCTTGGGCTGGAGCCGCTGCATATCTTTCATCGACTTGAAACTCTTGTGCGTCAATCGATAGAAGAGAATCTTCGTTAGAATGGAAAGAATAATGATGATAAGTCCGTAGTTCGGGATAAAGCGCCTGAGCACCATCATGAACTTCAGAACAAAGACACTCAGAAAGCGGAGCTTTCCGAGGTCGATCGTTTTCTCGAGGCCCACGTCGTACGCTTTGAGCGTGTTCATATCGAGTGGACCCAGATAGCAGGAGAAAGAATCCTCGACGAGACGGGGATCCCCCCGGAACGAGTATCCGAGTGCATACCCGATGTGGTCTTCATCCCGACTGCCGAGCATTGAGAGCCTTCCCGCCCGCCGCCGCACCGGCAGTAAGGCACTCAGGAAGTATTTTGTTCTCGCTCCTGCCCAGACAACCATTCCCTCGTGCGGCTTCTCCTGCTCTTTGCCGAACTTGGACATCGACTCCTTGTAGAACTCATCACCGACCCTTCCAAGGGATGCGAACTGCCGCTTGTCGCCTTTCTCGTCCTTCTCCGTCGCGGCCATTCCGCACTCCCACGAGAGGTCATAAGCATCAGTGTTCCGTAGCTCTCCTTCCCGCCTGATCGTCACATCCAGGCCGATCTCGTAACCTTCCCGGTGCACGGTGTAGCGTTTCTGGATCAGCCCCCCCTCCGCTCCTTCCATGGTGAAGAGAACCTCCACCCGCTCCCGTTGAGTGCCGAGAACAATCTCCTCGTGAGCGACAACCGGCCTCCCGTCGATGCGAACATCGAATTGCCTGTCAGATAACGCTCGACGCTCATCATTCTCGATGAACGACAGGGCGAGTCCGCCGGCCGCTCCTTGGGGCACCAGCTCCACAAGCCCACCGTCCTTCCTGTGAAACTCGAGCAGCTCTATACTTTTGACTTCACCTCCCCTGTTTCCCAGCACGATCTTCACCATCTCCGTAACCACGGTTATGTGGACATCCTCGATCTGTTCGCCCCCCCGTCCGGGGAACGTACGATCCCATTCGGTGGCGACCTCTTCGCGCTCGGGTGGAGTCACGGTGGTATCCACCGCCGGGCTCACCTGCCGTACCGCCTCCAGGGAGTCCTCCCGCAAGGCGTTGATGGAGTCCACCAGCGCCCTCTCACGGAGCTGTTTGGCCCGCCGCCGGGCGGCCTCTTTCTGTTTTGGGGCGATGACGAACAGCTGCCATGCCAGAAGAACCAGAATGGTGAGCACTATCGCTATGATTGATCGCTTGTCCACTGCGTGCCGTCCCGCGCTGGATACGTCTTCGTTTGTTTAGGAATCCCGGCGAATCAGCGAACGGGATCGTATCCGCCGCGAGCGAAGGGGTTGCACCGGAGGAGTCTGCGGAGGGCCAGCCACGCGCCCTTGAATGCACCGTACCGCAGCAGGGCGGTCTCTGCATACTCTGAGCACGAAGGAATAAATCGGCAGACCGGCGGCTGGTACGGAGATATTGCCGCTCTATATATCCTGACGGCCGTAAGGCCGACACGTGCCACAATCCTGGATGCCATCAGATAGAAGATATTAAGCCAGCCCTTCCCAGGGAATTCTCCACGTCTTCCCGAATCTCGAGAAATGATACCTCGCTCGGGCGAAAGGAGGCGATGAAAACGATCCATAGATTTTCTTCCGTGATGCGTTCCTTGAGCTCTCTAAATGCTTCTCGCATGAGCCTCTTCGCCCTGTTCCGCTGATACGCTTTACCTACCTTCTTGCTTGCTACGAATCCCGGAAGTATGCCGCCGTTATCGCTCTTCACATAGCAGATAACGACCCTTTTCCCAACCTGCCGGGTTCCTTCCTGGTACACTCGACGAAATTGCTCGTTTGTTCTAAGACCTCTCAATGCCATACGGCTGCAACTCCACGGATATGCTACACCGTGAGGCGCTTTCTTCCCTTTGCTCTCCTCCTTTTAAGAACTAGACGTCCATTTTTCGTGCTCATTCGTTTTCGAAAACCGTGTGTTCTCTTACGCCTGGTGGTGTGGGGTTGATAAGTTCTTTTCATTGTGCTACTCCCGGATCTCCCACGAGCATCAAGTCCGTCTCCATTCGATTATATAAACATTTCACTTTATGAAAGCACGAATTATTTGTCAAGCATATTATATTCAGAGTTGTTAATCCCTTTACTCGCAATAGATTCTAAATCCCATCATCATGAAACTGTAATCCTTTTTTTACACTTTTTGGCCACTCCAGTTTTCCACCTCTGCACAACGCTAATTTTTTCATTGTGTTGTAAAAATTTTCCCCTGCGTGATAAAATTCTCTTGATTGACCCTCTTTGCTGTGCTACATTACGGCCCGCGGGATGAGGGGGATGACCCCCGAAGAGCAGCACAACCGTGAGGGTCATACATCTTTACTTCTGTAATGGTTACAGAGATTGTGGAAAACGCTCTGAAGTTACATATAATAACCCGCCCAACCAGCCTTTAACAATAGAGATAACGAGTTATCCACAATTGTGGACAACTTGAGCGCTTCAGTAAGGATCCAGCAAGCATCCCGGAGGGGAGCTATTTTCCCTTCCGGTGACATAGACGGAACAATTGGGTTTAGAAAAGCGGAAACACATTGGGAGTACATGCGTTGCGGCGTTTATGGGAGAGCATACTGGAGAGAATCAGTACGCTTGTGAACGCGCAGAGCTTCAAAACTTGGTTCGAGCCGACCCGCCTGGTGAGTTTCGATGATGGACGCCTTGTGGTCGAGGGGCCGAATCCATTCTTTATAGACTGGCTCGCCGAGCACCACAGGGACAAGATACAATTTGCAGCACGAGAAACCCTCGGAAAGGATGTCAAGGTCGAATTCGTTGCCTCTCCGACACCCCCCCGTGTCTCACCCCCCGAGAACAACTCCCGGCGTTCGATCATCGTTCAGGAACCGACCAACCTTCCCAACAGGACCCATCTGAATTCCCGGTACACGTTCGATGAGTTCGTGGTCGGTAACGGGAACAGGCTCGCGCACGCCGCAGCGCTCGCCGTCGCCGAGAATCCCGCCCGCATCTACAATCCGCTTTTCACATACGGGGGCGTCGGGCTTGGAAAGACACATCTCATACAGGCGATCGGGCACCTCATTATCAAAAACCACCCCACCATGCGGATTTCCTACGTGTCGTCCGAGAGCTTCATGAACGAGCTCATCCACGCGATACGTACCGGAGTCACACTCGAATTCAAGGAGCGGTACAGAAATATCGACGTCCTCCTCATCGACGATATCCAGTTCCTCGCAGGGAAGGAAAGCACGCAGGAGGAGTTCTTCTTCACCTTCAACGCCCTCCATGACGCCAACAAGCAAATCGTCGTCACCAGCGACCGGCCCCCGAAAGAGATCCCCATGCTTCAGGAGCGTCTCACCTCACGCTTCGAATGGGGGCTCATAACCGACATCCAGCCCCCCGATCTCGAGACGCGCATAGCAATCCTGCGGAAGAAGGTAGCAAACGAGCAGATTCATATACCAGACGATGTTATTCAGCTCATAGCCGGAAACGTTAAAAACAACATTCGAGAGCTCGAGGGTTCCCTCATCCGCATCCTCGCTTGTTCGAGTCTCACCTGTCAGGAGATCAACGTCGATATGGCCCAGGAGGTTCTCCGTGACATCATGAAGGGATACCCTGCGAAGAGCGTGACCGCTCAGTCGATTCAAAAGTCCGTATCCCAGCACTTCGACGTGCCCCTCGAGAGCCTGAAGGCCAAGACACGCATAAGCCGCATCGTCGTCGCCCGTCAGGTCGCGATGTATCTGTGCAGAGAATTAACGGACCTTTCACTCGTGCAAATCGGTAAACGTTTCGGTGGTAGAGACCACAGCACCGTGCTCCATGCATTGAAAAAGATAGAGAAATGCATGCGCGATGATCCGTCGCTGAAGAGAAAGACACAATCCATCAAAGAAGATTTAACTTCGTAATACCGCTTTCTTCTTTTCGCATCCAAGGTGTTGAACATGGGTAATCCTTTACCTTTCTTATCAACATATTCCACACACTCGATGTTGAAATATTGTTTGCTTACGTTGAGTATTGTTCAATGCGGTGCAAAAACCAATGTATTTCAAAACGGAATCAACACATCCACTGACACAAACAATCCTTTACCAACGCTATGTCGTCGGTATTATCAACATTTCAACACCCACAACAACTACTACTATATATACATAAAGTTAGTTGAAGATTATTCCGCCCAAGCAGAAAGGTTTCCATGTAATTTTTCTTGAATATGAGTCTTATTTTCATTTATTATTTCTTTCTCTGAACGGGTTAAAATAGATATTACTTTTTGTACCGATGATCTATCGCAAGCAGGAGGTTGTAGTGTGAAGATACGTGTTGCTCTAGGCGAATTGAGTAAGAAAATGCATGCAATATCATCGGTGGTTCCATCAAAGACAACAATGCCGATACTGTCGACGGTGCTCATTACGGCAGATGGTGAAGGGATAGAGTTATCTGCCACGGATCTCGATATATCGGTTACTTCAAAGATTACGGGGACAGCTGATGCGGGGGGAAAGATAGCTGTACCGGCGAAGAAGATAGCCGAGATTGTGAAATCACTGACAGGTGATGAAGTTTCGATGGATGTGACTGGTGAAAAACTCACACTGACATGCGGGAAGAGCAGGTTTGTCATAAACGGAAGAAGCGCGGAAGATTTTCCTAAGATACCGAAGCAGGAAAGCAAGACCTCATTCAAAATGGATCCAGAGCTCATACAGCGTCTTGTTCAGAAGACGATATATGCGGTATCGAACGATCTCACGAGACCGCAACTTTGTGGTGTCCTCTGGGAGCTCGATAAAGATGGGATATCAATGATTTCGACCGACGGGCACCGACTTGCCAAGGTGGAGGCGAAGACAAAGCTCGGAGATGTTCAAAAGACGTCTGTGATCGTACCTCCCAAGGCTCTTTCGATGTTAAAGCTTTACTCCGAAGGGGAGGAAGAGATAAAGGTAAGCCTTGGGGAGAATAGTATATCGTTCTCGATGAGCGAGAGCTCCATCTATTCAAGGTTACTGGAGGGTCCCTTCCCGAACTACACAAAGGTGATACCGGAGGGAAACGACAAGGAGCTCATAGTGGACCGGCAACGGCTCTCTGATGCCACGAAACGTGTTGCCATACTATCCGACGCACTCACGCACCAGATCGTTTTCTCCCTCGAGAAGGACAAGCTTAAGCTGAATGTGTCGACACAGGAAATCGGTGAGGCGCACGAGGAGATCGAGGCATCCTTCGATGGTGAGCCGTTCGATATAGGGTACAATGCGAACTACGTACTCGATATCCTCCGGACAATGGAATCGGAGAATGTTGCGTTCCGCCTCGACAGGCCGGACAACGCCGGCATGGTGGAGCCGGTAGAGACGGCCGAGGACATAAACCAGACCTGCATCATTATGCCTCTCAGGATCAGCTAGGGGAGTGAGCACGGGAGCGCGGTAGGCCGGGGTGCTTATCCAATCGCTAGAAGTACGCAATTTCCGTAACATTCGAGAGTGTTCCCTATCCTTCTCGGACACCTACAACCTGATTTCGGGCCGCAACGCGCAGGGCAAGACGAACCTGCTCGAAGCGATCCATTTCTTCTCCCTCGGGCGTTCGTTCAGGACACGTAAAACAGAGGAAGTGATAGCGTTCGAGGAGGAATACACACACCTGCGTCTGAACGGGACGAGCGATGTCGGTGTGCGCCTCAGGCTGGATATCGGGATAGAGCGCAGTGGGGGGTTGAAGGCATCGGTGGGGGGCAAGCGGCTCGCCGGGCTCTCGGAGATCATCGGTCTCATACCGACCGTGATCTTCACCCCCGAGGATGTCACTCTCGCCTCGGGGCCGCCGGCGAACCGCAGGGTCTACCTGGACTATACTGCGGCCCAGGTCTCGCCGGACTTTCTCGGAGAACTCAAGGCGTTTCGAAAGGCCCTCAGGCAGCGTAACTCGCTGCTCAGGGCGGTTGCGGAGGGACGTGGTGATGGGAGGGAGCTTACGGCCTGGAACGAGATCTTCGTGGAGAAGGGTGCCGCGGTTGTGCGGGGAAGGATCGAGATGATTGCGCACATCTCGACAGAGGCCGGCGGGCTTATCGGGCGGATACTGCAGAAGGAGGAGCATTTGTCCATGGAGTACCGTTGTTCCTTCGATCCGGAGGGACGGGGATACGAGGAGGCGCTCCGTGAGTCGCTCGAGAGGGCGGAGGAACGGGAGAGGGTACGCGGTGTTACGCTCGTGGGGCCGCAGTATGACGATGTTTCCCTCTTCATCGGCCCCGTGGAGCTCAGGCGGTATGGATCGCAGGGGCGGAAACGGCTGGCGGCGATCGCCCTGAAGCTCGCACAGGCCACAGTGATCATGAGACAACGGGGCGAGCGGCCGGTGGTGCTTCTCGACGATATCTTCTCGGAGCTCGATGCCGGGACAGCCGGTGGCGTGAGGGGCATCCTGGCGGACTCCTTCCAGAGCTTCATCACGTCTCCGCGGCCCACCGACCTCTCAGGGAGCGATCTGGGCAGGCGGTGCTTTGTCGTTGAGGGCGGCGTATTCGAAGAGATCAGCGGGTTTCCGGAACGGGCCCCGGAGGCCCCGTAGCGGGTTTCCGCTCCAAGACCAATAAGTCCTGTAGCGGGTTTCCACTCCAGGACCAATAGGTCCTGTAACAGGTTTCCGCTCCAGGACCCGGAGGCCCCGTTGCAGGTTCATCCGGAAGGGCGGAAACGGCCTTAAGAAATGGTGTTGCGGGGCTGTTTTTTTTATTTATTTTTATGGACTTTCTCTATAAAATGATATGCATTGGAGGAGGTGTGGATGGTGACGGGGAGAGGAAAAAAGCAGCCTTCCAGGCGTGTCGGCGCAATCCTCCCCGGGGTTCTACGGAACCTCGGCCTGGAAGGGAAGATGGAGGAAACGAGGCTCCTTCAACAGTGGCCTGAGATCGTCGGGGAGGCAGTCTCCAGACGCAGCAGACCTAGGGAGATCAGAAGGGGCCTGCTCTTTATAGAGGTTGCAGACAACGTCTGGATGCAGGAGATCCGGTTTCACCAGAAGGAGATCCTGGCCAGGATCAAGGAGTGTTTTCCGAAGCTTGCCCTCAAGGGCATACGGTTGGAGCTGGATAAGAAGAGGGATGGTTAGATGAGCCAGGAATACACTGCACAGGGAATTCAGGTTCTCAAGGGGCTCGAGGCTGTCAGGAAACGTCCTGCGATGTACATTGGAAGCACCGATATACACGGGCTCCATCACATGATCTACGAGGTCGTCGATAACAGCATCGACGAAGCGATGACCGGTCATTGCAGCACGATCGGGATCACGATCACCGGGGACGGTCGGGTCGTGATAGAGGATGATGGGCGTGGCATACCGGTCGACATCCATCCGACGCAGAAGAAGCCTGCCGTCGAGGTGGTGATGACGACGCTGCATGCCGGCGGCAAGTTCGATCATAAAAGCTACAAGGTCTCCGGGGGATTGCACGGCGTCGGCGTATCGGTGGTGAATGCGCTTTCAGAATGGCTCGAGGTCGAGATCTATAGGGATGGCAAGGCATTCACCCAACGGTACAAGAAGGGAAAGCCGACGGCCCCGCTCAAGTCGAAACCACAGAAGGGCAAAAAGAAGTATACGGGCACCCGGGTGACCTTCCTTCCGGACAGCTCGATCTTCAATACGCTGGGCTATAGCTTCGATACACTCTCGCAGCGTTTCAGGGAGCTCGCATTCCTGAACAGGGGGGTAACGATAAACTTCAAGGATGAACGGTCCGGGAAGTCCCACGAGTTCCGCTATACGGGCGGGATCACCTCCTTTGTCAAGTGGCTCAATCAGAACCGCACCACGCTTCACAAACCGCCGATTTACATTCAGGACAAGCGCGATAACGTCGATATCGAGATAGCCATACAGTACAACGATTCCTATTCGGAGAAGATCTTCTGCTTTGCCAACAATATCAATACGATTGACGGCGGGACGCACCTGGTCGGTTTCAAGACGGTGCTCACCAGGACGCTGAACCATTACGCACAGAAGAACAATCTCTTCAAGAAACAGAAGATCACCCTCTCCGGTGACGATGTCAGGGAGGGGATCGTGGCGGTGCTGTCGGTGAAGCTTCCCGATCCGCAGTTCGAAGGCCAGACGAAGGCGAAGCTCGGCAACAGCGAGCTCAAGGGGCTCGTCGAGAGCGTTCTGGGAACGAAACTCGGTGAGTTTCTGGAGGAGCACCCGCCTGTGGGCCGGAAGATCGTCGAAAAGGCCTCCCAATCCGCGCGGGCACGTGAGGCGGCCCGCAAGGCCCGGGAGCTGGTGCGCCGCAAGTCGGCGCTCGAGTCCAGCGCGCTGCCCGGCAAGCTCGCCGACTGCTCTCTCGAGGATCCAGAGCATTGCGAACTCTACCTCGTCGAGGGGGACTCGGCCGGAGGCTCGGCAAAGCAGGGGCGGGACCGACGGTTCCAGGCGATCCTGCCGCTCAGGGGAAAGATCCTGAATGTGGAGAAGGCCCGTATTGACAAGATCCTCTCGAACGAGGAGATAAAGACGGTCATAACGGCAATCGGGACGGGGATCGGCGAGGAGGAGTTCGACATCTCGAAGGCACGGTACAAGAAGATCATCATCATGACTGATGCGGATATCGATGGCGCACACATCCGCACATTGATCCTCACCTTCTTCTTCCGAAAGATGCAACGGCTCGTCGAGGAGGGCTACGTCTACATCGCACAGCCACCTCTGTACCGTGTCAAGAAGGGCAAGGAGGAACGGTACGCATACAACGAAAAGGAGAAGGAGAAGATCATAAAAGAATTCGGCGGGGCGAAGGGTCTCTACATTCAACGGTACAAAGGGCTCGGTGAGATGAATCCCGAGCAGCTCTGGATGACAACGATGGACCCCGAGCACAGGACACTGCTCAAGGTGAAGCTCGAGGATTGGGCGGAGGCGAACGATACCTTCACGACCTTGATGGGGGATCAGGTCGAGCCGAGGAAGAAGTTCATCCAGGAGAATGCACTCGATGTGCGGAACCTGGATGTGTAGCGCCCCGTGTCGCTTCCGCGAGGGAACCGACCGCAATAGAATGGGAATGGATATCGGCCCCGGATTCCGGGATGGGATGCCGAGGAGGAAGAGCTAGATGGAGATAAACAGACAGCGCGTGATTCCGATCTACATCGAAGACGAGATGCAGAATAGCTATCTCGACTACTCGATGAGCGTGATCGTCTCTCGTGCACTGCCGGATGTGCGCGACGGGCTCAAGCCGGTACACCGCAGGATCCTGCTGGCCATGAACGATCTCAGCCTCTACCACAACCGGCCGTACAGGAAGTCGGCGAAGCTCGCGGGTGATGTAACCGGAAACTATCATCCCCACGGGACCACGGCCGTCTATGATGCCGTGGTGCGAATGGCCCAGGATTTCTCGATGCGCTATCCACTCGTTGACGGGCAGGGCAACTTCGGTTCCATAGACGGTGATCCGGCTGCGGCGGAGCGCTACACCGAGGTACGGATGACAGAGCTCGCCGTTGAGCTGTTGAAGGATATCGAGAAGGAAACGGTCGAGTTCGGTCCGAACTACGACGACACGAGGCAGATGGCCCTGGTGCTGCCGTCGAAGGTTCCCAATCTCCTGCTAAACGGGGCGGCGGGGATTGCCGTCGGGATGGCCACGAATATACCCCCGCACAACCTCATTGAGATCGTCGAGGGTCTCAAGGCGGTCCTCGAAAAGCCCGGCATATCCGTCGACGAGCTCTGTCGCATCGTCGAAGGTCCCGACTTCCCCACGGGGGGCATCATTTACGGCCGTGGAGGAATCAAGGAGGCGTACCGGACGGGGAAGGGAAAGATTACCCTCAGGGCACGGGCGAACATCGAGACCACACCGAAGGGAAAAACGAGCATCATCGTCAGCGAGATCCCTTACCAGACGAACAAGGCCGCAATCATCGAGAAGATCGCCGACCTCGTCAGGGGAGGCAGGATAACGGGCATCTCAGACATCCGGGATGAGTCCGACAAGGAGGGGATGCGGATCGTTATCGAGCTCAAGAAAGATTCATACCCGAAGGTGGTTCTGAACCAGCTCTTCGCCCACACGCAACTTCAGATCACCTACGGAGTTATCATGCTCGCCCTCGACAAGCTTCGCCCGGTGGTGATGAACCTGAAGGAGATGATGAAAGCGTTTTTGGCCCACCGTGAGGAGATCGTCACCCGGCGCACACAATACGACCTGGCGCGTGCTGAGGAGCGGGCCCATATACTCGAGGGATACAAGATAGCACTCGATAATATAGACGAGATAGTTCAGCTCATAAAGAAAAGCGCCTCGCCGGAGGAAGCGAAGAAGTCCCTCGTGAAGAAATTCAAGCTTACCGAGATCCAGGCGCAGGCGATCATCGATCTCAGGCTCCAACGCCTCACGGGCCTCGAACGGAAGAAGATCGATGATGAATACCTCGATCTCATCAAGAAGATAGAGTACTACCGCTCCGTCCTCGACAGCAGGCGACGGCTCCTGGGGATCGTCAAGGAGGAGCTCGACGACATCAGCAAACGTTTCGGTGACGAGCGACGGACCGAGATCGTGGACGAGGAGGGGGAATTCCAGATCGAGGACCTGATCGCCGAGGAGGACATGATCATCACGATCACGCACAGTAACTACATCAAGCGGATCCCCATCAGCACCTACCGGCGACAGCGGCGGGGCGGGAAAGGGATTACGGGGCTCGGAATGAAGGAGGAGGACTTCGTCGAACATCTCTTCATCGCCTCTACCCACAGCTACATCCTCTTCTTCAGCGACAAGGGAAAATGTTACTGGCTCAAGGTACATGAGATTCCGCAGGGAGGTAGGCTGGCAAAGGGAAAGGCGATCGTCAATCTCCTGGAGACCTCGAGGGAGGAGAATGTTACCGCATTTGTCCCTGTCAGCGATTTCAGCAAGGATGCCTACCTCATGCTTGCCACGAGGGAAGGATATATTAAAAAGACACACCTCTCCTCTTACGCCAATCCACGCCGGGGCGGTATCATTGCGATCCTCCTCAAGGGGGGCGATCAGTTGATCGAGGCCCGGCTCACCTCGGGCCGTGACGATATCATTCTTGCCAAGCGGAAAGGCAAGGCGATACGGTGTAGCGAACAGGATGTGAGGCCCATGGGACGAGCGACACAGGGTGTGAGGGGTGTCACCCTCGAGGGTGACGATGAAGTCGTTGCAATGGTCGTTGTCAGGCACGGACGGGAGCTCCTGGCCGTCACCGAGAACGGCTTCGGGAAACGGACGCGGATCGGGGACTTCAGAAATATCAGACGCGGCGGCAAGGGCGTCGTCTGCATACCGACGGTGGCTAGGAACGGCGACCTCGTAGCGGTCAAGGAGGTTCTCGAAAACGACGAAGTGATGATGATCACCAGGAATGGGATGGTGATCAGATGCACTGTAAAAGGAATTCCCGTGCTCGGAAGACCAGCGAAGGGTGTAAAGCTCATCAACCTCAACGAAGGCGATACACTGAGAGACGTCGCGCTCATAGCGGGTGACGGGGAGCGGGAGGAACCGTGCAAGGAGATTTCAGCCGAGGTTCCGGAAGGGGGCGGGGAGAAAGACGGGATCCCGGAGATCCTGGATGTGATCCCGGGGATGGGGGAGGAGGCACTGGAGGCTCGTGAGGAGACTCCGGAGGCTGAAGAGGAACCGGTCCAGCCGAAGGGGGCAGCAAGGCGGGGCCGGAAAAAGGTTGTGGGGAAAAAGGTTACGGGAAAGAAGGTTGTGAGGAAGAAGGCTGCGGGGAAGAAGG
>CP070727.1:2744497-2831328 GCA_020350885.1 bacterium | reverse complement strand
GTATGTCCGTGACAAGGTAGCTGCATCGCCGCAGAACCGTAACGTTCTGGTGAAGAAGGTTGTCTACTGGTTCGAGAACGTCACGAACATCGACATCACTGATGTGGATGAGACGCCTAAGGCGTACAGTCTTGCGCAGAAATTCCCGAACCCGTTCAACACGAACACGACGATCAAGTTCAACATGCGCGAGAAGGGTCACGTGACGGTGCGTGTCTACAACGTTGCGGGCCAGCTTGTGCGTACCTTGGTCAACGAGGTCCGGGATGCCGGTCCTCATTCGATCGATTGGAAGGGTCGAAACGACTCGGGCAAGAGTGTTGCCAGCGGTGTGTACTTCTACAAGATGGACACCAAGAACTTCGTCCAGACGAGAAAGATGGTTCTCCTGAGGTAGGAACCAGCGGAATCAGACTTCAGAAGCGAGGGGGCATGAATCGATATGCTCCCTCATTTTTTCTGCCCGGATCGGCACATCTCATCGATCATCGTTTGCAGCTCGGGCGGCGGATCGATTTTGTCCGGAGGAATACGTTTTTCGAGCTCAGCCTTGATCTCAAGGCATGCGGCCGTGTCTCCCCTTGTCTGCTCGTAGCTCCCCAGAGCATGAAAGGCGCGTAGCAGGGCATGCCCGTATAGCCGTGTGAAGGGCGCCACGGTCGCCGGCTGATCTGCGAAACCGCGGTAGCTGTATCGCTCCAGCAGATTCTGCCGGAGAAGACCGGCGTTCAATAATGCGGAATCCTGAGGTACCAGTCGGTGGACAATCCCCTCGGAGCGTGAATGCGGGCGAAGAAACTCAGGCGGTTCGTTGAAGTAAATCGGCCGCCGCCACTCGTTCTCAACGATCATCTTCACCATCAGCCAATCCTGGGCGAGTACGAACCGGCCTGCAATCGTGGGTTTCACGCGCAGGTCGAAGGTGTCTGGCTGGGCCACGCCCTCCGGTAAACGGAGCGAGTCATCCGAACCGGTTACCGGTATTGCCAGAGTGGTATCCTGCCAAGGTTTCGGTGCGATCTGTGACAGTTCCTCTTCCGTCAGTGTGAGAGGGATATCGGGGTACAGCGTGCGTACCTGCCTGACATACCATTCTGTATTCAAGAGGCTTATGCTCAGGACGGCGACATCCGGTCTCGCATTCTCCACGATGTGCAGGTAAAGCGGAGACCAAAGGAGATCACCTTGAATGAAGAGGATCGCACCGGGATCGATTGTCGACAGGATGTTACGGGCGTAGTCGTATGCGAAGTATGTCTTCGAGCTGTCTATCGCGCGATAGTTACGCATGAGCTGCTCGACCGGCATCGAGAGTATGAATGCGAGGCACAGGGGTAGGGCGACCCTGCGATACCGGGTCGAAACCCTCCACAGGTGATAGACCGTCGTGCCGGCTCCGTAGGCGATAAATACCGAAAACAACACGAACGAGGGCATGTAATGCCGGTCCATCGGATAGCTATAGCCCTCCGGGAGGTTGAAGTAGAATACGGCCCCGAGGCTTGAGCCGAGGAAAAGCAGTAACAATCCCAGCATCAATCTCCGATCCCGTCGCCAGAGGGCTCCGATACCGATGATGCCCAGGGCCAAAGGAATAAGGGAGAGGATCTTTCCAAAGGAGAAAAAGTTACTCTTGAGATTATTGATATAGTTGGCGAGCTGGTAACCGAGGAAGTCCGCCCTGCGCGGGAAAAGCCTAAGCAGCCACGAGCCACCGTACTGCTGTAACGAGATGTAATAATAGAATCGCGACCAGGTACTTGGATCTCCGAAGTTCACCGTCGGAGCGCCGGCTGCGATCGGGATGATGAGCAAATGAACGGCGAGGCCGATCAGAAGCCCGCCCGCGCCCGCCGCCCATGATTTGGCGCGGCCGTACAAGCGGGGGTAACAGATGAGAATCCAGAGCAGGAACCCTGGCAGGATGAGCAGGTTGGTGCGGTGGACACTGAGATCGAGCCCGAAGAGCAGCATCGTAACGAAGAGCCACCGGTCGCCGGTTCGATCATCTCGCCGTTCCCACCATGTGAGGATGGTCCAGAGTAGAAGGGCGGTGAATGCCGCGGTGAGTATATACGGCGTAAAATGGGTGGCGTAATGCCAGGTTGTTCTACCAAAGGCGAGGGTGAGTGCTCCGGATGCAATTCCGGCGATCATGGTGGCAAAGGCCGTGCCGCCGTGGAGGTGCGTGGTATTCTTTATCTCGATTCGGGTGAGCTTAATCGTGAGCCATATAAGCAGGCAGGTCGTGAATGTCGCCAGGGCTGCGGCCGTGAGGTTGAGGGCGAAGGCCTTCGATGCCGTGGGGACGAGGCGTGCGACGATCCACCCGAGAGTCGTGAGGATCAGGGAGCCGGGCGGGAAGTGTATTCCGAAGGTTATTGCAGCAAGGGGATATGAACAGCCCATCCACCAGGTGATTGTTCGATGGCACGTCGTACCGTACATCGAAATGATGAATACGGCAAGAACGGCCAAGAACAGGATCAATCTTGATACCCTAACCTGCTCGTGAAGCCGCGGCATGATTATCGCCTTTCCATGAATTCGGACCGGTGAAGATGTTCCACCGCTGTGCATTGTTTGTCAAGATCAGCCGTCGGACAATTGTATGCCGTCTTTATTGAAAAGTTCCCGTTAAGGGATCCCTGTGGCACCGGTTAGCATTCTATGTATTGTTGACAGTTGATGGATTGAAGCATAGAGTAATTCCGGGAATTCTCTTTCCCATTGCTCGAGAACATTTGTAGCGATTATACGAAAAGAAAAGGAAGGGACAATGGCGAATCTGAAAACTACATATATGGGACTCGAGTTACGGAATCCTCTCATCGTTGCGAGCAGCAGCCTCTCGATGACGATCGACGGTATCAGGAAGTGTGCCGATGCCGGTGCGGGTGCGGTCGTGCTGAAATCGATGTTCGAGGAGCAGGTGCTGGCCGAAATAGAGAGTATCGAAAAGCAGATGGATTATCCCTGGCACACGGAGGCATTGGAGTATGTGGAGGGAATGAAGGTTGCCCTCGGTCCTGTCCAATATCTGAAACTGATCGAGAAGGCGAAGAAGACGGTCGACATACCGGTCATCGCGAGCCTCAATTGTGTTTCGCCGAAGATATGGGTCGATTATACCAGGCGTATTGCCGGGGCGGGAGCCGATGCCATCGAGTTGAATATCTCGATAATGCCGAGTAATCCCAAGAGGGAAGGCACGGAAATCGAAGGGATGTACTTTGATATTGTCGAGAGGGTGCGCTCAAGTGTTGATATACCTATCGCCGTGAAGATGGGTCCCTACTTCAGTTCCATAGCCAGCGTGGCATACGGGTTGTACCGGCGCGGGGTCCAGGCGCTGGTGCTGTTCAACCGGTTCTACCAGCTCGATATCGATATCAACACGCTCAGGCTCGCGCCCGGCATACGGTTCAGCTCGTCCGACGAGATCAGCCTGCCGTTGAGATGGATCACACTCCTTGCGGGTCGGTTCGAGATCGATCTGGCCGCATCGACCGGTGTGCACGATTCGGCTGGTGTTATCAAACAGCTGCTGGCGGGGGCCACCGTGGTGCAGCTCTGCTCGACGCTCTACCTCAACGGGCTGGAGACGATCGGGAAGATACTCGAAGAACTGGAAGGGTGGATGGTCAAGCACGGTTTCGATTCGGTGGACGATTTCCGGGGAAAGCTCAGTCAAATGCAGAGCGACAATGCAGAGCTCTACGAGCGTCTCCAGTATATCAAGGCGTTGGTGGGGATAGAGTGATGGTCAACCCGGATTCCACCATGGTATATCGAGTAAGAGATTGCACCGGGGGGTCCGATTGGATTTTACACTGTTCATCGAAGCTCGTAAATACATGGCGGTATGCGAGTCCGCAATGTAATCGATTCTTTTTCGGGCAGTGTCTCATGTGAACCGGTCACGAGGAAGCCGACAGGGGTGAGCCGTTCTGTGATCCTGTAGAGCAATTCACGTTGCAGTGATTCCTCGAAATAGGTCCACACGAGATTCCGGCACATGACGAGATGGAAGGGACCGGCAGGAAGATTTCGGCGTATATCCTGTTCGATATATTCCATCCCTTTCCTGTATTCATCCCTGATCACGTATCCTTCATCCGTTTTGGTGAATGCTCTCCTCTTGAGATCATCCGGCAGCTCTCTGAGCGAACCTTCCGTATAGCACCCCCGCTCCGTCCGTTCGAGGAGATGCGGATCTGAATCAGTTGCCAGGATCCGGAGCTGCGGTGCATTGAGGGCACCTGTTTCGGTATCGCATTTCCAGATGATGTTCAATGTATATGCTTCCTCACCGGAAGCGCACCCGGCGCTCCAGAATAGCACCTCGCGCTCGCCCCGCTCGAGTGCGGTCCGTGCGATCTCCGGTAATACCGTCGTCCGCAGGGCGTCGAAGACCGCGCGGTCACGGTAGAAGCGGGAAATCGTCACCCGGCATAGGGAATCGAGACGCCGCCATTCACCGGGATGATCCTCGAGGTAGGCGCGGTAGGCGGCTGCCCCGGTGAGCTCCAGCTCTCCGATTCGACGCCCGATCCGTTTACAGACCTGCCTGCGTACCTTTCGAAACCCTCCCCAGCGCATGCGGAGTTGCGGCAGACACCACTGGAGGAATTTCGTGCATTCTCTGTCCGTCATGCATACTCTCCGAAACCGGCTCCGTGCTCGACGGTCCGACACTTCCGTTTGTATCATAGTAACGGATTCGGTGTGCAGCGGTATACCGGGAAAATATTTTGTCTGGAATAATGCCCTCCGGGTTCATACCCTTGTTCGAGCCATGAAGATACTTATCCTCGAGCCGTACCTGACCGGTTCCCATGCATCGTGGGCGAACGAGTATGCCGCGCGCAGCGCCCATGAAGTCACGGTGCTCGGGCTCGAAGGGAGGCACTGGAAGTGGCGGATGCACGGAGGTGCCGTTACACTCGCCCGCCGATTCCTCGCCGGGGATGATGCACCCGATTGTATCATCGCCAGTGACATGCTCGATCTCACTACATTCCTGGCAATGACGAGGGGGCGTACGGCGCATGTCAGGACCGCGGTCTACTTTCATGAGAACCAGCTCACCTATCCCTGGTCCGAGCAAGATACGGATCCGGTTCGGGACCGGGATGCTCACTACGGGTTTATCAATTATGCGTCCGCACTCGCTGCGGACGCCGTGTTCTTCAATTCCCGCTACCATCTCGACTCCTTTCTGGCGGCACTGGAGCCGTTTCTTGGGGCCTTTCCCGACCACGGTGAGGTGGAGAACGTGGCCCGTATCAGGGACAGGAGCCGTGTTCTGCCTCTCGGACTCGATCTGAAACGTTTCGATCTTCACCGCAGCGGACGGCCCCGGAGCGGCGCACCCCTTGTCGTCTGGAATCACCGGTGGGAGTACGACAAGAATCCGGAAGGGTTCTTCCGTGCGCTCTTTCGCCTCCAGGACATGGATTGCACGTTCGAGGTCGCCGTTCTGGGGGAACGGTTTCACGAAGCACCGGCGATCTTCACCGAGGCCGCCCGGCGGCTCGGGAGCCGAATCGTAAGGTTCGGGTATGCCGAGGACTTCGATGAGTACGCAGCATGGCTCTGGCGTGCGGATATCCGTCCCGTCACCTCGATTCACGACTTCTTCGGGGCGAGTGTCGTGCAGGCGATCTACTGTAACTGCTATCCGTTGCTCCCCAAACGACTCGCCTACCCGGAGCACATCCCGGCCGAACATCACGATGCATTTCTGTATGGGGACGACGAAGGTTTACTCGGCATGCTCAGGAACCGTCTCGTGCATATCGAGGAGACGAGGGGGTACGAAACACAGGATTTTGTTTCAGGTTACGATTGGACATCGATGGCACCACAGTACGATCGCTTAATTGAGAATCTGCTTTTCTGACTTGACAATTCATTGAAAATAAGAATTATTATTAATTAGAAAGACACTGGTCTCAACAGATGTCAGCAGCGCAAGTATTGATATGTGGGTGGATCATGAAAATAGCAACATTTTGTACCGGACCTCAACGCCGTTTTATAAGATTGTGTAGGTGGATCATGAAAAGACCGGTGCTGTATCTTGTGATTTCCCTATTCTTTTGGGGATTGCACCTATCGGCTGCGACTCGGCAAGAGATGGAGAGTACTACGATGAACACTGTCGACGGCTTGGAAGTCGCCACATTCGCCGGTGGCTGTTTCTGGTGCCTGGAGGCCGACTTCGAGAAGGTGCCCGGAGTCGAGAAAGCAGTTTCGGGTTACACCGGCGGGCATACGCGGAATCCCACGTACGAGGAGGTCTGCTCCGGTTCGACGGGCCATGTCGAAGCGGTACAGGTCTTCTTCGATCCGACACGGGTGACCTATGAGAAGCTCCTCGATCACTTCTGGCGGCATATCAATCCTACCGACCCCGGTGGGCAATTCGCGGACCGGGGTTCCCAGTACGGCACGGCCGTTTTCTACCACGACGAGAAACAGCATGAAGCCGCCGAGCGTTCGAAGGCGGAGCTGGCGGCATCGGGCAGGTTCGAGAAACCCGTCGTAACGGATATACGTAAGTTCGATACTTTCTATGAAGCCGAGGAGTACCATCAGGATTACTACAAGAACTACTCCTCCCGCTACAAGCAGTACCGTTTCGGTTCCGGCCGGGATAGTTTTCTCGAGGAAGCATGGGGTGATAGCGCACGGTGCGGGCGTACCTACTGCACGGTGCCGTACACGAAGCCTGATGAATCGGCGCTTCGTAATAAGCTCACACCCATGCAGTTCGAGGTGACGCAGGAGAACTGCACAGAACCGGCCTTTCAAAACGAGTACTGGAACGACAAGAGAGAGGGGATCTACGTCGATATCGTCTCCGGGGAATCCCTCTTCAGCTCCCACGACAAGTTCGATTCCGGCACCGGCTGGCCAAGCTTTACGAAGCCGATCGAGCCGGACAATATCGTGGAGCGGGAGGATCGCAGTCTCTTCATGCGACGCACCGAGGTCAGGAGCAAGAACGCCGATTCCCACCTCGGGCATGTCTTTCCCGACGGCCCGGCACCGACGGGGCTCAGGTACTGTATCAATTCGGCGGCCCTCAGGTTCATTCCAAAGGAAGAGCTGGAGAAGGAGGGGTACGGGGAGTATCTCAAGCTCTTCGAGGACCGTAAGTAGCCGGGGAATGGCACGCTGTCGCAACGACTTGTTCCACGGCGAAGCCTATCTCACGGTTGATCCCGGTTAATCCTTCAATTGCGCGTATGCGCGGAGCTCGGGCGGGGATCCGCGCATACGCGTGTATGCCCAGATACTCTCCATACCGAAGAAAACGATCACCGAGGAATAGTAGATCCAGAGCAGCAGGATCAGAAGCGAGCCGGCCGCACCGTATACCGATCCTATCGTCGAGAGCCGCAGGTAGGTGCTGAACCCGTAGGTGCCGATCTCGAATAGAAAGGCGGTGATGGCCGAGCCTATGAATGTATGCCTCCAGGGAATCCTGACTGCGGGAAGTATCTTGAAGAGGGCACCGAAAAGAAGCATGAAGATGAAAAATGATATCGCATGCTCGAACAGCCGCCACCAGGCACTGTTTGCACTGAGCATGATCGTCGCCGCCGTACTGGCAATGAAGGAGATGAAGAGTAGAAGCCCCACGAATCCCACCATCGCCAACGAGAGCAGGCGCCCGAGCACCCAGTTCAGCAGGCCGCGGCCCGGTTTCATTGTAACGTTCCAGATCCTGTTCATTGATCTGTGAAGGTGAGAAAAGACGGCCGTGGAGGCGAAGAGGAGCAGGACAAGTCCGAGAACGGTGGAGATCGACCCTGTATACTGCCGTTCGACGGCGTTTTCGACGATCACCTCGACGACATTCATGGCCCTGAGTCCGACCAGGAGCTGCACCTGATCGATCAACCGCTGTTGTGCCGGTTCACCGATGAGCCCCGCAACCCAGATGAGTACGAGCAGAAGAGGGGCCATTGAGAGTGCCGCATAGAAAGCGACGGCGGCGCTCATCATTATGCCCTCATCTTCTATGAATCCCCGGTATGTGTCCTTCAGCAGGCGAAGCATAAGCTCACTTCCTCATTTCAGTGTGATCTTCGAGGCGGTAGTATACCCCACCATGCCTGGTATTTCAATTGATGAGGAATGTAGCTTCTCCGGGCAAGAACAGTAATCGCATCGGATCGTAGATAGTCGCTGCAGGCCGGTACACTTAGTTATTCGGCCTCGTAGACGATGAAGAACTGCTCAGTCAGGAAGTCGTGATCCTCGATGAGTTTGAAGCCGGCTTTCTCGAGATCGACGGTGAGCTCCTCCTTCGACATCTTCTGCTCCGGCGGTGGTCCCCAGGGGCGTTCCTCCCACGGTTTCGGACGGAAGTCGATCACGGCGAGCCTGCCGCCCGGCGCAAGCCCCGCACGCAGTTTCCTGCCGTACTCGGTCCGCTCCTTGATGTAGTGGAATGTATCGACCATGAGGATCAATTCGATTCCGCCGGCCGGAAGCTCCGGGTCGTCCCGTCCCACCTTCTTGAGCTCCACATTCTCGAGCTGCTCGGCCGTAAGACGCCGCTCGAGATAGTCGAGCATATCCTGGGAGGCGTCGATCGCCAGGACCCTGCCCTCCGGTCCCACCGTCTTGGCGACGGGGATCGTGAAGTATCCGGTACCGCAGCCGATGTCGGCGACGCGCTCACCCTTCTTGAGCCTGAGCGTCTCCATAACCCTGGGGAGCTGCTGATACTCCGCACGTTCGTCCCGTTCGAGTATCCAGACATAACCGTTCTTCCATGCGGCGCGCACGAGCTGCTTGAAGCGGTTCTCTCCTCGCAGGCTCTCCAGATCCTCGTCCGTCATGAGGCCATGTGCATACATGTAGTTTGCATCGATCGCCTTCTGCAGGTACTCGTATGCCTTGCCCTTCTCTCCCGCCTTGGCGTAAGCGCAGCCGATATTGTAGAGTGTCTCCCAGTGCCTCGGTTCGATGATCCCGTTCATCTCCTTGCCGATAGCGATTGCCTTGGTGTAATCGCCCGCTTTGTATGCCTCCTCGAAGCTGCTCTTGAGCGCTTCGAAGTCCGATAGAGGCCGCTCCTGCTCTTCTTCCTGGGCAACGGCCGTCGCAATCGGTGCCAGGCTCAGAATGCCTGCCGTGAAGATCGTGATAATCAGAAATACGACAAAAGGTTTTATTCGATGCGGCATGAGATCCTCCTTCATTTTTAATTTGTCGATATTACGCATGGAAAGACGTGCGTGTTCCAGTGAAATTTGTTATGAATAGTAATCCACAGGTGTATACGTTACAAGACGTGGGGTGTGTGTGGGTGCAGAGAAGGGACCGCTCCGCATTTAAGTAATAAGGATGTGCCGGGTGGATCGAGAGAATCAGAGCCGCAAACCGTACTCCCAGGTCAGGCGTGAGGTCGGCCTGTTTACGGCCACGAGTATTGTCGTGGCGAATATCATCGGTGCGGGTATCTTCACGACCTCCGGTATCATGGCTGCTAATCTTCCGGGACCCGGGTGGGTGCTCCTCTGCTGGGTTTTCGGAGGAGCTATCGCGATCGCCGGTGCCCTCTGCTATGCGGAGCTTGCGACGAGGATGCCGGAGGAGGGTGCGGAGTACTTCTACCTGAGGACACTTTATCATCCAGTGCTGGGATTCCTTACGGGCTGGACGAGCTTCTTTGTGGGCTTCTCGGCACCGATCGCGGCATCGGCCATAGGGTTCTCGGAGTACCTGTATGCAGGGCTCGACGTCGATCTCCTCGCACTCGATCCCTCCGGACTTGCCATTCTCAAAAAAGCCATTGCGATAGGGATCATCGCACTCTTCACCGGACTCCATTACACCGGAGTTCGTATCGGTTCCCGGGTGCAGAATGTGCTCACCGTCATGAAGGTCGTTATCGTGCTCGGCCTGGCGGCATCGGGCCTCGCGATGAGCAGCGGCGGCTGGTCGAATATCACCTTCGATCGTGACGGCTCATACGAGTGGATAGCGATCGGTACCGCCATGATGCTCGTGATGTTCGCCTACAGCGGCTGGAACGCAAGCGCATACCTGGCCGGTGAGCTCAAGCGCCCGAGCCGCACGCTGCCCCTCTCGCTTCTTACAGGCACATCCATCGTCATCGTACTCTACATAGCGGTGAATCTATTCATCTTTACGGCCCTTCCATACTCGGAGCTCAGAGGGGTCATACCCGTTATGGAGAGAGCTTCGGTGAGCATCTTCGGCACCTGGATGGGGAATGGGCTCAGTATAATGATCTCAGTGGCGCTCCTCTCGAGTCTGAGTGCCTTCATCCTGATCGGCCCGCGCGTATATTACGCCATGGCACGGGACCGCCTCTTCTTTCCGTTCGCCGCACGTGTGCATCCGCGGTTCGGGGTTCCCGGAAGGTCGATTCTCATTCAGGGGGCGATTGCAGTCGTGATGGTGCTCATCGGCTCTTTCGAGCAGCTCCTCGTCTATCTCGGGTTCGCACTCGGGATCTTTCCGTGGCTCGCAGTTGCGGGGCTCTTCGTCGCACGACGTCGCGGTATCGGTGACGAGAGCGCTGTCAGGGTGCGGGGTTTTCCTGTTGTCCCGTTCTTTTTTCTGGCCGCCACGCTCTTCCTCATGGTGATCGCCTATATCAACCGTCCCGCCGAATCGACCGCAGCCATCGTGACGATCGCAGCAGGAATCCCGTGTTACTATCTCTGGGTGAAGGTGGTACACACCGCAAGGGATTGAAATCCGGGGATCGCTTTTTTCTCCTACGGTATGGACAATACCGTGGTATCGTATCTTCTTCCACACTACGGATGATATCCAGGTTTTCTCTCCGGGTGGTTTTGGAATCACCACAGACGGCACCCGGGGATCCTCTCCGGATGGTGCCGGGCTCACCGGCCGTCCCTTGCGTATTTCCATTGAAATATGCATCTTAATATGGAAGCCGCTTCTTGCATCCGCTACAATGACCCCACACCAGTGAACGTTTTTTGGAGCAACAGTCATTATTCGCCGTTTCACCGCCGGGATCGACACACTCAGCTTCGCACGAGACTGCATGAAACGGCCTTTGACGAACGAGGAAGGAGGGATTCCATGTCGTTACATAGAATGCTCGTATCAACCGCAGTTATGATCGTGTGCGCTTTTGCCGTGCCTGCTTCTGTTATGGGTGATGCGCTCTCTTTGGCGACCACCGAAGAAGAGATCACGTTCGAGACGAAGATCGTATCGGCCACCATCTATACCAACAGGGCCCAGATAACGCGGCGGGGTGATGTGGAACTTGCCAGGGGGCGCTTTCGTGTTGTATGCGAGGATCTCCCGAAAGGATTCTTCGAGTCCTCGATACTCGTCGAAGGTACGGGGAGCGCTACAGCGCGTATCGTTGGGATTGATCTCGAGAGACGGGAGAAGCGCGAGGTGGACGCGGAGCGCTTCACCGAGCTTACGGATCAATACATGAAATTGTACGAGGAGTATTCGGAGCTCAATATAAAGCTATCCGCCCTCAAAAGGAGGGAGGAGCTCAGGTCGTCGATCAGCGAGTTCTCGCTGGATAAGGCGCAGGATCAGCTAGCCCGGGAGACCTTCTCCATACAGCAGTGGAAAGCACTGCTCGATTTCTTCGAGCAGGAGGATGTCGAGACACGTGGACAGATCGAATCGATCCAATCGAAGACGAAAAAGATGTACGAGAAGATGAACTGGTTCCGTTCCGAGCTCGCAGCCATGCGGGCGGATGATCGATACGGCAAGGCGGTCGTGATCGACTGCGAGGTGACGGCGGCCGGCACTCTCACCTTCGATATTGCATACCTGGTTCCGAACGCCTCCTGGGCGCCCCAGTATACCATCCGGTACCTTGAGCGGGAGCAGGAGCTGGAGCTCGCCTACAACGCCACAATCGGTCAGTCGACGGGCGAGGACTGGAAAGAGGTCTCCGTACTCCTCTCGACTGCGAAGCCACATATAGGTGCCGCCCCACCGAAGCTCGAACCGTGGTACCTGAGCAGCGAGGCCGGTAGGATTTGGGGTAAGGTCATCGACAGCAGTACGGGCGGCCCGATCCCCTATGCGAATGTCGTGCTGGTGGGAACCAAGATGGGGTCTATGACCCTGAGCGACGGTACCTATAATATCGTCGGGGTTCCCGCCGGCACCTATACCGTCAAGGTGATGATGATGGGATACCGCCAGGAAGAGCGTCAGGGGATCCGTGTCGGTGCCGGGAGCGGGACTGTGGCAAATTTCGCCCTCGATGAGATGATCGTCGGAAAGGGCGAGGAGATCGTCGTCGAAGCGGAGATGCCGCAGGTAGAGGTGACAATGTCGGAAGTGCACGATCGCGCGAGGACCGACGATGAATACCACGTTCGGGGTGGTCGGAGCGGTGTGGTTGAGGCCAGGGCAATGAAACCGGCTCCCCCGCCGCCTGTTCCCCATGCCGAAGCCGAGGTGACGACGTCCGAGTTTGCCGCCAACCTTCAGATCGAGAAGTCCGTCGATCTCGAGACCGGCGCCGAACCGAGGCGTTCACTCGTCGTGAGGCAGCGCTTCCCCGGAAAGTTTAGTCGCTTCAGCGTGCCGCGCCTATCAAAGCACGTCTTCGTAGAAGGGGTCTTCGACAACAAGCTCGACTTTCCCCTCCTCCCGGGCATGGCCGAGGTCTACATCGAGACGGTGCCGAAGGGAAGCAAAAACCGTGTATCAAACTTCGTGGGCAGGGAACCGCTCGACGCTGTTGCTTCCGGTGAAGAGTTCACCGTCCACCTCGGGATCGATCAGGATGTAAAGATTGATCATGAGCTCGAACACAAGGAGTACCTGACGAAGGCGGGCAGAAAAAAGGCACGGATCCGTTACGGGTATCTGATTACCGTCGAAAGCTTCAAGGACAAGCCCGTCGAAGTGTCCATTGTGGACCGGATCCCGGTTTCGATGATGAAGGAGGTCAAGGTCGAGGACGTAGAGATTCTCCCTCCACCCGTCGAGGAGGGAGAAGATGGAATCCTCACCTGGAAGATTCCGCTCGGGCCGGGTGAAAAGGAAGAGATACGCTTCGCCTACACGATCGAGTTCCCCGGAGACTGGTCGGAGGATTATCTCGGCATCAGGTAGCGGGGACAGCGGGAACCGAATAAACGGCTCGATCTATCCCGGCCTGTGTGGGCGAAAGCCCGTGTACAGGAAAAACCCCGGCGGGAAGCTACCCGCCGGGGTTTTCTTCGATTTGTCGATCTCCGAAGGGCATTACCGGAGCAAGATCATCTTCCTCGTCTCGGTGAAGTTGTTCGTCAGGAGTCGGTAGAAGTAGATCCCGCTCGAGATACCTGCGGCGTTCCACTCGTAGGTGTGGTAACCGCTGCCGAGCTCGCCGTTGACGAGGGTCTTTACCAACTCTCCCTTGACGTTGAAGATATCCAGCCTGACATGTGCGGGCTCCGGCAGACCGAACATGATCGATGTCACGGGGTTGAACGGATTGGGATAATTCTGCCCGAGCACGAAGCTCTCCGGTGTCTCCTGGGAATGCTGCTCGACCAGACCCGGACCGGCGCTGTAGACCCATCCACTCTCGCAGGCCTTCGTGACCAGGTTGGCCGCCGGGTTGTACTCGTAGCCGGTGCAGACGATGTCGGTTACCGTGAAGCAGTAGTCTGCCGGCGGCGTCTTCGTCTTGTCGGCCTCGATGAGGGCGACACCGTCGGAGCCGGTCGTTCCACTCTGCGTGTCTGTGTTGGGCGCATCGAAATAACCGTATACGGTTGCACCGGAGACTGGTGTGTCGTCGCTGTCGACGACCGTGACCCATGCCTGGCCGTATACGAAGACAGCCTTGCTTCTCCTGCCCACGGTGATGTCACTTACGTGCACGGTCAGGCCGGGCTCGTTGACGGTGATGTAACCGTTCTTGATCTCGGTGTCGGAACCGTAGGCGTTCGTGGCGATGAGTGTTACCGTGTACGTCCCGGGATTGTTATAGGTGTATACCGGATTTTGCTCGGCCGAGGTCCCGATGCCGTCACCGAAGTCCCAATCCCAGGAGGTCGGCGAGCCGGTCGACTTATCGGTGAAGTCCACCGTGAGTGGAGCGAATCCGGTTGTCGGGTCACCCACGAAATCGGCGACCGGCGGACCCGGCGTGGTCTCGACCTCGATGTACATCTCGTCGACATAGATCGGATCGAGTGAGATGTTATCCCACTTGCGGTCCGTGTCGGTCACACGCACATAGACTGTGCCACTCGTCCCGCCGGGCAGTCCCACCAGGTAGACCTGTTCCGTGGCACTCGCCACCGTTACCAGCGATAGGTACGTCGAGCCGTCGGTCGAGTACTCGAAGAGGAAATCGTCGCCGTCGCTGTTGGCTGGCCGGCGTGCTTCGAGGTTGAAGGTGGGATTCGTTCCGGACGGCACGTTGAACTCCCAGCGGTGCTCGAGCCAGCTCGTTGTTTTCCGCGGGTGGTTGTCGGAGATCGTCTCGGTGATCGTCTCGTACACGTCATCGCTCGCCCAGGTGTCCGTGTAATCGCCGCTCACCGTGCCGTGTGTATTCGTCTCGGCATATGCGTACGCCTTTTCGGTCTGTCCCGGCTCGGTAACGGTGATGTACTCGAACTTGCTCTCGACATCTGTGCCACAGAGTGCCGTCACCGTGAGCTCGACGGTGTATTTACCCGGTGTGTCGTAAGTGTATGACGGGTTCTGATCGGTCGATGTCCCGATATTGTCACCGAAGTCCCAGCTCCATTCGTACGGATCGCCGGTCGAGAGATCGGTGAAGTCGACCGCCAAGGATGCGGGACCGCTCAGCGGTGAGCCTACGAAATCGGCCACCGGTGGGGGGAGAACCTCGATATAATCAACCTTGACCTCATTATCAGAGCATCCCTGGCTGCTGCTCGAGGCGGTCAGTGTGACCGTGTAGGTACCCGGCGTGCCGTATGTGTACGATGGATTCTGATCGGTCGAGTTCCCGATGCCGTCACCGAAGTCCCACAACCAGCCGTCGATGCCGGTGCCTGTCGAAAGGTCCGTGAAGACAGCGTTCAACGGCGCACAATCGGTCGGCAGGTTGACTGTAAAGTTAGCCACGATGTCACACTCGCCGCTCACTGACGCCTCCGCGTCGACCATACCGTAGCCGCTGTAGCGGTCCCAGCCCTCGATGGACTCGACATTAACGATGTCGATTGCACTCGTGACGAGCTTGTCCCGGATCTGCGACGCTGTCCATGTTGGATTCTGTGACTTGATCAGTCCGCAGACACCCGCCACATATGGCGTGGCGCAGGAGGTGCCGTTGAAGAACGGCTCGTAGTCACCGGACTGGTACCCACCGCTGCCGGCGATATCGGTTGTCGGTACTATGGTCGGACCGAGGATGTCCACCGCACCGGCCGCATCCTGCGTGTTGGGGCCGTAGTTCGAGCCCCACCAGCGCTCGCCGTCGCAGGTGTAGCCGTTCGGATCGGGGTTGACCCCGGGGTTGCACTCGGAAGGGTTGCTGCTACTGCGCTTGCGGTCGCCGCAGGGAGAGGCCGCGCCAACGCCGATCACGTATGTATGGTTGGCCGGATAGCTGATGTAGGAGTAGTTGTCGTTGCTCGTCGCCGCCAGTAAGACGCAGCCGGCGTTGTAGGCGTAGGTGATCGCCGCGTCGACAGCGGGATCGTAACCGGGATCGACATACGCCCCTATGCTCATACTGATGATGTCAGCGCCGTGATCCGCAGCCCAGTAGATGGCGTTCTCCAGCGCCGAGAAGGACATCGAGCCTGCGCTGTTGGCGATCTTGAGCGGCATGATCTTACAGCCCGGTGCCGCACCGCAGGCGCCGATGCCGTTGTCGGCCAGGGAGGCCGCCACACCGGCACAGCAGGTGCCGTGCCCGGCGGCCGCAGAGTTATCATCAGGATTACTGTCGCCATCACCGAAGTCGTAGCCTGCGACAAGGCTCAGGTCAGGGTGATCGATATCGACGCCTGAGTCGATGATGGCAATGATGATACTCGAGCTGCCGTATCCCTGGCTCGCATCCCATGCGGCCTGGGCGTTGGCATCGAAACCGTAGGTACCGACCGGCGGACCGGTGTGATCCCACGTGCCGCCCCAGTCGTAGCCGGGAAGCTGGACCGTATTGTTATGCCCCCAGTGATCGGGATACAGGGGATCGGTCGGTACCACCGCGGGGAACAGCCGCCAGTCGGGTGTGGCATGCTCGATATTCGGATCGGCTGCGTAGCGTGCAACCACGGCCGGAATGTCGGTTCCCTCCGGCAGCTCGACCATGAACCAGCGCTCGACGCCGAGACGCAGCGCTTCGATCCTGTTCTTCGGCTCGATGAAGGCGCGAGAGAGTTTCGTCACACCGAGATCGAGCCCCAGTTCATCGATAGAGGTAATCCCTGTCACGGCCCCGGCCGCCGCCGCACCCCATTGGAGGTCTTTGTTCAACCGGGACATAGCGAAGCTGTCCTTCGTGAACTTGACCAGGATGCGGTCGGGTGCATACGGAAGCACCTTTTCGCCCGCCGTGACGAAACCTCCCTGCACCGGTGCGAAATCGCGCGATGCCATCGTCGCCGCCGAAACGTTGACAAGGGAGAGAAGGATCACCATCAGGCAGACAGTACAGAGAGCGGTTATTTTTTTCATGTTCACTCCTAACCGTCTGTGTCGCCCACCCGGATATTCGTTTTCAGGTTGGCGAATTCATCCGGGTATGCGACGGATGGATAAGGAACTGCTCGTAAAGTTCGTTGAAACGGGAATCGGTCGGTTTTCTCCCTCCTTTCTTAGTCGGTTGTGCACAATAGTAATTTTGCCTCCAATAACAGGAACAGGAGGGTCATTGCCGCAAGGAGCGGGGATGTAATAGCTCAGGTGACTCATCCGGGGTCGGGTCAAGCGAAGTTCCAATTAGAGGGAGGGATAGAACAGTAAACACGATGTGATTGAAGCCTCATCGGCTCGTAACCTTGTGCTGAAATGTATGCTGTAATATATGGAATCGAAGTAATCCCTCATGAACGTGAATTGTAATCCACCACGTGATGCCGTGTCAATTGCTGAGTGACCGGGAGATGGAAAGGATGCATAGGCTATCCTTTAATCCCTGGAACGATCAAACTGTACAAGGTGATAACATAAGTATAAATATTTGACCTTTTATGTCGGGATATGATATAATAATTCTCAATTAGGAAACCTTGTATATATTTGAGTCGTCCCAGAAGACATCAACCGTGGTCGAGACCAAGCGGTAAATACCTCGTTGTAATCTCTATGGGTATGCGTGCGTGCCAGGGGAGACAATCCGGGAACGGAGGGAATTGTTATGAAAACAAACGGGAAAGCAGGGCATCCCGCAACGGTATTTGTAGTAATGTTCCTTTTTACATGTGTGGTACTCTACCTCATCCCGGGAGGGACGCTCAGGGCCCGTAATCCTATCAGGAGAACATTTTTTAATATATATCCGAATGCGGAGAACACGCAGCTCGACAACCTGCCGAGCAGTTCCGGGCACTGCGGTGTCTGCCATTTCGATTTCAATGGCGGCGGGCCGCGTAATCCGTACGGGCTCGCCGTGGAGGTAGGTCTCAACAACGGCCTGAGCAATAGCGATGCAATCCTGGCGATAGACGGGAACGACAGTGATGCGGATGGATTCATAAACAGTGTCGAGGCCTCAGATATCGTCAACTTCACGAATACCCCGACATTTCCCGGTCTCACGGAGAGCAACAAGAACAGTGTCGTTAATATACCCGTCGCCGAGGTCGAGCCGTACCTTACCCCATCCGGTTCGACCGATACGATACCACCGACCGTGACGGTCAATTCACCGAACGGCGGGGAGAATGTGCAGGCTGACGATTACTTAGCCATCAGCTATACCGCCGATGATGCCAGCGGGATCTCCTCCGTCGATATATTCCTCTCCGACGACAGTGGTGTAACCTGGAAACCGGTCGCTGCGAACGAGTCACCCGGCACCGGCTTCTCGTGGTTCGTTCCCAACTATCCGGGTTCCGCCAGCCGGATCAGGGTGGTTGCATACGACAACGCCGGTAATCCCGGAGTCGACGACAGCGACGGCGACTTCACGATCATCGCCCGTCCGCCGGGATACGTTCCTTCGACGCTCAGGGATCTCGATTTGTCAGGTACACAACCGCACGAGGGCGCCATTCTGGACGATCCGGATCAATCCTGCGGGTCCTGTCACGGGAATTATGACACGGCTGTCGAGCCGTGGTTCAACTGGCGGGGAAGCATGATGGGCCAGTCTGCCAGGGACCCGTTCTTCTTCGCCTGCATGGCGATCGCCGAGCAGGAGGCGCCGTCTGCGGGTGATGTCTGCATACGGTGTCATTCACCCGGTGGCTGGCAGGAGGGCCGTTCCATCGACACGGACGGGGATCTCCTCAATGTCAAGGACCGCCACGGGGTGCAGTGCGATTTCTGTCACCGTATCGTCGATCACAATTACATCCCCGGTGTGAGCCCCGCCGAGGACGAAGCGGTGCTTGCGACGGTCTCGCCGCTGCCCCTCGAGTATGCCAACGGCCAGTTCATAAACGATCCGGCGCCGATCCGGCGTGGTCCCTATGCCGATGCCGAGGCCGCTCATGCCTTTGTGGAATCACCGATCCACCGCTCGGCGGATCTCTGCGGTATATGCCACGATGTCAGCAACCCGGTCTTCGACTATGTGGCACCAGGCGACTATACCCCCAACGCGTTCGATACCGAGCATCCTGATATGGATCTCAGGAATATGTTCCCGATCGAACGGACGTATAGCGAATGGAGCCAGAGCGAGTACGCCTCGACGGGGGTCTACGCGCCTCAGTTCGCCGGGGACAAGCCGGATGGTATCGTCTCAACCTGCCAGGATTGTCACATGAGGGACGTCACGGGCAAGGGGAGCAACGAATCGGGTGCCAAGACCCGAACCGATCTCGGCCTTCATGACTTCACTGGAGGGAACACCTTCATCCTCGATGTCGTTCCGAGCCTCTACCCGGATGAGGTCGATGTCGCCCAGCTTCAGGCGGCCGAGGACCGTGCCAGGTCGATGCTCCAGCTCGCCGCCACGATGGAGATCATACCGGAGGAGTTCGGGATCACCGTGCGTGTCACCAATGAGACGGGTCACAAGCTCTCGTCGGGGTATCCGGAGGGCCGGCGGATATGGCTCAATGTAAAGGCGTACGATTCGACAGGTGTGCAGATCTTCGAATCCGGCGCCTATGACTTCGACACGGCCGATCTGATCGAGGATTCACAGATAAAGGTGTACGAGATACATCCGGGCCTGAGCCCGGGCCTCGCCGGGGCCCTGGGCCTTACGCCCGGGAAGTCGTTTCACTTCGTCTTGAACGACACAATCTATTCCGATAACCGCATTCCGCCTCGCGGATTCACGAATGCAGGCTTCGAGGCGGTACAGTCGCCACCGGTTGCCTATGCCTATGCAGACGGGCAGTACTGGGATGACACGCCGTACGCATTGCCCGCCGCCAGTGATTCGGTGACCGTTACACTCTACTATCAGTCGACCAGCAAGGAGTACGTCGTTTTCCTGCGTGACGAGAACACCACGAACTCGGCCGGCCAGGATCTCTACGATGCCTGGGTCGCGCAGGGCAAAAGCCCGCCCGAGATCATGGTACATGCGAGTGCTGGCGTGAATGTCACCGTGACCGGTGTTGAGGAGGAAACACCGTTCGTTTACGGCCTGGTGCAGAACTTCCCGAATCCGTTCAACCCGATCACCACGATCAGGTACTCACTCGCCGGCCGTGAACACGTGCTCATTACAGTCTACGATGTGAGGGGAGCAAGGGTGCGCACGCTCGTCGACCGGATTCAGGATCCAGGCCGTTATCATGTCGTCTGGGACAGCGCCGACGACCACGGTGAGAAGCTGTCATCCGGTGTCTACTTCGTCCGTTACAGGGCTGGAGCGCACAGGTTCGTCAAGAAGGCAGTTCTTCTCAGGTAGGGTATAGAAGAGAATACTTCATAGTATGGGAAGTCCGGTAAACCTGGCTTTCCGGGGCCATCCTCCGACCTCCGGGTAATCATCAAAAGCCGAACTTCGAAAGGATATCCCGAAACTCTCGATCGTCGCGGATCGAGTCGAGGTATGGATCGCCATCGATCCACTCAACCAGGTTCGTTGCTCCCTTCTCGAGAGACGACTTCAATGCTGCGAGTGCTTCCTCCTTCATTCCCAGCATATTGTAGGCACCCGCACAGTTATAGAGGGCCATACCATCTTCCGGATCTATCTCCTCGATCCTGTGTATCGCCTCGAGGGCCTCGACCCGTTTCCCCGTGTTTACGTACGCAATAGCTATTCGGCTCAGGGCCAGCAGGTCATTCGGATTCACCTCGAGCTTGCGCACTGCGATATCGATCACCTTGTCCGCCGCTTTATTGGCGGCTTTCGTTTCGCCCTTTTTTCGAAAGCTTTGCTCGATGAGATGCCAGGGTTCCTCGCTGTACGGTTTGATCGCCGCCGCTCTATGAGCATAGCTGATGGCTGTATCGTATTCGGTGAGGAGTATCGATGTCAGTATCAACCAGATATGTGCTGGATAGAAATCGTTTCTGTTACTTATGACCTTTTCGAATTCCTGCTTGGCCTTCGCGAAACTTTTCTGAAGGAAATAGGCCATCCCGATCCCGAATTTCGCCTCGATGAGGTCGGGATCGAGGCTTAGGGCCTTCTCGTTCATCTCCATCATCTTCTCGAGCCAGGCGTGTCCGCCTCCATAGAATAGATAATTGTACGAATACACCTCGGAGAGCGCTACATACGCCAGGGCGAAATCGGGGTCGATCGATAGGGCGTGCTCGAACATCTTGATAGCCGCCAGGCGATCCTTCTGCCCGCGGCGCGAAAGAAATTCGCTGCCTCGCATGTAGAAATCATACGCCCTGAGATCATCCGTCGGTTTTTTCGCAAGTGAAAGCTTTTCGGATTCGGTAAGGGAGAGTTTCAGTTCGCCGGCGATTCGTTCGGAAACCTCCATCTGAACCTCGAAGATATCCTCAATCAGTCTATCGTACCGTTCAGCCCAGACCTGGAATCCACTCTTCACATCGATGAGCTGTGCCGTGATCCGTATCCTGCTGGCCGCCTTGCGAACGCTCCCCTCCAGTATGTAATTCACCTTGAGTGATTCACCCACCTGGCGGGAATTCACTTCCTTGTCGCGAAACGGCAGAACATCGGAACGTGGGATCACCTTGAGTCCCTGGATGTTGGATAGATCTATGATGAGATCTTCCGTCATGCCGGCACAGAAGTACTCGTTCTCCTTCTCGGAGCTCATGTTCTCGAAGTAGAGAACGGCGATCGATTTCTTCTTCTCTTCTTCCGGTGTCTCTACTGCTTCTTGGGCATGTAATTGATCGACTACCTCTTTTACGGAGAATATTCTGTTGGCGGGATCCTTCTGTAAAAGATGGGATACGAGCGTAACTATGTGATCGGGCATATCCGGTCTGAATGTCTGTATAGCCTTCGGTTCCCTATTGAGGATCTCGTAGATCACCGCCGCCTCGTAATCACCCGTAAACGGCAGTACACCCGTGAGCATCTCGTAGAACAGGACACCGAGCGACCAGAGGTCGGTCCGGTGATCGACCTCGAAGGCCTGTATCTGTTCGGGGGACATGTAGGCGGTTGTGCCGATGGGTGAGCCGGGTTTCGTCGTGTGTTCCGATGCTCCGGCCAGTTTCACAAGACCGAAGTCCATGATCTTCACACGTCCCTTATCGGTCACCATGATGTTGTTACTCTTGATATCCCGGTGAATAACACCTCTTTCGTGGGCTGCCCCGAGACCTTCTGCGATCTGCGCTACGATATCGAGGGCTTCATCGAGATCCAGGGGGCCTTCGCTGATCCTTTGCCGGAGCTCCTTTCCATCGATGTGTTCCATGACGATGAACGTCGTGTCTTCGGTCTCTTCGATGGAGAAGATCGTGGTGATGTTTGGATGGTTCAGCGCGGCCGCCGCACGTGCTTCGACCTTGAAACGCTTCCAGTTCTCGCTATCGGTCGCCATCTCCTGTGGGAGAAACTTGATCGCCACACTTCGCCCGAGCCTGGTGTCCTCCGCCTTGTAGACAACACCCATCCCACCACGCCCGAGCTCCTCGAGAATCGTATAATGTGAGATTGTCTTTCCGATCATGGCGATCCGGGGATCACAACGCTTATTGCATGCGCTTCGATAAAAAGATCTCATGTCATGGCGCTCATAGTACACCATACATCATGGTACGTGATAGTCATTTTTGCCTGGAACGGTGACATGGAACGGGTATTACCGGGAAGGTCTGGGTTGTCGGTTCCGTGCGCGCCGCGTGACGAAGCGGGAAACCCGATGTGCATTGTCTGTTGGAGTAGCGCATTGTACAATAGTGATGAAGGGGCAGGTATCGGAGCCGGAGGGTAACGGCATGAGACTGGGCTCGAGCATTTGTATTACGTTCACTGTATTGCTCGTGTGGGCGCATGTGTTGCGGCCGCAGGAAAACGAATCACCGCCGACCGTTACCCGCGCATTCATAGCCGGCGGCGATATATCGACACTCCAGCAGATCGAGGAGTGTAGCGGCTCGTTCACCGAGTGCGGCGAGAAGCGGGATCTGCTGTACATTCTGAAAGATCACGGTGTGAACTGTATCCGATTGCGCCTCTGGCACACGCCGCAAGGCGGCACAAACGGCCTCGAGAAGACACTTGCAATGGCTCGTCGTATAGAAGCCCTGGGTATGAAGCTGCTACTCGATCTTCACTATTCGGATACCTGGGCCGATCCGGGAAAGCAGTTCAAGCCGGCGGCCTGGATGGGTCTCCCCTTCGAGACGCTCAAGGACAGTGTCTTTTGCTATACCAGGGATGTCGTGGCGGCATTCCGGCGGCAGGGAACGCCGCCCGCAATGATTCAGATCGGAAACGAGATTACCTGCGGCATGCTCTGGGACGACGGTCGCGTCTGCGGGCCGTTCGATACATCGAAGCAGTGGGACCGTTTCACGGAGCTCCTGAAGGCAGGTATTGCCGGGGTACAGGCCGGTATGAGGGGAATACGTACGAAGACTGGAAGTATCCGAGACGGTACTGTGGATGTATCCACCAGCACCGGAGTAGAGCATGCCCCTGCCGGCACTGTGGATACCTCCGCCGCCGGGCCGCTGGAGGCACCTGAAATCGTGATCCATGCGGATTCGGGCGGTAACAGGGCGGTATGCATCCGCTTCTACGATAACCTTCTCGCGCGGGGTGTCGGATTCGATATAGTCGGTCTCTCGTTTTATCCCTGGTGGCACGGGACATTCGACGATCTTGAGGACAATCTCTTCGCACTCGCACGACGTTACGGTAAGGGGATCCTGGTCGTCGAGACCGCCTACCCCTGGACGCTCGGATGGAACGATGATACCCACAACATCGTTGGCCTTCCGTCACATGTGCTCGAAGGGTACCCTGCGTCTGTTGAAGGGCAGAAGCGGTTCCTCACCGACCTCGCCGCCGTTATCAAACGGACACCCGGTGGCAGGGGCCTGGGTTTCGTCTACTGGGAGCCTGCTGCAATCGCCGTCCCGGGCGCCGGATCCGCCTGGGAGAACATGACGCTCTTCGATTTCGAGGGGGAGCTACTACGTTCGATCGAGTCGTTCCATGAAGATCCACGCATCAATCAAAAAGAATAGCAGGCTGGCCTGCCGGGTGGATATCTACTGGCGAATAGAGGGTGTGGTTGCGATAAATAGGCATTACACTGCCAGCCCTACTCAATAACTGTTTATTAGTATTAAATCCTGCGAAATAACTCACTAATTTTGTAAGTACTCCCGGCGTTGGGAGTACTTATAGATTTTGTAGGTTTTTTAAATCTATGCACGAATTGCATTTCCCCAACCGCGACGGTAGCTGTAATGATAAAAAATCCTGCCGTGCCATGCGGGATGCAGGGGACGAATGTCCGCCTGCAGGTTCCGCAGTGAGCGGAGGCGCATTGGTGAAAGTCCGCCAGCGAGTTCCGCAGCGAGTCGGACATCCCAGTGCGGGGAGCGAATGTCCGAAGGCGAGTTCCGCAGTGAGCCGGACCTACGCCCGTAGGGCCGGCGAACGAGGACTGTTTGAGCAAGCGGACATTCGCACCCCGCACCATGCGCCCCGTAGGGCCGGCGAGCGAGGATTGTTTGAGCAAGTGGAAATTCACCCCCCGCACCATGCGCCCCGTAGAGCCGATGAGCGAGGACTGTTTGAGCAGGCGGACATTCACCCCCCGCACCCAAGAGACAAGCTCTACCCCGCCATTTTTTTGAAACTTATTTCATTTTAGGTAAGTACTAATATATATCTGTGTGCAGTGCTGGATACATACGTCCGACACAAACGTAATCCTTCTTTAAGAAAGGAGTTGATCCATGGGTAAACGGGGACTTTTCGTCCTTGTGCTGGCAGTGTTCCTCATGGTCGGCACCATGAACGCCGCAGGCGAAAGCCGCCTCATGCGTTACCCCGACATCCACGGGGAGAATATCGTCTTCAGTTACGGTGGGGATCTCTGGATCGTTCCATCCACGGGCGGAACAGCCTCGCGGCTGACCTCGCATGTAGGCAGCGAAGGCTTCGCCAAATTCTCTCCCGACGGCAAGACGATCGCCTTTACCGCCTTTTACGACGGGAACAATGACATATTCACGATCCCCGTCGAAGGTGGTGTGCCAAAGAGGCTCACCTATCATCCATTCAGCGATTTGATAGTTGACTGGCACCCTGCGGGGGAGAAGATCCTCTTCCGTTCGGTGCGGGAATCGAAGACGAATCCCGGCCCGAGGTACCGCAGGCTCTTCACCATCGGTGTGGAGGGAGGCTATCCCGAGGTGCTGCCCCTCTTCGAGGGTGAGCTTACGAGCTACTCCCCCGATGGCACGAAGATCGCCTACAACCGGATGTCCCGTGAGTTCAGGACATGGAAACGTTACCGTGGCGGTATGGCGCAGGATATCTGGCTCTACGACCTCGCGAAGAACGAAGTCGAAAAGCTCACGGAGTTCGAGGGGACAGACGCCTTCCCGATGTGGTACCAGGACCGGATCTACTTCATCTCGGACCGGGCCCACACGATGAACATCTACCGTCTCGATCTCGACAGTCGAAAGATCAGCAAGATAACAAACCATAAGAAGTTCGACGTCAAATGGCCGAGTCTCGGGAAGGACAAGATCGTCTATGAAAACGGGGGGTACCTCTACGTACTCGATCTGGACACCGAGCGGTCGGAGAAGATCAGCGTCGTCGTGCCCGGCGAGCTCAACATGACGCGTCCACACTTCGAGCGTGTAAGCAACATGATCCGCTACTACAACATCTCCGCCACCGGAAAGCGCGCGATCTTCGGCGCCAGGGGTGATATCTTCACCGTTCCCGCAGAGAAGGGCGACGTGCGTAACCTCACGAAGACGCCGGGTATCCGTGAGCGTGCACCCGCATTCTCACCGGACGGCAAATGGGTGGCCTACTTCTCCGATCAGACCGGGGAGTACGAGGTCTACATATGCAAGCCCGACGGCACCGGCGAGGAGATCAAGCTCACGTCCGGTGTGCACAACTTCCCGTTCTATCTCGAATGGTCACCCGATAGCAAGAAGATCATCTTCTACGACCAGACCTTCGCATTCTACTATGTCGATATCGACAAGAAGGATGTCGTCAAGATAGACGAGGACGAGTTCAGGGATATGAACGACTTCTCATGGTCGGCCGACAGCAAGTGGATAGCTTACTCGAAGAACAGCGATAACGCGGTAAGCTCTATCCATCTCTACTCGGTCGAGGAAAAGAAATCCTACAAGGTCACGGATGATCTCTACGAAGATTACAATCCCCAGTTCGATCCGGGCGGCAAGTACCTCTTTTTCTTCTCCGACCGGATGCGGAACTTCCAGTTCAACAACCTCGAGTTCGAAATCCATTACGTCTATCCCTCCGCCCTCTGTGCTGTTACGCTCAAGGCGGACACCCCCTCGATCCTCGCTCCCGAGAGCGACGAGATCGAAGTGAAAGAAGACGAGGAGGAGAAGGAGGAGGAAGGCGAGAAGCCCGAAGAGGGTGAGAAAGAGGAGGAGGCCGAGAAGGAGGAAGGCGAAGAAGCCGAGGAGGATGAGGAAGAGGAGGAAAAGGGACTCGAGATCGATTTCGAGGGTATCGAGGATCGGATCGTCGCCCTCCCGATCGGTGTGGGTAACTACGTTGGTCTCGTCCCCTCCGAGGACAAGATCTTCTTCGCCGAGATCCCCGACTTCACCATTACTGCGCTATTCGATCAGGTCTTCAGCTTTACCCTGAAGTACTACGATATCAAGAAGCGCGAGGTGAAGACGGTCATCGGCGGGATTAACGGGTATGCGATTTCGCATGACCGAAAGAAGATACTATACCGGGCCCGCCAAACATTCGGGATCATCGATGCCGCAGCGGGCAAGAAAGTCGGAGATGGATCGATCGCAACGCAGGATCTCCGGATGAGGGTCGATCCCATTGCAGAGTGGAAGCAGATGTTCTATGAGGCGTGGCGGTACGAGCGCGACTTCTTCTACGTGCACAACATGCACGGTGTGGACTGGGAGAAGATGAAGAAACGCTATGAACAGTTCCTTCCACATCTAACGAGCCGGAGTGATCTCAACTACATCATCGGCGAGCTCGTGGCGGAGCTCTGCGTCGGGCACTCCTACGTCTATGGAGGGGATTACCCGCAGTTGCAGTACGTAGGTTCCGGCCAGCTCGGCTGCGACTTCGAGGTCGACAAGAAGAACGAGCTCTACAAGATCAAGAAGATCTACAAGGGCAGAAACTGGGATCCGACGTTCCAGGCGCCCCTCGCCCAGCCGGGAATCCTCGTCAATGAGGGTGACTACCTGCTTGAGATCAACGGGATCGAGCTCCATTATCCGGACAATCCGTACATGCTGCTCGAGACGCTCGCCGGCCAGCAGGTTGTGATCAAGGTCAGCCCCGATCCCGAGGGTGCCGATGCGAAGGAGTACACGGTCGTGCCGGTTCAGAGCGAGATCAACCTTCGCTATGCCGACTGGGTCGAAAGCAACCGTCAGAAGGTGCTCGAAGCCTCGAACGGTCGCATCGGTTACGTTCATGTACCGAATACGAACGTTTGGGGAATCATGGAGTTCGCAAAGTACTTCTATAGCCAGACAAGCTTGGACGGCATTATCATCGATGTCCGCTACAACAGCGGCGGTTGGATGCCGTCGATCTTCGTCGACCGGCTGGCCAAGAAGATCACGAGCATGTGGGGACGGCGCTACGGTCGTGCCATTCAATTCCCCATGAGCGCGCCGAAGGGGCACCTGGCGTGTGTCATAAACGCCTATGCAGGTTCCGGCGGCGATGCCTTCCCGTACCTGTTCCGGCATGCGGGGCTCGGTCCCCTCATCGGAAAACGCACCTGGGGTGGGCTCGTCGGTATGAACCGGAACGTGCCGCTCATGGACGGCGGGTACTGCACCATCCCGACGATCGGCTTCTTCGATCTGGACGGCGAATGGGCGGTCGAAAACGTCGGCGTTCCACCCGATATCGAGGTAGACAACAGGCCGGACCTCGTAGTCGAGGGGTTGGATCCGCAGCTCGAGAAGGCGATCGAATATCTTATGAAGAAGATCAAGGAAGATCCGCCGAAACTACCCAAGAAGCCCAAGGCGCCTGATAAGAGTTAGATTCGCTTCGTCTCTTCAACTCGTGCAGGTTCCGTTGCTTGCCCGCAATGGAGCCTGCAGCTACGGGGCCCCTCCCGCATGGGAGGGGCCCCGCTTATATTTACAATTTGGAATGTATGGGGGGCTGCTTGATGATTGCTCTATCCTCTTCGGTCCGGATTCCCCACCCGTTTACCCTGTAATGGTCCGCTCTAATTCATTGAGTAAAATGATTGTTGCAAAACCGGGCACGATGTAGTACAGTAACAGGGAGAATACCCCTATTGAAGGGTGGTGAACCCAATGAAATTCGTGCTCATTCCCCTGACGATTGTACTATGTGTGTCGTTCGTCGGGCACTGCCAGGCCATGGCGATGGGTACGATCGGCCTCTACATCGACGAGGCCCGAAGCGGGCACTGCGTCTATGGATCAGGCTTTGCCGAGGTAGAGATGTGGTGCTGGTGCGAGCCGGATGATGACGGTTTCAAATCCGTCGTCTTAAGAGTCCGCTATCCCGATAACATCATCCCGGCGACGGTGACCTATACCGACAACCTGAGCGGTGTGAACGGAACCCTGGGCGATGGCGCCGTGATCGGTTTCCTCGATTGCCAGACGGACTGGTGCTGGCCGTTTCACCAGACGCTCTACATTACTTCAGCCGACTCGTCCATGGTGCAGCTCGTACCGTACCCGAGCGATTTCCCCTGGGCGATACCGGCGGATATCTCCTTTCTCGCCTGCGGATCGTCGGAAGCGAAACATGCGGAACGGATCTCGAACCTCGGTGTGAACCACTGCCCCGAGGATGTCGATCCGCCGCTCATCGAGTACGTGGAGGTCGTCGACAACTCGCATATCGAGGTTCTCTATTCGGAGGAGGTTGCCGTAGCTACAGCTGAGAATGTCGATCACTACGTCGCCTATCTGAGATTGGGCGGCACGGACAGCATTATGGTATCGAACGCCACCCTCCTCGGTGACGGGAGGACGGTCGCGCTCGATCTCGCAACGCCGTTTATGGACAATACGCCCTATGTCCTGCAATCGTACGGCGTAGAGGACATGGCAGGCAATACGTGGGAGACCTACGGTCAGTTCGGTAACGGTCCCGATCTCATCGTCCCGTACGTGAACGGCCCGGATACCGTAAACGGCTGCCCGCAGTGTTTCGATGCCACCTTCAAGGTAACGAATATCGGCAGTTACCCCGCGGGTGTCTTCGCGGTCATGCTCTCGATCGTCATGCTGGACGACGACGGCAACGAGGCGGGCGAGATGATAATCACTCCGTACTATTACGACGGCCTGGCTCCAGGGGATACGGTGACAGAGCACTTCTTCGACTGCATTCATCCCCTCTGGGGAAGCGAGTTTCGTTTTCACAACAGGGTGACGGTGACGGTCGATACGGATGAAATCGTCGATGAAGCGAGAGAGCATAACAACGTCGGATACGACGATATGATCGTTCCGAAGCCGCGGATCACCGATGTCACCCATCCTGGCGGGGGAAATGATGTCACCGTCGAGTTCGTGAGGGCGCTCTTCGACAGCACCGCATTCATGGATCCCGTCACTGTCTATGAAGTATACCGCGCGAACCAGACGCTCGGAGGCTACGACCTCGTCGCATCGGTGCCGGCGGACTATTCGTACTTCTACACCGTGGATTTTCCTCCCGAACCGGGCGAGGAATACACATACTTCTACATCCGGGCAGTGCGTCCGTCGGGGGGCATCACCCATCACTATCCTTCATGCGAGCATTACTACAAAACCGGTGCGGATGTCGCTCCCAGGATGCCCGAGGGATTTGCGGGACGGCAGATCGGAGAAGATCGCCTCCTGCTGACATGGAACCGGAACAGGGAACCCGACGTCTACTGGTACTATCTCTACAGGGGGACGACACCGGATTTCCCGGCGGACGAAGCACACCGCTTCAGCCCGATATTCATGGATACCTTCAGGGTGGATACCTCCTGGTCGATAGATTCCCTCTTCTACTACAAGCTGTCCGCAGTCGATATGCACTACAACGAGAGCGATCATGCCCTCCTTGCACCGGAGAATCTGATTGCAACCTTCCTCCTGGGCTTCGAGGCCCGTACGAAGGAGTCGGTAGTCGAGCTCAAATGGGAGGTTACGACGACCGATGCTGTGCCGGAGTTCTGCGTTTCACGCAGGTCGGCAACAGATGCACTCTGCGAGGTTCTTCCCGGCGAGGTGTTTCGCATAAGCGATACCGAGTTTCGCTATGTGGATGCGGCGGTCGAGCCGGGACGATCCTATATCTACCGGGTCAGCACGATAGAGAACAACATGAGAAAGATCCTCTTCGAAACGCATGCCGTTCGTATTCCATCACTGTCCCTGACCCTGTATCAGAACCATCCTAATCCGTTCAATCCACTGACGGTAGTCGAGTTCTACCTTCCCCGCGATGGCGAGGTGACGCTCAACGTCTATGACGTCTCCGGCCGTCGTATAGCCTGCCTGGTGCACGGCGGGAGGAAGGCCGGCAAACACACCGTTGAATGGAACGGTCTGGATGATACCGGCACTGCCGTCGCTTCCGGTATCTACTTCTACCAGATCTCATTCGGAAAGGAGCGCATTACCCGTAAGATGATACTCTTGCGTTAGTACGTCGCTCTCATCTGAAGCACGGATTTAGCAGCCGGCCCGGGGACATGATCCTCGGGCCGGGATATATACGACCCTGGTATATCTCCTTTACATCGGATTTTCCATTGACACCGTCCCTGTAATCAATTAATATATAGATGTTCGATATATTGAGAATCTATATATTATATAGTGAACGTGCTGTCAATTCGATTACGAGGATTTGTACATGCGCTTTCCTGAGCTGGAACCGCAGAACCTTGCCAAACATTGTAACGAAGCGCTGATCCTGGCAATCCTCGCAGGTGGGCGGAAGCACGGCTACCAGCTCGCCCTGGAGATCGAGGAGCGCAGTGAGGGATTCTTCAGGTTCAACCATGGAACACTGTACCCGATACTTCACAAACTCGAGAAGGAAGGTATGATCCGCGGTTCCTGGAAGGGTGATGGGCGGAAACGGAAACGAAAGCTCTATTCGCTGACCGATAAGGGAAGAAGGTACGCCACATGGCAGGCCGCCTCGTGGCGTGGATTCTTCGATCATTTCTTTGGAATCGTTGGGGAGATCGAACGATGAGCGCAAAGCTAGTCGAGGGGATCGAGCTATGAGCACAAAGCTAGCTAAGAGGAAGGAACTATGAGCAGATTCAAGGAACTCCTGCAGCGGATGAACGAGCGGCTGGATCTTCCCCAGCCGGAAAAGTCGCGAATCCTGCTCGAGATTGCAGCCGACCTTGAGGATATGTACGAGCTCTACCGGGGTCAGGGGATAGGAGAGGAAGAAGCGGTACGAAAGGCTATGGAGAAGTTCGATGTATCCGATGAGGCGCTCGATGAGCTTGTACAGATACACGAATCCTCGTTTCGCCGACTCCTCAGCAGGTTCTCCGAGCAGGCGCGGACACGGTGGGAACGTGTGCTTCTCTCCGTCGTCATCCTTTTCATTGCAGCGTTTGCCGGTAGAGAGCTTCTCTCCACAGAGATCTTTAAGCAGGCGAGTGGTTTCATATGGCCGGTTGCCTCAGCGGCATTCGGCACGCTCGTTATCACCGTTTTTCAGGTATACAGGCTCTATATCAAGAAGGATCATGCTATCCGGCGTCTCCGTTCGGGGCTCGTATATCTCCCCGTTATGGGGTGTTTGAGCATGCTGGTCGGAATGTACGGGTTCTTTATGGAACTCTACCGATTGGTTGTTTCGGGAATGCCTGAGATCGAGAGTTCTATGATGCACCTCGTCCAATGGGGCATCCATGCTTCGGCGACACTCGTCGTGAGTTTGCTCATGGCGATCGTAGCCGGACTTCTGTGGTTCTTGTTTTCGAACAAGGTCCGATCCATCGAGATCGCCGAGGCCGCATGGCTGCTGGATCAGGATTTCATCGAGAGTTAGCGATATCAATAAAATCGGGCCTGACGCCCGCAAGGAGGCAACACAATGATCGGTTTCATTAAACAGATGGGTAGCTATGGGCCACCCTTGCTCATGCTGGCGGCTGCAATTGCAATTCTAGCCATCAAGAAGGTATTCGACCTGTTCATAAGGAAGGGGCTCGATGCCGTACAGCTCGAAAAAGGACTACATGCGATTCTCTTCTGGGGTTTTCTAAGTGCAGTTATGGGATTCCTCGGGCAGGCCCACGGACTCTACAATGCCTTCAAAGTGATCGCAAGGGCACGAGAGATCGATCCGAATATCGTTGCCATGGGCTTTGCAGAATCCCTGACAACGACGATTACCGGTCTCTATATCCTTATGTTCTCGGCGATCATATGGTTCGCACTCTTCACCCGTTATAAACGTATGACTGCTACATCATGAGGAACTGCGGCCGGACCGATGTTCCACAGTATACACTGAGCTGTTTCGGGATGAACTGAAGGAAATGAAGGGGAAAGGGGGCCGGAGGTTTCGAAGCGGTGAGGCACTCCGGCCCCTCCTTTTCATGCTCCTCGGTGTTGCCGTTCGAATGGAAACCATTCATCCTCTCCCAGTTTTGCTGCTCGAATGGATTCTACTCGTGCCCACGGCTGTCGTTGCCGTTCGAAAAAGAAACCGCTCCTACCCGTGCCCCGCTTTACCACTCGATTAGGATTTCCTTGAGCCCGCCTTTTTTTGTCACTCGGATAGTACGTCTTCGTATCCATGCCCAGCGTTACCGTTCTAGTAGACACCACCCACACACATTCCCGGCGGTTCACCTCGAATGGATCCCTTTCAATCCACGATGACTAGCCTCTCAATGACGAATACACGAAACATTCTCCTTGCGGCGGCGTAGTATAGAACATAGATTCATAATATGAATTTAGATTTCTAATATGAATTTGGGTTCAATGTTATGGCTAACTTTTTATTTGTGGAGGAGTTATGAGTTTCGATGATCCCAGCGCGGCGGATCCCGGCCCGATCGGAAACGGGCAGGAAGAGGTGAACGCCTCTGGTGCCCTGAGCCGGGAAAGCTCCTCGTGGAAGGAAGACGAGCGAAGGAGAGCCAAAGAACTCATCCTCTCAGGGGCGATGGAGCTCTTCGCAGATTATGGATACGAGGGTACGAGTGTGAAGCAGATAGCCGACAGGGCCAAGCTCTCCGTCGGCAAGCTCTATCTCCACTTCGAGAGCAAGGAAGATATCTTTCGCGAGCTCCTCGAGAACTATCTCGGGGAGTTTCACCGCAAGAGGGATGAAAGGTGCAATCCCGATGATTCTCCACTGGATCAGCTCAGGTGCCGGCTCGCAGTGGCGATCGATCATCTCAGGGACAACAGCAAGCTACTGCTCATATTCATCAACGAGAATCCAATGAGACTCAAGGGACTCGTCAAGAATGAGATGTGTAACTACTGTGCCCACGTGGCGGGGCTCATCAAACAGGCGATCGAATGCGGCGAGATGCGGGATGAGGATCCGGAAGCCGTCTCGGCCATTCTCATCGGGGCGATACACAGGCTCATGTACATGTTTGCAGAGAGCGGAAACACGGCCGCCTTCAACACAGCAGCCTCCCTGATCGATAGGATTATCCTGAAACCCCTGGAAATATCCAAAGACGATGCAACCGGAACGGAGGAAGATTGATGGATCATATTCCTAAGAAGCAATGCGACCGGTTGTTGCTTTTCTCATTAATCGTATCTCTCGCTGGTACGCTACTGATCTGCGGGCCGGTGGGGGCCCGGGAGGCGAAGCTCGTTCTGTCCCTCGAGAGGGCGATCGAGCTGGGGCTCGAGAATGACGAGACACTCCTCCAGGCGGAGCAGGCCATCGCAGGAGCGGAGGGCCAGGTGACGCAGGCCAAGTCGGCGGCATTTCCACAACTCAGTCTCACGGGTCAGTACGGACGCAACTTTCTCAAACCCGCGTTCTTTCTCCCAGAGGAGTTCCGGGAGGATTCCGATGCGCCGGCCAAGGTCGAAATTGGTGAGGACAACGATTTTCAAGGATCGGCGAATCTCACGCAGGTTCTCTGGGCGGCGGGCCGTGTCTCGGCCGGCCTCGATGCCGCACGGGCCTACCTCAGGTCGTTCCGGTTTCAGGAGCAAGCGGCTTCCGATTATGTGCGTTTCAACATAAAAGAGGCCTACTTCGGGGTGCTGCTCGCCTCCGAGTTCGTCCGTATCGCCGAGAAGGCGTTGCACGAAACCGAGGAGGCGGTGCGTGTCGCACGGGCCGGCTTCGATGAAGGGGTGGTGAGCAGGTTCGATGTGATGCGTGCCGAAGTTGAGCTCGCCAACAGAAAGACACCCCTCGTGGGAGCACGGAACAATCTGGATCAGGCGTTGATACTCCTGAGACGGCGCTGTGGATTGGGCCCCGATGTAGAGATCGTTCTATCGGATTCCCTGAAATCGGCGCACCATGCCGGTGATCTCGAAACGCTGCTGGCCGTGATGCATGGGGGGAGTGCGGAGATCAAGGCGCTCGAGAACCATGTAGAGGCCAGGAAGCATTTCCTCCGCATCTCCAAGGCCGAGCGGTATCCGATGCTGCAACTTTCCGCCTTCTACGCGATCCAAACCCAGTGGTCGAAGGATCTCCTGCCGGACGAGGAACTGATAGCCAAGGTGGCAGCGGTGCAGGTAGGTATGCATGTACCGATATTCGACGGTCTCAATGCCAAGGGAAAGATACGCGAGGCAAGGGCGAATCTCCGTCTCGCCGAGCTCGAGTTGGAGCGTGTGCAGCGCGACAAGGAGCTGGCCGTTCGGCGTGCCTGGCTTTCCCTCGAGAGTGCAATCACAGCCCTCGAGGGACGCCGGGAGACCGTTCGATTGGCGGAAGAGGCTCATCGCCTCTCTGTGGTGCGCCTCCGGAACGGCCTGGCGACCCCGCTCGAACGTCTGGATGCGGAGCTGGCGATGACGACCGCACGCGGCCAGCTAGCCGAGGCGTTGTATACGCTCAATATGGCGGAGGCCTACCTCGAGCTGGCGGTCGGCAGCAAGGATTATTCAAATATAACGATCAATCAATAGAAGGAGACGGGTAATGAATGACACGAGGAAGACAAAACGGGGACGCGGCAGGCTGATACTCTGGGTCGTTGTTGCTGTCGTCGTGGCCGTATTCGCAGTCAGATTCTGGCGGTTGAGCCAGCGGGAGATCTTCGCGAGCATACGCTCGGTGCAGGAGAGTGAGGGGAAACCGGTGGAGGTCATCGCTGCCGCAATCGGTGATCTCGAATTGTGGACCACACTGGCCGGGACGGTCGAGGGCTCGTTCCAGTATCCCGTCGTCTCGACGAATTCAATTCGTGTGATCGATGTCGTGAGGGAGGAAGGAGACCGTGTGAACGCAGGCGATGTCATCGTGCGGCTCGAGAAGACCGCCCCGAATCCTATGCTCCACTCCTATAACAGATCGAAGGCCCTGTACGAGGATGCCCTCGCCGATGCCCGGCGCATGCGGAAGCTCTACGATGAAGGGGCGGTCTCGAAGCAGGCACTCGACAAGGCGGAGCTCGCTCTCAAAGTTGCAAAGTCGGATCTCGTAAACGCCCGGGAGAGTACGAACCTTGTCGCATCGCATGCAGGGATCGTAACGAGTATCGATATCGAGGAAGGGGAGATGGCCCCCGCACACAAACCCCTCGCCTGGGTGGCTCGGACCGATTCCGTCAAGATTGTCTTCGAAGCGGGGAGCCGCCAGGCGATCGCCTTGCGTGTCGGCCAGAAGGCGGTCTGGCGCTCTAACAGCACGGGTGATTCCGGTGAGGGTACGGTCAATAGGCTCGATCTTGCGGCCGATCCGGAGACGCACCTGCTCGAGGGCGAGGCTCTCTTTCCCAATCCCGACAGGAAGCTCATACCGGGACTGCTCATAAGCTTCCGGGTCCGCACCGGCGAACGGCGGGGGATAGTCAAGATCCCCATCGATTGCCTGATGCAGACGGACGATCGTTACACGGTCTTCGTGGTCGAACCGGGTGAGGACGGTAAGGATTACGCACGCCTCCGCGCAATCGAAACGGGTCTCAGGACATCCGATGATGTGGAGGTGCTCTCGGGGATTGCGGCCGGTGAGCGGGTCGTCGAGTTCGGAAAGACCAGGATCGACGACGGTGATCTCGTCAAGATCATCAGCGGTGGGGAGGAACGTTAAGATGAACCTGATACGGATATTCGTTCGTCGACCTGTTCTGACGACCATGCTGCTCATGGCCTTCATCGTGCTCGGCATCTATTCATACAACCGCATGGTCATCGAGCTCATGCCCAACGTCGAGTTTCCCTTTATCATGGTGACCACGATCTACCCGGGCGCTTCTCCCGGTGAGGTCGAGACGCAGGTTACGAAGAAGATAGAGGATGCGGTATCGACGATTGCCAATGTGAAGAACCTGCAGTCGATCTCGCAGGAGAACCTCTCGCTGGTCTTCATCGAGTTCGAGCTCGAAACCGATGTCGATCTCGATGCCATAGATGTCAAGGACAAGGTCGATGCGATACAGGCGGAGATGCCCGACGATGCAGAGAAATCGGTCATCCAGAAATTCGACATCCAGGCTTTCCCGATCATGGAGGTCGCCGTTTCCGGACCCCGGCCGCTTGAGGAGATCTATCAGATCGCCGACAAGGTCATAAAGGAACGCCTCAGCCGGATCGATGGTATTGCAGAGGTGGGCATCACCGGTAAGCGGGAGCGTGAAATCCGCATCGAGGTGGCTCCGGAGCGGCTCCGCCCCTACGGGCTCAGTCTCCTCGATGTCGTGGGGATCGTGGCGGCCGGTAATCTCAATGTGCCAGCCGGTCATATCACGAGAGGGCCCCGGGAGATCACATTGCGGATGGTGGGTGAGGTGACCACCCCCGAAGAGCTCGCCGAATTCCGCCTGCCGCTACCCAGAGGGGGCTCCGTGCCTCTCTCGGAGGTCGCGGATATTCTGGATACGACCGAGGAGCTCAGGGAGTCATCGACCTACAACGGCCAGGCGGTGATCGGGCTTTCGATCAATAAGCGTTCGGACGGAAACACCGTCGAGGTCTCCCACGGTGTCTACAGAGCACTCAACAGGCTTCGGGCGACGATCGCTCCGGACATCCAGATCACCATCTCGCACAACTCGGCGACGTTCGTAGAGGATGCCGTGAACGATGTACTGCAGAATATCGCCATCGGCATCATGCTCACGGCGATCCTGCTATTGGCATTCCTCCATAGCTGGCGCCAGACCCTTATAGCGGCCATCTCGATGCCCGTCTCCGTGGTGGCGACCTTTCTCATCATGGACGGTTCCGGATTCACATTGAACATCATGTCGCTTATGGCACTCGGCATCTCGATCGGCACCCTTGTCACGAACTCGATCGTCGTTATCGAGAACATAAGCCGGCTCGTCCACGACGGGACCGAACCGTACGAGGCTGCCGTGCAGGGTACGGGGCAGGTCGCCGTGGCCGTAATGGCCTCGACCCTCACCAATATCGTGGTCTTCACTCCGATCGCCTTCATGCATGGGATCATCGGCCGCTTCTTCCTTCAGTTCGGTCTCACGGTGGTCTATGCGACCATCTTTTCACTCTTTGTCTGTTTCACGATCGTTCCGATGCTTTCCGCCAGGGTTCTCCGGCCCAAGGCGAAGCCGGGCGATCCTCGATACGACGGATTAGGCGAACGCCTGGGCAGACGCTGGGATGGTTTCTACCAGCGGATGGCTTCTGGCTACCGGGACATACTCGGCGTCTTCATCTCCCGGCGATGGATCCCGGTCACGATCGCCGTTGTGGGATTCTTCCTCGCCATCTTCCTATTCAGGTTCGTGGGCGGCGAGTTCATGCCCAAGATCGATCAAAACATGGTAATCGTCCAGGCGGAGCTTCCTGCTGGTACGAGCATCGAGCGGACACGGGAGGTCGCATCGCGTGTCGAAGATATCCTGCGAAGCCATGAAGAGGTGGAAGGGGTAATCGTCAAGATAGGGGGAGGTAACCGGGGCGTGGAGGATGCCGCCATAATCGCTACACTCGTAAGCCCCGATGAGCGTGACCTCCACGTCACAGAGTTCATGAACGTCATCCGGCCCGAGCTCGCCGGCATACCGGATGCGGAGATACTCGTGACGGAGGAAGAGAGAGAGAGCGGTGGCGGGGCCGAGCTCTCTATCGAGGTTCTCTCGAACAACCAGGCGGCGCTCGATGAAGCGGCCGACAAGGTGCTCGCCGCCGTGAGCAGAGTGGCAGGCCTTGTGGAGATCCAGACGAGCCGTGAGGCGGGAAAGCCCGAGATCAACGTGCTTCCGAGGCGCAGGCAGCTTGCCGAACGCGGACTCACGACGGCAACGATGGGTACACTGCTCAGGGCTGCATACGAGGGTGTGGAGGCGGGTGTGTACCGTGAGGGGGGCGAGGAGTACGACATCGTGGTCAAATACGCCGAGCATGCGCGCCGTGATCCGGCCTTCCTAGAGGATATTCCGGTGCCTTCCCGTGCAGGCTTTACCGTTCCCCTTGCAGATATCGGAGATCTCAGGACCCGGTCGGGCGATTCGGAGATCCAGCGTAAGGATAAACAGCGTATGGTTGAAGTCTCCGCCAACATCGGATCCGGTACCCTGAGCGAGGCGCGTGCCATGATCGATGCGGAGCTTGCCGGGATCACACTGCCGCCGGATGTTACCGTCAGGTACGGTGGTTACGCCGAGATACAGGACGAATCCTTCGCCTCGATCTTCACGGCCCTCATTCTGGCGATCATCCTCGTATACATCGTGATGGCCGCCATCCTGGAGAGCTTCGTCCACCCGATCACGGTGATGATCACCCTGCCACTGGCGCTCATCGGTGTCTCGATCGCCCTTTTCCTGTCCGGCGAGACGATCAACATATTCTCCCTGATGTCGGTCGTGATGCTCGTGGGAATCGTCGTGAACAACGCGATCCTCATGCTCGACTACACCGCCCAGCTACGAAAGCAGGGAATGCTCGTCAGGGAGGCCCTCCTTGCCGCATGCCCCACCCGTCTCAGGCCGATCCTCATGGCGAACCTCGCCATCGCCGTAGGGATGATCCCGCAGGCGGTCGGCGGCGCCGGCCTTGAGTTCCGAGCCCCGATGGCGATCGTTCAGATCGGCGGTGTATTGATCTCGGCTTTTTTCACCCTCTTCGTGATACCGGCAACCTATACGATCATGGATAAACTGACGGCGGCGGGCCGCAGGGAGGCAAAGCATCGGTCTTGATCAACGGATACCTTGCGGGTCAACGATACAAGGGAGGGAGGAACAATCTGCGGTTCCTCCCTCCCTCTGTAAGTAAACGATTCCGGTGGGTCTTGCAGCCGCACCGCTATTCCCGCACGAGCATGAGCTTGGCGATCGCCCCGTGCATCATCGCGATGAGCCGGGCGAGATGCATCGTAAGAACCAGCAGGAGAAAGCCGATGATGGTCACGAACGGCAGAGCCCAGCCCGGTACGTAGTAGTACACGTTCCCCGTTACCATGATAGGCACATCGAATATCAGTGACAGCACCGGATAGGCGACGAGACCGAGGGAGGTGCAGACCAGGGTCACGGCGAGGGTGAAGTAGATGATACCCAGCGGGAGCTGGATGATCATGTAGGCGAGTGCCGTCCATGTGAGCCGGTCGGCGACGAGATCCTTGAACCGCCCCCACAGACCGAGCCCCTTATGCGAGAAGAGCGGCCTGCGTGGCATCCGCACCCCGAGCAGCGCCTCGACGATGCGTCCCTCTACGAGGGCGATGCCGCGGAGGGAGAGGAGGTAGAAGCCGACGACGAAGATCCCGATGATCAGTATGATGAGCCCTATGGAGAGGGAGAAACCGGTTAGTGCCCACGTGAAGTAGATGATCCCGGTCACGAGTGAGAGGATCATATACAGCAGCGCACCGTACGTTCTGGGCTCGGCGAGCACACCGAAGAATCGTGCGGCGATGGATCGGCTTTCCCGTCCCTCGGAGGGAGCGAGTGCCGGCTTCGTATGTGTTTCGATCTCCCTGTACGCCGAGGCGACCTCGTTCGGCGTTCCGTATCGTTCGACAATCATGGGTAGTACCTCCTCTTCGGTCGTTCCGGGCTGTCCGGCTATGGCTTGCTCCACCGCTGTTGTCAGATGCTCCTCGGCATCGGCGAGTGCGTCCTGGACGAGAGCGGGATCGCTACCGGCAAGCGCCGATTTCAACTGATCCAGATATCCCTGTATGTGGTTGCTCATACTAGATTCCTTTCAATATAGAATCGACAAAGTTACGAGTCTCTTGCCAGATCGTCGTCCACCGTTCGAGCGCTTCGCGGCCGGCCCCCGTGATACGGTAGTACCGCCGGGGAGGCCCCGACACCGAAGGTTCCACGGTGCTCTCGAGAAGCCCGCTGTTCTCGAGGGACCTGAGAACGGGGTAGAAGGCTCCCTGTTTCATAATAGGGAGGTTTTCCCTAACGGTTTCGATCTCCCGTGCAATCTGGTAACCGTAGGTCGGTTCATCCGCACGTCCCAGAACATTCAGCAGCACGAGTGAAACGATGCCGGCATTCAGCTCCTTCTGGAATTTCTTATCGGCAGAGTTGGGATCGTTCAACTGAGGCACCTCTTTCATTCGTAACCATACACAAGAGCTAAAGGAACGTTGATGTGATTCTTCTGCATCTATCGACCAGCCACATGATTAATAATAATTTTCTATCATTATTAACTTTGTATTATTCATAAATGAATACTACTATTTAGTTACTAATAATTCAAGGAAAATGTTTCAAAAAACTCACGTAAAGGATGGAATTTTTCTGTAAAAACGATGGAACTGCCGTTTTTTGTGTGTATTAGAATCGAATGGTATAATAAATTTTCATGTCCGCATCATGAATGATTTGTTGGGATGCCTGAATGTTACGCCGGCGGGTGGAGGAAAAATCCCAGAAAGAAATTCATAACTCCAAATATTGGAATGGGTTTTAGTTATTCAATAGCGCATGGATGGCCCCTCCTGATTCGGTATGGCACTGCTGTTCACAAGTGGGCCGAAACGCTCCCAAATGCCCGTTAATTAAGGGTTGACATTGTCTTCTCTCTTGTGTTAGAATTCCCTCGTCGAGTAAGTATTTGGTATCTCCAACACCAACGTGCGGAAGGAGGTTAGTGTTACCCCCAAACCTGTCTATTTAAGCTAAAGGTTCCCGAACCTTTAAGGAGGTTTAGGAGGTTAAAGAGATGTTCAAAGGAAAAGTTCTGCTTTTCTCTTTGCTGCTGGTATTCGCAACTGCAGTCTACGCGGGTGATGTCGATGACTGCGAGAGTGAGTGTTGGGTTGTCGACGAGGGTTGCAGGCTTTCGATTTGCCCGGCTGGTGACTTCGAGTTCATCAGGGATATGTGCGGCACCGGTAACAGTTACATCCGCGTAGTCGTCAGGGATGCTGCCGGGGCAGGTATTCCGGGTATTCCCTGGACCGATTACTGGATGGGTGCCTGTACAGAAGACGCAACACCGCCGGATAAGCTGTGCATCTGCCCGGGTGGTATTGTCGCCGATTCGCTGACAAATGCGAACGGTGAGACGACCATCTCCGGCCGTATAGCAGGCGGTGGCTGTGTTCTCGAAGACGGCGTCTACCTTGCTGTCCAGGGTAAGATCATCCTCGATGATCTCGGAGGCGCGGACCCGGATTGTCTCCTTGAAACACCTATTTGCCTTGACATTATCATTGTGAGCCCTGATCTGACGGCCGACTGTCAGGTCGTCCTCGGAGACCTCGGTGTCTTCGGGCAGAGCTACAACAAGTGTGAAGGCGATGCTGGTTACAACTCGTGCTGCGATTACAACGATGACACCTGCTGTAACCTGAGTGACTTCGCGTTCATGGGAGAGCACTACCAGCACAATTGCGGACCGTAATCGCTCACCAAGTACGATCTGGCGACCCTGTTGATACATTCGTCTATAGGGATGCTGCGAGGGAGTTGGATTGTAAAGAAGGTATTGCTGTTACGCATTGGCATTACTTTCGAAGTATAGGTGAACAACATTCGTAGGCTGTGGCTGGGTGATGGATCGTTCATCCAGCCACGAGGCCACGAGGGGAAGGGGTGGTGGCTAGAGTATAGCAAGAAGTGTCACGATTGCTAAACACCACACTCTTCCATGCATGTGAAACGGGCAGTGCTGGTAAAACTTGGATTGACTTACTAGGCATGACACCAGGAGAAGTGAAGAGATGAAGAAAGCTTTACTGCTTGCGCTCGCGGTCCTGTTTCTCTCAGGCGCTGCATTGGCGCAGCTTCCTCCACACGGATACATTGGCCTGTATACCGATGAGCACGTAACCTGCTGTGTGACCGGTGAGGGCTTCTATCCGGTTGAGATGTGGATCTGGTGCCTTCCCAGTTTAAAGGGTATGATCTGTGCCGAGTTCATGTGTGTATATCCCGCCAATGTCATTCAGAGCACAGTCACGACGAACCCGTTGGTCTCCGTGACCCTCGGAACGCTCGATACCGGAATGAGCGTCTGTTTCGCTGATTGCCATTGGACATGGATATGGCCGTTCCACCAGGCACTTTGGGTCACCGATCCGACTGCGACCGATATCTCGATCGTGAAACATCCGGATCCCAATATCGAATGTGTGCAGTTTGCGAACTGTGATCCTGGCTATCCGACAGAGTGCGCCGTTGTACACACGAAGCTGTTGCTTAACCAGGAGTGCCCGCCGCCCGATTGCGTTGGCACGGAGGAAGCAAGCTGGGGAGCGATCAAGGATCAGTTCAAGTAGGAACGGTCTTTCGATCGCTTTGCAGGAAGCGTGAAATGATAGAGGGGGTTCCCCTGTTGAGGGGAACCCCTTTTGTATTCGTACATCGACACGCCGATCCTTGCTCAGCAGCCCCATGCTCACCGGGAAGATGGATAAGAAGGTATCGTTTTATCGGTAACGAAATTTTTATCTTGTCCCCGGTTCCCGTGCTCACTACATTTTAGAGAGAAGGAAGGATTATTCATATCGCCACAATAGCCCCTGACTGGCACCCCTGAAAGCAAGGAGAGTATTGTTGGTTAGGAAACGCCGCATGAGGAAAGATACATGCCTCGTCACGGCCCTGGTTGTTGCCGTCCTGTATTGTGCGGGAGGCATGGCATCGTCTCGGGAGGTCCGTATCACGTCTACCGGGGTGCGTTCAGTCACCTTCGAAGTCGAGGTACCGCAGCCTGGAATCGTCCCGGCCGGCGAGGGACATGTCCGCCTGTACCTTCCGGGATACGGTTCCTTTTCGCCCCCTGGTGCGGTTGAGGTGCCCGGCAGGTCCTTTTATATCGCCGTCCCTCCCCGGGGGGACGTGCGTGTGACATTCACCGTTCTGGAAACCGAGAAGCTCGGAGATCTTCGACTGGTCCGGGTGCCCGGGGAACGGTTCATCGAGGGGGAGAACGGCATTCCGGTCACCGAGGTCTTCCATCCATCCGATCCGTGGGCGGAGAGCGGTCCCCCCCCTGTAATCGAGTCGGGGGATCCCTCCTTTATGGGACGGCAACGCGTGCTGCCCGTGAGGGTTAATCCGATCCGTATCGACAGCGGCGGCTTGACACTGGTGCGCAGACTTTCTATCCGGGTGGAGTTCGACGGGTACGATCGAGGTGCTGTTGAGATGGAGGATCTTCTGAGGCCGCCGTCCGGTTCCGGTGCGTGGGATAGGCTCTATAGTGACCTGCTGGTCAATCCGGAGGATGTCTCACGCTTCAGGAGGCAGCTCAGGCCGAGACGGAGCATGCGGAAGCCGTACGAGGCGGGTAAAAAGCTCAAGATCGCCATACACGAGACCGGCCTCTACAGCCTCAGGGCGGATTCATTGATTGATGCCGGGCTGCTGTCACCGAACCTTCCCACTGGTTTCTTCGCAATGAAGAAGTACTACTACGATGAGACGGAGCCCGATCTCCTGCGGGAAGTGGATATTCCACTGCTTGTTATCGAGGGAAGCTCTCCCAATACCGGATTCTTCGATGGGGACGACCGTATGATCTTCTATGTGCTGGGAATCAAGGACGATACGGAAGCGGGAGATACGGATGCATCGTTCACCGACAACAACACGGTGTGGCTCGAGGAGGAGGTACCCGGGGCGCTCTGGGTGGAACGTCCACCGCTTCCCGCCGAGAGCGGCATGATCCCCGTGGAGTCCCAGTATACGGTCCATGGGAGGACGGATACGTACTATCATAAAAGGGCCCGGCCCGGCGCCAGCGACTTCAACTACGTGACAGGATATGTGGAATTGGAGATCGCCCTTCCGTTTACGGTGCATGATCCGGTACCCTCGAGAACGTTTTCTGTAACCGTTCGAGTGACAGGGACCCGGTATGATATCAACGAGGAACATCTCGAGATATCCGTGAGGAATTCGGGTACCGGGGAGCACCTGCTCGGTGTGGAAACGATCAATTCGAAAAGTGATTTCACATTCAACTACGAGGCGGTTACATCCGATTGGCTCACAGATGGCGAGAACGAGCTCGTTATCCGGACCGATGTGACCTACGGCTTTCTCGTAAACGATTTCTCCGTCACCTACCCGCGCAGCTTCGTATCCTACGACGACATGCTCGAGTTCTCTATTCAGGAAAGCCCCATCATCAATACCGCAACGGTCACGATACCGGGATTTTCCATTAACGAAGGATACCTGCTCGATATTACCGATCTCGGGAGCCCTCGCTATATTAAGCTGCCTTCCGAATTCTACACGCAGGACGGAGAGACCTACACCTGCACCTTCAACATCGAGTCCGATGCGGACGGCCACTTCATCCTGCTCGGGGATAATATGGGAGAGTACATTCCGACCGGGATGGTCTCGATCGACAGTCCATCCCATATCCGTGAAGAGACGGGTCCATACGACGCCCTCATCGTGTCCCATGCCGATTTCGTAGATTCGATGCGTGTGTACGCCGAATGGCGACGCAGCAATGGCGGCTACCGGATACTGACGGTCGATGTCGCCGATGTGTACGACGAGTTTAACGGCGGTCTGCCCTCCTGTCAGGCGATCAAGCGCTTTCTCAGGTATGGGGTGGACCAATGGGGCGTCGAGTTTGTGCTGCTCGTCGGGGATAGTAACGAGGACAGAAAACGGATCGTAGCCGCCTCCGGCCCTGATTTCGTTCCTACATACACCTATTCCGTCGGGGTGATCAGCCAGTCGTACGATGATGAGGTTGTTGCTTCCGACCGGTGGTATTCCTTCCTCGATGAGGACGGGAGCGATAGCTTCCCCGATGTCTTTCTGGGCCGCTTCCCGGTGGGATCCGATAGCGAGTTGCGGGCGATACGTTCAAAGCTCATACACTTCGAGCAATCCTCTCAGGATGAAACATGGCGGCGCCGGGTCATTCTCTTTTCGGACGATTCGTGGTCAGGGAGGGGCAGTGACTACCGGTACCGGTACTATGAAAACGAGTTCGAGTCGAGTATGGGCAGGATCGCAGATTGGATCGACGATGCACTCCCGGGCGGCTTCGATATCCAGAGGCTATTCCTGTCGCACTGGACCGACGGGGCACACGAGAATAATTCGGAGTCAGGGCCGGCAGTCTACTCCAGGGCGAACGATACGACGCGCACCTACTTCACACCGTACCTCATCCGGCGTTTGAACGAGGGAAGTCTCCTTTTCACCTTCCAGGGGCATGCGAACCGATCCACATTGACAACAGAGGCCGGGTTTGCGACCTTCGCGCAGTACGACGACCTCGACAGTCTGGCCATAAATAACAGATTGAATATCTTTATCGGCGTGGGATGCCACATCAGCGAATTCGCACCCCTAAACGAGCTCCAGCGCACCTACGACGGCCCGAACGGGGACTGCTTCAGTGAACAGATTCTATTCAAACCGGGAAAGGGATCGGTGGCATCCTACGCCAGTACCGGATACGAGTACCTCAGCGAGAACGCCCGCTTCTGCGAACGGATGCACAGAGTCATCTTCCAGGATCCTCCAAGTGATTCCGTACCCCCGTTGAAGGAGTATACGGGTTCTCACTGGATACTCGGCGAAGCGATCACCAAGGCTGAGATCGAACATATAGGCAGCACCTCGTACGGATACCGGCAGGTTCTCAGGTACCTGCTTCTCGGCGATCCGATGACGAGGCTCGATCCGGGCCCACCGCTCATGACACTCGAGGCGAACTGGGGGGATGGCTGGGTATCGGTGGCCGCCGATTCGTTCAGGGCCATGAACGGAACCAATGACTGTACGATACGGTTTTTAGCGAGCGATGTGATAGCCCTCGGCGCGATCAGATGTTTCGTTGATGGGGACGACCGAACCGATACGCTTGAGATTACACCTCTTACGGACGAGGATAAAACCTATGCACGCTCATACCGTGCCGATCTCGACTACACGGTGAACCTCGAGGACGGGATGATAGTCTTCAGGGTCGACTCTCCCGAGGGTGTCGAGGTGGGGTATCTGGAGATCCCGTTCGAAACATCCGTGTCGCTTTTCTACAAAGACAACATCGAGATCACACCGGGCGTGGAATCGCCCCCTACGGGAAGGTTCCGGCTTGAGGTCGATTTCCCAGCATACCTCTCGCAGGAGCCGGTTCTCCTGCTCAACGATGTCGAAATGACCGGTGTCAGTTTCACCGTCCCCGATCCCGAGGATTCCCTGCACTGGGAGGCCGCCTTCAGATACACCTTCTCGGCGGGAGATCAGAAGCTCACCGTGAAGGTCGGAGACTTTTTGAAGGACTTCTTCTTCACAGTGACCGGCGATCAGCTCGAGATGGAGAGCTTCGCATTCCCCAATCCGTTCAGCGAAGGAACGAACATCGTCTACACGCTGAACCTTCCCGTGGAGGCAGGAAGCATTGATATATACAATGTGAGCGGCACACACATCAGAAGGTTCGAACTCGAGTCCCGTGAGCTCGATGCCGCACTCTATCCGTTGCCCAATTCCGTCTACTGGGACGGACGGGATTCGGCGGGAGATCGGATTGCGAACGGGACCTACATCTATTTCCTGCAGGTGGTTCTGGGAGGCACGGAGCTCACGATGACAGGAAAATGCGTGAAGCTGGAATAGCTGGTACGTTCGTCATTCCCATTATCCATCCAAAGAGATTAAAGGCCGGTGCAGCCGGTGTAATGTATTGTCGTACAATCACATAACAGGTCCGCGAAGCCTGAGTGCCGGGCATGCCGAAAAATCCCTTTACCCATCTTTCCCTTCTTCTTTATGATGCCCTTGTCGGGTCGGATACACACTCTTCAGCCGCTTCATTACAGGTAGGGGCGGAACACGGATCCGGGCGGCAACGGAGTATTGAAGCTATGAGCGGATAGTATAGCGGGTATCCGGTTGGTTTCGATTCGGAGGTAATCACTTGGACAAGCATCTGAATGCGTTGAAGGAGAAGAAGAAGCGGATCATCGTCGGTATCGAGACCGGCAATACACCGGGGCGATTGGGTGCAGCAGTGGTCGAGGTGAGCGGGTATGGCAATGAGACCATACTCGACTTGCACGGATTCCGCAGCTATCCACTTCCGGGGGAGCTCCTTGCGACACTCGAAGCGCTCGAACGGGAGTCCGAACTCGATTCCGAAGAAACGGCAGGGATCAACTTCCTCGTGTTGCATCATCTTTTCCAGCTCTTCGAGGGGACTCTCGAGCAGGTTGGGACACCGTCCGGCTGGATCGATCTCATTGGACTGCAATGTATGGAGATCGGCAGCCGGAGCTTCCCGAACGACCCTTCCGTTTTCAGCGAGATGACCAACTGCACGGTTGCCAGCCGGTTCCTGATAGGCGTTGAAAACGCCAAGGGCGGGCTCCTTCCGGTGAAGGAACCGATACTACAGGGGATGGTCGATGACATGATGGACCGGTTCGGTCTCGACAGTGAGGTTCGTGAGGCGGTCGCTGTTGCCCTCCTGGCGAATGAATCACTTCACCACGAGAGCAGCGAGGCCTGTGAGGTCGGCGGTACCGGTGAGGGGAAAGGGCGGCCGAGCCTCCGGGCGCTGAAGAGCACGGGGACCTCGACGGCTGGTGGCGAAGCCGTCCTCTGTGGCGAGTTTTTCTTCCCTCCATGAGGAGTAACCTCTCGCTGGTTCTTCATGTCCGCCGGTTGCGGTGGATAATTACACGTGTATGGTGCTGCTATCGGATCAAAATCCGAGGTTGATGAGGGTGATGTGAGTGGGCAGTTACACGTGTATGATATCGTGCTGCTGTTGGGTCAAGATCCGAGGTTGATAAGGATGAGAAGGAGCGGTACTACTTGTGTCGTAACGGCCATGGCCTTGACCCTGGCGCTCATACTCTCTTCGTGTGGTGGTCCGGAGGTCGTGCGGAGGCCGGAAGTCACGAAGCCGGCCGTGCCGGTTGTGACACCCGGTGTGCCGCTGGACAGACCGCCCGTGGTTCGAGTCCTCATCCTCGATGCGCGCAATAACGTCAGGGTAAAGGCGACGACATCGTTTCATATCGGTGGAGAGCTCGAGGTGAGCGAGGGGACGCGCCTCGAGGAAAGCGGTGATTTCACGGTCCGGTGCGCCCAGGAACTTGTTCGTTTTCAGAGGGGTGGTGAGGCCATTCTCGATGCTCCGGTGGTATCGATAGTGCCGCACGGTAGGGGGCATATCTATATCAACGGAAGGGCGTACCGGGGGGGGTTCATATTCAGGCCCGTGCACGGTAAAGTTATCACCATCAACGTGCTCGAGATAGATGACTACCTCAAAGGGGTGCTCCCGGCGGAGATCGGTTACCTGAAATCGGATCAATTCGAGGCGTACCGCGTCCAGGCGATCGCATCGCGGTCCTACGCTCTCAGCAAGCTCGAAGAGAAAAAAGGTGAAATGTACGACCTGCAGGCCACGATTATGGACCAGGTCTACAAGGGTGTTAATGGTGAGGACCCGGAGGCCTCCCGTGCGGTCGACGAGACACGGGGCCGCGTGGCATTGTGGCGCGGGGAGCCGGTCCGGGCGTACTATTCGGCCTGCTGCGGGGGGCACACCGCCGATATCAGGATCTGCTGGCCGTGGAAGGACTCGTATCCCTACCTGCACGGCGGGAGGGATGCATCGGAACGTGGAGGGAGCAACTCATTCTGCAGCCGCTCGCCGCACTTCCGCTGGCGGGTGCACTGGAGCGGAAATACACTCGAGCGCATGTTGAAGAAAACTCTTCCCGGGGAACTCAAGATCAGGCGCGATGCGGTGGGGTCGCTGACCGATCTGAAGCAGCTCGGCACCTCCCCGGACGGAAGGATCACATCCATCAAAATCGTAACCACCCACGGTACGTACCGTATCGATGGTGATCGGATCCGGTGGGTGTTGAAACCAGATCCAAACTCCAATGCGATACTCAAGAGCACGCTGTTCAAGATGAGTGTGAAGAGGGCACGGGGGAAGGTCGTCTCGGTGAATCTCGTGGGCGGTGGAAACGGGCACGGTGTCGGCATGTGCCAGGCCGGTGCAGTGCGGATGGCGGAGTTTGGGTATTCGGCAGAGGAGATTCTCGGGCACTATTATCCCGGCATCGTGATCGTCCGCTTCTACTGAGTCGAGAGAATCCTTCATGTTCCGCCCATCCGGACCGCACTCCGGTGCTGAAGACCTCCGTGCGACGAGTGAATGCAGATGACGAGCTCGATCCTCAGTCGAATGGCCAGCCGGTTCGTTGTCGGAATCGAGGGAACCGGTCTCTCGGATACGGAACGTGCAATACTCTCTGCATATCCACCAGCCGGGGTCATCCTTTTTTCCAGAAACGTTTCATCCCTGAGGCAGACACAGGGGCTTACGGCGGAGGTGAGCCGGATCGTCGAGGAGTCCTCGGGTCTTCCTCCCCTAATCATGGCGGACCATGAGGGCGGCAGGATATCGGTGCTTGCTAGAGCGATCGGTGTTCCGCCTGCACAGATGGCCATCGCCCGGGCTGGCGATCACTCGCTTGGCGATAAGGCCTTCTCAGAGACCGCTCATCGTCTCTCCCTGTGTGGGGTGAACACGATCCTGGGCCCCGTTGCGGATATCAACACGGAGCCCTTGAATCCCGTGATCGGGACGAGGTCGTTCGGTGAGGACCGGGTCGAGGTGTCGCAATGGGTTCATTGCGCCATTACCGCATTCGCCGCCGGGGGATCCATCACGTGCATCAAGCATTTTCCGGGCCACGGCGGTACCGGCACCGATTCGCACCATACCCTTCCGGTGCTCGGCACCACGATAGGGCGGCTCGAAAGACGGGAGATCCTTCCCTTCACAGAGGGAATCGAGGCTGGTGCTGATATGGTAATGGTCGGCCACCTAGCCATGGCGGAACGTATGCCTCCCGCATCGCTCGATCCGAACATCGTCCTTCGTCTCCTCCGCGAGAGGATGGCATTTCACGGTGTGGTGATCACGGATGCACTCGAGATGGAGGGGGCGCACCGAGCGGTACCGGGAGGTGACGTACCCGCCCGGACGGAGCCGATGGACAGGCGTGGAGGGGATGCCACGATCGATCTGCTTCGGTATGCCTTCGGGGCGGGGAACGATCTTCTCCTATTCTCACGGTCGGTAGGGCTCCTATTTGCAGAGCTCGAGGATGCGGGACGAGCGGCTGACGGGTTATGGGGGGGTAGGGGCGAGCCGCCCGGATTAGGGGATGGGGAATCGTATCGAAGGATCGAAGCCCTTAGGGCGCGTATCGCGGGGGATAGGGTGGGGGACATTCCGGGTGATAGTGGAGGCCGTTTCGACGACACACCGTACCGGCGGATCGCCGAGAAGTCCGTGCAGGTGATCCGGGATCCTTCGGCGGCACTTCCCGTCGGCGGGGATGGCGGATTCAGGCTCACCTTCCTTGGTGAACGGGAGGATTTCGAAAACGACGTCGTACGGAGGTTCATTGGATGCCTGCACTCAATCCTGGCCGGCACCGGAGAGAAAGGGAACGTCTCTGCGGATCATCTTGACGAGCTTGTTTCGCAGGAGCGGCTCCACCCCGGTCCCGTATTCGAGGTCCCCGGGAGCGGTGAGGAGTCCAGGCTCTTCGAATTCACCCCGTTGAGCGGCGGGCCGGGATCGCCGGCTGTTCTCGTCCTCGTTGGCAGACGCCCCGTTCCATATGATATCCTCCACAAGTGCTGTTCGCAGACGTCCGTAGCAGTCATCGCCGGCTGGCCGTATGCCGCGGAGCTTCTGCCCGGGGAGCTCACCGTGATATGTACCTTCGGCCTCTATGATGCGGCCGCCGGGATTACCGGCAGCATGATCATGGGCCTGTAGCGTCCCGGTATGCATGAATGCACATGATCCCGTGCATCGGTGGGATACGGCAGGGATTGTTTGGTCTCAACGTCATCTGCCCTCCGGTGAGCCAGAAACCGTTTGACATTTAGCCGTAACCCTGCTATAGATAGATACGATTGGCAGGGGGATCTGCCAATTTTTGGTTTACCTTGAATGTACCGGAAGACAATTTAGATGGTACAGTCGGATAGGAAGAGGTACGATTCTACTTCGAATATATAGCATGTGCGGGGTCGTAGTTCAGTTTGGTTAGAACGCCGGCCTGTCACGCCGGAGGTCGCGAGTTCGAGTCTCGTCGGCCCCGCCAGCTTTTAATTCCTCTATTGTGTCTTTCGGACGGTCCAGCCTGTTCAGCCTATAAGTCCCGGTCTCTCCTGCCATCGCCCGGTCTTCCACGATCCTCACGAGGTCTCGCTTCACTGACCTTGATGATGCGTCCTTCAACCGTCTTTCCGTTGAGTTCGCCCACGGCCTTCTCGGCTTCCTCGGGATCATCCATCTCAACGAAGCCGAAGCCCCGCGACCGGCCGGTGAATCGGTCACGGATCACCCGGGAAGAGCTAACCGTTCCATATGGATTGAAGATCTCACCGAGCTGTTCATCACTCATCGAAAAGGGAATGTTCCCTACGTACAGATTCTTAGCCATTCCTCGAAAATCCTTTCACAGATCAGTTGCTTTCGTTTCATTTGCGAACGTTGATATTGTCTTTTCTGCTCTATACGGGCACCTCCTCCGTGTGTTCCTTCAAAGACCGGCGGCCAACGCGCCCCACCGTTGAATGTGCTGCGCCCACCTCTCACAAGATTGGTATCGATTCAGGGTTGTCCTGGGAATGTATAAAGGCAGGAAACGGTACTGTATCGATAGGTCTCTTGAGCCTGGCCGATCTTTGAATGGAATGCGTCTTCTCTCTCTACTCTCCTTTGCCGATCGTTGATACATCTATTATACCGTAAATTTCGAAAAAACAAATTAAAAATTTTGTCACCAGGCGCATTTTTTTAGGGGTGAAATATCGGTTCGGGGGGTGCAAAAACACCGGGAGGGAAGTAGCGGGATCATGTGATGGGACCTTTTGATATTGCACTCTCTCGGTACGATTGCTATGGTACATTTTTACGTTGCCAAGAGATCTCTATTGTGCGATTTCAAGGGGGTACAAGGTGATTTCGAAGCTTATCCGCACCTATATTGCCATCCTGCTGCTGGTGGTCATTGCCGGTGCCGCCGCCCGCGCGTGTACTACTATCCTGGTGGGAAAGAAAGCATCGGCGGACGGTTCCGTTATGACATCGCATACGTGCGATAGCAGGGTGGATCGAACCTGGCTCTCGATCGTCCCGCGCATCAAGCACCGAGAAGGTTCTCTCTGCGAGGTCTATGCGGGGAGACGCTTTATCCGCGGCGCTACCGGGCTCGATACGGCACATGTGGCCGGTACCATCCCTCAGATTCGCGAGACCTACGGCTATATCAACACGGCCTACCCCTGTATGAACGAGCTCCAGGTGGCGGTCGGCGAATCGACATTCGGGGGACGAAAGGAGCTCCGTAACAAGGATGCCATGCTCAGTTGCGACGAGCTCTGTCGTCTGGCCCTCGAGCGGGCAGGTACGGCACGGGAGGCGATCCGCGTGATCGACGAGCTCACGAGGGAGTACGGATACAATGACGGAGGCGAATGCCTCACGATTACCGACAAGAACGAGGCGTGGCACCTCGAGATCATCGGCTGCGGGGAAGATTGCATCGGGGCCGTCTGGGCCGCCAGACGCATCCCGGACGACCATATCGGTGTCAATGCAAACGCAAGCAGAATCAGGGAGATCGATCTCAGTGATCCCGACTACTTCATGGCTTCGAAGAACGTCTCCGACGTGGCTGTGGAGCACGGATGGTGGGATCCCGACTCGGGCCTGCCCTTTCAGTTCTGTTACGCGTACGATCCGGAAAGTCGGGCGAGCATGGCGGCCCGTCGGAGGGAATGGCGGGTATTCGATCTCGTGGCCCCCTCCCTCGAGCTCGATCCGAACGCCGAGAACTACCCTTTCTCCGTGAAACCCGATACACTCGTCACCCTTGCGAAGATGATGGAGATCTTCCGTGATACTTACGAGGATACGGAGTTCGATATGACCAAGTACATGCTCGTTTCCGATCCGGAGAATGAGGGGAGATTCATCAAGAGCCCCTATGCCAATCCATTCATGCACTACGATATGATGCCACTGTTCAAGGTAAACGGCGGCTGGGGGTGGCGGGGCGAGCGCTGCATTGCCCGTTACTACTGCACGTATGTTACGATCACGCAGTCCCGTGACTGGCTTCCCGACGTGATCGGCGGCGTCGTGTGGCTCGGCTGGGATAATCCGGCGATGACGAGCTATGTACCACTCTACTGCGGGATCACGGATGTTCCCGATTCGTGGAAGGTATGCGGGAGACCCCGGTACAAACGTGATTGCGCCTGGTGGGCCTTCAACCGCGTTGCCGATCTCTCGGCACAGAAGTGGGGCCACATGAGGGTCGATGTCGACTCGGTACGGGTCGCCTTCGAGGAGGAGGCGCTCCTGGCACAGCCGGCGGTCGAGGAGAGGGCACTAGCCCTGCACGGGAAGAGTACAAAGCGGGCCCGGAGCTACCTGACCAGCTACACGGAGGATTTCTGCGGCCGGGTCACGAAGAGCTACTGGGAGCTTGGCGATCATCTGTGGAGCAAGTATACCGGCAAGTTCTAACCGTGTAGCGTGATGCGGGAGCAGGGCGGCGGCGACGATCGATACGGCTTCACCCGTACCGTCGCCGGGATTGCGGCAGGGTGGATACAGAGCGATACCGGCCGCCATCTAATCCCTTGTCTGGTATGCGGGTATGGTATAGTATGTTGGTGTATCGGTCATGACAAGGCTGGTTGCTGTCGACTGCACAAGGGAGAGACTTGATGGCTGTTGATGCTGAACACAAGGAGAAACAGTGGTTCAGATGGTTGGTCTTACTGATCGTCAGTATGGTCATGTTCGGATCGTACTATATCTACGACGCCCTCAGCCCGATCAACGATTACATCCAGAGGGACATGGGGCTGGATAACGCCCGGTTCGGCATGCTCTTCTCCTTCTATGCGATTCCGAATCTCTTTCTTACCCTCATTTTCGCCGGTTTCCTGATCGATAGAATCGGCGTTCGCAAGGCGGGAACCATTTACGCCTTCCTGATCCTGCTCGGATCGTTCATCACATCGATCGGGGCAGGTGCATCGTTCATGACGATGCTCATCGGCAGGATGGTATTCGGTTTCGGATCGGAGGCGACGCTTCTCGTTACCAACAAGGTGATCGCCCGGTGGTTCAGGGGAAAGGAGCTCGGATTCGCCTTCGGACTCAATATCACCGTTATGCGTCTCGGTACGGTTCTGGCAATGAACTCCGCGGCTCAGGTCGCCGAACGGACCGGCACCTACCGCTGGTCGATCTGGGTGAGCACGATCATCATGCTCGTCTGCTTCGTCTTCTTCCTTATATATGTCGTTATCGATCGCAGGACCGAGGAGGCGAAGGGGGGCGGTGATGAGGAGAAGATCGTCCTCGGCGATATCTTCAAGATCGGCCCGGCGTTCTGGATGATCAGCCTGCTCTGCCTGACCTACTACTCGGCCGTGTTCCCGTTCACGAACCATGCACCGCGCTTTCTACAGGTGAAGTGGGGATTGAGCGCCGCAAAGGGCGGGCAGTACACCTCATATATCATGACGGCTTCGATGATCTTCACTCCGCTGCTCGGCCTCTTCGTGGACAAGCTCGGGCATCGCGGCAAGATCATGATCATCGGCTCCCTGTTGATCCTCCCTGCGCATCTGCTGCTTGGATTGACACGCCTCAATCCGATCTTTTCATTCATCCTGCTCGGAATATCCTTTTCGCTCGTTCCGGCGGCCCTGTGGCCGGCGGTGCCGATCCTCGTGAAGGAGAAGTTCCTCGGCACTGCATACGGAATAATCGGCTGGATTCAGAACTTCGGTCTCTTCTTCTTCCCGTGGTTTGCGGGTAAGGTAGTCGATGCCTCGGGAGGGGACTATACGAACATGGAGATCATGTTCGCATCGCTGAGCTTCATAGGCATTATCTTTGCCCTATTGCTCATGTATTTCGATAGGCGGCAAAAGACAGGGCTCGAGCTGCCGAGCGTTAAGGCACAGGCGAATACGAGTCAGACCTGAGATCGGGCCGTGTCGTCACTTCTTCAGTATGCGTAAGAGATCCTTCTCGAGTGACTCTACGGGCGTCTCGATGATCCGCCCGAGCTCCCTCCCGTCACGGTTGACGATGATCGTCGCCACGAGCTCTATCTTGTAGAGATCCTTGATCCCGGTCGACCAGGTCAGTGCCTCGGCGGCAATCGGCATATCCTCGGTGAAGCGGGAGCTGCCCACGGCGAACGTTCGTGCATCCGGGGCGGGAAAGCCGATCTCGTCGAGTATCTTCCAGAGTCTCGGAATCTCCCGTTGAGAGTCGCTGCACCATGTGCCGAGTACGATCACGAGCTTGACCCCCGTCATGAGCTCCTGGATCTCGGGCAGGAGGGATGCGTCGGGTGCGTACGTGAAGTATTCCTCATCCCAGTGGGGTATATGATCGACGATCGCCGCTCTCGTGACCTCGCCGAGGAGCACCGTTCCCCACCCCTCGAGCTCTGCCGAGTGCAGGCCGATATCAGCCGGCTCTCCGGCCGGTTCCTCCTCGAGAGGCGGATACATGTTGTTCCACCATTCTGGCTCTTCCTTGAGCCACCGGTCGAACCAGGATACTATCGCGTCGTTCCAGATCTTGCGTTTCTTGTAGTCGAGGATGAAATGGTTCTGCTCCGCGAAGCGTATGTATTCGACCGGCTTGCCGAGGAGCTTGAGGGCGATGTACATCTGATCGCTCTCGCCGGGCGGAACGTTCGTATCGCTGGCGCCGTGCAGGAGCAGGAGCGGTGTGTGAACCTTGTCGGCGGAGAAGAGAGGGCTCTGATCAACATAGATATCCCGTCTGTTCCACGGAAAGCTCTCCGCCGTGGCGACGGCGCTGTAGCCGTAGCCCCAGTATCCCTCGCCCCAGTAGCTCGTGATCGAGCTGATGCCGGCGTGCGAGACGGCGGCGGCGAAGATATCGGTTCTCGTTACAAGGAGCTGCGTCATGAATCCCCCGTAGGAGGCCCCGATGCAGCCGATCCTCGAGCGGTCCACGAACGGATGTGCATCCAAAAACTTCGTTACCCCCTCGATGATCTCGTCCGAGGTGGTCTTCCCCCAATCGTTAACGTGCCGGGCCGAGAATGCCTGCCCGTACCCCGTCGCACCGCTCGGCTGGAGGACGTATACGACGTACCCCTTTGCCGCCCAGAGGTTCTTGGGGTAGCGGCCGCCGAAGGAGCGATTCACGGGTGAAGTGCCGCCGTAGTAGTAGACGATGCAGGGATAGCTCTTCTCCGGATCGAAGTCCGGTGGGTAATGTATGCGTCCGTCGATCGATTTTCCGCCCGAGCTCGTGAAGCTCCATTTCTCGACCGCGCCCAGTTGAACGTGTGAGAAGACACAGGCGCCGGGATCGAGTATTTCTTTCGCCCGGCCCTGCTTGAGATCGACTGCATAGAGCCGGGTGGGATGACCGACGCCCGAGCCGATCATTGCCGCACGGGCCGTGCCTCGTGCGAAGCTCGAGCCGCGCTCGATCACTTCGAAGCCCAGTTCGAGGCGCCGGTAGGATTTCTTCCCCGGATGATATCTATAGGTCCGGACATATTCACCCTCCTCGGCGACGAAGTAGATGTTTCCGTCGGCCCTGGACCAGTGTGCCCGGTTGATTGCGGGATCGAACTCTTTCGTGATCGGATCGATGTCCTTCGTTACCGGATCGTAGATGTAGGCCTGTGTATCGTAGTCGTTCGGGATCTCGCCCTCGGGGATATTCTTTCCGAGATCGCCGAAGATCGACGGCCCTCCGAGGACCATGATCTTCGTGCCGTCGGGTGACCATGTCGCACTTCTCAGCCAGGGGGCCTTGAAGAGGATCTCGGTTTCGCCGCTTGCCAGGTCCATCCGTACGAGCTCACTCCATCCGTAAGGCCGGTCGGCGAGGTCTTCGTAATTTCTCGATATGAGAAGTGTCGCACCGTCTGGATGGATGTCCTCCAGGTACGCGCTGTATCTTCCGGCCGTGATCCGCCTCGTTACGCCGCGCGGCACAGAGGCGGTGTAGAGGTGTGACCGGTCCCGCCCGTAATGCCACCGGTCCGTCAGGCCGCGCAGGCGCTTGACCCCTGTCTTGTCGGGCTCGGGCTTCCCGGTGACCGAGTAAACGATGTATGTACCGTCGGGAGACCAGTCGTATCCGCCGAGCTCTTCTATCTCTTCTACGATCGTCTCTATCTCCCCCGATCCGAGATCGATGATTCTGATAGATCCCTTACCCTTCGAGGTCGTCTTGTAGGACAGGCGATCGCCCGCCGGGGCCCACGCAACGTTTGAAAGTCCGGTTATGTCTCTGATGGTATAGACGGTCGAGCCGTCGGTGAAACGCCTTATCTCGAGCCATCCTTCCCGCTCGCCTTCGGGAGGCTTGAACCTGTTCATGGTAACGGCGATGAGCTCCCCGTCCGGTGAGATCGAGGCGCCGCGTATCCAGGGCACATCGAGGATATGCTCGATGGAGAGTCTCTGCCGCGGTATGATGCTCGTCCCGATCGCATCCTGCGGATGACCCTTCGGGATGATCCGCGCCGAGAGTTGCCAGCCGGTCACCGTATCTCCTGGTGTGAAGACGGTCTTTGCGAGAATGAGGTGTTTGCCCTGCTTGATCTTTGTTCTGCCCGTCTCCTTCTTGTCATACGAGCCGTTCTTCGTCCGCTTCACTACGGATCTTCCGTCCACGTTCACGTCGAACGGCCGGTTCGATCTCACCTCCAGCTTTGCTTCCAGCCAGCGGCTCGTTTCCAGGTAGCAGGCGAGATAGGCGATGTGCGGCATCGCCGTATCGGCGACGATCTCTACCCCTTCGCTACCGGCGGTCACCCGCCGCCATGCCTCTCTCCTTCCACCGGCCAGGTTCACCGTTTCGCCGGAGGAGGGGATCATCCCTTCGGTCGTAAGGTCTTGGTAGGATAGGAGATAAGCGGCATCGATCTTCTCTTTTCCTTCCGATGAGAATGCAGGGTACGGTGAGGGAATCGCCCCGAGCAGGAGCCATTCCGTAATCGGTAAGCTTTCGGATTCGGTGGTGTCCTGTTCTGCCGTTTTCCCTTCCGGATAACCGGCGGCCCTGAGTGTTTCCGCGGCCAGAAGCAAGGCGAGGAAGCCGATACAGATTGCGAGTGTACGTTTTCTCCGAGATGTGTATTGAATCATTATCTTCCTTTCTTGCACGGTGATCCCGTAAGTGACGAAGCGGGTTGTTGTCCGGGCACCGGGGGCGTCCCGGTCCTACCCCAGCATAATAAAGCGAGCGTCCGGTATTTTCAAGGCCGGCTTCCGGAGGGATTTCGGCCTCCCGGAAGGGGTATGCCCTGTTCGATCCGTACCATAAATCGTGGCGAATCGCTCTTGTGCTGACACTCCCGCTTTCTTACTATGTATTAGAAGTCGCATTGGATGGATGCACGCACCTAAAAGGAGAGATGGAGATGAAGCTGAAGCGCACGGCAACGGTTATATTCACCCTCGCTGTAATCACGTCCGGATGTGGTGATCGTGAACCGGCAAAGGAAGGTACCGTGATCAACGAATGGCTGCCGTTCGATACGGGGATCGCCCGGTCAAGCAGGGAGAAAAAGCCGGTCGTGATCGATTTCTACACCTCGTGGTGCAGATGGTGCAAGGTGATGGATGAGAAAACATTCTCGAGACCGGAGATTCAGCGCTATCTCGCAGACAACTTCGTCTCTATAAGGATCAATGCGGAAAGCAAGACCGATCGATTTAGCTATAACGGAAAGACATTTACACCGGTTCAGCTCACCCGCCATTTCGGGGTACGGGGATTTCCATCTCTCGCTTACCTCGATAAGGAAGGGAAGCTGATCACGGTCGTACCCGGATTCGTACCGCCGGAGACATTCCTCCCGTTTCTTCACTATATAAAGAAGGAATGCTACGGGCAGCAGATATCCTTCGAGGAATTTCTGAAGAAAAAGAAGGAATGCGAGTAGATGTTCCCGGTGGTATCCGTATTTCACGCAACCACACGGTAAATTAATTTGCGCGCACGGACCAACGGCAATATTATGGACGTATGTTACAGTATCGAGTTCATATAACGGCAGCCCGGTGGCTGCTTCGGGGAGGGCTATATAATGAGAATCGGAGTACTGACCGGGGGCGGTGATGCACCTGGATTGAATCCGGCTGTAGCGGGGATCGTGGAGAATGCGACGTTACACGGCATCGAGGTTCTCGGGCTCAAGCGCGGGTGGGAGGCACTCGCCATAAAGGACAACGAGAATCATGTCACGAGGCTCGGTCCCGAAATCATTCGGGAATACAGCCGGATGGGTGGTAGCAAGTTGCAATGCAGCCGTACGAATCCGGTCTCTCCCCAGAGCGACCGGACCGGTTTGGTGAAAAAGAACATAGAAAAGCTCGGTCTGGATGCCGTGATCGCCATCGGGGGGGAGGATACCCTCGGGGCCGGGGCGATACTTGCCGAGCGCGGCATTCCCGTGGTCGGTATTCCGAAGACGATCGACAGGGATCTGGCCGGAACGGAGTACACACTCGGATACGATACGGCGCTCAACGTGATCTGTGACAGTGCCGAGCGCATTTCCCATACCGCCGAATCACATCAGACGATATTCTTTCTCGAGGTTATGGGCCGTCACGCCGGCTGGCTCGCCCTACGTGGGGGTGAGGCGGCATTCGCCGATACAGTCCTCATTCCCGAGTACCCGTTCACCCTGGAAAAACTTGTCTCCGTTATCAGAAAGAAGCTCGAGGAGACGAAGGATATGGGCTTCGAGCACACATACAAGATCGTCGTCGTCGCAGAGGGCGCCCATATCAAGGGAGAGGATGCCGTTCGGCGGGACAGTATCCTGGACGAGTTCGGGCACTACAGTCTCGGTGGTATCGGCAACTACCTCAAGGGCCTCCTCGAGCACGAATTCCATCATACACGGTATATGGCGCTCGCATACCTCCAACGCGGTGCTCCGCCGTCACAGAAGGACCGCCAGGTCGGACGGCGTTTCGGGCACAACGCTGTGGAGATGGTCCGGCGCGGCGAGTTCGGCTGCATGGTCACCCTCCAGAGGTCCAGGCTGGTCAAGGTGCCGATCCAGGAGATCAGGAAGTCGCCACACCTCGTCGATGTCGACCGGTACTACGACACCGATCGGTTGAATGTAAAGATCGAGGAAACCGAGCTGTCGGAGTGTTCGTGAGGTGCAGCCGAAGCATCGGATGAACCTCACGTGGTAGTCGGAGTGCTAATCGACGCCCTTGCAAACGCCGTGTAACGGCTCCCATGCGCACTAATCCCGTTTTACGTTCTACGCAGAAGTGTTACGGTCTCGACGTGGTAGGTTCCGGGAAAGAGGTCCACGAGGTGGAGTCCCGCGAGGATGAAACCTGTGTCGATGAGCTTTGCCACATCTCTCGACAGGGTGGGGGGATCGCAGGAGACGAGTATCAGTTCCTTCGGCCTGAGACGGGTGATGCCTCTGAGTACGACATCGGTGAGGCCGGCGCGCGGTGGATCCGCTACGATGATGTCGGTTTCACGGATCCTACCGATGGCGCTCTCAATCCTGTCACGCTTGAAACGCACGTGTGAGATCTTGTTCAACCGGGCGGCTGCGGCCGCGTTCCGCACGGCGGCCCTGTTCCGCTCGATGCCGAGCCCCTCCATATAGATGGATGCGAGACCGAGTGTAAAGAATCCCGTACCGCAGTAGAGATCGACCAGAGAGCGTCGTACCTTCGCCGGCAGTGAGACGACGAGCTCCAAGAGCCGATCGTTCAATAATCGGTTGACCTGAAAGAATGCGTCGGGGTGTATGGGAAAGAGAAGCTCTCTCGCCTCCATAAGCACCTCGGGCGGCCCTACAGCGTCTCTGAGCCCCCAGAAATGTACAGTTCCATGCCGGTCGATGCGCACGCGCACCTCACCGCCACCGGGCACGTGCCCCTTTGGCTGGGAGGCGATTGCATCCCGCATCGCTGCTGGGAGCAGCAGGCAACCCGCTTCGGGGAACGGTACCACCGTCCTCGATTCCGGCATGGTGAATCCGGTATTCCCCCCGGCATCCACCTTGTAGACGGCATGGTTCCGGTAGGCGAAACGATCGGGTGAGCGTATCACACTCGTAAGCTTGGTCCGGATCTTTCCTATCCGCTCCAGGCTCTCGAGTACAAAGCTCATCTTCGCTTCTATCTCATCGTCGTAGCTGATATGTAATAGATGGCATCCTCCGCACAGGCCGAAAACGGGGCAATCGGGCTGAACACGGATCGGGGACGGCTCCAGGATCTCCTCCACACGGCCGTAGAGGCAGTTCTTTCGCTTTTTCGTTACAGAGAATCTGACGACATCACCCGGGGCGGTATACGGGAGAAAGAGTGTATGCCCCTCGTGGTGCGCCAGCCCCCACCCACCATAGATGATCTTGTTGACGGTTGCAGTTCCGCTCATGGCTTTGCGCCCATGCCTCTACTTTGGATTTCTTGCGGTATACAGAGCCGATCGATCGTCGAGCCGCCGCATCCTGATGGCGGAAAACCCCGCCTTTTTCAATGCCCGCTTGATCTCGGACGGCGTATAGGCGTTGCCCCCGGCCGTACCCACGAGCATATTGACGGCGAAGAGTGCCGAATCGAGCGGTCCCGTCCTGCTTTCGTCCAAGTAGAATTCCTTGATGATTATCGTTCCGCCGGGGATCATCGCCCGGCGGGCATTTCTCATGAGTGATTCGGTTTGAGCGAGGGAAAGACTATGGATGATGTTCGATGCCAGGACGAGGTCGTACCCGTTTCCCAGGGGGTCGTGCAGGTAGTCACCTCCGGTGAATGTTATCCGTTCTCCCAGCCCCGCCCGCCTGATCTCCTCCCGGGCGATCCCCTCCGTCTCGGGCAGGTCGTATAGTGTCGCGGTGAGGTGTGTGTTGGCCGAGCAGAGAGCGATTGTATAGGTGCCGGGTCCGCCTCCGAGATCGAGCAGCCGGTTGTACCGGTCGATATCGATCGCCTCGGCCAACGCGCGGGCGGCGGTCCGGGCGATGTTCGCCATGGCCAGTATGAAGTCTCGATGCTGGCGCCGTCCCCTCCTCCGGCGTCTCGAAGGGGCGGGACCCCCTCCTGTCACGACCTCTGGAAGGTGTACCCAGTGCTGCAGGAGATTGAATCGGTGATCGAGTATATTGCCCTGGTAATCCGGTGAATCCTTTGCGAGGTAACGGCTCACGTCTCGCGGGCATCGGTACCGCTGCTTCTCCTTCACCACGAGGCCCATGGCGGTGAGCGCATCGAGCAGGATTGTGAGTGCCCGGACATCGAGTCCCGAGCGGTGCGCAAGGGAACGAGCTGTCACGGGCTTCGCGGCGAGGGCATCGAAGATGCGTAGTCGATTCGCGGTCAGGATTACGATCGAGTACCGGTAGGCCCACGAGTATGTGGTTATGATCTCGGCGGTCTGCCGTGCGGTGCTTGTGCGCTTGGAAGCCATTGACGCTCCTTTCCCAGAGAGGACAGTCGGAGTCGCGATTCGGTGCCATGATATTGGATCGTGAAGGCACCGGAAAGGGATAAAACCGGTTGTGGATGTTTCCGCGGTTGTGGGGTAGGGGTGATCCTGCCGGGCGAAGGGGCGGCAGCTTCCCCCACCGAACGAGCGCAGTAACCCTCCACCGGCATCTCGTGCAAGTTAGGCTTTACCGAATCAACGCCTCATTCTATACTGACTTATTGCTGTTACCGTTTGAGTGCTGCTGGGATTGTATGTGGGTGGTCGTCGGGCCGCTGTGACCGGCCCGACGAGGTGGGGCCGCCCAGTGAAGAAGGATTTTATGCCATGCGCATCGGTATGATTCTCAAGGCGAGGATTCCTCCGCCGGATATCAGGGTCGAGAAGGAAGCACAGACCTTGATCGAGGCGGGGCACGAGGTCCATCTGCTCCTCGAACGGGGGAGAGGTGAGCGGAGGGAGGAGACGGCAGACGGGATACGTTTCCTGCGCGGTGTTACGATGGGACTGCTCAGGGAGAAATGGCACCGTTATACATTCTCGTACACATTCCGTGATCCCCTCTGGCACGGGGCGATCGAGGCCTTTGTTCGCGATCGGGGGATCGAGGTGCTGCATGTGCACGACCTCCCCCTAGTGAACGAGGCGGTGAGCGTCGGGGCGGCGCGTGGACTGCCTGTTGTCGCCGATCTTCATGAGAACTATCCGGCGGGGCTCCAGGTATGGTACACGAGTGAGCTCAAGAAAAGGACGATCTATAACTACGGCAGGTGGTCGCGGTACGAACGGAGCATTCTTCAACGGGTCGCCGCCGTCGTCGTCGTGATCGAGGAGTCGAAGGAACGGATAACGGGACTGGGGATACCGCCCGGTAAGATCTATGTGGTGCCGAACACGGCAAGCAAGAAGCGGGAAGAGATCCCGATCGATCGGACGATCACGGACCGCTACCGTGATCATTTCGTAATATCCTATATCGGGGGTTTCGCACCGCACAGGGGGCTCGATGTTACGGTGCAGGCGCTGCCCCTGCTGAGGGAGCGTATACCCGGTATCCGGCTCGTGCTGGTCGGTGACCGGAACGAGGGGTACCGCCGATACCTGGCGCAGCTGGCCTCCGGGCTCCATTGCACGGATGTCCTCGAGATGACCGGGTGGCAGCCCTTTGAGAAGATCTGGAGCTATATTGAGGCGAGCGACGTCTGCCTCGTTCCTCATGCACGGAATCCCCATACGGACACGACCATTCCCCACAAGATCTTTCAGTACATGATGGTGGGTAAGCCCGTCGTGGTGAGCGATTGCCCGCCGCTGCGCCGGGTGATCGATGACTCGGGAGGCGGGCTCCATTTCCGCTACGATGACCCCCGGGACCTGGCCGATAAGATTCTCAGCATCCACGAGAGCGAGAATCTGCGGACACGGATATCCCAGGCGGGCCGTGCGGCGTTTCTCGACCGGTACCACTGGGACCACACGAGCAGGGAGCTCGTACAGCTCTATCGGGATCTCAAAGAAACCATGAATGGGGAGTGAAGCAGAGCGTGAAGGTCAAGTTACTCGATCTCGTCCCACAATACGAGCGGATCAAGGACGAGATATTCGAAGCGATCGGCGGCGTGCTTTCCACCCAGCAGTTTATCCTGGGTTCGCCTGTTGAAACGCTCGAGGGACGTATCGCAGACTTCTGCCGTGTCGAGCACGCGGTCGGGTGCGCATCGGGCAGCGATGCGCTCTTGCTGGCGCTCATGGCTTTAGGTGTCCGGGAGGGTGACGAGGTAATCACGACACCCTATACTTTCTTCTCTACCGTGAGCTCGATTACGCGACTGGGAGCACGGCCGGTCTTCGCTGATATCGATCCAGCTACCTTCAATATCGATCCGGCGAGTATTCGGGATTCGATAACGGCCCGTACGAAGGCCGTCATCGTCGTTCATCTCTTCGGGCAGACGGCCGATATGGATCCGATACTGGCGCTCGGCGGCGAGCGGGGAGTGCCCGTCATAGAGGACGCGTGCCAGGCGATCGGGGCCAGCTACAAGGGCAGATCGGCGGGCTCGATGGGCTCGGTGGGTTGTTTCTCCTTCTTCCCTTCGAAGAACCTCGGCGGATATGGAGACGGGGGAATGATCACAACGGATGATGTGAGGCTCGCGCAGAACATCAGGATCCTTCGTGTTCACGGCTCACGGGAGCGTTACTTCCACGATTTCGTCGGTATCAACAGCAGGCTCGATGCAATTCAGGCTGCGGTTCTGACCGTCAAGCTCGGGTATCTCGAGGAATGGAACGAGCTCAGGCGCGAGCGCGCCGCCTATTACCACGAGCTCTTCTCGGAGGTACCCGAGGTAACGGTACCTCCTGTTACCGAAGGGAACGTTCCGGTCTTCAATCAGTACGTGATACGAATCCAACGGCGCAACGAGTGCAAGGCGTTCTGCATCGAGAACGGAATCGGATGCGAGATCTATTATCCCGTTCCTCTTCATCTTCAGAAATGTTTTTCATCTTTGGGCTACCGGGAGGGGGATTTCCCCGAGGCCGAGCGTGCGTCGCGGGAGACGCTTGCCCTTCCTATATATCCGGAGCTCGAGAAGGGGCAACAGGAGTACGTAGCCGAGAGGATCACGGGCTTCTTCCAGGGCCGGCTCTGAGTATTCGCCACGGGCCGGATTGATCGCGGTGTACGGATGGGGTGCGGTATGAAGATCGTATGTTTCTCGGAGATCCAGTGGCATTACCTCCGTACGAGGAAGCAGCAGATACTCACCCGTTTTCCCCGGGACTGGGAGATCCTCTTTCTCTCCACCGTTGTACAGGGCAAGCGGAACAACTTCCTGCCGAAGCGGGACGGGCGGGTTGTGCATGTGTGCATCCCCATCTTCAAGAATTTTCCCCAGGCGGCGATCCGCGCCATGTTCTCGATTCCTCTCTTCAGGTTCCTCTGGAATGTGGTCATGTACCTGTGGCTCAATGTCGTCTTCATCGTTACGGGCTTCGCGGGGCACCGTCGTATCTTTTACGTTTCAAACATCTATTACGCCGCCGTACTTGGACACCTGTCGCGCTCTGTTATGCTCTATGATTGCAACGACGATCCTCTCGGATTCGAGAATACCCCCGCATGGGCGTCAGGCTATTTCGAGAGGTTGGTTCGTGAAGCAGACATCACTGTGGCCGTGAGCGGCGGGCTGGTCGATCTGCTCAAGAAAACCGGAGCAGGTGCGGTCCAAAGGGTCGCCAACGGCGTGGATTACGATCTGTTCAGTGAAGCAGCCGCCGCCGGTGTTCCCGATGAACTCCGCAACCTGGCGAAGCCCGTTATTGGATACGTCGGGGCAATCGCACACTGGTTCGATTTTGGGCTGATCGGTCGGCTTGCATGCGACTTTCCCGAGGCATCCCTCGTCCTGGTCGGCCCCGTGTATCGCAACCTCGAGGGGGAGCTCGGCAATCTACTCGAGCGGCACCGTAACATCCACCATCTCGGGTCGCGACCCTACGGCCAGCTCGGAGGATACATCGCTGCAATGGATGTGTGTCTCATCCCGCTCAAGGTAACCGAACTCCGACGGATGGCCGATCCCAACAAACTCTACGAATACGCCGCCGCAGGCAAGCCGATCGTAACGATGAAATACTCTGAGGATATGGAAGCCATGGCAGATATTATCTACCTTGCGGAGTCTGCCGATGGATTTGTGGAAAAGGTTCGAATCGCCCTCGAACGGGGTGTGGATCGCCAGAAGCTCGTAGCGTTTGCCAGGGAAAGCAGCTGGCAGGTGCGTGCCGACGCAATGGCGGATCTCATCCTGAACGGGCTTGGAAAGGAACGAGAAAGGAGCTGATATGCGAAATAGGATTGCCCTTGCCGCACTCGTATTCCTGGTGATCTTCGCCCATCTCAATTCCGGTTGTTCGGACAAGCCGGGCACATCGGCACTATACATTCTGGAGGAGTTCGAAGCGGCCTCTGCTGTGAGCGATCCGGAGGAACGGCTCGAGCGGTTGAAGCTCTTCGTCGGTAACCACACGAACCATCCGTATCATGTCCTCGGGCACCGTAGGATCTTCGAAACGATAGCCGATGATCTCGAGGACCTTCCCGCCGCCCTCCGGTATTACGACGGCGTGCTCTCGGGAGAGACCGATCCGGTGGTGCGTGGGAGCCTGCTCTACCGGCAGTTTGCGTATCTCTGGAAGGCCGAGAGGGCGCAGGCGATCGGGCTCGCCGAGCGCTTATGCGAAGGTGACGAGCGGTACTTCCGACTGTTTCTATACATGGGATACTACCTCATGGACGAGGAGGATAGAGAGACACTGGCGGAGCGGTGCTTCCGACGTGCGCTCGAGCTTGCCTCCAACGACATCGAACGATCCCAGGGCCAGGCGATCCTCGCAATCCATCTGGACGGTATGGGGAGGCGGAAGGAAGCTTACGAGTTCGCCGCCCGGGCTGCCGGCAATCCTATGTCCGACGAGCTCCTGGGTAGGATCCTATGGGAAGAGGGCAAACGGGAGGAAGCGCTCGAGGTGTACATTCGTCTCGTCGCCGTTCGCCCCGGTGCATGGGACGATGTGGCGCTGGACAGTCTCTATGCGTTCGTCAATGGGTCGTCCCAGAATTTGCCGCAGAGAATCATACAGGCTCGGATCAAGGATGAAGGGGAACTTGCCGACCGGCACTTTGTGAATCTCGAGGGAAGAAGTTATCGTTTGAGCGATTACCGGGGGACCGTTCTGGTGATATCCGTCTGGAGCCCGACCTGACCGCCGTGCGTTGCGGAGGTTCCGCAGCTACAGGAGGCGTACGAGAACGAGGCGGGGCTTGGAGCAAAGGTACTCGTCCTCGAGGTAACGGGTAATCTCACAGGGACGCGGAAGGTTCTCGGAGAGACCGGTGCTACCTTTCCTATTCTGCTCGACAGCGATCGGTACGCCAGAAACGTGCTCAATATAATGGGTACACCCACCACGTTCATTATCGATAGGGGAGGCAGGATACGATGCCGGCTTGTCGGCGAGATCGAGAACCTCACCGGTGTCTTACGTGAGGTGATTCATTATCTGTAAGGGAATCCCAGGGTGACATAATTAGAGGCTCCCGCTTTCGTAGTACCGGCCAAGGTGTCGTGCTGCATTCCCAGCGGGAACCTCTAATCGTTGCAAAGCGATTGTTGCTGTCTCGCTATTTCAAATATAAAAAACAATTATTTCTAGTCAAGAATTATTTTTATTTAAATCAGCAATTCGTATATCTTCTTTTTCGATATGGAATTAACTGCCTGACAGGTTGGTAATGCTGTTTAAACTTCTATTAAACGGAGATCGCCAATGGAGGTTAGACCTTAGAACCTACAGGAATATGTTTGGCTACGGAATCTTTCATCTCTGTTATCCGTTCCATCCATTCGGCATCGAGCGGGAGCTCCGATGCCTCCTCGAGGATATCCATGGCATTCCTTGGGTTATCCATCGGCCCCATATAGAGCCGTGCCAGTGATAGGGACGCCTTTGCGGCAACCTGCGGCGAGAAGGAGTTCTTTATAACCCATCGGTAGATGTCATGAGCCTGTCCATGCTGATCGTTGTCAGCAAGCCACTTACCGGTCCTCATCATGTACTGTGGATTCACCGGGACCGGTTCCTGGGCGGCGATGATTTCGAGTGAGATGCTGGCAGCTTCCTCGAACTGGGAGGTGAGCAGTGCACTCTTGAGGATCTTGTCCGCAAGCATGTTGTAATCCTTGGTGAGGCCGTTCTCCTTGTAGATCATGGCGATATCCTGGATCGTCGTGAGATCCTCGGGGCGATCGGCGACGAGCTTGGTGAAGAGCTGCCGGGCCTTGTCGATCTGTTTGCGGTCGATCAGGTTGCATGCCTCGTCGAAGCGCGGATCCTTGAGTACCCCCGCCTCGACCTGCTTGCGCTGGACCCTGGGCGCGAGGAACTGTTGCTCGAAATTGGTCGCCTTGAAGACCAGAGCTGTGCTGAGACCGCCGATGTATCCGGCGATGTGCGCCAGGTATGCCACATCTGAACCTCCCATGAAGTCGGAGAGGTATTTGAGCGTTATCTGCTGGAGGAACCAGAATGGCAGGAAGACACAGGCGGGAAGATGGAAGGTGCCCCATAACGGCCTGAATAAGAAGATGAAGAAGTAGAAGAATTTGATCTTTGTCCAAAAGTGTCTGATGGTGAAGGCGCCCATTGCGGCGGCGATGGCTCCCGAAGCGCCGATGAGCGGCATCGCCGACGAGGTATCCTGCAGGCAATGGGCGAGCCCCGCAAAGACACCACCGCAGAGGTAAAAGACGAGAAAGGGGATGCGTCCCCAGCTGTCTTCCATGAGGCACCCAACGACCCAAAGGAAGAGCATGTTGCCGAGCAGGTGCCATATACCGCCGTGCAGGAAGATATGGGTGATGAATGTATGAACCCGGTCCATTTTGCTCGGGACAAGCCCGAAGGCGAAGGAAACGTTGCCCTGGATAACTTTCTCTTCCTTAGCCATCAATCGTTTCCATTCGGAGAACGATTCGGATTGGTCAAATTCGGCATTGATATAATCGAGGTCGGTGCGCTCGGCGAGCTCCGTGCCGAATTCCTCCAGATCTTCGAATGAGGCACCCGAGAGGAGAATCGCATCCATGATCGCCATCTCGAGGTCGAAGTAGTCTTCCGCGTTCTCGATCTCCTTTATGGAACGGTCGATCTGTCTTTGAATATAGATGTTGTACGAGCCATCTGAATCACCATGCTCTGAGATGTATAACTTTACCTGCTCGGCGTAACGGTCCCTGCGAACCTTGAACAGGGATTTCTCCGTTCCCATCGACAGAGGGAAGGTTATCATAGCGATGATGACATTGGTGACGATAAGGCCGATCGTCAGCATCGGTTTGAGTGCAAGTGACGATTTTGTGCCGATCGGGATAATCATGGCGAAGTGCCTCCGTTACGAGATTTCTATTGGCGTTGCAATGTGGAACGATTCTCTGAGGTCATCCCCCCAGTGCCTACCGGATGCAATGACGCAACCTATTTAAATATATATAGTTATGCTGTAATCCCTTCGGTGTGTACCCAGCCATTACCGGTTGAAGCAAGATCGGTTCCATAAGGCCTGGGTGGGGGGTGGAAGGAATGATCGAGGCCCGGGTGGGGAGTGGAAGGAATGATCGAGGCCTGGGTGAGGGAGCTGGAATGACGACGTTTGACTCAATCAGTCTTTCAGTCCTGCGAGCCTGTGTGCAGCCCTGAGCGGTTCGGGTATCCGGTAGCGTGGAGAGCAGGTGAGGGTCAGGCGGACGGCGGTTCTCAGGTCGATACGGTGTCCCACCGAGACGAAGATCGGTTTCGTGCTGTCGCGCGTTCTCAAAACAGTACCGATTGTTCTACCGGATCCGTCGACGATGGCGGAGCGGCTTCCCCTGCGTTTTCCGGGCTCCCTGAAGGAGCCGAAGAGCGGTGATTTTGCACAACCCACCGTCGGACGATCGAGCACGAGACCGAGGTGACTGGCGAGCCCGAGTCCCCTGGGATGGGCGATCCCCTGTCCGTCGCAGAGAATGATATCTGGAATCTTCTTCAGTTTCCGCCATGCAGCAAGCAGTGGCGGTATCTCCCTGAATGAGAGGAGGCCCGGAATGTACGGAAATGTCACCGCCCCGGTGTGGGTCTGCGACTCGATGTGATCGAAGCCGGGATAGGAGAGAACGACGATCGCCGCCCTGACGGTGCCTTTCTCGGGGAAATGCACGTCGGTTCCGGCGATGCATTTGATCCTGCGCCCGTCCCACCGCCTGCGGACGAGCCCCTTGAGTTCCTTCTGCAGCGTGATACACTCCGATGGCGTCAGGTTCCAGTTCGTAAGCCTTTCCGCGATGGTCATAACACTCCATTCCGTCTACGGATCGGTCTTTCGGTACGTACCGTGTGCCGTCGGTGCGGTCAGAACTCCGCCCCGGATCGCTACGAAAGTGTGAGCCGCTCCTCGGGTTCGGGGAAGTGCGCCGGGAGCCCGTTCTCCTCGAGAAGGTCATGGAGCTTTTGCGATTGGTCCTCGTCACCGTGAACGATCGAGATCCGTTTGACGCCTCCCTTGAGCGGCTGAACGTAACCCAAGAGGTCGTTCCTGTCGGCGTGCGCGCTGAAGGAATTCATCACTTTGATCTTTGCCCTGAGCTTGTATTCCTCCCCGAAGATCTTGACCGTTTTGTGCCGCTCGACGATCCGGCGCCCGAGTGTGTTTCTCGCCATGTACCCGACGACGATGATCGTTGTCTTCGGATTCTCGATATTGTTCTTGAGATGGTGCAGTATCCGGCCCGCCTCACACATGCCTGAGGCAGATATGATTATCATGGGCTTTCGGCTCTGGTTCAGCCTTTTCGAATCCTGGACATCGGTGATGTATTCGATTCGGTTCGTTCCGAGAGGATCGTTTCCCGATTTGAACGCTTCGCACATCTCCTCGTCGTAGCATTCGGGGTGCCGGAGGAATATCTCAGTGATATTGACCGCAAGGGGGCTGTCGACGTAGATGGGGATATCCGGAATCCGGTCCTCAATGAGGAGCTGGTTGAGGTAGTATGCGATCTCCTGCGTCCGTTCGAGTGCAAATGAAGGTATGATGATCTTGCCGCCCCGCTTGACCGTCGTATTTACGATGTGGGCGAGCTTGTCCTTCGCTTCGTCGACGGATGAGTGATATCTCCCTCCATAGGTACTCTCGAGAAACAGGTAATCGATCTCCGGCGGTGTCTCGGGATCGTTCAGGATGGGTATATTTCTGCGTCCGAGGTCGACCGCATAGGCGATCCGCAGCCGCTTGCTTCCCTCTCCGGCTTCGAGGAGCGGGATGGCGGAGCCGAGCACATGGCCGGCATCGTAGAAGGTCACCGAGAATCCATCGGCGATCTCGACCGGTTTGTGATAGAGATGGCCCGAGAAGTAATCGAGCGCATCCTCGGCATCCTTGCGGGTGTATAAGGGGTTGCGCAGTGGAAGCCCTTTACGGGTATGGATCTTGTTGAGATATTTGATGTCCTCTTCCTGGATGTGACCACTGTCCGGCAACATGACACCGCAGAGGTCTGCCGTTGCCGATGTCGTGACAATTCTTCCCCTGAAACCCTGTTTGACAAGATTGGGAATATTGCCGCTGTGGTCGATGTGTGCGTGTGAGAGGATACACGCATCGATCTCTGCGGGATCGAAGGGGAAATGAGAGTTTCGCCTGTAGTATTCATCCCTGCGGCCCTGAAAGAGCCCGCAGTCTATGATGACCTTCGCTTTGCCGTTTGAGACAAGATGCATCGATCCGGTTACCGTACGAACACCGCCGTAGAATGTTAGTGATGAGCTCAATCCCACTCCTTTCGTGTGTTGCCGTCCCTTCGGCATTCGATTTTCTGCAGCTTCGGCACGGCCGGCACTCACGCTCAGATGTATCGTTCGAGCGTTACTGGAACGGTGCGTTCTACGCCTGCCCGCCTAATCGTGAGCGTGCGTTTAACACCATCCTTGGCCTGGAAGCTGCGAAGGATTTCCTCGAGATTCAAAAATTTTTCTATCTTCTGTCCGTCGACTGCTACAATCTCATCGCCAACCTTCAAACCCGCCTTCTCCGCCGGTGATCCCGCTACTACGAGAATGATCAGGACACGACTGTCGGCGGATCTCATGATCTGAAGGCCGCACTTGTCCTTGAAGAATGGCTCATCGAACATACCGTTTCTCGATAGGTGTATCTTCTGATGCTTGTAGTCGAGGATCACGGTGAACCGTTCGAGTATGTCGTTGCCGATGATGCCGCTTATTCCATCGAACGCACCGATCCCGGCCGGTTCCCGCGCAATGGCGAAAACCGGTTGCTCTATGACGATTCCTCCGACCTCGAACGAGTCGAATCTACGCAGAGCGACCTCCTCTCTGCCTCCGGCCCCGATGACGGCGATCCTCGGCAGCTGGTCGGGATCGGCGAGGTCATGCTCCTTCACGAATTCCTTGCGAAGTACAGAGCTGTTTGCCCCCGTATCCAGAAGGAAGGTGCCGCTGTGGGAGCCGTTTACGCGACCCGTGAACGAGAGGATGTTGTGAATGAGCGGGGCATCGATGACTGCATCCGACGGCGAGGGCGGCGTTGAATCGGGTTCGTACAGCGATATCGTTTTCCCTTCGAAGTCGATATGTGTCGTAAAGCGGCTCAGGAAATCGTAGCCGAGAATCCCCGTGAACTCGATGTCGGTGAACCGTTCCCGGAATCTGGTGAGCGGATATGAAATGACACTCTGCGTGGAGAACTCGACACCGCGTAGATACAGAGCCGGGATGCGCGTCATTGAGAAATTCGCCACTCCTCCAGCACCCAAGCCGGTGAGCGTTCCGCCTGATGGAAGCTCCAGCATAGCGGCGAGTGTCGAGTCGATGACGGTCATGCCCGCACCGGAATCGAGGAGGAAAATCTCGTCGGGGGCATCGGGTGCAAGTTTTACCGGAAGGTAGATGTGCTGAAACCTGTATAGGAAATGCATACGCTCGGCCGCCGGACCCTCGGTGAATCGGTAATCTTTAACATCTCCCGGCGGTGGAAGGAAGAGCACGGGATCGATGGGTGTGTTCACACTGATGGAATCGGCCCGTGCTACGATTGTCTGGTTCAGTGCTGCATGATGTGTACACGTTGTGTAGGGTAGCATGACTCCCGCGACGGCCCGGTAGTCGCTAAAGGTCTGTTCGATACGTCCCTGCCGGGACTCTGTCGTGACGCGCCGCAGGAGATGACTTGACGAGTCCAAATAGAGAAGGCATCTGTTCCCGCCTGTGGGAATCAGCTCTATGACCTCGCAGAGAGTGCCCTCTACCGTGTCCTGCCCGGCGGCGAGGAGCCGGAATGCATCGCCGCCCGGAAACAGGTACGAATAACTCTCAATGATACAGGTGCTCACCTGGTCTTCGACGGAGCCCGGATCGCGTTTTATCTGGAGCTTACCGTTCGGATCCACCATCCAGATACGTTCTCCGTCGTATCCGTGCTTGATCTCGAAGAGCCCGATGGAAATTTCGCTGTACGAGAGGCACGGTTCGAGGTAGTAGGACGTCATCGTACCGTTCAGACCGGTCCCCCGGAACTCAATTTCTGCGGTGGTGATTATCGAGTGCAGCGAGCGGATCGCCGACTCGCCGCCCAGTGCCTCGAGGTGCTTTCTCAGGAGCTCCTCGACCCCTCCACTGCCCGGCGCGCTCAAGGCCCACGCCAGGGCAGTGAAGAGAACAGCTATGGAGATCAGTCTGTTTTTCATATCGACCTCCGTAACACGGTACGATCGGTCTCTCTCGAAGACCGTTCCTGCAAACGGTGCAGTATCGAATGGTATCACATTGTATTTAAAGGATAAAGGGCTATTCTACCACCTGTCCCGGCTCCCGGCCGGCACCACGCTCAGGGAAGGTTTCTGTTGCACATTCGACCAAGAACCGGTACAATAGGGGCCAGGTTTTCGAGCGGTATACTGGCGGGACATCTATCTGCGACAGTACGTAACGAAACTATTCACGTGAATTAGATTGTTGAAGGCACTCCGCGGGCGAATCACAGCCCTGCACATGCGTTTTCGTGCGAACGGGCATCTGAGGTTTGCGAAGACGGCATCTTTCCATCAGTCTACGTATCCTGTGGTTCAATCACGGCGATATTGAGGGAAGGAGGTGGTAAGGAGGGGTAATTGCTCCTGTGTGATTACCGAGCAGGAGATCCTTGCCCGATTACCGGTATCGGTATTACCGACCCTATCACGGCATGATATCGAAGGAGGTACAAGCCATGAAAAAGGGAATTCTGTTTATGGTTGCCGTGCTGTTCATATTCGCATCCGTGGCAGTCTCCACGGAGGAACCGGCCCTGAGGGAGATAAGCCGGTATAAAGCGATCCGTATTCCCTTCCGTCCGCCCCCGCCCACGATGTATTACATTCCCAATATGATGGTGATCAAGCTGTCTAATTCTGCAACCGAAGCGGCTGTGACCGGTCCGGGGACTGTGGCGGCGAAGGTGCCTCCCTGCTTGAATGATCTGAATAAAACATACAAAGTAACGACTTTCGAGCGGGAGTTCCCGGCCGCTGTCATGAGTTCGGAAAACGCTCAGGAAGAGGATCTTTCGAGATACTATATTGTCGAATTCGGCAAGGAGTTTGCGCTCGAGCAGGTCATGTCGGCATACAATAGAAGTGAATGCGTTGTAGGTGTCGAACCGATCGGTGTGCATCCGGTTTATGAACAGTTCCCGAACGATCCTTACTTCTTCTCCGATCAATGGAATCTCTACGACAGTGATGACAACGACGTCGATGCGACGGATGCGTGGGATCTCGAGACGGGTGATGCGGGTATCATCCTCGGCGATCTCGATACAGGCCTTCAGTACACCTCCCGGGATCTGGGCGGCACCTCTCCATACACGGAGGGCAACGTGTGGATCAACTGGACGGAGTACAATGGAACCCCCGGCGTAGATGACGACGGCAACGGCTACGTCGACGATTGGATCGGCTGGGATTTCGTCCATGGCGCCTCACCCCTCTGGCCCGGAGAAGATGGTAATACTCCGGACAACGAGCCGACCGACTTCAATGGACACGGAACCCACGTTGCCGGGATCATGGGGGCGATCACCAACAATAATGTCATGGTCGCGGGACTCGCCGGCGGTTGGGGCGAGGGTCCCGCCAACGGTGTCAAGCTCATGGCATGCCGCATCGGTTGGTCGGCCCCGTACATGGGCTACGAGGTCGGCTACGTCCGGATGGATTTCGCCGCACAGGCGATCTACTATGCCGTGAATAACGGATGCACCGCGATCAATTGTAGCTGGGGTTCCTCGAATACAGGCGGGCTTGGTGCTGCGGTCGACTATGCGATTGCCAACGGAGTCATCGTTGTGGCGGCCGCCGGAAACGACGGGGATAGCTATCCCGATTATCTCGGCACGCGTGACGATGTAGTCAACGTATGCGCCACTGATTCAGACGATGTGCTGGCCGACTTCTCCGATTACGGCACCTGGGTCGATCTGGCCGCCCCCGGTGTCGATATCCTGAGCACCTATTCCTACCACTACAATCCAAACTACATCGCCTGGGCTTCGGGTACCTCGCAGGCGGCACCACACGTGACGGCCGCCGCGGGGTTGCTGAAGTCGTACGACAGCGGCCTGACCGCGGCCGAGATCGTGGACCTCATCATAGACTACACCGATCCGATCGATCATCTCAATCCTGGCTATGAAGGGCTGCTGGGAAGCGGCCGGCTGAATGTGTTCAAGTCACTCAATGCCGCAGTAGCACCATCGGTGACCGTAATCCAGCCGAACGGCGGCGAGGTGCTCTACATCGGCCAGCAGTACGAGATCATCTGGGAAGCCTCCGATAATGTAGGGATCGACTCCAGCCTGATCGACTACTCGGTCGATAGCGGTGATACCTGGACGCGTATCGCCACACTTCCGGGTAATCCCGAATCGTACATGTGGACGGTCTGCGGGCCTCCTTCGACGCACTGCCGGATCATGGTTACGTGCTACGATGCGGTCGGGAGGTTCGGTTCCGATATGTCCGACGAGGATTTCTGCCCACCGTATCTATCTGACGACGGTCAGGCGGTCGGAGGACGCGGTTTCGTGGTCACGGGTGAAGAGCAGCAGGCACCAAAGCCGTATGCACTCTACCAGAACTGGCCCAACCCGTTCAATCCGGTCACGCAGATCAAATACGGCCTGCGTGATGACTGTAACGTACGGCTCACCGTTTACAACGTATCCGGTCAGCGTGTTGCAATCCTCGTCGACGAATTCCAGACTGCGGGAGAGAAAACCGTATCCTGGAACGCAGGTAAGCTCACGAGCGGCGTGTATTTCTATCGATTGGAGGCCGACAGCTTCGTGGAGACCAGGAAGATGGTTCTCATGCGGTAGCTGTTCGGATAGAGGATTCATCAAGGGGTGTGCCTTCGAGGAGGTCCACCCCCTTTAATACAATGAACGCAGAGATGCCCTGGGATAAACCACCCGAAGAGCTCACATTACCGGCGGATGAAGTGCATATCTGGCGGGTCTCGCTCGATGTTGCATCCGACAGCCTGTCGGTGCTCAAGGGTACGCTGTCGGGCGATGAGCTCCGGCGGGCGGGACGGTTCTTTTTCGAGCGAGACCGTCTGCATTTCATAGCCGCACGCGGAGTGCTTCGCTCGATCATTGGTTTCTATCTGGATACCGATCCCAAGGTGGTTCGGTTTGCGGTCGCTCCTGATGGCAAGCCGCAACTTGATGAGAGATTCGATATTCACGATGTGAGGTTCAACCTTTCACATTCCCGGGGTCTGGCGTTGTATGCATTTACGTTGGGAAGGGAGATCGGTGTGGATCTCGAACGTATCCGCAAGGATTTCGATTGGCAACCCATTGCCGATCGTTTTTTCACTCCGGGCGAGAAGGAGAAACTGGAATCGATGTCCGAAGCCAAGGGATATAAAGCTTTCTTTTCCTGTTGGACGTTGAAGGAGGCATACATGAAGGCGCGAGGCAAGGGGCTGGCATTGCCGCCGAATCGCTTCGAGGTCACTGTTGAGCCGACCGAACCACCTGCTTTGGTGACAGATCTGGACGATCCCGAGGCGGCATCCCGCTGGATACTTCACCGGATTGATCCCCATCGATGTTATGCGGCCGGCCTGGCTGTGGAAAGAAATACATACCGGTTCCGGTACTGGCTCTATTCACCGGGTGCGAATCAATAGCAGTTCCCGTGTAGCAGCGTTTGGGCGGGCTATGTCCCGCTGATGGTCATGCCTTTGACCTTGAAGGTCGGTGATGTGGTCGAACGCCTCCAATCGAGATCGTTTGCGATCATCTCGATCCCATCGAGCATCCCGAGAAACGTACTCGTGATCGTGAAGCCGTCGACAGGGTAGGCGAGCTCACCGTTCTCGATCCAGATTCCCTGTGCGCCCTGCGAAAAATCACCGGTTACCCAATTTGCGCCGGGACCGAAAAGCATTGTGAGGAACAACCCCTCCCGCACGGTTGCGATGATCTCGCCGCGGTTGTATAGCCCTGGTTCGATATAGAAATTCGAAGTATCTCCGGAATTCCCGGTGGTTTTCTTATCGAGCTTCCTTGCCTGGTAGCTGTCCATCCGATAGCTTTTGAGTCGACCTTTAGCCATGACGATGGTTCTTCTCGATCTCACACCCTCTTCGTCGAACGGGCGGGTGCCCAGTTTGCCGGCGAGCGAGGCGTCATCGATGATCGTGACTGCGGGGGACCCGATCAACTGGTCGAGTTTGTCCACGAGGAAGGAGGATTTCCGGTAGATATTACCGCCGTCGACGGCAGAGGCGACCGCTTCGAGGAACACGGCGGCTGTGTGTGGGTCGAAGACGACCGGCACCTCGCATGTCTTGGGTCTGACGGCTCCGAGTTTCTCGAGGGTTCTCGATACAGCGGTACCGGCTACATGTTCAATCGGTTCGAGTGCCTCGAAGGAGGGAGCCGCCGAATACCAGAAGGAGGATTGTTTTTTCCCCGTGTTTTCACCGCTCTTCGGTTTGTCTTCCGCCGCACATGAGAGGAGGATCAGGTTGGATGTTTTTCTGTAGCCATCACAGAAACCGAGAGAGTTTGCGATCACCTTCGATTTGACGTCGTTCGAGAATGTTGCTCCATTCGAGATGATTCGCCGATCGAGGCTGCATGCGGCCCGCTCCAGGTCGAGTGCGATCTGGATCTTCCGTTCGGTTGGCAAAGAGAGTGTTTCCGGATCGTATACCTTCAGTTCCCCCTCGACGCTGCCCAGTTCCTCCGGATCGGGTAGATCGAAGAAGAGATCAGGATCCATAACGTGTGCGAGTTCTATCGCCTCGCCGATGAGCCATTCGATACTGGTTTCAGAGAGGTCGCTCGATGTAACGGTTGCTTTTCTTTTATCGACCGAGACCTGGATCATGATGTGATTCGAGACCGACTCTAGAAGGGTCTCGATCGACCCGTTCCGGACCGTGGCCTCGAATTCCGTGTTTTCGATCACTCCGACCTCGGCTGTCTCTGCACCGCTTGTAACGGCGTGTTTCACGGTCCGATCGGCTAGTACTTTCATCTCGTCGATCGTCATGCTTCCTCCCGGCATTCAGGTGCCGAGTTCACTGCCACCGACCGTGATCTCGGAGATCTTGATCGTCGGCTGGCCGACACCGACGGGAACGTGCTGATGCTTCCCGCACGTCCATCGCCCGTCGCTGTAGGAGAAGTCGTTTCCGACCATGGTCACATTCGAGAGCGCTTCGGGTCCGTTTCCGATTATTGTCAGGTTCTTGACGGGTGCGGAGATCTTCCCGTCCTCAACGAGGTATGCCTCGATCGGGACGAAGACGAAATCTCCGTTTGAAATATCGACCTGTCCGCCCCTGAAGGATTTGCAATAGATTCCCTTTCTCGTCGATTCGAGAATCTCACCCGGATCGCTCGTTCCATTTGCTAGGTAGGTGACGGTCATGCGCGGGATCGGCGGGAACTTGTACGAGTCCCTGCGCCCGTTCCCCGTTGGCGGTACACCGAAGATGGTAGCGCTGATGCGATCGTGCATGAAGCCTTTCAGGATGCCGTTTTCGATGAGAACGGTCGGAGAAGGGATCGTACCCTCGTCATCGAAGTTGATAGAGCCCCGGTCGTTCTTGACGGTTCCGTCGTCTATCACGGTGACGAGCTCGTGTGCGACCTTGTCACCGACGCGGTCGGTGTACGCCGAGGTCCGTTTCCTGATGAAATCGGCTTCCAGGGGGTGGCCGACCGATTCGTGGAGCAGGATTCCCGATTCGGCCGGGGCAAGAATGAGCTCCATGGGACCCGCAGGGGCATCGATCGCATCGAGAAGGAGGATGGCCTGCCGGGCGGCTTCAGTGCCGTGATTGGTGGGTGGTGTCACATTGGTGAAGTATTCATTACCGACACGCCCGCCCCCGCTCGATATGCCTATCTGCCGGTTGCCGTTCTTTTCGGCTATTGCCGAGACGGTGAAACGCAGCATCGGCCGCGTGTCGCGGAGCAGTCTCCCCTCCGAATTCACTATCTGGATGTTGCTCAGACTGTCATAGCAGGTGACGGTGACTTTGGTGATGTGCGGACTGTAGTGCCGCGCCGACTCCTCCGCCTGCTGAATCCATGCGACCTTCTGCTCCAGCGGGGTGCCTGTTGTCGGCTCCTGTACGGGATACTGGTCCGGAAATTGTTCCTCGTGAATCGCGATCGGCCCCGGTTCAGTGGGAGCATCAGCGATAGCGGCGGCGACGAGTGCCGCCTGTTTTATCTTTTCCGTGGATATCTCTTCGGTATAGGCATAACCGGTGCTTTCCCCCTTGAGCGTACGCACACCGACGCCATGGGAGATCGACTTGGCGGCCTCTTTAACGATCCCCTCCTCCATGGTGATCTCGTTCTTGATCATATGCTGGAAGTAGAGGTCGCCGTAGGTACCGCCCTTGGAAAGCGCTGTGGAGAGAATCGCGCGCATATCCTCTTCAGAAAGGTTGAAATAATCCGTATACGATATCAACGCGACAAACCTCCGCTGCGACCGGTATCCATCGTCGAGCCCGTAATAGCTACTCTCATCTGCGCTACGGCATAAACGACGATCTCTGCCTAGATATAAGGAGTGCCCCGGGACCGATACCCAGCCGGAAAGGCCACATTGTAATATAAAACCCGACCGGAGGCCATGTATTTTATGATATACCTTTGGGGTGGTAATTCCCTCGGCCAGCAATCCGTTGGAAGGACGCACGCCTCGATGTACCGAGATGTACCTATGTCCATCTGCTGGGGCGTCAGCCCGTTGGAAGGATGCACGTCTCGATGTGCCGATGTCCATCTGCTAGGGGCGGCCGGGTGGCGGCCGGGTGTGTGAAAAGGACTTATTGCAATTGGACCGGATAGGCTATATTATATAATTACAAAGCAGTTGGAAGGACAACCGGCTTGCATACTACTATACAACCACAGCGGTCATCTTGTGCATTTCTATATGTTCTCGCCTATTTTTTGTCTCTTTCCTTGTTGCTCTCTTCGGCGGCCGCCAGCCGGGAGTGGCAGTGTCCTCTCTGTGCCATCGAGGAACTTGTCGATAGGGTCGACCAGGCGGAGCTCGAACGTTACGTCCGTGAGCTCAGCGGCGCAGACAAGATATATGTGAATGGGGATTCGATTACGCTCGTGACCCGGTACGCCCGGTCGGATCAGAAGCATCTCGCACTGCAGTATCTCTGCGACAGGGCGGTTACATTCGGATACGATCCATTCGTGCAGACGTTCTTCATGGGTCGGGTCACGTACGACCAGCAGGCGCTCACATTCTCCCGTTCGCTGGATACACTTTGGGTGGGGGGAAATGAGGGAAAGGTCTTCATGGCAACTGAGGCCGACGGGTGGTCCGATTTTGTGCTGCGGGAGAGTATGGACCAGAGGATCCTTGGTATGACGACCGACACAGAGGGGCGGTTGTGGTTCGCGTGCGGTTTTCAGGGGAGTGGTCTCGGGGGGCTCTACGTATCGGAAGACGGCGCGTTGAGCTGGGAATTGGTGGCCTCGGGAGAGGAGATCTACACGCTGCATTCGGTCGCCTTCGATCACGAGCGGTACGGAGTCACCTGCGGTGCTTTTGGCACGGTGCTGACAACGGGGGATTGGGGGCAGACCTGGTGGAGAAAGGACCCATCCCTGTTTCAATACCAATCTCTCTATGGCTGCGCTATGACTGACTCCACTCACTTCTGGGTAGTATCATCCGGCGGTTACATCTACGAGAGCATCGACGCCGGAGTCACCTGGACCAGCCAGTCCTTCGGGTACCGCCAGCTCTTCGATATCGATTTCTCTGGTGCCAGGCATGGTGTCGTTGTCGGGAGCCGGCTTATCCTCTACACGAGCGACGGTGGGGTTACCTGGAATGAAAAGGTTATCGGCTCCGAGCTCAGGTGTGTTGCGATGGCCGATACCACCCGTGTGATCGCAGGGGGTGTAGGGGGTGCGTTGTACTTGAGCGAGGACGGCGGTGCAAGCTGGTCGGCGGTCAATATCGATTGTATCGGAGCGGAGGATCTCCTCGATGCCCAGTTTACCGAGGACGACATTCTGTGGCTCTGTGGAAGGAGCGAAGCAAAGCGGTTGGAGCTGGAGCTTCTTCCCGATCCCGACTGTTACTTCTATGACCTCACCGACACCATATGGGGGAAGAACGTTGCGTTCCGTCTCGAGGGGAGGGATGCTCCAGAGCACAGGGTTATGCTCTGTGCACACTACGACAGCAGGTCTACTCCGATCGACAACTCATACATATGTGCGCCGGGGGCAGACGACAACGGTACCGGTGTGGCCGGTGTGCTCGAAGCAGCCAGGTTACTCGCAGACGGAATCACTGAATACTCGGTCGAATTCGTCCTCTTCGATGGCGAGGAGATCGGATTTCAGGGCAGTTCGTATTACGCAGACAACCTGGATATCGGGGCCGAGTACGAGGCGGTAATAAACCTCGATATGCTCGGTTACGATAGATTTGATGATATGTCGATCGCGATCGCCGGCCGTGACGACCCGGAAGATTCGGTATTGTCGGAAACCATCATCGATGCGATCGGGCTTCTCGCCGTCGATCTCGTGCCCCACTATACGACAGCCAGTAACCTTACGAGTGATCACATCTCCTTCTATGATCTCGGTGTCGGAAGCGTGCTTCTCATCGAGGGGGAGCGTGTGGATCTGACGCCTTTCTACCACACGTGCGGCGATGTCGCAGTAACAATCGATTTTCCATACTTCACGCAGTGTGTGAAGGGGGCATTGGGAGCTGTCGCCATGCTTGCCGGGTACGAGGGTCAGGAGGACCCGATTCCCGTCGATCGCATCGTTCTCGAGCAGAATGTGCCGAATCCCTTTTTCGCCAACACCCAGATCTCCTTTGCTCTTCCGAGGCCGATGGCGGTGGAGCTGGCCGTATACGACGTCTCCGGGAGGCGGGTGGCCGTGATCGAGAGCGGGTGGTACGGCCCCGAACGAGTCACACGCGTATGGGATGGGCGAAATTCCGAGGGAAGAAAGCTCTCGAGCGGCATCTACTTTCTGCGTCTCAGCGGCGGCGGGTACGAAGCGGTACGGAAGCTGGTGCTGCTCCGGTGATATCGATCCGACCGGTGACGATCGGATAGCAACCGGAGTGGCCGGGTCGATGCCGCTGGCAATCTCACGAAAGTAGCAAATTGCGCCGTTTCACGGCTCAGTGCACGATCTCTATATCGCCGAAAACCTGTGATACATTGATGGTCAGACGATTCGACACCTTGTCGAAATCCGGGCTCACATACACCTTGCCGTGGTACTTGCGGTGCTCGGGCAGGCTCAGGGAGCCGAACACGCTAGTGCCCTTGATCCTGTAAGCGAGTTCGGGGGGCAGCCGCAGCACGATGTCGCCGAAAACGGTGTTCAGGTCGAGCTGTCCGGTGCCCTTGACCGTCTCGACGGAGGCGATATCGACGAAGATATCGCCGAAGACGTTGTTTGCACAGCCGCCGGAGAGCTCGTTCCCCTCGACCTTGATGTGTACATCGCCGAATACACTCGAGTAATTGATATCGCCCGACGTTACGATCATCGCGTCATCCGGTTCGGTGAAGAAGCGATACTTCTCTCTATGCGCACGCTGCCTGCGCAGCATCTTGATCCCGGCCCAGATGACGATGAGTGCCATGAGCACCCAGAAGACCCTTCCGAGATCCAGGACGCCAACGTTGATGAGGATGAGAAAGAGACCCAGTAGGATGAATATCACGCCCCACTTTATATGTTTCGTTCCGTTGCTCATACAGATCCTCCGTGAGAAGGTTCGAGTTTCAGCTCTATATCACCTGCGTCCCGAGCTGACACCGCGAAAGATGAGAAGAGCTCCGATTACGATGAGTGCGATCGGTCCGATGTAGCGTATCGAGTCATCGTAGCTCTGGAGCAGGAAGATGACTCCCAGTATCGTCAGAATTCCGGCCGGGATTAGGACGCCCCGGTCGCGGCCGCCGAAGAGGTACAGCGCGTAAAATCCGAATGCGGGCGCCAGGATAAAAAACGGCCAGAGATAGCTCATGTTGTCCCAGCCGTGCCGCACACAGTAGTTGAACAGGAGACCTACCGTGAGCAGCACCGTTCCTGGCATCACATTGCCCACCTTGGTCCTGTCCGTGATGAATCCGAACCAGAAAACGATGCCGATGAGAATCACGATGTACGTCCAGATCACGTCGATTCTTATCCGGAACGCTCCGAAGGCGGCCAGCAGGATCGCAAGTCCCACCAGGATGAATATCACCCCTGGAATGATGGAATGTCTTTTTTCCTCTTCCATAGAACAACCTCCTGTGTTCCCTAAGTATTCACGGGTGCTCGTATGTATTTGTTCCGATGGCCCTCATCGCGAAAGTATCTCCAGCACCCTGGCGACTTCTGCTTCGTTGTTGTAGAAGTGAGGGCTGAGGCGGATGGTCCCGTTCCGAAGACTCGATATGACACCCGCATCGGTGAGGGTTTCCTGTAGTGCCTCGGTATCACTGCCGGGATGGGCAAAGCAGATAATCCCAGATACTTCGCCCTCACTGCGGGGGCTCGTCAAGGTGTAACCACGCTCGATGAGTCCCCTCTCGAGTAGCGTTGTGAGCGAAAGAATACGGTCCTCGATCCGATCCATCCCGATTTCCAGGAATCGTTCGACCGATGCCCCCAGGGCGAAAATCCCGTGCAGGTTCAAGGCTCCCTCCTCGAAGCGTGCCGCTTCGTTCCGGTAGCTCAGGTCGTAGGAGAGAAACTCCATCGGATTGACAACGCCGGTCCAACCGGGGTTGACGACATCGATCTCATCGAGGAGTTCTTTCCTACAGTAAAAGAATCCGAGCCCCGGCGTTGCACAGAGCCACTTGTGCCCGCCGCAGGACAGGAAATCGATTTCGAGCTTTCTGACATCGCACTGGAGCGCTCCGAGCGCCTGGATACCGTCCACATGCAGGTAGATTCCCCTCTCCCGGCAGAATAAGCCGAGAGATTTGAGATCGATGCGGTACCCGGTGGAGAATTGGACATGGCTTACCGTGACGACCCGCGTACGGTCGTTGCAGGCCCTTTGGAGCATCGATGCCGTGACCTTGTTCCCATCGGGAGGAATCATCCTGAGCTCCACACCTCGGCGCGCGAGGGCCATCCAGGGATAGACGTTGGCCGGGAACTCGTTCCCGGGCATGACTACGTTATCACCCGATTGCCAGTGAATACCGCCGGCCACCTGGTTGATCCCCTGGCTCGTATTCTTGATAAAGGCGATCTCGTCGGGATCCGCACCCACGAAGGTGGCAACCATGCCGCGAATCTCTTCCATCCGGCCGAATATCTGTTTCTCGCAGAGGATACCATCACGGGCGAGCGCTTCCGAGACCTCCTGAATGGCGTTGCATACCCGTGTCGAGAGCGGGCTGATCGCTGCGTTGTTGAAGTAGATATGGCGCTCGGTAACGGGAAACTCCGTCCGGTAGCGTTGCCAGTCTACGGTTCCGTGCCTCTGAATCATACAGTCTTCCATTCTGCCAGTGTTTGGAGCAATAACTTTAGCATGACTTACCTTACTCTTCTACGTATAATTTTAAAGTTCTGTTACGTGGCCCATGCTGCTTCGGCTAAGATGGGCGCATTGGGTACCCGATGGCGTGATCCCTGAGCACCGGGTGGTGGAGCGTTTGTCGTTCATCAGAAACGTCTCGATAACATTGGCTACCAGGTGTGCCCTCTTCGTAATCGGCCTAGCGACGAGCATCGTGCTGGCCCGTGCTGTAGGGCCCGAAGGAAAAGGCATCCTCTCGCTTGCGATCCTCGCCTCGGCGGTGATCTTCTACGCCACGAACCTCGGGATCGGTATGGGGGCGGGCTACTTCCTCGGCAGGCGCAAGGTCTCGCTCGAGCTCCTCACCGGCACCTGGCTGACCCTCTCGCTTCTGATAGGCCTCTCGGTACTGGTCGTCGCTGTTCTGGTGGCTCCCTACATCGTTCCCAGCATCATGCCCTCGGTGCCGGTCTGGTTCGTCCAGTTGAGCCTGGTGAGCGTCCCCTGCCTGATCCTGATCTATACCTTCCAGACCGTCTTCAAGGCAATGGGGGATTTCAAGAGGTTCAATATCCTGGATCTCTTCCAGCCGGGGAGCTTTCTCATTCTCTTCGTTCTCCTCATCTATATCGTACCCGGGCATAAGCTATCCGCTGCCGTCTCCGTGAACGCTTCCTCATACATCATAGCGGCGGTGGCCGTGCTCGTGCTTACCGCCGGCGTCGTCAGGCTCAGGTTCCGGTGGTCGGGGGAGCTGGCCCGCGCCTCCGCCCGCTTCGGCATCCAGGGCTATCTGGCCAGTTTCCTGGACTTTCTCAACCTTCGCCTCGATCTGCTGCTGGTAAACCTGTTCCTGGCACCGCGCTTCGTGGGCTACTACACGATCTCGGTCATGATAGCCGAGAAACTCTGGTATGTTCCGGATGTACTATCCGTGGTGCTGTATCCCAGGGTGGCGCACGGCGGGGAGGAGGAGGCCAACCGGGACACAGCGGTCGTGAGCCGGCAGACCGTTCTGATAATCCTCTTCGGGTGTGTGGGGATCCTGCTTGTTGGCCGTCCGGTCGTACGGTACTTCTACACCGAGCAATTCTTGCCGGCGGTAATCCCGCTCTTTGTCTTGCTGCCCGGTATCCTCGCCGCGAGTGTTGCGCGGATCATCTCGAGCGATCTGCTCGCCCGAGGGTACCCGCGAGTGCACCTCTGGGCGGGGCTGGTCGCACTCATCTCAAATGTGGGATTGAATAT
>CP070727.1:2676113-2744397 GCA_020350885.1 bacterium | reverse complement strand
TTCGAAAAACACACATGAACGAGGAGGGTCGGTAGGTTGAAAGAAATCATTAGCACCGACGGGGCACCTGCAGCCGTCGGACCCTATAGCCAAGCGGTGAAGGCGGGCAATCTGTTGTTCGTGTCGGGCCAGATCGGGATCGATCCGGCGACAGAGAAGATAGTCGAGGGGGATATACGCGATCAGGTGTCGATGACGCTCAAGAACGTGAGTGCCATACTCGAGGCGGCAGGAATGGATCTGAGTGCGGTCGTCAAGACAACGGTGCTGCTTCAGTCCATCGAGGATTTCTCCGCTATGAACGAGGTCTACGAGACATTCTTCACCGGGAATAAACCCGCCCGGGCGGCTTTCGAGGTGGCAAAACTTCCACTGGGGGCGCTTGTCGAAATCGAGGCTGTGGCATACCTCGGCTAGGAACGCCTTTACACGATAGGTCTTTCGATTTATCATATAGTGACGGGAATGGATGGGTTCTGGTGGACCTCGAGGACTTCAAATCCTTCTGCCGGGTGCTAAAACCATCCGGGGTGGGTTCGATTCCCACACATTCCCGCCATATTACTAACACCGGGTGTGCCCCGGTGGTGTAGTGGCCGCCTGGCGAAGCGGCGATCTTCGTGAATCGATGGTTCGTGAGAGCGGTAGTGTTGTGGATTGCGCGTTGCACATAAACCGGCACAAGACGGTCGGCGGCCTTATCGCCGCCCTTGTCGTTTGTATGGTGCAGGAAAGCGCACCCCTTTATGGATACACACTGACCCGGCACGTAAGCGTGCAGGAACGAAGCGGCGGATTGAGTGTGCCGGGGGATACGGCCGCCTACGGGGCCGATACGACACGATGGACACTCGATGGATTGAAAGATCTGCTGGCCGCCGAATCCGGTGCAGAAAGCATCAGGGGGAAGATCTGGCGCCAGCGCAAATCCGGACGTATCGCGATGCTCTGCTCGTTGATCTTTCCGGGGCTCGGCCAGATGTACAACGAGCGACCCTTGAAGGCTGCACTTGCCTTGGGTGCCCAGACCTTCTACCTGAGCCAGGTATGGCTGAACCGACGGTACGCCGATCGTGCGGAGAGGAAACGTGATTCGTATCCACGCGATTCGTTTCAGTGGCGCCAACAAGACTTCTGGGTGTACGAGTACAAGGAGCGAGCGATCGACTGGATCTGGTGGTCGGCAGGCGCCATACTCGTGATCACCCTTGATGCATACGTAGATGCGCACATACACGATATGAGGTTCAGGGTGGGTGGCGATGTCCGTGCGGATGGGGCGGGTGTGGCGTTGACGATCGATTTCTGAAGATAGGATCCAAGCCGTTCATTCGCACGGGATGAGCATCGCGGTGCACTAGATGGGCGGCAACCTTTCGGCATCGGTAAGGTACCCAACCCTGCAGTCACAAACAGGAGGAGATGATGAGCAAGAAGAGAACATCCACGAAGAAGTCGAAGCTGAGGGAATATATCGAGATAATCGTTACTGCGGTTTTACTTGCTCTCATTGTTCGTGCGCTCGTGATTCAGAGCTATCATATTCCGAGTGAATCAATGGAGGATACGTTGCTCAAGGGGGATTTCCTCTTTGCGAACAAGTTCATTTACGGCGCGAAGGTCCCCTTCGTTGAATGGCGCCTGCCCGCCGTTCGTCAGCCGAAACCGGGAGATATCGTGATATTCAAATTCCCGGGTGATAACAAGACCGATTATATAAAACGGTGTATCGCCGTAGAGGGCCAGACCGTCGAGATCCGCGGCAGACGTCTCCTGATCGACGGTGTCGAACAGGAAGAGGACTATATTAAATTCGTCTATGGGGATATCCCGAGACGGAACTACGGTCCTCTGGTAGTACCGAAGGGCCATATCTTTGTGATGGGGGACAATCGGGACAACAGTTATGACTCCCGGTTCTGGGGCGCATTGAACAAGAAATTTGTACGGGGAATGGCCCTCTTCATCTACTTTTCCATTGACTACGACAGGCATTGGATGCGCTTCACACGGATCGGAGATATTATCCGATAAGGTGTGGCAGGATATAACTTATATTATAGCAATACGTTAGTGTATCCCTTCCGGAACGAAACCGATATATGAACCGGTGCACAACCGGACTTGACATTGTGCATGGCAATCCCTACATTTCTTGAGAAGCGAAGCAGTCAAATGGGGAGAGTGCTAACTATGGTTCCTGGAAAAGACTTAACGGAGTATGAGTCCGAACTGCTCAAGGATCTGGTGAGTCTGTACATACGTGAGGGCAAACCGGTCAGCTCGAAAGCCCTCAAGGGCTCTTTCGAATTGGATACCAGTACCGCAAACATACGCAAGATGCTGCACCGGCTCGAAGAAAAGGGCTACCTCTACAAGCCGCACATATCTGCCGGACGCATTCCGAGCGATCTGGCCTATAGATATTATGTGAATGACATCAAGTCGGTTAAAGCACTCGATATCGAGCTCGTAGAGGCTATCCGTCGACGGATCGGACAGGACTGGGATGATATCAGGGATGTGATGACGCAAACGTCCAAGCTGCTCGGTGAGCTGACAAACTACATGGGTCTCATTATGGGTATCTTCAGCACCAGTGTAATCATCGAAAGGTTGCGCATCATCCAGCTCGAAGGCACTGCGGGACTCGTCGTACTCACACTCTTTCCCGGGGTTGACAAGCATGTCCATATCGATTTCTCGAAACGGTATTCACCCTACATACTCGATCGGGCCGAACAGATGATCAACGAGCGGATAACGGGGCACACACTGGAAGAAGCGACCCCGAGACTGAAGGCCTTCGTGCGTGAGAGTATCGGGTTGGAACGGGAGATAGTCGAGACGATCAACGCCGAGGCGGACACGCTTTTCGAATGGCCCTATGATCTCAAGTATTATTTCAAAGGATCGAATGAACAAATAGAGCTTTTTGAGCTCAATAACTTACGTATTCTGCAAAGGTTGGTCCGGCTCATGGGTGAGGAGGGCCTTATGCGGCAGGTTCTGCAGCGCCGGATGGATCACGATTTTCTGATTACCATCGGAAGAGAGAACGAGGTCGAGGAGCTCGAGGACTTTTCGATCATCACGCACCGTTTTACCACCGGCACATGTGCCGGACTCCTCGGGATTCTCGGCCCAATGCGGATGAGCTACAACCTCGTACTATCCTTGTTGGATCGAATGGCTGAAGAATTGCATCGGCTCGATTGGCGTTAAAGCGGATCGGGCATTCTCATGCTCAATGGGAGGCAAAGTCCATTGTCCCAGAACACGGAAGATACGCTAAGAGACCAAAGTGCAAGGGAATATGACGGTCGGGATGAATGCCCGGATGCTTCAGATGAACCCGGAGAGTGCCGGGAGGAGGAAGCCGGGTATGAGGCATCTGTCAATAATTTTACCAGTGCACAGTCCGACGACGAGGATATCGTCGATAAGTCGAAGCGCTTGATAGAAAAGGTTATTACCGAGAAAGGTCCGCAAAAGAAGGGGTCCGCCGGGAAGGGTAAGACGGCCGAAAAACCCGACATGCAAAAGCGGATGAAGCGTGCGACTCGTAAGGAATTACTTGAATTGATCCAGCGAAAGAACGAGACGCTTCAGAAGATGGAGAAAACGGTCAACAGGGCGGCGCAAGAGGTTGTAGCTAAAGAGGATAAAATTATCCGAATGGCGGCTGAGTTTGAAAATTATAAAAAACGTACAAGACGGGAATGGGAATTGCTCCAACAGAAAGCGAATGCCGAACTTATCAAGAATATACTCGGCGTTCTGGACGACTTCGATAGGGCGTTCGAGGCGGTCGGTGATAACGAGGATCATTTCCATCACGGCATCCGGATGATATACAACAGCCTACTCGAAACGCTCAGGCGGGCTGGCCTCAAGGAGATCGATGCGATGAATAAGCGCTTCGATCCCCAGTTTCATGAGGCCGTAGGAGAGGCGGAGAGTGAAGAGGTGGAAGCGGAATGTGTGGCACATGTCGTCCAGAAAGGATACCTGTTCAACGATATTGTACTAAGGCCGACAAAGGTAATCGTGGCTAAAGAAAAGAAGAATTAAAGCTATCTTTTATCATGTACCTTTTGCAAGGGGACAGCTCATGGGGAAGGTAATCGGAATCGATCTCGGGACGACGAATTCGTGCGTTGCAGTGATCGAGGGCAATGAGCCAGTAATCGTACCAAACGCCGAAGGCGGTCGGACAACCCCATCGGTTGTGGCGCTTGCCAAGAATAACGAGCGGCTGGTGGGGCAGTTGGCCAAGCGTCAATCGATAACAAATCCCGAGAATACGGTCTATTCGATCAAGCGGTTCATAGGAAGGCGTTACTCCGAGGCGGAAGAAGAGATTAAGCACGTATCCTACAAGGTCGAGCGCGGAAAGGGTGATGAGATCCTGATCAAGCTCAAAGACAAGACCTACCGCCCCGCAGAGATCTCGGCGATGATTCTTCGGTCGATAAAGCAGTATGCCGAGGAATACGTAGGAGAGGAGATCACCCAGGCTGTGATCACGGTACCGGCATACTTCAACGATGCCCAGCGCCAGGCGACAAAGGATGCCGGCAAGATCGCCGGGCTCGAGGTGCTTCGTATCGTGAACGAGCCGACGGCGGCATCGCTGGCCTACGGTCTGGACAAGGAGAAGGTCGGCAAGATCGCCGTATACGATCTCGGCGGTGGCACTTTCGATATCTCGATCCTCGAGCTCAGCCAGGGTGTGTACCAGGTGAAGTCGACGAGCGGTGATACGATGCTCGGCGGTGACGATTTTGACCGTGTGATAATGGACTGGATCATCGAGGAGTATGAAAAGAGTGATGGTACCAATCTTTCCGAAGACAAGATGGCGATACAGCGTATCCGGGAGGCGGCCGAGAAGGCGAAGTGCGAGTTGAGCAGTGTTCATGAAACCAATATCAACCTCCCGTTCATCTGCGCAACGGATGAGGGCCCCAGACATCTCGATATGATGCTCACCCGTGCCACTATGGAGCGGTTGATTATGCCGCTCGTTCACAAGACGCTCGAACCGTGCAAGCAGGCCCTCAACGATGCCAGCATGACGGCCAGAAATGTCGATGATGTGATCCTCGTCGGCGGCTCGACACGGATCCCCTATGTCCGGAAGTTCGTCAAGGAATTCTTCGGCAAGGAGCCGAATAAGGGGGTCAATCCCGACGAAGTCGTGGCAATGGGTGCGGCAATCCAGGCCGGGGTGCTTTCCGGCGAGGTCGAGGAGATCCTGCTTCTCGATGTAACGCCACTGAGCCTCGGCATCGAGACCCTCGGCGGTCTCATGACAAAGTTGATGGAGCGAAACACGACGGTCCCGTGCCGGAAGAGCCAGGTCTTCTCGACCGCGACCGATAACCAGCCGGCGGTCAGTATCCATGTGCTCCAGGGAGAGCGTGAGATGGCGAAGGACAACCGGACACTCGCTCGGTTCGACCTGGTTGGTCTTCCGCCGGCACCACGCGGTGTGCCGCAGATCGAGGTGGCTTTCGACATCGACGCCAACGGTATTGTGCATGTCTCTGCGAAGGATCTCGGCACAGGGAAGGAACAGGAGATCGAAGTTAAGGTCTCGAGCGGCCTTTCGGATAATGAGATCGATAACATGCTCAGGGAGGCGGAGGAGCACGCTCTCGAGGATGAGGCCAAGAAGATGACGGTGCGGCTCAAGAACGAGGCAGAGACCTTGATCTACTCGACGGAGCAAACAGTCTTCGATCACGGTGATGATATCCCGTCCGACGATAAGACGCGGATCACCACCGCCCTCTCACAGCTCAAGGATCTGATGAAGAAGAAGGGGGATGATGAGGATATCGACGAGATCAAGAAGGCGACAGAGGCACTGTCGGCGGCTGTCTACAAGATCGCCGAGCTGATGTATCAGTCAACGGCGGACAGCGAGTTCGGCAGCGAGGAATAATCGATATCTCAATCCGCTCGAATTTCGTTACGGTGAGTCTTTTGGGGCATGACAAAACGTGACTACTATGAGGTTCTCGGCGTAGGCCGTGATACCTCGCCGGATGATATCAAGAAGGCCTACCGGAAGCTTGCGCTCAAGTATCATCCCGACAAGAATCCCGGTAACAAGGAGGCCGAGGAGAAGTTCAAGGAGGCCACGGAGGCTTACGAGGTGCTCCGTGATCAGGAGAAGCGCGCCCAGTACGACCAGTTCGGTCACGCCGGTGTTTCCGGGGCGGGGGCGGGCGGTTTCGGCGGTTTCGGCGGCTTTGATCTCAGCGACGCCCTGCGCGCCTTCATGCGTGACTTCGGTGGATTCGGGGGGTTCGAGGATTTCTTCGGAACCGGCGCAACCTCGCGCGGAAGGGGGGGACGCCGGGTCAGCCGGGGAAAGGATCTCCAGGTTCGGTTGAAGCTGAAGTTGCGTGAGGTCGCAACGGGGGTCACAAAGAAGATCAAGGTCAACCGGATGATCACATGCACCAGTTGCAGTGGAAGCGGTGCTGAGAAGAGCTCATCAAAGGAGACATGCCCGACCTGCCACGGCACCGGTGAGTTGAGACACGTATCCCGGTCGTTATTCGGCCAGTTCGTCAACATCACACCCTGCACAACATGCGGGGGTGAGGGGGCCATAATCAAGGATCCATGCCCGGAGTGCAGCGGTACCGGACGGGTGAAGGGAAGCAAGAGCGTCGAAGTAAAGATCCCGGGCGGTGTCAGTACGGGCAACTACATTTCCCTTGAAGGTCAGGGGGATGTGGGACCCCGGGGCGGTCCGGCCGGAGACCTCATTATACTCATCCAGGAGGTTGAGGACGAGGTATTCGAGAGGCACGGCTTCGATGTGCTCTGCGACCTGCCCGTCAGCTTTTCACAGCTCGCTCTCGGTGCCCGTGTCGAGGTACCGACGCTGGACGGGAAGGCAGCGTTGAAGATCCCTCCCGGCACCCACTCGCACAAGATCTTCCGGCTCAAGGGTAAGGGAATTCAACGGCTTCATTCATACGGCAGGGGTGATCAGCTTGTTCGCCTGGTGGCATGGACCCCCCAGAATATCGGCAAAGCCGAGCGCCAATGCTTCGAGGAGCTTGACAGCAAGGCAAAGGACAAGCCGCCACCTCCCGGAAAAAAGATCTATTCAAGCTGACCCATGACTCATAAGGGATACTTCGTCATAACACCCGGTGCGGCACAGCGGGGGAGGGTGTGCCTCGCGCCCGCTGAATCCCATCACATGGTACGGGTTGCTCGTGTGCGGGTGGGCGGCTCCGTCACCCTGCTCGACGGCCGGGGAGGTATCTACGAGGCCGTGCTGGTCTCCTCCGACGGTGAGCGGTGCGAGCTCGAGATCCGTTCGCATTTGCAAGCCGAACCGCCACCTCCCCTCGATCTGGCTCTGGCTGTTACAAAGGCGCACCGGATGGATCTGGCGGTGGAGAAGTGCACTGAGCTCGGGATCAGGAAATTCATCCCCTTTCGCTCCGCACGGTGTGTGTGGCGAAATGGGGGCGGAGCTGGGGAACGTAAACGAGAACGGCTTCTGAAAAAGGCAGTGGCGGCATGCAAGCAGTCCGGGTTTCCATATTTTCCCGATGTATCCGAGGTCGTTGGTTTCGAGTCGCTCCTGTCCCTCTTTCCTTCGTACAGTACGGTCTACCTCGCTCACCGGGAAACGGCTCCTTCCGCACCGCACGGGATCAACGAGACGGACAGCGTGCTTGGAATTGTCGGTCCGGAGGGTGGATTTGATGATACGGAGATCGATGCGATGCTCGGGCTGGGCGCCGTACCCGTTTCACTGGGGCGGTACCGGTTGCGGAGCGAGACGGCGGCAGTCTGCCTACTTTTCTCTCTCCACACCGGGCGTATCCCTCTCCCCTGAACCATTCATTGACACGGGCCTTCACGCATGCAATACTTTCATACGCATCCTTCGTATAGCTGTATGAAAGGGATTTCAGTGGAAAGGAACATCATTGCAGGGAAGATTTACAAAGATCTCAAGGGGGCCATTAAGAATAATGACAAACCACGCATATCCGCCTTGCGGATGCTCCTGAGCGCCCTCAAGAACGCGGAGCTCGAGGAGCGGGAAGAGCTCGTCGAGGAACAGGAAATGGCCGTGTTGGCAAGCTATGCGAAGCGCTGCAGGGAATCGATCGAGGAGTTCAGGAAAGGCGGCCGTGATGATCTCATCGCCAAGGAAGTGGCCGAGCTGGAGGTCGTCATGTCGTATCTCCCCGAACAGATGAACGAGGAAGAGATCACCGAGAAGTCGAAGGAAGTGATCGCCGAGCTTGAGGCGGCGGGGCCGCGTGATATCGGCAGGGTCATGGGTGAAATGATGAAACGATTCAGGGGAAGGGTCGACGGCAAGACCGTCAACCGTATCGTCTCCGATCTTCTACGGAAAGGATAGGCCGGCGATTGGGAGTCATAGATATCATCATCCTCATTGTTCTCGTGATTTTCTTTGTGTGGGGATTGAAGCGGGGGCTTATCCGTCAGGTTCTTGAGATCATCGGTATCATTGCAGCATTCATAGGTGCCTTTTACCTTGCTCATCACGTCGCCGGATATCTCGATACCAAACTGGATCTTCCCTATCAGGTAACCCTGGTGATCTCGGCGATAGCTATATTCATCGGCATTCTTATCGTATTCTATTTTCTGGGACTCTTTTTCCAAAAAGTCACGAGCGTTACTCTTCTCGGACCACTGGACAGGATCGGAGGGGGGCTGTTCGGCGTATTCAAGGGTGCGCTTCTCATAAGCCTGGTTCTCATCATTCTCTTGCACCTGCCGCTGCCGGCGGATTTTAAGGATGATGTGCGTGACGATCCGTTGCCCTCCGTCATCTATCCGATCCTGCCAGGTCTATTCGATCTCGTTCTTTCGCATTCGCCTGCCCGTCTCGATTTCAAACGGATTATGCGAACATCCGAAGAGGTGAAGCTCGAGAAGATACGTGAGAAGGCGAAGAATATGGAGAAGAAAATCAAGGAACAGGAAGAAAAGATTCGAGATTCCGCCCAGGAGACGTAAGAGAAACCGTTAGTACGGTTTCCAAAATCTTCCCTCGATGTCCCGATGAAACAAGCAAACGACAGAGAGAGAGCAACGGCGATTCATGAGGAGTACGAGCACGCCGCAGAAAAGCTCGAGTTCAATGCGGTGCTCGGCATTATAGCCGGCTTCGCCAGAGCAGAGCGCACGGTCGAACGTATCCTCGCCAGTGGAATGCTCAACTCGAACGATGAGGTCGAGGAGAGTCAGCGGGAGATCGGGGAGCTCGTAGCCATGCGTGCCGAGGGTGAGGATCTTCCGCTCGCTGGCTGGAAGGATAGCTGGAATCGACTGACAAAGATCTCTGCCGAAGGGATATCTGCGAGCGGAGAGGATCTTTCGCGCATTGCAACGAACGAACGGATTGCAGTAACCGTTGCCCGTTATCTCGAGAAAAGGGGAGATCGACTTCCCTCCCTGTTGCCCTACCAGGCACGTTTTTCGATTCATGAAGAAATCGTGCAGCGCATAACCCACGCAATCGGACCGGACCACAGGGTTCTCGATCGTGCGAGCCGGAATCTTGCGCGCCTGAGAAAACAGATCGCAGCCCTCAGGGATCGGCTGAGGCGCCAGTTCGCGGACTTCGCCGCGGCGAAGGGGAGAGGCAGAGGTGAGGAGTTCGTTACCGTCAGGGGCGAGCGCTACGTCGTTTCCCTGCCGAAGAGCGAGGCTGCAGCGATCAAGGGGATCGTCCATCAAGCAAGCGGGAGCGGTGCGTCCCTCTATATAGAACCGCTTGAATTCAGCGGAGACAACAACAAGCTCGAATCCCTGCTCCAGGAAGAGAAACAGGAGGTCGAACGAATCCTGAGGGAGCTCACGGCGGCGGTCTATGCGGTGCGGGAGGATCTCTTGGAGAACCAGGAACTCCTCTGCAGTCTGGATGCATTAGCGGCAAAGGCTTCCTACGCTGCCGCTTTTAACTGTCTTGCCCCTGCTCACAGCACCGACGGAAGCTTATCGCTCATCGGTGCCCGTCATCCGCTCCTTGAGCGTCGCCTCGAGGAGGGAGATGGGATGCAGGGTATCATACCACTTGATCTCCGGTGCGGCCCGGAGCTCAAGGTGCTTGTCATATCCGGTCCCAACGCCGGGGGAAAGACGGTCGCACTCAAGACGGTGGGGCTTCTCGTCTTGATGGATCGGGCCGGGTTGCCGGTGCCGTGCGCGGAGGGCACCAGGATTCCCGGTTACACGAAGATATTCGTCGATATCGGAGACGATCAATCGATCGAACGATCACTTAGTACCTTCTCCTCCCGTATCGTACGTCTCAAGAGGATCCTCGAACTGGTTGACGGGCACTCGATCGTCCTGGTGGACGAGATCGGAGACGGCACCGATCCCGAGGAAGGTGCCGCCCTCGCCGAGGCGACGCTCGATAGGCTCATCGATCTCTGCGGGAGGGCGATTGTAACCACTCACCTGCGAGCTCTCAAGGGGTGGGCCTTTGAACGGGATGGTGCGGTGAATGCGACACTTGCCTTCGATCCAGAGCGGCTCGAGCCCCTCTTCAGGCTCAGGATGGGGATCCCGGGGCGGAGCTGGGGGATCGAGATGGCGGGTCGCCTGGGTCTCCCCGAAGGCATCGTCGAGCATGCCAAGATGCAGATTGGTGAGAGCGCGGTGCGCCTGGAGGAGCTTCTTGCCCATATCGAGCATCTCGAGCAGGCGATGGCTAAGGAGAAGGAAGAGCTCATAGCGAAGGAACGTATCCTCGCCGAGCTCACGGAACGCTACCGTGATCGTATCGAATCGTTCAAGAAGAACCGTGATGAACTCGTGCAGGAGGCTCAACGCGAGGCGCTCGATATCGTGACCGCGACACGGCGTGAAATGGAGCACCTCATCCAGGATATCCGCAGGACTCAGGCGGAGCGCCAGGTGATTCGCCGTTCCAGGGAACGCATGCTCAAGCACAAGGAGGACTTCGAACGGAAGCTCAGAAGGCAGCGCGCCGGGGAGCGCATCGATTTCGAGGATCTCAAACCCGGTATGTGGGTCGAGGTGATCAGTCTCGGGCATTCTGGCAAGGTCGTATCGATCCAGGGACCGGCACGGATCTATCTGGAACTAGCGGGCGGCATGCGTGTAGAAACGAAGGCCGAAGATCTGGCACCCGTTCACGGGGAGATCCAGACTGAACCCGGACGGAGGTCGACCTGGAGCACCGAGAGCTTCGAGACGGTACCGAACGAGATTTCGGTACGGGGGCTGGATCGCTCCGAAGCCCTCGAACGTGTCGATACCTTTCTCGATAAAGCGGTTCTCCAGGGGCTTCAAACCGTTTACGTCATCCATGGTGTCGGCAAGGGTATCCTTAAAAAGGCCATCTACGATACGCTTCGGGGTGATCCCCGCGTGCATAGCGTGCATCCCGGCGAGCCGGCACGGGGTGGCGATGGCGTAGCAGTGGTAAGGTTGAAATGATTCCACAGAAGATCATAGATGATATCCGCGATAAAACCGACATCGTCTCCGTAATATCTGCCCTCATCGATCTCAAGAAGACGGGCCGGAACTTCAAGGCCCTCTGCCCCTTTCATGGTGAGAAGACCCCCAGCTTCATCGTGAGCCCCGAAAAGCAGATCTACCACTGCTTTGGCTGCGGCAAGGGCGGTAACGTTTTTCATTTCCTCATGGACCATGAGGGGATCAGTTTTGTCGAGGCCGTCAGGCGACTCGGCAAGGATCTCGGTGTTGATGTCGACCGCTACATCGGCAGGGGAGAAGAGCGGGGGAAACGGGATCCCTTCTACCGGGCCATGGAGTTCGTGACGGAATATTACCAGGAGGCCCTCAGAAAGCGGGATGATGCGGAGAAGGCCCGCCGCTATCTTAAACGGCGCGAGATAGACGATGAGCTCATCGAGCTCTTCAAGCTGGGGTATGCACCTTCGGGGTGGGACAACCTCTTCAGGGCCGCATCGGAGAAAGGGATCTCGACCGGCGTTCTCGAGGGTCTGAACATCGTCATGCGGAGTCGCGGCGGGAGCGGCTATCGTGATTATTTCAGAAACAGGATAATCTTTCCCATATCGACGATTTCGAACAGAATTGTGGGGCTCGCCGGCCGGGTTCTCGACGATACGGAGCCCAAATACCTCAATACGACAGAGAGCCCCATCTATTCAAAGGGGCGGCTGCTCTACGGCCTCAACCAATCCAGGGATGAAATCCGGAAGACCGGAAAAGCTGTAATAGTAGAAGGATACATGGATTACTTGATGTTGTGGAAGAGGGGTATCCGCAATCTCTGTGCTGTATGCGGCACTTCTTTGACGGAAGATCAGGCCCGACTCCTTGCACGGTATGCGAATCGCGTATATATTATCAATGATGGAGATAGGGCCGGGATTAGGGCAGCGGTACGGGCAGCCGACCAGCTCCTGATCGAGGGCCTTGAAATACAGATCGTGATTCTGCCAGAAGGTGAGGATCCAGACAGCTTTGTAAGGAAACGAGGAGCAGATAGTTTGCTCGAACTAATGCAATCTGCTCCTCGTTATTTTGAATATCTCAAGGCAGAGGCGGAGAGTGGGGGTCGCACCTCCTATAGAAAGAGTCAGGTCGTAAATCATCTCCTCGGAACCGTCGCCAACGTGGGTGACGGTGTGCGGAGGGAGTTCTATCTCCAGGAGCTCTCGAAGCTGTTCGACGTCCCGCTACCTACCCTGCGGGCGAGCACCGGAGGCGGTGTCCGCAGGATAAGGAGAGAGGAGGTTACGGAAAAGACACCGGGGCCGGCCGATAGCAGGCGGCAGAGCTTCCAGAAGCAGGTCTTTCGAGTGGCACTCGATAATGAGGGCTACGCTCGGATGGTCATTACATACCTGGATGAGGAAGACATTGAGGGACCGTTACTTAGAGCGTATTACAAAGCGCTTGACTCGGCCCTGAAAAATCATATTGATATAACAAGCCCAGATTTTGTCGGGGCGATGGAGGACCCCGAGCTGTCCAAGTTGGCGAGCGAAATAGCCCTGTTGCAGCCGCCACCGGGGCCGGCGGATGAGTTTCTCGCCGATACCCTGCTCTGGCTGCGAAGGGCGGCACTCAAGGGTGAGCTGGGCCTCATGAAGAAACGTCTAATCGAGCTTCGTACGGAGCCGTACGAGGGTTCCGCGGAGGAAGAGGTTGAGATCGCAGAAGCCTATCGAAAGATAGCAAGAGAGCTTACGAAGTTGCGTCTTAAGGAGGAAAGCCGGTTTGATGGATCTCAATAAGGTTGAAGAGATTCTGCTCGATCTGAGAAAGCTGTCCGAGGATAAGGGATACGTGCTGAACGAGGACATCGAGGACCTCGTAGGTGACGAGTTCGAGACCAAGGATATCATTCAGCTCTACGATCGCCTCAGTGACGAGAACATCGAGTTCTTCGACTCGGACGATAAGGCGCGAATGAAGATCGAGGCACGCCGCAAGCGTGAACAGAAAGAGGCGAAGAAGACCGAAGAGCTACTGAGCACTTCGATACGCTATGACGATCCGGTGCGGATGTATCTGCGCGAGATGGGAAAGGTGCCGCTCCTGGATCGTGAAGGGGAGATAGAGATAGCAAAGCGGATCGAATCGGGGCACTTGAGGATCTCACAAGCGGTATTCAGCCTGAGTGCGACTACAAAAGAGCTCAAGCGTTTCGTGGAGCGCCTCGAGAAAGATTCGATACGGCTCGAGGACATTCTACAGCTCGAGAGTGGAGGGCTCCATCCGCATTACTCCGGCAAGAAGGAAGTCAAGAAGTACGTCTGTATCCTGAAGCGGATTATCAAGCTCAGGGAAGAGTCGGTCGAGCTCCGCTCGAAACTGCGGAAGAAGATCAGCAAGAAGACTGCGACCCAGTACGAGCGGCAGATCGAGTTGCGAAAGAAGAAGCTTCAGGAAGAGTACCGCAAGATAAAGCTTCAGCCGGCCCAACTCGACCGGCTCGTCGACAAGATCAAGGACATCCTGCAGCGACTCGAGAAACACAAGAAGCAGGCCCAGGAGTACGAGAAGTTCGCCGGAATAACCCGTGACAAGATGAACGAAGCAATAAGAATCCTCAAAGGGCGGAGCAAGGAAAAGCAGAAGCTGCAGAAGAAACTCAAATGGTCGAGAGCGGAGATAGAGGACTTTCTGAAGAAGATCAAGAATATCGAGAGAGCCTGTCGCCGTATCGAGGCGAAGGAAAATGTCAACTACGATTCCCTCCGGGAGATCGTAAAGAGTATCAGGCTCGGTGAGCGTGAGTCTGCCAGGGCAAAACAGGAGATGATCGAAGCGAACGTGCGGCTGGTGATCTCCATTGCCAAGCGCTATACGAACAGGGGACTCGAGTTTCTCGATCTCATCCAGGAGGGGAACAGCGGACTCATGCGTGCAGTCGATAAGTTCGACTATCGAAAGGGATACAAGTTCAGCACCTACGCCACCTGGTGGATCCGCCAGGCCATAACCAGGGCGATCGCCGATCAGGCACGAACGATCCGTGTGCCGGTGCACATGATCGAAGCGATAAACAAGGTTTCCCGCACGCAGCGCAAGCTCATCCAGGAGTTCGGCCGGGAGCCTACTCCCGAGGAGGTTGCATCCCGCCTCGATTACCCGGTCGGTAAGGTCAAGAGTGTTATGAAGGCGAGCATGGAGCCCATATCACTCGACCGTCCGATCGGCGAGGACGACGACAGCAACCTGAGTGATTTCATCGAGGACACATCCGCCTCTTCACCCGATACGACCGCCGCCCACTCGATGCTCAAGGATCAGGTTTCACGGGTTCTGGCGACGCTGACGGCAAGGGAGGAGAAGGTCGTACGGCTCCGTTTCGGTCTCGGGGATGGCACACCGCGAACACTCGAAGAGGTGGGGACGATCTTCAAGGTGACACGCGAGCGTGTGCGCCAGATAGAAGCGAAGGCACTCCGAAAACTCATGCACCCGAGCCGCAGCAGAAAGCTCAAAGGATACATAGACGTCTAGTGGTGAAAATGATTGTACCCCTATCCGCTCCATGCTAGAGTGGCGGCGGTGTATTCGATTACGGCACATATCAATCGTCTTTTTTCTGGACGGGCCCATAGCTCAGCGGTAGAGCTCCCGGCTCATAACCGGTCGGTCCCAGGTTCGAATCCTGGTGGGCCCATTTTCTTTTCTTCCAGGATCTGAGACCACAAGAGGCGAAAGGAGCCTTCGATGGAAAACCAGGGGAACGATCAGGCCGCATTGGTACGTGAATTGAGTATCCCCATCTATCAGAGCAAGGGGTGGCTCAAGTTACTCGGTATCGTCTCCATCGTTCAGGGAATTATCACCGTGTTCACGATTATCGGTATTCTCATCGCATGGCTCCCGATCTGGATCGGTGTGCTGCTGTACAAATGTGCATCGACCGTCGAGCGTGCCTATCTCACCGGCGACAAGCTTACCTATATGGAGTCGCTGGGCAAGCTCAAGATATACTTCATCATCCAGGGAATAATGACCCTTATCGGTATCATTGTCGCCGTTATCGCGTTGTCGATGGGGTTGCTGGGTGCACTCTTCAGCTACATCGGCTGATCGGGCGCCGTCCGGTGTCCGTGAGAGCCGATCACCCCGTAACGGTGGGATCGCTCACTCGTTGTACATGCTCTTTATCGCTCCCCACGAGGAATCCTTTGTACCGATCAAAAGGCCGCACTCCCAATCCCCTGCTTCATAGTTCACGAAGATACGCCAGGTGTAGAGGTTGACCGGTTCGATCGGATAACCCGGCTCGCAGGTGACGAACTGGTAGTCCGTGATGTCCGGGTCGGGATGTTTCTTGAGCCGCACGGCCGTCTTCGTGAGATCGGTGACGTATAGTGTCTGATGATACGGCCATACCCAGTCCAACTGGCAGGTGGAGAAAGCGACACTGATGCCGTCCGGAAGTGTACCGATTTCTACCGATACCTCCGGATGCGTTGTGACTGTGCTTTGGATGATATTTGTCGGGTAGCAGACTGCAAACTCCGCACCAAGCATACCCCGCTCGCTGGGAAGGCAGTAGATCCACATCTCGAAGGGGTAGAATGATGCCCCTCCTCCGTTTACGCACCACCCGGATCTCTCCTCGTCGATGAAGAGGGCGAGGTATCCGACCGGAGGCAGCTGCGCGGCTGCTGCACCCGCACAAGTTGCAAGCACCAGCGCCAGTAGCAAACATCGCTTCACAGCGTCCCCCCCTTTCACGCCATGCATGGCATTGTATGTACGATTACTACGCCGCTGAATCACCTGTTCACCCGTTGACTGTATCATAAAAAGGACATAAAAGACAACATATTCGGCAATGACTTTTCATGAGTGAACGGAATGAATGGATACCGATAGTACGGCGGAACAAATGACGACCTGACCGGCATTGCGGGGTGTTCATTTGCACATTGACTTTCTTTGAAAAAGAGTTAGTTTGTGCAGTATAGTAGCCGAACGCATCGGCAACGATCTTTGTTTAAATCGCTTATATCCCCTGCGGAGGTGATTCATGTCGAAGTCGATTCTCGAAGAGCTTCAAATCGAAGAGCTCAATCCCGGCGCATGCTGGGGGCCGGATGGCTGGATCATGGTAGAGAAGGGCAAGGCGGTAACATCGTACAATCCTACCAACGGTGAACCTATCGCCCGGGTTGTTCAGGCGGACAAAGGAGCGTATGAGGCGGTCACCACCCGTGCGGTCGATGCCTTCAAGACATGGCGAACGCTGCCTGCACCGAAACGCGGTGAGGTCATGCGGGATCTCGGTAACGCACTCCGTGAACTCAAGGAGCCGCTCGGAGATCTGGTTACTCTCGAGATGGGCAAGATCCGCGCCGAGGGACATGGCGAGGTGCAGGAGATGATCGATATATGCGACTTCGCCGTCGGACTGTCCCGGCAGCTCTATGGTCTAACGATGCACTCGGAGCGGCCGGGCCACCGCATGTACGAGCAGTGGCATCCGCTGGGCGCCATCGGCGTCGTTTCCGCCTTCAATTTCCCCGTTGCAGTATGGTCATGGAATGCCGCCATCGCGGCCGTTTGCGGTGATACCGTTGTGTGGAAACCCTCATCCACGACGCCGCTCACGGCGGTGGCGGTGCAGCACATCGCAAACAGGGTCATGGCCGATCACGGGCTGGCGGGGATCTTCACCTTCGTTGTGGGCTCAGGGAGTACCGTAGGGGAGATGCTGATAAACGATGCACGTCTCCCGCTCGTGTCTTTCACCGGCTCGACCGTTATGGGGCGCCGTATCGCAGAGGTTGTAGCCAAGAGATTCGGCGGCACGATTCTCGAGCTCGGCGGTAACAATGCAATCATCGTCACACCGGACGCCGATCTCGGGATGGCCGTGCCGGCGATCGTGTTCGGTGCCGTCGGCACGTCGGGCCAGCGATGCACCTCCACGCGGCGTATCATCGTGCACACCTCGATCGCAGACAAGCTCGTTCAGAGCCTGGTCGGCGCATACGGGCAGGTGCGAATCGGCGATCCGCTCGATGAAGGCACGCTCATGGGGCCGGTTGTGAACAAACCGACGGTGGATCTGATGTTCGCTGCAATAGAGCGGGCTAAGAAGGACGGCGGCACTGTTGTCTATGGCGGCAACAAGCTTCCGGAAAAGGGTGAGCTCTTTGTCGAGCCGACGATCATCAGAATGCCGGAGCAGACGGACATCATCAGGGAAGAGACATTCGCGCCGGTGCTCTACATCCTCGAGTACGAGACGATAGAGGAGGCTATCGAGATACACAACGATGTGCCGCAGGGACTCTCGAGTGCCATCTTCACAACGAACATGCGTGAAGCCGAGCAGTTCCTGTCCCATGCAGGCTCTGACTGTGGAATCGCCAATGTCAATATTGGAACTTCCGGCGCCGAGATCGGTGGTGCCTTCGGGGGCGAGAAGGAGACGGGAGGCGGACGCGAATCCGGTTCGGATGCATGGAAGGGATACATGCGGCGTCAGACCAATACGATAAACTGGAGCACGGAGCTTCCGCTGGCCCAGGGCATTAAGTTCGATATCTAGCAGGTCGTTTTTCGATTCGATGAAGGCCGGCGGTATTGCGAGCAGCATGCCCACTGCCGCCGGCTTTTACAGTTGAATAGACGGGGAGTTCGGTATGGGGAGAGCACTGCTATGCTTGTTACCCATTCTCATTTTTCCCACGTCTTCGAATGTCTCTGCACAGTACCTATCCCTCCCGGAGATTCAGAAGGTCTTCGAACGGGATACGACAATCACCCTTCAACGCAGTCAAGTAACGATCAGCTCATATAATTATCACCATGACGGCGCACTCGTCGAATCGATCATGATTACACCGATGCACCGGGTGTTTCGCTTTCCCGCTGTTATGCTTATCCCCGGATACGGGAAGACTGCACGGGACTACATACCGGTCGGAATCGAAATGGCCAAGGATGGTTTTGTATGCCTGGCCGTGAGCCAGCCTGGATTCGGCCGTTCGGAAGGAACACCAGACTGGGTTGGACCCCGTACGATCGCTGCGCTCTCGCACGGCTATGAGCTGCTGATGCGTGAACCATTCGTGGACACCACGAATATCGGCGTCTATGGTTACTCGCGGGGTGCCCTGGCAGCCTCGTTGCTGGCGGTGAAGCTGGGAAACATCAAGGCCGCTGCATTCTGTGCCGGGATCTATGATTTCCGCAGGGCCTACGATGAAACGAGGATCGAGGGAATCAGACGCAACATGGAGACCGAAACGGGGATGACTCCGGAAGCAATCGATGCGAGGACATCGATCGCAATGATGGATGAATTGAGCTGTCCGGTGCTCATCCTCCACGGTGAGGACGACGAGAACGCACCGGTCGGTCAGGCGTATGCCCTCGAGCGGAGGCTTCGCGATCTCGGCAAGGAGTATGAGATCACAATCGTACCGGATGTCGGACACAATATCGGCCGGCAGAATCTGCATTATGTGTATAGCTTCTTCAGGAGAAAGCTGATCGGCACATCGAAGCTTATCGTCAGGACGGAGAACGGTACGGCCGCCGAGAAGGAGACCACGGCGCAGCTCGATTCGTTGCTCGAAGCTTTTGATCTTTCGAAGTGGATCTTCACGAACAAGGTGATCGTGAAGGAGGGCATACGTTCCCGCAGCCATCCGGTGCTCACGGTCGCCACGCAGCACCGAGACGATCCTCTCTTGCTCACCGCCACCTTCCTGCACGAGCAGATTCACTGGTTCGTGAAATCAAGAATCGGGGGCAGGAACATCATGCAGGAGCTGATGAAGAAATTTTCCGATGTACCGGTTGGGTTGTCGGAGGGAGGAGGACATAACCGGTTTAGCACATACCTGCACCTCAATGTCTGCTACCACGAGTACAAGGCAATGGAGGAGCTCTTCGGCGAAGATACGGCTAAAGAAGCCTTGCTGCGCCGTGATGTGTATACCTGGGTGTATCGGACGATATTCGAGAACAAAGCTTACTTCGAACAGCTTTTCGAGAAATATAACTATGGGATATGAAAACGTATGGCACCGTAACATGAAAAGAGGTTCGTCATGCGAGAAGACACTGAGCGAATTCCCATGGATGGCAAAGGTAACACCGGAGTCATCTACCGCCTGCTGCGGATCTTCACGGTCGTCCGGCCGGGCGAAGCCGGAACAGCCCTCCTTCTGATGCTCAACGTATTCCTGCTTCTGACGGCGTATTACATCATAAAACCCGTACGGGAAGCACTCATACTGGCGGGCAAGGGAGCTGAATGGAAAAGTTATCTTTCCGCCGCCATCGCTGTTCTGCTCGTATTTGTCGTCAAGATATTCAGCTCGATCGCTTCGCGGTTTCCAAGGCAGAGACTCATCACGTGGGTTACACTCTTTTTTATCTCGAACCTGGCAATCTTCTACCTTCTCTCCGTTATCGGCGTCGGCCTCGGAACCGTAGGTGTGATCTTCTTCATATGGGTTGGCATCTTCAATGTCTTGGTGGTTGCCCAGTTCTGGGGCTTCGCCAACGACATCTTCACGCCAGAAGCAGGCAAGCGTCTCTTCCCACTCGTAGCCTTCGGCGCCACCTTCGGTGCATATGCGGGCAGTCAGATTTCCGAGTGGCTCGTCATACCCATCGGTAAGTATCAGATGTTGCTCGTGGCGGGCGTGGTGCTCGGGATCTGTATCGTGCTGACACGAATCATCCATATGCGTGAGATACGCCGGGTGAGCGCCCGTACAGCCGAATCGTCTGAGGGAGAATCGACCGAGGAGGAAAAACCTCTCGAGAAGGGAGGAGGATTCCAGCTCCTCTTCAAGAAACGCTACCTCCTCTATATCGCCCTCGTTGTGCTGCTTCTCAATTTTGTCAATACGAACGGGGAATATATCCTGGGGAAGTTCGTTTCCAGGACGGCCAATGAAGCAGTGGCGGCGGGAACAGCCGGTGGACTGGACGTCCCTGATTTCATCACAAGATTTTATGCGAGCTTCTACAAGTACATGAACCTGGCGGCCATGATCATCCAGCTCTTCCTCGTATCGCGCATCTTCAAGTGGCTCGGGGTACGTATCGCCCTTCTCTTTCTGCCGTTCATCGCACTCGGCGGCTACTTCCTGATCGCGCTCGGCGCATCCCTCATGTTGGTTCACTGGGTCAAGGTCGCCGAGAACAGCACCGATTACTCGCTCATGAATACGACCCGGCATTCGCTTTACCTCATCACCACGAGGGAGGAAAAGTACAAGGCCAAGGCGGCGACCGATACCTTCTTCCACCGGGCAGGCGATGTTCTCTCGGCATTGATTGTGTTCATAGGGACGAGTTATGCGCTCAGGCTGGAGGGATTCGCCATGCTCAACATAGGTCTCACACTCGCCATGATCGCTATCTGTTTTCTCATCATGAGGGAGCACAGGAGACTGACGGGCGGGATCGCTGGACGTGAGGAGGAGAGTGGTGCCGTATAATGAAAAGCTTGATGAATTCTGATGGGATTCTTTCAAAGGGGGGGCGGTGAAGACATTGTTCATCTGTGTGGTCGGGTTACTACTGTGGTTAGGATGCTCGCGGGTGCCGGGGGATTTGGTATTCGTGGAGGGTGGGACCTTCGAGATGGGAAACGAATTCGGGGAAGGTGACGAGGATGAATTTCCCGTTCACGAGGTGAAACTGGATTCCTACTACATAGGTATGCACGAGGTCACCATAGGACAGTTCAGGGATTTCGTCGAGGCGAGCAGGTATGTGACAACCGCCGAGCAGGACGAAGGGGCGAGTGTCTTTATCGGTAAAGAGGTCGAAATACGTTTGGATGCCAGCTGGAGGAATCCATACTACGAACAGCACGACAGCCATCCGGTCGTGTGCGTGAGCTGGTACGATGCAATCGCCTACTGTAACTGGCGGAGCGAGAGGGAAGGGCTCGAGAAGTGCTACAGTGGAAGCGGGGACTCTATTTATTGTGATTTCGCTGCGGACGGGTATCGCCTGCCGACGGAGGCTGAATGGGAATACGCCGCACGGAGCCGCGGCCGGAACATCAAGTTCGCATGGGGTGATGGTGAACCTTACATCGATGGGCGGCCTGCGGGAAATACGAGGGACGAGGCGGCGAGGAGGGAGTGGCAGATCACAAATATCTGGGAAGGATACGATGACGGATATGCGAACACGGCCCCCGCCTGCACGTTTGCTCCCAATTGGCTCGGCGTCCACGACATCAGCGGAAATGTATACGAATGGGTTTGGGATTGGTACGACGAGAAGTACTACGAGAGAAGCCCACGCGACAATCCGCACGGACCGCCCTCCGGCGAGATGCGGGCCTGCCGTGATGCTGGATTCGCCTGCGCCATACGGCACGAGGCTGTGGCGAGTCGCGGCCGAGGGAAGCCTTCCCTGACATTCAGCTGGGGTGGGTTCCGTATCGCCCGGTCAAAAATGAAATAGAACTCTTACCATCGATTGACGGGAATGTGCGGATATCGTTTCCATCTTGTGTTATGATATTTCCCATACGCGGTGATAATGCTGTAACCTCGTTTCGGATGGCTATCATGCATGCGGTATTCACGATGATATCTATCTTTGCCGTGCTGCAGGTCTCATTGGCACTGCAGTGCCGTGCCCGGAGCGGTCTGCCGGCCGCTCTGCACCCGCCGTCAGTTGTGGGTAGTGTCGGGGTCCAGGATTCGACAGAGACGCTACCCTTCGATTCCCTGTGGACATTCAAGGCGGGTGGATGAATCGCATCCATCCCCGAGGTCTCGGGGGATGTCCTCTTTGTCGCTTCGTGTAATTCGATGTTCTATGCGATCGATCCGGCAACGGGTACAGTGATGTGGAGATACGATATCAGTCGCGACGGACCCCAGAAGAGTTTCCACGGCCGTATGCTCCTTGCTGATACCCTCGCATTCATAGGCAGCGATGTTCCTACCGGACATGTCTATGCCTTCGAGACGAGAACGGGGCTGGTACGGTGGAAACATTTTGCCGGAAAGGGGGTGGCCGGCGATATCGTCGGGCTCGAGAGTTATCTCTATGCCCTGACGAAGGAGGATACGGTGCTATGTCTGGATAAAGGGACCGGAGAGATTGTCTGGCGGTTTCATACCGCCGTACGGTACGAGGGCACAAACGACAGTTCACCGTGTCTATCGGGCGACAGCCTCTTCTTCAGGGGGCTTGACAAGCATGTGTATGCCCTCGATGCCAGGAGCGGCGAAACGGTCTGGAAGAGGAAATTGCCGGATGCCTTGAGCACATCTCCTTCTATCTATGACGATCGTGTATATGTCGGGGCCTTCAATGGGTATATCTACTGCCTGTCGAAACGGACGGGCGAGATGTTGGGATCGATCCTTCTCGAGGACGTTCCATTCGGAACCATTGACATTGTCGGTGGGAGGCTACTCGTCTTGACGGGGTACCGTCGCCGGGGGACCGGCCTGTCGGCTGTCGATTCAGACCTGAAAGAAATCAAATGGATACGCCGTCCCGAGGATGGTTCGTTCTGGACCACGGACCGCCCCTCAGTGTGGGATGGGCATGTCGTGGTCGGCAGCAGTCGCGGCGACGTAGCCGCATTCGGGATCATTGCCGGTGGGGAGTCGTGGTCGCTTTCGGTTCCCGGTGTGGTTACAGCCATCGCCCGTGTGGGGGCAAGGTACTACATCGGTACCGTGGAAGGGGTTCTACACGCCTTCACGGCCGTTCGCTGAGTGTAGATTCCTTACGCATGGAATCTCCACGCATCAATGCGCCAGGAAAACCGAGACAACAAGTAAGCGGGAGTATACAGAGTGAGACGGATGAGTGATCCCACCGGAAGGAGCGAGAGACAGATACACGAGCATTACGAGATCGAGCGGGAGATTGCCGATAAGCTCCGCAGCGCTTCAGCGGGGGAGAGGCGCAGGATGTACTCCTCTATCTACGAGGAGCTATTCCGCAGGGTTCCTCACCACCCGCAGATCTTCAAAAAGACCTCACCGGCCGAGACCCGGGTCAGTGTCAGGAGGCAGATGGAGTTTCTCAAGCCGTATCTACACAGCGATATCTCCTTTCTCGAGATAGGTGCGGGGAGCTGTGCCCTCTCCTTCGAGGTGTCCCGATATGTCAGGGAGGTGTACGCACTCGATGTCAGCGAGAGTATCGGTGCGGGGAGCACGAAACCGGACAATGTCCGGCTGCTCATCTCCGACGGCTGCAATATCCCCGTTTCCGAGGGGAGTATCGATCTCGCATACTCCTACCAGCTCATGGAGCATCTTCACCCCGACGATGCCAGGGAGCAGTGTACAAATGTATACCGCACCCTCGCACCGGACGGTATGTACATGTGTATTACACCCAACAGGCTCTACGGGCCGCATGATATTTCCCAGTATTTCGACAGGGAGGCGACCGGCTTGCATTTGAAGGAATATACGGTTTCCGAGTTGATCGATCTCTTCGGGGGAGTGGGATTCAAACGTATGAGAGCATTTATCGGAATCAGGGGAATGCATGAAACGTTTTCCACTTCGGTGCCCGTGCTGCTCGAGAAGCTGCTCGGGCCCGTGCCGTTTCACATGAGAAGGGCGATTGCATCCGCACCCGTTATACGAACCATTCTCGGCATCCGCATTATTGCATATAAATAGACGTTAAGATAATTTAATGCAATTGGTTACATAGAGCCACCCACCAGTGAACCTCCTCTTTGAGAATTGACAAGGGCAGGGGGATTACGTATCCTCCCATGCTAGTTGCAGCCGCGTGAAACGGCTTTACAGGAGGATTATTGCTATGAAGATCAAGGGCCTTGTTCTTCACGCCCGCAAGGAGTTCGTCGTTGTGAACTTCGGTGAGGTGGCATGGGGAAGGGTGCTCGATGCCCTTCCCAAGGATGACCGTGAGGTGCTGAGCCAGACCATTCTCACGGCGAGCTGGTATTCCTTCGAAATTGGCATGCGACTCGACCAGGTCATCGTCGATGTGCTCGGCGAAGGAAATGAGAAGATATTCGAGGAGATTGGTGCCAGATCAGCACGCAGGGGTCTCACCAAGGTTCATAAGTCGTTTCTCACGCCGGGCGATCCCCAGTCTTTCATGAAGAAAGCACCGGTGATATACAAATTCTACTATGACACAGGATATCGCGAGTACAAGGAGACCGGTCCAAGCTCTGGAGTTATGACCACCTACGAGGCCGAGACGTTTTCCCGGCCCGATTGTCTCACTATCATCGGCTGGTACAAGGAGGCCTTGCGTATGTGCGGGGCTGTGCAGGTGGTTGTGACGGAGGAGGAGTGCCGGGCTCTTGGGGATCCGTACTGCCGGTATCATTTCCAATGGAAGGTTTGAAGAGGCAGATGTGAATCAACGCCGTGAAGTGACGCCGAAATTCGGAACCTTCCTGGGTGTCTTCACTCCCAGCATTCTCACTATACTCGGCTTGATCATGTACCTCCGCTTCGGATGGGTGTTGGGAAACCTCGGGCTCCCGCTCACGATACTCGTCGTGTTGATGTCGAGCTCCATCACCCTGATTACGGGTTTGAGCGCGTCTGCGATCGCAACGAACATGCACATCGGGATCGGCGGGGAATATTTCATGATCGCCCACAGTCTCGGGCTAGAGCTGGGAGGTGCGATCGGTATCCCGCTCTACCTCTGCCGGACATTGAGCATCACCTTTTACAGCTTCGGTCTCGCCGAGAGCCTCGCGGTACTGTGGCCGGTGGGGTGGGGCGCCATGCCGGTGTACGTTATACCGCTGCTCACTGCCGCCATCATTGTCGTTATTACGGCACTCTCAGGAAGGAGTGCAGCACTGGCGCTCAAGGTGCAGATTCCCATACTGATCGCCGTGGGGCTGTCGCTGGTAGCACTTGTTCTGGGGATTTTGTCGAGAGGATTCACTGCCCCGGAGATTGAGGCGTCCTATCGGTCGGCACCGCAGGGATTCTGGTATGTCTTCGCTGTTTTCTTCCCCGCGGTGACGGGATTCACGGCGGGTATCGGAATGAGCGGTGACCTGAAGGATCCCAGTAGGAGTATTCCGAGAGGCACGCTCCTGGCGGTACTCACCGGAGCCGCCGTGTACGTCTTGGTACCGGTGCTGCTCTCCGTTACGCGAGCTATCGATCCCGGTGAGCTCGCATCACCGGGGATCGGCGTATGGGTCAAGGTATCTCTCCTCGGACCCGTGTTCGTATTCGCCGGGATGTGGGGTGCGATCCTTTCCTCGGCGTTCGGGAGTGTGCTCGCGGGACCCCGGGTGCTCCAGGCCCTTGCGGATGACGGCCTGGCTCCCCGTTTCCTTGCACGGATCTCCAGGAGTGGACAACCAACCATCGCCACGTGGATTACCGGTGTAATTGCTCTGGCCGCCGTCGCCCTCGGAAATCTCAATGCCGTCGCCCAGTTCGTAACGATTCTCTTTCTCACGCTCTATGTGATCATTAATTTCAGCGCGGCGATCGAACATCTTGTCGGTGATCCCTCTTACCGCCCGACGATAAATGTGCCCTGGTACGTATCGCTTATCGGTGCACTCGGCGCATTGTTCGTGATGTTTTTACTCAACCCGATAGCCTGCGGCATCGCCACATGCATCGAGCTCTGCATATTTTTCGTTCTTCGAAAGAAGGCTCTCTCCAAGCGGTGGGGTGATGTCAGGGCCGGCATGTGGCTCTCGATCGCCCGCTTCGCTCTCCTGAAGCTGCGTAAGCACACTATCGAGCCCCGAAACTGGCGCCCGCACATTATTGTATTCACAGAGGATATCGCAGAACAGATCGATCTCATCTATATTGCCAATTGTTTCAACCAGAATCGTGGGATCGTTACAGCATGCCGGATCTTCGAGGGGACCCTGCCGGACCTCGATGTCGATCTCGAAGGGGAAGAGGCAAAGATGAATCGCGTGCTCGGTGAAAATGATCTCATCGCTTTTTGCGAGACTAATGTGGCGCCAGACGTCAGGACGGGAATCATCAATATCGCCCAGGCGAACGGCATAGCCGGCCTGCATTCGAACACGGTCATGTTCGGGTGGCCGAAAAATACGGACAAGCTCGTTTCACAGCTTCAGATCATGCGGACCATCGAGAAGATCGAACGGAACACGATCATCGCCCGCCTGGGACATATCGACAGAAACAGGTATAAGCGGAGGATTGATCTCTGGTGGGGTGGATTGGAGAACAACGGTGATTTGATGCTGCTGCTCGCACATCTGCTCCGAATGAATAGGGAGTGGGAGCGAGCGAGGATCATCGTTCATTCCATCGTCGACAGCCCTGCTAAGCGGGAACGTATGGAACAGAGCCTGGAAGAGCTCATTCAGTCCGTAAGGATTGAATCGGAGACCGAGGTGATCGTGAAATCCTCCGGAGAGACGATCAGCGACATAATAACGAGGAACAGCGAACGTGCCGATATCGTATTCATCGGGTTGATGATACCGGGGGAAGGGCGGGAGCTGCCGTACGCTGAACGATTGATGCTTCTCTCGAAGGGATTGGGCTCCGTGATTTTCGTGCGGAATGCGAGCAAGTTCTCGGGGAGCCTCGTCTAAGATTTTTCCTGTAGCGGCCGCCTCCGGCAGGTCCTAACTTGTAACAGATTGTTTTCTCAATAGGTTATCTATTTCACCAAATGTTTTGTGTCATATGTGCCCCTCCAGAAAATTGATATCGTAGTAGAGCGGTAGTACTGCATTGACAATTCATATCGATCCTAGTATTTTTTATACAAGCGGAACGCATTGAACGCATAACAAAACCACAATGACATCCAAGCAATTTCGCTATCCACCCGGGACTTGCGGTACGAATTCATCCCGAACATCGATTGCTGCCAACCAGGGCTCGTCAGCTAGATGTGTCGGAAGAATGAACGCTACACCTCGTACCTGCGGTTCCTAAGTCTAAATTCGTACTGCGTCAGCTATCCTTTTCTCTTCACGGGAATGGCGAAAGGAGAAGAAGATGACGCGTCTACGTTTCGTAATCCTGCTCATCCTGTTGGTGTGCGGCACGGCGATGCTTTCGCAGGCGGCCATCGACAGGGATGGGGGGAAACGGCCTCTGCTGGGGATACCCGTTGATTCGAACTCCACCTTCGAGGTGGGAATGCTCGAAGGTGCGTTCCAGACGGACACGGTTGCGGTACCTGTATACCTGCATACTACGAACCAGGTCACGTATATCGAGAACCGCATCTACTGGGTGGGAGCGGATCTGGATCTCGTATCGGTCACGAAGGGTACCGGTCTTCCGTCTACGGCATCTCTGGCCGTCTATGATGTGAACGATTCGACGGTGCGGTATGAAATATCGGACAGCGTCGCATTCGGCATCCCCACCGGGGAGCCGATCGTTTACATGAATTTCGAGGTCGGCTGCATCGGTTGGAATACATACACGCCGATCAAGTTCGTGGATGACGACAACTACAATTTCTACGTCTCGGGCGGCCAGCCGCGGGCACCGCTACGCGAAGACGGTGGGATCAGGACAAAGCACGAATACTGGTGTTACCTCTGGGGGGACATCGTCTGGACCTATTCCGGGAAGCAGGATACCACCATGAGCTTCTACCTGCACCAGGAGGTCCCGGGCAAGTTCGTTACGGCACGCATCCAGTATGATTCGAGTATACTCGACATCGATTCGGTCACATCCGGTTCCGATCTTCCGGCTGACATCGATGTGACGTACGTCGGTGATACTGTAATCGTCGATGTGATACCACCGCTCCCCGTGCTTCCGCCCGGAACGAACGAGGTCTTCGTCGTTCATTTCGATCTCATAACCGGTGACGATGATCTCATAAGCCTGGTGAATACTACCTATGGTGAACGGCTCGATGAGTGCGACGTATTGAGAATTCCGTTCTGCTGGCCTGGTCAGGTTCGGGTTCCCGACCACACGGCCGAGGTCGATATCTGGGAAATCAACTGTTACAACACGGCCTCGTATTACGATGTGCCGTTCGAGATGGATTCGAACTTCCCGGTGAACGATTACGAGTTGTGGGTCAATTTTCCCGCTGATGACCTGGTGTATGTGAGCGTGGTGGGAGTCGGCGGATTTATACAGCCGACAGCCGATACGATACCGGGCTATCCCGGCATCCTGCAGATCAACAACGGCTACAACACCAACTACCATCCGTGGGATCTCCCCGCGGTCGTATTCAAGATACGTTTCGCCCCTATCGATTCTCCACCCGTCGGAACGGTATTCGACATCACCTTCATGCAGACGTCCGAGAACGAGGTTCGCTACGATATGGATGATCCGTTTGGATTCCACACGGCGGATCTCACGCTCCTGGATGGAAGCATCACAATTATCGAGTATCCTGGACCGGGGCCCGAGCCGGGATGCCCCGCGCTCTATCTCTGGAACGGAAACGCATTCGTGCTGGAGAATACCATCCTGGCCGCCTGTGACGGGGCAGTGGTCGAGCACGATGTCACCGACTTCTACCTCATTTCCAAGGCGGTCACCCTGAACGCCGGCATGATCCCCTTCCAGATCCGGGAGGATGGTGCAGAGGTCAGCTCCTTCAGCGACTTCCAGCTCTTGGTCGTGGATCATCCGGAGAACGAGCCGATTCAGGCCACCAGGGATGGCCGGATCATCACCATCGACCAGCCATTCAGCATCAGTTGGGCAAAGGATCACAAGGGCAAGGATATCACCGACGTGATATCCGCGAAGGACGAGGTATTCTACATTAGTGAGGAGAGCGGCTGGTTCGATGTGAGCTTCGGCAAGCTCAACAGGAATCAGATAAACAACTTCACCGCCACCCAATCGGCGACTAAACCGAAGGACGAGTACGACAACAAGGATAGCAGCGCATCGAATTCCTCCGGGCGTAACGTGAGCACAAAGCTCACGATCTCCGTGTTGACCCCTGATGGGTCATGGCGGATCCTCTCGAAAGAGGACGCCCGACGAGAGCCGGTCCGCCAGGCGACAGTCATCGGCCCCGATCTCATCGATCCCGATCACGAACTGGTCCTCCGGTACTCGTGGGAGGGTTATTACCGGCTCGATGTTCTCGAGTTCAATGCTGCGAGGCCCTTTGAGGGTAAACCGATCATGTTGGGGCCGGCCGGCGTCGAGCATACAGAGCACGGTTCGGTGCTCCACAAGCTCGGTGCCGGAGGGGTAACGGATCCTCTGACACTCTCTCCCGGCGAGACGATCGATCTTGTCTTCGACGCCCGGATGCTGCCACCGATTGCAGCGGGAGTGAAGCGGGATTACATCTTCGTCTCAACCGGCCGGTACGAAAAGGAGACGGAAGAGGGGACGCCTCGTGCGCACTTTGCGCTCGATGCGAACTTCCCCAATCCTTTCAATCCGGCAACGGTGATCTGCTACAACCTTGCCAAGGCGACATATGTAGAACTGAGTATCTACGATGTGCGGGGAGCGCTCATCCGGACGCTCGTGTCCGGCCTCCAGCCTGCGGGTGAAAAGCGGGTTACCTGGGATGCCACATCCGATTCTGGCCAACGAGTATCGAGCGGTGTCTACTTCTATCGACTCAGGACACCGGAGTTCTGTCAGACGCGGAAAATGGTTCTCCTCCAGTAGGATGAGTAAACCGGATCTTCCGGCAATAGGGGTCCGGCGGCTGGAACGGGTCCGGCGGCCGGGCCCTCTTTGTACCGGGGGATGAACGCCGCATATCTCGATCTTATACGATTTTAAAATATCGCCGTGTGTGGTAATCTCGATCCGGCGATGCTTGTACTCGAGAATATATCAAAGTCCCTGGGTCGAAAGCGTATCCTCAGCGATATATCGTTCGAGGTCAGAGAGGGCAGCATATTCGGATATCTCGGCCCGAACGGTGCCGGAAAGACGACCACGATCAGGATAATACTCGGCTTGTTCGAACAGGACAGGGGCTCCGTCATGATCGCCGGTCTTTCGCCCACGGTTGCAAGCAGGCGTCGTATCGGTTTTCTCCTCGAAGGGGATGGTCTGTACAACGATCTCACTGTGGATGAGAACATTGCACTCTATGCAGGGATGTACGGCCTCGATCTCGAAAGCACAAGAGATAAAATTGATAACTTATTGGAATTATTTGAACTGAACCATGTTCGGTCACAAAGACTTTCCACCTTCAGCAGGGGAATGAAGCGGAAGACGGCCTTCGTGCGTTCGATCATACATGAACCGAGACTGCTGATCCTCGATGAACCTTTCAACGGTCTCGATCCGGATATGCAGGGTTTGATGCGGGAGTCGCTTCTGCGCCTTTCACGTGAGCAGGATACGACGATCTTCGTTAGTTCACACAACCTCTACGAGATTGACCGGATCTGCGACAGGATCGCTATCATCAAGGATGGTGTGCTCAAGGTGAACGATGCAACGGTCGATTTGAAGGAGCGGTACAGGAGGGAAGGGATGAGTCTTGAAGACGTCTATTTCTCGGTTACGAGAGGCGGCGGGTGAGAGGGTATGATTGGGATCATCTTGGTGAAGGAGCTGAGGGGCCTGCTCCGATGGCGGCGGATCTTCCTGACTGTGGTAATCGCAGCAATTGTCATGATCTACGTTCCGAACGAGATCTTCACGCGGATTACCGGTCCGGATAATATAGGCGCGCGATATATCGATTTCTACTTTTCCTTCTATTCGATAATCGCGGTAATGATTCTGGCTCATACAGCCAACTACACGGTGTTCCTGCGCGACAAGGCCAACGGGACACTCGAATCGCTCCTCGCCGCACCGGTTCACATACGCCACGTGTGGCTCGGTAAGACCTTGGCCGTCTTTCTGGTAGGATACACCATTGCCGTGGTACTCTCGTTCGCGTTCGTGCTCGTCGCCAATCATACATTCGGCCCGTCCATTGCGCTTGTACCCTCGGGATACGGGTATCTCTCGCTCTTCGTTCTCAATCCCGTCATCTGTGTGCTCATCATCGGGTTGCTGGGGATCTGCACGCTGCTGGTACGGGATTATCTGGTGGTCAGATATGGGTTTTTCGGCATCTGGTTTGCTCTGTTCTACTTCCTGAAGCCGGCTGGAAGGTTAATCGGCGTATCTGTGATCCCGGTGCAGGCGGCGGCCATCCTCGGGCTGGCGATTCTGGTCTTCTTCGCACTCCGTCTTTTAACGAACGAGCGCGTGGTTCTCAGTGTCGAATAGGTATGGATCGGCTTTGATTGACAGCATGACACCCATGGCTTAGAATGAGGGCGAATCGTCTAATACACGAAAGGAGTGATGTCATGTCGCGAGCAGTTCTTGTGATAGGTGGTGTTCTAATACTATTCGGAGCCGTATGCCACGCACAGGAAGAGACAGCCGTCACCGTGGATACAATGGAATTCTGCAGCGGAATCGAAAACAGGCAACCCGTCGGAGCAACGAGTCAGTTCTTCAGCGAGATAGATAAAATATACTGCTTCACGAGGATCACCGGTGCAACAGATACAATGACCATCCAGCACGTCTGGTATTTCGGCGACGACGAGAAGGCACGTGTCGAGCTTCCGGTTAGATCGAGATCCTGGCGGACATGGAGTTCGAAACGAATGGTGACCGATTGGGCCGGGGTATGGCGTGTCGATATCGTCATGCCGGACGGTACGGTTCTGATGAACAAGGAGTTCGTGTACAAGCCCATGGTGGACGAGTAATCGGGTATGAAACCAAACATAACAGCTACCGGTTTCGGCTGGATCGACATCGGAGGCGAACGGTACGAACACGACATCATCATTCGCCTGGACGGCAGGGTGAAGAAGCGGAAAAAGAAACTATCAAAGGCGGTCTATGGAACGTCACACACGGTTTCTCGTGATGAGGCACGGTACGTGTACGAGGACGGTGCATCGAGGATCATAGTGGGCTCCGGCCAGAATGGGGTTCTCGATCTATCAAAAGAGGCGCGAAGATTCTTCAAAAAGAGAGGATGTCTCGTAGAATTGTTGACGACGCCCGATGCGATCATCAAGTGGAATGCATCGAAGGGTGCGGTGATTGGGCTGTTTCACATCACCTGTTGATATCGACAATTGCGGTGTAATCCCCGGATCATGTATCAGCGGGCAATGCAGGGGTAACGATGTTGGAACTGAGCGTGGCGACGTCGGGGGACGATCTACGGGAGGCGCGGCGCCTCTTTGAGGAGTATGCGGATTCACTCGGTTTCACCCTCGATTTCCAGAACTTCGAGCGCGAACTGGCGGTGCTTCCCGGTGAGTATGCACAGCCGGGTGGAATTATTTTGTTGGCCAGGGTCGACGGAAGTGTAGCCGGCTGCGTCGCCATCAGGCGGATAGACGACGAGACGTGCGAGATGAAACGCCTCTATGTGAGGCCTTCGAATCGTCGGAAGGGGATCGGAAGGAAGCTCGCTGAGGCCGCGATCGAATACGCCCACACATGTGCCTACCGGGCGATACGTCTCGATACGATCGATACGATGGTGGAGGCGAACGCCCTATACCATTCCCTCGGATTCAGCGAGATCGAGCCGTACCGATACAATCCTATTGCAGGGGCATCGTACAAAGAGCTGAGATTGGAATAGCTGGCATCAGGCGGAGACCGGTTGCGACGATTCCCTTCTGAAGGAGAAGAGGGCCTTGAGCCCGGCCATCTCCCGTATCTCCCGTTTGACCACCCACAGGTAGAAGAGGAATGTGGGAATCGCTTTGATGGAGTGCTGCAGGAGGCTCTGCGGAGTGGTCCACAACGCCTGCGGATCGTTGCTGCCGGGTACATCGAAGATGAAAAACGGCGTCGGTATTGCGAGCAGGACAAAGAGCACGAGCAGGTATTTCGATCTCGTTTTCAGGTAAAAGCCCACGAAGAGCGGTATCAGCATCACGTAATGGTACTCCCAGATATCCTTGAAGAGGAGGAAGAATGTCAGTGTCCACAGTGTGATGCTCGCAAGGGGATCGATCCGTTTCCTGCGCAGTGTAAGAAAGATAGTACAGAGAAGAATCGCCAGCAGAAGGGCCACGGTCGGGAGGCTCGTATAGGCTATATCGAAGAAGCCCAGGCGCAAGCGCTCCATGCTGAAAACCGGGATCAGCCTCTCGGAGACATCACGCAAGAATGGATTAAATCCGAGTGCACCGCCGGTCACATTGCCCGGTAGGGGTTGAAAGTTCAAATACAAGAACCACTCGAAGTCCTGGGGCTGCATCAGGAAGTACGGCAGAGAGGTCAGGACAGTAACGAGCACACCGGCCAATACGAGCTTTTTCTTGCCCATCTTCAGGAGGGGCATCGAGTAGATGGCGGTGAAACTCTTGAGAAGGACGCTGAGAATCCAGCAGATACCTGCGATGAAATGGATGCGGGCATTCCTCATGGATGGGTGGCCGGTGTGCGGCGAATGCAGGTACGCCCCCTCCCCGTCATCACCTTCCGTATCGTTTTCCCGGCACATGGGGGGGACGGGGGTATCGAATGCATGGACGACTCCGCCGTTCGGCATTGTTGTTGCGGCACCTTCGGCCGGTAGCTGCGCGGATGCCCGCCCGCTCGATACAGGGGACGGTCTTTGCCGCAGGTAGGGATAGAGCACGAGAAAGATAAATACGGTCATGGTGAAGCAGAACTGCCCCATGTAGAGTTCGATATAGAGAGGGGAGAACAAGAACCAGAAAGCTGCCACGGCGATCGCAACCGGACCGTAGACCCTGCGGAGCCGAATGGTGAGGATCACGCAGGCCGCAAGGAGCAGTTCATTGATGACGATCCACGTCCAATACGCCTTCCAGGGATCCATGAACCGTGCGACCACAGACGAGACCAAGGAACAGAAGGGGAGATACCGGTAGAAATGGTAGTACGGGACGACGACATCCGTCGGAGGCCGGTAACCGTCACAGGCATAGATGCTTTCACCATTGTTCAGGTTGACGCCGGCCTGGTAGATACCGAAAAACGGGCCGCCCTGTCCCTTCGCATGGGTGGTGATATAGAAGAACGGATTGAGAAACTGGTAATGGAGCGACGGGCAGAAAACGGTGTGCACCGCCAAGGCGGCAACAAGTAATACTATACTCTTGCGGTTGTTACCGTTGTTGTACATGATACTATGTGAGACGAGAGATTGATAGCAAAGTGCTAGCTATACAGAACCCCCATCGATGTCGAACTCGGTTGCACTCACAATAACCCGATCTGGTGTGGCAACATCATTATAGCAGATGTGATGTTACTATTCAACGGTATAAGCAAATAAATGACTATATTTGTTACTAATTCCGGCGAACCGGCATTTTCCGTTGCGGCACAACGAATTGTAACGATCAGATAATGTGTCCGATTCAGGCCTGACATTTGCGGGTTCTTGAATGGAGTTCAAACGGCTTCGTCAGATGGGTTCGAAGCAGGATGCGGTATTGCCGCAACTATCTATCTAATAACGGATTAGTGAGAGCATTGACGCTTGGTTAGCTATCTTTAGAAACGATATATAGTTACTTTTGCAATCAATAGGGGGAAAAATGCAAGTGCGGCGATCGATTCTTCTGGCGGTCATGATTATTCTATTCATCTATTTCGAGATACATTCGTGCTCCGAGGATCGGGTGATCGTTCCGGATCCGGAGCCGCCCGAGACGCCCAGTATCATCTGTGATGCAAAGGGTGTCTATTTCCTGAACGATGAGTTCGGTTGGGTAGTCGGAACACTCGGTACCGCAATCGGCACCTTCGATGGCGGCCAGACGTGGCAAGGCTGCAGCATCGACCAGTTCAATCTGAATGATGTATTCTTCTATGACGCCGAGAGTGGCTGGGTGGTCGGTAAGGAAGGGAACATCTACACCACGGTTGATGGAGGAACGACTTGGGAGAACGTTGAGTTCACCGGATTTCCTCCTGATGATGATCTCTATCAGGTGGTATTCAAGAGCACCGCACTCGGCTTCGTTCTCGGCTACCATGGTGTATTCAGGACCGACGATGGTGGTATGACGTGGGCCAATCATTGGCTCCCCGTGGTTCCCTACCGGGGAGCGTGGGATATGTGTATTATCAATGATTATGTCGGCTACCTCCTCGGAAGCCGCTGGAACGATCCGGATCCTGAACTGCTCTATAAAACGGAGGATGGAGGGCTGAGTTGGTCGGCCGTTGAGGGATCCAAGTCTTCCGTTCTGCAGGCGGTTCTTACGATAACCTTTGTCGATGAGCTTACCGGTTGGGCCGGTGGCGGTGTGATAATGAAGACGACCGATGGAGGGCGGAACTGGACCCAGCAGCTCACCGAGGCAACGATACGCAGGTTCTTTTTCCTCGATGAAGATTACGGGTTCGCTGTCGGGGGAAGGGTGATCCTGAAGACCACGGATGGCGGGGAGCATTGGATGGACATAACACCCGAGGACGACAGAATCATCGATCTCAGAAGTGTGCAGTTTCTTGACGGCAATCGCGGTTGGGTCGTCGGGAGGGGACGTGAGGAACTTGACGGGATGAAAACCTATAAGCATTCATTGATCTTGAGCACGTCCGACGGTGGCGAGAGCTGGACGATCAAGGACTTTTCATTTGACTACACCGAGTACCTGACGACGGGTGTCGATTCCCTGCCGGATGCCGAATGATGGGGCAATCCGTTTTTATGCGGAATAGTCCCTACAACGCATTTGTTTATTTAGCAATGTATTATTATGTAGGTATTGTCGTGAGTTGCGCGATGCGGCTCCCAGTGTGATAAAAATATCTTGACCAATCATCCTCTATCACCTAGCTTTAAAGCTTTGCGACCCTCGTAGGAATGGACCATACGGTTGCATGAAGGATGGATGGACGAACGCTAATCCGAGGATACGGTCGAACCGAAGCGTGCTCCCGAGCACTGGCTTATAAGAAAATGCTTCCCCACGGGGAAGCATTTTTTATTTACGAGGAAAGGCATGGAGATGCAGACGGCAGAAGGTGATATCGGCATCTTGATCCAGATCGTGAAGCAGGATTTCGAGATACAGAAAAACCGTAGAGTGCTCGAGGAGGCGCCTGTCCGAATCAAGGAGATCAATAAGAAGGTCAAGGAGATGGATGAGGAGTACGAGGAGAGCCAGACCGTACTCAAGAAACTCGAGAAGGAAAAGATCCGCCTAGAGGAGAATGTCAAATACCACAACAGCAAGGTCGCCGAGAAACAATCCGAGCAGTCGAGGGTGAAGACAAACAAGGAATACAAGGCCCTTACCGCTGAGATCGCGTATCTCCTGAAGCAGATCGACCAGGAGGAGGAGCGCATCATCACCATTCTTGATCAGATGGAAGCGAAGAGAAAGGAGGTTGGTGCGATCACTTCGCAGATCGACTCCGAGAGGGGGGCCTTGCTCGATGAAAAACGAAAGCTCGAAGAGGAAATAAAAGTCGGAACCGAACGCCTCCGGGTACTGGAGGATGAAAAGGTACGGATTCTGTCCCGGCTCTCCAATCTTGTACTGCATCTCTATAATCGCATCCTCAAGGTAAAACGTGATAGCGGCGTGGCGAACCTGATCGGCGATATCTGCCAGGGGTGCTATACCCGGATTCCTCCTCAGAAGGCGCACGAGATCCGCAAGAACAGCAAGATCATCACCTGCGAGGGATGCGGGCGCATCCTGGTCTACTACCAGGTGGACGCCGGGTCCACGTAAAGATATTCTATGAAGCCTCTCCGGAAACTGATCGAACTGCTGGCCCGCGGCTCCCGTCTCGGGGATTCATGGGAACGGGCGGGATTCGCATCACGCGGTGATGCCGAACGTGCACTCCGGCACCTGGCAGGCTCACTCCCGGGGGAGCCGTCTCCGGGCGGCGACCGTGATTCCTCTGGGGTAGGGGATTCCAAGCCCGCCGGAGGCGTCGAGTGCGTGGTTGTTCATGTCGATGGAGCTTCGAGGGGTAATCCGGGACCTTCGGCGGTTGCGGCGGTTGCGTTCCTGCCGTCCGGCGAACAACTGACCTCCCGCGTCAAACGTATCGGCAAGGCCACCAATAACGTGGCAGAGTACCGGGCGGTCATCGAAGGTTTGGTGCTTGCCGGGTTGCTCGGTGCGGCACATGTGGTGGTCAGGCTGGACAGCGAGCTCGTCATGAAGCAGATTACCGGTGAATACCGGATCAAGAACGAGATGTTGCGTCGCCTTGCTGCTGAGGTGAAGCAGTGTGCCGAGCCGTTTCGCAGTATTACCTACGAAAAGATTCCACGGAATGAAAACAAGGAAGCCGACCGTCTCGCCAACAAGGCCCTCGCCGGCGGGGCGGGGGGGTCGCCCGACGACTGATACTCACTTCCTTTGACCTTTGCCTTACCCTGTGCTATATTGTGCTCAGGGCATGGAAGAAAAATCTCCGACGGCCAAGTAGACGGGGTGATCGCAGGCGCTGTGAGCGCTTGAGGAAAGTCCGAGCTCCACAGGGCGGGGTGCTGGGTAACGCCCAGTGGGGGTAACCCCAAGGATAGTGCCACAGAAAACAAACCGCCTTCGCTTTGCGTGGGTAAGGGTGAAACGGTGAGGTAAGAGCTCACCAGTATCACCGGTGACGGTGATAGCTCGGTAAACCCCACTCGGAGAAAGACCAAATAGAAGAGGAGAAGCGGCCCGCTTCGTTTGACTCTCGGGTAGGTCGATTGAGGCCGGTGGCGACGCCGGTCCCAGATAAATGATCACCACCTCCCACTTTTAGGTGAGGGACAGAACTCGGCTTACAAGTCTACTTGGCCGTCGGTGTGGATTGTGGTTCCCTTCGAGAAAGAAAACGTATACAATGCCTGCATGGTTGGTCCAACCCATCGATGAAAAGATCGGGCTGGATCTCTCACGCGAGCTTCTCATCTCCCCGCTACAGGCTAGACTGCTCGTTTCTAATGGCGTCTCTACGGTTGAAGAGGCCACGAGATTTCTAACACCGAGTTACGAATATCTGCACGATCCCTTCCTGTTCAGGGAAATGAGAGAGGCGGCGGCGATTCTGCATCGTGCGATCACAGGTGGCGAGCGGATCCTCGTACACGGTGATTACGATGCCGACGGTGTGTGCGGCACCTCTCTCCTGTTCGAAGCACTCGGCAGGCTCGGGGCCGATGTTCACTACTTCGTGCCTGATCGGGCGAAGGACGGGTACGGTCTCGCCAGGCGTGTCATGGAGCGGGGGCTCGAGATAGGACTCGGATGTGTGATCTCCGTCGATTGCGGTTCGAGCGATGGAGATATCGTCTCCTACCTGGCGAGTAACGGCGTGGACGTGATCATCACGGATCACCACGAAACGGGAGAACGCATCCCGGAGGCGGCCGCCTTCCTGAATCCAAAGCTCCCCGATGAGCCCTACCCGTTCAAGGAGTTGACCGGTTCGGGTGTTGCATTCAAGCTGTTGCAGGGACTCGAGAAGTACATGGGCATCAATCTCTCGCTGAAGGACCAGCTCGACCTGGTGGCGATCGGTACGCTCGGTGACTACGCCGTCCTGCGTGACGAGAACCGGGTGCTCGCCTCACTCGGTCTTCTGAAGCTTCAGGAATGGCAGCGTCCCGGATTCAAGGCACTCAGGGACGAGAGTGGATTGGGCAAGACCGGCGTTACCGCCAGGCAGGTCTGCTTTACCATCGTACCCCGTTTGAATTCGCCCGGACGGATCGGGAGTGCGCGCGATTGCATCAAGTTGCTGCTCACGGAGGATGCCGCGGAGGCCGCCAGAATAGCCCGCGAGATCGAGGACAAGAACAGACGCCGGCGGGAACACGACAGCCGTGTTACCGAGCAGGCGAGCCACCTGGCCGAAGAAACGCTGCGACGGTCGGAACGGAGTGCACTTGTCTTCGCATCCCCTGCATGGCACGAAGGTGTCGTCGGTATCGGTGCGGCTCGTCTTGCCGAGAACTTCAACATACCCTCTGTACTGATCGCACTGAAGGACGGGATTGGAAAGGGTTCCGCACGCTCGGCCGGCCTCGTCAATATCAAGCGGGCACTCGAATGGTGCTCGGACTATCTCGAGGAATTCGGGGGGCACAGGGAGGCCGGGGGATTCAGTATCAGGGAGGAACATATTCCCGATTTCCAGCGGAAGTTCGAGGAGGCGGTTGAGGAGCTCGCCGATGGTGCAATGGAATCAGGAACGCTGAAAGCCGATGCGGACATCCGCCTTGAGGATTGCACCATGGAGCTCGTCGGCTTCATCAAGCGTATGGCGCCGTTCGGCCCCGGAAATCACGAACCGGCTTTCCTGGTGCGCGATCTCGAGGTCCTTTCGGGGAGCCGCATCGTGGGCGATGGGCATCTGAAACTGATGGTACGTGATGCGAACCGGACCAAACACGATCTGATCGGTTTTTCCATGGGGAGTATCTGGAATCCGGCCGATATTATCGGCAGCAATGTGGATGCGCTCGTTCATCTCAGAAAAAACACCTTCGTGGGGAAGGTGCAACCTCAGATACAGATCACGGCATTGCGTCTTGCGGTAGGTGAAATACCGGAGTGACGGATGAATGTTTCACGTAGCGGTCTTATTCGGGTGAGGTTCGGATGGTGAGGAATGCAAAAGAGCAACTGTGATACCGGGCTCGAGAGGGAGTTCGAAGAGGTTCTCACCTCTCTCCGGTACCCGGAGGAGCGTGCGGGGGAGTTGCTGCGCGGGGCATACGAGTTTGCAAAGGCCGCACACAAGGGACAGTTCAGGCTTTCGGGTGAGCCGTTCATCTCGCACGGCCTCGCCGTTGCACGGATTCTTGCCGAGCTCGGATTGGACACAGCGACGATCGCCGGCGGCATTCTCCATGACGTTGTCGAGGATACCGGTGTCAAGCTCGGAGATGTCGAGCATCGATTCGGCAAGGAGATAGCCGGACTGGTGGGCGGTCTCACAGAGCTGGGAAAGCTCGCCTTCCGGTCTCAGGAGGAGCGGCAGGTCGAGTCTGCACGGAGACTGCTTGTATCGCTCGTCCAGGATGTCAGGGTCATCTTCATCAAGCTGGCCGATCGGCTCCACAATATGAGAACGTTGCAGTTCCTACCACCGCCACGGGTGGAATCCATCGCCCGGGAGACACTCGAGATCTATGCGCCGATTGCGCATCGTCTCGGTATCGGCAAGGTAAAGGACGAGCTCGAGGATCTATCGTTCCGTCACCTCGAACCGGAGCAATACCGGGAAACCGAAATGCTCGTCAATGAGCGGGTGGTGGACGGAGAGGCGGCGTTCGAGGGCTTCAGGGCACCGATCGAGAAGGAATTGAAACGGAATGAAATTACGGCGAAGATAGAGAGCCGGGTCAAGCGTGTCTACAGTGTATGGAACAAGATGAAGCGCAAGGGGATACCGATCGATGACGTCTACGATATCCTTTCGATGCGTATCATCACGCAGAGTGTGCGGGATTGCTACCATGCACTCGAGATCGTGCACGGTCTCTTCAATCCGGTCCAGGGACGTTTCAAAGATTACATCGCGGCCCCGAAATCCAATATGTACCAGTCCCTCCATACTACCGTTCTAAACGAGACGGGAAGGCGAATCGAGATCCAGATACGCACGGAGTCGATGCACTATACCGGCGAATACGGGATTGCCTCTCACTGGATATACAAGGAGCGCGGCAAGGCGGCGGCCAGCTGGGACAAATGGCTGGATTGGATAAAGCAGGCGCTCGACTACCAACTGGGAGTGACCGATCCCGTCGAGTTCCTTCGCTATCTCAAGACCGATCTCTTCCAGAATGAAATCTTCGTGTTTACCCCTCAGGGAGATCTGAAGCAGCTTCCCGTCGGCTCGACGCCGATAGACTTCGCCTACGCGGTTCATTCAGACGTCGGCAACCGCTGCTCGGGTGCACGGGTCAACGGGCGCCTCGTCTCTCTCGAAAACGAGCTCAGGAGCGGCGATCGCATTGAGATCATAACATCACAGCAGGCAACTCCCAGCGAGAAGTGGCTCGCTATCGTGCGGACATCGCATGCACGGGCGAAGATTCGTCAGTGGTTCAGACAGGTGAATCAGAAGCGCGAGGAGGCGGCGGGCCGTGAGCTCCTCCGCAAGGAACTCAGGCGGCAGAAATTGCCGGTACCGAAGGAGGAGACACTCAGGGCACTCCTTAAATCGTTCAAGAAGGATTCAATAGGACAGCTCTATATTTCTATCGGAGGGGGAGTGATCGCTTCCCGGGAGGTTGCCAGAGCGCTCTACCCCGAGACGAAGAAGAGTGTGCGTAGCCTCGACTCGGAACAGCTCGAGCACCTTCGGGAATTCGTGCGGCGTCCCATAAAGGGGATACGTATCGACGGCATGGATAATATCATGGTACGTTTCGCCCGGTGCTGCCAGCCGGTTCCCGGTGATCCCATCGTGGGGATCATAACGAGGGGGCAAGGGGTATCCGTTCACCGCGCAATTTGCGGGAATGTGAGGAGGATCAAAGAGAAGGGAAGGGTGGTGGGGGTAGATTGGGATACCTATCCCGATCAAAAGATCTTGGTATCACTCGTCGTAACCGCCCGGGACAGAGACGGACTCGTTGCTGAGATCAGCAGGCGGGTACGGGATCTGGAGACCGAGGTCCGGTCAGGTCATTTCGAGATAGAGGAGGGGGACCTGCGGCTGGTGCTGGTGGTCGAGATCAGTGATCTGGGCCATCTCAAAAGAGTGATCGATGAAATCGGTAATATCGACAGCGTCGTGAGCGTGCGCAGAGCCGTGTGAGGAGTCCGACGTGCGGGTTGTGATACAGAGGGTTGCAGAGGCGAGTGTCGAGGTTGGTGGCCGCGTCGTGGCTTCAATCGGAAGGGGCATACTTGTGCTGGCCGCATTCAAGAGTGGCGAACAAACGGACGAGCTCGAGTGGATGGCGAGAAAATGCCTCGAGCTCCGTATCTTCGAGGACAGTGAGGGGAAGATGAACCGGTCCGTCATCGACGAGGATGGAGAGGTTCTCGTAGTTTCGCAATTCACACTCTACGGCAATTGCAGGAAGGGTAGACGTCCGGCTTACACACTCAGTGCACCCGCTGACGAGGCCGTAGAACGGTACCGTCGATTCATCGAGATCATGAGCTCGTACTATCCCAAGGTATCCGAGGGAGTCTTCGGGGCGAAGATGAAGGTCAGGCTTACGAACGACGGCCCGGTGACACTCATCGTCGATCGCGGCGTTGCTGCGCTTTGAGACCGGAGATGATGCCATGAATCCCTTTGTTTCGATTCACCTTCAGGAGCGCCTGCTTCTTGCCTCGGCCTCGCCGCGGCGGCGTGAGATCTTGAAGCGTCTCGGCTTCGAGTTCGAGGTGCTGCCGACCAACGTGAATGAGGATGATGTGCCGTGGGATGATCCCGTCCGGGCAACCAAGCTCCTGGCCGAGTTCAAGGCGGTCGAGGCACAGCGTTTTCGCCCGAGAAAGACGATCATTGCCGCCGACACCGCAGTCGTCTGCCGGGGTAGGCGGCTTGGCAAGCCGGCGGATGCGGCCGAAGCCGCTGAGATGCTCGCCTTTCTGTCGGGAAAGGATCATGAGGTGATTACGGGGATTGCGCTCGTTGCACCCCCCAATCTGAGATTCATAGAGGCGGAACGGACCAGGGTCTACTTCAGGGGCCTCGATAACAGCGAGATCGGCCGGTATGTTGAAACAGACGAGCCGTACGACAAGGCGGGGGCATATGCGATACAGGGACTCGCTTCCGCATTTGTCGAGCGTATCGAGGGCTGCTATTTCAATGTTGTCGGTCTGCCGGTTCCCCTCCTTTTTTCCTTACTGAAGCGTCTCGAACTCGAGATCGAGACATGAGGTGACAGGATGAAGGCCTTTGAAACAGAAGTGCAATTCTCCACGGATGGTGATGGAACGATCGTAGATCTGACGAGCCATGTGGGTGATGCCGTGAGGGGCAGTGGGATACACACCGGCCAGGCCACCGTATTCGTGCCGGGCTCCACCGGGGCCGTAACGACGGTCGAGTACGAGCCGGGACTCTTGCGGGATCTTCCCGAGTTTTTCGAGAAGTATATTCCATCGGGCGTCACGTATCACCACGACGATACCTGGGGAGACGGCAATGGGTTTTCACATCTCAGGGCATCGCTCGTCGGTCCATCGTTGACGATACCCGTCTCCGGCGGCGAACCGGTTCTGGGAACATGGCAACAGGTGATCTTCCTGGAATTCGACAACAGAGCCCGGAGGAGACGGATACACATCAGCATAGTCGGACAATAACGGACCGGAGAATGATCGGATCTTCCCGGTCCGCCATTGCTTCACGCATCCCCTGTCGTGCGGCGGGCCCCGGCCGGCAGGGAACACCGGAGAACGGGAGGGCGGCATGTGATGGAATACAGGGTCGAGGATCACGTGGTGCTTCCGACGGTCGACTACCGTGCCGGAAGGGTGACGATAATAGATCAGACACTCCTTCCCGCAGAGGAGAGTTTGATTCGGCTCTCGACGCTTGCTCAGGTCGCCGAGGCGATCCGCACCCTGCGTGTCAGGGGCGCTCCGGCGATCGGTATCACCGCCGCCTACGGCATGCTGCTCGAGCTCGAGAACCTGCTCGCCTCCCTCGTCGTGGATCCCCCCGGCTATTTCTTCGATCGGAATGAGGGCATGGGGAGCTTCCCCGGCGGCGGGCTGGAGACCGCCCGGATACGTAAGACCCTCGCAGAAGCCCGCACCGTTCTCGCCCGGACGAGACCGACCGCCGTCAATCTCTTCTGGGCATTGGACCGCATGAGTAGAACGGTCAAGGGAGGTGGACGGGACCCCGTTGCACTCTGCGGTGCCATAGCCAGTTGTGCGTTTGCGATCCATGAGGAGGAACTCCGGATCGAATTTGCGCTGAGCGGGAACGGGGCAGATCTCCTTCGAGACGGTATGACCGTGCTTACACATTGCAATGCCGGCGGCCTCGCCACAGCCGGCTATGGAACGGCCCTCGGAGTTATCTACCGGGCCGTGGAACAAGGCAAGAGGATTGCCGTTTATGCGGATGAGACGCGACCGCTCCTGCAGGGGGCCAGGCTCACCGCATGGGAGCTTATGAAGCGGGGAATCGACGTGACGGTCCTCTGTGATGGTGCGGCGGCTTCACTGTGCGCCTCGGGCAAAATCGATGCGGTTATCGTGGGAGCCGACCGGATCGCCGGAAACGGTGATACCGCCAACAAGATCGGTACGCTCACCCTCGCAGTCCTCTGTGGTAGGTTCGGCATACCGTTTTACGTCGCAGCGCCCTGGTCCACATTCGACGTCTCAATCGGTACCGGGAAGGAGATTCCGATCGAGGAGCGGGATGCCTCGGAGGTCGGGTCGTTTTCCGGGTCCCCGACGGTACCCGAAGGTGCGGTCATCTACAATCCGGCCTTCGATGTGACACCGGCTTCTCTCATTACGGCGATCATCACCGAACGCGGTGTTATCACACGCCCGAGCGCGGCAAAGATCGCTGCAGAGCTGTCGAATCCGGGTGACGGCCCTCCTCCACAGGGGGGATGAACCGGCATTCAATCCCCTTAACGTTTGTAATCAATATAGCTTGACAGAAACGCGAATTCGGTTTATATATTAATGTTTCACACTCATACGTGAAAATGTGTACAGGTTGGAGGACCGGGATGCAGAAGACAACCATATTAAAGACAGATCAATACGAGAGAAGGTGGCATGTGGTCGATGCGAGCGGCAAGACACTGGGCCGTCTCGCCTCGACGGTCGCCGCCGTACTTCGCGGCAAGCGTAAGCCGGGATATACACCGTTCATGGATATCGGTGACTTCGTTATCGTTGTAAATGCCGGCCGTGTGCATGTGACGGGGAAGAAACGGGAGGACAAGACCTACTGGCGACACACGGGCTACCCTGGCGGGCTGATCAAGACGAAGTACAAGGACGCCATGGCCAAGGATCCGACATTCGTTATCAGGCATGCCGTCAAGGGTATGCTTCCACACAACAGGCTCGGCAGGCGCCTTCTCAAGAAGCTCAAGGTCTATGCGGGCCCCGATCATCCCCACAAGGCACAGAAACCGGAACCACTTGATATATAACATAAGATGATGCTCATAATCGCTTATTGTAATTGTAGTTGCTACTGAGTTCAAACGGTCCGAGAGGAGATGAAGATTTGGCAAAGGATATCTTTCATGCAGTCGGAAGGAGGAAGTCATCTGTAGCCCGTGTCTTTCTCACCGAGGGTACGGGCAAGTTTACGGTGAACGGTAAGGAGCCCAATAAGTATCTCAAGCGCGACAGCCTGGTGATCCAGGTGCGGCAGCCGCTCGAGGTCACCAATACCGATTCGAAGTACGACATCAAGGCGACCGTCAAGGGGGGCGGGGTATCGGGCCAGGCGGGTGCGGTCCGACTCGGAATCGCTCGTGCAATTCTTTTGCACGATGAATCACACAAGAAGGTACTCAAGGCCGGGGGGTTCCTGACGAGAGACCCGCGGGAGAAGGAACGGAAGAAGTACGGGCAACCCGGAAGACGGAAAAAGTTCCAATTCTCCAAGCGCTAATCGATCTGAACGACACACATCCCATCTGGCTTCCTCCGGTGTTCCCTGCTGGGGAATGAGAGCCGCCTACGGGAAGGGATGGAGGACTAACCAAGGAGGACATAGTGGACGTCACAATAAAGGATCTACTCGAGGCGGGCGTTCATTTTGGGCATCAGACGAGACGTTGGAATCCCAAGATGAAGCCCTATATTTTTAAGGAACAAAACGGAATCTATATCATCGATCTTCGCCAGACGCTGGAACAGCTCGAGCAAGCCTTCAGGATGTTGCACGATTTGGCGGCCGAAGGGAAAACCATCCTCTTTGTGGGGACGAAACGACAGGCGAAATACAGTGTTATGGAGGACGCCGAACGGTGCAACATGTTCTACGTTAACGAGCGATGGCTCGGGGGGACCCTAACAAATTTCAAGACGATCCGTCAGAGCATGGACCGTCTCGAGGATCTCGAGGCGATGGAGAAGGATGGACGGATCGAACAGCTCTCGAAGAAGGAACGACTACAGGTCGAGAAACAGAAGAAGAAACTACTCAAAGTGCTCGCCGGAATCCGGGGAATGAACATTCTACCCTCGTGCCTCATTGTATTCGATACCAAAAAAGAAGCGATTGCAATCAGAGAGGCCCGGAAGCTGAATATTCCACTCATCGGGCTCGTCGATACGAATAGCGATCCCGATGATCTGGATGTGTCGATCCCGGCGAACGACGATGCGATACGCTCTATCAAGCTCTTTACCAAGGTGTTCTCGGACGCAATCATCGGCGGAAGGGCAAAGTATATGAAGGGTAAGGAGTTTTTGGAAGATGCGGCGAAGCGGGAAGCTGGGGACAGGAAGCCGAGACAGTCCGGAACGAAGAGAAAAGCCTCTCCGAAGTCGGAGCCGGATCAAGCAGCCTCTCCAGACACCGCCAAAGAATAACACACCGACAAAACGTGACAGTGGAGGGATTCTATGAACGTTTCACCACAACTGGTAAAAGAGTTACGCGAGAGGACCGGCGTCGGCATGATGGATTGTAAGAATGCACTCCGCAAGACCAACGGCGATATCGACAAGGCGATTCAGCTTCTTCGGGAACAGGGTCTTTCCAAGGCGGCAAAGCGTTCCGGGAGGGAAGCCAAGGAAGGAAGTATCTTTACATACATTCACCCCGGCGCCAAGCTCGGTGTCATCCTCGAGCTCAACTGCGAGACGGATTTCGTGGCACGCACAGAGGATTTCCAGGAACTGGGCAAGAACCTCGCAATGCAGGTAGCGGCCGCATCGCCGCTGGTCGTCGTGCGGGAAGAGCTTTCTGAGGAGATCGTCGAGGCAGAACGCGAGATATACCGGAAGCAGGCCGAGTCGTCGAACAAACCCGCACAGGTGATCGATAAAATAATTGAAGGGAAGCTCGAGAAGTTCTATCATGAGAATTGCCTTTTGGAGCAGCCGTACATACGGAATGACAAGGAGAAGGTAGAAGACCTTGTAAAAGCGACAATTGCAAAGCTCGGAGAAAACATTGTCGTTAGGCGTTTTACCCGTTTTCAGTTAGGAGAGGATGTATCCTGAGCGGTCGGTTATACAAAGGACCGGACGGATGATAAGGATAGAGGCGCAGGAGAAGCTACCTCCTGCGTCTTTTTATGGAGGTAGTACCGCATGAATCGTCTGGAAACCAGACGTGTGCTCGTAAAGATCAGTGGGGAGGTTCTCGGAAGTGCACAGGCCGGTATCGACCTCGAGCGCGTGGATGCCTTTGCCGCGGAACTCAGAGCGGCAAAGGAGACGGGTACCGAGATCGCGGTTGTGGTCGGGGGCGGTAACGTCCTGCGAGGATATCAGATGAGTAGAAAGGGTGTCGATCGTATCGAGGCGGATTACATGGGTATGCTCGGTACGATAATCAACGCGGTGGCTCTCGTCGGTGCTCTGACGCGGGCGGGGATTGACGCCCGGGTCATGACGGCCATTCCGCTCGCATCAGTCGCCGAGCCGTTCACGAGCCGTCAGGCGCTCAACCATCTCGAAAAGGATCGGCTGATCATCATCGCCGGTGGAACGGGGAATCCGTACTTCACGACCGACACCGCCGCGGCCCTGAGAGCCGCCGAGATCAAAGCCGATACACTGCTCAAGGGCACCAAAGTCGACGGGATTTTCAGCAGTGATCCGGTGGTGGATCCCGGTGCCAAGATGATCGAAGAGCTCGGCTATACTGAGGTGCTGCAGCGGGACCTGAAGGTTATGGATGCAACGGCGATTGCACTATGCAGGGAGAACCAAATCCCTATCATCGTGTTCAATATTCAGAAGCAAGGTAATCTCAAAAACGTTCTCCTGGGCGAGAGAATCGGAACCATCGTTCGATGAGGAGGTAGGAGATGGATCCTGTCGATGAAATCTTCCAGGAAGTGGAAGATCACATGAAAAAATCGCTGGAGATGGCAAACACTGATATGGCAACGATCCGTACAGGTAAGGCCTCACCGGGCTTACTCGACAGTGTCAAGGTTGATTACTACGGGACCAAGGTGCCGCTCAAGCAGGTCGCCAATATCGCCGTCCCCGATCCGAAGCTGATCACCGTCCAACCGTGGGAGAAGCCGCTCGTCGGCGAAATTGTCAAGGCGATCCAATCATCGAGCCTTGGATTGAATCCCCAGAGCGATGGGAACTTCATCCGTATCCCATTGCCCCCACTCACTGAGGAACGTAGACACGATCTGGTCAGGACGGTTAAGGAAATGATAGAGAATGCAAAGGTCGCTATAAGGAATATCCGCAGGGATGGTAACGAGAAGCTCAAAAAACTGGAAAAGGATCATCAGATCTCTGAGGACGATTATCACCGCTACCACAAGGAGATTCAGGAGTTGACGGATGAGTCGATCTCGACGCTGGAAAAGGTGCTGGCGGATAAGGAAAAAGAGATCATGGAGTTTTAGCGAGCTGTGCATGTGAGAGGCCGGAGATGATGGATCGTATCGAGCTTGAGATCGAGAAGCTGCAGAGGGATCGCAACCTGCCGAATCATATTGCGATCATCATGGACGGCAATGGGCGGTGGGCAAGGAAGCGGAAGCTTCCACGGCTCGCGGGCCATCGTGCCGGCAGGGAAGCGGTCCGTACGACGGTCCGTACCTGTGCGAAGCTCGGCATACGTATCCTCTCTCTCTATACATTCTCCCTGGAAAACTGGAAGCGCTCTAAGACAGAGGTCAGGGGGCTCATGGGTTTCCTGAAGAATGTGCTGAAATCGGAGTATCTCGAGCTCAAGGAAAACAACATCAAGCTGCGGGCGATCGGCAAGCTCGATATGCTTCCGAAGGATACATACGACATCCTGATGAAGACGATCGACGACCTCTCAGGGAATACCGGGATGATTCTCAATCTCTGTCTAAGCTACAGTGGACGTGAAGAGATCGTCAACGCCGCCCGGAGGTTCGCATCGGATACGGTGAGGGGCAGGGTCGATCCTCAAAGCTTGAACGAGGAAACCTTTGGCAAATATCTCTACGCCCCGGACCTACCCGATCCCGATCTTCTGATACGAACGAGCGGTGAGCTCCGGATCAGTAATTTCCTGTTGTGGCAGATCGCATACACCGAGATCGTCGTCATGGATGTTCTCTGGCCTGATTTCCGTGAGGAGCATCTCTTTAGCGCGCTGGGCCAATACATGGGGCGGGACCGGCGATACGGAGCTGTTAAGAGATCTGCGTCTCGAAGACGTTGAAGGAGTGCAGGTGGCAGTGGAGCTCGACATGAAGGAGACGAGAGAGAAGGGGATCGGGAAACGTATTCTCGCTTCGGTGATATTCATACCCTGCCTGATCATCATCGCACGGAGGGGTGGTTTCTATTACCTCGCTCTCATCGATATCATGATCCTCATAGGATTATGGGAATTCTACCGGATGATGGAGGCGAAGGGCCTGAGGCCCTACAAGACAATAGGAATCCTGAGCGGTCTCGCCCTTTCGTGGTACGTTTTTTTTCAGCAGGGGATCTATGCGAACTTCTTCCTCAGTGTGATCTTTCTGGGTGTCATGGCGCTCGAGCTCGTCCGGCGTGAGAAGGGTCTCGCCGTCTATCACATCTCGGTAACCATCTTCGGTGTCTTCTACGTAGCCTGGCTCGGAAGCCACCTGGTGCTACTGCGTGAATTGCCCCATCTCAAAGGGCTCGATTACTCCATCGGCTTCTCGTTCGTCCTCGTCGTCTTCGTGCTGACCTGGTGTTACGATACCGGTGCGTATATGGTCGGCACGCTTATCGGGAGACACAAGATATTACCGAGTGTATCACCCGCAAAATCGTGGGAAGGGGTGTGCGGGGGGATCATGTTTTCGATTGCCGGTATCATGTTGACGCGATACTGGCTGGCACAGTATCTCACGATTCTACAGGCGGTGGGGCTGGCCGTTATTGCATCGATCGTTGGGCAACTGGGCGATTTCGTCGAGTCGATGATCAAGCGTGATGTGAGGATCAAGAATTCATCCGATGCGATCCCCGGGCATGGCGGTGTTCTCGATCGTTTCGATTCTCTGCTATTTACCTCACCGTTGATTTACTACTTCTTCAAATACTTTATACTGGAGTGACACATGTGCACGGTACCCGGACGGATAAACGGTCGCGAGCAGGTTCTACATTGCGTGAGTTTCGCGGGCTCGCTCTCAACCGGACTGATCTCTGAGGGTGATGTAACGTGAAACGTGTCGTGATACTCGGGTCGACCGGTTCCATCGGTAGATCGGCGATAGAGATCATCGATCAGACGGGGGATGACTTCGAAGTCTCCGGTCTCGTGGCCGGAAAAAATATAGACGAACTCGAAAAACAGCTCGTGATGTATCCCCGGTCGAAGTTCGCGGTAGGCTACGACGACGCGCTCAACCGCCTGCTCGCCAGAGACGGTACACTCGGCAAGCGTGCCTTCGGATCGGGTTCTTCTGGTATCGAGAACCTGCTGCGCGAGACACAGCCGGACCTCGTTATCAATGCACTCGTGGGTATTTCGGGGCTCCTGCCGACGTTCACGGCGTTTGATCTGGGATGCAGCGTTGCCATTGCTAACAAGGAGACGCTTGTTACGGCAGGTGAACTCATTACACCTCAGAGGGCCGAGCATCTGATACCGGTCGATAGCGAACATTTTTCGATCTCACGCTGCCTCGACGGATACCGGGATGAAGCAACTGAGATCGTCCTGACGGCATCTGGTGGACCATTTTACCGGCGTAAATATCACGAACTCGCTGACGTGAGCGTAGAGGATGTGCTCGATCATCCAACATGGAAGATGGGCAAGAAGGTTTCGGTCGATTCCGCCCACCTGCTCAACAAGGGGCTCGAGGTCATCGAGGCGCACTGGCTCTTCCGTTTCCCGTACCGTTCGATCAAAGTCTTGATTCATCCCCAGTCTATCATTCATTCGATCGTTCGATTGCGTGATGGTTCGTTCATGGCGCATCTCGGCCCCGCTGATATGAGGCTACCGATAATGAGTGCGCTTTATCATCCGGATATCAAGGAATTCCCCTGGCGTTCGCTGGATTTCGACGAATTGGGCACCCTCGAGCTGCATCCCCTCGATGAGGCAAGGTATCCCGCATTTCGCGCGGCTCTCGCTGCTGCGGAGACGGGGGGAACGGCCCCAGCAGTTCTCAACGCCGCCGATGAGGTTGCCGTCGGCGCGTTCCTTGAGGGGAAGATAGGTTTTCTCACCATCGTCGACTGGATAGAGGAGGCATTATCCGCACATAGGGCACGGAAGGTTCTGGGCGTCGAGGATGTGCTCGAAGCCGATCGATGGGCACGGGATTTGCTCATGAGGCGGCATTCGGAAATCGGTCATACATAAATGGAGGTTTCATGCTACTGACCATTGCAGCGTTTTTCTTCGTCATCAGCATCGTAGTGTTCGTGCACGAGATCGGCCACTTCGTCGTGGCCAAACTGAACAGGATCTTCGTTATCACATTCTCCTTCGGATTCGGTCCGAAGCTGCTCAAGAAGAGGTACGGTGAGACCGAATATGCTATCTCGGCTTTTCCGCTCGGCGGCTACGTGAAGTTTGCAGGGGAAACGGGGGATGAGGAAAGCGAGGAAACGGAAGAGGATTTGCTGGGAATCGAGGTTCCACCGGAGCGGCTATACCGCAATAAGTCTCCTCTTCAAAAGATGTCGGTGATCATAGCGGGTCCCCTGATGAATATCATACTGGCAATTCTGGTCTATATCTTCAGTCTCTACATAAACGGAATATTCATTCTCAATCCGACAACGGTCATCGGTGAGACCATCGAGAACGGACCGGCTGATCGGGCCGGTATCGAGTCCATGGATGAGATAATCACGATAAACGGCGAACCCATCCGGTACTGGGAGGATATCCAGCAACATGCCACATACGATGAGGGTGAGCGTTCCTCGTTCACCGTCGTACGCGGCGCTGATACGTTGACGTTCGATTTTGCGCCGGAGTTCGACAAGGAGGTGGGACGCATACTCTTCGGTTTCACCCAACTCAGACCCGCCCGTGTCGGTGATGTGAAGAAGGGTAGTCCGGCGGACAAGGCGGGCATACGCTCAGGCTCGTACATCCGCGCAATTAACGATACGACGGTTACGGAATTCACCGATATCCAAGATATGGTGCAGCCTCGGCCCGGGGTTCCGATCGAGATTACATGGGAGTATGAGGGACAGTTCTTTACGGCAACTGTGACACCAGAGACGACCGAAGCTGCGGTGGAGGGTGAGAGGATCGATGTCGTCGAGATCGGCTCGATCGGTGTGGGCGAGTATTACGAGCGGGTCGGAATATCGTTCACTGAGGCGGTGAGGTACGCCATCCGGGCATTCAATGAATTGTTCACCGGTATCATCTTATTTCTCGGGAAACTGATAACCGGTAAGGCGACCCTGCGTGCGATAGGTGGACCTCTCCGCGTCGGAATGATGGCTGGTGAGATGGTACGGTGGGGATTCAACTATTTGATCTCGTTTCTTGCCTTTTTCTCCGTGAATCTTGCAATATTCAATTTCCTGCCCATACTACCGTTCGACGGCGGCCATTTCGTGATATACCTCGCCGAGTTCATCTCAGGAAGGAGAATGAGCTACCGCGTCCAGCAGGTACTGATGCGTATCGGCTTTCTCATCTTCATAGCTCTCATCGTGATCATTCTCTTTATCGATGTCTTGAATGTGTTCCGGTAGATGGGTTGTGCCCTGAGGGGGGAAGTATCGCGAAACGGGCGGTGGGTGCATGCGGAATACGGATGGAGCATGCCTTGCGGGGGGGAGAAGGGGCGGATTATTCCCGGCGGCGTTTCAGGAGCTCGTTGATGCGGTTGTAAATGGGGAGCCAGCGCTCGGGGTCGCGTTCCAGCTCGGTGAGAATGGCCATCACGCGGGTCGTATCGATCTCAGCCCTGAGCTCATCCCATTTTTTTTCACGCTCTTCCGGATTGTCTTGGAGATATTCCTCTGTTTCGGTTATCTTCATATAGAGATTAACGATATAACGTTCGTCCGGCGTCAGGGTTCTCCCCTTTTTCCCCTTGACGTGATCGGGGGGCTGGCAGGATGCAAGGAGGACAAGGACGATCAGGAACGGGATACACGTATGTAGCCGGAGAGCGACGCTCGAACCTCCCACAGTGCACCGTGTTCCCCGCAGCGAAAGTGTTCGTATGCGCGAGATCCGCCTTATATGCGTAGAACCGTTCATCCTTTGAGGAAGGTACATGGAGAAGATGGCGTTGTCAATTGCAATGCATCCACGGGAGCGCACCGCGGCTGAACGGGGTGTGCTCTGTATGGCAATCGTGTGCCTCTCCGTTTCTTTATTTGCTCCCGGTGTGATAGCGAGTGACTTCGGTGTCGAAATGCCCTCGGTCAAAAAGATCGAGATCCTCGGCAACCGCAGCTTCGATGATGGAGAGCTCAAGAAGCGGATGAGAACGAAGGAGATGCGGTTCTACCATATATTGAAGAAGCCGAAATTCCGGCGCGACTTTCTCAGGCGGGATGTAGAAACACTGGAATCGTTTTATCACAAGAATGGTTTTTTCGAGGCGAAAGTCAGTGTTGAGACCGTTGAGCGGGATGAGCGCTCGAACAGTGTTCGCATCCGTATCATGGTTCATGAAGGACCACAGACGATTGTTCGGGGCGTGGCGTTCGCGGGGCAGGACCTTATCCAGGAGAAGAATCTCAGAAAGGATCTGCGTCTCGTCGAGGGCGCACCCTATAATCCGAACCTGCTCGAAGTCGATCGCTACACGCTCTTCAGTAGATTCTTCGAGAAGGGGTACCTCGGGGCCAGTATCGCATACAGCGTCGCGGTGGATTCGACGCAGGTCGATCTTGCGTGGCGGATCACGCCGGGTGATCCGGTCCGCATTGATGCCATCGAGCTCGGGGGAAACGTCAAGGTGCGGGAGCGGCTTATCAGGCGGGAGATCACCTTCGATAAGGGTGAGTACTTCGATCTCAAAAAGATACTCGAGAGCAAACAGAACCTCTACGATACCGGATATTTCACTTCCGTCGAGATCGAGCCGAAGGAGCTCGATGTGCATCGTGACGAGGTCGATCTGCTTCTTCAGGTTCGTGAGAGAAAAATGGGATACATAGAAACGGGGCTCGGTGTTGGAAACGTCCATGGTAACCGTATCTTCGCGGAATGGGGGCAACGTAATCTGCTGGGACGTGGATATGCGCTCAATCTCAAGACGACGCATGCCTTCAGAATATTCCCCGACAATGAGTACTCGATCTCGAATATGGACTTCAGGAGCAAGTATGTGCGGCACGAGGGCGAGATCATGTTTCCCCACATTCTCTCGACGTGGAATACCTTCGGCCTCGGTGCGTTCTATGAGCGGGACGCAACCGTCGAACCTGCGATCGTCAAGGCTTTGAATTTTACCGCCTCTATCTCGCGTCGCTTCACGAGAAACACCTCATTGCTCTTCGGCTATTCGCTCGAACGGGTGCAGCGTTTCGAGGTCGTCGAGGAAAGGGAGAAATCGAGACGCCGTTCGGTCGAAATGAAGTTCACGAGAGACACGAGGGATTTCTATTTCAATCCGCAGCGTGGTAATTACGTCACCGTGGATGGACGATATTCCGGCGGAATCCTTGGCGGGGAAGACAACTTCTATTCACTCGTTATGTCCTTTCAGAGATACGAAAGGTTATCCAGGAATACGGTTCTTGCCTACCGTCTGCGTGCCGGGTATGCGGATGCTTTCGGCGACAGTGAGGAAACGGGAATCCCAATCGAGAGCCGTTTCTTCGCCGGGGGCGGTAACTCAGTAAGGGGATACAGGGAAAACTCGCTCGGTCCTCTGCGGGATGGCACGGAACCAAGGGGAGGAAGGGTGCTGCTCCTTTCGAACGTCGAATTGCGGTTCCCGCTACCGTATCTGGTCAGGTACAATTTCGGTGGCTCTGTTTTTATCGATGGCGGGAACGTCTGGAACAGCGTCAAGGAAATCAAGCTCGAGCAATTCAGAATCGCCTCCGGCAGGGAGGAAACGACCTTTCGCGATTATCGCTGGAGCGTGGGAGCGGGTGTGCGATACTATACACCTGTGGGACCGATCCGGCTTGATTTCGGATTTCCGCTGAAGATAACCCCCGATATAGATTATGATTACTGGATTCACATCAGTCTTGGGCAGATATTCTGATCCGGAGGGATTCGGGGATTGGTAAAGAGGATACTCAAGTCTAAGATCATGCCGTGGGTTTCACTGCTCACCGGTCTGCTCGTAACCTTCTTCATACTTCTCCTTCTTGTCATCCACACCGATTTTTTCGCACTCTTCACGGGTAGAATGTTTTCAAATTACCTCTTCAGGGGTACCCGGTATTCGTTGCGGATGGAGCGGATATCGGGAAATCCTCTAAAGGGGTTGAACGTGGAGGGTTTGACGGTCAGGTATTCCAGTGAGGATTTCTCCTTCGATGTGATACGTGTAGAAAAGATCAGCCTGCGGTACGATATACTGTCATTCATCAAGCGAGAACGCCACCTTGACGAAATCGTGGTAACCAGTCCGCATCTCTGGATCAAACCGGATACCCTCGGGACGCTGATTCTGCCGATGCCCAAGGGCGGTGAGATCGGTGGATTTCCCAACCTCACCGTCGACAGATTCGCCATCGAAGACGGCCAGGTAATCATCCAGGGTGATAGTACAGCCGACGTTCTACAGGATGTCTCCCTCAATGGGAGTCTTCGTTTGCAGAGACAGGAAACAATCGTTTCCATTGCCATGGGGTCGGGGAAGAACAGGGGCAGAGAGATAACGCTGAGGGGCATGAACGGACAGATACGGTGGGTTCGCGATAGCGAGTTGATAAACGGCGATGTTGTTGAGAAGAACCGGCTGCTACTCGACGACTGCAAGGTGGTACTCGGTGAGTCCTCGCTCGAAATAGGCGGTGTGGTAAATCTCGAAAACCTCTCTCTGCATTTGAAATTGCAGGCGGAACCGCTTGAGGTCGAGGAGGTGGTTCGTGCGGTTGCATACGAGACGTCGCATTTTGGTGAGATTCAGGGAACGTTCCTCGTGCGCGGCAGGCCGGACAGCCTGCACGTGATAGGGGGTATCAACGGTATCTTTTCCGGGTACGCATTTAGTGAGTTCGCAATCGACTTAACGTGGACAGGGCGGCGGGTCGAGTTCAATTCCTATGAGGGACTGTGCAACGGGGCATTCGTGAGGGGGAAGGGATTGTATGCGGCCGGAGATCCGGAGATCCTGGATCTCGATTTGGATGCAGAGGCTGTGGATCTTTCGGCGAGCTTTGTGCCGGGACGGGAGATGCCCGAGACCGATCTCACCGGCCACGTCCTGCTGACGTATTATCCCCTCGATGGAAGCGCACGCTTTTCGTTGGATCTCGAAAGGGGCGGACATTTTGTCGGGTTTCCCTTTGAGAATGGTTCAATCGACGGGCGGTACGGAAGCGATACACTATATCTCGATCGCATAGAATTGGGATATCCGACTCATACGGTGAGTTCGAACGGCTGGATCAGTGATAACGGGGCTATGCGTTTTTTCTTCGACCTGAGCTGTGCGCGCGAAGACACAATCTTTCCCTATTTCAATATCGAGGATTACCGGTCAGATCTGGTTCTCAACGGAATCTGGGAGGGTACCTTCGATGCGTGGGACATCAGGGCGAACGGTTCTGCCTTGCATTTCGATTATGGGAATATATTCGTACCGTCCGGAAAGGTCAATTTCATAATCCGTAAGAACGATGATTACGAGGTCTATTTCGATCTGAACGGGGACAGCTGTCATGTTGCAGTATGGGATTTTGCATCACCGGTATTCTCTATCGAATACCTCGATGGCGTAACGCATATCAAACGGCTGCACCTCGCACGCGAAGGATTCGATGCTGAGATGATCGGTGAGATAGCCGCCGACGGAGATGTTACATCGATTCATCTCGGCGAGATCTCGATACTCTCGCTTGACGAGCAATGGACGAGCGGAGGGGAATTCACGGTGCTCATCGATGATTCGACATACCGCTTCGTTGATCTTCAGTTGCATTCGCGCGAGGGGGCGCTGTATCTCGACGGCACATATAATCGAGCATCGGGGCGTGTTGATGGAAAAGCACGTTTCGAACGGCTGGGAATGGTCCTGTTGAACCGTGCAGGATTACTCTCAACACCCATAGACGGTGACGCAGAGGGATTTATCGATTGCCATGGTGAAAAGAACGATCCTGATGTGCACGTACATATTCGTGCACTTGAGGGCTCGTTCGACACGATTCCCTTCGATACATGTTACTTCGATGTCCGGTACACCGACGGCATGTATACTATCGATTCACTCGCAGTCGCCTCTCGTACCGGCTTCCTGAACCTCGAGGGTAGCATATGGGGTGCGCATATCGATGAGCTGTATTCCGATCTCCGGGGATCCCTAAGAAGGTCGGAGGTAGATATGAACCTCCGGTGCAGAGACCTGACACTCTCACCCATATTGCGGCCTCTCGGGCTGGGACCGTTTACGGGAGGCTCGTTCACCGGTGATATATCGTGTACCGATTCACTCGTTCACCCGGAACTGAAAATCGACGGGAGCATACGGGATCTATCGGTGAATTCGTTCAGAATACCGTCGCTCGACCTCACTGCTTCTATAGGAAAGGAACAGGCCACATTTGCCGGCACGATAGATGTGCTTTCGGGAGAGTACGGCACCTTCTCGGGTACGATTCCCATGAGAGCGAGCTACTGGTTCTATGGGATCGACCGGATCGGATCCATTTCGGTACAGATGACGATTCCGGAAGGGGATATCTCGAGTATCACGGAGATGACCGATTATTTCGCCGAGGCACATGGACGGTTTGCCGTCGGATTCTTGGTTGCCGGAACGGTAGAGAACCCGAAGATCATAGGTGGTGTCGACCTTCTGGATGCCGGATTCAGGATAGCCGGGATGGAGGAGAATTTCAGTAACGTCAGGGCAACGGTGAAGATCGAAGATACGCTCATTACCATCACGGAAATGAACGGAAGGGAGGGCAAGGAAGGTTCCTTCAGCTGCAACGGGTGGATGACACTCCGGGGATGGAAGCCGCGCCAGTACAGCGTGAAGGCATACCTGGACGATTTTCTTATCGCCAGCATCCCCGATATCCTATCGATCGTGAGTGGCGAGCTCTCTATCGGTTCCCGGATCGAATCTGGCCGAACGATACCGGTGCTCGGCGGCAATATCGAAGTGAAGCGTGCCGAAGTCTACTACGATCTCGGAGAACTCGCCTCACGAGAGCCATCGAGCACGATGGCGCCGCCTTCGTGGTACGCCGCCGTCGATTTGGAGGTCCCCGGCAACACCTGGCTCAAGACCCCCGATGCGAATGTCGAGCTGCAGGGGAGGATCACACTCTATCACGACCAACGGGGAATGTATTTGCGGGGCAGATTGAACCTGATCCGGGGATGGTACACTATCTATAACAACAAATTCAGGGTCCGCTCGGGAACACTCGACTTTGTGCACGCCGGCGGCTTCAGGCCCGTCGTCGATATCGAGGCGGAAACCCGGGATCCCGAAGGCCGGAAGATATTTCTCAACCTCACCTGGACGCAGGATGACGTCGAGCCGCGGTTGGTCCTCACTCACGAGGATCCCGGGTACAGCCAGACCGATATATGGAAGATGCTCGGTGGTGGCTTCCTCGGCTCGGCCGGTGGATCCGGTACGAGCTGGGATGCGCTGAGCACGGCTCAGAGCCTCGCTGCGAACTATATCGAGCGACTTCTCAATTCACAGATGGAGGGGATCACGATAGAATTGGAGTCGACGGGGGGGACAGGGACGACCGATGGAACGCTCGGTGAGAAGGAGACAATGATCGCTGTCGGTAAGTACCTCTCCGAGGGTCTCTACGTCAAGTTCAAGCAAGGGCTCTCTATCTCGACGGCGAGGCAGATAGAGGTGGAATACCGGATAAGCGATCTTTTTCTGCTGCGATCAGAGATAATCAGGCATTCGGAGAAGGTGCTCCAGGCAAAGAGTAGAAGAAGCACGGATGAAATCAATGTCGACATCAAACTGAGATGGGAGTTCTAGCATCTGAAAAGGCCTTGAGTTCTGAACGGGGATTTTTCATCTTATAGAGTGAACAGAGTCCGGGAGGTATGTGTGGTAAGACAAAGGTACCAGAGATTCGTTACAGGTGTTGTTCTCGCGACACTTGTATTACTCTTGGGATCGATCTCCCTTCGGGCACAGACATCGTGGTTCGGCAAGAATAAGGTTCAGTACAAGGATTTCAAGTGGCAGGTGCTCAAGACACCGCACTTCGATATACATTTCAATAACGGGTACCGTGATCTGGCGGCCCGTACCGCTGCAATCCTCGAATACGGATACGACAAGATTTCAAATGATTTCTCACACAATATCGCTTGGCGCATCCCCATCGTGCTGTATGGAAGCCATTCCGATTTTCAGCAGACCAACGTGACGTGGGATATCATCAGCGAGGGGGTTCAGGCCTTCGCTGAACCACTTCGGAAACGGATGGTTCTGCATTACGGCGGCTCGAACGTCGACTTTGCCCACACGACCATACACGAGCTCGTCCACATCTTCACCTTTGATATAGTGTACGGGAGTCTCCTGAAGTCTGTGTTCTCACGGAACCTCCTCTTTCAGATACCGCTCTGGTTCGCCGAGGGACTGGCGGAGTATTACTCCGTCGGGTACACGGATGAAGCAGCGATGTTCATGCGGGATGCAACGGTGTTCGATTACCTTTACGATCTCGATTTCACCGGCGGATACATGGTCTATAAATCCGGACAGGCGGCCGTTAGCTTCATCAACGAGACATACGGTCCCGAGAAGGTCGTCGAGATCATGGATCATCTCCACCATCAGCGCTCCATGGAGCTTGCACTCAAGTCGACGCTGGGAATCACGACACAGGAGCTCAGCAAGGAGTGGAAGAAGGCCATGCGTCGTACATACTGGCCTCTGTACGCCGACAAGAAAGAGGCAGGGTACTACGGGAGACGCATGACAGACCATATGAAGGATCACCACTACATGAATACGAAGCCGGTATTCTCTCCCGATGGTGAGTATATCGTTTACTATTCCGATAGAAAGGGCCTGGACGGTATCTACTTGATGAATGCGCTTACGGGTAAGGTGGAGAAGAAGCTGCTCATAGGGTCGATATCGACCAGATTCGAGTCGATCCGCAGCATGACATCGAAACTGACGTACAGTCCCGACGGTACAAGTATCGCATTCGTCGCCAAGTCGCACGGGGATGAACGGCTCTTTATCATGAGTGTTCCCGGGGGGAAGATACTCGAAGAGGTCGAACTGCCTCTCGATTTCTTCTACAGCCCGGCCTGGTCGCCTGACGGTGACAGGATCGCACTCGTCGGAACAACCATGGGGCAGACGGATCTGTATCAGTACTATCTCGGAAGCGGACGGCTCGAGCAGATCACGGATGACGTGGATGACGAAAAAGATCCGGCATGGTTTCCCGACGGTACCAAGCTGGCATACTGCCGGTATCCCCTGCCGGCGATACAGCCTGCATTTCTGCTGGATGAGGCAGGCGTGGAACGCCTCACGAACCTCGATTCGTATGCCCAGAACAACGTTCTCGAAATCGTCTGCGACATCTGGGGCGTCGACGTTGCGACGGGAGAGACGATGCCGCTGCTTCGCACTCCGGGAGACGATCGGGATCCGATCATCACCGCTGATGGGAAAGAGATCATATTCACGTCGAACGAGGATGGCGTCAACAACCTTTACCGGGGGGGGCTCGATACCGGCAACTACCATCGGTTTACGGATGTTCTCGGAGGTCTCTTCTCGCCCTCCTATTCCAAGGTTAAGGACCGTCTCGCCTTTACCGCCTTCACATCCGCGGGCTATGATATCTTCGTCATGGAGGCGTTTACGGAGAAGTCGAAGATCGCTTACTCAACGGGTGGTCCATTCATGGCGATTTCAGATATCGCAGCCCCGCAGATAGATGAGCTGGATGTATCGGGAGCGGGAGATACTGTGTCCGCAGAGGGAGTTGATACGCTCGACGCATTTCAGAGAATCGACACCGACACGTTGCAGGTTCCGATCGGAACGGTTGCAGCAGGAGAGCCTGATGAAGAAGAGGATTTCGTGATCGAGGGAAGTGTGGAGGCGGATCGGATTGGCACAGGCATCAGGAGGCCGGAGGATCTCCTGGGTCCCGCTGGAGTAGAGGAACGCCCACCCGACATCGTCATTGACGAGGATTCGAAGGAGGATATCCATCCCGATACTCTCGAGGCCATCCGGGCTCGAGTGCGCAAGGAGATCGGAACGGTCAAGCCGTACAGTGTCAAATTTTCTCCGGATTATGTCGGAAACGGCATGGGTGTGTTTTTCTCCACAGGATTCGGATTCGGCCTCGTTAACCAGATCGCCTTCAGCGATCTGCTGGGTGACCATCATATCTATCTTGCCTTCAATATCTACCGGTCGTTCGAGGATAGTGATCTCCTGTTGTCGTACTACTACCTGAAGAAGCGGATCGATTACGCCTTTGGTATATTCCAGTTCAAGAACTATCTCAGCTCACGTGTCTCGTCCGTCGGTGAAACGTTTATCGACTACCGGGTATTCACCGAGCGCAACTACGGTGCGTTCGGGCTGGTGAGCTTTCCGTTCTCGACCTTCACCCGTCTGGACCTCGAATTCCAGGGCTTCATTTCCGAACGGGAGTTCTTCGATCGTCTCGAACCCGATCCATCCGACCCGGATAACTTTATTATCGTGCCTGGTGAAAGATCGACTAAGCGTCTGTTCCAGCCGACAATCTCGCTCGTGCACGATACGGCCTACTACGGTTCCTTCGGTCCGGTCATCGGTTCACGCTGGTTGCTGAGCGTGGGACGTGCGATCTCCTTCTCGAGCGAAGATATTTCACGCTGGACGGCACTCTTCGATTACCGGAAGTATCTACCGCTCTTTTACCGCAATTACCTTGCCTTTAGGGCGATCGGTGCGATCAGCGAGGCGGATAGCCTCGATCAACGCTATTTCTTCCTGGGGGGGCCGCTCACGATGCGCGGGTACGATTATTTGCAGTTTTCGGGACCGCGCATGCTCCTGTTCAATCTGGAGTACCGCTATCCCCTCGTTGATGCGATCATTTTCGGCTGGCCGGGCCGCTGGGGGATCCGTAATATCGGCGGTACGGTTTTCCTCGACAGCGGCGCCGTCTATGGAAAGGGAAGGTATGTCGAGGAGCCTCTGGATGTGAAATCGCGTAGAATACGCGGTCTCGAATTCTATAGTGATTTCGGGCTCGGATTTTACATGCGTTTCGGTTTCCTGATTCTCAACTTCCAGCTCGCCTGGCCGACTGACTTTTCGAGGACGGGCAAATCGATGTTCCATTTCTTCCTGGGGCCGATGTTTTAACCGAGGGCGCGGCTCCGGCACCCCGATTTGTAACCAAGGCAGCGTTATATGTCCGGTTTGAGGGAACTCAATCCCCCCCAGCGTAAAGCGGTCATGGCCACGGAGGGTCATGTGCTGGTGCTGGCGGGGGCAGGCAGCGGCAAGACGAGAGTGCTTACGGAGCGGATCGCCTATCTCATCGAGAAAATACGGGTGTCTCCGGCGAGGATCCTCGCCTTCACCTTTACGAACAAGGCGGCCGGTGAGATGCGCTCGCGGGTCGAGCGTCTTCTGGCCCGCAAAGACCTGCCTTTCTGGGTCGGCACCTTTCATGCAACCGGTGTGCGAATACTTCGCAGGGAGGCGAAGCATATCGGATTCGGTAATAACTTTGCCATATTCGACGAGGACGATTCCCTTTCGCTGGTGAGGGACATCGTCAAAGGTAAGGAGTGGCGGCTCGATGAGCACCCACCCTCGCTCATCAGGAACAGGATCTCTCGGTGGAAGAACGCGCTCGTGCCACCCGGCGAGGCGCTGAAGCATGCACGGGATACAGTCGAGGAGCTGCATGCCCAGGTCTACCAGCGCTACAGCGGCGAGCTGCAGAAGTGCAATGCATTGGATTTCGATGACCTCATCACGAGGGTCGTCGAACTCTTTACGGTACACCCGAAGGTGAAGGAACGTTACGCACGGCAATTCCGCTATGTGCTGGTCGACGAGTTCCAGGATACGAATGCGATCCAGATGGTCATGATCGATGCGCTCGCATCCCAGCATGGTAACCTGTTCGTCGTGGGCGACGACGATCAGGCAATCTACGGGTGGCGCGGTGCGACGGTGGAGAACATTCTCCAGTTTGACCGGGTGTACGATGACACGGTGACGGTCCGGCTCGAGGAGAATTACCGCTCGACGAACCGCGTTTTGAAGGCTGCCAACGAATTGATCGCATACAACAAAGGAAGGAAAGGGAAAAACCTCTGGTCCAGTAAGGGCGAGGGTGAGTGCCTGCAACTCTTCTTTGCGGATGATGAGATCGAGGAGGCCCGATCCGTCAGGGAAACAATTATCGATCTCATCCGTTCCGGATTCAAGCGGAGCGAGATTGCGCTGCTCTACCGGACGCATGCGCAGTCGCGTGCGCTCGAGAGCGCTCTCAGGCACGGCGGACTGCCATACCAGATTATCGGTGGCGTGCGTTTCTATGAACGCCGGGAGATAAAGGATCTACTCGGGTATCTCAAGTTGGTCAACAACCCGCGGGACGATGTCAATTTCAGGCGCGTCGTGAACGTGCCACGCCGCGGGATCGGCAAGGTGACGCTCGAGCGGATCGAGAAGGCTGCCGGAACGGCGAGCCTGAGTCTCTCGCTCAGGAAAAAAGGGGGCCTCACCGAGGTACCGAAGTTACAGAGGGAGCGGGTGGAGGAATTTACCAAGCTCATCGCAACCCTGGAGCTCATGGCCCGAAAGGCCACGGCGCACGATGTACTTGTTGAGATCATCGACCGGACCGGCTACCGTGAGTATCTGCAGGAGGATCCGAAAACCGCGCAGACGAGGCTGGAGAATGTCGAGGAGCTGCTCGTAGAAACGCATCGGTTTGCATTGACGGCCAAGGATCCGCGTCTGGCTTCGTTTCTCGAGGAGATCGCTCTCATCAGTGACATCGATACACTCAAGGCCGAGGAGACCGTAGCACTCATGACCCTGCATAATTCGAAGGGGCTCGAATACCGGGCGGTACTGATCACGGGGCTCGAGGACGGTTTGCTCCCTCATTATTCGAGTTTCGAGGATGACGAAGAGCTCGAGGAGGAGCGTCGGCTCCTGTACGTCGGTATGACGAGGGCAAAGGAGAGGCTCTTTCTCTTTTCATCGGCGAATAGGTTGCGGTTTGGTAACTGGACGGGAAACAAACCGTCGCGGTTTCTCGATGAGATCCCGATGGAGCATGTCGAGGTGACCTCGGAGAGCAGGATGACGCGGGCCGGTCAGGAGCTTTTCAAATCAATCGATGCGCGGTCCGCCCCCCAAGAGCAGGAGATCGTTGTTCAGAGCAAACGGTTCTATGTAGGTGCGGATGTGTTGCATCCGACTTACGGGCAAGGGACAATCCGCAAGGTGGAAGGTTCGGGCCGTGACATGCGGGTTACCGTCTATTTCCCCGGTGCGGGGGAGAAGAAGTTCCTGGCACTCTACGCCCCGTTTCAATTCCTGCGGTAGTCGACCGTTTCCCGGAAATGGATACACGATGTCGCTGGGATGGTAGATACGGAATTTACCCCGTTGACACTCAACATATATACAAGTAACCTCTTACGCACGATTTTATCCTTTACGGTTTTACAAGGCCGGATCCTTCGCGTTGGAACGGATCACGCAGTTATGGGTATCGGGTCGTGTGTGGCCGCCAGTTTTTGAAATATCCTGCGGTGATGGTATGAAAGGAGCGGATGAGATGGATCTCGAGGGGAGCGAACTCGAGCATATCGAACGGCTGGCACGGGTGAGAGTAAGTGAGGAGTCGCGGGAGAGGCTCAGGGTGCAGCTGTCGAGAATCATCGGGTTCGTTCGCCGCCTCCAGGAGGTCGATACCTCGGGCTATTCCCCCCGATTGTATGTGCTCGAGGTGGCGCAGAACCTCCGGGAAGACGAGGTAGGTGATTGCCTGGAACGGGATGAGGCGCTGGCCGGATCGCCGGATAGCGATAAGGGGCTGTTTCGGGTACCACCGGTGATCGAGACCGATGGGACATGACGGCGAGTTTCCCGTGAATCGAGGCTTCAGTATGGATGATCTCACTGCATTATCTATTCCCGAGCTGCAGGGGCTTTACGGAAAGCGCGCGGTCAGTCCGGTCGAGGTCGTTCGTGCGTACCTCGATAACGCAGGGAAGAAGGATACTTCGGTCCGGGCATTTCTCCATCTCTCCGCCGACGATGCTCTGGCAAGGGCGCGCGAGCTCGAGGGTGGTAATCCGGACGGGCGGCCGCTCTTCGGTGTGCCGGTGGCGGTGAAGGATAACATATGCATGCGGGGCCATCCGACGACCTGTGCATCGAAGATACTCGAAGGGTACCGTCCTCCCTACAACGCAACCGTCGTGGATCGCCTGATAGATGCCGGTGCCGTCATCATCGGCAAGACGAACCTCGACGAGTTCGCCATGGGATCGTCGACCGAGAACTCGGCATTTCATATCACCCGCAATCCATGGAACCTCGAATATGCCCCCGGCGGTTCGAGTGGCGGGTCGGCCGCTGCGGTTGCGGCCGGTATGGTACCGGTCGCCCTCGGCTCCGATACGGGTGGGTCGATCAGGCAGCCGGCGAGTTTCTGTGGTGTGGTGGGAATCAAGGGTAGCTACGGACGTATCTCGCGCTACGGCCTCGTCGCCTTCGCGAGCAGCCTGGACCAGATCGGCCCGATCGCTCGGGATGTCCGTGACTCTGCGATCACAATGCAGGTGCTCTCGGGTCACGATGCGAGAGATGCGACGAGTTTGCCGGGCTCCGCACCGGAACTCGTCGCCGGTCTCGACGACGGTCTCGACGGCCTGCGGATAGGGATTCCGGCGGCCATGGCGGAATGGGAGATGGATCCATCCATCAGAGAGGTCATGAACCGCACGCTCGGGGAGCTGCGTGCCGAAGGGGTTGTGATCGAGGAAGTTGATCTTCCCGGAATGGAGACGGCGATCGCCTGTTACTACGTGATCGCCAATGCGGAGGCATCGTCGAATCTGGCGAGGTACGACGGTGTCAGGTACGGATACCGCAGTCCCTCAGACTCGCTGGCCGATATGTACGAGCAAACGAGAGGAGACGGATTCGGTGAGGAGGTGAAGCGGCGGATACTGCTCGGCACCTATGTTCTCTCGGCCGGTTACTACGATGCTTACTACGCGAAGGCACAGCAGGTCAAGGCGATGATCTTCGAGTACTTCGGACGGATTTTCGAACGTGTCGATCTGGTTCTCCTTCCGACTTCACCGACACCGGCGTTCAAGCTCGGTGAACGGATCGACGATCCGATTGCGATGTACCTCTCGGACATATTTACGACGCCCGCCAACATCGCCGGAATGCCGGCGATATCGGTTCCGGCCGGACTCTCGCCGGGAGGATTGCCGATCGGCATGCAGCTCAGGGCCGGCGCCGGGAGGGAGCAGACTCTCGTGCGCGGTGCAATGGGACTTGAGAGGATGTACGGTTTTCGGATGAACCATAGATGCGGTTGTTGACACGAACGGGGTGATTTGGTGTCTCGTGGCAAATACGAACCGGTTATAGGTCTCGAGGTCCATGCCCAGCTACTAACTGCCAGCAAGATCTACTGTAGCTGCCCGACGACCTTCGGAGCCGAGCCGAATACACAGGTTTGTCCCGTGTGTCTCGGACTTCCGGGGGCGCTTCCAGTTCTGAACCGCAGGGCGGTCACAATGGCGATCCGCATGGGGCTCGCCACGAATTGCCGCATCGCCTCTCGCAGCGTTTTCGCACGGAAAAACTATTTCTATCCTGATTGTCCGAAGAACTATCAGATCTCGATGTTCGATAAGCCGCTCTGCGAGGACGGCTACATCGAGATCGAGCACGCCGGAGGTTCCCGCCGTATTGGGATCGAGCGGATACATCTCGAGGATGATGCGGGGAAGCTCGTGCACGAAGCGGAGGGCGCCACCCTCATCGATTTCAACCGCTGCGGTGTTCCGCTCATCGAGATCGTGAGCCGGCCCGATATCCGTTCACCGGAGGAAGCGGGGGTGTATCTCGACAGGCTGCGCCAGATAGTGAGATACCTGGGGATCTGTGACGGTAACATGGAGGAGGGATCCCTGCGCTGTGACGTTAATGTATCTGTCAGGCCCCGTGGGGAAACGAGGATGGGCACGAAGACGGAGATCAAGAACCTCAATTCCTTCAAGGCCGTCGAGCTGGGAATCAGGTTCGAGATCGAACGCCAGGAGGAGATACTGGAGCGAGGCGGTACGGTCAAGCAGGTCACGAACCTCTGGGACGCAGCACGGAAGCGCCTCGTTACCATGCGGAGCAAGGAGTATGCGCACGATTACCGGTACTTTCCGGAGCCGGACCTTATGCCCCTCGGGATCGATACGGATTGGACGGACGAGCTGCGGGCGACGATACCCGAGCTCGCGCTCGAGCGCGAGCGTCGTTTCCGGACGGAGTACGGACTCTCGGCGTACGATGCGGCCGTACTGTGCGCGGAACGGGGCGTGGC
>CP070727.1:2669541-2676013 GCA_020350885.1 bacterium | reverse complement strand
TTACCAGCGTTCCTTCCGGGACGACGTCGGTGACCTTGAGGGAACTCCCCCACATCATGGGAGCAGATATTAAAAACTGCGTGACGGCTTCTACGTCCCCGGATTCGACGAGCTCAACAGCGAAATTACCCTTCTGTACCACCGCCCAATCCCCTCCGGCCGGCCCATTTCCCGAACCTGCGGCTCCTACCGGCAGCAGTAATAAAAAGACCACACAGCCACGGAAGTACAACCGTCCAGGGTGCATATTCTCAATCTGCTTTAACATTCCCGTCATCCTTACACACCCTCACCGAATGAGCATCTTTCCTCGTTACCTGATATACCATGATACCATATCAGTAATTCACACCGATACTTTAACGGTCGGGATCCCAACGGATACGAACGTTCCATGTGGGATCATCGGCTTTGATCAAACCACCGTACAGGGCACCCAACGCTGCCATGGCGCCACAAATATACCACGCTTCCTTCTCATCCAGGTCACCGGTCATCATCCCGAATGCTCCGGCGGCCATCCCGAGCGTCATGCCCATGCCGGCACCCCGGAACGCGCATTCATAACGGGATGCCCTGTAGATCTGGAATCCGGAGAACCTGTCGGAACGTGCTCCGAATTTCAATGAGAACGTCAACGTTCTGTTCATGAGGTAATCGTTGTTGGAAAGAAATAGGACCGAATTCGAGGAGAAAACGCTGCTGCTGTCTTCGAGAGCAGTATCGACCGGAGAAAGCAACGTATCCTGACCGATACACGATTGGGCCAGCGAAGCCGCCGGTGCTACTAAAATAGTAAAAAACACCGCTACAAAGCCACGAAAGGTCATCTGATTCTCCTGTCGTTGTCGAAAAAGTATCGCACAAAACATCCAACGCAGCAAGCACTGCGAAATACGCAGCAGCTAACTAGATCAATCCGGCACATGCCGCGTTCTAATCATCTTCGATCCTGGTGCCAACCACGAGTTTTTCCAGACCCGAACGCTTTGCAATATCCATGACCCTGACGACGGTCCCGTGCCGCACGGTCTTGTCTGCATTCAGCACCAACGTCTTCTCCGCCGCCAGTGGAACGGCGTCTTTCATGACGACCTCCAGACTATCGAGCGCGACAGCCCGGTCATTGAAGACGATCTCGCCATGTGGTCCGATGTAGAGAACCAGCTTCTCGAGACGGGCCGCCTCGGCACTCCGGGCCGACGGAAGCTCAAGCCTCAATCCGGGATGCTCAAGGAATGTCGACGTCACCATGAAGAAGATGAGCAGCAGGAACAAGACATCTATCAGTGAGGTGATGTTAATGATCACGCGGCGCTTCTTCCTGATATTAAACTGCAATATGATCACCCCTGCCGGAGAGCGTCAGGATACGAATTTTATGTAATAACGTACTCGAATGTTTCTCGATGTCCATGACATGGCTCTCGGCCTTGTCGGTGAAGTAGTTGAAGGCCACAAGCGCCGGTATCCCGATGGCGAGCCCGGTAACCGTTGTGATCAAGGCCTCGGATATCCCACCCGACAACACATTCGCCTGGCCGATCCCCTGCTGCGAAATAACATTGAATGTCTTGATCATGCCGATGACGGTGCCCATCAATCCGAGCAGGGGTGATGCGCTTGCTATCGTCTCCAGCATCACGAGACCGCGCTGCAAGACCCTTACCTCCTGCCTTCCCTGATCGAGAATGACCTCCTTCATTTCATCCCTCGTCAAGTCTTGATTCCGTAACGCCGCAAGGACGATGTTTGCAAACGGACCGGTGTTCGCCTCGCATATCCTCTCGGTGACCCTGACATCCTCCATACTCCCGATCTTCCCGATCGACGTAATGATCTCCGGTACGAGCACTTTTCTGCTTCGGAGACTGAACGCCCTCTCGATCACTATCGCAAGACCGAGAACTGATCCAATGAGCAGGGGCACCATGATGATCCCCCCCTTTTGAAGCTCGGCTAGTATTTCCGTCATGCTGCATACCTCCAACTGTTAACGGTATACGAAATAGATAAATGTCCACTTCAATTCCAGGTACTCATCGGGAAAATCGGGGGGCAAGGGACGAAAGGGCGAGGAAAACTGCACTGCATCCACACTGGTCTCCATGAGAGTCCGGTCACCTCTATAATTGACCACCAAGATATCGGTTGCGGTTCCATCAGGCAGAACCTTGAACCTGAGCACTGCTTCACCGCTGATCATTCCCAGTATTGTAAATGCCGCCGGTGGATGCGTATTGGCCCTCAGTTTCTTCTTCATTTCCAGGATGTAGTGAGCATATTCCCAGGCATAGGTACTCAGTGATATGCCCCCGAGATTCCCTGTGCTGTATTTCCTCTGATCGTAATCAATATCATCGGAGTACAGACGGTGTGTCGAAAGTGGATTGCGTGTGGTCTGCAGGGAGAGGTAATCCTCCAACGCCGCAGGTGGGATTTCACCCTGTTTCGGATCCCGATAATCGTCAATCCCAGCGGGATCGGCGCTCCGCTGCCGATCGGGCGATCCATCCCGGAGCTGATTCCGGTCTATCATTCTCGACAGGGTCTGGTTCGATCCGTCCGGTTCCAACTGCCCGGAAAATATCCAGTACGGAACCTGACCCTCGCTGTATACGTACCCATTCTCCTTGTCGCTGTCCCGATATTCGTCTCGTGCAACAGCGTTTTTGTCCGACAGAAGGTTGGTAGCCTCGGGTCTCTGCCTGATGGCATCGTCCGGTGTCTCGACCAGCTGGAAGACCAGTGGTTCAGTCTCCCCGGCAACTGTCGGCTCACACTGTTTCGGAAATATATCTATCCGAGCTAACGGGCGGTAAATAAATATGATAAGAATATGTATCAACAACGAAACGGCAAAAGCTACACGTTGCGATCGGTATCTGTACAAATTGGCATCCTCACCATATCAACGACACGTCAGGGTCCATCTGTATTAAACTACAGATAAACAAAAAAATTGCGTATTATTTATATGTGTCTGAAAAACGAGAGCGGCTCAATCCCCCGATAGGAATTCAATAATACTTATTATCTTGTAACTATACGCAGCTTGTGATAGTATTATGGCGTTGGCTCACGGATTCACATTCGCATAGCGACAAGGAGGTGATGGCAATGAAAAAGGCGCTATGTATTGCTGTTGCGATCATGGCTTTTCCCGGGGCAGCCCTGGCACAGCTTCCACCGGTGGGCTACATCGGTCTCTATATAGATACATCCCCGCCGCCATCCACGTGCTGTGTAACGGGAGAGAACTTCTACCCGGTGGAAATGTATATATGGTGCCTGCCGAGTGAACACGGTATGATATGTTCGGAGTTCAGGGTCGAGTACCCCGTGAATATAATCCAGAGCACGGTAACAACTAACACAAATATCATCATAATACCACCTCACGGTGATCTAGCCACCGGTGTGAGCGTTTGCTATATAGAATGCATGTGGGACTGGCACTGGAACTTCCACCAGACACTCTATGTAACGGATTCGATGCCTACCTGTGCCAATATAGCGAAGCACCCCGACCCGCTCATTACCTGTGTCCATTTCGCAAACTGTCTTCCAGAATATCCGACCGAGTGCGTCACAGTGCACTCGCGGCTGTGCTTCAATCAGGAGTGCCCCCCCGAGCACTGCATTGGAACAAAGGAGGCCAGTTGGGGAGCCGTTAAGAGCTTATTCAGGGAGTGACATACTGTTCTGCGTGGGATATGTACGATCGGGTATTCACCACTGCAATTACCTTAATATAAGTATTGTCTTACATTTATCTTGAACATTCCGGCAATAGCTGATACAATGCATTTATTGGGATATATCAACATCAATTATGGAGGTGGAATATGCTTAAATGTGTTGTCCTACTACTTTCTCTGGCCCTTGTACTCGTTGCGCCGGCATACGCAGTCACAGTGAACGCGTGTTTGACTGATTGGGGCACTACCTGCCCGCTCAGAGTCGCGATCTGCCCGCAGGGTGATTTCCAGCTCATCCGTGAAGGTTGTGGTGGCTGCTGTGACTACATCTGGGTCTTGGCGAGGGATGCCGCCGGCTCGCCCGTTTGGGGTGTACCTGTTAACGATTACTATCTCCAGGCGTGTGATCCCACACAGGAACTCTGTTTGTGTGTCAATCCGATTATTGCCGACTCAATCACGAACGAAGATGGTTTTACAACGATCTCCGGCACTATCGCCGGCGGTGGTTGCGTCGGCGAAATGTCCCCTGGTATAGCCCTTGCCGTAGGCGGCAATTTCATCGTTGACGAGCCGCTCTGCGTTGATATCCATTGTGAGCCAATCACCATCGTGAGTCCGGATCTGACCGCCGACTGCCAGGTCAGCCTATCCGATCTCGCTATCTTCGGTTTCAGTTACTTGAAGGACTGTGGACACCCAGATTACAACGAGTGTTGCGACTACAACGGTGATTGCATTGTCGACCTGAGTGACTTTGCATACTTTGCTATGCACTATCAGCATATGTGCATTGAAGAATATTAACTATGGCATTGTGGAGCAGGTTTAGGGAGTGATTCATTGCTCTGATTCTTATATACGATTCCCTACTTGCTTTTAGCTAAGATGTATCCCAGTGCGACCTCGGTGTCACCCTTGGTGCAATCTGTCATTTACTGTACTTGAGCAATCCTCATAACTATTTGATATTAATAAAATAAAAATTAGCCGCCCAGGATTCTAAACTGGTACCACCTACTTAAAATGCAGTTTATTCGAATCTCATCCGAAGGGGCGCACACGTTTCGCCGCGGGGGGATTAGGATTCAGTGAACGCGGTTGCATAAAACCGCCCATCCGTGAGGAACGATTTCGAGTTAGAGAATGTGTATCGCCAACTACACTCTAGCTCGGCGACGGCGCATAATCACGATCGATCCCACAGCCACAGCCAGCAGAAGCAGACCGAAAATGAGCAGACCCAATTCAGACACCGCTGGAATTTCTTCCGGTGTGACAATTGGCGTATGGACCCGGTACCCATCGCCATCGGGTTCACCAGAGTGAGCATCAGAGGAATCGGCAACCATATAGTGGGGATCCGGGCTGTTTCCCCAAGTGGTTGACCAATCCCACCACCTGCTCGGATTGGGATTGTCGAATTGGTAGTGGAAGAGAGTATCGATAGGATATACGCAGGCTTGTGTTGAATCCCACCACGAAGCCCACCACTCATTGCCTATCTGGTGGACTTGAAAGACCCAATTTGCTGGTTTGACCACATTTGTGTAATTAGCCGGATTCGGGTCACCGACCCGAACATGGAAGTCTCAGTAGGGAAGAACCGGTGTCACATCGTACCAATATGTGACCGGGTGGGTTGGATTACCTCCGCCCTGTGGCTCGCAGACCACTGTATCGGCTTTCGCCGATGCTCCGATGAATGGTATCTGAACAATGCCTAAGAATCCCATAAGTAAAACAAGTACACAGGACAGCATGATACTCATTGGTAGAGGCTGGAAGATGCGTGAAACTGCGCGACAACGATGGACAATCATAATTTTCTCCTTTCTCTATACTCATTCTTCAAGGAGAAACCGAGTCGCTTCGATAAAACCCTCCTTTCGGCAGAGCGACTGGCGAGACAGGTTAGGATCACGACAAAGCTCACACGATACTTAATTGTTATATAAAGAGAGGAAACGATGTGAATTGTTCACCCGAGTGTCTTTATCCCCTCCGGATCTTTTCCCCTAGCTGGACGACGATAGTATAGCATATATATGCTGATGATGAAAGAAATTTATCAGGCTTCGGGATGTGCCTTGTGTGACATCACCTTACAAACTTATCCCTATACTCGCATATAGAAATACTATGTATCTATGTATCATAGGGTGTTCTAGGACAGATATCTGTTATCAAGCAACATCTTTCTTCAAATTTCTGACTTAGCGAGTTCCTCGTTTTTCAATAACCCTATTTAATTAAAAGAGATACGCGCTAACGTAATAACACCATCTTGCGTGTCTGCATGAAGTCGCCTGCAATGAGCCTATAGAAGTAGACTCCGCTGGAAACTGTTCTCCCCCTGTTATCCTTAGCGCTCCAAGCAACCTCTTTGCCTCCCTCTGTCATATGCCGATCAACCAAGGTAGCGATAAGCTCACCTTTCACATTATACACGCACAGCTTCACATGCACCGCACGCGGCAAATCGAATCGGATTGTCGTCATCGGATTAAAGGGGTTGGGAACGTTCTGGTAGAGGGCGAATGCCTTTGATATAGATGGAACGTCATCGCCAGTTGTTGATTCAGGCGAAGCCGCATCACTCTCGTTGCCTGCATAATCGAGCGCCGCGATCTTGTAGTGCACATCCCAGCCATCGTACTCGGGGTCGCTCCAGCTCTCAGCCGCCGTTTCGTGTACAAGATTTCCCGGAGCTGGTATGAAGTCTTCGGAATCCCCACGATAAACACGGTAATACTGAAAATCAGGCTCAG
>CP070727.1:2641665-2669441 GCA_020350885.1 bacterium | reverse complement strand
GCTTTAAAGATAGATCAGGAGATCGGGTACAAGCAGGGCGAAGCTTCTGATTTGGGCAACATTGGCCTGATCTATAAAGCTAGAGGCGAATTGGACGAGGCGCTGAAATACCTACAGGATGCTTTGGAAGTACTGAACAATTATAGTTTATCTTATGGAAGGAATGTTATTCAGCGAGCTATTAGTTCTATTCTTAGCAAACAATAATAGTAATGAGGGCGACTTCACATACCACGGACAATCACGCTGCGCCGCGGCACGTGGCTTGAATTTCTACATACCTGATCGCCTTGCGGCTCTTAAATATCGAAACGGTGGAGATAGCTGGCGCCATTCGCGTGTATCGCTACTACCAGATCTATTGTGAAATAGAAATAACAAAAGGCAAGATCTTTTAAGGAGGGGATAGAAATGGAGATCCGAGTCGCAACTTTTAATTTGGAAAATTTTGACGTTTCGGAAGAGACACCGACACTGGAGCAAAGAATATCGATAATGAGACCTCAGATAAAGAGACTCAATGCGGACATTCTCTGCATGCAAGAAGTAAACAGTCAGGAGGGCGAAGGTGGTAATCGACTATTACAAGCATTAGAAGAGCTATTCCAAGGCACGATATATTCGACATATAATATTACATGTACGACCACGAAAGAAGGGAAGTATTGCGAGGAAAGGAACCTGGTTATTGCGAGCAAGTATAATATATCGGAATCCAACCAAATCAATAATGAACTGATTAATGCTCCATATTATCGTTCGATTACAGCAATTCCATCAGAGGCAGAAGCAAAACCGATAATTTGGGATAGGCCTATATTATATACTAAGATCGAAGCAGATGAAAATTTATTGCTACATGTGATAAATCTACACCTTAAATCCAGAATACCTACCGAAATACCAGGTCAAAAGGTAACTGGCTATAAATGGGCTAGTAACCCCGGTTGGGCCGAGGGATATTTCATCTCGTCAATGAAAAGAGTTGGCCAGGCACTTGAAACAAGACTACTAATTGATCAAATATTTGATGAAGACAATGAGGCAAAAATAATTGTCTGTGGCGACTTCAATGCTCACCCGCTGGAAGTGCCCGTTGAGGCTATTGCGGGCAGAGTAGAGAATACAGGAAATGGTGATTTGACAACCAGAGTGATGATATCGTGTGAAAACACCATACCCATGTCTTCAAGGCATTCGTATATCCATCAAGGGCAGAAACGACTTCTCGATCACATGCTATTCTCAAACTCACTGCTGCCCGGATTTAAATTTGCAGAGATACACAATGAAACACTACACGATGAATCCATAGCATACGCGACCGATACAAAATTCCCAGAGTCCGATCATGCGCCGTTCGTAGCATTATTTGATATATAACGCCGAATCGAATTCTAATCAGAACGAGGGAGTCACTCATGCGAATGCTCACCGACAATCCGATTCAGGAAAGAGAAGACGATAAATTCGGATTCCACACGTACGCCAATATTCTGGCGCATACGATCCGGGACACGGAGAAACTTCCCTTCAGTATCGGCATATTCGGTGCCTGGGGTACCGGAAAGACGAGCCTGATGAAAATGATCGAGGCATACGCAAAGGAAGAGCAAAGTGCGGATGCACAGGGTAAAAAGGTAAAATCCATCTGGTTCAACCCCTGGAAGTACGACAAAAAGGAGGATCTATGGCATGCGCTTATCCAGTCGATCCTGTATCGTATAGCCGAAGAGGGAGACAGAAAGCTCGAAAAGAAAGCAAAAGAACTCGCGGCCCATACGGCGTGGTTTTTCATCAAAAAGGGAATAACCGCGGCCACACATGGATTCATCTCCGCCGAATACCTGGAAAACGTGAAGAATGCAATGATCAAGAAGGACGAGATCCACTACCGCCATATCAACCATTTCGAAGAGGATTTCAAGGAGGTTATCGATCTGTATACCAATCACGGCAAGCTGATCGTGTTCATCGACGACCTCGATCGTTGCCTGCCAGAGAATGCGATCACGGTCCTGGAGTCGCTGAAGCTCTTCATCGGCAGCTCCCGCTGCGTGTTCGTGCTGGGGATGGATCACTATATCGTCGAGGAAGGCATCAAGCACAGATACGGGGAGAAGATCAAGTTATCGGGAAGGGATTACCTCGACAAGATAATCCAGGTTCCGTTCTTCCTCCCTCCTGTGCCCTTCAATAAACTCCGTTCGATGCTGGAAGAGACCAACATCGCTCAGTACACGGAAGCTGTGTGGTCATTGCTCGATATCGGCCTCGGTGGCAATCCCCGCCATACGAAGCGTTTCGTCAACTGCTACTACCTGCTGAATCAGGTCATAAATGAATCGTCATCAGAGATGACCGAGGAGATCGACAAGATCCGGCAGATCGAGCATATTCCCCAGGAGCATTACTCATTCTATATGGCCAAGCTACTGATCATTCAAATGAAATACCAGGAGTTCTATACAAAGCTGAAACTGGATTCAGCCGCGTGGGCAGATTACGAGGTGCATGTACTGCCCCCTGAAGGTCGAGACGAGTTCCTATCCAAACGCAAGGACCTTGTACCATTTTGGGAAGATGAATATCTCCGATCATTCATGATAAGGACGTCGAATGCCATCAATAGTAAATTCCCACCTAAACCGAGCGCAATCGTTGTCGGTTCATTGATCAAGATGATCAGCTTGGTGAGTCCTGATGAGACGTACCAGCAGTCCGAAAGATCATTTGATCAGAGAGCAAAATAGTATGAATTTGGTTTACTAATATTCATAAATATGTTAATATTCTTATTCGTCTAATCTCTTACATACAATTCAATTCAGACAGAGGACAAATCCATGTCTTTAACAACAACTCCAGTAACACAAATCGACTATATTGGATTAATGTTCAAGTTAATGGTCCCCTTTATGGGTTTCTTTATAGCTATATTAACACTTTTTTGGTTAATATTTTCTTCAGTTATAAACAGTAGGATTACAGGCCTTGGGCTAAGGCTTGAACCGAGGATAAAGGAATTAGAGAATAAAGCGAATCAAATTAATAAAATAAAAGACAAAGAATATAATTCACTACCAGACATAAATAGATCAAAGCAGCAACTAGATAACTGCAAAAAAGAAATTAACGATTTAAACTTGAAGATCGAGCAAGTTAATTCAAAGCTGGAATCACTGACTAATACAATTAACAAACTGACTGGAAATATTGATAAAATAGATAATTCAATTAAGGAACCCAACAAAGAACAAAAGCTGGTGAATAAAATAATACGAGAGGAACTCAAGGAGTTAAGACACTACATAATATACAAGTGGCCATTTGGAAAGTAAGTTACATAATGGCTACTTCTATAATATCAAAGTAGATAATTAACGAACGAATGTACTCTCGCTTTATATCTTACAAAAAAGCATAGCCGACGGTGATCGAAAGCAGTCGCGTCTTGGCGTCCTCCAGGTAGACATATACATTCGGCCAGGTCTCAATATCATAGGTGTCTTCGAAGATGTCGGTTAATCCGAGTGAAAATCTTGCTTCAACAAACAGAGCGCCCTGAGCCAATTCTTGTATGTAGCCGGCTCCAAAAATCATACTGAAGTTCGTGCCCTTAAGATAATCATCAAGATCCTCCGAGCCCGAGTCAGATATGTATTCCGAATCAGTTAATACACCATCCTCATACACACTGACGGTTGCTGCGAAACCATATGCCATCTCGGCGCTCAGTTTGATTCCAATTGAGGGACCGGCGAGGAAATAAGGACCCGAACCAGACCCACCACTTACAACATATTTAAGCAGAATCGGGATCTCCAGATAGTTGAGGTCCTCACTCGACTCAACCGAACCTTCTACGAAGACCTCAATTGCACCCATTGCTTCATAAAAGTCTATGCCGATATCACGCTTGCATCCTCCCTGTACATAAAGAAACTCGGGTTGAATAAAGACATTTTCAACGAGCCGTAATTCCAGAAATCCACCGACAACCACACCCAAGCGTGATCCCTTATCAACGGAGGGGGTATACCCTCCCCACTCTGCCGGTTCGAAAAGGTCATCCAATCCGCTACAGCTGGCAATACCCAGACCGGCCTTGATCCCTACATTGACATTCGTCTGGGCATTCGACTCCGACCGAGGGTTCATCAGTAGAACTAACACGACGATCACTGTAACAACAGTCGGCTTTCGCATGATTGCCTCCTTCTACTCACATCCGCAGAATAACAACATCATGCAGATTGGCTCACCAAGGACTGTGTCGCTCATTCGATCCTGTATAACACGAATAGTGTTCTGCAGCATACCGCACCTCAACATTGAATGCAAGTGGCAGTTCACACTTCACATACGGAGCATGCCCGCCCGAAACGATTGTAAGCCGATGGCCGGATGGATGAACAGCTTCCTACCGGCCGCCGAAAAGAAGATGTTGATTGCCATGTGTGAAATATGGCATTATCGATCAGAGGGTAGAAGGGATTATTGCATGGGTACAGTCAAGACCGAAATACAGAACGATATTGCGGTGATCTCCTGGGAGAGCAGGGAGCTCTTGGGCGGTCTCGAGAGCATCGCCCTGAAGGACGAGGTCCGGGACGTGCTCGAGCAGGGCATAAGGAAGATCGTCATCGATCTCTCGAAGCTCACGAACTCGAACAGCACCGGCCTCGGCATTCTGCTCCACTCCTGGAATATGGCATTCAAGGACACCGCTCAGCTGGTGGTCGTGCTGTCCTCCAAGAGGGTCAAGCAGATCTTCAATGTGACGAAATTGAATACCATCATGAAGTCGTTCAAATCGGTCGATGATGCGATAACGTATTACAACGAATAGAGTAAACAGGGTGCCACCCTGCCTTCCCCGAGCCGGGGCGCCTTCCCCGAGAATCGATACGATAATCCCGTTCACCCGGCCCCCGGCACAATCCTCCGTTACCGCCCATATTTCATATCCCGGCAGATTCACGAATTACCCGTTGACAATTCCTCATAATAGTACTAGGCTGTTCGTAGCTAGCGGACTTGGGTTTATTAATCACTCCCGATCCTCACCAGTAAATCAACGCCACATCCAGGCGGAGGGGATATGCATACCCTAAAAAGGAGGTCTGTGAAATGCCTATAACCCTCGATCACGTCAAATCCGTCACGGCAAAGGCCGAGGCGGGAGGCGCCTACCGGCGTCTCAAAGGCCGCGAGCGCGTGGCGGTCTATATCCGCGATCTACCGCTCAAGGCTGGTTCGACGCTGCGCATCGGGTACAACAACTACAAGATTGAGAAGAATGCATACCTTGTCTTCATTGATCTAATGCACGATGCAAATTACGCACATCCCGTCATATATGAATTGCACAATGTCGAGGATGGAAGCGTCCGGATCATCGAAGAGGAATTCCCGATCGCAGATCCGGAGATCGAACAGAGTCTCATTCCTCACATTCTTCCGGGAAGGGAGGGAAAGTAAAATGTCATACGAAAACATGTCATCCTCGATTACGCGGCCTACGACCGACAACTACTACGCCCTCCTGTTCGTCGGTGTGTGCAACGTCGAGAGGTATCCGAGGAGCCTCATCCGATGGACGAACATGTTGCACGAAATGTACGGCTATCCGCTCGCCAACATCCGTATCCTGGTCGGCACCTACGGCAGCTCGTCCTGGCCGTCGATGGTTGCCGGAACCGATGTCACCTATGATGCAACACGGGACGATCTCGACCATGCACTTGCCGATTATGCTACGGGGAGCGGCGATCCACACGAGCTCGGTGCGAACGATAACCTCTTCATCTTCACCTTCAACCACGGCGGGCAGGACGGCACCGGATGCTACCTCTGCTGCGATGGTTTCACGACTCAGTACTATGCCGCTGATTTCGCCGCCCGTATCAATGCGATCCATTGCAGGCAGATCGTGCTACTGGCCGGCCAGTGCCACTCGGGCGGCTTCGTCGATCCGTTCATCAACAACCTCTGGACCGGCACACAGGGTGCTGTAATGGCAGGGTGCCGCTCGGACCAGGGAACTTACGAAGCGGTCTTCGATAAACTATTCGCATCCGTTTTCAATGGACGTATGGTACAGGAAGCGCTCGACGACAACATCGACCTCGGCATCACCGGGGATGGAATAGGAGTTACGCTGATCCCCGGATATCATACCAACCGGATAGACTGGGGACCGACGGGTGTTGTAAGTACGCGTGAAGCCTTCAACCTGGTCTACGACCACTACTGCACAGAAATATGGCCGAGCTATGCGGCAATCACAGAGATACCACTCTACCGGCAGAAGCCCTGGCGCGAAGCCGGCAAGCCCCTGCACATACGCTTGGGTGAGCCCGATCTCGTGATGCAGGATTGCAGCACCGATAGCGGTGTGGAACCGAGCACATGCGCAAGCCCCTGGCACTCGCCCGACCTTTACGTGGACAACACGGATCAGTTTCCCGGAACCACCCAGCATGAATACGTACCGGAGCATCACAATCGTTTCTTCGTCCGTACGGCCAACCGGGGGACTGCGCCCACCGACGATATCTTCCGTATCCTCGAGGTTCGCGGGCTCGGATTCACAGGCGGACCCGTCGGACCGCCCCGGATCGACAGGGCCGTGGAGACATCGGGTACGGACACGGTACCGGCGCGCCTTCGCCCGGGGAGAGCACATACCCAGTACCAGCGGATCATGATCGGAGGCGACTTCGGTCACGGCTGCGTCTCGGGTGCCGCCTTCTGCGGCACGGACGAGCTGAGTCACAACCTCTGGAACATCATCGCCGACAACGACCAGGTCCAGTGCAACTTCAATCCCGCATCCGTGAGCGGGTCGGTCCCTGTCCCGAGCGGTAGCACAAACGCCAACGCCGGAAGGATCATACGAACCATACCGATCGTCGCCGAGACCGCCGGCACTTTCGAGCTCAAGGTCGGAAAACCCGAAGAAGGAAAACTTCCGATCAAGGTAGGCGTCAAGAACCGGACGCTGAGGCTCCGAAAGGGGCAGCGGGCTGAGATGACCCTGGAGATCGTCATAGGGAAACGTGTCAAGGACGGCATCAGGGAACGCCTCTCAGCGGGGCTCGTGCACAACCGGAAGATAGTCGGCGGCATGACGTTCCTCATCGAAACCGCCACCGCCGCTGCACAGTTCTTCGTGCACGACCGGCGAGGCCTGGCCGTACCGAAGGCTAAGGTCATCCTGCGCCTTCCGGGGGATCCCCGCAAGCCCTACGCAATATCAAACAAAAAGGGATTCGCCGAATTTGGCCCGCTCAACCCGGGATTCTACTTCGCCGAGGTCGAAAGGGGCGGAAGTGCTCCGGTGCGGGTACACATCAGGCGCGGCCCGGAGAACCGGTTCAAGCTGCAAATCGAGAGAAAACCCAGACAGCCAAAGGCCAAGAAAAAAACCGTCCGGTCCCGTAAGAAGAAATAACAAGGAGGGGCGAAATGGCAGACTACCGTAAGGATGTCGCCCGGCTCAAGAAACCGGAAAACATCACGGAGGCCATGTATGCGAGCGGTCCCTATACGCTCATGAGGGCTTTTGAAAGAGATAAAACCGTGAACCGTCTCATCAAGGGAGGGGACGAAGTGGTTCCCCTCATAGAGCGGGAGTTGAAGAGAGGTGGAATGAGATTGGACGAGATCACACGGTCCTGCTATGCATACATACTAGGGCACGTGGATCTCGACGCTGCTGCGAGGATATTGAAACCGCTCTTTGTCCGTGCCATGAAGAGGCCCGATCCGTTCTTCATTCACTTCGCCGCACGTGCACTGCGCCTGAAGAACAGACTCCCGGTAAAACCGATGGATCCGCTCCATTCCAGGGCCGAACTGTTGGAAACACTGGATATAATCCAGAGGTAAAGGAGGGCAACGATGCCAGATACTCTCGTAAGCGGTTTCTACACGGCTGCTGATGTTCCGTTAACAGGTGTATTAGATCGTGACGATAACCTGGTCACTATCTCTGATCCACGAGTATGTGAATATACGTTTTTCGACTTGAGCACCGAGCAGCTCGGTAGAACGAAACGATACAACTGCTGGGGATTCACATTCATTCCCCGCCGTTACTGGATCGGCAGAACTGACGTCGACAACATCCTCAGGGACAACTGCGATCCCGTGCCAGATGGCTCCATAATGGTCGGTGATGTCATCCGGTATCGGCTCGGAGGTGAGACTACTCATACGGGGCGCGTCTGGGCAACTGATGGAGCCGGGCATGCCACACTGATCCGCAGCAAGTGGGGTCCGGGAGCCGAGTACATACATCTGCCTCTCGACGTTCCATCGATCTACGGTACGGAGCTCGCCTACTTCCGCCAGCGGGCGCCGTTGCGGGGCGATCCTGCCGAGACGAACAAGATCGCCGATCTCTGGATCAAGGACTCACCAGGGGATAACGGTGAACAGCACCCGGGTGCGCCGTGGTGGACAAGCCCGGACATCCTCGTCGACAGGCCCCCGTATGACGGCGTGCCGGATACTAGACCCGTCTTCAACCATGTAAACCGTGTCTGGGCCGTGATCCGGAACCGTACAAACCAGCTGGTCGATAATGTGCGCGTACGGTACTACTGGGCCGATCCTGCGGCGGGATTGCCGCCATCGGGCTGGCACCTCATCCCCGGAACTCCCGGGCATCCCAACCCGACTTCGACATTCAGCATCAATGCCAACTCGAGTGTCGATGCGAATTACGTCGAATGGACACCCAGTGCGTCTCCGGCGCACCAGTGCCTCCTGGCAATCGCGTACATAAACGATAATCCGCACGATTCGCTCAATCCGGACCCGATCGTCTATCCGTTCGAGATCCCCTGGGACAACAACATCGGGCAGCGGAACGTGCATGTGGAGGAAATGGGAAACGGAGAGAGCGCCAACTTCTCTATAAAAGTGAAGCTTCCGTTTCGTGTGAGACTCGGAAGGCCCACCGCTTCGATCATAGCGATGCTGACCTACTCTCCGCGGCTGCCGGTTCTCGGCTTCCCGAAGAGGATGATCCCGCTACAGGTATCGCTTTCACTCAACAAGGGACGGAAGCGCTACCTGGAACCGATCAAGAAATACCCGGTGCCGCGGCAGAGTCCGCTTGCACAGGAAGAACGATGCGTGCTCGAGCGGGCGGTAGCGGCGGGGGTAATCCCGAGGGTGTCGTATGCGAAGAAAAGGGTGCACCGGCTCGATATCGGCGTCAAGGTTCCGAAGAAAGCCTTGAAGGGCTCGACTTACTACCTTCACATCATGCAGAGGATATTCGACAGGTTTGTAGGAGGCTACACCTTTGCCATAGTGGTCAAGTGAGGGAGTCTTCCGTTTCCTGTATCATCTTTTCGGAAAACTCTTCATGACCGTTTCTGCGGCTCCCGAAACGGCCAGTTCTTCTACGGATCCCTTCGAGAGCACACCCAGCACGCCGCCACGCTTATGCCGGGATACGGCCTTGTCGCGCCATACGGTCCTGCCGCGCCGCTTATCGATGAACAGTGCTGTCATATCGGCGCTTCCCTCACTGTCTCCGATCTCCCTGGTCGATGATGCATGCAGTGCTATGAGGATGACCCAGCGACAGCCCGTCGGGCCGATCCTCTTCAGAGCATTGACATCCTCCCGTAGGAAGATACTCTCTGAAACGTGCGTTATCAGCGATCGATCGGTGCACACCTTGACGGCATAGTTTTTCGCACACAGGGCGTCCTCGACGACCGTTTGCACCAGGCTGTCCAGATCCAGATCCTTCGCCTCCCCGAACCGCAGATCGACGACAGGGAGCACCACGATCTCGTCGATCCATTCCTCATGGAACGACGGACAGAGATAGAGCGGTTTGGCCGGTGGGGTGCATCCTGCAGACACTATCGTCAGAAAGACGATAACGATAAATGATCCTTTAAAAATGGTGGCCATCATCCCCTCCAATCACATACGGCTACCTGAGAAGGACCATTTTTCTTGAAAGAACGCGCTTGCCGGTTCTGAGGCGGTAGAAATAGACACCGGTGCCTACGCGACCGCCCCCATCGTTTCGGCCATCCCAGGAAATTGAATGGTACCCGCCCCGTTGTGTTTTGTTCACGAGCCGCCTGATGTGCCGCCCGCCGACATCATAGACATCGAGCAGGACATGGCCTCGCGTCGGAAGAAAGTATGTGATCTCCGTCGATGGATTGAATGGATTCGGGCGGTTTTGACAGAGGGTTACGGGATGCGGCGAAATGGAAACTATCCCGGTCTCGAAGAGAACCTTCCGGCCGCCGCCCTCGATCACATCCACGCGGTACGCATATGCCACACCCGGCTCGCACTCCGTATCGATGCAGGCAAATGACAGATCGCCTTCGGGGATCACCGGCACGGAAAGCCGGGCGAACCGGCCGTCAGGCGCATTCCTGCGCAGTACAACAAACTCGGCTTCCGCCTCGCAGCTCGAGAGTGTCCACCGGAGTGCTATTCGTTGTCCTTCTGCGGAGACCGAGAAGGAACTCAGGTAGGTCGCCGTCGGACCCTCCTCGGCGATCGCCCAGACATCGAACACCTTCGAGACCTCGTTGTAGGTGTTGATCTGCACGTAGCATGCATCGGATATCGGCCGTCCGACACTCGATGACCAGAGCGGATTTCGTACGGCGGGGAGTGAATCTTCAAGGCTCGTTACTTCTCCGATGCTGAAATCGACAACGCCGTTGACCCTGTCGAGTGAGATCGTCAAATCGTAGAGACCTTGGGGCAGCGTGGTCGACCAGTACGACTTATTATTGATGTCCCACGTGGGCCTGATGGTTCCCAGAGAATGTATGTAGACACCGTTCTCGATATGGGAGTAGTGATAGTCGGTCGAGTCGGGATGGGTCGCCGTGAAACCGAGCATGTGGCCTGTAATCCCGCGCTCGAAGCGGAAGGTGACGACAGGGTTGTCCTCAAGGCCGAACACCGCGCCCGAGACGACACCCGCATACCATGAACTCGTCGTCTCGCAGCTCACGTAGCCGTACTCCTCGGGATGCCAAGTGACATCCTGCTCGTGCCATGAGAAGAGCGGGACGGTGTTGTCCGCCATCGGATCATGCTGAAGATTCGACGGACCGATCACGGTGACCTTCACGGCCTGACTCTCTGAGAGCGTCCCGTCGGTGACCGTCACCTCGGGATAGTACACGCCGGCATCGCCGGGGGCGGTCACCCATGTAAATGTCGCACCGTCCCAGGAGAAGTTCGGATCATCAATCGAATATAGGAGCAAGCCGGCTCCGGTATACATTGTGCGCGGCTCGATGGTCACGGTATCCCCCTCGAACACCGTGATGCCCGGTAGATAAACGAGAACGAGTACCGGCTCCTCATTCATGATGGTCCAGACATCATAGAGCCTGCACGCATCCTCCCTCGCGTTGATCTGCACGTGATAGTAACTGTACAGCGGGCGCGGCACACTCGCCGACCATACCGGCTCGGCAAAGACCGGCACGGTGTCTGCCGGATCACTCACCTGCATGATGTAGAAATCGGCGGTCCTGTGATCTGAATCGAGATGGATGAGCAGATCGTATATTCCCCCGGCCAGGCTCACCGGCCAGTACTCTTCGTTATCGTAATCCCACGACGGCCTGATGCTGCCGCTCGAGTGAATGTAGATACCGGTCTCGATCTCGGAGAAATGGAATGTGTTGTCCCGGGGGTGTTGGCGTGTGTATCCGATCATGTAGTTCGTCGTCCCGGCACCCAGGTAGAACCGGAAGGCGGCGAGGGGATTCTCGCCGGTGGCAAACGCCTTCTCCGATACAACCGCCGAGTACCAATCCCACCTGCCCGTCAGGTAGCCCCCCTCATCCGTGTACCAGTCGACCTCGTTCTCATGCCATTTGAAATATTGAGACACGTTGGCCATCATCGAATCGTGGTGCACCTCCATAAACGGGAGGACCGTTACCTTTACCGCCGCACTATCCGAGACGACCCCGTTGGTGGCCCAGACGGTCGGGAAATAGATCCCCGTATCGGCCTGTGTCGTATGCCAGGTGAATACGGTATCGCTCTGGACGAACCGTGGATCATCGATTCCGTAGGTCAGTGACTCGGGCCAGGCGTAGGTCGCATGGGCCCTGAAAACCGCTGGATCACCGCCGAAGACGATCGGCGGATTGATCGGATCGAGAAAGAGCCTGAAATATGGGTAATGCTTGTCCCACACGTCGTATGCCTTCGCATTTATACCGTGCGGGCAGATCTGCAAATGGCACTCCTCCAGTATGAATTGCCATTCGTCATGACGCGACCACACGGGCAATGAGAAGTCCGATAGGGGAGCGTCGAACGAACCCACACGCACCAGGTCGAAGTCGATACTGAACACGCCGGGAAGTCCATTGAGCGGTTCCAGTTCCATCCTGAGATCATAGGTATCCTCGTACAACAGCGATCCCCAGTTCTCGGACGCATCCCATGCGGGATGGAGAGTACCCAGATAGTCGATGTAGACGCCGATCTCTATGTCATCGATGGTGAAGTCGCTCGTACCCGGCCCGAGATAGGCGAGGCCGAAGCCATACTCCATGCCGTAATAATCTTCGGGGTCGTAATAGAACCTGAATACATAGCTCGTATCGGTTACCGGATGAAATTTGCGCCACGAGATAATTGCGGAATTCCCGTACCACCCATATACGTACCCGTCCTCACCCGAGGACCATTCCACATTGTTCTCAGCCCAGCTATAGTAGGCATTGGTATTGTCACGAAGCGGATCATGCGTATCGGTGATCTCGTAGGAGAGGGATGCAGCGGGGCCAATGAAAAGAATAAGAGCATATGCTACGCTTACGTATAGAACCGCTTTCATGATTTCTTCTCCCGCAGCAAGTCGCCTATTGATCCGTGAGGACCGTGTTGTGCCGGAGTAAAATCAGTGGTTTCTATTGTACCACTATCGCATGCTAAAATCAAATACGAACAATCGAATACGACTCCGGAGAGGGGGCATTGCATGAGCACGAAACTCGGCAGGTTCAAGACCGTCGAACTGCGGGACTATTGGAAAGACGAGGCGATGGAGACATCAGGGACAGGATGGCGTGGAATGGATACTTCTCCTGGCTGATGGAAAACGCAGAGAAATTTCACAAAGTATTTTCGAAGAGAGTGAAAAGGCTATCGTTATAAGTTGTTCAAGATATCCCTACCACCTGTGCCGGTCGCCGCTGCGGATAAGGTTGAGGTATTCGAGGCGCGTCTTGCTGTCGGTGCGGAAGGCACCGAGCATGGAGCTCGTGATGATCAGCGCATCACGCTTTCGCACACCGCGCATCGCCATGCAGAGGTGGATCGCCTCGATCGTGACGGCGACACCATAGGGCTTGAGGTGGTCCATCAAGGTCTTGGCGATCTGGTTCGTGAGGCGCTCCTGAACCTGGAGCCTGCGCGAATAGACCTGAACGACACGCGGGATCTTCGACAGCCCGATGATTTTCCCCTTGGGAATATAGGCCACGTGACACTTGCCGAAAAACGGCAGCAGGTGGTGTTCGCAGAGGCTGTAGAGACTGATGTCCTTCGAGATGACCATCTCGTCGTACTCCTCATCGAAGATCGCCCCTTCGAGGACCTTCTCGATATCCTCACGATACCCGCTCGTGAGAAAGGCCATCGACTCCTTGACACGCTCCGGAGTTCTCAGGAGCCCGTTCCGTTCGGGATCCTCGCCGATCTCTCTGAGGAGTTTGCGAATCAGCTCTTCCATGGTAGGAGGAACCTATCACACCTTTTTCGTTTTTTCAAATGCAGAGCATGCCTTTTTGTAGGAGGCGGGATCGGTGAGATGATAGCGCACGCCATCGGTCTGATAGGCGAAGAGCGGGCGGCGGCGGTACGACCAGGTGAAGAAGGAGCCGATACAGTCCCTGTCGTTCCCTCCCATCAAGTATTTCCGCAGGAAGGGGATCGACTCTGCGCTCAGGCGATAGAACGGAAGGGCGAGCATATTGGACTTAGGCTTCTGCGGCTTCTCCTCGAAGTCGATGATCCGGCCGTTCGAGGTGAGGCGGACCACGCCTCCCTCCTTGAGGGCTTTCTTGCTGCGTGTCTCGGTGACAACCACGACATCGCCCTCCGTATCCGAACAGAAGTCCAGAAATTCTTGAATGGAAAATCCAAAGATGTTATCACCCGCAGCGACGAGGAAATCCTCTTGGATCCGTTTCCGGGAACAGAAGTCCTCGATATCCCCCACCGCCCCGAGCTTGCCCTCCGGCGTATTGACACCGTTGGTCGAGAGCTCCACCTTTCCCATGTACTCGCAGCCACGCAGCCAGTCCTTGAAGAGCGGGTAGTAGAGGCCGTTGGTGCGGATATGTATCGTTTCGATATCCGGTGTTGGAAACAGAAAGTCCAGCAGGTGGTCGATCACGGGCCGTCCCCCCACCTCGAGCAGGGCCTTGGGAACCCTCTCGGTATAGGGTCGTAACCGCTCACCGAAACCTGCTGCCAGTATTACCGCCTGCATCGCTGCCTGCTGCCTCCTGCTCGAACCGTCCCCGGTACCGTACGTCTCATGCTAGCATTGCCCCAGGTACAGTCAGTCTCATGCTCGAACCGTCCCCGATACCATCCTCATCCCGCTCGAATCACCCTCAGGCTCTATCCTCTTCTTACTCGAATTATTCCCTGGGACTATGTACCCCGTTATCGGATCCCCCCTCACACCGTGTTCAATATATACAAATAATTATTATATAGTACAAATAAAATATTGCTAAAATTTATATTATTAGAAAAATCATGCCAATTCTGTCAGAAATCGGTGCCCCGGCCCGGGTGCGCTGCATCTACACGGTTGCCCACTCATCCGCCGGCAACACCGCTTACCCTTGACAATTCCCCGTAGGAATTCAAAGATACAACTACCGACCGACTGGAATAACGATATATAGAGAGACGGAGGATAACATGTCCTGCAAGCGATCGTTTCTGCGAATGGTATCTATTCTGATAGTACCGGTGATTCTGATCTTCTCGGCCTGTGCTGAAGAGCAGCAGGTGCTCTCCACCCGCTCCGACTCGCCATCCGATATGGTGCTGGTGCCGGGCGGCGAGTTTCTCCTGGGGAGCGAGACCGAGATCGATACGAAGCCTGTACACGCCGTCAGAGTCGACTCCTTCTACATCGACGAGCACGAGGTCACAAACGCCCAGTACCACCTTTTCTGCAAGGAAACCGACCACCGCCTGCCGGAGTTCTGGGGAATGGACCGCTACCGGTGCGGACCGGACTTTCCCGACTACCCGGTGGTCGGCGTGAGCTGGCGCGATGCGCAGGCCTATGCAACGTGGGCGGGCAAGCGGCTTCCAACGGAGGCGGAGTGGGAGTATGCCGCCCGTGGCGGGCTCGAGGAGCAGCATTTCCCCACCGGTAACGAGCTCGACACCACGATGGCGAATTTCAGGTCGACGGGAACCGTTCCCGTTGCGACCTACCCGCCGAACGGATACGGGCTCTACGATATGGCCGGCAACGTCGTCGAATGGGTCGAGGATTACTATAACTTCGATTACTACGCAACGAGCCCGACCGATAACCCTAAGGGACCGGAGGAAGGTAAGTTCCGCGGGATCCGGGGCGGCGGCTGGCACTCGGGAAAGATGTGCAACACCGTCTACAAACGAAACGGGCTCATAGCCAGTTGGGTCGATTTCAATGTGGGTTTCCGGTGCGCCAGGAACGTGCGGTAATCCCTACGCCGACGCTTTCTTCGGCGGCTTGAGGGCCATCGTGATCACCGCCGCCAGGATGCACACGGCACCAGCGATGATAAAAGCGACCTGGAAGTTCTTCCACGTATCACGCACATAACCGGCCAGGATCGGACCGATGATCCCCCCCACACCGTATGCGGTGAACATCCACCCGTAGTTCGGACCGACCGACCTCGTACCGAAGAAATCGGCCGTGGCCGTAGGGAAGAGCGAGAAGTTACCACCGAAGTTGAAGCCGATGATGGCGGCACCCAGGAACAGCAACCCCTTCGATCCACCCATGTAGTAGAAGAGGAGCATCATGATCCCCTGGAAGAGGGTCATGGCGAAGATGGCGCGCTTCCGGCCGATCTTCTCGGAGATCGTTCCCCAGATGATGCGGCCGAGACCGTTTGCGATCGAGAGGTAGACCGCCATGGCGGTTCCGGCAATGGCACTCGCCTCGGCGAGGCTGTACCCGGACTTCTGAAGTGCATCGATGCCGAAGAGCTTTATGATCCCGATCGTCATGAGCCCGGCCCAGGCGCTGAATATGAAGGTCGTCCAGAGACCGTAGAACTGCGGGGTACGCAGCATCTCACCGCTCTCGAACTCGACGGTCCCTGCCGCCGGTCCCGCACCCGTAGCTTCGGGGGGTGAATACCCCTTGGGCTTCCAGGTCTCCGGCGGGTACTTCATGAAGAATGAACCGATGATCACGGCGGCGGCAAAGACGATCCCGTAGATCAGGAAGACCCTGAGCACGCCGTGGCTCTCTATGAGGTGACCCCAGGAGCCAGCGAGCTTCACCCAGATCATCGCCCCGAATCCGAAGCCCGCCACGGCGAGCCCCGTGATCAGCCCTTTCTTATCTGGAAACCACCGCATGCCGACGGCGATCGGGCAGACGTAGGCGAGGCCGATTCCGGCACCACCGATAAGACCGATGGCAATGAGCTGGCCGATAAAGTACTTTCCGACGAAGCTTCCGATGATGTAGCCCAGGCCCAGGACGACGCCGCCGACGAAGGAGACGAGCCGGGGTCCGGACTTCGCCTGCCAGCGGCCCGCCAGGATCATGATGACCGCAAAGGATGCCAGACCGACGGAGAAGATCGCCTGCGTCTGTGTCGAGGTGAAGTTGAATTGCGTGACGGGATCGGGGGTCGCCCCCTTGAGGTAGGGGGTAAAAACGGACCATGCATATATGGCACCGAGGCAGAGCTGAATGAGCAGTGCCCCGACAACGACAAGCCAGCGGTTCATTACCTTTTGATCGGTCATGGGTTCCTCCTGTTTTGATATTTGAGGGACGAGGTGGTAGCCCTTGCTGCCCTGCATGTATCGCCCCATCCATGCGCAATGATAAGCAAAACAGTCTTTCACTTAACACTCGCGGGGCGCTTTGTCAATGTGATTTTGCAGACACCGTGATCTCGCCTCTATTATTTCCTTGAAGGCACTGAACTCATTGAATATATTCAGAATCCGCAGACGGCGGCCTTATCCGCAGACGGCGGCCTTATCCGCAGACGGCGGCCCTGAAATATACGGCAGTGGTTGCGGCCTTGAAATATGCCGCAGTGATTCCTGAATACGTTGATAACGAGGAGGTTACGCGATCTTTGCTTCCATTGAGAAATTAAAGACCGAGATAAAGAAACGCTCGATAAAGCTCATCGACCTCAAGTTCACCGACTTTCTCGGCCGGTGGCACCGCCTGACCGTTCCCGCATCGAGCGCCAGCAAAAGGCTCTTCACCCGAGGGCTCGGCTTCGACGGGTCCAATTTTGCAGGTCTCAAGACGGTGGAGCTCGGGGATCTCTCACTCATTCCTGATATCTCGACGGGATTCACCGATCCCTTCAGTGAGGTACCCACCATAGCGTTCATCTGCGATATCGTCGAGGCGGACTCCAGGCGTCCCTTCCCCCGCGACCCGAGGCATATCGCACGCAAGGCGGAGGCCTACCTGAAGAGTACCGGTATCGCGGATCTCAGCATGTGGGGACCCGAGTTCGAGTACTATATCTTCGATGAGGTTCTCGTCGATACCTCCGACCTCACCTTCGGCTTCGAGATCATCCCGTGCGAGGGCGAGCAAAAGGGGAGCTTTGGTCTGAAGACGCATGCGGGGTACCACGCGCTACCCCCCGAGGACAAGCTCGCCGGGGTGCGAGACCGTACCGTGGTGCTCCTCGAGGAGGCGGGGATCAAGATCATATACCACCACCATGAGGTGGGTGGCCACGGCCAGGCAGAGATCGAGGTCGCCTTCGCACCGCTGACCAGGATGGGCGATATCGCCATGATAGTGAAGTACTTCGCCCGGATGGCGGCGGACGAGGCGGGGATGATCGCCACCTTCATGCCGAAGCCGATCAACAACGAGGCCGGCAACGGCATGCATTTCCATCAACATCTCTTCAAGAGAGGAAAGCCCCTCTTCTACACAAAGACCGGGTATGCCGGCCTCAGTAAGATCGCACTACACTATATCGCGGGGCTCCTGAAACACTCCTCGGCGCTGCTTGCGATCACGAATCCGAGCACCAACTCGTACAAACGTCTCGTACCGGGCTTCGAGGCCCCGGTCAACTGCTTCTTCTCCCTCGGGAACCGTTCGGCGGCGATCCGCATCCCGAAGTATGCAAGCTCTCCCGATGCGAAACGGATCGAGTTCCGGCCGCCCGATGCAACGGGGAACATCTACCTTTCGATGGCCGCCCAGCTCATGGCGGGGATCGACGGTATCCGCAACAAACTCGATCCCGGCAAGCTCGGCTTCGGGCCGCTCGATGTGAATATTTTCGAATTATCTCGCAAGGAACGAAACCGTATCAAAGCGCTTCCCGGCTCGCTCGCCGAGGCGCTCAGGGAGCTGGAGAAGGACCATGATTTCCTTCTCGAGGGCGGTGTGTTCGACGAGTCGATGATAGAGGACTGGATAAAGCTCAAGTTCGAAAAGGATGTCTGGCCGATGAGGAACCGCACTCACCCGCTCGAGATCCAGCTCTACCTGGACTGCTGATCCGACACCGACCGGAAGCAGGAGCGAGATCCCATGGCAGAGATCAAGAGAATGGACGAAATGACGCCCGCCGACTACGACGCCATGGGTTTCAAGAGCGGCCTCGAGATCCACCAGCAGCTCGATACCAAGAAGAAGCTCTTCTGCCGGTGCCCGGTCCGGCCCTACTCCGAGGAATTCAACGCGGAGATCCTCCGCCACATGCGCCCCACCCTCTCGGAGCTCGGCGAGTACGACGGCACGGCCCTCATGGAGTTCAAGACAAAGAAGGAGATCATATACCAGATACACCAGGAAACAGTCTGCACCTACGAGATGGACGACACCCCGCCATTCGAGCTCAACGAGCAGGCCCTCGACATTGCTCTCGAGATCACGATGCTCCTGAACTGCAACCTCGTGAGCGAATTGCATATTGCCCGAAAGCAGTATCTCGACGGATCGATCCCGACGGGCTTTCAGCGCACGACGATACTCGGGGTCGACGGATGGATTCCCTACGCCGGGCGGAAGATCCGGATCAGGCAGCTCGGCCTCGAGGAGGATGCCTGCCGGGAGGTGAGTGACGAGGGGCACGTGCGGACCTACCGGACCGACCGCCTCGGGATCCCGCTCGTCGAGACCGTGACCTACGCCGACATGAAGACACCGGCCGAAGTCGCCGACGTGGCGCAGATCATCCGGTACCTCACCCGATCGACGGGAAAGGTGAAGACCGGGATCGGCGCCGCCCGGGAGGATGTCAACGTATCGATCGAGGGCGGGCGCCGCGTCGAGATCAAGGGTGTCAGCCGCATCCCCTACATCCCGCTGCTGGTCCATAACGAGGCCTTCCGCCAGCGCAACCTGCTCGAGATCAATGCGGAACTTACGAGGCGAGGGATCACACCCGAATCGTTTGCGGCCGAAACGTTCGATGTAACCGAGATCCTCAGGGACACCCGGTACTACCCGATCACCAAGGCTCTCGGAAAGGGGCTCCAGGTGCGTGCCGTGGTCCTCAAGGGCTACCGGGGAATCCTCTCGTTCCGCACCCAGCCCGAGACGACATTCGCCAAGGAGATCTCTGACAGGGTGCGGGTGATCGCATGCCTCGACAGGCTCCCCAATATCGCACACTCCGACATGGAGGGCGACACCCTCTCGAGCGCCGAATGGACGAGGATCAAGAAGCTCGCACGCACGGGCGAGCGGGATGCCGTGGTGATCGTCTGGGGGGATGAGCGGGATGTGGAGATGGGTGCCGGCGAGATCACCATCAGGGCGAAGGAGGCACTGGATGGTGTACCGAACGAGACGCGGCAGGCTCTGCCGGATGGAACCACCGGCTTCGAACGGATTCTCCCGGGACCCGACCGGATGTACCCGGATACGGACCTCCCCCCGCTGGCCATCACCGAGGAGCAGATCGAACGGACCCGATCCATCCTGCCCGAACCGCCCTGGAAACGTGAGGAGCGGTACCGCTCGCTCGGATTGGGGGAGGACCTTGCGGGGCGTATGAGTATCGCCCGGGAGAAGGATCTCTTCGACCGGGCGCTCGAGCAGACGGATTTTGAACCGGTAAAGCTTGCATGGCTGATACTGGGAAGGCTTCAATGGATGCGGCGCAAAGGGAAGCTACCGAACTTCACGGACGAGCTGTTCGTCGAAGCGCTCACCACGGCCGATAGACAGAAGCTCCTCGACGAGGCACTCCTTCCCCTCGTGGAAAAGGTTTGCAGGCCCGCTCCCGTGGCCGTGGAGGACGCCGCTGCCGGATTCAGCCAGCCAGCCGGGGGAAGCTTCGAGCATGATATCGAGAAACTCTGTGCGACGGTCAACCCGCCGCCGATCCCCAAGGAAAAGCTCAAACGCTACCTCATGCGCACCGTCATGGAGACATACCGGGGACGGATCAGGGGCAGAGAGGTCGCCGCCGCCGTCGACCGGTACGTTTCGCGCGCGGTGAAGAAATGAAGGAATGGTACGGGGATTGAGCCGTATAATGGGAGAAACGGCACCATGAACCATACAGGGACACGGAAAAAGGAGACAATCGCTGGGTAGTGACCTCTATAAGGGATACCGGGGCGATGCACTGGCATTTCTGAAGAACTTCCAGGTGGGTGTGTGGAGTGATGTAACGATCGATTCCGCCCGGGGCAGTTTCACGGGGATCATACTGCCCCGCTCGGAGACCGCGGACGACAAGCACATCGTCCTGAAGCTCAGAAACGGCTACAACGTGGGGCTCGCCGTGAATACGATCAGCTCCGTCACCGAGACCGGCCGCAAGGAGGCCCACTACAAGATCCCCGAGAAGGAGTTCCCCTACGATCCCAAGAAGCCGTCGGTGAAGCTTCTCGGTACGGGCGGCACCATCGCCTCCCGCCTCGACTACCGGACGGGAGCGGTGATCCCGGCATTCTCCCCCGGCGAGCTCTACGGATCGGTGCCGGAGCTCGCCGAGATCTGCAATCTCGATACGGAGAAGCTTTACGGTGTCTTCAGTGAGAATATGGGTCCCGAGCAGTGGATCGGCACGGCGGAGGCGATCGGCAGGGAGATCGAGCAGGGTATCGACGGTATCGTCATCGGTCACGGAACCGACACGATGCACCATACGGCGGCGATCCTCTCCTTTATGGTACAGAACCCGCCAGTTCCGATCGTCATGGTCGGCTCCCAGCGCTCGAGCGACCGCCCCTCGAGTGACGCCGCCATCAATCTCATCAACGCCACGCGCACGGCGGCAGAGGGCGACATCGCAGAAGTGATGGTGTGCATGTTCGGACCGACGAGCGACCAGTACGGGCTGCTGCACCGGGGCACGCGCGTGCGCAAGATGCACTCGTCCTACCGGTCGACATTCCGCACGATCGGCGACATCCCCCTGGCGATCGTCGACCGGGAACGCTTCGTCCACCTGCGCAAGGATTACAACGAGCGACGCAAGGACCGCACCGTAACGATCAACACAGCATTCGACGACCGGGTGGCGATCGTCTACTACTATCCAAACATGAAACCCGACATCATAGAATCACTCACCGACAACGGCTACAGGGGCATCATCATCGCAGGCACGGGGCTCGGGCATGTGAACAAACCGCTCTATCCGTCGCTCAAGCGGGCGTGCGACAGCGGCATCCATATCTACATGACCGTCCAGACGCTCTGGGGCTACGTGCAGATGTATGTCTACGATACGGGACGGGACATCATGGATCTCGGCGTCATTCCGGCCTCGAACATGCTTCCCGAGATCGCGTACGTCAAGCTCGGGTGGGCGCTCGGTCAGAGCCACGACCGTGAAGAGGTCGAACGGATCATGCTCACGCCGGTGGCCGGCGAGATCACCGAGCGGGAGCCGCACAACGGCTACCTCATCTACCAGGGGGGTATCCCCGAGGTCGAGGAGTTCATCAGCCGCTACAAGAAATGACGGTATGTCCGCTGACGTATCAGATGTGGAAGAGACCCGGGGCCCCGGAGAAGGTCATGGAGACGGCCCCGGAGACGGCGCCGGGCCCGACGGCACAGCCGGCAGCGGCGATGGCGGCGGCAGCGGCACAAGCCCCATCGACACCTCGACGGCCAAGGTCATATCCGATACCTTCTTCGCCTCCACCTCGAAGATCGTCATCCAGCTCCTCAAGCCCATACGCGGCGTCGTTCTCGGAAACCTTCTCGGTACCCACCTCTACGGCCTGATGAACATCGCTGTCCCCTACATCAATATCTTTCTCATACTCTCGAATATCGGTTTCGGTACGGCGAGCATGAAACTCATCCCCGACTACCTGCACAAGGGACGGAAGGATCTGGCACGCATGATCTACCGCTCGTCGGCAGTACTCACGATGACGTTCGGGAGCCTCTGGTGCATACTGCTCCTGGTCTTCTCGAACCGCATCGCCGAGCGGCTCGCGCACCAGCCGGATGCGGCCGCCCCGATCAGGATCTATGCCCTCGTGATTCCATTTCTAGCCCTGAACGTCTTCTACGGCGCCCTCTACCTCGCCGTCCAGAGGGGGAAGCTCCGGGCCGTGATCACCTTCGTGTACGGCTTCTTCACATTGATCCTGCCGATCGCCGCGGTCCTCTGGCGGCGGAACGTGAACCTCATCATCGGCGGGCTCGTCACCGCGGAGGTGATCGGCGTCGTTCTCTTCATCGTCCTCTTCCACCGGCGGATCATGAACCGGTGGGGCCCGACGGTCGGACCGCTCGTGAAAGGCATGAAGGAGGTCTTTGGATTCGGCTATCTCTTCTTTTTCGCAAGCCTCGGCTGGAACCTGATAAACTCCGTCGACCGGCTCATGGTCAAGTTCTACCTTCCTACCGATCAGTATGGGGTCTACTTCATGGCGACGCGGGTTATCACGGCACTGAGTCTCGTTGCATCCACCGTCGGCGTCGCCCTCATCCCCTCCCTAACCGTGGCAAAGGAATCAGGGGACCGCACACTCTTCAGGAAACAGATTCACGGCACGACCCGGATCGCATTCCTCGCCCTCGTGCCGGTTGTCGTTCTCCTCTATGTACTCTCGCGGGATATCATCTCGCTGCTTCTGCCATCCGGCTTCCTCCCCGCCGCATGGCTCATACAGATACTCGTTTTCATCGGTCTGGTGGATATCATCTGCCGGACCGGCTACGCTTCGCTCGTCGCCTACGGCCGCGGCGGCACGGCGGCCATCGCCTACATACTGGCGGCCGCCTGGAATATCTTCTGGAACTGGATACTGATACCCCGCTACGGCCTTGCAGGTGCCGCTATAGCAACCCTCTCGGCCTTCGTGGTGCTCGCCGTCTTCCTCCAGATCATGATGCAATGGATTTCGCAAGCGCATGTTGCACTCACCAACCTGCTCTATCCGATCCTCATCTCGCTCGTCTTCCCGCTCATCGGGTTGCTGCTCCGTGATGCGGGATCCATCGTTCGGCTCTTCGTTGTCTTCGTGCCCGGCACGGCCGCTTACCTCCTTCTCGCCCTCGGCACCGGGATCATCCGCCGCGAGGATCTCGAAAAAAGCCGCCTGATGCTCTCTCCCCGCGCTACCGTGCCCCATGTGCGCCTGACGTTGAAGATCGTAGGTGTAATGGAAGCGATCAGCAGACGATTCGGACGATAACGGGCCGGGCCACCTCCACACCCCAGCTTTTCGTTTGACACCCCCTTCGGATTGCTCGTATAATTTCTCCCCAAACCGGAAACCTACGGTAGCGGAAGGAGATACATGCTGAACTTCGATCTGGCGGAAGAGCATCAGATACTGCGCAACTCTATGAGGGATTTCGCCGAAAGCGAAATCAAGCCCGTGGCGGAAGAACTCGACGAGCGTGAAGAATTCTCCCTCGATCTCGTGAAAAAGATGGCGGAGATGGGCTTGTTCGGCATGGTCGTATCCGAAGACTACGGCGGCAGCAACGTCGGGTACCTCTCCTACATCATCGCCGTCGAGGAGATCGCCAGGGTGGACGGCTCGGCTGCGGCGACCGTGGCGGCGGGAAACTCCCTCGGCATCGGCCCGATCTACTACTACGGCAACGACGAGCAGAAGAAGGAATGGCTCCCCCGCCTCTGCCGGGGTGAGATCCTCGCCTCATTCGGACTCACGGAGGCCAACGCCGGAAGCGATGCCGGGGCAACGCAGACCACGGCGGTCCTCGAGGACGGCCAGTGGCTGATAAACGGGAGCAAGATATTCATCACCAACTCGGCATCACCCATCTCGGCGGTGATCGTGGTGCAGTCACAGACTGGTACCCTCAAGGACGGCAGACGTGAGCTGAGCTGCATACTGGTCCCGAACGATACGCCGGGGGTGACGGCGATGGAGATGCACGGGAAGCTGATGTGGCGTTCATCAAATACCGGCGAGCTCTACTTCGAGGATGTCCGGGTGCCCGAGGAGAACCTGCTCGGCAAACGCGGGGAAGGCTTCAAGCAAATGCTTGCCACACTCGATCGGGGCCGGTTGGCAATTGCCGCGATGGGCCTGGGGGGAGCGCAGGGGGCCTTCGAGCTCGCCATGAACTACGCCAAGGAGCGCAAACAGTTCGGCCAGACGATCGCAAGCTTCCAGGTGAATGCATTCAAACTCGCAGATATGGCCACGGAGATCGAAGCCGCCAGAAACGTTCTTTACAAGGCGTGCTGGTTCTGCGATCAGGGACGCCCCTTCACGATGGAGGCGGCGATGGCCAAGCTCTACTGTAGCGAGGTGATGCGGCGCGTCGTCAACGAGGCGGTTCAGATTCACGGCGGGTACGGGCTCATGCGGGAGTATCAGGTTGAGCGGTTCTTCCGCGACCAGAAACTCCTCGAGATCGGCGAGGGGACGAGCGAGATCCAGCGCCTCGTGATATCAAGAAAGCTGGGATGCTACGAGTAGGGACGGTCCGGATTCCCACACCTGAAAGAGAGCAGCCCCGTACGGACCGCCAACCCAGTTCACATAACTTCAGCGCAAACCTCAGATTGTAAACAATTCCTTACATTTTATCCCCGGATTTTTACATCATTACGATTTTTATTACAATGGGTTGGGCCATTTTTACAATTTTGTAAAAAATATTTTACATATTGAGGGTGGCGGCCGGAATATCCCTCTCTCTTCTGCCTCATGGACGACACAATTATTTCCTTTATTTTTAAATAGTTACAATATTGGAGGAACAATTTGGAACAATAAGGAATCCTGGCATACCACTTGCCCTTACGAGGAAGTGTCAGACACAAGAAGACACTGAAAGGAATGAAAGAATGAAAGGAGGAAAAAAAGATGTTTTACTTCACGAACATAGCAATGATCATCGCCCTGGTTCTGGCATTCGGTAAGAGTGTGTGGGGCAAGAGCGTATGGTAGCAGGCACCTACCTAAGTGCTTGGCACCAAGCAAAAAAGCGGATGCTGCCTCGATAGCTGCCGCTTTTTTGTTATTTCAGCCATAGGCTCGAGTGGCGCCCCGGATCCCGTTAATCAAGGCGGTACGCCGCCGGTGCATGGCACTCTCTGAACCTCGAATCTGGTATAACTCGGTATCTACCCCTGACCGACGAATCGGTAACAAATGTTGACAAATATGTAAACAATATTTTACAAATTAATGCATTATTATCATTCAAGTTAAGCATCTAGCCGCTATATGTCAAAAATATTTTACGAAATTATCACCTGTGCCGTTCGGGCGGCCCCGTCGAATCCGCCGTACTGCCACATTAACTTATATTCAATAAATGAGTTACTGTCTATCAGGTAGATCTGGCAACGATAGAGAATTTTGGCACACCACTTGCCGTTAGGAGTAAGTGATGGAAGCCAGAAGTAACAAGAAGGAAATTCAAGAAAGGGGGCTGACATGTTCTACTTCACAAACATAACACTGGTAATTGCCCTTCTCTTTGCTATGGGTAAGAGTGTCTGGGGCAAGAGCGTCTGGTAGCTGGTAAGGGCATGTCCAAATGAAAAAGCGGGTTGCGTAGGCAATCCGCTTTCTCTTTATGGACTCTCTGCGATGGCTACGTTGTGCGGCGTCCCTCTGAACCGGTAGGGCGATCCGTTTAATCCATTAAATGACAATGCATTCTTCTACTGCTATGTAACCGACGACACCACTTCTGTTATCGCTTTACCGCAAGACCATTTAAGGATATAGTTGGTGCCGGAGGTACTGCGATGCCTGCGCCGGGCATTGTGTTCAAGGAGCTGCGTGCTGAGTTTCTCACGGCCAGCGTTATGCCGGTCCTGGTATCGACGGTGATCGCCCGCTACGAGACAGGTCTCTTCGACCCCCTGCTCTTTACGCTCACCCTCGCCGGCGCCGTCTTTATCCACCTGGGAACGAATGTCGCAAACGACTACTACGACAACCTCTCGGGGACGGATGTCGTGAATGTCGACTACGTGCGGCCCTTTACCGGTGGGAGCCGTCTCATCCAGGAGGGACTCATTACACCGAGAGCGGTCCTCACCATGGCGATCGTCCTCTTTGCGGCCGGGGCCGCAGCCGGTGTGATACTGACGGTCATGCGCGGGCCCGTTATCCTCCTCTTTGCACTGGCCGGTATCGTCTCGGGGTACTTCTACACCGCACCACCGTTTAAATTCGCCCACCGCGGCTTCGGGGAGTTCCTGGTCGGCTTGAACTTCGGACTCCTGATCTTCATGGGCACCTATTATGTCCAGACGGGAACCGTTTCGAGAGGATGCATTATCGCCTCGCTCCCTCTCACCTTTCTCGTCACGGCAATCATACTGATCAATGAGTTCCAGGACTCTGCGGCCGACGCACAGGCCGGTAAGCGCACCCTGGTGGTCCGTGTCGGGAACAGGAACGCGGTGGGGATCCTTACTGGTGTCGTGCTCCATGCATACCTTCCGATCCCCATCGCAGCCGCATTCCGCATCCTCCCACCCCTCACGCTGATAGGGCTCGCCACACTGCCACTCATGATCAAGGCGATCCTGACGGCCAGGGTTCATCACAGCGCTCCGAAACAGCTCGCCCCGGCGAATGCACTCACCATCACGAGCCATCTCGTGACAGGGATTCTGCTGTCGGTTGGGTACCTCTTCACATAATAGACTTATTCGGATTTCTTTTCGCGGGATAGATTATTCCTGGTACCACTACCCAGGATAGGATATCCCGGCTGTATCTCAGGGCAGCAGGCCGAGCTTTTTGCAATTGAGTTTCACGCCCTCGACGACCTCTTCCTCCGTTTCGACGATATGGAGGATGTCGAGGTCCTCGGGTGAGATCCTTCCCCCGCCGAGCATTACGTCCTTCACCCATTCGGTGAGCCCCGCCCAGTACTCCTTCCCGACCATGAAGACCGGAAACGGCTTGATCTTGTGTGTTTGGATCAGTGTGAGCGCTTCGTAGAGCTCGTCCATCGTCCCGATTCCGGCCGGGAGGATGTTGAAGGCGATCGAATACTTTACAAACATCACCTTCCGAACGAAGAAGTAGAGTTAGCTTATCAGCTTGTG
>CP070727.1:2633499-2641565 GCA_020350885.1 bacterium | reverse complement strand
TCTTCTACACGTATGAGAGTGATGTCGGGGACGGCCTCGAGGACCCGGATGTCCATGGGGATCCTCCCGAGAAACGGGAGCAGGCGTTCCGGATGGCGGTGAACATTCTCTACTATGCACTGACGCGATAAAAGACGAAATGATTAATACGAATGATAAGCCAGAACGGATCTTCACGGAGACGCTCGCATTCCTTGTCAGGTCCAGGAGGGGCTACCATGCACGCGGTGCGTGGGCCGTCCTGTTCACCGTTGGTCTGGCGATCTTCTCGCTGCTTGTCGCCCTCTTTCAGGCGGCTCCCGGGTGGTCCCCGCTCCCGCTCTTCTCGTTCATCGTATTCTGGGCGGGGATCGCAGCGGCTGCCGTCGTCGGCGGGCTCAGACACATCTTCCCGCTACGAAGCCCCATGTGGATTGCCGGATGTATCGGCGCCGTGAGCGGAAAGGGCACACTCTTCTCATCGGCGCTGGAGTTCTCACGACACGGCGGCCGTCTCGAAGCCTATTCACCTTACCTTTTGTCGGAGACAACCCGGCGGGCCGGACGGGAGCTGCGGCGGCTCTTGCCGCAGAGGCTCTTCGGCGGCTCCGGGCGGCCCGGGTGGGCACTGGCGGGTCTCCTCATGGGCGTAGTCCTCCTCGCACAGATCTCTCTCATGGATGCTTCACCCGCCACGCTCCTGACCTTCCTCTCGGACCCTTCCGTCTACTTCAGGGAGCCGCGAGGCTTCAACCTGGTCGTACCGTCCGGCGATCTCGATGTCCTGGCCGGTGAGGATGTGACCGTGGAGGCCGTCAAGTTCGGCTCCTCACAGGGAAGCGTCGTGCTCAGGGTGAGTACGATACCCGATGTTTGGAAACGGCTTCCCCTCGAGCCCGATACCGTGGATGCCGGTGATGTCCCGCTCACGGTTTACAGCCATACATTCAGCGATATCCAGGAGGACCTCCATTACTACTTCGAGGCCGGTGATGAACGAAGCTCTGCACGAAGTATAACCGTGGCCCATCGTCCCGTCATAAACCGCATCGGTGCAGTTCTCGAATATCCATCCTACACCGGTGCCGCTCCGGATACGATCGTCACACTTGCAGGGAGGATCGTTGCCCTCACCGGCACGGAGGTAACGCTTACGGGAGAGACCAGCAAGAATCTCAACGCCGGCCTGATCGACTTTGCAAGCGGCCGTAGCATGCAGCTTGCGATCGTGCCCGGTGGATTCGGGAGCAGATTCACCGTATTACGGAACGACACATTCACGGTCAGTATAACCGATTCGTTGGGGCTTTCGAACGACGGCGCCGTCAGGTATCCGATCGCCGCGCTCGAAGACCGTGTGCCCATCGTCGAGGTCCTCGCGCCCGAGGACGAGGCACTCCTGCCCCGCTCGCTCGAGACCGCGATCCTCTTTCGCGCCTCCGACGATTATGGTATCTCCCGCATGCGCCTCAGGTACATGAGGGAGGGCAAGGAGGAGGATTTCCATACATCCATCATGCCGCTGCCCTCGAAGGGCACGGTCCGGGAGGTGGAGGGTTCATACCGGTGGGTGCTTGAGGATATCGGTGTCTTTCCTGGTGACCGTATCCTGTACTACCTCGAGGTATTCGATAACAAGACTCCGCCCGGTCACGCACGCACCGCGGCCCGCCGTCTTCTCGTACCATCCCTGTCCCAGATCTATGCGAGTATCAGGGACGAGGAGGTTCTACAGCAGGACGACATGGAGGATGTGCTCGAGAAGGGACAGGAGATCAGGGATCGGCTGAAATCCCTCTCGGACGATCTCAAATCGGACGGGAAGCTCGACTGGAGCCGACGCCAGGCGGGGGGCGAGATCATCGAGAAACAACGGGCCCTTCAGGATAGGATCGGCAGGGCTGCCGAGCGCCTCGATAAGATGCTCCAGACGCTCGAGCAGAACCGGATGACCTCACAGGATATCGGGGAGAAGATGGAGGAGCTGCAGCGGCTCTTCCGCCAGATCGAGAACGAGGATCTCCGCAAGGCGATCGAGAAGCTCAACCGTGCACTCAGCCAGATTTCGCAACAGGAGATGCTGGCTGCGATGGAAGATATGGAGATGAACACCGAGGAGCTTCTCGAACGCCTCGACCGTACCATCGAGCTTCTCAAACAGTTGATGCGTGAGGAGAAGATGGAGGAGCTGCTGCGCCGGATGGAGGATATGCTCGAGGAGCAGCGTGCCCTCAAGGACTCGACAGAGACGGCCGATTCGGAGGAGCTGTCCAAGCAGCAGGAACAGCTCGCCGACGAGTACGAGCAGTTCGAGGATGACTTCTCCGACTTTTCGGATGAGGAAAGCGGTATGGAAGCATCATCCGAAATGGAACAATGCAAGAACCGGATGAGCGATTCCGAGATCGGTGAGATGATGCGCAAGGCGGCAGATGAGCTCCAGCAGGGTGACCGAGAGCAGGCGAGCTGTACGCAGGGGGGTACGATCGACCGGATGCTCAGTCTCTATACCTCCCTCGGCAGATGCCGGAATGCGATGGCGGCTGCGATGGAACAGGAGTTGATCGGGAAGCTCGAAAAGGCGGCACGGGCTCTTATCGAGGTCTCGAAGCTCGAGGAGGAGTTCGCCTCGCGGGTGCGCACGGACAACGAACCCGGGTGGCGGCAGCGGCTCATCACGGAGCAGGTCGTTCTCAAGGGAGCCGTCGAGGCGATCACGGACGACCTCTACGAGGCGGCGAGGATGACGATGTCGTTGTCGGCAGCGCTGTTTATGAATGTCGGTATGGCGCTGGGGGAGATCGAGAAGGCATTGAGCGGCCTCGAGCAGAAGAACCGTGACGTGGCATGGGTCGCGGGACGGCGCGCATACTTTCATATCAACAGGTCTGTCATCGAGCTCCTGCGATCGAGTGTGTCATCATCGAGCAGAGGGAAGAACAGCCGCCGCAGGATGCAGAACATGCTAGACCAACAGATGACGATAGATCAACGGCTCAGGGAGATGCTCAGCCGGGGAAGACGGGAGCAATGGTCGCAGAGGCAGCGGGCGGAAATGGCCCGCATTGCGGCGGAGCAGAGGAGTATGAAGGAGCTCATGAGCCAGATCGCCAAGGAGAGCAAGGGTGCCGGCGAGCTTCTCGGAAGGCTCGACGATCTTGCCGGCGAAATGGAGGAGATCGCCAAACGCCTCGATGAAGGAGGGCTCGATGAGGAGCTGCTCCGCAGGGAGGAACGGGTGCTCAGCCGTATGCTCGAATCGCAGCGCTCGATTCATCGCCGTGACTACAAGCGGGACCGTGTCAGCCGGACGGCGGGGGACATCGAGGCACTGGCCCCCGAGATGTTCGAGGGCGAGATCGATGAGCGGGAGCTCCTTCTGAGGAAGATCAACAGGGCGATGCAGGAGAAGGGGCCCGCCGAGTACCAGGAGCTCATCCGCCAGTACTTCAGGGCGCTGGCGCGGAAGGTACGGGAGAGGGAATGATTGCTAGCCTCGTAAATCAATCGGGAGAAAGAATTATCGCACGCCTCATGTATCGAGCTGTAAGGCTACACCGTGCGGCCGTCGTGTGCCTTGCGGTATCACTCGTGACCGGAGGCATGCTGTTGTATGGTACCGCTACGGCCGAACCCCAACAGCAACGCACGAGAAAATCCCGCTCCGACGAACCGCAGCGGAAACGTACGACTGAATCCCGGCCCTGGAGACAGCAAAAACGCAAGCCAAGAACCCTATCCGAGAAACAACAGAGGGAGCTCAACATCCGCCTCGAAATTGAACGGGCGAACCGCCTGATACGGGAGAGACGGTACGACCAGGCGATCGTGATACTCGAGGTGCTCTGTGCGAATTACCCCGAGGCGGTTGGCGCCGCTGAGCGCCTCTCCGATACCTACCTCAAGGCCAGACGGCCTCAGGAGGCCGTTGAATTCCTCGAGAACCGCCTGCGGGGGCAACAACAGAAACATATGGCCTTCATCAAGACTCTCGGCCTCGCCTACCTCGATCTCGGTTTGAAGGAGAACGCGATCGAGGCGTGGCACCGTATTCTCACGGGCGATGAGCGCAGCGCCCCCTTCTACGGCATCATAGCCAAGCTCGAGCAGGGAGCTGGGATGTACGATCAGGCCATTGCAACGTTCAGGGAAGGCCGACGGTTCGAGCGTCACTTCGCACACTACACGATGGAGATCGTTCGCATGGAGCGGATGCGCGGACGCAACGAGTCGGCATTTTGGGAGGGGCTGATCTTTCTGACGGGCTCGCCTGCGCCGAGCCTGAATCAGGCATCCTTCCTTCTCGATATCCTGAGGGAATCGCCGGAGATCGAAGAACGGCTTCTCGCAATGAGCGATTCGATCGCTTCGGCCGGTTCAGTCCACCGGCGATTCTTCGAGCTCCTCCACACGGTGCTGCTCGTCGAGACCGGTGCATACGATGAGGCAGCACTTTTCCTGGAGGCTGATGGAGGCGAGGCGCCGGACCAGAAGGAATACTATGGATTCATAAACGCACTTTCCGTGATGGTGCACAAGCAGGGGGACGTCGGCTTCGATGCGCTTTTCGTACGCACCCTCAGGGAATTTCTCAAACGGTACAGAAACTCGCCACTCTGTCCCGCCGTTCTTCTCGTCATGGCGGAGTACCGGTGGCGTGCTGCACATCGCTCGGCGCCGCCCGATACGGCAGGGATCATACATGCCATTGCGCTTGCGGACAGCGCCGCTCACCATCCCACTGGCTTCCCCTTCAGGGAGCGGGCCGCGATATTTACGGCACGGCTGCAACTCGACGATCTCTACCGGCCGGGCGAGGCGCTGAAAACCCTGGAGGCATTCAAGAAATGGAAGGGACAGACACGTCATACGATAGAGGAGCTCCGCATTCGGGCGTTTCTCGCATCACGCGAGTGGCCCAGCGCCCGGAAAAGGTTCAAGGAACTGACGGCGAGCCGCGATTCAACGATCGTTGTGCTCGGCCGTTACGGCACCGGGATGATGCAATTTCTAAAAGGCGAATACGATGAGGCCGTGAAGGAACTTTCCGAACTCGCCGAACGCTACTCCTGGAGCCCGTGGGCGAACGATGCCCTCGAAACGGCGGTCATGATCAAGAGTGCCATGGAGGAAGGTAAGGGTGCGCTCGATCTCTATCGGACGGCCAGTATCAAGCAGGGCACGGGTGATTTCTATGAGGCCATACGTTCGCTCGATAAGCTCGAGTCCTCCTTCGAGGGCTCCGTCCTCGCACCCCGGGCGATTCTCCTCAGGGCGGATCTCGAAGCACGTGTGGGGCGAAGTGCCGATGCCGAGAAGGATCTCGTATACCTTGCCGAGCACTACCCGCTCCATGAGCTCGCCCCGCGGGCACTCGAGAACCTCGGCGATATCGCAATGAATGATCGTCCGGGCGAGGCGGCAAGGCGCTATGGTGAGATTATCGAGCGCTACCCGGATGATCCGTTCATTGAGCGTGTCCGGAACAAGTACATCGCCCTGAAGAAAAATCTCGACGAGGAGGGAGAACGTAAGGAGCAACTGCCATGAAACTCATACACGCCATATGCCTGATGACGCTGGCGGTGACGGTTTTTACGATCGGTTGTTCCGAGACCGAATTTGCAACCGTAAAGATGGTCACCGACAGGTGGAGTGGTTGGAGCGGCCAGCACCAGATCGATTCGGTCATGGTGACACTCCAGGAGGGAGAGCACTTCGGTCCCACGGATTTCATTGGATCCAAAGGGAGGAAGCCGTTCAAGCTGGTCGAGGTCGTCAATCGCAGGACGATCGATATCTGGTTCTGCGAGGCGCTTGTGGTCGCAGGCGATCCGATCAATGAACCAACGGAGTACCGGCGCATATTCATCTATACGGAAGAGACCTGTTTCAGGACGCGAACCTACGATGCCGGTATCGATATATACCTCGAGGTCGTGGATTGATTTGGTGCTCGGCTCTTGTGTGTTCACGAAATGCTCGGATGCGGTGCGTAATTGGGGTGGCGCATTGATATTTCATAATAATCGTGGAGTGATGTAGTGCGCAGCGCTTGTGGGTTCATGGAATGATACGATGCTGTGCGTTGGTGAAATTAAATAATTCGACATAATCGTGGAGCAATATGATCCGGCGCTTTAAATATTATCTCCCGATCTGTATCGCACTCGCCCTGTGCACAATCCCCGCCACTGCCTCCGCAGGTCTCCTCGTGCCGATGGATCTCGATCAGACCAACCACCTCAAAGCCTACGGCCTCGCCTACCATGTTCTCCAGCAGGGGGATGACGTCCGGTGGCTCCTGAACTACCGGGGCGGCTCGTTCCTGCTGCCCGACAGACCCGGCTATACGATGGAGGCGCAGGTCCGAAACGTGCGGGTGGAACGTATCGACGGTTCGGCGATCTCAGCTATCCTCAAAGAGATCGAGGTGGGCAACATGGAGGTGATCCTGCTCGAGAAGGCACCAGATGTGGCAATCTACGCCCCGCCCAACAAGCAGCCATGGGACGATGCCGTCATGATGGCGCTCGACTACGCAGGGATCCCGTACACGATCGTCTATGACCAGGAGGTGCTCGGTGGGGAGCTCGGCCGTTTCGACTGGCTCCACCTCCACCACGAGGACTTCACCGGCCAGTACGGCAAGTTCTATGCGGGCTTCAAGCACATGGAGTGGTACATAAAGCAGCAGATCCTGTTCGAGAAGATCGCCGCGGCGCTTGGATACGATAAGGTCTCCGAGGAGAAGAAGGCGGTCGCCCGTGCCGTACAGGAGTACGTGCGTGCCGGCGGCTTCCTCTTCGCCATGTGCTCGGCCTGCGACACGGTCGACCTTGCACTAGCCGCCGAGGGCTTCGATATCGTCCCCAGAGAGTACGACCACGACGGGGTGACACCAAACTGCCAGAAGCTCCTGGACTTCGGGAAGTGCCTCGCCTTCGAGAACTTCACCCTGATCCTCGATCCCAACCAGTACGAGTTTTCCGATATCGACATGACGGTAGCGGCGAGCATGCGCGGCGAGGCCAGAGACTACTTCACCCTCTTCGAATTCTCGGCGAAGTACGATCCGGTGCCTACGATGCTCGTGCAGAATCATGTCTCTGTAATTAGGGGATTCATGGGGCAGACGACATCGTTCAGGAAGAGCCTCTTAAAGAAAAAGGTCGTCGTGATGGGCGAGGTGAAGGGCGCAGGCGAGGTCCGCTACCTGCACGGCAACTTCGGGAAAGGGACATTCACATTCTACGGCGGCCATGACCCCGAGGACTATCAGCACCTCGTGGGTGACCCCCCAACCGACTTGAATCTCTATCCCAACTCCCCCGGGTATCGTTTAATTCTGAATAACATACTCTTCCCCGCAGCGAAAAAGAAAGAGCAGAAAACGTAGAATATCTTCAATCCTGTAGAAATGATACTCCCCCGAAAAAGAAATAAAACCTGAAGTCAGATAGTACTCGCATCACCGCCATCTTGCGATTCACTCCCAACGTTGGGAGTGAATGTCGAGCTCGCTTTACATTTACTCCCGGCGCCGGGAGTAGATGTTGGTTGGTAACCTGCCCAGTGTATATTGAATATTGACACAACTGATCTATAACGTGTAAAATGAAACGCTCTTAGCACTGGGCTCGTTTTTAATGTGTGTTAAGAGTATTTGGAAGTTGCGCGTTACATACAGGGGATTGGCAGCTTAAGAATATAGCCTCCACGTTTGTTTCTCTTTAAAAAGAGCACAAATCAGAACAAGTGTATGTCAAAGGGGAATCTGTTTCTCTTAAGCCGACGCTTTAAAAGAGAGGGCAACTTATGGCTGTGACCTACGAAGCGGTCTTTGAGTACGACGAAAGTGAAAAAGCACTCTCCCTGACCCGCGTGATGCCAGGAGATGGCCCCGATACGAGCCCTGTTGACCTGGCTGCTGTATGCGGTATCGAGGAAGCCTGCCGGGATGCCCGGTGGCACCTCTCACCCCATCAAACGAAGGAGATCGGCAAGCAACTCTTCGACCTGCTCAACGGTGACAGACAGGCACTCGCCCGAGCACTTGATGAGGCGCACAAGCAGGGGGAGCCACT
>CP070727.1:2616647-2633399 GCA_020350885.1 bacterium | reverse complement strand
TGAGATGGTGATGCCGGGAGATGATGTGGAGCTATCGATTGAGCTGATCACGCCGATAGCGATGGAGAAGGAGCTTCGGTTTGCGATCCGTGAGGGCGGCCGGACGGTCGGCGCCGGCGTCGTAACCGAGATAGTCGAATAAAGAAAGGGACGGAGAGGATGAGGGAACTGGTGATTCTGGCGTGTAACGAGTGCAAGAACCGGAACTATTCGACGACGAAGAACAAACGAAGTCATCCGGACCGGTTGGAGCACAAAAAATACTGCCGTTTCTGTGGGAAACACACAAAGCACAAGGAGACCCGGTAACCCTCTCCCAACCGGACAGGCGACCATCCTGCGGATTGGAGGGGTCGTATCGTGACGGCGATTGGGCCGGGGGTGCAGTCCGGTAGCAAACCATATCGAACGGAGTCCGCACATGATCGAGAAGATACGCAACTTCTTCAGTGAGACTAAGATAGAGATGCGTAAGGTGACATGGCCGACACGCGAGGAGCTGAAGGGGTCGACAAAGATCGTAATCATTGCGACCTTCGTCGTGACGATCTTCATCGGCATGATCGATCAGATACTCACATTGATCATCCGGCGCCTACTCGGATGGTAGGATGGCACACGACTGAGAGGAACGGAGGAACGGTAGCATATAATCATGAGTGAAGAAGCTTCAAAGAATAAGGATGCGGAGCGGGAAGAGGACGCATTGAACAGTCCCGGACGGGAGGAGACTGCCGATTCGGCCGACTCCGTCTCGCTGCCGGTGGAAGAACAGGCCCTCGATACGGAAGGGACGGCGGAAAAGGGTGAGGATGCGTCCACCCCGCCTATTGCGGACGAGCAGGACTCACCTCAGAAGGAGCCAGAAGAAGACGCCGAGGTTACTCCGCCCCCTACGGACGAGCAGGACTCGGCTCAGGAGGAGCTTGCCGAAGGTACTGAGACCACCCCGTCCCCTAAGGATGAGCAAGATTTGGCCCTTGAGGAGCCGGCCGGTGGTGACACGATGGCCGAGGTTGACGAAAAAGTCGCAGCCGGCGAAGCGCCTGAAATAGATACGGTGCCCGACGTAGGCGGAGCGCCCGAGGTCGGTGCGGTACCTGACGACGACGAAGCGCCCGATGCCGACGTAACCCCCGTCTTGGATGAAACGCCCGCCCCGCCCGCAACGGAGGCGGAGCAGAGACCCTTACCGGCGGGCGCCGGTGAGGCGGAGCATCCGGGGAAAGCCGTAACCGCGGCTACCAAGATGCGCTGGTATGTTCTGCACACATACTCCGGCCGTGAGAACAAGGTTCGTGACACGATCGAACGCCTGATAAAGGCATCCGATTTCAAGAGCAAGTTCGGGAAGGTGCTTGTTGCGACCGAAGAGGTTGCGGAGATGAAGAAGGGGAAGAAGTCGGTATCGAAACGCAAACTTTTCCCGAGCTACATACTGATAGAGATGGAAATGACGAACGAGACGTGGAGCCTTATCGAGAACGTTCCCGGCGTGACCCATTTCGTCGGCGGTGGTAAGAAGCCCTTCCCCATACCGAAGAAGGAGGTCGACCGGATACTCGGGAGAATGGAGAAGAAGGAGGGGATCATACCCGAGGTGCCTTTCACGCTCGGCGAGCATGTGCGTGTCGTCGACGGCCCGTTCGCCGATTTCACCGGTGTCGTCGACGAGATCAATCCCGAACGGGGCAAGGTCAAGGTGCTCGTCAGTATCTTCGGCCGTGAAACACCCGTCGAGCTCGATTTCCTTCAGGTAAAGGCGATCTAACGGAGCGGTTATCGGTACACGTAACAAGGAGCAACGAATTCAATGGCGAAGAAATCGAAGAAAAAGATACTGAAGGTGGTCAAGTTACAGATCCCCGGCGGCCAGGCTTCGCCGGCTCCTCCGGTCGGTCCTGCGCTGTGCCAGCTGCAGGTCAGCTCGATGGATTTCTGCAAACAGTTCAACGCTGCCACGCAGAAAGATACGGGAACGATCATCCCGGTCGAGATCACCGTCTATGCCGATAAGAGCTTTACGTTTGTCACGAAGTCGCCGCCGGCCTCCGAGCTGCTCAAGAAGGCCGCGAACATTGCGAAGGGTTCAAGTGAGCCCAACAAGGACAAGGTGGGAAGGATTACCAAGGAACAGATCAGGGAGATCGCCAAGCAAAAGATGCAGGATCTCAACGCCTATAGCATAGAGGCCGCGATGAAGATGATAGAGGGAACAGCCCACAACATGGGGCTGATCATAGAGGAGTAGAGAGAAAGCAGGAAGCTGATGAAGCGCAGCAAACGCTACCGTGATTCAATTGCGAAGATCGATCGCGGGAGGGAATACCCCCTCGAGGAAGCCGTCGATGTGGTGAAGAACTTACCCACTGGGAAGTTCAACGAAACCATTGAGTTCTCGGCGAAGCTCGGTGTCAATCCCAAGCATGCCGACCAGCAGGTGCGCGGAACCGTGCTCCTCCCGCACGGGACCGGCAGGGAGGTTCGGGTACTGGTGCTGACGCGGGGTGAGAAGGAGCAGGAGGCGCGCGAGGCGGGTGCGGACTATGTTGGATCAAACGAGTTTATCGACAAGATAAAGGAAGGCTGGTTCGATTTCGATGTGGCTATTGCAACCCCCGATATGATGGGTGATGTTGGGAAGCTGGGACGGCTACTCGGTCCCCGCGGACTCATGCCGAATCCGAAGTCGGGTACGGTGACCTTCGAGGTCGCCAAGGCGGTGAAGGATTCCAAAGCGGGAAAGATCGAGTACCGCGTCGATCGTGGTGCGAACATACATGTTCCCGTCGGAAAGGTTGCATTCGAAAAGCAGAAGCTGATAGAGAACATCAAAGCACTAATGGTCGAGCTTCTCCGGGCCAAGCCGGCCTCTGCAAAGGGCCGGTATATCAAGAGCGCCCATATCGCTTCGACAATGGGGCCATCCGTCGAGCTCGACACGGCGATGTTGCTGACCGAACTGAGATAACGGAGAAGGGAGATCAGGTAATGGTACAACCGATCAAGGTCGAGAAAGTCGAGGAGCTCAAGGATCTCCTGGCGGGTGCAAAGAGCATCATTCTGAATGATTTTACAGGGCTCGATGTTGCCGATATCTCCGAACTGCGCCGTTTGTGCCGTGAGCAAAACGTCGTCTACCGGGTTATCAAGAACACGCTCGCCAGGCGTAGTTTCGAGAAGCTCGGGATGGACGATGCTATTGAGCTGCTCGAGGGACCGACGGCGATCGCGGTGAGCATGGACAATGAGGTCGTTCCGGCCCAGGTTTTGAAAAAGTTTGCAGATGATTATGAGCTTCCCCGCTTCAAGGGCGGGTATGTATCCGGCCGGCTTCTGAGCGTCGAAGATGTGATCCGGCTGGCATCGCTTCCGGGAAAGGATGTTCTTCTCACACAGGCTGTGGGGATGTTCCAGGCCCCGATGCGAGGACTCGTCAATGTTCTCGGTGCTTCCCTTCGGGATCTGGTTTCCGTCTTCAAGGCAATTTCCGAGAAGAAGGAAGCGGCTTGAGAGAGGCTTCGTGTTGTGTGAAGCCTATGCACCTTCAAACATGCTGAATGGATGAGAAAGAGAGGTCTGAGGATGCCCCCAAAGAAGGAAGAAACAAAGAAAAAAGATGAGGCCGCCAAGGCGAAGACAGCCGAGAAGGCCGCGGATAAGAAGGAGGCGGCAGAGGCCAAAGCCGAGGCGAAAACCTCCAAGTCGGCCGAGAAAAAGACGAAGGCTGCAGAGGCTAAGGCGGAGGCGAAGCCCAAGGCCGAAGAGGCCGGGAAGGAGGACAAAAAAGCCCGAAAGAAGGCGTCACCGACCGATGGAAACGTCGGCAAGATCATCGAGATGGTCGAAACAATGACGGTGCTCGAGCTTTCGGAGCTCGTCAAGGCACTCGAGGATAAGTTCGGCGTGACCGCGGCCGCCCCAATGGCGATGATGCCGGGGGTCATGCCAGGGGCAGCGGGTCCGGCGGAGGAAGCCGAAGAGCAGACCGAATTCGATGTGATACTCAAGGATATCGGTAGCCAGAAGATACAGGTGATCAAGGTTGTACGCGCCATTACAGGCCTCGGTCTCATAGAGGCGAAGAAGCTTGTTGAGGAGGCCCCGAAGCCTATCAAGGAGGCCATCAACAAGGAAGAGGCCGAGGATATCAAGAAAAAAGTGGAAGAGGTCGGCGCGACGGTCGAGATCAAATAGCCGGGGTTCACCTGGCTATCACTGCCACAATCAAGGGAGGGATCATTTCCGATGATCAGCATACCTGAGAGAATCGAGTATTCGAAGATTCCACAGGTGATGGAAATCCCTCATCTCCTGGAAGTTCAGCTCGAATCGTACGAACGGTTCCTGCAGCGCAAGGTCGCCATAGACAAGCGGAGCAATATCGGACTGGAGGGAGTTTTCCGGTCCGTCTTTCCCGTGGTCTCTGCCAGGGGTGAGTTTACACTCGAGTACCTCGGATACACCGTCGGTGAACCGAAGTACACGGTGGAGGAATGCAAGGAGCGGGATCTGACGTACGCCGTGCCGCTCAAGGCAGCGCTCAGGCTTGTCGTTCGCGAGGAGAGCGAAGGCGAACAGGTGATCAAGGATATCATCCAGAGCGAGGTGTACCTGGGCGAGATCCCATTGATCACGGAGAAGGGCACCTTCATCATTAACGGTGCTGAGCGTGTTATCGTCAGTCAGCTGCACCGTTCGCCGGGGGTCGTATTCAGCGATGATTACCACCCGAACGGCAAACGGCTCTTCAACGCCCGTATCATTCCCTACAGGGGTTCATGGGTGGAGTTTGTGATCGATGTGAACGACATCATGTACGTCTACATTGATCGCCGCCGCAAGATTCCGGTTACGGTGCTCCTCAAGGCCATGGGGTTCGAGCCCAACGGTGCCATCATCAAGCTGTTCCATAAGACCAAGGTCCACACACTCTCGCAGCGGCAGAGTAAGAAAGACTCCGCCCTCATCGGACAGTTCGTGGCCGAGGACGTAGTGAACCGCAAGACAGGCGAGATCGTTATAGAGGCGGGTAAGCCTCTTACCGAGACTGTCCTGGCGATGCTGAAGAGTCAGAAGCTGCTGAAGATCGCCCTGGTCGATAAAGAGGGGACCCTCGAGGATGACGTGATCCTCAAGACCCTCGATAAGGATCCGACGAAGACTCATGAGGACGCCCTCAAGCGGATCTACAACCTCATGCGCCCGGGGGACCCACCGAACGCGGAAACGGCGAAGGCACTTCTCGACCGTCTCTTCTTCAATCAGAAGCGGTACAACCTGGCCAAGGTGGGCCGGTACAAGATGAACAGGCGTCTCGGTATCGGAGAACCGATCGAAACGACAACGCTGACGAAGAAGGACTTCATCGCCGTCGTGGCCAATCTGATCTACCTCAAGGAGACGGACGGTCCGGTGGACGATATCGATCACCTCGGAAACCGCCGGGTGCGGTCGGTGGGGGAGCTGCTGGCGAACCAGTTCTCGGTCGGGCTCGCCCGGATGGCCAGGATCATTCGCGAGCGAATGACGATCCAGGAATCAGAGAATCCCACACCGTACGATCTCGTCAACGCCCGGACGATCAGCGCGGTCGTTCAGTCCTTCTTCGGGAGCAGCCAGCTCTCGCAGTTTATGGACCAGACGAACCCGCTGGCGGAGCTCACGCACAAACGGCGCCTCTCGGCGCTCGGCCCGGGCGGATTGACACGGGAACGGGCGGGTTTCGAGGTACGGGACGTTCACTTCACCCACTACGGACGGATGTGCCCGATCGAGACACCCGAGGGTCCCAACATCGGACTCATTACCTCGCTTGCCACATATGCGCGTGTCAACGAATTCGGCTTTCTCGAAACACCGTACCGGAAGGTTAAGAACGGTACCGTATCGAATAAGATAGAGATGCTCTCGGCCGATCAGGAGGACGAGGTCATCATCGCTCATGCGAATGCACCCCTCGATAATCGCGGGCAGTTTGTGAATCCGATGGTCATGGCCCGTCACAGGGGGGATTTCGTGGTCGTGGATCCGAAGTCGGTCGACTACATGGACGTCTCACCCCACCAGCTCGTGAGCGCCGCCGCGGCCCTGATTCCATTTCTCGAACACGACGATGCGAACAGGGCACTCATGGGATGCAACATGCAGCGCCAGGCGGTGCCGCTCCTCAGGGCCGAGGCGCCGATCGTCGGAACCGGTCTCGAGCGCAAGATCGCCTACGATTCCGGTGTTGTGGCCATTGCCCGGCGCAGCGGCCGTGTGGAAGGCGTTACTGCCGACCGGATTCTCATCAGCTACGGTTCCCGCAGGGATGACGACAATTTTGACGACTTCACCGGCTTCGGTGGGGTCGACGAGTACCCATTGATCAAGTTTCAGCGCTCCAACCAGGATACCTGCGTCAACCAGAAACCGCTCGTCGAGGTGGGCCAGCGGATCAAGCGTGGAGATGTGATCGCTGACAGCTCGGCAACGCAGAACGGTGAAATCGCACTCGGCAAGACGGTACTTGTCGCTTTCATGCCGTGGCGTGGATATAACTTCGAGGATGCGATTATTATCAGTGAAAAACTGGTGAAGGACGATACGTACACCTCGATCCATATCGAGGAGTTCGAAACGCAGGTACGCGACACCAAGGCCGGTGTGGAGGAGATCACACGCGAGATTCCGAACGTGAGTGAGGAGATGCTGGCGAACCTCGATGTCGACGGTATCGTGCGGATCGGTGCCCGTGTAAAGGCGGGGGATATCCTCGTCGGAAAGGTAACCCCGAAGGGTGAGACCGAGCTCACCCCGGAGGAGCGACTGCTCAAGGCGATCTTCGGTGAAAAGGCCGGTGACGTGCGTGATGCCTCACTCAAGGCCCCGCCGGGAATGGATGGCATCGTCGTCGATATCAAGATATTCTCGCGAAAGGAGCGTGACGACCGGGCCAAGAGCCATGAGAAGAAGAAAGTCCAGGATCTCTTGCGCCAGAAGGAACAGGAGATCGAGCATATCCGTGAGAAACGACGCGGGCGCCTCGAGAAACTCATGATCGGGCAAACCACGGAGAAGCTTGTCCATTCGGAGACCGGTGAAATTCAGGCGAGGGCCGGAAGAAAGATCACCGAGAAGCTGCTGAAGAGCATCGATGTCGATCATCTCCACTGGGGATTGCCCATCGTGAAGAATGCCAAGATCGATGCGAAGATACAGTCACTCATGGAAGCGGCCGCAAGGGCGATCGACAAGATCGAGAGCAAGTACGAGAAGGAGATCGAGCGGGTTATGCGGGGCGACGAGCTGCCGCCCGGGGTGAGTAAGCTCGTGAAGGTCTACATCGCCCGGAAGCGGAAGGTTTCCGTGGGGGACAAGATGGCGGGGAGACACGGTAACAAGGGTGTGGTCTCGAAGATCGTCCCCGAAGAGGATATGCCGCACCTGCCGGACGGCACCCCTGTCGAGATCATCCTCAATCCGCTCGGTGTACCCAGCCGAATGAATCTGGGGCAGATCCTCGAGACGCACATCGGATGGGCGGCGCACAACCAGGGCTACCGGATCTCCACACCAGTCTTTGACGGCGCAACAATCGGTGAGATCAAGACCGCCCTCAAGAAAGCGGGATTGCCCGAAAGCGGTAAGAGCGTGCTCTACGACGGAGTGACAGGTGAACCGTTCACCGAGGAGATCACGGTCGGATACATCTACATGATGAAGCTCTCACACCTCGTCGACGACAAGATACATGCACGCTCCATCGGTCCATATTCCCTCGTTTCGCAGCAGCCGCTCGGAGGGAAGGCGCAGTTCGGGGGGCAGCGCTTCGGTGAAATGGAGGTCTGGGCACTCGAAGCGTACGGTGCTGCCTTCAGTCTACAGGAGCTTTTAACGGTCAAGTCCGACGATGTTACCGGTCGGAGCAAGATCTACGAAGCGATCGTGAAGGGCGAGAACTCCCCTGAACCGGGACTGCCTGAGGCGTTTAACGTGCTCATCAAGGAGCTACAGAGCCTGTGCCTCGATGTACAGCTCGAAAAGAACTAACGGTATCGTATGGAGGTTTCCTTTGTATACCACCGTACTAGAGAAAGATCGCAAGAAGCCGACTGACATTACAGCGATGCGGATACAGCTTGCTTCACCCGAAGTCATACGTTCGTGGAGCTTCGGCGAGGTGACCAAGCCGGAGACGATAAACTACCGCTCCTTCAAGCCCGAGAAGGAAGGTCTCTTCTGCGAACGGATATTCGGGCCGGTCAAGGACTGGGAATGTGCGTGCGGCAAGTACAAGCGGATCCGTGACCGGGGTGTGATATGCGACCGCTGTGGCGTCGAGGTCACCCACTCGCGTGTCCGGCGCGAACGCCTCGGCCATATAGAGCTGGCGGTACCAGTTGCGCACATCTGGTTCCTCAAGGGCGTGCCGAGCCGTATCGGGTATATCCTCGATATGACCGTTCGGAACCTCGAGCGCATCCTCTATTACGAGTCGCACGTGGTCATCGATCCGGGTACAACGGAGCTCAAGCACAAAGAGCTCATCGACGACGAAGCCTACCACGACCTTCTCGATCAGGGCCTCGAGCTGTCGGCGAAGATGGGAGGCGAGGCCATCAGGGATCTCCTCTCCCAGATCAACGTCGAGGAGCTCTCCGTCAATCTACGTGCCCAGGCCAAGGTCGAGACCTCAGCCCAACGCAAGAAGGACATACTCAAGCGCCTGCGGGTGGTGGAGGCCTTCAGGCAAAGCCAGAACAGACCCGAATGGATGATCCTCGAGGTCATTCCCGTGCTCCCGCCCGATCTCCGTCCCCTCGTGCCCCTCGAGGGTGGGAGGTTTGCGACCTCGGATCTCAACGATCTCTACCGGCGGGTGATAAACCGGAACAACAGGCTCAAGAAGCTCATCGAGATCAGAGCACCCGAGGTGATCCTGCGGAACGAGAAGCGGATGCTCCAGGAGGCCGTCGATGCACTCTTCGACAACAGCCGCCGCTCCCGGGCCGTGCGCGGCCAGGGCAACCGGCCCCTGAAGAGCCTCAGCGATATGCTCAAAGGCAAGCAGGGGCGTTTCCGTCAGAACCTTCTCGGCAAACGAGTCGATTACTCCGGCCGTTCGGTGATCGTAATCGGTCCGGAGCTCGACATCAGCCAGTGCGGGCTGCCGAAATCGATGGCCCTCGAGCTTTTCAAGCCCTTCATCATCCGCAAGCTCGAGGAGAAGGGCTACGTTCAGACGGTTAAGAGCGCAAAGAAATTGGTCGAGCGTGAACGGCCCGAGGTGTGGGATATCCTCGAGGAGATCATCAAGGATCATCCCGTACTTCTGAACCGTGCGCCTACCCTGCACCGGCTCGGGATACAGGCCTTCCAGCCGCTCCTGATCGAGGGAAAGGCGATTCAGATCCATCCGCTCGTATGTACCGCATTCAACGCGGACTTCGACGGCGATCAGATGGCAGTTCACGTTCCGTTGTCTTACGAGGCCCAGCTGGAAGCACGAACACTCATGCTTGCGGCGAACAATATCCTATCCCCGGCCAACGGTTCTCCGCTGGCTTCCCCATCTCAGGATATGGTTCTGGGCCTCTATTTTATCTCCATGGCGAAGAACGGGGCGAAGGGCGAGGGAAAGGTATTTTACAGCCCCGAGGAAGCCATCATGGCGGCCGAAGCGGATGTGGTGAGCCTCCATGCACGTGTCAAAGTGCGCATGGACGGCGAGCTCGTGAGCACCACGGCCGGCCGCGTGATCTTCAATAAGATCGTACCCAAGGAGCTCGGGTACATAAACGAGCTGCTCGAGAAGAAGACGATCGGCCAGCTCGTTACCACCTGTTACAAGGAGCTCGGGAATGCCGAGTCGGTGCAGTTTCTGGAGCGACTCAAAGAGATCGGATTCTATTATGCGACCAAGGCGGGCGTGACGATCGGTATCGACGATATCGTCGTGCCGGGTGAGAAACCGAAGCTCATCGAATCCGCCCAGAAGGAAGTGAGCAAGATCCAGAAACAGTACAAGAGCGGTCTCATAACCGATGGTGAGCGCTACAACAAGATCATCGATACATGGACCCACACCACCAACAACGTGGCCGACGTCATGCTCGAGAACCTGAGCAAAGATCACGAGGGCTTCAACTCGATCTACATGATGGCGATATCGGGATCGAGGGGTAACAAGGAGCAGATCCGCCAGCTCGCCGGGATGCGGGGGCTCATGGCAAAGCCGCAGAAGAGGATCACCGGCGGCATCGGCGAGATCATCGAGATGCCCATTACCGCCAACTTCAAGGAGGGCCTGTCGGTTCTCCAGTACTTCATCTCCACCCACGGCGCCCGGAAGGGGCTTGCCGATACGGCGCTCAAGACCGCCGACGCCGGATACCTCACCAGGCGCCTGGTCGATGTCGCGCAGGATGTCATCGTAACGGAACCGGACTGCGGTACGATCATGGGCGTCGATATCTCGGCCCTCAAGGAGGGCGAGGAGATCATCGAATCCTTGAGTGACCGCATCCTCGGCCGTGTGGCGGTCGATGATGTTATCGACCCGCAGACCGGCGAGACGATCATAACGGCCAATTCTCTCATCAACGAGGAGATCGCCTCCGAGGTCGAGGAGCGCGGCGTCGAGATGCTCAAGATACGCTCGGTGCTGACATGCGAGGCCCGCAGGGGCGTCTGCGCACTCTGCTACGGCAGGAACCTTGCCACGGGTCAGCTCGTGGACATCGGTGAGGCGGTGGGGGTGATCGCCGCACAGAGTATCGGCGAGCCCGGCACCCAGCTCACGCTGCGGACCTTCCATGTGGGAGGTACGGCGAGCCGTATCGCAGAGCATACCCAGAAGACGTCGAACCACAGCGGCGTCGTTTCCTTCAACAACATCAAGACCGTCAAGAACCGGGACGGCAACACCATCTCGATCGGTCGAAAGGGCGAGGTGCTGATCCGTGACGAGTCGAGCGACCGTATCAGGGCTCGGTTCGGTGTTCCATACGGGGCATCGCTCATGGTCACCGAAAAGACCAACATCGAGAAGGGGCAGATCATATACGAGTGGGATCCGTACTCCGACTTTATCATCTCGGACAAGGAAGGAAGGCTGAGGTTCCGGAATATCGTCGAGGGAACGACACTCAAGGAGAAACTGGACGACAAGACGGGGCTTCGCCAGATGGTGATCGTCGATGATCGCGAGAAGAAACTCCACCCGCATATCGAGTTGCTCGATAAGAAGAACAAGGTGATCGGCAACTTCATCGTACCCACCGGGGCGCACATGATGATCCACGACGGTGCACAGATCCAGGCGGGTGATATCATATGCAGGATTCCCAAGGAGATCACGAAAACGCGTGATATCACCGGCGGGCTCCCGCGTGTGGCGGAGCTCTTCGAGGTTAGGAAGCCGAAGGAGGCGGCCGTTGTCTCGGAAATCGACGGCGTCGTCGAGTTCGGTCCCGTCTCGAAGGGGATGCGGAAGATCATCGTCGAGAACGAGAGCGGTGACCACCGAAACTACATCGTCCCGCAGGGCAAGCACCTCCGCGTCTACGAGGGCGACCTCGTCGAGGCGGGAGACAACCTGACCGAGGGGCCGGTGAATCCCTTCGATATTCTCAGTATAAAGGGTGTGAACGCGGCTCAGAACTACCTGGTCAATGAGATCCAGGAGGTGTACCGACTGCAGGGTGTGCGGATCAACGACAAGCATATCGAGGTCATCGTGCGTCAGATGCTGCAGAAGGTGGTCATCGAGGATCCTGGCGATACACGTTTTCTGGAGGGCGATATCGTGAGCAAGGCCGAGTTCAGGGAGGAGGTCGAGCGCACGATGCAGGAGAGCGGTCAGCCGGCGACCTTCAAGCCGCTGCTCCTCGGTATCACGAAGGCCTCTCTCAATACCGAGAGTTTCATCTCGGCGGCCAGCTTCCAGGAGACGACACGTGTCCTCACCGAGGCTGCGGTGCAGGGCAAGGTGGATTTCCTCCGCGGGCTCAAGGAGAATGTCGTCATGGGGCATCTCATACCGGCCGGTACGGGGCTGTATCGTTACAACAATATCAAGATCGCCGAGGAGATGGATGCGGAGGAGCTCATCGCAAAGGATATCGACGACGAGGAGCTCCAGGAGCTCATGAGCGAGATAAAGGAAAGCGCATCTTGAGGATAGGAGGGTAATTGCAATCGAATGCGGGTGTGCGGGGAGGTGATGTGGAAAATCCAAAGGAAAATAGCTGTTTTCGAGGTGCAAAAAATTCGTAAATTATTTACTTGACAAACAGATATTGGAATGTTAAGTTGACGTTTCGCATCCTTTTCGGATAAAGGACGTTTTGAATATAAGGCCTTGGATTCTTTGGAGTTAAGAGGTTAAACCGTGCCGACGATCAACCAGCTCGTCAGAAAGGGTCGGAAACAGCAGGGAAAGAAGACGAGCGCTCCGGCTCTTCAGGCATGTCCCCAGAAGCGGGGCGTGTGCATGCGCGTCTATACCTCGACACCCAAGAAGCCCAACTCCGCTATTCGGAAGGTGGCCAGGGTGAGGATGACGAACGGGCACGAAGTGACCGCATATATCCCCGGAGAGGGGCACAACCTTCAGGAGCACTCGATTGTGCTCATACGGGGCGGCCGTGTAAAGGACTTACCGGGGGTGCGCTACCATATCATCCGCGGTACGCTGGATGCAAGCGGGGTTGACGGTAGGATGAAAGGTCGGTCGAAGTACGGTGTGAAGAGGCCGAAGAAAACGGCCGTCGCATCATAACGGAGCTGGATCTACATGCCGCGAAGGAGAGAGGTCGTAAAGCGGGAGATAGCACCGGATCCCAAGTTCGGGGATGCGTTGTGTGCCCGCTTCATCAACTATCTCATGCGGCGGGGCAAGAAGAGCACGGCCGAGAAGATCGCCTACGGCGCGATCGATATCCTCGAGAAGAAGACCGGGCAGAACGGTCTCGAGGTGCTCAAGAAGGCGATCGACAATGTGAAGCCGGTTCTCGAGGTGACATCCCGGCGCGTTGGCGGGGCCACCTATCAGGTGCCGATCGAGGTCAGGTCGAACAGGCGCCTGGCGCTCGCGATGCGATGGATCATCGGATATGCGAAGCAGCGTCCGGAACATACGATGTCCGAGAAGCTCGCCGCCGAGCTGCTTCTTGCATACAAGCATGAGGGTCCGTCGATAAAGAAGCGTGAGGATACACACCGTATGGCCGAGGCAAACAAGGCCTTCGCGCATTACCGGTGGTAGTTTATTTCCCGGCAGCGACAGCCGGGTTGAGATATTCTTGGTGAGGTGGCGGGGTGAAATCCAAATTGGCCTTCGTCCCGGGGGACGGGGGCCAACGAGGGTAGGGATTACATAGATGAAACGAAAGCACAATTGCTTTAACAGCATCGGGCGTTACAGGAACATCTGATCTCGCATGCTCCCTCGCCGGGGCGGGATCGGATGGCCCTGGTGAGGAGAGGCAATGCCGAGAGAATTCCCTCTCGAAAAAACACGGAACATCGGTATCGCAGCCCACATCGATGCCGGTAAAACCACCCTCACCGAACGGGTCTTGTATTACACAGGCAAGGTTCACCGTATGGGTGAAGTGCACGAGGGAAGCGCGGTGATGGACTGGATGGAGCAGGAAAGGGAGCGCGGCATTACGATCACGTCGGCTGCGACGACCTGTTTCTGGAAGGACCACTGCATCAACATCATCGACACACCGGGGCATGTCGATTTCACCGTCGAAGTGGAACGGAGCCTCAGGGTACTCGATGGTGTGGTCGCACTCTTCTGCGGAGTCGGCGGTGTCGAGCCGCAGTCGGAGACGGTATGGCGGCAGGCCGATCATTATCGCATCCCCCGCCTGGCGTTTATCAACAAGATGGACCGGGTTGGGGCGGATTTTCAGAACGTCGTGCGCATGATGTCCGAACGGCTGGGAGCCAATGCGGTACCGATTCAGCATCCGATAGGTTCCGGCGAGCTCTTCACAGGTGTCATCGATCTCATCTCGATGAAAGCCATCTTTTACGACGAGGAGAGCCTGGGGGCGAGCTTCACCGAGGCCGAGATTCCGCGTGATCTCATGGAGGAGAGCAAGGAGGCGCGTGAGAAGCTCCTCGGCTCACTGGCTGATTACGATGAGGAGATCCTGCACCACGTGGTCGACGGTGCCGATGTCGGCGAGGAGACGATCCACACTGCACTTCGAAAAGCGGTGCTCGATGTGGCGGTGGTACCGGTCCTGTGCGGTGCCGCCTTCCGGAACAAAGGGGTGCAGCAGCTGCTCGATGCGGTGGTCGGCTATCTCCCCAATCCGTTGAATATACCGCCGGTTACGGGCCTGAACCCCTTCACGAAGAAGGAGGAGGAACGGCCGCCGTCGGATGAGGCGCCCTTCTCGGCGCTGGTTTTCAAGGTGATGACCGATCCCTACGTGGGACGGCTCCACTATATCAGGATCTACAGTGGTGTGGTGCGGTCGGGCTCGCAGGTGGTCAATGCGGGCAACCGGCGCAAGGAGCGCTTGCAGCGGATACTCAGGATGCACGCCAACAAGCGGGAGGATATCGATGAGATCCGCACGGGGGATATCGTGGCGATTGTGGGGCTCAAGCATTCTGCGACGGGCGATACCCTCTGCGACCCGAAGCATTCCGTGCAGCTCGAGATGATGCATTTTCCCGAGCCGGTGATCTCTGTGGCGATCGAGCCGAAGACGAAGGCAGACGAGGTAAAGCTGTCGGAGGCTCTTCAGCGGCTCAGTGAGGAGGATCCGACGTTCCACGTCAGGCTGGACAAGGAGATGGGGCAGACGCTCATCTCCGGAATGGGAGAGTTGCATCTGGAGGTTCTGGTAGACCGGATGCTCCGGGAGTTCAAGGTTGGTGCGAACGTCGGCCGCCCGCAGGTGGCCTACAAGGAAACGATCACCACCTCCTACCGTTCTGAGGGTAAGTTCATCAGGCAGAGCGGCGGCAAGGGCCAGTACGGGCATGTAGTGCTCGAGCTCGAGCCGGCGCCCGGCGAAGGCTTTATCTTTGAGAACAGAATTACGGGTGGTGCGGTACCGAAACAGTATATACCGTACGTCGAGGACGGGATCAAGGAATCGATGGGGTGCGGTCCCCTCGGGGGATACCCGGTGATCGATATCAGGGTCAACCTCGTGGACGGCTCCTCTCACGAGGTCGATTCCACGGACCTCGCATTCAGGATCGCCGCCGGTATCGCTTTCAACGACGGTGTGAAAAAGGCGAATCCGGTTCTCCTGGAACCGATTATGAGTCTCGAGGTCGTTCTCCCTCTCGAGTACGTCGGTGATGTTATAAATGATATCAATATGCGAAGGGGTAAGTTGGAAGGGATGGACCAAAGGGCGGACGCACAGGTTATCGCGGCACAGGCCCCCCTTTCCGACTTGTTCGGGTATGCGACCGCCCTCCGGTCTCTGACACAGGGCAGAGCAATTTATACCATGCAGTTTTCACATTATAGTCAGATGTCGCCGGAGATGATCGCTGAGAAACTCGGTCACATTCGTGGCCTGGTGCACTGAAGGAGGAAGGCAGATGGCCAAGGCGAAGTTTGAGAGGACGAAGCCGCATGTGAATGTGGGTACGATAGGGCATGTTGATCACGGCAAGACGACGCTCACGGCGGCGATGACGAAGCATTTGGAGACGAAGGGGTTGGCGAGTTACGTTCCGTTTGATGAGATAGACAAGGCGCCAGAGGAGAAGGAGCGAGGGATAACGATAGCGACGGCGCATGTGGAGTATGAGACGGAGAACCGTCACTATGCGCATGTGGACTGTCCGGGGCATGCGGACTATATCAAGAATATGATAACGGGGGCTGCGCAGATGGATGGGGCGATAGTGGTGGTGTCTGCTGCGGACGGGCCGATGCCGCAGACGCGTGAGCACATCTTGTTGGCTCGTCAGGTGAATGTGCCGTATTTGATTGTGTTTATGAACAAGACGGACATGGTGGATGATCCGGAGTTATTGGATTTGGTGGAGTTGGAGGTTCGAGAGCTCCTCAGTGAGTATCAGTTTCCGGGCGATGAGATACCGATAATACGTGGCAGTGCGCTCAAGGCGCTCGAGAGTGATGATGGCACGAGTGATGATGTGAAGTGTGTGTGGGAGTTGTTGGATGCGGTGGACAGTTACATACCGGTTCCGGAGCGGGATGTTGACAGGGATTTTCTGATGCCGGTTGAGGATGTCTTTTCGATAACGGGGCGAGGGACGGTAGGTACGGGGCGAGTTGAGCGAGGCAAGGTGAAGGTTGGGGATGCGGTTGAGGTGGTCGGTATCAGGGATACGCGCAAGACGGTGGTTACGGGAGTTGAGATGTTTCGCAAGAGTCTCGATGAGGGGATGGCGGGTGACAATGTTGGGTTGCTGCTACGTGGTGTGGAGAAGGATGAGCTGGAGCGGGGCATGGTGGTGGCGAAACCGGGGTCGGTGACGCCGCACAAGAAGTTCAATGGCAAGGTGTATGTTCTCAAGAAGGAGGAGGGTGGGCGGCACACGCCGTTTTTCAATGGGTATCGTCCGCAGTTTTATTTTCGTACCACCGATGTGACGGGAGTTGCGACGCTGCCCGAGGGGCGTGAGATGGTGATGCCGGGTGATGATGTGGAGCTTTCGATTGAGTTGATCACACCGATGGCGATGGAGAAGGAGATTCGGTTTGCGATTCGAGAGGGAGGCCGCACCGTCGGCGCCGGCGTCGTGACC
>CP070727.1:2487829-2616547 GCA_020350885.1 bacterium | reverse complement strand
TTGACTTTCATATTTTAATGTATATCAATACTTTTCTTCAACTCTTTCATATTTACTCCTGAATTATTCTGCGTGTATTCCTATAAAATAAGATTTAATAGCGAATATCAACATACTATTATTAGGATAATTCTAAATCTTCCATTTCACAGTTGCGCATAACGGACAAGGCGTATGCGAAATGGCCGCCGGGCCAACAGGCCCGGTTGACGCGGCGGATGCCCCGCAACCGCCGTGTCAAAGGCCATTTAAGTGAAGGCGACCACCGGGATCCGCAGCTGCATACGCACATGTTATGCGAAGAACCAGACTATCTAAATAGCGCTTTGATTCTACCCCACGTACTGTGATCCACGCCAATTTCATCAACCAACCATCTTGTTCCATCAGGCTGGTATGTATATTCAATGATATATGCCGAAGATCCCCAAGATATTTGGCATTTAACGTAATGCCCTTCCTCTGTAATAATCACATAGCACTGATGTAAGTATATTCCTAATTCCTGCACATAATTCAGTGGATCTGCTGGCGCAATCGTGAGCTCATTGTATGCACTATCAGACAAACATCCCCCATACAGCGTTATGACTGCTTCATGAGGCACAAAATTAGAATCGAGTCCATGAAATATTACCATATCGGCAGTGTACATTGATACGTAGCACGAATCGCTAAAATCCCAGCCTTGGTTTTGATACAATTCTGCGCTCCCGTGAATTACATCTCCATTACTATGTTGTGGAATCAATAAGAAAATTAAGAAGAAAAATGTTATGGCATATTCGGCGCGCCTCATTTTTCTCACCCTTGAGATATTATATCATAGTTAGCATTGAATTAAAAGCACATTTGGTTCTTCGCATAACAGCTTATTTCTGTAGAAATGTGTCGTTTAATGTTTTGGTTTTGGGGTCATTTGCGACGTTCCTTTTCGTTTATTTACAGATGTGATCCTATCCAACGGACTGACGATTCTCGACAGATCCTTTCTCGTCACGTGCGTGTAGACCTCGGTGGTCTTGGAGCTCTTATGGCCCAATAGCTCCTGAATGAACCGGAGGTCGGTGCCCCCCTCCAGGAGGTGTGTGGCGAAGCTGTGACGGAGCGTGTGCGCCGTTATTCTTTTATGAATACCGGCCCGCTTTGCTGCATTCTCGACAACCCTCTGCACGGAACGCTCCGTGATATGCCTCCCCTTCCTCCCCCCGGGAAAGAGCCACCTACCGGGTTTATACGTCGTCCAGTAATCCCGCAGAACCTCCAGCGTCACTCCCGAGAGCAGCGTATAGCGGTCCTTTTTCCCCTTCCCCATCCTCACGCGTATCATGCGCCGGTCGGAGTCGATATCGTCCGCCCTCAGCCGCACAACCTCGCCAACCCTGAGCCCCCCGGAATAGAGCAGCATCACGATCGCTGCGTGTTTCCTGTTTCGGATGGCCTCGATGAGCCTTCGCACCTCCCCGGCGGAGAGAACCTGCGGCAGCCTGTATTCCTTTTTGGGCCGGGGCAATCCCTCGTATACGAGCGGCCGCTTCAGGACGGCGCCGTAGAGAAACTTGAGCGCGCTCACCGCCTGGTCCCGATAGGCCGTCGACACCCGCTCACGTGCCGTCAGGTACATGAGATACTCGTGAATATGAGTTCTTCCCAGCTGCTCGGGGCTTTGCATGAAGTGTCGTACGAAACGTTTCACTTGATTCAGGTACGCCTTCTTCGTGCTCCTGCTGTACCCGCGTAACGTAAGTTCCCTAAGCATGGCATCTTTGATCGCTCCCATCCTCCACACCTCCACACGTTTGATACCAACGCTCAGTGCCCCTAAGATCACCGCACAAAACCGACGTTGCAGAAACGCATTGTAGCGCATGCCCACGGTGATTTCAATAGGATAAGCGGGACTTCGTACCCTGTGCTATGTACCCGATCCCTCACCCCCGCGCCCACGCTACGTCTTCTCCACCACGCATCCGAAGTCACCGATCTTCTCGCCGATGGACCAGTATTCGCCATTGACGAAGGAGATGAGGGGGATCTTGCTGAAATCAACCCAACCCTCCTTGACGACTGCCTTGTCGGCATGGCTGGCAACGATCTCCCCGAGGAACATATCGTGAAGGCCGAGCGGTATGATATCACGCACGATGCATTCGATATTCACGGGGCATTCGGCGATGAGGGGGGCCTTGACCTCCTTGGCGGCAACCGGCGTGAGGCCGGCCGGCCCGAACTTATCCCCTAGGCTGCCCGAGACGGTGCCGCAGAAGTCGACGGCACGAAGGAGGTCGCTCGTCGGGAAGTTCACCGTGAAGACCTCGCTCTCCTTGATCATGCGGTGGGAGTGCCTGCTGGGACGGATCGAGACATGAATCGTTGGCGGATCGCTGCAGTCAACTCCGCACCAGGCGATCGTGAGCACATTCTGGCCGAACTCCTCGTGGGCGCTCGCGACGAGAACCACCGGCACGGGGGCGAGCATAAGGGGAACTTCCAATTCTACTTTCTCTGGCATGGGCATCCTCCGAATCTCTACTCTTTTCTTTCGACAATCGGCTCCACAACCGCCGATAATAATGCCCCATCCGATGGCTCGCATGGGGCTCGCTCTTCATTCTATGAATCTATGCGAACCGGTGGAAGATGATATCCTCCAGTACGCTTACCCGCACTTGCTAAAGCCGCAGGAGCGGCACACGAGGCAGCCGCTCTCGTGATCGAGGGCGCCGCCGCAGTCGGGGCAGAATCCGGGCACCCGCTCGAGATAGCCGGCCGACATCGCCTTCACCTTCTGGCCGACCGGCGTCTTCCTCTCCAGGAGGTAACGCTCGAGTGCCTTGGCGATCGCATCGCTGCACGAGAGGATCATCCCACCCTTCTCCCACCCGGGGTTCGGGCAGCGCACGCCCCTGAGCTGCTTTATGACCTCCTTGCAGTCGATCCCCGCCCTGAGTGACAGTGAGATCAGGCGGCTGATCGCCTCGGCCTGCGAGGCCGAGCACCCGCCGGCCTTGCCCATCTGGGTGAAGACCTCGAACGGGCCCTGCTCGTCCTCGTTGATCGTAATGTAGAGGTTGCCGCATCCGGTGGTCATCTTGCGCGTGCTTCCGGTGATCACCGACGGCCGTGCCCGCGGGGTGAGCCCTTCGAGCTCCATATCGCCCCCGGCCATGGCCTCCGCCGCCTCGGCCTCCCCCCTGTTCACCTTGCCGATATTGAGCACCTGTTCCTCGCGGCTCCCGTCCCGGTAGATCGTGACCCCCTTGCAGCCGAGCTCGTACGCCCTGAGATAGACCTCCTCGACCTCTTTCTTGGTGGCTGACTTGGGAAAGTTCACGGTCTTCGAGACCGCGTTATCTGTGTACTTCTGGAAGGCCGCCTGCACACGTACGTGCCACTCGGGCGTGATGTCGTGGGCGGTGACGAAGATCCGCCGCCACTTCTCAGGGATCTCCTCGATCCCCTGCACCGAACCCTCCTCGGCGATGTGTTTCATGAGCTCCTCGCTGTAGAAGCCCTCACGCTCGGCGATCTCCTGAAAGAGCGGATTCACCTCGACCAGCTCGTCGTTGTCCATCACATTCCTGATGAAGGCCACGGCGAAGAGGGGCTCGATCCCGCTCGAGCACCCGGCGATGATACTCAGCGTGCCGGTCGGCGCGATCGTGGTGGTCGTTGCGTTTCGCATCTTGGAGTCGTCACCCGTATCGTAGATGCTCCCCTTGTAGTACGGGAAGGGACCACGCTCTTTGGAGAGCTCGGCGCTCGCCGCCTTCGACTCGCGCTGAATGAACCCCATCACTTCCTCGGCGATCTCGAGGGCCTCGTCGGAGTCGTACGGAACCTCCATCTGGACAAGCATATCGGCGAATCCCATGACCCCGAGCCCCACCTTCCTGTTGTTCAGCGTCATCTCGCGGATCTTCTCAAGCGGGTAGCGGTTCACATCGATCACATCGTCGAGAAACCGGATCACCTTCTTGACACTGGCGCCGAGCTTGTCGAAGTCAATGTTGGTGCCCCCGTTCGTCCGCTTCACCATATGGGCGAGATTGATGGAGCCGAGGTTGCACGATTCATACGGAAGCAACGGCTGCTCGCCGCAGGGGTTCGTACTCTCTATCGCTCTCACATGGGGCGTCGGATTGTGCTCGTTGATGCGATCGAGGAAGATGATCCCCGGCTCGCCGTTCTTCCAGGCGAGCTCGACGACCATCTCGAAGACCTTCCGTGCCGAGATCCGATCGACCACGTCACCGCCGTGCGGATTGATGAGCTCGTAGTCCCGGTCCTCCTTCACCGCAGCCATGAACTCCTCCGTTACGGCGACGGAGATGTTGAAGTTGTTGAGTCTCCTGTTGTCTCGCTTGGCGGTGATGAAATCGAGAATGTCCGGGTGGTCGACTCGAAGGATCGCCATGTTCGCGCCCCGGCGCGTGCCTCCCTGCTTGACGGTCTCCGTGGCCGCATCGAAGACGGTCATAAAGGAGATCGGTCCGCTCGAGATACCCTTCGTGGTCTTTACGACATCATTCTTGGGGCGGATCCTCGAGAATGAAAAGCCCGTCCCGCCACCACTCTTGTGAATGAGGGCCGTGTGCTTGATCGTCTCGAAGATCGATTGCATCGAATCGTCTATCGGAAGAACGAAGCAGGCCGAGAGCTGCTGGAGCTCTGCGCCGGCATTCATCAGCGTCGGTGAATTGGGCAGAAAATCGAGCGAGGCCATCATGGTGTAAAACTCTTTTTCCCACTTCTTGCATCGCTCGGACTTACCGTACAGCCGCTCGGCGGAGGCAACGTTGGAGGCGACCCTGCGGAACATCTCCTCGGGTGATTCGGTGAGCTTGCCGTCGATATCCTTCCGCAGATATCGCTTCTCCAGCACGCGCATGGCGTTCTCGGTAAGACGCGAATTCCAATGGGTGTTAGCCATGATAACCTCCAATATATTAACAAGTTAGCGATATCAGATTCGTTAGTTGACCCGTAGCCGACGTACTCTATATCTTGTGGCGACGTTGAATATTACACACCAGATATAGGGTGTCAATACAAAATTAGAAAAAAAGATTCGGGCTGAATATGGGGTCGATGCGCCGATAGAATCACCCCTAATTATAATTATAACAAATAATTAACAAATGTAAAGACTTGAATTGCACTTTACCATTCGCATCTCGATCCCCCGCGTGCTATAGTGGTTCGAAGCTGTGCCCTGTAAGGAGACAATCGGATGAAGAAAGCGCTGCTGATCCTGCCGCTCCTCGTGCTCCTCACCCACCCGCCTGCCGCCCACACCCAGAGCTTCGGCCAGTTCACGACGGCGGCCGTCGCAAGCGAGGGTGAGGGGGGATTCTTTCTCCTGGCCGGCGAGGAGGCCATCCGCGCAGGTGTTATGGCCCGGTTCCTCGTCACCGGCAGGAGCGATATCGGCTTCCAGATCGGATACGACCGTGAGTGCGGGGAGAACTCCATCGGGGCGGGCGTCGACTTCAAATACTATCCCATAAGCAGCTCCTCGGACTTCCCGGTCGATCTGGCGGCGGGGCTCTCCTTCGGCCACTTCCGCTCGGGCAGCTACAACCGCAACCAGCTCGGCCTGACCATCATGGCGAGCGGTATACTTCGGGCGGAGACAAACGTACCGATAGAGCCATACGCCTCATTAATGCTTCTTACCACCTACTTCGTCAAACGACCGTCATGCGGCGAAGAGCGCGGCCAGTGCTGGCCCTGCAGCGAGGACGACTGGGATTCTGATACCGACACGGTGATTCGGGCGGGTGTGAATGTAAGCATCACGCATGAATACCAGGTGTTCACAGAGATCTCCCTCAACGATACGGTGCTTTTCGGTGCCGGCTTCAATGTAATCTTTTAAATATTTGGATTGGTATAGTGTTGTGTGGGGATATCGCACGGATGCGGCAATTTCGCGCGTGAGCGGTTCTTACAGTCGTTTGGCGATTATGACCGTGATGTTATCGGTGCCCCCCTCCTCCTTCGCCCGCTTGACAAGCCGCTCGCACGCATCCTCCGGTGGTGCGCCGGATGCGATTTCGGCGATCTCGTCCTCGGCGATCATCGAGAAGAGTCCGTCCGAGCAGAGGAGAACGATATCACCTTCCTCGATACGGATATCCCTGCAGATATCGATATCGATCTCATCACGCAAGCCCACGGCCCGCGTGATGATATTGCGGTGCGGGTGGCTGCGCGCCTCATCGTTATCGAGCATTCCCTGGCGCACGAGTTCCCCGACGACGCTGTGATCCCGTGTGAGCTGGTGCATTGCACCATCCCTAACCAGATAGGCCCGTGAATCCCCCGCATGTGCGATATGAACCCTGTCACCGAAGAGAGCGACCGCGGTGCAGGTCGTACCGGCAAGACCCTTCCGCCCCTCACCGACCTTCTCGAAGACACGGCGGTTGGCCTCTTTGAAGGCCCAGCTGAGCGCGTTCAAGGCGTCCCCTTGCGAGTCCTCGAAATAGACCTCGCCCAGGGCATCGACGGCCGTCCTGCTGGCGGCACCCCCGGAGAAATGCCCACCCATTCCATCCGAGACAACGGTCAGGACCCCCCGGCTCGCCATGAGCTCCTCGGTCTCCGGCTCGAATACCCCGTAGTAGTCCTCGTTGAACTCACGAACCGAGCCGCGGTCACTCGCCGCACCGATCTCGAATATATCCTGTGAAGCACTCCCTGACATCAGATCACCTCGACAAAAAGACATCCCAATATAGCAGGTCTGCACCCGCATGTCCATTATGCAATATTATCCAATCAAGGATTTCCGGGGAATTCCGGGTGTAGCCGCCCCTAACAGCAACACTAGCAGGTAACCGATTTCCGGGGACGTCCTGGAAGTACGTCCCGATAGCACCGTTACGTGATAACCGTCTTCCGGGGAAGGGAACGCACCATCGCCGCCATCTCCGGTGTGAGGTGCTCCCCGAGCTCCGGTGAGCCCGTTATCGTCTCGGGAAGCCCTCCCGCCGGGACCGCCTGAAAGCCGAATCGCAGGAAGAACGACTCGGCGCCGGCTGCGAGGGCGTACACCCGCTTACAGTTCCCAGCATAATACCCCAGGACATGATTTACAAGGGCGCTTCCGCGCCCTTTCCGCTGCACCCCTTGCCGCACGGCCACGAGCAAGAGCAAGCAGTCCTCACCGAAGACCTTGGTACATGCGATTCCCTCCACCCTGCCGTGCGTATCGAGGCAGGCGAAGAGCTCGGAACGCGCTATCCAGCGGGAAGTGAGCCCCAGCTCCCGAAGGATCTGGTGCACATCCATCTCGAGCTGCGGATTCAGCACGGTTATCTTGAGCACCTGGCTGTTTATTCCCAGTCTTATTCCGTTTAACCGATCCATTCAGGCAGCCTCGATACAAGAATCCCGAAGACCGGGATCGCCAGCAGATAGACGACGAGTGTAACGAGTGCGATGCCGATGAAGTTCATCATCACGCCGATCCGCACCATCCCCGTCATGGGAATCGCACCACTCGAGAAGACGATGGCGTTCGGCGGCGTTGCAACCGGCAGCATGAACGCACACGAGGCGGAGATCGCCGCCGGGATCATGAGCAGAAAGGGATGGAGAGAGAGCCCGACAGCGGTGGCCGCAAGTATCGGCAGGAAGATCGTGGCGACCGCCGTGTTCGAGGTAATCTCGGTGAGAAAGGTCACCAGGAGGGCTGTGAGAACGATCAGGAGCACGATCGGTGCACCCCCGCACATCTCCATCGCCCCGGCGATCTTCGCCGCCAGTCCGCTCTCGGAAAAACCTTTGCCGAGGGCGATTCCACCACCGAAGAGGATGAGTATCCCCCAGGGGATCTCTCGAGCGGACTTCCAGTCGAGTAGAAAGATCCCCCTTCTCCAGTCGACAGGCACGAGGAAAAGGGTGATCGCCGCAGCCATGGCAACCGTCGAATCGTGTGCGAACGGGCCGAGTGACAAGAGAGATGCCCATCCCCTGAATGTGAACTCGCCCACCGTAATATCCGCACGCGTGATCCAGGCGGCAACCGTTGCCAGAAAGACCACGAGGGTGCGCTTCTCACCCGGGCTCATCGGTCCGAGTGCGGCATGCTCCCGCTCGATCGCATCCGCGCCGCTTCCCGCAACGATGTGCGCACCCCGCAGGGCCAGCCGCGTCAACACGAGCCAGGTAATCGGTATGAAGACGGCCACGAGCGGGAGCCCCACCGCCATCCACTTGACGAAACTGATCTCCCCAGCGCGGGGAAAGAGGGTACGGACCTGGGCTGCGAATACGATATTGGGCGGTGTGCCGATCAGGGTTCCGATACCGCCAATATTTGCGGCGTATGCAATCGAAAGCATGAGGGCAGTCTTGAATTCGAAGAACCGTTCCCCGCAGGCCCCCGTGGTGTGTTCCTCGAGGGTCATGAGCACCGCCAGCCCGATCGGAAGCATCATCATCGTGGTTGCCGTGTTCGAGATCCACATGGACAGAAACGCCGTGGCCAGCATGAATCCCAGGATTATCCGGTCGCCACGGACCCCCACGAGGCGCACGATACCGAGTGCGATCCGCCGGTGGAGGTTCCAGCGTTGCATGGCGATGGCGATGAAGAAGCCGCCCATGAAGAGGAATATCTCCGGGGCCGCATACGAAGAGGCGGCCGTCCGGCACGGCACAACCTTGAGCAGCGGAAAGGCCACAAGAGGTATGAGGGCCGTCGCCGCAAGGGGGATGCTCTCGCAGATCCACCACACGGCCATCAGTGCAGCCACCGCCGCCACCCGTTTCGCATCGCCCTCCAGGACACGTTCGGGAAGAACGAGGAAGACAACAAAGAGAAGGGGACCGAGCAGCAGGCCGAACCGGCTACGGAAACCGTAGGGAGTCTTCCGAACCAAGCCGATGGTGCCCCTGCGGGGGGATGGTGTTCCGGCAGCAGGCGAGTTCACGAGCCCCTTCCAGACAAATCCAAAGGACTACTTGAGGAAATGAGAAATCGATGGTACTTTTCTCCCATAGCTTACGAGGTTTGCAGCCGTACCGTCAATCGAATATTGCCTTACGGTGCATCGTCAAGGAGCGCTCGACCTTATGTTTCTTTCTGGAGAGTTGCATACCAACCGCATTGAAAAGCCGAGGCGATGCATCGAACGAAACGATCGTGTGATACCATGAAGCGACGGTTCCCCATACATGGCCTGATCGGCGTTGCGATTCTCGTCATCGGCGAGATTCTCCTCTTCAGGGGGAATGCATTCGTCGAAACCTACTTCACGCCCCTCGTCTGGACCGGCTACATCCTGCTCATGGATGCCCTCATAGCATCCCTCAAGGGCGAATCCCCCCTGACGGCGCGCCGTGCCGAGTTCCTGCTCCTCTGGCCGCTCTCGATCATCACCTGGTACGTCTTCGAGGGTGTAAACCTCCTGCTCAAGAACTGGTCATACATCAACCTGCCGGAGGGCACCGCTGCGCGCTGGATCGGCTATGCCTGGTCGTACGGGACGATCCTTCCGGGGATCCTACTGACGGCGGAGCTCATCGAAACACTCCTCGGCGAACGTCTGACGGGCCGCCGGCCCGTGAATTTCAGCCCCCGGGTGGTGCAGGGATTCTTCTACACCGGCTTTGTGCTCTTTGTCGTCACACTCCTCTTTCCCTCCCGCTACCTCTGCCCCCTTCCCTGGATCAGCGTGCTGCTCTGGTTCGAGGGAATGAACGATCATCTGAATGTCGGCTCGTTCTCGGCGATGTTTCGAAGGGGCAACTACCGCTTCTTCGTTTCCCTTATTCTCTCGGGGGCGGTCTGCGGGGTTCTCTGGGAATTCTGGAACTTCTGGGCAGGTACGAAGTGGAACTACCACGTGCCGTACCTGCCCGAGATCAAGCTCTTCGAGATGCCGGTGCTCGGCTATCTCGGGTTCCTCTCCTTCGCACTGGAATGCTATCTGATGTACCGCTTCCTGCGGTTTCTCGTGCCCCTGCGGCGCGGCGTCGATGTGCTCGGAAAGGAATGGTAAGAAAGGAACGACCGTGCAGAACACAGAGCGACTCCGGCGGATCCTCGACGGTACCGACGGCGTCATATTCGATTTTGATAACATCATCGTCGACTCGGAGCCGTATCATTTCGAGGCATACTCCCGGGCTTTCGCCAAATGGAATCATGTGCTCGACCGCAAGGAGTACTGGCGGGAGTGGACATCGAAGGGAGGGGGCGCCGAGGGGGAGATCAGGCGGTACAATCTCGACCTCGATCCAGACGAGGTCAGACGATACAAGGACCCTATCTACTCCGCATTCTGCCGGAGCGGGGAGATCGGCCTCGTCCCCGCCGCCGAACAGGTTATCCGTGAGCTCGATGCGGCCGGCTACACGCTTGCCATCGCCTCCGGTTCGTACGAGCAGGATATCCGGGCGATTCTCAAAGCCAACGGACTCGAGACGTTCTTCGGCGCCGTCGTCGGCAAGGACGGCATCACACGCTACAAGCCCGATCCCGAAACGTACGTCACGGCGGCCGGTGCGATCCGCATGCCGCCAGAGCGCTGCTGTGCAATCGAGGATGCCGAAAAGGGGATCAGGAGTGCAAAGGGCGCGGGTATGGACGTGATCATTATCGAGACACCGATTACGAGGGGATTCGATCTCCAGGGCGCCGATCTCACACTCGGGAGTATGGACGAGCTACTCACACTCCTCCGTCTGATCCGAGACCCGGACAATCGTTAGACAAACGCCAGACCGATTTCCTTACACACACTGTCCCTACTCGGTGAACTGCTTCTTGATGCTACCCCACGAAGATTCCTCCGTTGCGTTTACGCAGGTAGCAAGAAGGCAGTCGACCGACGAGCATTCCACAAAGGAGTTGTTCACGACATCTCCCGCCGCATCGCGGGTTATCGAGAATGCCTTGTAGTAGAGGTAGTGCTCCGTCGGGAAGTGCGTGTGGTAGAACAGATACGTCCGTCCCGGTATGGTGGCAATCTCTATCGCCAGCTCACCGTCCTCGTATCCGGTCGGATACTGATCGGTCCGGAACCGGATCACGGTGCGGTTGCCCCCTCCGGCGCGCCATGCAAGCCTCACCGCGCAGACATGCCCCATCGAGGCGTCGAAATCGAGCACCGGCGAGTTCGGCTCCTCGCAGATCGGCTCCTGGCACGCGTACAGGAAACCGTCTCCGATGTAACCCCCGTGGTGGGGCGAGAAGACGTTGTGCTCCCTGCCGTGCACATCGGAGGCAAGCATCTGGTGCGTCTGCCGGTTGGGCACGAGATCGATGAAGAGGGGATCGGCTCCCGAGACGGGGATGACCACAACATGGCCGACCAGCACCGGTCCGCATATCATCTCGCACGTGCAGAGCTGGAGGTCGATACACCAATAATCAGTGTACTTGCACACGTCCTTCTGATGGATACAGAAGCAGTGTGCAGGCACGAAGTCGGCGATGGAATCGTTCGACTCCACCGTGAATTCGATTCCAGTGATACCCTCGTGCAGATTATAGGCGTAGATCGGAACCTCGATCGGCGACTCCCCGGGCGTGGCCGCCCTGCAGCAGACGATATTGTCCGGCAGGTCGGACAGGTTCCCGAAGTGCACAGCGAGGCGCACGAGATAGTCGAACTCGAAGTAGCTCTCAGCCAGGGCAAGGGGACCGTAGCACTGGGTATACGTCTCCCCCTGAAGGGGCATCAGGATTGCCAGCAGGAAAACGGTAACAAGAACAGGCCTGGCCTTTCGCATGATGCAGCTCCCTTGATGTACCTAAGCATAATAATCAAGGCCGATTCACGTAACTTCTCGTAATTAATTATCTCACAGTGAATTGGAAAAGTCAAGATAAGCTCGTCGCAGGTGGGGATGGTGCTTTCAAGCGGTATCTGCGACGAACGACGCAACCTTTTGAAAGTTCAATCCTTACTACGGCTTTCCTCTTCACGCACCCGGCGCCAGTACTCGATCCTCTTTATGATCTCACGCTCGAATCCCCGCTCGATGGGATGGTAGTACGTGGTGCCGGCTAGCTTTTCGGGAAAATACTCCTGATCGACGATGCCCCCGGGTTCCTCGTGGGGATAGCGGTATCCCTTACCGTAGCCGATCCGCTTCATGAAGTCGGTCGGGGCGTTGCGCAGCCAGAGGGGTACGGGGAGGGGGCCGTGTTCGTGTACATCACGGGCGGCATCATCGTAGGCCGTGTAAAGGGCGTTGCTCTTCGGTGCAACGGCGAGATAGACAGCGGCCTGTGCCAGGGCGAGCTTTCCCTCGGGAATGCCTACGAAATGGAATGCCTCCATTGCATTGATGGCGACCTGGAGGGCCTGCGGATCGGCGTTCCCGACATCCTCGGAGGCGAAGCGGACAAGGCGCCGTGCGATGTAGAGCGGATCCTCCCCCGCCTCGAGCATCCGGGCCAGCCAGTAGAGGGATGCATCGGGATCGCCGCCCCGGAGGCTCTTGTGCAACGCCGAGATCAGGTTGAAATGCTCCTCACCTTGCTTGTCGTAGAGGATACTCTTCTTCTGCAGCGCCTCCTCTACCAGCTCTCGTGTGAGCACCCGTTCGCCATCTGTCTCGTCCAGGGACCCGACCGCCATCTCGAGTGCATTGAGTGCGGCACGGGCGTCGCCATGCGAGAGGTGGGCAAGATAGGCGAGATCGTCTCCGGAGATCACGATTGCCTGTGCACCGAATCCTCGTTCGGTATCTGCAATTGTCCGCTCGAGGATCGTGACGATCTGCTCCTCGGTGAGGGGTTTCAGGATGAAGACACGGCATCTCGACAGGAGCGGGGCGATCACCTCGAAGCTCGGGTTCTCGGTCGTGGCACCGATGAGAACAATCGTCCCCTTCTCTATGTAGGGAAGGAAGGCGTCCTGCTGCGCCTTGTTGAAACGGTGGATCTCATCGACGAAGAGGATGGTGCGCCTCTCGTGCATCTTGAGCAGCGAATCCGCCTGGTGAGCGATCCGTTTTACATCGGCAATCCCGGATGTGACGGCGGAGAAAAAGACGAAGTTCGCCTCGACCGAGCCGGCGATGAGGTGCGCCAGGGTCGTCTTGCCGCATCCCGGCGGCCCCCAGAAGATGAGCGAGGACTCGAGCCGGCCCTTCTCGATGATGCGGCGCAGTATCCTCCCCTCACCGACGATTTCCCGTTGACCCACGAACTCATCGAGTGTACGGGGCCTCACCCGGTCGGCAAGCGGTGTCGGCACATGTTGAGAAAAGAGATCCTGCACGGTGAGAAATCGTTACCTGTATACGCTCTGTAGCGGGACGTGATTTAGCAATATAGAGAATATGCCGCCCGTTCCGCCCTCTCCCCCTTCCCACCGGCTCATCCGTTACGTATAATCGGGCTTCTTGTCGAAGAAGTGTTCCGTCCTGAGATACCGAATCGTCCCGGACTTGCTGCGGAAGACGACGCTGTTCGTAATAGCCCCACCCGGGCGGAACATGATCCCCTCGAGGAAGTCGCTGTGCGAGACACCAGTTGCGGCGAACATGAGATTCTCGCTGCCGACGAGCTCACTCCGGCCGTATGTCCTTTGAAACTCGTCCGGCAGGGCAGTGGGATCGGCATCCGCATCGGGCAGGAGCTGCGCCTGGAAGCCTCCCCCGATACACGAGAGTGCCGCCGCTGCGATGAGACCCTGCTTCTTACCGCCTACACCCATCGCCACATCGATACCCGTACCCGGAAGAGCTGCGGCGATCGCCGCTGCCAGATCCCCGTCGTGGAGAAGCTCGATCCGCGCTCCCGCATCACGAACCTCCTCGATGAGCTGCGCATGTCGTGGCCGGTCCAGGATCGAGACGGTGAGATCCTCGACATAGACACGCTTTGCACCCGCAATGGCAACGAGGTTATCGAATACGGAGGCGTTCAGATCGATACTGTCGGCGGCCTCGTTATCGACGGCGATCTTCCGCATGTAGTCACCCTTGAAGTTCTTGAAGGCGCCACGCAATCCGAGTGCAATGGCCGATATCGCATTGTAACCGCCGTTGGCAAGGGAGTTGATGCATTCGAGGGGATCGAGGGCCACATCGACCTCGGGCTCATCACCCGCACCGATGATATCACCCGCACACAGCTTCGAGCTGCTTCCCGTGCGTTCCTCACCGATCACGATGTGTCCCATGATCTTCACGCCTTGAATTGCGAGCTCCATCGCATCGACCGCGGCACGGTCGGCCTGGAGCGGCTCGCCTTTCCCGTAAAAACGGGCCGAAGCGAGGGCAGCAGCCTCCGTCACCCGGACCAGCTCAAGGGCAAGGTTTCGATCCAATTTCTCTGTCCTCTCGGGTTACTATTCTCCGACCGGCCCAGTACCTTCGGCCGCTTCGGGCTCTTCCTGCGCCTTCTTGCGTTCCTGAGCCAGCATCTCGTTCAGATCCTTGGCCATCTGGTACTGGTGGATTGCGAAGATAATGGGAAGAATGATATATGCCCCGAAGAACAATGTGAGAGCATATGCAACGATCTCCACAACGAACGTGATCCAGAACCAGTTCCACTGGCCGAGGTAGACATAGCCGAGCGGGCCGAGACAGATCCACCCCAGGAAAAAGCCTATCGCCGCAGCCACACCCGGATTCTTACTCTCCTTCGGCAGCTTCAGCTTGGTGAGATCGTAGCTGTACATCCGCCTCATGAACGGCTCGCTCCTGAGCCGTTTCCCGCAGTGGATGCAGATCTCCTCGTTCCCGGCGATCTCTTTTCCGCAGTACTTGCAATACATTCCGGAAACCTCCGATTCTGGAACCCTCATTATTTATTACGAATTCCAGCGAAGGATTGTTTCTCGACCCAGCGGGTATTGTATCGGATTCTGCCCCGATCGAACAATCTTTTTCTTACCGGTGGCGGGAAGGCTCGTTGGCGCGGGCACGCCGAAGCCGATCGAGGTTTATGCGGGCCGTCATGTTATCCGGCTCGAGCTCCAGTACCCGTATGAGCAGCGATTCCGCTTCGTCTAACTCCCCACTCGCCGCCAGGATCACCGCCATGTTCACCATCGCCGCCGGCCACTCGGGGCGCGCTTCGAGGGCCCTGCGCGCCCACTCGATTGCTTCATCGAGCTTCCCGAGACCGTGCAGGCACATGGCAATCCGGTCCATGGATTCCGGTGTCGGCGGGAGCGCCCGGTAGTACTCAAGAGCTTCAGCGTAGCGCCCCTGCCTGAATAGCAGGCGGGCAAGCTTGCGTGTCGCATCGCGACCGACCTCACTATCCAGGAGGGAGCGGAGCACTGTCTCGGCCTCATCATCACGCCTCGCACGGCTAAGCGCCTCGGCGAGATTGATCTGAATGGCGGAATCGCCGGGACGGCGTTTGCTCGCCGCAGAGAGTACCTCGACCGCCTCGCCGGACCGTTCCGTCCTGAGTAACAGTAGGCCGAACTGGTACAGAAACTCGGGATCGACATCGCCTGCCTGCCGTAGACGCACGAAGAGACTTTCGGCCCGTGCGGGATCGGAATCGGCGACGAGCATCCCCTCGAGACCCCGTAGGTAAGGATCCAGGGGATCGATACGCAGACCGTCCCGCACATACTGCATGGCCTGATCGGACTCCCCGAGCTTGATATTGGCGACTGCGAGGTTGCGGTTGATCAGTGGTAAGCGATTGGGAGGACAGAAGCGTTTTGCGACCATGAATTCTGTGATCGCCCGCCCGGTCTTGCCCGCCCGCATGAGCATGACTGCGAAATTGAGATGGTTTTCGCAGTTCTGGTAATCGCCGATGATCGCCTTCTCGAAGACGGCTATCGATTCATCGTACCTGCCGAGCGATCCGAGTGCCTGCGCTTTCTGTCCGAGAATCCGTGGATCCCCATGCCCCGCCCCGATGGCACTATCCGCCAGTGCGACGACCCGCCCATATTGATTGTGTTCGAGAAGCGTGAGGATCTCGATGTCGATTGCGGCACGTTCGTCGCTCCACCGAACAGCCACATGGTCCCCTTCCCCCCGTTGCGGACCTGCACAGGAAAGGAAAAACAGAAGGAGGAGGAAAACGGACAATAGCAACCTTATGCTCGGACCCCTTTCCAAACGCTTTACCTGATACCGAAATGGATATCGACTGATGCATGCACCGTGTTCACCCCGTGCAGACGGTACGGGTGCTTTCACGGTACACCACACGCTGGGTGTTTCGCACCGCACGGGAAAGCATTCTACTCCGGGCCACTCGGCGATGCCAGTGCTTTTTATATTGGATACCGGTACGCCTGGAGGATACCAGAACCTGTTCGAATGCAAAACCGGTGCGCCACAGCAACACCGTTATCTTTAGAAGGGAATCCGGTACGCCACCGTGCCCTACGGGTGCGTCCTCTTGAAATAGGTCTGGCGTATGCCGATGGCCTTGTAACGGATTTTGCCGAGAAAGATATTCACGGGATGACTTCGCTTGAGAAACGGGAGCACGGGTGCACGCCGTACGCCCATGCGAGAAAGCTCGAGGGCCACCTGCGCGTTCGTGTTATCGAGTGCATACGCCCGCGTCAATAGATCCCTCGCTTCCTTTCGCCTTTCCTGTTCGACGAGCACACGCCCCAGATTCACGAGAAGCACCGGATCAAGCGGAGATGCATGCAATGCCTTCCGGCACATACTCTCTGCGGCCTGCAGGTTACCTTCCATGCAGATACAGAGTCCGAGGTGTGAGAGATATAACGTATTGTTCGGCGAGATCTTGAGCGCCTCGTTAAGGATGGCTGCAGCGCGCTTGTAGTTGCCCCGCTTGATGCATGCATCCGCCTTGCTGAAGTACTCGCGTGATTCGAAGGTTTCGTTTACCTTTAACGTCTCTGTTGCCAATCGCTACCCTCCGTTGCAAAGTACAGCAAGAGCCTCTCAGTTGCCGTACGTCACCGATCGCTGTAGCTGTAACGGAAACCTATACTTAATTCCTCACATCTACAACGGTACACCTGGCCGTACAACAACGCTGCAAAAACCGTACCGCTAATGCCTTATGAACATGTGCGATACCAGTTGCACAACACCGTCGGGCGGCGCCCGTATCGTCGGTGCTTCGGCAGGCTTTCAAAAGAATAAGCGAACCCGTGTCACAATGGGGAGCGATCGATTCGGGGTACGTTCTTTGCTATTTACATTACATATAGTTAGTGACTTAGGTGGGAATAGGGGCCGTGATTTATCAAGCAAGGAGGCGATTACTGTAACCGATTGAATGAAATTGACTTTGACTAAGAATTACGGTATACTTATGAGGTAAAAATATATCCTTTTCGTACCGGCTCCAGAGATGCGCATCAGAAGAGGAAAGAAGAGGTGGGGTACCGGCGCTACATCATCTTCCTGGCCGTAGGCACCCTCCTTCTACTGACGAGTGGTGCTCGAGGGCTAGATATATCCTCGATCCAGCTCGTGGGGAACGGGAACGGTTTCACCTGCGAACCAAACGACACTTCCAGTAATATGGAAAAAATGGGCGACCATCTCTGGCGGAAGCTCATGTTCATCAACGAGCCGGGAGATCCGGACACCGTCTTCTTTAAGTTTACGGCGAACGGCTCCTACTTGCCCAAGCACTGGGGCTGGAGCGGTGTCTGGGGCATCGCCGAGTATGATTACAATCCTCCAAACATAGGTGCGATCCTCGCCGACAGCGGTTACTACTATTTCCATTTCAATGATACGAGTTATGCATACTCGCTGGAGCAACCGACCGGGCGCATCGAGGGTGAGGTACACTCCAATCCCCCCACCGGCGTGCCGGAGGGAACATGCATTACACTCTACGACTCTCTTGGGAGCTTGATCGGGTCTTGCACCTCCTTTGTGGATTCCTGTTTCTGTTTTGAGTTTCTTCCACCGGCCGTGTTCTCCATGTACGCCTCGGCGCCGGGATATCGGGACACAACGATCGGCGCACTCGAGGTCGGTGACGGCGAGACCGAACATGTCTCGATCACACTCACAAGCATCACAGCCGTAACGATCGCCTTCGCATCAGCAGAGCGGGTAGCCGGCGGTGTTCTGCTTACCTGGTCGACGATCTGCTGCCGCCACAAGGCCGGATTCGATGTCTACCGGGGTTCCTGTGGACTGCTGGAAGTGATGGAAAAACGGAACACTACACCCGTCTACCCCGACGGCTCATACCGATTCTTCGATCCGTGCGACGACCCGACCGAGGATCTTTATTACTTCATCGTCGAGCACGATCCCACCGACCCCTCACGGTACGGACCGATCATGGTAGCTGGCATAACACCGCAGATCACCAGCGCACTCGGTCAGAACTACCCTAATCCGTTCAATCCCGCCACAACGATACCGTTCACGGTAGGTCCGTCAAACGGGAGCAAGCCGGTTAGCATATCCTTTTTCGACGTCTCGGGAAGGCTCGTCGATACATTCGATCTCGGTACCAAACCGGTCGGAGAGCATACCTTCAGATGGAATCCGGCCCTCTCCGGGAGAGGCAATATCCATTCGGGGGTTTACTATTGCCGGCTGCGGATCGGAAAAGAGACTTTCACGAAAAAGCTCATCCTGCTACGTTAATCCTGCATGAACACGGTTACCTGTAATACGCACCTCCACCCGGCTTGCTACTCGTGCAATCCATCCGGAAGTACTGGTGAAGCACCGCTACCGAGAATATTCGCAGGGACGGTGCTCGTCTTTGTATGCATACTGGTTTGCGTGGGGGGAGCGCAGGGCACGGTGCACTACGATTTCGAACAAACCGTCTTCATCGAACCGTTCAAGATCGTCAAGGATCATGCCCTTGTCCAGCGCAACGGTACCTTTCACCTCTACTACATACGTCACACACAGCAGAGCTTCGGGTATGCCACCTCACCGGATCTCCGTCATTGGACGATCCACGATCCGGTTCTCGAGACAGGCCCCGAGGAGTGGGATTGCTACAACATATGGGCTCCCTGCATCGTCGAATACCCGAATTTCCCCCATTACCTCCTGATGTACTACACCGGTGTAAACGACAGCATCGCTCAGCGCACCTGCCTCGCACTGACGAGAATACCATCGCTCTGGACAAAGGCTTCGACCGCACTCTTCACTCCCTTCCACGGCGATACCTCATGGACGTTGTGGCGGGAGGATAAATGGTCCAATTACCGCGATCCGTGCTTCCACGACGAAGGCGGCACCTGCTACCTGGTGCAGACCGCCACCACGAAAAGCCGGCTCGGGGCGATCGCGCTGGCCCGAAGCGATGATTACTTCTCCTGGATGGACGTAGGGCCCCTATACATACACAACTCTTGGCACGCTCTGGAAAGTCCGTTTCTCCTGAAGAGGGACGGTCGATACCACCTCTTCTTCACAGAGGAGGCCGTTGGAGGAATCTCGCACATGTCCTCGGACTCCCTGACAACAGGATGGGATATCGTCGGGCGCATCATCATCGACGAGGGACATGCGGCAGAGCTCACCGGCATCGGCGGTGACCGGCATCTCATTTCCCGGCATACGACATATGAGGGTCCGTACGGGGCCGTCGTGTCCTCGATTCGTTTCGATTCCCTTCATTGGGAAGGTGATACACCCGTTGTCGATATGTTCGACCCGTTGGCGGGATCATGGTCCGTACTGTGGGGGGATGCCTTCGAGCACCAGCCGGTCTTCGGCAACAACCCGTGGTACCGCAGCGATGATACCACCTTCGTCGGCTTCGAAGGGAACTGGTGGATCGGTACATACGAGAGCTTCTGCGGCCCTCTCACGGGCACCACACCGGGGGATTTCCAGGGGGATGCGCCGCGGGGTGCGATCCGTTCGGAGAGCTTCCCCGTCACGGGGTGCTCGATGCGCCTCCTCGTCGGCGGCGGTAACTATCCTGACTCCTGCTACGTCGCACTCTGCGACGAGCACACGGGGCAGATCCTCTTCCGTGAGACCGGCCTCGGGATCGAAACGATGACCGAACGTTTCTGGGATCTCACGCCCTTCCGGGGACGGCGCGTGTATCTGCTGATTGTCGACGACTCCAGCGCACCGTTCGGACACATCAATGTCGACGGTATCGAGGAACGGCAAACAGGGATCGTGCCATCACCCCATGACGGATTCGAACCGATTCCGATCAAGCCCGGTAGGCGCATGGTTGCTCGCACGGCCGGTTCGGCCGCCGACACCGATCCCACCCCACCCCCTCCCTCTGTCGTGTGCTATCCGAATCCCTGCAACCCGCACACGGAGATCGTGATTCAACACGCCCCCGGAAGCCGGATCGACATCATCATCTGCTCCGTTGCCGGCACGGAACTGCTCCGCCATTCGATTGCAACCGATCGAACCGGAACCGGAACCTATCGCTGGAACGGATGCGATCGGAAGGGAAAAATCCTTCCGAGTGGACTCTACTTCGCCATCCTCCGCCACAACGCTACGACGGTCGCTTCCTGTAAGCTCATGCTCGTCCGTTGACGGGTACGCATCAGCATCGATCCCGACGATCGAGAAAAATGTTTCACGGCAACAAAATCCTCGATGGATACCCTACGAAAGTTTTTGCTTCGCCGTCCAAAAGAACGTATGTTACTGTAGCGACGATGAATAGATATACCCGCATAGGATTCGTACTTGCAACCGCAGCCGCTCTCATCGGCGCATCGCAGCCCCTGCACGGCACCGATATCGGCGGCCGGGAGCTCTTCGGTATTCGGATCGGTGGAGTGTTCGGATCGAATGCGCTCGAGAACGCCTACGGCAAAGGTACCGAGATCGAGCTCCACTTTATCGAGGGGCTCGGCTCCTGGTTCGGTCTTTCCGTGGCCGTCTCCTCCCACAACTTCGGGGACTCGAAGGACCGGGACAAGAATATTGAATGCACGCAATGGAACCGCAACGTCGAGATGCAGATCTACTCTGCGACCGTTGCATTCTTCGGCATCCGCTCGCTGGGGGAAAAATTCTCGATCTCGGGGGAAGCCGGATTCGGACTCTACACGATCACGACCATCATTCATGCCGGCATGCTCGAGGGCCACTTGACCGACAACCAGTTCGGTATGTACTGCGGCGCAGGTGTTCTGTACAAACTGACACAGAGTCTCTCGTTGAATATGCAGGGCAAGTATCACTACATCCTATCCGGTGGCGATATGATGCATTGCTACACGGGAGAGAAGCGTGCACAGTTATATCAAATCGTATTTGGAATCATGATCTTCACTGGTTGAAGGGCCGTATCCGATCCACATGAAGATCACGCGGCAGCGGCTATATCGTAGCCGGGAACACCGATAACAAAAGGACGGGCATGAACGAACGTGACGAGCTGAAACAGATTCTCAAGGCGCGCTCGATCATGAAGGGGGAATTCACCCTCGTCTCAGGACGTAAGAGTACCTACTACATAAACGGCAAGATGACCTCGCTCCATTCCCGGGGACTCTACCTATCCGCCAAGCTCCTGCTCGAACGCTTCGAGAACCTCGAGTACGAAGCGTTTGCAGGCCCCACGATCGGCGCCGATCCTATTATCGGTGCACTCTTGACACTGTGCGCCGAACGGGGACTCGAAAAACACGGACTTCTCGTGAGAAAGGAACGGAAGGGTCACGGGACCGGGAGCCTGGTCGAGGGAAGATGTGAGGAGGGAATGCGGGTCATTCTCCTCGAGGACGTGGCGACGACCGGAGGTTCGCTGCTGAGGGCGGCCGATGCAATATCGAGCTGTGGTGGAAAGGTGATCGGCATCTACACGATCGTCGATCGCGAGGAGGGCGCCACCGGGTATGTTGCCGAGGCGGGTTACCCCTTCGATTCCCTCTTCAAGGTATCCGAACTCCTGTAGATTCGATGAATTGGACGAACGACCGTGCTACGGCGCAGTGTCGCTCTTCTCGGGAGGAACCTCGCCTGCGGGCTCCTTGGCCTTTTCGGCCGGAACCAGCTTGACGACCCCGTGCGTATCTTCCGCCGTCACCCTGAAGAACGCATCGGGAATATCGATACCGTACTCGATGACGGGAATGAAGAACTCATAGTACGGCATTTCCCTATAGACACCCGTGAAGCGGTTCGGGAACGGCATATTCCCTTCAATCTTGCGGTAGTCGCCATACGCCTCGCTGAACGAAAAGCTGGTGTCCGAAACGCTTGCGACTTCCATCTTCTCGAGCAGCCAACTCGAACCGTTGATCGTGTATGTTACAATGTCATCGCCGACCTCATAGCGAAGACGGTAAGAACCGGTATCATCGGGAGTGGTAACGACCGTACCTGCAACCTCGGGATCCTGAAGCCACTCCAGGGCGAGGGGGAATTTATACTTGATCAGCTCGAATTCCCATTCCGGCACGTTGCGTTTACCACTCGAATGCTGCCAGAGATAGCGTTCCCTGCCGTCGTCTATACTGATACGGACATCTACTACCACGCTGCTCTTGATCACCGTGATCCTGCTTTTGAACAGTGTTCCCTTCTGATAGATATCGTATGGATAGCTCCTCGCCACGGTGTCACTCCTGAGGTCCTTTATGAATCCCAGACCCTTGAAGCTTGTTAGCATCGCTATTCTTTCACGCCCCCCATAGGCACGGACCATGCGTTCTACGGCATCCTCCGGCTTCTCGATCCTCCCCGAACAGGAGCATGCAAGGGCCAGCGTCGACACCAGAAGACCGATACATAGGTATTTCACGATTTTTGCTCGTCTAATGAACACCTTTGTCTATCCCCTTTCCGGAGTGGTACGATAAAGCGTTATTTTACTCGAGAAGATACTCGGAATCGATCAATTCGTTGGTACCGTCTCGGGCCAGCGCGTACTGAAAACCCTTCTGGATCGCGAGCGCACCCGTCTTGCCACTCCTGTTCACGGCGACAAATGCGACCTGAAAATCCACCCCGCCGCCATGCCATTCGATGATCCGCTCGAGGGCCCGCTTGATCGCCTTCTGAGGAGACAGACCATCGCGCATCCCCTCGACAACAAGGAAGCTCCCGCATGTTCTGATGACCGCCTCTCCCTTTCCCGTCGCCGCGGCGGCGCCAACCTCGTTGTCCACGTACATCCCGGCACCGATCAGGGGTGAATCCCCCACACGGCCGTGAATCTTGAAGGCAAGGCCGCTGGTGGTACAGGCACCGGCGAGATCGCCGGCCGAATCGAGCGCCACCATTCCAATGGTATCGTGATTGACCGCCGGGGCGAGCCAGTCGTCCTTCTCACTCATTCCGGCCTTCCACTCGAGCCACCGTTTCCGGGCTTCTTCGGTGAGGAGTTCCCGCCGTTCGAAACCCTGCCTGCGGGCGAATTCCTCTGCCCCTTCCCCGACGAGCATAACATGATCGGTCTTCTCCATCACCTTCCGGGCGATCGATATCGGGTGCTTGTAATGCTGCACGAAGGCGACGGCACCTGCATTTCCGTTGGGCCCCATGATCGACGCATCAAGGGTCACGGTGCAGTCCTCATCGGGAAGACCGCCGAATCCGACGCTCATCACCTTCGGATCTCCCTCAGAGATACGGACACCCGCCTCGACCGCATCGAGCGACGAGCCGCCTCCCGAGAGCACCCGCCAAGCGGCATCGTTGGCGGCGACACCGTGGTTCCAGGTGGATATCACGACCGGCTTCGATCCCGCACCGGCGGACGAAGCGGTAAATAGCGAATCGAGCGGAACGATGCCCCCCGCCGCACTGAGCGCGGCTGAAAATTTCAGGAAGTTTCTCCGGGATACCCTCACCATACCGGCATTCCTCCCCCGCCGTGACGTTACCCGATCTTCTCCCGTACGAGCTCCTTCTTGAGCTCTGAGATCGCCTTCGTCGGATTCAGATCTTTCGGGCACGCCTCGACGCAGTTGAAGATCGTGTGACACCTCCAGAGACCGTGCTTGTCATCGAGTGCCTCGAGATGTTCACGGGTCCCCTCATCCCTGCTATCGGCCACGAAACGGTACGCCTTGAGAAACCCGTGCGGACCGATATATTTCTTGTCCGCCCAGAACGAAGGGCACGAGGATGTGCAGGCGCCGCAGAGAATGCATTCGTAGAGACCGTCGATCTTTGCCCGTTCCTCGGGGCTCTGGAACCGCTCCTGATCCGTGGGTAGTGGGGTTTTGGTAATGAGGTACGGCTTGACCGCGTAAAGGCTCTCTACGAGCGGCTCGAGATCTACCACGAGATCCTTGATGACCGGATAGCCGCGGAGCGGTTCTACAACGATCGTCGAGGACTTGAGTGTGAGGGCCTGTGTCTCGCAAGCGAGCATGTTCACACCGTTCACCGTCATGGCGCATGAACCACAGATGCCGCTACGGCACGAACGCCGGAACGTCAGCGAGCCATCCTGCTTCCATTTGATCTCGTTGAGGCAGTCGAGGATCGTCCATCCCTTCTGGACATCCAGCGGGTACTCCTGCATGTAGTGGCCCCGCCGCTCATCGTCCGGATTGTAGCGATTGATCTTGAAAGCATGTGTAGCCATATCGGGGCCTCCTTTAATACGTCCGCTCTTTCGGCTGAAAGCGCGTTATGACGACAGGCTTGTAGTCGAAGATGATTTCACCGTCTTTCTTCCATGCGAGTGTATGCTTGAGCCAGTCCCCATCGTTTCGCTTCGGAAAGTCGGTCCGGTAATGCGCTCCCCTGCTCTCCTTGCGGTTGAGCGCACCTTCGACGATGATCTCCGTGAAGTCGAGCATATGGCCGAGCTCGAGAGCTTCGAGGAGATCCACATTGAACCGCTTGCTCCGGTCGTCGATCTTGATATTTCTGAAACGCTCTTCGAGCGTCCTGAGTTCCTTTTTAAGACGCTGAAGCTGGTCCGCCTCGCGGAATATTCCGCATTCCAGGCTCATCTTCTCCTGGAGTGTCTCGCGGATACTGCTCACTCGCTCGGTTCCGGAGGAGGAGAGAAGACGCTCCACCTCCTCGATCGCCGAACTCGCCGCATCCGGAGGAAGATCGGGAAACTCACGCTGAACGCCCAGGAACCGGCGGATCGCCTTCCCGGCCCGCCTGCCGAAGAGCGAGGCTTCCAGCAACGAGTTCGTACCCAGCCTGTTGGCGCCGTGCACGCTCACACAGGCGCACTCACCGGCTGCGTAGAAGCCCTGTACCATTTCCTTTTTCCCGTCGGCAAAGACCTGGCAATCCTTATCAACAGGGATCCCGCCCATCGAGTAGTGCGCCGTGGGCTGTATGGGGATCGGTTCCTTGATGCAATCGACATGCAGGAACTTCCATGCGAGCTCGTGGATCTGCGGAAGCTGCTTCATGATCTTCTCGGAGCCCAGGTGGCGGAGATCGAGGTGCACATAATCCTTGCCGCCGATCCCCCTCCCCTCGTTGATCTCAGTCTGCTCCGAGCGTGAGACGAGATCCCGGGGGGCGAGCTCCATCTTCTCGGGAGCGTAACGTTCCATGAATCGTTCACCCGTGTCATTGATTATGTAGCCACCCTCTCCACGTGCGGCCTCGCTCACGAGGATACCCTGCTGGTAGAGACCCGTCGGGTGAAACTGAACGAACTCCATATCCTCGAGTGGCAATCCGGCACGGAGTACGAGGCTCAACCCGTCACCGGTTCCCGAGAGGGCATTCGAGGTGATCTTGTAGACCCTGCCGTAACCTCCCGTACCGAACATCACGGCCTTCGCATGGAATACGTGGATGCCGCCGTTTATCACGTCCCAGCCGACGATACCCCGGCAGATGTTGTCCCTGATAATCAGCGAGAGGGCATAGAATTCCGGGTAGAACCGGACCCCGTTCCTTATGCAGACCTCGTAAAGGGTGTGGAGCAGCACGTGCCCCGTCCGGTCGGCGGCATAGCAGGCCCTCAGCACCGGGCCCCCGCGGCCGAAATCCTTTGTATGGCCGCCGAACTTGCGCTGTGCAATCCGCCCTTCAGGAGTCCGTGAAAACGGGGCGCCGAAGTGCTCGAACTCCCGCACCACGACCGGCGCCTCCTTGACGAGGATCTCGATTGCATCTTGATCCCCCAGGTAGTCGGAGCCCTTCACGGTGTCGAACATATGCCATTCCAGGTGATCCTCCTCTTCGTTCGAGAGCGAGGCGGCGATCCCACCCTGAGCGCCACCGCTGTGCGAACGTGTCGGGAACACCTTGCTGATGACCGCCACATCGTACTCCTCCGACGCCTCCACCGCAGCCCTGAGTCCCGCCAACCCGGCACCGACGATCACGACATCATGGCGGTGAATGTTATGTACGCCAATACCCTCCACGTCGTGGATGGTCTCAGGATCTATAGTAGCCATGATCTAGTAACCTCCAGGATTGAACGGAAGGATGGTGAGTATGCCGAGGGTTACGAAGATGAGGGCGATCACTGCGATCGCCCCGAAGATGAACACACGTAACCATCCCTTGTGAATGTAATCGTCTAGCACGATCCACAGACCGTAGAGGCCGTGAAAGAGTGCGATCACGAGAAACGATATATCGATTGTTTTCCACATCGGTGTCGCGATACGGTCCTTGACTGCAGCGAAACCAAGCTCCTCCTTGAGGGCGTAGTGCAGAATCCAGACGTGGAGAAAAAGGACCACAGCCAGGTAGATTCCTGTAACCCGCTGGAAGAACCAGAGAATCGCTCCGCCGGATCTCACGTGTTCCCGGTACTTCATTACATCCTCCTTCCCCTAGCTGAATGGAACGCCGCCGAAGCGGGAAATCATTGCGACGGAGATCACAAACCAGCATACCAGCCAGAGAGCGACCGCTATACCAAAGAGCAGCTTCTGCCTCTCCACGAGCACCCCCATATCGATCAGTGTCACCCGCAGCCCGTTGAAGAGATGGAACATAATCACCCCTATAAGGCCGACCTCGAGGAACTTGAACAGGGGATTATTGAACCGCTCCATGATCCCGTCGAACGACTCCTCCCCGCCGATAAGGTGATGGATCACCCAAATGTGGAGGAGAAGGTAGAAGATGAGTGCGAGACCGGATAGGCGATGCAGGATCCACGCGAGTGTACCCAGGTGTACCCGGTAATGCTTAATCACCCTCATCGGGTTCCTCCTCGTTTTGGAAGTCAAAGTGGCTGAAAATTTTGGAGGACTATACCACAGGCGAAGGTGGGCGTCAATTACCCGATTGATGTATATGCCGGCGCATATCACCCACGAGAGCGCATGCGTTTCCTCCTGAGTCCGGCGCGGAGCTTGCTCTCGAGCTCCACGGGAATCGGTTTTCCCTCCGGACGCTCGAAGGTCTCCTCGATCTCGATACTGCGCTCGGGCGGCGGCGGCTGATAGGGCTCTTTCTCGAGGAGATAGTGGAGGATTACCAGGGCCGCCTCCTTGTCGGGGATCATACCCTTGCCCCCCGTATCGGGATCGAGCTGGGAGAAGGGCGGTATCGGCGAGCCAACGCAGCTCGGACAGCCGTGCTTGCACGAACAGGTACCAATAAGCTCGAGTGCCGCCTCCATGATCGACTCGATGAGATCATAGGCCTTGAGTGAGAATCCGAGACCGCCAGGATACTTGTCGTAGAGGTAGACTGCGGGACTGCCCGTGGATCGGGAATTCACCGTCGTGCCGATATCGAGGGGGTCACACATGACGAAGAGCGGGACGACCTCACGCAGCACGTTCGAGAGCCCCAGGAGCCCCTCCCCCGGCACCCGACCACACCTGCGCACGGCGGCCAGTGCATCCGGCGGCGGTACGATCCACAAACCGGACGTCTCGAGCACCTGCGGGGGGAGCTCGCACTTGCCGTAACCGATCGAATCACGGCTTCCGAACTTGATCTTTCTAAACATGAAGGTCAGCGAGGTTACCGAGACATCGCCGAAGGCGACGGTGCTCAGCCTCCAGGTCTGACGCTTCTCCTCATGATCGACCTTCACCTGAACCTCGGTGATCGATTGGGTGTAGTAATCGACATTCGTCCGCTCGACGAACGCGATTTTTTTCTCCGTATCGAGATCCCGGACAAAGTATGTCTCTGCCTCATGGAGGTAGATCGCCTGCGGATGGACCTGCTGGAAGGCGCTCGATTCGTCGATCGTACCGATCACCTTGTTCTCCTGCGTCTCGTCGACAATCGTATAGATATCCGGTGAGATGTTTCTGAGGCTCACATCGGCGCTCGGATATCCCTTCCCACGCCAGTACCAGCGCCCCTTGACGAAGTTGAGCTCCCGCTCGTCCTCGAGAAGTGTTGCGATCGATGGAGCGTATTCGCCCATCGCTTCTACTTCCTTCACGCCGAGGGGCAGCTCGAAGGCGGCGGCTCTCAGGTGGCTCATGAGTATGTGCGGATTCTCGGGATCGATGATCGCATTCTCGGGTGATCGACCGAAAAAGTAATCGGGATGGTTCGCCAAGTATTGATCAAGCGGCGTATTGTAGGGTATGAAAATGACGAGTGCCTCCTCGCTCCCGCGCCCCGCGCGTCCCGCCTGCTGCCATGTTGAGGCGATCGTCCCCGGATACCCCACTATGACCGAGGCATGCAGCGCCCCCACATCGATCCCGAGCTCGAGGGCATTCGTGCTGATCACGGCTTTGAGATCTCCGCCGAAGAGCCGCTTCTCGATCGTGCGCCTCTCCTCCGGAAGGTAACCACCGCGGTACGGGTGCACAGAATCGGCGAGGCCCGGACGGTGCCTTCCCAGCTCCTCGCGGGCGTAGCGGGTGACCACCTCGCTTATCACCCGGGCACGGACGAAGGCGATCGTCTGAATATCATCGAGAACAAGCCTCGTGACGATATCCGATGCCTCGATGTTTGCGCTCCGGCGCTCCATCATCCCCGTGTCGATAACTGGTGGATTCCAGAAGAGGAAGTGCTTTCTGCCGCGCGGTGCGCCATCCTTGCTGACAACCTTCATCTTCCGACCGATGAGCTTCTCCGCATGCTCGCCCGGATTGGCGATCGTCGCCGAGGAGGCGGCGATGACCGGAGACGCACCGTAGTGCCTGCAGATCCGTTCCAGCCGCCTCATAACATTGGCGACATGGGAACCGAAGATGCCGCGGTAGGAATGGATCTCGTCGACGACAACGTATCTCAGCCGTGAGAAGAAACCCGCCCACTTGGCGTGGTTTGGCATGATCCCGGAATGAAGCATGTCCGGATTGGTCAGCAGCACCTTCGCTTCTTCACGAAGCTTGCGACGCTGCGATGTGGGTGTATCCCCGTCGTAGGTTCCCGCCAGGAAGTGCACCCCACCCTCACCGCCGTACCGGTTCAGTACCCTCAGCTGATCCTGGGCCAGCGCCTTCGTGGGAAAGAGATAGAGGGCGCGGCTCTCCGCATCCTCGATGACACTCTCGAGCACCGGCACATTGTAACAGAGCGTCTTGCCGCTGGCTGTCGAGGTTACGATCACGACATCCCTGGCACGGCGCAGCTGCCCGATCGCTACGACCTGGTGCGTGTAGAGCCTCTCGATGCCCGAGCGTTCGAGCACCGCCAAAAGTTTTTTCGGAAGCTGCTCCTGTAGCTTCCCGAAGCGTGCCTTGCGCAGCGGTATGGTGTGCTTATGGACGATTTGATCCCGGTAGAAATCCTCCACCTGTATCTTCTGTAGGAATTTTCCTGTGTCCAAGACGAACCCCTTCGGGCTGAAGGCTATGTTCGAGTCTTTTCAGCACGCGTGCCCGATACCCGCTCCGCCCGCAACCCAACCACACGTCACACCCGGTACCGGCCAGACAGAAAGACGGTGGCCAGCTGGAGCATGGTCAACAGATCGAGCCTGTTATGGTGGAAGACACCGGTCAAATCGCCTGCATCACCGGATCGGACGAACTCGTGATAGACGCCCGGGATCTCGCTTCCCGGCACATCTCCGATACGTTTCCGGTTGCAGAGGTATCGCTCCAGGGTCTGGAGCCGGTGATTCGGCGTTCTTCCCCGCAACAATCCCCGGGCCAGCGGCAGAAGATCGAGATGTATCTCGGGCGTGACAAACTCGATCCCGGAATAGGTCATCCGCTGGCCGAGAAAGGGAAGATCGAAGGTGATGCCGTTGAACGTCACTACAACTCTGAACCGTTTCAAAAAATCCTGTGTAAAGCGCAGCACCGAGGACTCCTCGGTGTAGTCCCGCGCAAAGAGCTGATCGAGCACCAGCCGGTCGTTCGATGTGTACATGAGCCCCACGAGAAAGAGCGGCACCATTGCAAGCCCCGTCGTCTCAAGATCGAGGTAACAGATCTCTTCGGGTGAAACCTCCTGGAGCACCTTCAGCGGCACCAGCTCCTCGAATTCTGGCGGAAAGGGGCTGGCGAGTGTTTCGAGGTAATCCCGATGAAAGGTCCCCGCATCCTCCCAGACGGTCTCGGCATCCGTGAGCACACGGTAGAACGTCCAGCCCCCGAAATCGAAGGATTCACCGGGAATGAGCCGCTCCAGCGGCCCGGATAGACGGACGGACGGCTCAGCGCCCATCCGTATCCGACGCCCCCGTCGCCCGCCATCACCTTCGGGAGGTCGCTCCGTTGATGGAGTGGAGCGCCCCATCCCTCGATACGGTATGGACTTCCTCCCTTTGAAAACCCCCTCGGCCCTCTGCTTGAGTGCCTCGAGTTGTCTTCGCAAGTCGTTTTCGTACTTGACCATACCTGTATCACCTGTATAAAGCCGATTTCCGGGTCCGGGGCCGCCCGGCACCGCAGGATAGGGAAGAATACCGCACTTCGACCGAGATTGCAACATGGGTAACCGGAAAGGAATCTGCATCCGTCTAGGGAGTTCCGGTCTCCCCCGTTCCTTCGAACGGCCGGGCAAACTCCCGCTCGATCGCTTCACGGTACATGGGTCCGGAATTGTAGGTGCAGAAGGGGTAGATGCGGCCGTTCGGGGCTGCATAGTGCACATTGCAGCGACGGATACGATCGAGGTTGTAGTTGTAGAGATCCTGGAAGTGCATCGACAGGACGATCAGGAAACGCCATTGATACTTCTTGCCTATACTGGATGCCCTTCTGAGGAGTGTCGGCGCCAGGGCTTTGAGGAAGTCGAAAAATCTGAATCCCTCCGGCAGCTCGTCACCGAGATAATGCCTGCGCAGCACATTGTAGAACTGGGCGAGGAAGATCGGTCTGTTGAGAAAGGAGATCATCTTCTTGCTCATCCTGTTGATCTCCATCATCACATTCTCGATATCTACAAACTGTGTGATCGGCACCACGGTACCCTCGCCGTCGGAGATCACGTATGCCCCTACGCCACAATCACTGTGGCAGGAGATCGTCATCGTGGGCTTGCCCCCTAGCTTTTCCATGAGCTTCGAGAGCGGCGAGACGAACGAGAGGGGATACCAGTCACGGTAGGGATCGAGGTAGCCTGTCTGTTCCTTCACCGCCCAGGCGAGATCCGCCATGGTAAACCGTTGATTCTTACGTCTCTCGGGCGGAATCCGCCCGGTAAACGAGATCGGCTGAAAGCTGATTCCGTTTATAACGTCCAGGTTTCCCAGGGCATATTTGATAATGTCTCCTATCCCGTGATCATTGACACCTTTGATCAAGGTGGGTACGAGAACCACCCGGATACCGGCCGCCCTTGCGTTCTCGATTGCACGATACTTGAGCTCGGCGATCGGCCTGCCCCGTGTCCTCATATATATCTCATCGGTAGTGCCGTCGAACTGGAGATAGAGCGCATCGAGCCCTGCTTCCTTGGATCTATATGCCAGGTCCCGGTTCCGGGCGAATGTGAGACCATTGGTCGCCACCATCACATAGGTGAAACCGATCTCCTTCGCACGCCGCACCGCCCACACGAAGTCCGGGTGGATCGTCGGCTCCCCTCCGGCGTACTGGATCGTCTTGTTACGACGGGGCCTTACATTGCGCGATGTTTGAAGCATATGTTCGATCTGGCTACGGGAGACCTCATAGAGTGTATTGCTTGCATTTGCATTGGCAAAGCAACAGGGGCAGTTCAAATTACATCTGTTGGTGAGATCGATATTGAGCTGGCATGCAGTCGCCAAATGATTCCTGCACAGTCCGCATGTATCGGGGCAGGATGCAGGATCGGTCACGATCGGAGTATCGATCCCTTTCTCATCCTCGAATGTCCACTTCTCCATTTTGAGATAGAACTTGGCATCACTCGAGATGCAATCCCGTATCACGCCATGCTCGGGGCAGGTCTTCGTCAGGTAGACCTTGTTGTCCTCCTCGTAGAGGGTTGCGTCCAGCTTTCTGCAACATTCCGGGCAAAGAGAGACGATCGTTTTTGGAAGACCTTTTGGCGTGGCCTGCGTGGCCGGTGAACGTCGTGAAGTAGAAATTGGTACCGTTTCATGGATGATTTCGATTTCTTCCGGCAAACTATCAGGGTCAACAGCTTCCGGATTCTTCATTGCACCCTCCCTGGATTGATACCTCCCCTTCCGGTCCGCATAGAGGCTCTGTACGGTGTCTCACGAACAGCTTAAAAAAAAATTAACGGTGCAACCTCATTTCGGTGATACATCCACGGATGATATTATCCGAAGAGGACAAAACGATTTCAATATTTTTTTCCATACCGAACTGTGATGGAATAAGCATTTCCGTATCAGGCACTCCTATAGTTCATAAGTTGTTTTTCCAATAAAAGTTACCACTCATCAGGGGCTATACAGCCCGGGAGAGGCTCGGTCTGCGGCCCTCCGGGTCCACTTCTTGCAACCGGTAACACGCATATAACTTTCTCTTGACGAAAAATCGGCTTGCTGGCTATCTTTCAGCAAGTTACGAATTATGCCATGACAGCTGAAAGAACAAGAATAGTTATTTATTGCACAGTAGCCCTGGTCATACTGATCGTCATTGCCCTGGGACGGCCACCTGAAACCGAGACGGTCGTAAGCGAGAAGCCTGTGCTCGAGGCGGAAGACACCGTTATCGCCGAACTCGAACCGCCCTCACCAACCTATGCGGGCATCGTAGGAAAGAACACGAGCTTCTTCGACCTTATGCTCGGCTGCGGCATGAGCCCCCAGGAGATACACGAGATCAAGAAGGTATCCAATCCCCACTATGATTTCAGGAGAATTTACCCTGGTCAGAGCTATCAAATCTTCGCCGACAGCGGGGGTGCCTTCGATTCACTCACCTTCTCGATAAACGAAGAAGACTACATCGAGGTGGTGCGGTGCGACAATGCTTTCGCGGCCGAACGGAAATCCTACCCGTTCGAGATCGAATACAGGGCAGCCTCCGGGATCATAAAGCACTCTCTCTTCAACTCACTCCAAGAGCAGGGGCTGCCGCTCGAGCTCGGCGCAAAGTTATGCGACATCTTCGCCTGGGATATCGACTTCTTCGTTGAGCTCAGAAAGAACGACTACTACCGTGTCATTTACGAAGCGAAGACGCGTTTCGATGGACTGAAGAAGATCGGGCGTATCATCACGGCGGAGTTCAACACACAGGGCGAAAGCCACTATGCGTTCCTCTTCGAGAACGAGGAACGATTCTCCGATTACTTCGATGAGAAGGGACGTTCTCTTCGAAAGCAGCTTCTCAAGGCACCGCTCTCGTATACCAGAATAAGCTCGAGCTTCAGCCGCCGGCGATACCACCCCGTACTCCACCACTTTGCCCCGCACCTGGGTATCGACTACGCGGCTCCGGTGGGCACTCCGGTCATGTCCACCGGCGACGGAACGGTGATCAAGGCATCCCGAACCAGGGCCAACGGAAACTACGTCAAGGTCAGACACAACCAGAATTACATTACCTACTACATGCACCTCTCCCGCTTCGCCAAGGGGATACGGCAAGGGTCGAAGGTGAAGCAGGGACAGGTGATCGGTTACGTCGGTTCGACAGGATACACCACGGGACCGCACCTCGACTACCGGGTGAAGAAGAACGGGCGGTTCGTGAATCCGCGCAGGATAAAGCTCCCACCGGCCAAGCCGGTGAGCGAAGAGAACTTGGTCCGGTTTATCGAGCTCAGAGACAAGTGGCTGGTCGAGCTTCACGGGATACCGATCGAAGACTGGCGAACAGAGCACTTCGCCGAGGCGGTGCCGCCTCCGGAAAGTGTCAAAGGGGCCAACCGGTGAGGACACAGCTCCTTTCCTCCTTCACCGACCCGTTACCCGTCCATGATTGAGAAGAATACAATCCTCGTCCACGTGTGCTGCGCATCATGCGCGTGCTATGTCCTCCCGCATCTGCAGGAGCAATTCGTCGTCGCCGCTTTTTACTTCAATCCGAACATTCATCCGGATGCGGAGTACCGGCTCCGCCTGGAGGAGATGCGCGCGCTGTGCCGGCGGATCGGTGTGCCCTTCATCGAGGGAACCTACCAACCGGAAACGTGGTGGGAGGCGATAGAACCATACCGTAACCTGCCGGAGAAGAGCGAGCGTTGCTGGATATGTTACCGTATCCGGCTCGAGGAGACAGCGCGAATGGCCGCCGATCTCGACATCGAAGTGATAACCACAACACTCTCTGTGAGCCCCCACAAGATCTATACCCGGATCGAGGCGATCGGGCGTGAGGCCGTCGCCCGGTACGGTCTCACATTCTACGCGGAGGACTTCAAGAAGAAGGACGGTTTCAATATCAGTGTCGATCGGAGTAAGGAGCTCTGCCTGACCAGACAGGATTATTGCGGTTGTCTGCTGAGCCGGGAGGAATCGAAGATAAGAAGGCAGAAAAAGGGCTGAACGGCCGGATCTCCTGATCATACATTCACGATAATTCGAACATCCGCCGGCTCATGAACCTCACCGATTATCGCCGCGCCCGACACACCCGCGGCATGAATCTTCGTGACGTAGGAATCCGCCTTGCCGGCTGGGAGCGAAACGAGCAGTCCTCCGGAGGTCTGTGCATCGTAGAGGAGCATCTCGAGCTCAGTGGAGGGATCGCTCTCGAAACGCAGCTTCCCGGCGGCGTATTCCCTGTTTGCCATGCCACCGCCGGTGAGGAATCCCCGACCGGCGAGATCGAGAACGCCGTCGAGCTTCGGCACGGAGGCAGCGTCGATGGCAACGGTGACATCCGATTCTTCCGCCATCTCGAGGCTGTGCCCGAGGAGACCGAAGCCGGTGACATCGGTACAGGCACTCGCCTGGTGGTTGCCGAGCTCCTCGCTGGCCGCCCTGTTGAGTGTTGTCATCACATCGTAGAAGAGCTTCTCCTGCGCTCCCGAGAGCTCCTCCTTTTTCAAGGCCGTGGAGTATATACCGGTACCGATCGGTTTTGTCAGAACCAGCCGGTCGCCCGGCCGGGCGCCATTGATCCTTAGAATACGACGGGGGTCGACGAGTCCGACCACGGCGAGACCGTACTTGAGCTCCGAATCCTTGATCGTATGCCCCCCCACAACGACCGCACCCGCCTCGTTCACCTTCTCGGCACCGCCCCTGAGTACATCCTCGAGGAGATCGATCGGCAGGTCCTTGACCGGGAACCCGACGATATTCAGCGCGGAGAGGGGGCGACCACCCATTGCGTAGACATCGCTCATGGCATTCGCCGCTGCTACCTGGCCGAAAATATACGGATCGTCCACGATGGCGGGAAAGAAATCCACCGTGAACACGATCGCCCGATCATCGTCAAGGCGCATGACACCACTGTCATCCGCCTGATTGTACCCTATCAGCAGATCGGGATGATCCTGCTCCGGTAGATGTTTGAGGATGGGCCACAACTCCGTTGGGCTGAGCTTCGATGCTCAACCGGCACAGGAAGCCATAGCCGTCAAGCGATACTTCTTCTTTGCCATCTGCCTATCCAGTCTCACAGCTACACCGTTTGAATACGGAACTACAGCTCGACTAGTCCCTCTCCTCTATCGCCTCGACAGGGCAGCTTTCGACACAGGTCCCGCAATCGGTGCACATCTCCTCATCGATTAAATAAACTTCGTTTCCCTCAGAAATCGCTTCGACGGGACATTCGGGCACACACGCACCGCAGCAGATACAGTTTTCTGTAATCACATACACCTTGTCCCCCTCCGCTCATCTGCTACGGGAAAGGTGAATCTCTGTTCAGGGCGGTAAAGGTATACCCGAGCTATCCTGGAACGTAACAAGCTTCTTTATAATTAATAAAACCGATTCTGACAGGTCAACCATAAATCAGCCTGCGAAACGGTACCATCCCCGCCTTTCTCTCCCGCGGTGCCGATCATGCACTACTTCACGAGGTGGATCGCCCTGCCCTCCACACCGTCGGCGGCCTCTGCGAGCGCCTCGGAGAGTGTCGGATGCGGGAATACGGCTGCGGTATACTCATCCACGGTCATCCCATGCTCTACTGCGAGGATACCCGGTGCCAGCAGTTCGGTTGCATGGGGTCCGATGATATGCAGGCCGAGGAGCGTTCGATCCTTTTCGGACGCCACCCACTTTACGAAACCCTCACTCTCACCGAGCCCCTTCGCCTTTCCGTTCGCAGCGAAGGGAAAACGACCGGTCGCAACCGCCAGCCCACGCTCCGCCGCCTCCTGCTCCGTGAGCCCGACGTGTGAGATCTCCGGCAATGTGTAGATGGTCGACGGAACCGCATCGTATCGGATTTCGCGGTTCAGGCCGCACGCATTCTCCGCAGCCACGATTCCCTCACGGGTGGCGACATGGGCCAGCAGATAACCTCCGATGACATCTCCCGCCGCATAGATACCTGTGATCGACGTCTCCATGCGCCGGTTTACGGTGACGCCGGACCGGTCGGCAGCGATATCCATTCTCTCTATTCCGAGACCACCGGTATACGGACGACGACCGACCGAGACGAGGAGGAACTCCGTCGTTACGTCCCTCCCATTATCAAGCGTGGCGGTCACGGCCCCGTCCGCAACCGTTGCGCCGGCCACCTTCGTACCCAGATGGAGAGTGATGCCCTTTTTTCGAAAGAAGGTCTGCAGGTACCTGCTCACCTGGAGATCCTCCGTGGCGACGAGTTGCGGCAGCATCTCTACGATCGTCACATCGGTACCGAAGGCGTTGAAGATGGATGCGAATTCGCACCCGATCGCCCCACCCCCGACGATGCAGAGGCTGTCCGGAACCTTCCCGAGATCGAGCAGATCCCTGCTGGAGAGGATCCGTTCGCCATCGAATTCGATCCCGGGAAGCGGGACCTCCTCCGAGCCGGATGCGATGATGAATCGCTTGCCGACAACGGCACCAACCCCCTCGACCTCGACCGTTTTCTCGCCGGTGAACGAAGCATGCCCCCCGAGAACCTGCACCTTTCTCGATTTGAGAAGTCTTTCCACTCCAGAGACGAGCTCGCCGACAATTTCGTTCTTTCTTTGAAAGAGGGCCTGCGGGTCCGGCTCCGCCACCCGATCCGGCAAACCGATTCCGGCAGCTCCACCGGCGCTTTCAATCAGGTGAGCGGTCGCATGGAGTGTCTTTGTCGGAATACAGCCCCAGTTCAGACAGGTCCCCCCCAGCGGACCCTTCTCTATCAGGGCCACCCGGGCACCGAGCTGCGATGCACGGATCGCCGCCGGATAACCGGCGGGCCCGCCACCGATCACGACGCAATCGTACTCACGGGCCACCGATGTACCTCCTTACAGCACCTGCTATACCTTGCTCTTGAGAAGTGTCGCCTGAGTGCGGTTGAGCTGTACCTCGGTCTTGTTTCGGTCATCCATCACCATGAGGTACCTGCCGCCGGACCAGGGCATGATCTCTGCAATTCTGCCCAGGTTGACGATATAGTCGATGCCGAGTCGAACGAATCTGATGGGATCGAGCTGCACCTCGATCTCGTCGAGGTCACGGTAATTCGTTTCGAAATCACCATCCGCCGTATGGGCGACGACCGTGACACCCTCACGGTGCAGGAGTGATACCTTCTCAACATCCACGAGGGTGAGTTCGTCGTCTCTGCGAATGACGATTCGTGGTAGAAACCGGGTGCCCACCTTGATCTGCTCTGTCAGTTTCCTGATCCTTTGGACGAACTCCTCCCGGTCGGGAAGCACCCTTCTCGCGCGTTCGAGAGCCGCATGCAACCGATTCCTGTCGATCGGTTTGAGCAGGTAATCGAGTGCATTGACCTCGAAAGCCCTTATGGCGTACTGGTCATAGGCTGTTGCGAAGACAATGAGGGGCACCTCGTCGTTCTCGAGGAGGTTGCGGACCACCTGGAAACCATCCATCTCGGGCATCTGGATATCGAGAAAGACGAGGTCCGGTCTCTGCTCACGGATCAGCTCGACGGCCTCCTCACCGCTCGCCGCCTCCCCCACGATTGCCACATCCTGCTCATCACCCAGGAGATACCGCATCTCATCACGGGCAAGCTCCTCATCATCGACGATCATGACACGGATCTGCAACGGCCCTCCTCCTCTCGTCTATTCTCGGAACAAAGAGCCTTACCTCCACACCACCGTCTTTCCACGGCATAACGCTCAGCTCCCCGTCATCGCACGCATATATCTGTAGGCGCTCGTATACGTTCCGTAAGCCCGTACCCCGCAGGAAGAGTGTGTCGAGTTCGTACGTATCACCCGGTGGACCATTGTTAACGATCCGGATCTCGACGCCCCCCCGTTCCCTCCTGGCGGCAATCCGCAATAAACCACCGCCCTTTCGCTTGGAGATCCCGTGCTTGATCGCATTCTCCACGAGCGGTTGAAGGATCATAGAGGGAACCTCGGCGCCCAGAGCCCCGGGCTCGATCTCCTTGACAACCTTCAGCTTCTCGTCACCGAACCGCACGCGCTCGATCGATAGATAATCATCGATGAACTGTATCTCATCTGCGAGGGAGTGCGCATCGGCGTAATCCTCGAGCGACTTTCTGAAGATTGCTGAGAGCTTGTGCGTCATCTCCCGCGCCTTCCCGGCATCGGTACGTATCAGCGCCGATATTGAGTTCAGCGTATTGAAGAGGAAATGAGGATTTATCTGGCTCCGAAGGGTGGCGAGGCGGGCATGGATGAGTTGGCGTTCCTCCTCTCTCAGGATCATCTCGAACCGCGTGTTGCTCGCGATCTTGAGGGCCACCCCAAGTGTGTAAACGAGCACCGCAAGGTCGAGCGCCATGAGGATACTGTGGCGCGGCACGTAACCATAGAGAAGCCGCGGTGAACCGAGCCGATCGAGGATCTGGTACCTGACCGCTGCAAAGGCCAGGCAGAGAAGAAAGGGAATAAAGTTGCGATCGAGCCTGCCCCTGAAGAGCCGCTCGATGAAATTGTAGATAATAAATATCGGATTGAGCGAGAAGCTCCAGATCTCACCCCTCACACCGAGCAGTTGGAAGAGGAGACCGCTTGTGAACCCGACACACGTGTAAAACGGAAGCGCGACAGTTTCGCCGATGAGAAAGCACGTGAATCCGATCGCCGCACCGACACCGGTCCCGACCCAAACGCCCCCGAGGAATCCAGCGATCAGTGCACCCTCAAGTGAGAGATCCATCGCCGCCTGGTTGACCAGCTTCCTGACAAGCACCCCCGCGATAAAGACGATCGCAAGCAGCACCCCGAATCCAACCTGGGCGCGTCTCAAGGCGGAAGCCCGCAGCAGGTACTCGACGACGAAGCGGAAACCCACGACGAGACTGATGATCCCCGCCATGACGGCGATCCTGAGAAGCATATTTATGAGCGGAAGTTGCTCTTGTGTGAGGTTGAACGGCATTAGAGCGAATCTCTCATTCTTAGCTTCTTCTTTTTAACGTTCGGAACAACCTTCCCCAGTAATACCGTCTCGAACGGAGCCCCTCGATCCGGTCTATGAGCTTGCCGTCATCGTAGACGATGAAGGTGGCAGGCAGCTTCCCGACACCGCCGAACGCCCCGGCAACCTCCTTGCCGTTGACAAAGACATCGTACGTTACATTGTGTTCCTCTATGAAACGCCTCACGGTAACTTCACTGGCCTCGTCTATAGCCACGTATATCACGTCCACACGCTTCTGGGTCTTCCGTTGCAGCTCCGCCATGATGGGTACCAGTTCGGCAAAGTCCTTCCGCTGCCACGATGCAAAGAAGTTCACCAGGACGATGCGGCCGCGGTACTCACTGAATTGTACGGTCTTTCCATCTATGTGCCGCAGGAGAACGGATACCTCCCGCTCCATGATAGCAGGATCGTTTTGTTTGGCGACTCCGGGCGACGGTTCCTCTTCCGATTGCTTTTTAGCGCAGGCACCGACGAGCAGCAAAGAGAAGCAGGTGCCGATCAACACGCACCCTCGCAGAAGTTGCAGGAACCGTTTGCGCATCATATTTCCTTACTTTTTCGATACCAGCTTGCTTGCAATCGTGTTCTTCTGTATCTCTCTCGTCCCCTCGTAAATTTCGGCAATCTTCGCATCACGATAGAAACGCTCGACCTCGTACTCTGTTGTGTACCCGTATCCGCCGAGTATCTGGATGGCTTCGTCTGCAACGGTGACCGCCGTGCGTCCCGCCACGTACTTTGCCATCGACGTCAACACGGGATCGATCCGTCCCTGGTCGTAGTTCCAGGCAGCCTTGTACGTTATGAGACGGGCCGTTTCGATGGCGGTCGCCATATCGGCGAGCTTGTGCTGTGTGACCTGAAAATCGGCGAGCCGCCGCCCGAACTGTTCACGCTCCTCCGAGTAGGCGAGCGCCCGGTTGAAGGCACCCTGCGCGATACCGAGGGCGGTGGCGGCGATTTCGATACGGCTCTCGTCGAAGAACTCGAGAACATGATAGAACCCCTTGTTCTCCACACCGACCAGGTTTTCGAGGGGTACCGTGACATCATTGAACGAGAGTTCGGCAGTGGAGGTCATCTTGATACCCATCTTTTCTCCCACGTCCTTGGCCTCGAATCCCTCAGTCCCCTTCTCCACGAGGATGGTCGCCATACCGCGATAACTCGGTGAAGCATCCGGATCGACCTGGCAGAGCACAATGTGGAAATCGGCTATCTCCCCGTTCGTGATAAAGATCTTCGAACCGTTGATAATCCACTGTCCGTTATTCTTGACGGCACGCGTGTCCATCCTGGTGATATCACTGCCGTGGTTCGGTTCTGTGAACGCCCCTGCCGAGATCATCTTCCCGGATGCAACCGCGGGAAGGTAGCGTTTTTTTTGCTCCTTCGTGCCGTGACGCATGACGATCTCCGATGAGAAATCGGCAAGTGCAAGGGTTGTCCCGATACCGGAGTCTACCCGGCAGAACTCCTCGACCACGAGAACGTTTTCCATGACGCCGAGACCTTGCCCGCCGTACTCCTCGGGAAAGTGCAGGCCCATAAATCCGAGCTCGCACGCCTTCTTCCAGATCTCACGAGGGAATGAATGCTCTCTTTCATGCTTAAGAGCGAGTTCCCTGGTGAATTCACCTTCGGCGAAGCTCCGGGCTGCCCGCTGGATATCCTTCTGCTCCGTGCTCAGCTCGAAATCCATTATCTCCTCCCTTGTATCTAGACGGATCGGGTACTGCCCGGCGATTTTAGCAGAAGCCGCCGACCACAAGCAATAGATAGTTCCCCGCTGCGGTAAGGAGCAATCTTCCACACCCTGGAAAAGACCGGCACCGTAACCCACTGTGAAAACATCACATTGATATTCACTTTTTTCGCCCGGATGGAACGGTATTTGCCTCAAATGCCATTTGGAGGAGCATAATGAGACGAGCTGTAATCCTATGCATTGTAACGATCACCGGGATTCTCCTGATAAGCGGGCCGGTGAGTGCTCAGAGCACGCCGCGGATACGTGCAGAAAACCTCTTTGTCGAGGCGCAGAGATCCCTCACCCGCGGTGACGATGTAAAAGCGGAGCAGCTCTTGATGAAGGCTCTCCAGGAGGATGATAGCTTTACATCTGCAATCTGGCAGCTGGCACAGATTTACGAAAAGCGGGGGAAACTGGAGCACGCCCGTGGGCTGATCCTTCGCGGACTGCAGCAGGAGCCGCAAGCCTCATGGGCACGGGATAAGCTCGCACAGCTCGAACGGATGCTGACGAACAAGCTTCTTTCCGAGGCAGAAGCCTACATGAGTAATGGTGAGTACGACCGGGCGATCCCGAAGCTATCGCTCTATCTCGGTATCAAACCCTACGATCCGATACCACTCATTCAGATCGCCCGATGCCACCTCGCACTCGACAACCTCGAGACATCGAAGGAATACCTTGTCCAGGCGATCGAGCGGGACCCTTCGAATCCGACCGTCATAGCCCTCCTCGATGAGGTCGAGGCGCGAATCGATAAAGGCTCGCTCAATACACTGATCAAAGAGGCGAAGGCCATCCTGGCCAGGTATAGTCCGGAGATGGAGGAATCCGCCCGGCAGGCGCTCGGAAGGATCCTGGATACAGATCCCTCGAACAAGTGGGCCAGGGAGCAGCTCAAGGAACTCGACCTCCTTGCCGAGAAAACGGACTCCAAGCCAGGCGGCGAAGAATCGCGCGACAGCGGGATGCAGACCATACGCAATCTCGAGGGCCCGGCTTCACGGGTCTTACGGTTCCTCATCGATAACATCATCGCCATCGTGATCGGTATCTTTGCGGCGTTTCTCGTCCTCAACATGAAAAAACGGTCCACCACCAAGACCTATCCCCTTCAAGGTAGTATGAGCCTCATCCCGATCCTTGACATCGTCTCACTCATCAACAGCAACCTCAAGACGGGAAGACTCGTCGTATCGACGAAAGAGGCAAAGGGAGAAATCTTCTTCGAAAAAGGGGAGATCATCCATGCCCGGTGGAAGAGCTGCGACGGGAAACGTGCGTTCTACGAACTCATGAACATGAAGGCCGGCAAGTACTTCTTCTACAACCACCTGCCGAACATCAAGCACACGATATCCGAACCGCTGAGCCTGCTGCTCCTCTCGATGAGACCCGCCGAGGAACCGGTGACTGTAGAGCCGGCCGGATCGGAAGAAGACGAGAAGCTCTTCACGATGCTCTCCAAATAATCCGACCGCACCGAACCGCCGAAATAGGGCATTCGCCAGCGTCATCTCATTTCAATGGAATTGCTACGTCCCAATCAACTGCAGATATCTTCAAGGAGGGAGGTTTCGATAGTCGACCCGTCCGTACTCGGAGTGTAACTGTACCGGACTTCCCACCGTATCGAGGGATAGATCTCTTCACCACTCTCGCTGCATGCACGTATGAAATGTTGGTGGATACCCTTCATCAGCCCCGCCACCTCTTCGAGAGATCTATTGATGACGAATATCGAATAGCTGAGGGGTTCCTCTCCCATGGATACCATTCCATCGCTGCCAATGCTCCTGCAGAGACACTCCTCGAGCTGTTTTTTGAACCTGCCGTCGAAGGTCATTTCACCTACCATTCTCATTGCGGTAAGGTGGAATTGGCAGCCTGTCAGTCCGGCCCGTTCTATCATCACGTGGATCGGGTGTACGAGATCCTTTTCACGATTGAACGGCGGATCAAAAGGTATAAGGAGGCTAACCGTATCCTTCGAATCGATATCGATCTCTCCATCGAGCGCCATTGCGATGCGGGTCAACACGAGCCCGCGATGGGCTTCGTGGTAAGAGAGAAAATCTTTCAGCCGGCCTCGCGTACGTCCGGATTGTACGTGAAAACGGGGTCTGAGCGAGATCTTAAGCATCCGGTGATCGTCTCCCACAAAGTGCATGTCCTCTCTGATGGAATAGACACACTCGATAAATGGCGCTTCGTCCATCCACTTCCAGTAGGCATCGACGGCCGTCCGAACGAAATCATGTAGCCTGCTGCGCCCTGCAAAGATCGTGATATCGGGTGTCTTGAGCTTATACCCCCTGATCTTTCCCTGGCATTCGAGATCGTCGAGAAGCGGTTTCATCTCCCGGTTCGCTCTAACGAGCGTCCTGCATACATTCATCTCTTCGGATTCGATCATGAATATCTTCTGAATTTCATCGAGTGAGGTGATGAGCTTTTCGACATTGCGCCAGCCGATGTCGAGCAGTTTGTCGTGCTCTGTTTTCTCGAGGGGTTTCTCCTCCTGGCTTAGAATCCTCATGGCATTCCGCACCGCCGTGAGGGGTGTCCGCAAGTGGTGCGAGAGATACGTTGCGAAGCGTGAGTGCAGGTCGTCGAGCTCGCGCCATTTCGAGAAATCATTCATGAAGATAACGTAGCTCGGAGTTCCGAGCAGCTCCTCGAAAAAGGATATCTCGATACCGATCAAACTTCTGCGCTCCTCATTGGAAACATCGAGAAAGGTCACGGTGGCAGTCTGAGCCCTTGCTTGGTCGAATATGCTCGCAGGTACTCTCCGCATGAGGATGTGAAACGCCTCATCCTCCGTCCCCGCCTGCAGCATCCTGAGGGCGGCGTCGTTCGCAAAGACCAGGCTGCGGCAATCGTCGATTACGACAATGCCCTGTTCTACAGGCGAGAGAATGGCTTTCAGCGAGGATGTGGAGACGGAGTGCACGATCGTGCGACTCTCCTCATGCTGATCGGTAACCGGTCCGGTCTTGAGCTCGACCATAGATGTATCCTCCAACGACAACGGACCTCTCTTCTATTCCGGGAAACGCAAAGGACGTGCCTCGAATCCGGCGTAATTATGTCGGACGAAGGATAACGGTCATCTATTATAAGGAACTATTGGAGCAGGGGCGATTCGCATTATGCATAAACGTTTTCTATTTTGAATTTGCAACATCACTCCATCACGGGAACCGGCTCATCACTGCGATTGCTACCAGCGAGTTGAAAACCCTGTTCCCGTCATTGCCGGCTTCGAGCATACCGCTGGTACAGAGATCAAGCGCATCCGATAGGCGGTACCGCGCTGTGATAAGGTAGGCTTCACGAGAGCCACCACCGCGGAAGCGTACGTAGAACCCGGAAAACTGGATGGATGCGCGATCGCCAAACGGAAAATCAACCGTATATCCCGTCAATAGAAAGTTGCGGTGTGTGAACGGTCCTTCCTTGACCCGCTGGCCGACGAGCGTGTATGTGGCAACAAGACGAAGCGAGAGAAGCATAGTCCGGCGGCGAAACTCCACTCCGAGGCCGCCGTCAAGGGATCCGAACGAGAGGGGACGAAGTCCGCCGGACCCGATTGGAATCCGCGCATCCCCTCTCAGGAAGAATCCCGATGCATCGAGTGTGTCGCCGAATATCCGTGCCGTTGCATGGATGAATCCATCTCCCACTCCATGGACGATGCCCTGTTCACGCTGTATGTTTGGATACAAGAGCCCGAGTCGCACACGCACACGCTTCCTGGGCCTGATGGCAAGTTCACCCGATATAATCGAGGCCCTCCCCTCGCCGCGCTGAAGGTCTGCATGTCTGATCGTCACGAACGTGCGTGCCGTATCGACAACAGAAAAGAAGCCCGGCAGATCAAGGTACAGTCCCTTCGCCCGTAATGGGCACACGACCGCCATGACGATAACGAGTATTGCGATGGAAGGGATGATGAATGCAATTGTGCGCAACGGGTATCCTACTTATGCGACTCCCTCGAGAAGCCGTATCTTACCCTGGCTCACGAATTGAACGAGTATCGTCTTTCGATGTCCCGGGAGGATTTCCTTGGCAACCACTTTGCCGTAATCGTTCCACGAACGGTGGTAGATGATGTCCCCGACATTGTAACTATCCGACTCAATATACTCCCGCGCCTTTTCGATATCGATGTCCTCGAGTGCGAGATCCTGAAATCCCTCTTCTTCGTGATTGGTTTCACCTTCGGCTACCAGCCCGTCATGGGCCTTTTCCGTCATAAAGGGCAGATACCCTTGACAGCCGGGACACTTCAACCAGATAACGTCGTTGGTCTCAGCTTCTTCGACGATAGGCATGTCGAAGCTCTTCTTGCAAACAGAGCAGTACTGCTCTATTGCCTTGCTCGGCTTATTCGGCTTGCTGGCCACCTTCCCTCTCCGCTGAGCCACATGAACCTCCCGGCTACGCTTCATCAGGCACTGTATGATGGTGTGTTACTGAGAGATAATACGGCAGCATTCGTCTGCCTCATGGGAACTCAGGTACCGCATTCCACACACGGGGCACCGGTACTTCCCGTCCAATCGACCTTCAGCTTCCGCCTTGGCGAGCAATCTATGAAACTTAACGTAGTTCTTGTCTTTCTTAAGAATTGATGTCTCCTCGTTGTTTCGCTTCATAACCGCTCCTCCCTTCCCTAAATCAGAAACAACCTTCTCCACAGTATGGTGTGGAGGTACATGCCCGAAACACAATATATAGGGGCTCTATAGCATGTTTTCTCCGTGACGTCAAGTCTTTCCAAATAAAAAAATCGTTACCGATTTGTAACATAGGATAATATAGCATCAATAGAGGTCATTTGCAAGTGATGCACCTGAAATAATTTAAAATGGAAATTGTGTCTTCCGGCCTGATGCAGCTCAATCTCCCCCGAGCCGGAGGGGGCAATGTGAACGGGTGTCATCGGAGACCGGAGCTTTCGGATGTTCTATTGAACAATGACAATCTTTCGTACAGCTTCCAATCCCCCAGCGCGAACATGTATGAAGTAGACCCCGGGAGAAACGGGAAGATGATTATCGTTAACACCTTCCCATGACAACGTCAACAGTCCACTGTAGACCGGCAGATCGTGAATGGTTCTCACCTTTTCACCCTTCACATTGAACACCGTGACCAGGACATTTGTCGTTGTCTCCATGAGTCCCGGTGCCCGCCGTACTCCCGGCTGTTTGGACGCACGCGTACCACTCGAAGGATCCTCTGTAACGGGAACATCAACCGTAAAGGTTGTAGTCCCGATAGTGGGATTCGGCACCAGGTGGGAAATGAGTGCTCCGTAAACCGGTATCGTTGCCTTCTTCTCTATCACCCTGGAGGGGAACCGGAAGTGCTTATCCTCACCGTCGATTGTGAGATCGAATTCTGCAATAATCTGGTAATTGTATATGTGGCCGGCGGCCGCTGTTTCGTCACGGAACTTGTAATGCCTGCTCAAGGTTCCGATATCCTCTGGCTCGATCACCATCCCCATGTATTCCTCTTCGCTCCCCGATGTGAGATCCCTACGGTAGATATCGAATGTGGCACCGAATACCTCGGCCGCAGTCTTCCAATGCAGATCGACCCATTGGGGTTCCTCCTCGGTCCAGAACGGATCGCTTGACCAATCCTCCGTCCACGTCGAGAAGTACTGCATTCCGATGTAGAAAACGTCTCGTTCGATCTCGGCGGATAAACCGATGCAGTTCTCTATCCTGAAGAGGACGCTCGACATTCCCGGTGTAAAGCCTCGCATGAAGAAACCGATGCTCTCGAAGGAGCTGTCCCACTTGCCGTCGGACGGTTTCAATTCGGTCCACGGGCTCCCGTTGAGGGAGTACTCCCCGCTGATTATCCATGCGGCGTAATCTATGCGATCTCCGGTCTGATCGGGATTTCTGTTGGGGACGGCATCATTTATGGCCCTGGCGGAGACGACCCATGTGCCGTCGTATATCGTATCCATATTGAGGCCCGGGATCACGATGAAATCGATCGTGGGAGGTAGCTCATAAATGTCAGGCAGATCGTTTTCATTTTCATCGGCCAGTCCTACCTGTCCCATCGTGTACTGGCAGATCGGAAGCGGTGGGCCCGGTATCGTACCGCTCTGCATGATACATGGCACCGTCTCCTGACAGGACATGTAGAGCGTGTTTCTATTCGGAATATTCAGGTATCCCGAATACGCATCGCAACCCTGCATGGCGGAGGCGTACTCGTCCAGCGCCCAGAAGATATGACTCATCTCGTGAATGAAGACTCGACCGAAGCCGAGCTCGTAGCCGTAGCGGCAGGCCGGATAGGGAACGACCATCAGGGGGCCGCCGAGGTACGCATAGGCGACGTACCCAGAACCGCCCCAGCAATCGGGCGAGCCTGGCGGCATCTGCGGTGAGTAGTGAGCACTCATATCGACGACGAAGGCGGTGAATGCCCAGTCGGCATTGTGCTTGCGGCGCATATCGTTGTTCAGTGTATGTGCGCCCCAGAATGGATTGTGTGAATAGCCCAAGTAGGAAAGGGCTTCACCCATCCACACTTGATGGACATTGAAATCTCCGCTCTCGATCGGCTCGTAGGAGACCGGCACCTGCTTACGATACTCGTACGTGAAGCTCAGGTTGACCCAATGGGCTTTCTGGATGTACTGCGAAATACCCAATGATATGCCGCTCATGGCAGATGCCAACTCGTCTTCCGTCCAGTCCTCGCTCCCTCCATTACTTTCGGGAAAGATGACATTGACCACGACTTTCCCGATCAGGAATTCACTGTTCTGATTGATGCCGCGTTCCTGTATCATCGACGGGGACCCCTTCCGTGGTCCCCGCACCTTCGTCTGCTCGACGATTTCCTCGGGTACGCGTAGTAGAAGATCATCAATCGGGCCCGGATCGCCGTACGTCGCGCTTTGGTAGTACAATTCCTCGTGAAAGAGATTCCTGAGAACCCGACTGACGATTGGATCGATGTCGGCGGATGCGAGATCCAGGGCCGAGCGAACGACCGTGACCGGCAGATCTCCGAGCTCTGTCGCTTCCACGCCGGATGGGAAGTACCCGAATATTGCCTCCGGGGGAAACATCTGAAGGGCTTTTGCCCCTCTCCGTGTAAGGATCTCCTGTGCCTCATGAAAGGTGTCTAGTTCATGATTATCTATAATACAGGTAGCTCGTTGGAGGCCGCGGTCCTGGAACGGATTAGCCGATACCGAACCCCACCCCACTACGAGCGCTACCAGGGTAACAATAACGATACGTGCTAGGCGCATAGTCTTTCCCCCCGTATAGTTACCTATACTCCTTTTTAGTATAATAAGTTTCAGGGGAGCTTACCGCAATCAAAAATTATTACTTATTCGGTAGTAGGCAGGCGGAACATACGGGATACCATTGGCAGAATTACCGTGCGAACGGATCCTTAAACGAGAGCAGCACAGATTCGGTAACCGTCTGTTTCCCCTGTGGAGCCGTAGGGACGGATGCCGAGAGGATTGTTGTCGTACGTCTCATCTCGACCCTGCTCTTCACGAGCCCCCAGAAGGGAATCTGAGACGAGAACCAGAGCACGGATCGCTCCTCCCTCAAACGTTCCGCCTCGACTCCGCCCAGGTTCACCGCGCGCACATCGCGCATCGTATATTCAACGACGTCGCAGGGGAACGAGCCTGCGCGCGTTTCAACCTCCTGGACCGGCAATGTGCGGCGCTGCCGACTTTCGTTCGTATTGAGCAGGATCTGCTTGAGATCGAACTCCTCAATCTCGTCCTGGGTGGGGATGCGAAACGGCTCGGTACCGTTCCTCACGCGAATCTGATCGATGCAATCAAATATCTCATCGGGGGTGGAATATTCCTTGAAACGCATCGCGAGCCGGAACCTGATCGTGGCGGTCTCCTCTTCGTTCGATGGAAAGGGTCCAGATGAGATCTCGAGTACGCAGAAATCATCCGAGACATCCTGAACGGACAGTCTCACCACGGAGGTATCACTGGTCTCGTAGGCGTGCACGATAACAAGATAGGAAACGTCGGCACCAGCCTTGAAGTCTACGGATTCGAGGGTGACTCCCGGCACAATGAAGTCGACGCCGGCGACCGCTACCGGGTGGAGCGCGACCGCCGCCACACCAACAATGATGGTAATGACAATGATTCGCCTCATTGGACCACCAATCGACATGCAACAGAACGCAGAACCGCTGCCGCCCTGCGCCGTGACTTCTGTTACACCATCCCACGCCCCTCCCATAGCTTTTACACCCGGTGCTGCTTATTGGTGCCCCTTCTGGAGAGGCCTTCCGTGGGCTTCACCGCAGTGAGCCGCCCGCTCCCAATACACATTGAAGTCGAAATCGGGGCTCCACTTCCGTGTATGGCACGCTCGGCACGACTCCCTGGCGGATTTCACATAGGAGCCGTCCCTGGAGTGCAGCGATCCCTGACCGTGACAGGCCTCGCACTGTACCCCCCGGAGGTTGATGCCGCCTTTCTCTTCGAGCTTGGGATCGTATCCGCTGAACCGGCCGAAACCCGTCGTGTGGCACGCAACACAACCCGGATTCGTGTCTTCCCCGCGAAGACTCAGGGTCTCGAATGCACGAAAATGTCCGCTCAGGGTGAAATCATCGAGAAGTGCTCCATGACATCTCCCGCAGTTCTCCTGCCCCAGATAGCGCTCGCGTATCTTGCCGGTGACCTCATCCCGGGAGACGAACTCGAGGAGCCGTATCTCGCGGGCCCGTACACCCTGTTCCCGACCGAACTCCTTCATGAGGACTGCAACTTCGGGATCATCCGGAATCGACTGATCGAGTTCGATAACCTCGCTGTGAACAACGCCCGGTCTGCCATCATCACCTGCCGCCAGAACCGCCTTCCCCATCACCCGCCCCCTGTCACCGGCGAAGATCACGGGGATAGGAAGGTCCTCGAATCCTCCGCTCAGGGTATCGGCGCAATTGTCCGTAATCTGTTCCCCGGTTCCCGCATGTCCGCGAATAATGAGATGTACGCCTTTGAAGGAGGGCAGGGCCGAAAGAAGCTCGTCCCGCCGCATGTGTGCCAGAAGGACGATCAGGTCGCACCCGAGATCCTGGAGCTTGGCCACCACCTTTTCACCCTCATCGGCTGGATCCCGTAGCTCGAAATCTCCGATCTCACGGGGTTCCTCGCCGAGGACAGCGAAGACGCCGACCGTCCAGCCGTTCACATGCTCGATAATCAAGGGGGGCAGGAGCCGCTTTTCATCCCGGTAGAGATTCGCACAGATCATGGGCAGCTCCGTCTCGTTCAACTCATCGATCGCCTTGAGCCCGTGATTGAGCTCTCGCTCGCCGAGCCCGACAGCTGCATACTCCATCCGGACCATGTTCTCGGCGATAAATCGGCCAACATACCTGTCGAGGATTTGCGGCCGGCCGTAGAAATCACCGACTGAAAGGAGTAGAAGTGTGGGGTTCTCTTCCCGTGCTCTCTCTACCGCCGTGGCCCGCCGGGCCAGACCGCCGAAGGCGTTCTTTCCTCAACCGGCAGGGTGGATACGGCCCCTGACATCGCTGGTGAAGAGGATCGTAACGGGCTTCTTGCCGCCACAGCCTGCACAGCACGCACCGACGATAATCGAGAGCGTGATCGCCGCAATCATTCTCATAGTCGTCCTCACTGCAGATCAGCAGTAATATACACGTACCATACAAAGGGGGGCAAAGAGAATCATCACTCCTTGCCCCCGAACTTGAATATCCCTCTTACTTGGCAATACGGCTCTTCAGAGCCTTACCCGATGTGAATGCAGGGAACCTGGTTGCTGGAATAGTAATCGTCTCACCAGTCTGAGGGTTGCGTCCCTTGCGCTTTTTGCGACGACGCGTCAGGAACGTACCGAATCCGGTAATCTGCACCTTCCTCCCCGCTGCTAGCTCCGTGGCGAGTATGCCCTCCTTGGGGGAAGTGCTGAAGATTGCATCGACAGCAGCACGTGAATCCTTGAGTGTCATGCCCGTTTTCTTGGCGACTTTTTCGATCAGCTCGGTCTTGTTCATCATTCACCTCCTTTGCTCGACCTCCGATTTAGCGCCACCTTACAACCAGTTCCCAACCTTGTCAATACTTTTATAGCGATTTCTTCCCGTCCTTACAATATTTTTCAGGGGTCGCACAATTGACCAAAAATCCTCTTTTTCCCGTTATGCCTCAGAACCCCATCAGACCCTGCAGCCCCCTCGGCCCCCGCTCATACGTGATCTCCGGATGTGCTTTGATCGCGATCTGGAAGTAGTAGCTCCATTCATTACCGAATTTCCGGTGTACGAAACTCGCCTGCCAGCAATGCAGATCCCGTTTGATGCTGTACTGCTGTGTGGTGAATTTCCCGGAATCGACGTCGTAGTGACTGCTGTATGTGATACGCCACCCCTTCGTGACCTGGAGCTGGCCGCTCAGGTTGAGCTGGCTGTCGACACGCCGTGAGAAGCCCTGTCCCGACTGGGAATAGCTGTAGCTCATATTCAACGACCATGATTGCGCACCGCCCCCGCCGTACTGGTCGGCCACGAGTCCATCTCCGTAAGCCCCTGCTCCCTCGGCATCCTGTGCGGCCGTGATACGTTCGCGTTTCGGCGCAATCCAGCTTCCCGGGTACGAGAAGGTGCTGCTGAGATTCAAGCCTGTGCTGAAGTGTGTCGAGAGGATGTCCCATTCGTACGGATCGATGGAGTGGTTGAGACTGAAAGAGAGGAGTCCGAGCGAAGTGCGAAGGCTGCTGCTGATTCTCGAGAACCGCTGTTTCTCGGGAAGCTTCGGATTGTAGCTACCCCGGACGTTCCAGGTAATTACATTGGATTTTTTTACCTCCTCCCCCCGCTGCATCACCTTCAGGTCGAGGACATTCCTGATCGAGTACGAGACGCTCTTCCGCTCGACCTGCGACTCTCCGATCTTTGGCGAATAGGAGTAGCTCACGGTTGGATTGATCGTATGGCGGATGCCGCGCAGCGAACCGATCTTGGGATAGAAGATACCGTAGAGTGTGGTACCGAAACCCGACGATAGGCTCAACGAGAACTCGTTCCGGTCGTCGGGCCTGATCAAGCCTGAGACCTGATCTGCATATGCCGGATTGATTTCGTCACGAAGAACCTTGAAGTAGTTCCATCCCATATTCACCGACGGCGACAGGTTTATGAATAACAGCTTGTGCTGCTGGCTGAATCCGGCACTCGATTGTGCCGAGATGTTTTCGGTCTTTCGGGCGTCACTCTCACCGGTCTTGCGTGTGAACTTCAGGTTCGGGGAGAAGAGAATGCTTCCCAGCATCCGTTCCCAGAATCCCCGCTCCGCGCCCTTGTGTTTTTCGCCGAACCAGAGTGAGGTCCGCGGTAGGTTCAGCGAAAGCGAGGGCAACGTGGCCGAGATCTTACTCTGGGTAGGGGAGGTCACGTTCAGCTTCTGATTGCGGCTGGCCGATATACTCAACTTCGTTCCCCCCCAGCTCTTTCTGAAGCTTGCGCTCGAGTAGATCCGCCGGTCGACGATCTTCTGCACATCCTGGGCCTGGTCCATTGCGATCTGCGCGCGGTCGCTGCTCACGAATTTCAGATTGCTGTTCAAGGTCGCGTTTCCCCAAAACTTCTGGTTGTGCCGCGATGCCACGGTCCACTCGTTTGTGTAGTTGACGAGATTACGGTAGAAATTCAAATTGACGTTTCCATCCAATAGATACCTGATCTTGTATCGGTTCGTGAGATGCACCCGGAAGCTCCGCCGTTCATTGAAATCGGTCGTCATGATGAAATCGGTGTAGTCGTTTGTTGCCCAATAGTAACCGAATCCCCGCACGAACCGTCCCTCTCTGCTGTCGATCCCGATATCGAAATTCGGCCTGAGGAATCCAGAGTGCCGCTCTCTGCGAAGGGAGTTCACCATGAACGGCAGATAGAAGATTGGTATCTCGCCGATGTAGAGAACGATGGGACCCGAGACGATCTTGTCGTTGATGTATACTTTCATCTTCTTGGCACGGAAGGAGTAATGCGAGCGCTTATACTCACACGTGCTGTAATTCGAGTTGTAGACCTTGAGAACATCCTTGCCGACCTTGAAGATGTGCCCCCCCCGGTAGAATCCCGCATCATACCTAGTCGATCCGTCACGTACGATTCCCGACTCGTAATCCATATCGTACCCCATGTCGAGTCCGTACATCTTCTGTTTAGCCTCCTCGAGCACCGGATCACCTGTGGCATCGAGCACGTTGATACGCGAGTTGAAATCGATGTGATCCGCCGTGAGCCCCTTGTCCTGGTACTGGAGCGCCGCCTTTCCGCTGAGAACGATATCCTCTGTGTCCGCGTAGTACTCGATCATCCGTGCAGAGTACCGGATGCGTTCGGCTTCCATTCTGAACTCCCGGTAGGTAACCGACGAATCGATCGACGCTGCAATACTGTCGATCGTCTCGCTGGATGCCAGATTCAGAAAGTTGTAGATGCCGGTCGAATTCCCGGAGACCCGTACGTAGTTGAGATCCTGGTCCTTGAACCTGAAGAACATCGTATCCCCCGTCGAGAAGTTATTCGATACCTTTCCCTCCTCTCCTTCAATCGGATAGTACATTGCCCGGGACGAACCGATGATCCTCACCGAGTCGACCTTCTCATCCGTGAGATGGATTATGATCGAGTCACCATCGATCCATGAGTCCTCGCGCCACGGCGAACCTTCACGGGGCGACTCGGTCAATCTGCCCGATTCCGGTAGAATAACGCGCTCCACCTCATCCTCATTGTAGTAGAGGATCATGCTCTCACCCGTCATGCCCGAGGGACCGTTCGATGCGGTCGCTCCACCGTACAGCTCGACCCTTCCCTCCTCGTTGTAGATCGCGGCCGAATCGCACGAAGCCCTCGTCTCGCCCTTCACCATCCGAACGTCACCGACCGCCGTACCTATCTCATCATCGATGTCGAAGTGCATCCAGCGACTGATTACCGTTCCTTTCTCCTCCGCCGTGAGATCGAAGGTCAGTATCGGTTGCTCGTCAACGACCGCTTCCTCTTTCGAGCGGTCGAACCGGGCGTGCTTGCCGGCGATCGAATAATCCTCGACCTGGTCGAGCAGGACGACACGTCCAAATGCATCGGCGGTCTCTTCGGCACGATCGTAGTAAATGCTGTCTGCGAATATCACCCGGGTGCTGTCCGCGATACGGACCCTTCCCGTCAATATGGCGATCGCTTGCTCCCGGTCGTACCGCACCCGGTCGCAGTACATCTCCCAACCCTTGTCGTAGCCCCTGACGTTACCCTCCATCGTCAGTACATCAACCTGACCGTGATATTCACCGATGTCGCCCAGCATCAGCAGGGTGCCGTCCTGCACTCGAACATTGTCGATGAGCCGGACGTACTGCCTTTCGCGGTAATGCTTGCCGCTTCCACTCGTGATCGTTGTCGTCTGGTGCTCGATCCGCACACCGCCCTCGAGATAGGTGACGCGCTCGCCCTCCTCGACGGCTGAACGCAGTCGATCGGAAAAGACTTGATAGGTAGTGGAGTCCGCCTCATCTGGGACCTGCCGGGGGGAAATGCGCTGGGCGTACGTACCCCCATTGACGGCTACCAGCAGGAGAGCAAGTATGAAACCGCTGAAAGGATTTGTGAAACGCAGCCACGTGTGCATCACTGGCTCCAGCCGCTACAAGGCATGACGCTCCATCGCGAGAAGCGCCGCACCGATGAAGGAGGCTTTGTTGCCGAGCTCGGCCACGACGATCCGGACCCGTTCCTGGACCGGATGCGTTGCATGTTCCTTGAACGCTTCCCGGGCCGGTCCCATGATGAACTCCCCTGCTCCCGCCACACCCCCGGCAACGGCGATCATCTCGGGATCGAATATATGCACGAGGTTGGAGAATTCGATACCGAGAAACCGTCCCGTCTCGGCGAGAACCTCCAGCGCTACGGCATCCCCCCGTGCGGCGGCATGTGAGATATCCTTCGCGGTCAGGGTATCGATGCCGCTCAGGATACTATCTCCGTTTCGCGCAAGAGCGATGACCGCACGGTCAACAATCGCCGCAGCACCGATGAGTGCTTCGAGACATCCATTCCCACCGCAGGAGCAGGGCGGCCCTCCCGCCTTGACGACGGTATGCCCGACCTCCCCCGCCACACCGGATGAACCCCGGTACAATTCGCCGTTTATAATGATTCCCCCACCCACTCCCGTTCCCAGTGCAATGCATATGAAGTTCTGTGTTCCCCTACCGGCGCCCATCCGGTATTCACCGTAGGCATGGCAATTAACATCATTTTCTATGACGACCGGAAGAGAGAGTGCACGTTCGAATAGACCGGCGAGCGCCAGATCCCTCCATCCCGGCAGGTTCGGCGATACGTAGAGATAGCCGCTGGCGCCGTCGAGCAGGCCTGCGCACCCGAACCCCGCTGAATCGATTCCGGGATAGTCCTTGCTGTGCTCGTCCACCCACTCCCTGATCCTGGTACCCAGTGCCTCGGGACCCTCGGCGGCCCGTGTTGGAATCTGATCGTCCAATTCTATCTCCCCACTACCTTTTACAATCCCGATCTTCGTGTTTGTTCCACCGATATCGACTCCCAGTATGCGACCCATACGGTCTTGCCTCCTATTACACAACGATTACAGAAATGCCGCGGCTTCCTCCACGGTGAGATGCGACCCGAGGATCAAGAGCGTATCATCCGTCCCGAGCCCACTCAAAGCTGTTTTCATGGCGCGCCCCATCCCCCCTATCGCCTCGAGTATCACACGCTTCCGGCCACTCGTTCGGAAGATCTTTATCAGCTCACCGCTCCGAGCGCTCCGCCCATCCCGAAGGTCCGTACAGATGATCGTCCGTGCCGAATCCGCCGCCTTGCGGGGAAACGAACCGAGCTGCTTGTGTGCAAGAATGCCGAAGATGATCACGTTCCGCCTGGGATGAGATATACGTCTCAGCGTCTCGACCGAATGGACGAGCGCCTGCTCGTTGTGCGCCACGTCCAGGACGATGCGCGGCGCACCCGGAAGTACCTGGAAGCGTCCCGCTAGCGACGTCTCCGCCAATCCAGCCCGGACCGATCGAACGGGGTAGCGTCTCTTCCCCGCGAGCTGCCGGAGCCGCTTCGAGTACAAACGGAGCGGTCTCGCTCCCGTTCCCTCTCCCACCCGGCCTCCCCTCACTGCAGGGTGACGCACCGAGCGGCGGATGGTATCGAAGAGCACCTCAACTGCGCGTACGGCGGTTGCGGCATTCGCCATCTGTGCGGTTCCGATCATCCTTACACGGCACCCCGTATACCTGTGAACCGGCGTTATCACATCGAAAACCATCCCATCCGGTTCGAGTGATATCAAATATGTGCTCACTTCATCCTCTACATGAACAAACGGTGCACCGACCGTCGCACAGTGCTTTCCGGCGGACCTGAGAAGCAGGGGTGAATCGAGACTGGCGACGAGCGGTACGCCCTCCCGCACGATACCGAGCTTTTCCCGGAGAATCTGTCGAGGCGTGCCGCCGAGGTGTTCGCCATGGTCGACGGAGATACCCGTAATCACCGTAACGGCGGCGTTCACCAGTTTCGTCGCATCGAGTCGCCCGCCGAGCCCGACCTCGAAGATAGCGACGTCGACCCTCCGTCGTGCGAAGTGGAGCATCGCAGCGGCGGTGATCCCCTCGAAGTATGTATACGGAATCTCCCGGTGGTGCCCGCGCAGCTCGCCGAGGAGAGAGTCCAGATCGCCGGTGGGTATCTCCTCACCGTTCAGTCGGATCCGTTCGTTGATACGAAAGAGGTGCGGGGAGTAGCACGATCCGACCCGCAGGCCCGCTGCGCGGAGGATGGAGGAGACGAACGCCGTAACCGATCCCTTGCCGTTTGTTCCCGCAACAAGGATAGCGGGAAAGCGTTTTTGAGGATCTCCCAGGCGGCCCAGCAGTGTCGTGATATTCTCCAGGCCGAGCTTCATTCTCGTCGGGCGTAGGGAAAACAAGAAATCGACATTGGGGAAGGTCCCGGCCCTACTGGATAAGTGAGAGTGTCTTCTGCTCATCCTCCTGGCTCTTTTCCTCTTCCTTCTCCGCCGTCCGCCGCGTGAGACTGTCGAGGAGATAACCCAGGATCTGTTTGAGCTCCTGCCGGCTGTTGATCATATCGATCATCCCGTGCTCCAGTAGAAACTCCGAGCGCTGGAACCCTTCAGGGAGTTCTTCTCCAACCGTCTCACGAATCACCCTGGGGCCGGCGAATCCAACCAGGGCTTTTGGTTCGGCGATAATGATATCCCCCTGGAAGGCGAACGATGCAGCTACGCCCCCTGTCGTAGGGTTGGTGAGTATCGATATAAAGGGAAGGGCCGCCTCGGAGAGAGAGGCGATGGCAGCCGAAGTCTTGGCCAACTGCATGAGGGACAGGACAGACTCCTGCATACGCGCTCCACCGGAGGCGCTTACCACGATCAGGGGAATCTCCTTCTCCAAGGCATGCCTCGTCAGGCGGGCGATCTTCTCGCCCACCACCGATCCCATGCTCCCGCCCATGAATCCGAAATCGAGAACTGCGATGGCGATTCGTCGGCCCTCGAGATTTGCCGTACCGGTCATCACCGCGGAGTTCATGTTCGTCTTCTTGCGTGCCTCCTTGATACGATCGCGGTATCGCTTGCTGTCCTTGAAATCCAACGGATCCCCTGAAACGAGAGTGGAATCCATCTCGATGAATGTGCCTGGATCCGTAATGATCCCGATATAATCCCTTGCACCGATTTGGAAATGATAGGTGCATTTCGGGCACACCGACATCGTCCGGACGAGCTCTTTCTTGTAGAGAATCTCACCGCAGGACGGACACTTCTCCCAGAGTCCGTCCGGTAACGATTTCTTTCTCCAAGTCTTAATACCCTGCTTCGCCCGCCTCAGCCAGTTCATCGTCTGGTCCCCCTTGCAGAAACCCGGACCACACCCAACGGCTTCCCATCCTTTTGGGATGGTAATACGTGCACCGAAATGTGGCCAGAGCTTTTTTCACGCATCATGTCCCCCTCGAGAGCAGTGCGTCGAGTAATCGTAACAGTATCGTTACCCCTTTGGGGCCCATCCGGACAACCTTTGCATGATCCGTTCCTCCCGCCTCGACATTCGCCGTATAATTCGTGATCCAACTGAGGCAAGCCGCCTCGATACCCGTCTGGGCCGCGGCAACGAGCTCGGGAAGGGCGGACATGTTGACGGCATCGGCCCCTATGAATAGCGCCGCATGTGCCTCGGCCTTCGTTTCAAAGGCCGGGCCGGGGTTCCAGAGCAGCACACCCCGAGGAAGGGTTACGTTCGCCTCGGAGGCGGCTCGCAGGATATCAGACACAAATCCCGCCGCCTGAGGGACATCCGGATATGAATGAACCCTTCGATGCCGCCCTTCCGGCACCGGCTCCAAATAGAATGCACCGGAACCGGATCGAAATCCCCCACGATCGTCCCCCGGTACCCTGATGAAAGACGCAGCACCCCGTGACACCTGTCTCATGGGGAAGGCGATGATCGAGGACGGCAGCATCCACACACCTACCGGCAGTCCCCGGTGCAGGCTCCCCGCAGCATTCGTGATGAGGACGCGGCGGCAACCGAGGACCGATGCGAGCGTGACACAGCGCCCCGCCCCCTCGAAATCAGCACCTTCGTAGCAATGGTTCCTGCCCGCCAGGATCAGGAGCGGCGTACCCCCTATCCGGGAAAGCGTCAGCAGTCCCGAATGGCCCTCGACACGGGGGGAATCAATACCCGAAATCTCCTCAAAGGGCAGCGAGTGCTCCGTCTCGAGACGCTTTGTCAGGCCCGATAGTCCGGAGCCGAGTACGACGGCCAGCTCCGCACGACCGTAGAACGGTTCGAGTGTATGCTGGGCACAGCTACCGATCGAGCACCAACTCCATTACGAGGGCGTCTTCACCCGTCTCCCGGTAATATCTCTGCCGTCTCCCGACAACCCGGAAGCCGTGTTTCTCGTAGAACCTCTGTGCCTCGATATTCCCGATGCGAACCTCGAGGATCACACTGCTGCCGCCCCTATCCCTTCCCTGCTCGATCACTGCACCGAGGAGTGTCTCGGCACATCCCTCCCTGCGGCTCTCCGGCCGGACGGCGATACTGAGCAGATGGATCTCCTCGGCCGCCACCCACGCAGTGGCATACCCATCGATTATGTCGTTTCGGACCGCGACGAGATTGATCGATATATCCTTCAACCTGAGCTGGCACTGGAACATATATTCGGTCCACGGCGTAGGAAAGCTGACCTGCTCGATCTCCATAACCTTCCCCAAATCCTCATCCACCATCCACCGGACCAGGAAATCAGTGCAGCTCATTTCCCGCCACCCTCCCCCAGTTTCGTATCGGCCGGCAGGCGTGCATCGGGCGGCCTGATGTAGAGCGGCTCGAGCGCCGGCAGCCGATCGTACGGCACCGGCTCCAACCGAAGTGAGAGAACCGCAAGGAGTGATGCCGACGGTATCGACCAGCGGCTGTGGGCGAACCTGCTGACGCGGTCAAGCACTGATGACAATTGCTCCCGGTACCGCTCGAGACCCGTACCGCAGGCAACGACGGGGCCCGTGACACCGGCGTCAGCGATGACCTTGCCCACAGAAGCGGGCTTTGCCGAAAACGGTGCGAGTATCTCTTCGGGGAATCCATTGGGGGTCGCGTACAATCCACCATAGACCTCGCCGCGCCGCGCATCGATCAGAGGCAGCACGGGAATCCCGCAGAATGGAAACGCAGAGGCCAACACCATAACACTCGGCACCGGTACCACCGGACGGCGCCCGACAGCGGCGAACGCCTTGACGGTGGCAAGGCCGATTCTGAGGCCGGTGAAACTTCCCGGTCCCGATACGATGGCGAATCGATCGATCTCGGCAAGCCCGACACCCGCCGTGTAGAGGCAGGCGTCGACTGCAGGCATGAGTGTGGCGGAGTGCGTATCACTCGCATCGAACAGGATTTCGCAGAGAAGCTCATCTCCCCGTGCTACAGCCACACTTCCTTTCATGTGGGAGGTGTCGAGGGCAAGGATAAGCGGCATGTCTATGCCTCCCTTCCCACGAGCGCTTCGATCAGCTCCGTCCATGTCTCGATTCCGATCTCGCGCGTCTCAGGACCAGTGATCCGAAGAGTCAGGCGGACATCGATCTGCAATGTCTCCTCCGGAAGCCGGTCGCCCCATTCCACGATGACCACGTTCTTCCCATCGACCGCATCGTAGAGCCCCAGCTCCTCGACCTCGTGCAGCTCGGTGAGTCGGTAGAGGTCGAAGTGAAATACGGGGAGTTCCCCGCGGTACTCCTCGACCAGGATAAAGCTCGGGCTCAGGACATCCCTATCGATGCCGAGCCCCGTACAGATCCCTTTCGCCATGAGCGTCTTGCCGACACCGAGACCCCCCTCGAGGGAGATCACCGTACCTGCCGGTACGACCTCACCGAGCTTCCTGCCGATCTCGACTGTCCGGGACGGGGAATCGCTCGTGAGAACGGCCCTATCGATATCACCTTCGAGGCGTATCAAGCGATCCATCGATCGATCTCCTTCATCCACAACCGACTCAGCTTACCCTGCAGCGAGATGGGAGTGCAACAGATTCCGTGAAGCCGAGCATCTGCTCTCCACCGGGCACCCGTGAGAGCGGCGAATAGCACAGCTACCTCATCCTTCATGGATCCCGGGACGATGGGCGATGATTGCACGGTACCTATCGCACTTCGGGTTGCGGGCGCCTGGCGAGGATCACGGCGCGCCGGCCAGCCGGTCCGTCACGGTACACTACCACGAGTGAAGGTGGGACCATCCTCTCCTCGAGAAGGGGCACGAACTCGGGGTGTGTACGGGGGATGAGATATTCGTCGAGGAAGAGGTGTGTGACTCCCTCCCGGTCCATCCACATTCCCACGGTATCGGGATCCATATGCGGCAGGGGCACGAATTCACCACCGGCATAGAAGGAAATCTCCGGTTTTCGGGAGGCGATGACGATCCGGCCGGCATATGAATCACGAAGCCAGATCCCCGCCCTCCTGTACTCAACCGGATACTCTCTCGAGCGGATGGAGACTGCGGAATACCACGTAGCGAGAACCGGCACCAGGATCAGGAGAGCTATAAGGGCACGTCTCCTCCCGGCACCCGGACTGAGACGATCCTCACCCGTCTCCCCCGGAGGATGCCCGAAGAGACGCATCAGCAATCCCGTGATACAGAATGCGGCCCAGATGTTCAAGAGCGGCAGCAGGCCGATGAAGAAGCGTCTGAGCGGAAAATAGAAGGAGAGGGCGCAGAGCGTGGAGATGATCACCATTACCCAGAGCCACTCCTCTCCTGCACGCCGGCGCGGTAGTGCCAGACCCAATACCGCCAGGATGAAGAGGAGGTGGTAGTGCGCCCCGGGCAATTTGTCGAGAAGGTTTACCAGGAAGGTCCGGCAGAAATGTTTCAGAACGGCGGGCCAGCGCATGCGCATGAGTTCCCTTATACTATAGTCCGTTTGGTGCCCCTGCCTCTTTGGATCACCGTTCGGTCCGTCAGCATATTCACCTACGCCGTTCCCGGAGGCCGGTGGAGTCGGGGGAATCCGGTTCATCCAGCCGGTCCGGACATCGATGCCCGCCCGCCGGTACTCGTGCCGATGGGTTACAAAGAAGTTGTAACGGCCCTTCTCGGTCAGGGCCAGATAACCCGTCTGCATTTTGAGGCCGGCGCTGAAGGGCACAACGAGGATCGCCGCCCCGAGCGGGAGCAATAGAACGGCACGGAGTGAGCGCCAGGTGAGGCGCCTCCATCCGAAAGGCATACAGAGAAAAAGCATTACAGCGGCCCCAGTGACCATCCCCTCGGGCCGTGTGAGGTACAGGAGGGCAAGCGCCGTCCCCGTACAGAAGAGATACACGATGTTTCCCCTTCTGAGTGCCATGGAGACGAGGCAGAGGACCGCGATGAAGAGCAGTACATAGAGGCTCTCGGTGAGATAGAGCTCCGAGTATAGGATGAGGCGGGGATGAAAAGCCGTGAACAGCGCACCCAACAGACCGACGTTACCGCCGCCCACTGCCCTGCCGAGTAGGTAGACAAGCCCTACGACGAGGGCGCCGCAGAATACCGACACGAGCCCCCCGGCCCGCTCCAGATCGCCGGTCACCCTGGCGACCACGCCCGTTACCGCGGGATAGAGCGGCGGCCAGGCCGGATTGAAGAGTTGCCGGTACTCACCGCGCTGCACCGCACCGGCGATGTTGCCGTAGTACGAGCCGTCGGTCTCGATCACATCGACGGAATCGAGTAACACGAGGCGTATCACGAGTGCCGCTGCTACAAGCAGCAATACGACAATGCGTTCGGTCCGCTCCGGAAACAGTCGACAGCTTGTCGGCGGAACCTTCGGCATACGCTATTTGGGAGTCAGGGTGATAAAGGGAACGATCATCTCCTCCAGCGAGATTCCTCCGTGCTGGAAGGTACCATGATACTGCTTTTCGTACTCGTGGAACCTGGTCGGGTAGACGAAGTAGTAGTTTTCCTTGGCGAGGATGTAGTTTTTCGACGGGCTCTCCGACGGAAGTTTATACTGGCGCGGTTTTCGTATCAGCAGCGTCTGCTTGCTATCGCCGTTGATATTCTCGCCGAACTTATACCGGAGGTTTGTCGATGTGTCACGGTTACCGTGAACCAGGCTGGCCTTCTGTCCGAGTATCGATCCGTGATCGGTCGTGATGAAGACGATCCCATCGTGCTTGGAGATCGTCTGAAGGATCTCGAAGAGGGCCGAGTGACTGAACCACGAGCGCATGAGCGAACGGAACGCGCTCTCATCCGGAGCGATCTCCTGAAGGATTTCGCTCTGACTCCTTCCATGTGAAAGGATGTCGAGGAAATTGAAAACCATGGCCACAAAATCGATTGTACGATAGCTGTCGACCTGTTTCCGTATCTCGTTCGCCTCCTCGATCTCGTAGATCTTCAAATACTTGCTGCTTATATGCCCCAGCCCGTTCTTTTGGAGCTGCCCGAGCATCAGTTCGTTCTCGAATCGGTTCTTACTCAACTCGTCCTTCGAGCGTTCGAGCCAGTACTGCGGGTACTGCTCCTGTATCTGAATGGGAAAAAGACCCGAGAAGATCGCATTTCGCGAGTAGGGCGTGGCTGTCGGCAGGATCGAGTAGTAGGTCTCCCTCTCTATGTTGTAATACGGCACCAGGAGATCTTCGATCGTGAGCCATTGATCGTAACGCATACAGTCGATGATGATAAGGTATGCCTTTCTCTTCGTATAGATATGGGGCAGGACATAGTGTTTGAAAATGCCGACACTGAGAAGCGGCCGCTGATCCGAATTGATCCACTCTCGGTAGTTCTCTTCGACGTAGTGCCCAAAGTCCGCATTGCACTTCCTCTTGAGATCGCTGTGTGTCTGTCCGAGCCCCGTCTCGCTGTACTGATCGAACTCGAGATCCCAGGCAGAGAGGTCTTGATGGATCCTTGCCCAATCGTTCCATGTCGGCTGCTCTCCGAGCAACTCGTTGACCTGCCGATACACCTGGAGGTAATCCTTACTTACGGCACCCTCACGAATCCGGTGCGCATCCAGTAGACGCTTTGCCGCCGAGTAGATCTGCAACGGATTGATCGGCTTCAGAAGGTAATCGTCTATCTTCATGCCGATCGCCTGTTCCATGAGGTTCTCAGCCTCGTTCTTGGTAATCATGATAATGGGGAGGTTCGAATCGATCTCCTTGATCTCCTGCAGCGTCTCGAGGCCGCTTTTGCCGGGCATCGTTTCATCGAGAAGGATCAGATCAAACCGTTCATCACGCAGCACGCCGATGGCCTCGTCACCGCTCGCCACCCCTCTGACATCGTACCCCTTCTCCTCGAGAAACAAGATATGCGACTTGAGCAAGTCTATCTCGTCGTCGACCCAGAGTATCTTTCGTCCCTTCATTCCGTCTCCCTCACAAACAAGTAATCTAACCGACCGGTAACGTTATGAGAAAGGTCGTCCCTTTTCCCGGTTGGGTGTTCACCACCTTGATCGTTCCGTGGTGGATCTCCTCCAGGATACGCTTGACGAGTGCGAGACCGAGTCCCCAACCGCGATCCTTGGTCGTGAAACCCGGTGAAAAGATACGGCTCCGGACACCGGAGCTCATCCCCTTGCCGTTGTCGCTGAAGGTGATCTCCACCCTTTTTTCGCTCTTATTGTAACCACCCGTAATATGAATCTTTCCGGCGTCACCCGCAATTGCATCGATCGAATTTTTTATCAGGTTCTCGAAGACCCAACTCAGGAGATCCTTGCTGCATCGTATGAGCGGCAGTTCCTCGAGCTCGACTGATATCGTCGAGTGTATCTTCAGAGACGGCCTGCGCCGTTCGAAATAGTCCACCGTTTCCTCGATTATCGGCGCGAGCTCGTGAAACTCGAGCTTCGGCATCGATCCTATCTTGCTGAAGCGGGACGAGATCTTACCCAACCGCTCGACATCGGCGGCCGTCTCATCGATCGCCTGTGCGAGCTTTTCCGAGCATCCCGTCTCCCCCACATCCTCCCGGATCATCGTGATCCACCCCATGATCGAGGAAAGTGGTGTGCCCAGCTGATGTGCGGTCTCCTTCGCCATCCCCACCCAGATCGATCGTTGCTCACCGATCTTCATCGCCCTGAATCCCAGAAAACCGAAGAGTACGAAGGCAACGAAAACGGCCAGCTGTATATATGGTGCCACTGCCAGCTCCCTGGCAAGCTTTGATGGTCCGTAATGGATGAGCAGAAAGGTATTATCGATCTCGATCCGTATCGGAGCGTTTATCCGATCGAACGAGTGCGCCTTCATATATACCTTCTCGAGCATCGGATCCTTCGGTGCGGTGGGATCGAAATCGAGGACTCTGGTGTAGAGCTTTTCACCGCTCGGCATGTCGATGCCGATCTGGTTCCATATGACAGGCCTTCCCCCCGCATCGGTCAGAACGAACGGGAGGTTGATCGCGTTGCGCACCTCCCGGATGAAAGCGTACCTGTGCATATCCGTAACATCACGAAGCTCGATGGCGATAAATCGCGAGAAGAGCCGTGTCATGTCCTCGGCCTGGGCACGCATTCGCCTGATCAAGGTGTGGTTGTAGTACAGCGCGAGCGTCACCAGGATAATGCTTCCGAGGATGAAGTATACCCGCAGCAGGAAAGGAAGATTTCTTGAGACTTTCATTGTAACATCACGCCTCGATGTATTCCTTACCACCCATGTAAGGCACGAGGGCTTTGGGGATACGAACCTTTCCCGTGGGTGTCTGATTGAATTCGAGGATTGTGGCGATGAGACGGGGCAGAGCCACCCCCGAACCGTTCAGTGTATGTACGTACTCGGGCTTTTCGTTTCGGTCTCTCCTGAACCTGATGTTCGCCCGCCTCGCCTGGAAATCCTCGAAGTTGCTTATCGAGGAGACCTCGAGCCACCGCTCGACTCCCGGCGCATAGGTTTCGAGGTCGTAGCACTTGGCGGCGCTGAAACTCAGATCCATGCTGCAGAGCTCGATCATGCGATACGGAATCTCGAGTTCCTCGAGAACCGCAGCGGCGTCACTGGCGAGTGATTCCAGCTCGTCGTATGATGCCTCGGGCTTTGTGAATTTCACCATCTCGACCTTGTCGAATTGATGCACACGGATAAGCCCCCGTGTGTCCTGCCCGTAGCTGCCCGCTTCACGCCGGAAGCAGGGACTGAATGCCGTGTATTTGATCGGGAGCACTCCTCCCTCAATGAGCTCTCCCCGGTGGATATTCGTTACCGGGACCTCGGCAGTGGGAATGAGAAAGAGGTCGTCCCGTTCGCAGAGGTACATATCATCCACCAGCTTGGGGAGCTGTCCGGTACCAACCATGCAATCTCTTGTAACCATGTAGGGGATAGAAAGTTCCTCGTATCCCTGGCGCGTGTGTAGATCGAGCATGAAGTTGATGAGGGCACGAGAGAGCAGAGCCCCGTCGTTTTTGAGAAGGATGAATCCGCTTCCGGATAGCGTGGAGGCGGCTGCGAGGTCGAGTATGCCGAGCTTCTCGCCGATCTCCCAGTGTGGGAGCGGTTGTTCCGGGAACTCTTTGATCTCGCCCCAGCGCCTGACTTCCACGTTATGATCGGGACACGTACCATACGGAACCGAATCATGGGGAATATTGGGTATCGTGAGCGCATACTCGTCGAGCTCCGCAGATAGCTCCTTCAATTCGCCGTCGATCTCCTTGATGCGGTTCACCGTCTCCTTCATGCGACGGCATATTTCGTCGATATCCTTATTTTCCTTTTTAAGACGCGATACCTCCTGGGATACGACATTTCGTTCGTGCTTGAGGCTCTCCGATTCCTGGATCAATGCCCGCATCCGATCGTCGCGATCCAGGAAAGAATCCAGGTCGAAATCGACACCCCTCTTCTTGATACCCTCACGAACATGTTCTGGGTCCTTGCGTATCAATTTTCGATCGAGCATGGTTTGTTTCGCTGGATTAAATTGTTCTGTTGGCAACCTTGCTTAAACGGTTTTCCCAGGTGGAGAGCAGCGCGTCCGCAAAACGGCCGATGATCTTGGACTCATCGCTACTGCGACCCTCGATCGAATCCGAAACCTTCACCGAGCCGTCCGGTGCTACAATAGCAGCCTCGAGCTGGAAATCGTCCCCCTCGACATTGCCCAGCACACCCACGGGCATCTTTCCCTTCTTCTCAATGCACTCGAGAAACATCTTCTCCAGCCTCACCTCCGCGTTGCTGGATGGATCGTTCAGGGCCCGTAAGGCATTCTTCGCCGCATAATCGTCGCTGCGAACGATGAGTCCCTGCGCCCCCTGCCCGGCAACCGGCATACAGATGGATGAGGTAAAAACCTCGACCACCTCATCCTGTCTGCGGAGCGCCTCGACTTCGGAAGCTGCATAGACAAATCCATCTATCTTCCCCGCCGCCATCATGCGGCGGAGGTAATCCAAGCCTCGGTTCTCCTCGACGAACTTGAGGTCCTGTCGGTAGTAGAGGAGTTGGCCTTTACTTATCGGATTGTCAACGGCAAGACATGCATCCTCCGGCTGATCGTCCAGGATGAGTTCATCGTTGGATATCAAAACGTTGAAGGGATTGTTCCGGCCCGGAATGGCTGCGATTGCGAGTTCTCTTTTCACTCTCGAGGGCATCTCGCGCGCATCGGCTACAACGATATCGATATCTTTCTTCGACAGCAATTGCAACAATACGGAAAGACTCGGACGGATTTTTTTTCTGGAGTCCCGCCTTGCCTTACCGGTTGTCAGCTCGTAGTAGTTTATAAAAGACGTTCTCGGATGTGCCTCCTTCAGCAATTCGATAATCCTGCTGAGATGGGCTCGCGAACCGGGATCGACCTTGCTTCCGACTACAAACTTCCTTCTCCGACCCAATACTCTGTTCTCCTCGCTTATTGTACGGGAGAGCGTAACAACTCACCGGCAGGCTACCACATGAGTTGAAAAATGGCAATTGGAAATGGTGCGGTTTTAATCCTCCCAATGAAGCATCCGCGAGGTACTGATACCGCAGCGCGTGAGTATATCCTTGATCGCTTCCTGTGGGAGCTTGCCATGCACCATCCTGCGAAGCGCCAGAACGAATACGACACATCCGGCAGCCACTGCACAGAGCAATGCCTCGAGATAGCCGCGCATTGTCAATATTCCAAGAATCCCGAAACCCGCAGATATGGACCAGAGAAAGAGAGTCACCTTGCGGACCGACTTCATTCGGTACAGCAATATATGATGGATATGCATGAGATCGGCATGAAAGACCGGGCGTCCCGTGAGCAGCCGACGCAAAAAGGCCAGGGAAGTATCAAGAATCGGAATAGCCAGGATTACCAGGGCACCGGCTATCCTGAAAAACAGCTCCTGCCCCGGTACGATGAGCAGCAACGAGATGAGTCCGAACATGAGCCCGAGGAAGAGACTTCCCGAATCCCCCATAAAGATCTTTGCCGGGGGAAAGTTATAGCGTAGAAACGCGAGGACTGAGCCGAACACCACGAGCGAGAGAGCAACTACGATTGGCACATCGAAGTAATACCCCGCTATGGCGAACGAGGCCGCCGAGATGAGCGCCAGACCGGCGGCGAGACCGTCAATTCCGTCGATAAGGTTGAATGAGGTCGTAATGACCAGCACCCACACGGTTGTTATGGCAAATGTAATGAGTGCTACGGGAAGGGAAAACCGGACGATACCGAAATGCAGCAAGAGCGCAACGCCACCTGCGGAGACAAAGACCGAAACGACGATCTGGAAGAAAAGCTTGTAGAGGTAGTGCAGGCTCCGCAGATCGTCGATAATGCCCAGCAGGAACGTGAGAAAACCACTTGCGATGAAGATCGGAAGGAATGCCCGGTGCAGCGGATTACCCGGCAGGTAGAACAGGAAAACGGGAATCAGGGTGAAAAGAAGCGCCCCAATTATCGCCACTCCGCCGATATGAGCTATATCCCTTGTCGTCCTCCCGTTCGGTTTTTCACAGAGCTTCCAGCGAACGGCGATACCTCTCACCAGCGGAGTAAAGAAGTATCCGAGTACAAAGGAAAGAACAGGAGCAACTATCAGGCCGACTATTGTCAAGAGTATCTCCCTCTGCCACCGGCCAGTTAAGGATGGATTATTTGTATAGTAATGTCAAGTTCGAGTTCCCGTATAGCATGAAATCGAGATTGTTGAAAAGAAATATCGAGAGGTATTGGGAACGGTTCGGGGGTGAGTGTCCACATCACCTCCGGTTAGGACGGTTCAGGATGGGCTTCAGTATCTGATCGATCTCAGAAAATGTGAGGACCCTTATAAGTAACAGCACGCCTATGTAGATCACGGTAAGTGTAATTGCGGTAACAATTGTCATGAGAAAATTTCCTGGAGCCGGTAGGAACCTGAGATAAAGAAATATGATGCACGCTGCAGCAAGGGCAGCCTTCAGCGAAACCAGTAGATCACGGGAACGGTAAAATCCCGGCACCGCGCCGGCCAAGGCTCTCAGCCCTAGAACATCTATGGGCAGGTATGAAATAAGGGTCGAGAGAACCGCACCCTTCGCCCCCCAGACCGGGATCAGGATCGCGTTGAAAGTGAAATTGCATATTGCACCGATCACCGTGAGACGCGCATACGTTCCCGCGCGCTCGGCGGCGATGAGCCCGGGCAGAATCACTGCCCCGATACTTCGCATGACAATGAGCGGCAGGAAGAGAACCAGGAGCTCGGCCGAAACGGCGAAGCTTTCCTTGTACAGGCCGATGATCAAGGGACGAGCAAGGCACGAGAAGACGACCACGACACAGGCCGCATAGAAAAAAGAGTTGCGTATCGAGCGATTGACAAGGCGGGCGCACCGTGCCGTATCACCCTCTGCGAATGCTCCCGCCAGGGCCGGACGCAGGATCATGACAAGTGCAAATGTTGGAAAGAGAGAAACCTCGACAACGTTTCGGGCCATCGAGTAGAGTCCGACCTGTATCGGTCCCGCAAAGTACCCCAACATCAACTTATCGAGCAGTGAATAGATCGTTACCGATGCCCCGCTTACGGCGAGGATCGCACTCAGCTTCACGAGCCTCCCCCACTGTATCGGTGAATGTGTGGCGGCCGGGCGCGGAGAAGGCATCCGCAGAAGGATACCAAAGATCACCGCCCCCGGGAGCATGGCAGCGGCGATGAATGCCCAGATAACACCCACCGCACCTACTGCGAGAAGCGCAGCAGCAAGCACAAGCGATACCCTGAGAACAAGCATCGACAGGCGCATGGCAAAGAGAAGTCTGAATCGCTTGAGGCCGAGTATAATGAGAGCCGCCAGCTCGTTCACACTCACGGCGAAGATGAGCGCCCCCCCCACCCTGAAGAGCGGCACCAGGGCCTCCTCGCCGAAGAAACGGGCGAGCCGAGGCGCCAGGACCGTTGCGGCAACGGCCGTCGGAACCGTGAACAGGAACCGCAGCAGCAGGCTCGATCGCACCAGTCCCGGTATCGCTTCCGGACGCGCAACCGTGTACTCGGAGGCAAGGCGTGATGCGGCCCCGTAGATGCCGAACTTGCCCACGATCAACAGAACGGTGGCAAGCGCCATCGTCCAGTAGATCAGGCCCGCAGCCCTGGGGCCCATGAAACGTGCGACGATCAACGAGACGACAAAGGCGCCGATCAACGGAAGGGCCGTTGCCCCGAAGCTCCAGTAGTAGCCCTCGGTGAACGATCCCTCTTTCGAAGATTTTAACTCCATCGGGGAATCAGGGTGCCTGTGCTTCAAGGATACCGGCTATACGTCCGGCCGTCTTGCCGTCCCAGAGTGGTGGAACCACCTTCTCGGGAGGATCCCCTTGGAGCGCCCCCTGGGCTTCATCGAGAATCTTTCGGGGATCCGTTCCGACCAGGATGTTTGTACCGAGCTCGATAGTGATAGGACGCTCGGTGTTATGACGCACGGTCAGGCACGGCACGCCCAGCACGGTAGTCTCTTCCTGGATCCCCCCCGAATCGGTGATCACAAGCCGTGCCGACTGCATCGCCCGTACGAAATCGAGGTAGCCGATCGGCTCCATGAGCCTGAGCGCCGGCGAAAGCTCGATGGGAGGATCAGCCGCATCGATCATCTTCCTCGTTCGGGGGTGAACCGGAAAGATTACAGGGTGTGTATGGGAAAGCTCGTTGAGGGTACCGAGGATGCCCCTGAAAACCGGTTCCACATCGACGTTCGAAGGCCGATGGAGTGTTACCAGGATGTAGCCCCGCTCATCAAGGCCCAACTCTTCCAGCACATTCGAGCCCCCGGCCCTTTCGAGGTAGAAGAGCAGGGAATCGATCATGATATTTCCGACGAAAAAGATCCGGTCTTTCCCCACACCCTCGCGCAGGAGGTTCTCCTCCGCCTCTGGCGAAGTCGTAAAACAGTACCGCGAGAGGATATCCGTAACCATGCGGTTGATCTCCTCGGGCATCGTAAGATCGAAGCTCCTGAGCCCCGCTTCCACATGTGCCACGGGTATGAGGAGTTTCGCCCCGACGAGTGAGCAGGCGAGCGTCGAGTTGACATCACCGACCACGATGATGAGATCTGGATGCTCCCCGATGGCAACCTCTTCGAAGGCGATCATGATCTTTCCCGTCTGTTCGGCGTGCGTACCGGAGCCAACACCCAGGTAGATATCGGGCTGGGGCAGCTCCAGGTCCTCGAAGAAGATGCGGGACATATTCTCGTCGTAGTGCTGACCGGTGTGAACGAGAAGCGGCGTGATGAGTCTGCGCCGCTTGAATTCACGGATCAACGGCGCAGCCTTCATGAAATTGGGACGTGCCCCGACAATGACGGCCGCTTTCAATGCTTCCCCTTTCCCCTGCGTGCGTCACGTATCCTCTGATGGTAGAGCTTGCGATAGTATCGCTTGAACGTTCCCTCCTTAATCGCTCGCCACCAGGTTTCGTTCCTCCTGTACCACCAGACTGTACGTTTCAATCCCTCATCAAAGCTCCACCGCTTCTTCCATCCGAGCCGCTTGAGTTTCCTAATATTGAGTGCGTACCGCCTGTCGTGGCCGGGGCGGTCGGATATCAGGGTGAGGAGGTCTTCGCTGGCACCAACGAGCTCGATTATCTTCTTGGCGATCACGATATTCGGCATCTCATCCCCTCCCCCGATGTTATAAACCTCACCGAGCTTTCCCTTCCTGCCCACAAGCTCGATAGCGCGGCAGTTGTCCTCCACGTAGATCCAGTCCCGCACGTTCATCCCGTCACCGTAGAGGGGCAGCGGTTTGCCCTCGATGGCATTCGTGATAAAGAGCGGAATGAACTTCTCCGGGTGCTGGTAAGGGCCGTAGTTGTTGGAGCTTCTCGTGATAACAACCGGAAGTCCGTATGTCTTATAGAAGGCCCGCGCCAGCAGGTCCGCGCCCGACTTGCTCGCCGAATAGGGGCTGTTCGGTTGTAGCGGATCGACCTCACGGAACTTGCCCTTCAGGATGCTGCCGTACACCTCGTCGGTCGAGATCTGAACGAAGCGGGGAATCCGGTGCTTGAGCGCCCGTTGCAGGAGCGCATAGGTTCCGACCACATCGGTCTTCACAAAACTACCAGCTTCGAGAATGGAGCGGTCCACGTGCGTCTCGGCAGCAAAGTTGTATATGATATCCATGCCGGGCAGGAGTGTATCGAGCAGACGCGTGTTGCAGATATCCCCTTTGATAAAGGTGAAATCGGTCCTGTCCATAAGATCGGCGAGATTCTCGAAGTTGCCTGCATAGGTGAGCTTATCGAGCACGGTGATGTGCATCTTTCTCCGTCTGCGTAGAAGCAATCGGATAAAGTTCGAACCGATGAATCCCGCACCACCCGTTACCAGGATCTTCTCCATATCAACTCCCTCTCATCGATATTTGGCGAACAACCCGCTTGCGGCTGCATGCAATAACGGCATCATTGCGGGGCAAAACAGCCGCACCGGTACGTGTAGCTTCATCTGCCGAATGAGTAATACTCGAAACCCCGCTGTTTCATCTCCTCGGTTTTGTAAATATTGCGGCAGTCGACGACTACCGTTCCTTCCATCAAGCTCTTGATTCTATCGAGATCGAGAACCCTGAATTCGTTCCATTCGGTCATGATAATGAGCGCATCAGATCCCTCGATCGCACGGTAGGCATCGTCACAAAGCAGAACCCGATCGCCGAGCGCCGCTCTCGTATTCTCCATCGCGGCCGGATCATACGCCCTGACGGTTGCATGCTCCTCGAGCAGTCGCTCGATCAGTCTCATGGCAGGCGCTTCCCGGATGTCATCGGTGTTGGGTTTGAACGAGAGGCCAAGTACTGCGATCGTCTTTCCCGAGAGATCGGTGATCCCGGCGCGGAGTTTCTCGAAGAGCCGCTCGATCCTCGATTCATTGACATCATGTGTCGCCTGCACGATCCTCAACGGCACCTCCACATTACGACCGGTATGAAGGATCGCGGAGATATCCTTCGGCAGGCACGATCCGCCGTAACCCACCCCCGCATGGAGAAACTTCGATCCGATACGCCGGTCCAGGCCGATCGCCTTCGCCACCTCACCGACATCCGCGCCGACCCGCTCGCAGAGATCGGCCATCTCGTTTATAAAGGAGATCTTCGTGGCGAGAAACGCATTGCTCGCATACTTGATGAGCTCGGCCGTTCGGATCGTTGTAAAGACGATGGGGGTCTCGAGGAGATACAAAGGGCGGTACACTTCGGCCATGATCTCCCGTGCACGATCGCTCTCGACACCGATCACCACGCGGTTGGGGCGCATGAAGTCCTCGATCGCCGAACCTTCCCGCAGGAACTCAGGATTGGATACCCGATCGAACTCGACCTTCTTTTTCAGGTGTTTTTCGACGATCTCCCCCACCTTCTCGGATGTGCCGACGGGGACCGTGCTCTTTTGCACGAACACCTTGTATTCGTCGATATGCGCGGCGACGTCCTCGGCCACCTTGTACACGAAAGAGAGATCACAGGAACCGTCAGCATGCATAGGAGTTCCGACAGCGGAGAAGATCACCAAGGAGTTACCCACCGCCTCACCGATATCACTCGAAAAGCTGAGCCGCCCGGCCGCGTAGTTGCGCTCGACAATATCCTTGAGACCCGGTTCATAAATCGGCATGACACCACGGCGGATCCCCTCGAGGCGCTCTTTGTCGATATCGACGCAGACCACCTTGTTTCCGAAGTCGGCGAGGCACGCTCCGCTCACCAATCCCACGTATCCGGTTCCAACCATGCAGATCTTCAACATGTGCCACTCCTTCTCACTCGTTACCTGTATTCATGCCAACGGGGGTCGTTACCACGCCGTGGGTGCAACGGATGTAGTACTGCTTATCCGAAATAAATACCTTCCCGTCACGGGCGTCAACGATTCGAATCATCCGCCGTGGATGGAACGACCACTCGCTCCCAGTAGCTTATGAGGTCGGCAAGCATCCGGTCCACGCCGATTTCCGGTTCCCAGCCGGTATCACGTTTCAGTCTCGAGCTGTCTCCGATCATGACGGGCACATCGGCCGGCCGGAGCAGTCCAGGGTCGGTCTCGACGGACACCGTGCCCGGTACGTCCTTGGTTAGCCTCCGCAGGGCATCATCGAGGGCAAGCCCATGCCCCGAACAGACATTGTAAATCGTACCGCCCCGACCCTTCTCCATGAGAAGCCGGTATGCGCGAACCACATCACGGACATCGAGAAAATCCCTGACCACTTCGAGATTCCCGACGCGCAGCACGGGATTCTTCAGGCCGGCAGCGATCTCCGCACACTGCCGGGCAAATGCGGGTAGAACGAAACGTTCGGATTGGCCCGGTCCGGTATGGCTGAAGCTTCTCGTGACGATGCAATCGATTCCGTAACTGCGCCGGTACTGGAGTACCAGCATGCCCTGAGCCGCCTTGCTTACCGCATATGGACTCACCGGCTCGATCCGGCTGTCCTCCGTCAACGGCATCTCTTCGGGTGAGCGTCTCCCATACTCCTCGCTCGATCCCACCGCCAGGATACGAAAGCGTCCATCCGGCGACCGCTTGATATTCCGTCTCGCCGCCTCGAGGATATTCAACGTACCGAAGAGATTCGTCTGGATCGTCCCGGCCGGATCCTCGAACGACTGTGCCGCCGAGCTCCGTGCAGCGAGATGGTAGACGGCTCCCGGCCTCCATTCATCCATGAGTGCTTCCACGTGACGTGGATCGAGCAGATCGCACGGGCGGTACTCTACACCCGATAGCGCTTCCGGCGCCTCATCCAGGATGTCGGTCGCACATACCGTTAGTCCGGCGGAGACAAGCTCGGACACGAGATGCCTCCCGACAAATCCACCGGCGCCGGTTACCAACACCCGTACGGCAGAATCAATCAACGCACCCTCACACTCGTTTCGGACACTTTCTCCAGAATTCCAAGAGATCCTTCAGGGTATCCTCGAACGGGATCTCGGGCTTCCAACCGGTATCATTGCTGAATACACTGTTGTCACCTTCCAGCACCGGCACGTCACTCGGCCGCATCCTATCGGGATCGGTGCGTACTTCTATGTCTAACCCGCACAGCTCGATGAGCATGTCGAGTACCTCTCTTATGGAGTAGCTCGTCCCGGAGCAGACGTTGTAAACGGCCCCCGCCTTCCCCTTCTCGAGGGAGAGCCAGTACGCCTTGACAATATCCCGCACATCCGTAAAATCCCGCTTCGCATCGAGATTTCCAACTTCGATGACGGGCGGTCGCAGGCCTTCTTCGATTTCCACCAATTGCTTGGCGAAGTCGGAGCATACGAAGACCGGTCCCCGCCGCGGCCCGGTATGATTGAATCCCCTGGTCCGGACGATATCCATTCCGTAACTCATGAAGTACTGATAGCCCAGCATATCCTGTCCGACCTTGCTGACTCCATACGGGCTCAGAGGCCGCAGGGGATTCGTCTCCTTGATCGGTATTTCGAAAGAATTGACCCACCCATACTCCTCGCTTGAACATGCTATCTGGATGCGGCACTTGAGATCGATCTTACGGATGGCCTCAAAGACATTGAGTTGTCCTATGACGTTCGTCGTCAGCGACTCGGACGGCGCCTTCCATGAGGTCGGTACAAAGCTCTGGGCGGCAAGGTGAAATATGTAATCGGGTTTGATCTCCTCGATAACATCCCTGGTCGATGTTGCATCCCTGAGATCGCATTCGAGGAGCTTTAGCTTGTCCCAGATGTGCTCGATATTCTCCGTCCGGCTGCGCCAACGGATGATCCCGTATAGATCGACATCCTTCTTCGTGAGACACAGGTCGGCCAGGTGGCTACCCGCAAAACCGGTTATCCCCGTGATCAATACTCGCATCTCGGTCCCCTTAGAAAAATCTTTAAGCCGCCCGGGGGCGGCAGTGACGTAAACGGTTCGCCTCAAAGGATTACAGAGGTGCCGTAAAACAAAGAATAATAAATGAATCTTATAGGAAACCTGCTGCCGCCGTCAATCTCAATATCGGACGGTCGATCTTCCTAGCGGTACAGCAGCCACAGGAGAATATACGAGACGGCCGTTGCGGCAAGGGTGAAGGGAAGACCGATCTTCACGAACGAACCGAAGGAGACGGGACGTCCCTCCCGCTGAAGAATACCCACAGCGACGATGTTGGCGGAGGCCCCGATCGGTGTGATGTTGCCTCCGAGGCACGAACCGATAAGTACTCCGAACACGAGAACCTCGCTCGGGTACCCGAGCCGTTCGCTCAGACCGATCACGACGGGAAGAAACGCCGTAATGTAGGGTACGTTGTCGATGAAGGCCGATACGAGGACGGAGAACCAGACGACGATAGTATAAACGGTAAACCGGTTCGCGCCGGCGAGGAATCCGATCCGTCCGACCAGAGCATCGATTGTTCCCCGCCTTTCCAGCATCGTTACGAGAACGAACACCGCAGCGAGAAATGCGGTGGTTTGCCAATCGATGCTGCGGAGTAGCTTTCGAGCTTCCCGCCGCTCGCGCAACCACAGCCACACGCAACCTACTAGCCCCATCACGATACAGACGGTTCCGCCGAACCAGACAAAATCCGGATCGAAAAAACCGGCAAGGGAAAGGAGCAGGATCATTATACTGATAAAATATACGGGCGCCCAGCTCGTGACCGGTGTCACCGGTAGAGGTTCGGGGCGTTGCTTGATGCCGCGCAGATACAGATAGAGAACGAGAAAACCTGCTACCGCACCTGCCTCGACGAAGAAAAATATTCCGAGCTTCCCCTGATAGAGGAAAAAATCGAGAAAGTTCATCTTCATGTTGGCGGCCATGATCATGCTCGGAGGGTCTCCGATCAGGGTGGCTGTTCCCTGAAGGTTGGATGAAACCGCAAGACCCACGATCACCGGTACGGGTGAGACACCCGCCTTCCTGGCGAGCTCGAGAGCAACCGGTGCAAGGATGAGTACCGTTGCCACGTTCTCGATGAACGCCGAGAGAATGGATGTGAAGATAATGATAAGGAGAAATGCCACTCCGAGACTCGGGCTCTTGTTTATGAGTAGATCCGAGATCGTCTCGGGAACACGCGAGAAAATGAAAAGCTCGGCCAGGATGAGCGAGCCGACGAAGATCCCGATTACATTCCAGTTGATACCGAAAAAGATCTCCGCCGGCTTGAGGACACCGAGAACGAGTGCAACGATGATTCCGAGCCAGGCCACATGAGGCCGGAACCGGCGTGTCACGACCAGTCCCACATAGACTGCAATAAATATCAAGGCGGCTCTCAACATCGTCTGTATCCCGGGATTACGACAAGAGCTCGTTCAGGATTTGCTCGGCTGCTTCCGGTGGTGAATCGGCGCCGATGATCGACCTGCCGACTACAATGAAATCCGCACCGGCATGCGCAGCCATTGCCGGAGTTGCAACCCTTTTCTGATCGTGTACGGCACCGCCTGCAGGCCGGATACCGGGAGTGACCACAATGAAACCTTCGCCCACATCCCGTTTGATACGCTCCGCTTCGGCAACGGAAGCCACAACCCCGTCGAGCCCCGCCTCACTGGCTTGTGCTGCAAGCCGAAGAACAAGATCCTCGATACCACCATCGATAGGACCGAAGACGGCGAGATCGGGGGCCGAGAGGCTCGTGAGCACCGTTACGCCGACCAGCAGAGGCCGATCCACACCACATTTCACAGCCTCCTCGGCCGCGGCCTCCGCGGCGGCGCGCATCATCTCGAGGCCACCCGAGGTATGGATCGTCATCATCCATACGTCGTGTCCGACGGCGGCACGGACGGAGCCCGCCACCGTTGCGGGGATATCGTGAAACTTGAGATCCAGAAAGACGGCACCGCCCCCGGAGCGTATCCGGGAAACGATTTCGGGACCCGCTGCGGTGAAGAGGCGACTTCCGATCTTGTAACGATGGATCCTTCCCCTGAGGAGCTGCACCAGGCGCAACGCCTCACGAACATCCTCGACATCCAGTGCGACGATAACCTCGGGAACACTCCCTCGACCGTCCATTGACTTACCTTTCATGAATAGTGCCGTGCCCGAATCGCATCAGCCGTCTTTCTTCTCGAACGGCTTCGGGATCCCCGAATGTTCGAATGCCTCGATTATACGTTCCGGCAATCCATGGTCATAGAAGATGGCGGTGCCGATCTGGATCGCCGATGCTCCGGCCCGGAAGAATTTAGTAGCATCCTCGATAGACGATATCCCCCCCACCCCAACGATTGGTATATCGACTGTACGGGAAATCTTCCAGACGGCGACGAGAGCGATCGGCAGGATCGCGGGCCCCGACAGGCCGGCACGGACCATCTCGAAGATCGGTCGGCCGCTCTCAGCATCCATTTCCATTCCGACAACGGTGTTGATGGCGGTGATCCCGTCGGCACCGGCCCCCTCGGCCGCAAGCGCCAGGCGGGCGACATCACGGACGTTTGGCGTGAGTTTCGCCAGAACCGCCCGCTCACCGAGTACATCCTTGGCATGCTTAACATAATGCTCTATGCGACCGGGATCCGCTCCGATCTCCATGCCGCCGCGCTCGACGTTCGGGCACGATAGGTTGATCTCGACCGCTTCGATCTCGGGACGGGCGGCGACCATTTCGAGAAGTTGACGAAATTCCTCCCACCCCTCAGCGGCAATGCTGACGATCAGCCGAACATCCCCATCGATCAATGACGGCAGTTTCTCGGTAAGGAAGATCTCGGCACCGACATTTTCGAGGCCGACGCTGTTCAGGAGCCCCCCCCTCGTTTCCCAGAGCCTCCTGCCTGTATTCCCCGGTCTTGGCTGAAGGGTAATCGTCTTCGTCACCACGGCGCCGAGCCTGGTGAGATCGATGAGATCGGCGTACTCCAGACCGTAGCCGGCCGGGCCCGAAGCAAGGAATACCGGATTATCGAATACCACCGGTCCAATACGAACCGCAGATGAGCGTTCCGTCATTCCTTCCACTCCTCCCATGCAACGGCATTCGCCGCAAAGACGGTCCCGTCGCTGCACACCGCCTTATTCACCATCCGCTCCCCCTCCCACACCGGGACCGTGCAACCCCTGCATGCTCCGACACCGCAAGCCATGATCGCTTCGAGTGAGGTCAGATGCTCGGCGAAACGTGAACCGACCTGCCGCACGAGTGCTCTCACCATCCCTCTCGGGCCGCAGGAATAGAGATGATCCACGGGAAGCTCCCCCTTCGCCAGGAGCTTCTCGCACAGGCGAACGACATCACCGCAATAGCCCTCGGAGCCATCGATCGTGGCGAGGTGTGCTCCGGTGAATTCACCGGCTATCAGTTCCAGGAAGAGCTCATCCTTCGCCTCCGCACCGTAGAGGAGATGGATTTCCGGCCGGGCATCTCCACTGCGCCAGGAACGCGCCGCGAAGATAAAGGGCGCCAGGCCCGTCCCCCCGGCAACGAATACGACCTTGCCGGAGGCGGGATATGGGAATGATGTGCCCCCGAGCGGGCCGATAACGTCGAGTGACGCACCAGGTTTCTGTGAAGCGAGAAGGGCCGATCCCCTGCCGATCACCTTAACGAGGAGTGAAAGGGTGTCGGCGGTCAGGTCCATAATGCTGTACGGGCGGCGAAGAAGGGGCTCGAGAGTATCGGTAAGACGAACTGAGATGAATTGCCCGGGCTGGGCATCCGGAAATCCTTCGGGGCGGTCGAGTACGAGAATGGAGCTGGATGGAGTGAGTGGGTCGTTACGGAGAACTGATACGAGGAAGGATCCCTTGGCTCGTGCGCTCAATCTCACTCCTTCCCCTGCCCCGTGGTAAGGGTGTCGGGCGCCGGCGGGCGGCGGGCGGGCGGGGTGACAAGCGTATCCACAGGCTGCACGCCCCGGGTGCCGGCGGGCGGGGTGACAAGCGTATCCGCAGGCTGCACGCCCCGGGTGCCGGCGGGCGGGGTGACAAGCGTATCCGCAGGCTGCACGCCCCGGGTGCCTGCGGGCGGAGTCATCGTAGTATCCGGTTGCCCGGGAACAGTAGGACCGGCCCCCGGCCGAACGAGCGTATCAACCCGTGCGGAATCCACAGGCTGCACGCCCCGGGTGCCGGCGGGCGGGGTGACAAGCGTATCCGCAGGCTGCACGCCCCGGGTGCCGGCGGGCGGAGTCATCGTAGTATCCGGTTGCCCGGGAACAGTAGGACCGGCCCCCGGCCGAACGAGCGTATCAACCCGTGCGGAATCCGCTCGTGCCTGCATCTCTCTCCGTAGCGCCTCGGCCGCACCCGTTGTATCGGCAATCGCTGAATCGACATACGCGGCAAAGTGTTCCTTTAGCTCCTCCATGCCGAGATTGCCGATCTGGTCAACCGCACCCCTGGCCTGCGGGGCGCGCGGATAGTTGGTAGCTACCGTACGATACCACTCTATCGCTTTATCCCTGTCTTCGAGCTCCCGATGGTAGATCCAAGCCAATGCGTATGCCGCACGGGGTGCAAAGCTCGTCCCGGGGAAGCTGTCGATGACGGCCGCATACCTCTTGAGCGCCATCTGCACATCGTTCAGCCGCGTAAGCTGGAGCTCGGCTTCCATGAACACCTTCTCGGCGTGCTGCTCGTCGCTCTCGACCTCGCCGGGTGATGCCTGAAGCTCCAGCAGCCTTTTCAAGCTGTTACTCTTCTGGAGGGCGACGGCCGCATACTCGGAGCTTGCGTACTCGCGACCGACTTTCGAAAAGGCATCCTGGGCCCTGACGAGTGAATCCATCTGCTCGTGATAGATGATCCCCATGTGGTAGTACGCTTCGGCCGAGTATCCGGATTTGGGAAACCTGTCGATGGTCTCTCGATAGACTGCTAGCGCCGTCTCCAGCGAATCCATGCACACGTAGCTCGAGGCTTTCCCGAGCATAAGAGGCGGTTGCTCCTTGCTCGATGTCACTTCTTCTATGAGCTCATTGAATATCCTGAGGGCATCCTCGCACCTGCCGAAATTCGTGTAACATTTACCGAGCCGGAGCGAGAACTCCTGCCGTTTCTCGGCTGGCAATCCCTTCCTCAAAAGCCGACCGTAGTTTGCGGCGGCCTTCTCCCACTGTTCGTTTTCGTAGAAGAACTCAGCGCTCTTGAGAACAGCTTCCTCGACTACCTTTCTGCTCGATGCTTCCTCGGCGACCTGCGCATAGAAGTTCAGGGCCTCCTCGCTCTGCTCGAGCTTGCTGTTGATATCTCCGGCGAGGAACAGCACACGGTACCGGAAATCGTGGTCGGGATAGTTCTTGAGGAAACGGTCTATGAAAGCGAGCGCCTGGTTGTATTCCCTCCGTTCGAAGTGAGTATAGGCAAGCCAGTAAAGAGAGCGGGGAACATATTTACTGTCGGGGAAATTTGTTATGAGCTCAGTGAACTTCCGGATCCCCTTGCTCGTTTCACCTTGCCGGACCAGTGCCTTACCCATGAGAAAGAGGCCGTCGTCGACCCATCTGCTATTGGGATATTCGCTGACCATCTTTGCGGTCTTTTTCACAACTTCTTTGTACTTGTCCTTCAATTCACGTTCCGAACCGCCCTGCTCGCGTATCTGCTCCGCCTCCTTAAAGATCTTCCGTGCATTATACAGGGTGTTGAAATATGCACACGAGTAGAGATACGCCGTAACCGTTGCGACGAGCGCCAAAAAGACCGAACGTCGTATGATTCTTCTCAGTTTCATAGTGCTGTTGAATATGGTTGTCCGAGATACATCGCCGTTACAAAGCGCATGACAAATCCAAACCTCACCCCTCCTCTAATATAGCGCTTTGCCACTTACCCTCAAGAAAAACTCCCCGGATCCGTCCGGTAAAGGTTTTACCGATAAGGGGAGTATTCTTCGATTTCGAACGAATCAGGTGTTTCTCGAGAACCCATTCCTCGCCCGGATCGATAAGGGCGAGATCGGCCGGCTCACCCTTCCGAAGCCGTCCCCCCTGTATCCTCAGCACCTCGGCGGGCCGTACCGTCATAAGACGTACGAGATCGACGAGGTCGAGTTTGCCGGGAACGACGAGTTCCGTATGCAGCTGTGCAAATGCCGTCTCTAGTCCGATCATACCCGGGGGAGCCATGTCGAATTCGACCTGTTTGTCGATTTCGTTGTGCGGTGCATGGTCCGTGGCGATGCAATCGATCGCGCCGTCACGGATTGCATCGAGTAGCACGGCGCTATCCCTCTTCCCCCTAAGGGGTGGATTGACCTTGAGATTCCGGTCATACGTCTCGAGTAACTCGTCGTTCATGGTCAGATGGTGTGGGGTCACCTCCGCCGTCACCGGTAATCCCTTCCGTTTCGCCTTGCGGATCAGATCGATTGCTCCGGCCGTGGAGACATGGGCGATATGAAGAGGCGAACCGGTGAGCTGTGCAAGCCTGATGTCACGGTAGATAGCGATCTCCTCGGCGGCAGCCGGTGCACCCTTGAGGCCCAGCCGGGTGGATACATAGCCCTCGTGTATCTGTGAATTCTCCACCAAAAAGGCATCCTCACAGTGCGAAATCACCGTCAACCCATGAAATCCCGCATACTCGAGTGCGGCACGCATAACCTGGCTGTTCGTGACGAACTTGCCATCATCGCTCAATGCCACCGCCCCCGCCGACTTGAGATAAAAATATTCGTTTATAACTTCTCCGCCCAGTCCCTTCGTGAGTGCAGCGGCGATAAGGACCCTGCACCTGCCGACTTGCTGCGCCCGCTTCGTGATGAACTCGACGACGCTCGGTTCATCGACTACCGGATCCGTATTCGCCATGCATACGACGGAAGTGTAGCCGCCGGCTGCGGCCGCCGCGGTTCCGGTTGCGATCGTTTCCTTCTCCTCGTACCCGGGCTCCCGGAGATGGGTGTGTATATCGACAAACCCCGGAGTCAGCACATACCCTGTCGCATCGAGAACCGGCAGCTCCGTTTCGACAGCTTTCTGCCAGACAATCTCCGCGATTGCTCCCTTCTGCACAAGCACCGAGCCGGTTCTCATCTTCGCCGTCTCGGGATCGATCACCTTTGCACCGCTAATCCAGAACTCTCGCTTATCCTTCCAATCGATCATCGGTTCTCCTCGGTCCTCATCAATCCAAAAGTGATAATGGTTTAAATCCGTTATGCACCGATTGCCGTTCTTTTCCAGCCGCTCTCACGAAGACAGCCCACCTGCAGGAATTCGCAGCATATTCGTTACGACGCTGGTTCATCCCCCTCGGTTTTGCCTCCGGCAATGAGAAAGAGCACCGCCATACGGACGGCGACACCGTTCGTGACCTGCTCGAGTATCACGGCGCGATCCCCGTCGGCGACCTCCTGGGCAATCTCCACCCCTCTGTTCATCGGTCCGGGATGCATGACGATACCTTCCCTCGGGGCGGCCTCGAGAACATCGAGTGTTACACCGTAGACATCGAAGTATTCCTGCAGGCTTGGGAAGAGTCTCGATTTCTGCCTCTCGAGCTGAATTCTCAGTATGTTGATGGCGTCAGCCTCGGCGATCGCTCTGCGGATATCGTATTCGACGGTGATCCCCCCCTCGCCGAGCTGCTCGATCATGGGAGGCATCATGGTCGTCGGTCCACATACGGTCACCTCTGCCCCCATCTTCGTAAGGCCCCAGATGTTCGAGCGGGCCACCCTGCTGTGCATGATATCGCCGATGATCGTCACCCGCTTACCCTCGAATCCTCCCCACCGTTGACGCAGGGTCATCATATCGAGCAGCGCCTGCGTCGGATGCTCGTGCTGCCCGTCACCGGCATTGACGATGGAGGCGTCGAGAAACTCGGAGAGAAACCGGTGAGCCCCCGAGGACGAATGCCGCATCACGACGACATCGACCTTCATCGCTTGGATGTTCTCGGCCGTATCCCGCAGGCTCTCGCCCTTCACAACGGCCGATGTTGCCTTTGAGAAGTTGACGGTATCGGCGCTCAACCGTTTCTCGGCGAGCTCGAAGCTCATTCTGGTCCGGGTGCTCGGCTCGTAGAAGAGATTGGCGATCGTCACCCCCCTCAGCGCCGGCACCTTTTTAATCGGCCGCTCCGATATCTCCTTGAACGAGTCGGCGGTATCGAGGATCAATTCGATTTCCTCGGCGGTCAGCTCCTCGAGCCCCAAGAGATTCTTCCGATTGAACTGAACCAACTCCTAACCCCCTTTACTCTACGCATGCACCCCAGACACCTCTTCTACCTCCTCCCCTTTGCCTTTCCTTTCCGTTTGGACATCTTCTCCTTCTTGCGCTTCCCCTTCTCCTTGAGCTTTCCCGGGCCCTTTTCCTCGACCATCGACTTCCCGCCTCCCGGTTTCGCTGTGGCCCTTCCCTTCCTTCTCACGCACCGCTGAGACCTTCGCACGGCCCGACGTTCCCCGACGTCTCTCCCGCCTTCTCCTCGTGCCTTTCCTCGCTCCTCGTCCTCGTAGACGTCACACAGGATCACACCATCCCGGCCGTCGGTCTCCTCCAGGAGCACCTCGATCGTTTCCGTATTCGAGGTCGGAACGTTCTTGCCGACGAAATCCGCCCGTATGGGAAATTCCCGGTGACCACGGTCGATGAGCACGGCAAGCTGGATCGCACGTGGCCTGCCGAAATCGATGAGCTCGTCGAGAGCCGCCCGTACCGTTCTCCCGGTGAACAGCACGTCGTCCACAAGCACCACGATCCGATCATGGATATCCTCTTTGATCTCGGTCTTGCCAACGACCGGACGCTGGGAGACCATTTGAAGATCGTCGCGATAGAGCGTGATATCGAGTGCACCGACCGGAATCGAGACGCTCTCGAATTCCTCGATCGTCCTGGCGATCCTTTCGGCGAGCGGCACACCCCGCTTGCGTATGCCGACAAGGATGAGAACTTCGACTTCCTTATTCCGTTCGACGATCTCGTGTGCTATCCGCATGATCGTTCGACGGAGGTGCAACTCGTCCATGACCACGGCTTTTTGTCGTATTAACAAGGAAGAACCTCCTCACTGTGATTCCAGGGCAAAAAAAATCCTCCCGGTCAGAGAGGTAGGTACAGCATAAGGTGTGAATCCCTTTCCTGGCCTCCCGGACCAGATTAAAAGGTCACATTTTCTCCATCCTATCGCATGGCGAAACGGAGCGCAATCTTTTTTTTCGATATCGTCCGGGAAATGATGAAAATAATAGCATTCAGGCTTCCTTAGCCCATCGGCAAGAGCACGATGGCGGCCCCTGCGAGCACCAGCCCGAAGACCGCCAGCGTCTTCAACCGCTCCTTCCAGATCAGGAGTGCAAGGAGCGTCGAGCCGAATATGACCGTCAGATTGACAAACGGGAAGGCGATCGATGCCGCCACATCTCGAAGCGCCATGAGCATGAACACGGTGCTAAAGAGGTTGGGAACACCGAGGATGAGACCGAGCACGAAAGTCCGGCGATCGAACGGGATGCGACGCACCACGACGAGTATCCAGGTGCACATGGAGGCGACCGTGAAGAGAAGCCATGTGAAGAGAAACCGTTCGGTATCGGGTGAGAGTTCCCTGAAGGACTTGAGCAGCAGATCAGCGATGCCCATCACGATAAAGAGGGAGAGGATGAAAAACGCATACCCTCTCCTGCCGCCCCGACGGCCGGAGGTTTCGGGAAGGCTCAATCCGAACGTGAGGATCGCAACGATACCGAGCGTGATGCCGATCCACTGCAGGGGGGATGGTTGCTCTCGCCAGATGAGAATCGAGGCGGTGATCGGGACCACCACCGAAAGCCGCATCACCGTAACTGGTATCGCCAGCGGCCCACGGGCGATACCGGCCATCAGAAGCAGGAATCCGAGCACGAAGATCACTCCGGTCGTCGCCCCCAAGATGACAGTTGTACCACCGGGAACGCCGATCCTGAATCCGAGAAGTGCGAGGGAGAGCACCGAAGCCACGGAGTAGTTGGCACCAGCCAGAAGGACACGATCACCGGTACGCTCCTCGTTAACCTTGAGGATCAATGCGATCGCGATCGAACAGGCGGCCGAGGGTAGTAGCCAGATCAATCGCTCTCCTTTACGAACTGTCGAACGAAGTGCCCGGCCGTGAGCGGTTCACCCGTGGCCTGTTCGATATGCTTACTCCAAGGAAGGACGTTACCGGGCCGATAGACGATCTCTCTGAAGTACGTGCCGACCTCCCGGCTTCCGTAGACCTCTACATTGTGCGGCGCACACCCGAGAACACATGAGGCAACGTGGGAATGGATTTGTGAAGCAATCATCTCACCAAGCATATAGTTGTGATAGTAAACGGGACTTGCGATGATGTGTATCTTCGTCGCCCAGTCGGGCTCGTTCCTACCTGACGGACGCTGGGCGAATTGGTACCGCTCGACGATATCCCACCACAGCCCGTTTAGATCCTGCTCCGGATCCCTGTAGAGAGCGCGTTCGAAATGGAACATCGTCTGACACCAACGTGAAAAGACGAGTTGCTTCTGCCTGAGGAGTTTCTTGATCTTCGGTGTCAACCGTCTGACCTGTCTCTCCCCGAGACCGAGTGCGGCCGACATCCAAAAGGGATCCTGGGCGAGCCTTCCGAAGTACATCGCCGAGGCCTCCGTCGCACACAAGTGGGGATACTTGCGGAGGAGAAACGGAAGGGACCGGTCGATATGCTTGTCGTATACACCGTGACCCAGCTCGTGGAGCATCGTCTCCATCCAGTGATTGTTATTCTTGCAGTTGGCAAGTATCCGAATATCTCCCTGGCGGTCGATGTCGGTGCAGTATGCATGTGGATACTTCCCCTCCTGCTCGAAAAGATCGCTCCGCTCGATGATATCGTCGACGGGAAGGTCGACACCCTCATAAAAGTCACGGGCGATCTCTACGACACTCCTATCCCGGAAAAATCCGTCGACATCGATATCATCGAATCGCTGAGCTTCCTGCAGGAAGGGATCGCTATAGTGCCACGGCATGATTTCATCCGTCGTGATACCGTAACGGCGTGTAATTGTCTCCTCGATCTCCTCCTTCATCGCTCGATACGGCTCGCGGGTCATCTCCTCGAGCTCCCGGAATACACGTTCGAGCTCCCCCTCTTCGATCTCGCCGAGTGTGAGCGACATTGTGTAATAATTCTCGAACCCGATCTGCCGTGCCACCTCGTTCCGGAGACGTATCAGTTCCATGAGATCGGAGAGCACTATCCGGCCCACTTCCTTGCTCGCCTCCCATGTTCTACGGCGTTTCGAACAATCGCTCTCGTCATGGAGGATCCTGAGAACGTCGTTGAAGAAGAGTCGCTGTCCATCGACAACCGCCCGAAAGGTGCTGAACTTGTTCTCCACGGTGCTGCCCAAAGAGATGATTCGTTGTATGCAGACAGGATCTGCCTGGTTTCCGAGATAACGCAGATAGAGGATATCGGCCATCCTTTTCAGACGAGGATCCATGATTTCACCCGAGTCCCGGACTGACCGCACGTACTCGAATTCATCACGGTTCATATACACGCTTTCGAGATTCAGGTGGAGCTGGGAATACCGCTGAAAATCTGCACGCTTCCCTGAGAGGGTGGCGTGCCAGTAGGCGAGTGCACTTTCCTTCTCGAGGGATTCGACAGTAGCCACGTGCCTTTCGAGGAATTTTTCAAAAGCCATCGCTATCCCCTGAATCGAATGCACGCACATTCACCCCGGGAATTAGCAAGAATAATTCCCTTTTATATGTCGATATAGATTTCTTCCGATACCGTACAACTCGTATATCGTCGTACATGCGAAGGTGTGCGTGATTACACCATAACCGCTCGGACTCAAGGACCAACGGATTCTAGAACATATCAAACGGAGAATCCATCGAAGATAGTTTTTCGATCTGGAGCTGAGTATTGCACACAGGGCGCGCCGATGGCAACCCGATTTACCGGTGTAGTACGTTGTCGTGCTTGCTGAGAGGATCCCTGCGCGGCGGTTTGAATAACGAGCGATACCTGCTACCCACCCGTGCCCGGCTCGATGCGTTGCCGCTTTGTGCGACGGATCTGGCGATACTGGTTCAGAATCCCGAGGACGGCCAATACGATCCAGAATAGGAACACGATATAGAAACGAATACCGCCGAAGCGTACCAAGGAGCCCGGGTACTTGAACAAGGAGATGGAGTAGAATCCACCGCTGAAAAAGTAGATGATACCGGTGATGATACCCCAGGAGCCTATGATGGCGGTCGATAGGACAATGACCAGCTTCTGGAATATGACGGTCAGGACACCTCCGATTATAGCCAGGACGATGATGAGTACGACGGGCATCGAATGCCCGCCGGCGGCGACCATAAAGGAACCGAATGTGATGGCGGCCAGCGCGCCGAGTACGAATACACCAATGTAGTAGACGACACCGATCAGAACGGCACCGATGACCCCACCGATGAGGCCGGCAACGAAGGTGATAATGTAACTGCCACCGGAGAGATGGAACGCCAGGGCGCCGACAACGTATGCGCCCAGGATGAATCCGAGGATTCCGAGCACTATACGGAAGATGCGGTAACCCCAAAAACAGACAAGGATACCGAAAACGATCGATAGGATTGCCAGGATAGAGAGCGAATATACACCATACCCCATCTTTCACCGTCCAGACGAAGCGCTGAAAGGCAACCGGTATCTTATCCTACGAAGTCATAAGCCCAATGTTTCCCTGTAAGTGAGACGATTGCATTCCGTGCCGTCACTCGACCCGCAACCAGATCTCCTCGATTGCGAACTCCTCCCCGTCCACCACAAAGCGTCCGGAATGGTACCACTTGTTCCCGTCGATGTGACATGTGAACTCAAGGGTCTTCCCGACCAGCTTTGGAATTGCATGATAGTCAACCATCTCGATATACTTGTCACCCTTGAGTATATACCTCCCGCCACCGGCGAATACCATACCCGAAGCCGTCATGCTTCCAAACGCAAAGTGCGTGTCGGCCAGTATCTTTACCGGTGAAGACCCATCCTCCCGGATGTCTTTCTGCCCAGCTCGGGGCTCTGGATACATGAGTTTCCACGTTCCCATGAGCCTCTTCGTTGAGGGTCCACACCCGATGAGCACTGTACACAGAACACATACAAGCATGAGCGCGAACGGTTTTCTCAATTCGAATCCCTCCCTAACCTATCATAGAGCGTAGCGGTAAGGAAACGTCCTGCCTGTCCCCCGCAGACGGTAACGCCGTGCGAGGGATTGTTTCGAGCATGGGAAACCGCCCACTATTCAACTACAAGGCCGGCCATCTCTGCAAGTGATAATGCAATTCTCTCCGTCACGATTTCCACGTCATCACCGTACGAGTCATAGGGAAAGGTCGCCTGCGCGAGAATATCCAGCGTTTCGATGTCGATGACCTTGATATGGGCGAAGGTCACACGTCGCTCAGGCGGCAGGCCCGAGTAGTGTTCGGCGAGGAAGAACGCATTGCCCACCAGGAGTGCCTCGATCCCGTAGCGATCCCGTATCTCGTCGAGGAGATCGAGACTGATCATGAAGGCGTCCCGTTTCGCCCTCGGATGTTCCGGATCGTTCCACCCGGGAGCCACCTCGACCGGCAACTCCTTGAGCGAGAACCCGGCGGCGGAGAGATCCGTCGAGAGCATCCCGGTCATGATCTGGCTCTCCTGCGTAACCTTGAGCTCCATTTCTGTCGGAGGAACGATGACGATATCCTCCGCTCTTCGTCTGACCTCCATCTTCACCGCCTCTCTGATCCCGCGACGGCCGTAGCGACCCACCGGTGTCGACAGGAGGGGGAAGATACCGATCTCGGTGGGAATCCGATCGACCCCGGCTGACGTACCCGCTTTGATTCTCGGAGCGCCTCTGGGCATACAACCGGTAACAACGACTATGAGACAGAGGAGCAACACCGATTCCTTTCGTTTCATTGGTTACCTCCTGTCAAAATTCCCCTTTCGAAGTCCCAATTATTATACACCGCTCCAGTCCCGGCCGGGCCCGGCCGTCTTCCCTTCACTCACCGACAATCCGCCCCCGATCGAGTGTAATCACCCTATCGGTGATGCACCGTAGGAACGCCGGCTCGTGGGAGGCGATCACGATCGATACACCCCGTTCCCGCAACCTTCGGATCGCATCAACCACACACTGCAGGCTGCGACCGTCTAGAAAGAGAGTAGGCTCGTCGAAGAGATACATCTCGGCGGGAAGAACCAGCATGGAGGCGATCGAGACGAGACGCTTCTGCCCCTGCGAGAGATGAAAGGGACTTCTGCCGAGAAACCGCTCCGGCTCCAATCCGACCATCGCCAGCGCCTGCGAGATCGCCTCACGTTCGCCCCGGCGCCCGTGGAAACTCCTATAACCAAGCGCCACCTCCTCGAAGACCGTCGAAGCGAAGAATCCGTCCTCGGGGATCTGGAAGAGAAGGGCCACGCGGCCCGCCGGAAAGTCGTTTCGCGATCGGATCGCTTTCCCGAGTATGGTGGCGGATCCCCGTAGGGGTGGGAGAAGCCCGGAGCACGCAAGCAGCAGTGTCGTCTTTCCCGATCCCGAAGGACAAAGCACACCGACTGCTTCTCCTCCGGTCAGCGAGAGGTTGTCTATGTGCAAGCGGAAGTCTCCATTTCCGGGGCGGAATTCGGCATCCTCGATATCGACAACGGAAGCGGGCATGGCTTCACCCACACCGAGAGGCTGCTTCACCCCACCGTATCCCCCGATCACTGAAAAGCCATCATGTGCCAATACATGTTCCGGTAGCGAGCCGGGGGGCGTATCCGGCGGTCCATCGTAGACAATCCGACCGCCCTCCAGACAGATGACCCGTCCGGCAAGCGCTAACTCGCATGGATCGAGCGTCGCCCAGACGACGGTCACCCCGCCGTCGTGGACGGTGGATCGCACGTTCGCCTGAAAGCTGCGTCGACTCGGAGGATCGAGAAAGGAACAGGGTTCGTCCAGGACCAGATGCCGGGGATACATCGCCCAAACCGAGGAAAGCGCCACCCGTTGTTTCTCACCACCCGACAGTGTGTGAGGATTACGCTCGAGGAGGCCGGCGAGGGCGAAGACTGCCCCCAGCTCCTCGAGACGCGCCGCAAGTACGGTCTCATCCAGACCGATGTTTTCCATACCAAACAGAATCTCCCGCCGAACAGTCGCCGTGCAGAACTGGCTGTCGGGATTCTGAAAGGTGATGCCCACCGAAATACCGTCGCCGCACGCAGCGGTACCGTGGTAGAGCATCGAACCATCGACGGTGACCGAGCCCCCGGACGGTTTCGCAAGCCCGGCGATCAGCCGGCAGAGTGTGCTCTTGCCCGAGCCGTTCCCTCCCGTCAGAGCAACCCATTCACCGGTATCGATATCGAGATTTATACCCGCCAGGATTCCTTCTCCGGTGCCACCGGGGTAGGTAAAGGAAACATCCCGAAGACTGATCAACGATTACCTCCGCTCCGACCGGAGAAGAGCCTCGATGTGTGCGCGAGCCTGTTCTGCCCACTCCCCGTCCGGATCGAGCCTGAGGTACTCGGTCCAGTGCAGCAGAGCCTCCTCGCGTTTACCCAGCTTCTCGCAGACGACCGCCATAGAGAACCGGGCCTTGAGATATGATGGATCGATCGAGAGAGCCCGGGCGAATGCATCCCTTGCGCCTGCGAGATCCCGAAGATGAAATCTGGAACTTCCGAGGGCATACAGGTGGTCGGGATTTTCCGGCGCCCGTTTTATCAGATCCGTGAGAACGGTAACGGCGTTGTTGTGGAGTCCGAGTTTCTGGAAGGTGACTGCAAGATTGAAGGAAGCGTCGGTGAAACCGGGATCGATCTCGAGCGCCTCACGGAACCGTTCGATCGCTCCCGCAAAGTTACCCTGCTCGGCCAGATCCAGGCCCTCGTTGTACGTCGTGAACAGGTCGAGCCGCCTGTCCAGCGAGCGTAGATCGGAGCCCGTGAGAGGAATGCGTATACCGGAGCCGGTGGCAGGTTGCTCCTGCGCTGTCGAACCGTTATAGACGGCAAGCTCACCGGCCCGCTCCCCGTCGCCGTAGAATTCACGTGCTATCGACTGCCAGGTCTCCCTGTAACCGACCCTGTGTGTGACGACCTTCTCGATATCGCGGTGTGGCGTCACACCCTCCTTGCCGCCACAGGCGACAAAGAGGAGCAGGCACATGCAAGGTGGCAGGAACCACGTATACAGCCGTGTCACTCTCATCGCTTCCTCTTCTGGTTACCTCCGATCATACCTCCGGCGGCGCGGGCGCTCCGGTAGACCGTCTCGATCGGTACTCCCTCCCTGCGGGCCGCCCTGGTGCACGATTCGTACTCCGGTGCCACCTTTAGGGTTCCATTTGGAAGGAGAGCGTACTTAACCGTGATATCACCATAGGATGTCGCTACCGTTTCGGTCCACCGTTCGAGCTCCTCGCGCTGCTCTACTGCTATGCGGACACCCAGTGTGGTGGACTCCGAGAACAGGATCTCCAGCATCCGCTCCCGTGCATCCTGCTCGCAGAGGACGGTCACGAGCACACCGGGGCGTCCCTTCTTCATAATGAGCTGGGTGAGGTAGACCTCGAGTGCTCCCGCCTCGAAGAGATGCTCCTGAAGATACCCATACTGCTCGGGATTCATGTCGTCGATCGTTGTGCGCAAGAGCAAGACCTCCCGGGCTGCTTCGGATATATACGCCTTTATCATTCGAAGGATACCGGCCGAGTCGACAGGCTCTCTGGTACCCGTTGCATACACAACCGCATGCGGTTGCACGGCCCGGGAGGTCGGTAGTTCCTCGCCGAACGCCGCCATGAGTGCAGCACCCGTGGGGGTGACGATCTCGTACGGCTCGTTACTGAAACGCACAGTCTTACCCTTCACCAGCTCCAGTGTCGCGGGCGCCGGCACCGGAAGCTCGCCATGAGCGATCTGAATGGTACCGCTTCCGAGTTTGAAAGGACGGTGATAGATCCTCGGGTAACCCAGCATGCCCAGCGCCACCGCAGCACCGACGATATCGACGATCGAATCGACTGCGCCCACTTCGTGAAAATGCACTTTATCGAGGGGTACCCGGTGTATTCTCCCCTCGACCTCCCCGAGGACGAGGAATGCCTTCGTTGCGTGCTTCTTGATGCGAGCATCCAGCGGTGACCGTCTGATCATCGTAAGGATGCTCTTCAGGTTTCTGCTCTTCGAAGCCTTCGGACACTTGACCCGTGCACGCCAGGCGTCGATACCGCTTCGTTTGACCCTGCCGAGAACGATACGGAACGGCTCGAGCCCAGGCAGTGTTGCCACCACACGCTCGATCTCCCGTACGTTCGCGCCCAGTGCACAGAGCCCCGCGAGAAACATATCGCCGCTCAATCCACTAGATGGATCGACGATGATGACACCATGTTCTTTTGTCCTATTCTTTGATCTTGCGCGCACGCCGGGCTCCTCCCTGTTTGCACTTTGTACCCCGCTTCATCTTCTTGCCGGACCCTTTCCTTTCACGAGTAGCGCCCTCGCCCCCCGCCCGGCGGTCCTCCTCAATCCTGCACACTTTCCGGCACATCGACGCAGCCGCAAAAGCCGCACCGAACCCGTTATCGATATTGACCACGGTCACACCTCCGGCGCAGCTATTGAGCATGGTCAAAAGCGCAGAGAGTCCACCAAAGCTCGCTCCGTAACCGACACTCGTCGGTACGGCAATTACAGGCACATCGGCGATTCCGGCGACGACGCTCGCCAGCGCCCCTTCCATTCCGGCGACGACGATAAGAATATCGGCGTTCCTGATCTGCTCCCAGTTCGAGAGAAGTCGGTGAATCCCGGCTACGCCTACATCGTAGAGCCTGTCGACATTGCAACCCAGATAATGCGCACTCAGCGCCGCCTCCTCCGCTACCGGCCTGTCGGCCGTCCCAGCCGAAACGATTGTAACCTGCCCCCTGTGTTCGATCGCCACCCGTTCAACCGCGAAGAGGCGTCCCTCCTCATGGTAGATGGCTTCGGGAAGCTCGGGCGCCATCGCGGCGAACAGCTCGGGTGCGCACCGCGTGGCGAGAAGATTGACCCCCTTCTCGACTATATTCCGTGCGATCGAGACAATCTGCTCGGGTGTCTTCCCTTCACAGAGAATCACCTCGGGCAGTCCGCGCCTGATTGAACGATGATGATCGACCTTTGCGAATCCCAAATCCTCGAAGGGGAGGACCCGGAGCCGTTCCAGCGCCTCCTCGACATCGATCTCCCCCTGTGCCACATTCACGAGCAGCTCTCTCAAGCGAGTTTCTTCCATGTACCGTCAAACCCCTCTCTCAATTCAACGAGTATCCGCACCAGTTCCTCGAGGCTTCCCGCCGATGTAAGCTCCCGGCGGTACCGTTTGATACCCGGCATACCTTTCAGATACCAGCCGTAATGTTTGCGCATCTCGACTGTTCCGAGCCGTTCACCCTTCCACTCGACCTCCATCCTGAGATGCCGTTCGAGAACATCGATTCTGCTTCCGATGCCGACACGACCTGAAATCCTGCCGTCCAGCGCATCCTTTATCTCTTTGAAGATCCACGGCCGGCCGTAGGCACCTCTGCCGATCATAACAATTCGGCAGCCCGTTGTCTGCACCATTGCGAGGTAATCGGTAGCATCCTGTACATCACCGTTGGCGATCACCGGGATCGAGAGCCCCGCCCTGAGCCGGGCGATGTGCTCCCAGTTCGCCACGCCCGAAAATCCCTGTGTACGGAACCGGGGATGAATAGCCACCGCCGCAACACCCGCATCCTGGATTACACGCCCGGCCTCCATGAAATTCTCCTCCGCAGGGCTCCACCCGCTCCTGATCTTCGCCGTTACCGGAAGGTCCGTGCTCCGTACGACCGCCCGGCATATGCGCCCCATGAGGCCCAGGTCCCGCATGATTGCTGCCCCGCCGTTTCGCCTGATCACCTTTTTTACGGGGCAGCCGAAGTTGAGATCGATGAAGGCCGGCGATGTACCGGTAACGATGGCCGCCGCTTCGGCGAGAACACCGGCATCAGCTCCGAAGAGCTGCACGCCGACCGGTCCCTCACCATCCATCCGTTCGAGAAGACAAATCGTCTTCTCGCCGCGACGTACCAATCCCTCGGCACTCACCATTTCGGTGTAGGCGAAGTCCGCACCGAATTCGAAGCAGAGAAGGCGCGCCGGGGCATCCGAGTACCCCGCCATCGGCGCAAAGCATACGCGTGCGTCCTCAAAGAGATTCGTCTGATCTCCTCTTGCCATCATAGAAGCTCCCCCCGACCTCCCTCATTGGCCTGTTCGATCCCCGCCGGTTATTCCTGTAAAGTCCGCCGCATGCTACGAGCACCACACACACTTCCCCCTCAGAGACTGTGCGGTACTATGTATAGCGCCAGGCTCACAATGCAGCAGGTCACAACCATCCAGCCAAAAGCTCGCCTGCCCAGGGTATCGGACCGCTCCCCCTTCCCGAAAAAGCTGCCCCGCACGAGCAGTGCCGTCACGATCCAGATGAAAAAGATGATCTGCGTCTTGTTATCCGTTATATCGAAACCGAACGGAAATCCTTCCCAGAGCGGTCCGAAGCGCTGATAGTTCAGAATGAATCCGAGCGGCCAGCCGCCGATAAAAGTACAGAATAACACCCACCGTGCCATTCTTACGGTCGGAAGCTTCTCCTCCCGCCCCCGTAGAATGCCGATCGCTCCCATGAGGCATTGGATCATGAAGAAGAAGGCCCCGAACATGAACAGAACATGAAAAACGAGAACTACAGTCGAGTAGTGACCCTTGTACTTGATGAGCAGAAACTGATCCTCTCGTTCGGGGAGCCGTACCGCGGCACCCCCGTCGCCACGCATGACAAAGGCGTACTCGAGACGCCTCCCCTTCTCGAGATCGGGAAGTGACGCGGTCCATCGGCCCGTTCCGTCCGCCTGCATCAATATCCTGTGTTGAATCCCCTCCCCAACCAGCCTGTATATGCAATAGACCTTCCCCTCTCGGGCAGGTTCCACCATCAAGCGCACCTCGGGCCTCCCGCGACCGACCTGCTCCTTCACCTCCAGATGGTAGAACCTCAGTGCGCCCTTCTCGACGATGATCTCCCTCGGTCTGTTCGACGAGATCCGCCGTGCCAGGCCGAGCAGGGCGATCGTCAGTATCAATCCGATGACAATTCTTCTCGTCATCCATCACCCCACTGTATATCCTTTATAAGCATAATACGTTACGTCTTTTCACATTGCAAGAATTGACTACGTGTACGACTTCACGTATTGTAAAGCTGTTCTATGGTGAACCGGGCGGGCGAGGACACAGTATCGAACGGGACGATCAGTGACGGAACTGCAACTTACACTCAGGGATATCGTTATCGAGGACGGGAATCCTTATCCCATCCACGCAGACCTGCGATCGTGTGCGCCGGAAGAGGAACGGCCGCTCATCATCATCTGCCACGGCTTTCTCGGTTACAAGCGGTGGGGGTTCTTCCCCACCCTCTCAGAGCGCCTCGCCGAAGCGGGCTTCCACGTCTGTACGATGAGTTTTTCGCTGAACGGCGTAGATGAAGAGACGGGGCTTATCACACGGCCCGAGGAATTCGCCCGGAACACCGTGAGCAAGGAGCTCGCCGATCTCGAGCGGGTCTGTACCTATATCCGATCTGGATCGCTGCCGTTGCCGGTCGGTACAAAGGGATGGGGTCTCATGGGGTACAGTAGGGGTGCCGCAATAGCGCTGCTCGTTGCATCGGGACGTAATGAAGTGCAATCCATCGTGACATGGGCGACACCATCCAAGCTCGATCGATACTCGGAGCGCAGGAAGGAACAGTGGCGCCGGGACGGGCCCCTCGTGTTTGATGATCCCAGGGCCTGCATGCCGCTCGAGCTGCCGTATTCGTACTACGAGGATGTTGCCGCTAACAGGGAGGAGCGCGATCTCGTCTCGATCGTAAACACGTGCACCATTCCACACCTCATGATACACGGAGACAGGGACGCGGCGGTGACACTCCGTGAAACCCTCGCGCTCGCCACCGGAGCCAGGCGGGGCCGTTACCGGCTCGAAGTCATCGAGGGGTGCGGGCATATGTTCAACGTCGCCCATCCCGTACGCCGGACATCGGATGAGCTCGAGCGGGCCGTCGGTCTCACGGAAAACTGGTTTCGGGAGACCCTTATACACACATAGAGGAGAAGATCATGCGTAACACATGGAGAACGGTTGGCATCATAGCCGGAATTGCCGTCGTAGCGACCGTCGTACTGTTACTCTCGAGAGGTTGGATCTCGAAACGCATCTACTTTTCGGCGAGCCGCCGGCTGACCGAACGGCTCACCCCGGAGCTCAAGGACAAATACGAGGAAGAGCTAACCTATACTTTGAACAAATTCTGGAGCGTCTACGACAAGGGTATGATCTCGCAAAACGATATGACCGATGTTATGGACAAGATGAAAAGGCTCATTGAGAAGGAAAGCATCGAGGACGAGGACATCTTCAATTTCGGCGGCTACGTGAGTCGAATCTATGCTGATGCCCTCCAAAAGCATCATCAGGAGCAGCTCACCGAATGAAACGGCGGGTTTACTCGGCGAGAATGAGCCGTTCGGTCAATTCCCGTTCGACATCCCGGAAATTGGAAAACGGAACACATTCCTGCCCTTCTCGCCGGCAATGATCGAGCAGGTCACCCTTGGCGAGGACAATGTCGGCATGTTCGGCGGGGCAACGGTCGCTGTAGCCGTTTCCGACGTACACGGTATAGTAACCCTCATTTTTCAACTGCTCGACGTGGTAGCGTTTGCAGTTGCCGCACATGGTACATTCCATAAGGTCATAGTATGGGAATTCGACACCGGCGAGGCGGCCGTTGCTGAGTACCAAATGATTGGCCCTGTAATCGAGGAATCCGAGGCCGAATTTCATAAGTAGCTTGTCGATATAGTAGTCGAGCCCATCGCTGAGAATGAGAGTCTTGAAGTCTCTCCGGTCACAGAAATCGATGAAATCCTTTATATACGGATCCAGCAGCTCATTCGAAAGAAAGTTATCGAGATCCTCCCGGGAGGCATCGACCCAGTCGATCTCGGTGACCAGGCATTCCCGCGAGCTGATTAGACCGATCTTCCACCGGTGGAGAAGATCACTCCGACCGTGCGAATCGGAAATGAAAGCACCAAAAAAATGGTGCCCGACATCCCGAACCGAGATCGTCCCGTCGAAGTCACAGATTACCGCCACCTTACGTCTCACTGTTCCTCCGTCTTCGCCAGCTTCCCCTGCTCCTTCACATATTCGAACATCGCCTCTAGTGACGGTGCGTTTTGGAACATCTCGAGCACCTTCTGGATTTCCCTGTCCTCCAGAAGGGTTGCGATATACGCACCCTTCGTGCCGAAGAGCTTCCGGAAAACCTCCCGCTTAATTGCAAGCGTGATGTACCGTGTGTCCTCCTCACCCCACTTCTCATCGATTTCGATCTCCTGTGATTTCAGGTACTCCTTGAAGTCCGCTAAGACATCGTCGTTAACATCGAACGACTCATCCACATCGTTGTATGCGGTATAATGGATTGCGTACGAAAAGAAGACGCCTTTGAGCTCGAGCTGCCGCTGGAGATCCGTATATGCGGGTAGCTCCACGTTCCAGTCGGGCGTAATGCCGCCGCCGCCGTATACGGTCCTTCCCCCGGCCGTGGAGTACTCCTCAGGTGCCTCCTCGCCGGTTGCAGCGTCTTGGGCCCTTCCCTTCTTTTTCTCGTCCCGATGTATGCTTCTGCCGCTCGGCGTGAAGTACTTCGCCGTGGTGAGCTTCAGCGCCGACCTTCCGTCCACCTGGAAAACCGTCTGCACCGAGCCCTTACCGAATGTCGGCTGCCCGACGACCACCGCCTTGTCCCAATCCTGGAGCGCACCGGCAACGATCTCGGATGCGGAGGCGCTCGCTCCGTTTACCAGCACAACAATGGGATAGCCGGTATGGATCCGCTTCGACTTCGAAACGAACCGTTTGTTGTGCCGGGGTATGCGGCTCTCGGTATACACGATCAAGTTGTCCCTCTCGAGAAAAAGCTCTGCGACCGACCATGCCGCCTCCAGAAGCCCTCCGGGATTCGAACGGAGATCCAGGATGAGCCCCTCGACACCCGCACCCTCGAACTCCGTGATGATCCTGTCGAGATCCTGCGCCGTCTTCTCTGAGAAACGCGCTACGCGTATGTAGCCGACATCCTCGATGACATCCCAGTACGTGATACTCGGTACCCTGATGAGGTCGCGGGTAATAGTATAATACAGCGAGTCCTCTAGGCCCTCGCGATCGACCGTGATATTGACCTGCGTACCCGGCGGCCCCCGGAGCTTCGAGACCGCCTGTTCGGATGTCCACCCGTTCGTCGATTCATCCTCGATCTCGACGATCCTGTCGCCACCCTGCATCCCGAGCCTGTAGGCGGGCGTTCCCTCGATCGGCGAGATCACGGTAGGGAATCCATTTCTGATCGATATCGTTATCCCCAGTCCACCGAACTCCCCCTTGGTGTCGATCATCAGGTTGTCGTATTGATGCTTGTCTAAATAAACGGAATGTGGATCGAGCTCCATGAGCATCCCGTTGATTGCAGAGTTGATAAGCTCTTCGGAGTCCGTCTCGTTGACATAGAAATCCGTGATGCGTTCGACTACGGTTGCGAAACGCTCCAGTTCTCTGAAAAGTTGCTCCCGCTTGTCCCTCTCTTCCTCCTGTGCCCACACATAGATCGCCGTACTCATCACGACCGCCAGGAGCACAATCAATACAATCAGTCTCTTGTTACATCGCAAGGTTGACCTCCAATACCCTGTTTCGTCTCTTACGTTTCATTCGTCATCTATATCGCCCGTATCATTTCCCTATCACAAATCGTGCCTCACGCCGGCACAACTATCTTTCTCTACCGTTCTACCCTAATATAGTAATCGCCTTGGAGGCGAATCAAACCCTTCTTGAACCCTTACAGTATATTAACGTTGAGACGTGCCTCAATGTTCCGCAGAACTTCTGTTATGACCTCATCAACAGGTTTTGAGGCATCGATCACGACGAACCTGTCTCCGTTCTTCTCGGCAAGTCTCAGGTAACCCTCCCTCACCTTTTCATGGAAGGATTGCTCTTCACGTTCGAGGCGGTCTCTGGCGGACCTCCTTTCGCCCTCACGCCGCTCCGGTCCCCGCCGGAAACCCTCGGCCACCGGGAGGTCGAGAAGAAACGTGATGCCGGGTACGGTCTGACCGACGGCGAAGGCATTGAGGTCCCCGACCAGTTTCTCCCCCAATCCCCGCGCCCAGCCCTGGTAGGCGACGGAGGCATCCATAAACCGATCACAGAGGACAACCTGCCCCTTCTGAAGTGCAGGTTCGATGGTTTCCTGCACAAGTTGGGCCCTGCTTGCAAGGTAGAGCAAAAGTTCCGCTTTGGGGCAGATCTCGGTGGCATCGGGATCGAGCACCATGCTGCGTATCCCCTCGGAGATCCTCGTTCCCCCCGGTTCCCGGGTCAACAGGGCGGGTATGCCCGCCCGCCGGAATGCCTCGTATACCGCCCGAGCGACTGTCGACTTCCCGGATCCCTCGATCCCCTCGAACGTAATAAAGCTACCGCTCACGGTATCCCTCCAACGTGTACGAACAGATACATATCACTTCCAACGACACGAGACACCCTGTCCACATATGCCGTTAAAGCCGGCATATGCGCTATCCAGTCAGTAGCGCCACCCGACTATAGAAACGCCGCGCGGCGAACGATACCTTGAAAACCTCGTCGATTCCCTGTGCGATCCACAGACCCACGAGTGACAGCCCGAATGTGAACGCCATGTTGTACCCGAGGATTACCTCGAACGCAATCACGCCGAAGATAGCGAGGTACATGGGATAGCGGTTTTCACCTACCCCGCGGAGACTGAAGGAGTACACGTAGGAGAGGGCTTTGGGAATCTGTACGAAAGCGGCCACCTTGAGCACGGTCGCACACAGCGAGAGCACCTCGGGATCGTTGGTGAAGAGCATGACGAAATACCGGGCCCTGAAGAAGATAATCGCTACCAGAAACAATACCACGGCACAGACCAGCCAGAAGAACTGTACCGTGGTCTGCCGTGCATGATCGTGCTCGCTGGCGCCGTAGCGCTGGCCCACGAGCGTCAACGCCCCCATACCGAAGGCCTGATAGAGGATCGAGAAGAGGCGTTGAAAGGTGAGCACGATGATATGAGCAGCCGCTGCAACGGTTCCCAAACGGTTGCTGAAACCGATGACCACCGTGATACCCACCATCCATGCGAGCTGCTCGAGGGTGATCGGTGTACCGGTTCGTAACACCCTCTTGATCGTACTGCCTTTGATCGTCCTGAAATCATGCCAGTTGAATGTGAGTACGCTTTTTCCTCTGAGGATTACACTGTACGTGAAGATACACCCTATCGTATGGGCGATACCGGCGGCCAGTGCCGCCCCGCGCACACCAAGCGGTGGACAGATACCGAGGCCGAAGATGAGAAACAGCGCCAGGACAAGATGAAGACAGTTCACGATCAGTCCCGTGATCATCGCCAGATGTGTATCGCCTGCCCCGCGCACGATCCCGATAGCAACGAAGTTCATGATAATGAACGGCGTGAAATAGGACAGTATTCTGAAGTATTCCACACCCACGACTGTCACCGCGGCTGGTGTGCCCAGGACGAACTCGAACAGGATGGGCGCCAGCAGGTACCAGAGCCCCGAAATGGCAATCGCTGGAAAGAGGGCGGTGAAGATCGATTGCCCGAGGAAATGGTTGGCCTCCTCATGATTCCCCTCACCGAGGAGCCGGTTGATGATGATCGTCGCCCCGAAGACAAAGATCAGCAGTGCCGTAAACGTCAGAATAATAATCTGGACGACATTTCCGACCGCCGTCAGGGCATCGACGGCGGTGGCTCCCGCGCCCGGGAAGGTCCGGTTCATCAGCGCGGGTGCGATGCGGCTTACGAGATTGATCTCGATGGTCCACATCAAGATCTGTGCGGCAAGATCGACAATGATGGGAACGGAGGTCTTCAGTATAGAGCCCAGGCCGGTCTTCATTGCCATTCGATGGCCTTATCGGTTGTTTGTCACGGGTTCCGTCCGAGGGTCAAGCGTCTGACGTGCAGGACCCGTTGTATAAAGGTATATATCGTCAACACGGCAAGCGCAAGGATCACGATTATCAGTATGATACGTCCGAAGAGGAGGCCGAGTACGAGAAGGGTGACGCGTTCGGGTCTCTCGAGCCAGCCTACTTTACACTCGACACCCAGCCCTTCCGCCCGCGCCCGCGTATAACTCGTCAAAAAGGAACCTGCAAGTGCCAGTAATACGAAGAAGACGACTATTCGATAGTCCGAGCCCTGACCGATGAAATAAAATACGAGCGCTCCGAGGTATGCGATCTCGGTGACACGATCGATCGTCGAATCGATGAATGCCCCGAAACTGGTAACCTTGTTCTCACGCCGTGCGAGGGAACCGTCGAGGGTATCACAGATACCGGATACGATAAGTACGACACCGCCCCACGCCAGCGATCCCGTGGCGACCAGTACGGCGCCGAAGAGGCTCAGGATCGCACCCGTCACCGTGACGGCAAACGGGGTGACCCCCAGGGATGCGAGAATTCCGACCACCGGATCCAGCAATCCCCGGAACCAATTCCTCAGTTTGTTTCTTCCGGGCACCGTTTCCTTCCCGCCATTGTTATCTATAACTTAAGGCGTTATTATGGAATGCCATCACATATACTGTCAAGCCGTTCCGGCCCGTTTCCGTTTTCCCGTACCCCGGATGAGCAAGGTAATCTCCCCCTTGGGTACATTCGCGGTGAAGTGCTCGAGCAGAACGGAAGCACTGCCCCGCACGATCTCCTCGTGTATCTTTGTAAGCTCCCGAGCGACGACGACCTCGCGGTCCTCCAGCAGACCGGCGATCTCTGCAAGTGTCTTACGGAGGCGTCGGGGGCTCTCGAAGAATACAGCCGTTCCGATCCCCTCAGCGGCTTCCATGATCACCCTTCTCCGTGCCCCCGCAGAACGCGGAACATAGCCGAAGAACGTGAATCGATCCGGAGGAAGACCCGAGAGGACCAGTGCCTGAAGCACCGCGCTGGGGCCCGGAATAGCGGTAAACTCTATTCCCTCCTCGATCAGCTTCCGGATGATGTAGTATCCGGGATCGGAGACCGTCGGCGTTCCCGCATCGGCGATCAACGCAATCGTCTTTCCGCTACGCATCTGCCGTATGAGCGAGGGGGTGATCCGCTCCTTGTTGTGATCATGGTAGGATCGGACCGGTGTCTTCACTCCGTAGTGCGTGAGCAGGATACGCGCCTTCCTCGTATCTTCGGCCAGGACGAGATCGACGGAGCTCAGTACGTCCACCGCCCTGGAAGAGATATCACCGAGGTTCCCGATCGGCGTGCTGACCAGGTAAAAACGGAAGGACCGCATGTGTTCGCTCCCCAACAGGCCGATTATGAAGGCAAGGACGAAAGCACTGACGGCAGGATACTTTCGAGGCGCCCCATATCCTCGTCAGTGATGTCGAGGTGCGTAACCATCCTCATGAACCGGCCGCCGAAGGTAAGAGCGAGAATGCCGCTCTTTTCGAGGGACTGCTTGAGTGTATCGATATCAATCGCATCAGAAGCCGTCTCGAAGATAATGATATTAGTCTCCACCTCAAAGGTGAGCGTGAGCTTTCCGCTCGATGCGATAATCTCGCCGATTCGAGCCGCTTTCGTATGATCCTCAACGAGGCGATCGACATTATGATCGAGTGCATACAGGCATGCAGCCGCGAGCAGACCTACCTGCCGCATCCCTCCGCCGAGTCGTTTTCGCCAGAACCTGGCGTTCGTAATCGTATCGGCATCGGCGATGAGAATCGACCCGACGGGCGCACCGAGACCCTTCGAGAAACAGAAGGTGATCGAGTCGGCCAGCGACGCATACTTCTGAAAAGGGATCCCCGTTGCAACAGAGGCGTTCGCCAGCCTGGCGCCATCCATGTGGACGCGCAGACCACACTCTCTGGCAAAATCGGATACGGCCTCGAGCTCTTCGAAGGGATAGATCCTTCCTCCAGCGCGGTTGTGCGTATTCTCCACAGCAATGAGCGCCGTTTGTGGATGATGCACATTGACGGGTCTGACGGTGGAATGTAGCTGCGGAAGCGGCAGGAGACCCCCCGGACCATCGAGGGGATAAAGCTGTAGGCCGCCAATTGCCGACGCCGCACCGGCCTCGTAATTGAATATGTGGCTGTTGCGGTCGAGGATGACCTCGTTGCCGGGGCGGGTCTGGGAGATGAGGGCGAGTGTGTTGGACATCGTGCCGCTCGGTACATAGACGGCCGCCTCTTTCCCGAACATGGCTGCGACGCGCTCCTCGAGGCGCCGGACCGTCGGATCGTCACCGAGCACGTCATCACCGACCTCGGCGCGGCTGATCGCTTCACGCATTTCCGGTGATGGCCTCGTCACGGTGTCGCTTCTCAAATCGATCCATTCCGTTGGCATCGCGTTCTCCTCCTGTCCTGCACGCATGCACAGGTAGCATTATACCCTTAATCCATGTACATGGAAAGCGTGTCGGCAACGGTATGGGAAACCGGCGGGTTACCGGCAGCTACGATTGCGCCACCAGTTCTTTCAATTCCCGAGACACTTTGAACACGGGAACCTTACGGTCCGGCACGGGGACAGGCTCTCCTGTCCTTGGATTGCGTGCCATCCTGGCCTTGCGTGCTTTTACCTTGAATGTCCCGAAACCGCGGATCTCGTAATGCCTTCCTTCGGCGAGACCTTTGGATATGGATGCCAGAAATTGATCGACAGCTTCCGCAACCTCTTTCTTTGTCAGTCCAGTCCTGCTCGAGATATTCTCTACTATCTCCGCCTTTGTCATGAATACCTCCTCCTTTTCATAACAGGACCACTACGTTCTCAGTATAATCAGTTAACTTGGAGTCTATCAACGTTTTAAAAGAAACGTCAGAAAATTGTCAAGCACTTTCTCGATGTGGCCGCTCGAAGCCGACCTCACGGGTCACCTCCCGATCACCACGGGATGCGTTGCAGGAATGCATTAAGGCCGTTGCAAAGTAGCGAAAACGGTGCTTCCCGTACCGTTGCCGGTGGAGTTGTAATCGGAAATCATGAGAACGCTTGGGAAAGGAATGAAAGTAGCAACCGGGGCATCGAATGTATTGTAAGATCAAGCCTTTTCGCATTCACGACGGTTAACTGCGAACGCGGCTGGTATACCCCTTGCTCATATGATTGGTTGCTGCGAGGTGGTCGCCGCCTTCACGAACCCGACCCTGCATCGTACTATCTCGCAGCACTTTTTTTTTGCCCGGAGGGCACTCCCACTCCTCCATATACCCTCATTAAATTTTCGAAAAAAAATCAATTGCCTGCCCCGTGCCGGGGCGGCCAAACGGTCATACCCCGGATAATATCGGCCGAACGGCTACACCCACGGGTAACAACGGAAACAGTATCGCCAGAACAGTTCGCCGGCTACGCCGGCATTTCCATTACGGCAGGTTCAGTAGGTGATGACATTGCGGTATGATTCTTACGTGGTCGAGCTCACCGACAGCCTCGTGGTAGCATTCGAGAAGCGTCTTCGTATCAACCGTTCTACAGCCCGCCGTTTCTGTTGCGGGCTGTATGACGAGGGGTATCCTGTCGTTGTAACGGGACAGAAGTCGCACCGCCTCACTGAACTCCGTGTGCTCGAAACCATCGGCGATGACGATCTTGCAGAAGAGCTCGTCCCTTCCGAACAGGGGAAGGACACGCTCGTAGACCGGAAAGAGATCCCCTCCACCACACAGAGAGGGTAGTTTTATGTCGAGAGAGACGATATCGACGAGTGGCGCCACCTGCTTCGCCGCCTCCACGGAGAGGCCGTTTGTCTCGAGGTAGACGGGAAGATACATCGGCCGTATGCCGTGAATGAGGGATGTAACAAACTCCGCCTGCTCGAGTGGCTCCCCTCCCGTCAGACTCACGGAGTGGATGCCCCCGATGTCTCTCTCTATATCTGTGACGAGTGGAATGAGTGTCGCGGCCGAGACGGGATTCGAAAACGTATGCGTATGCCCGCCCACCCGAACAAGACACTCGGCAACCCGCTCCTGCGCCCGCACGGTGTCACAGTAATTGCACGAAAGACTGCATCCGGCCGTTCTGATGAATATCTGGAGAACACCGACATAGAGCCCCTCGCCCTGTACTGAATGAAAAACCTCGGCGCAATACCCTTCGGCGTCTAGGGAATTACGGGACACCCCTTACCTTTCTCAGCGCCAACTCCACCGACACGATCTCCGAACGGTACCGCTCGAGCACTATCCGGGCTAACCGTTCCGCTTCGAGGCCGAACTCCACGAGCCCCACCGCGGGGACCGGAGCACCTGCCGGATCGACATTGATACCGAAATGGAAGAGGACAGAGGTAGGACTTGCGGTGGCAATTGCCACAGAGAGTTTTCGCTTGTCGATGAAGAGATCGTCCCCTACGCGCACTATCCTTTGCCCGCTCAGCAATTCCTCCAGGCCCTCCCTCACAATCATTGCAAAGAGCCGAAGGAGATAGTTTCCCTCCCGGAGCGAAACAAGGAAATGTTCTCCGAGAAAGTGCAGCATGCTGCGGGCCCGGATGAAGTTCTCCTGCTCGGCGTCCTCGAGATCGACAAGAGCAGCCTCCTCAACGGTACACGGACCGACGAAGGCAATCACACCGTCTCCACGTATCCCACCGAGCTCCCGTACTATGTGGCTGCGGAGCTCTGCCCCCGTATACGGAATCCCCTCTCCGAGCCATGCCGTCTCCACTATTCGATATTCCTTCTCATTCATGCCTCACTCCTCGTGAAGCGGAAACGCCGCTCGACCGGTGTCCCCACAATTGCACGGCGCAGCCTCATGCAGGAACCACACACGCCGCACATCAACTCTTCCCCCCCGTAGCAACTCCAGATGAGGTGCCAGGGGATATCAAGTGAAAGTCCCTCCCGGACGATCTCCTTCTTGGTCAGTGGGAGAGTGGGGCTTTCGACCCGAACCGGCCTACCGGCGCTCAGCTCGAGCGAACCGTTGATCCGTTCTACAAACTCGGTGCTGTTATCGGGAAAGGCCACCGCTTCCTCACGGTTGAATCCGACAACCACAATCTCGCAGCCGCGGGCAACCGCAATTGCAGCCGCAATATTGATAAAGACCGCATTCCTGTTCTCGACCCAGACCGCCCCCGGGCGTTCGGTTCCGGCCGCATCGGGCTCGCCCGGATCGTGCTTCGGGAGGATACTCCGACCCTCGATGAGCACCGACCGTGATATCGCACCGAGCCAGGGAAGCTCCACCCGGACCATTTCGAGACCGTATCGCTCGGCAATACCCCGTACGGCGGCATCCTCGCGTACCCGTGCGCGCTGACCGTAATCGAAGAAGACCGCAGCCTCCGGTCTCCAGTGACGGGCGGCCATGGCGCATGAGACGGTCGAATCCAATCCGCCGGAGAGAAGCGCGACAGCGCGTACTTCTTTGTTGCTACCTCGCTTCACGGTAGCGCACCATGTCGGTCGGTGTTTCCCAGAGTTCCACCTCGAGCAACGTACCCCGTTCTATCCTTACGTGTTCCTTGCAAAACTTGAAGATCTCGGCTGCAATATTCTCCGAGGTCGGATTTATCCTGTCGAACGGCTGCACATCATTCAGGTGGCAGTGATCGAAGTGGGGTAGGATCGCATCCTTCAACCGGGATTTCAGCCTCCGATAATCGATGGTGAACCCGTTCTCGTCCACATCCTCGAATTCGTAATATACCCTGACGACCCAGTTGTGCCCGTGGACCCGCGCACAATCACCCTCGTATCCCATCAGGGCATGGGACGAGGAGAAATGAATCTCCGTCGAAACCGTAAACCGACCGGGCATTCCCTCTCCTGAGATCGAATATCCCGACTAACTTGTTTCACGCATATCGCTTATGCAAATTGCAAGAGGCGCAATTATCCTTCCCCCCTCATTCCCCACATCACGAGTCTAAAAATACACCTAACTCTAAAAATATTCAACGATTAAACAGGAACAGAAAAATTCATGCGCATGGTACGTATTTCGCATCGATGCTTGGTGCTGATGCGGGGTTACGGATAACGTACCTACCCACATTCACATCTCAACGGGAGAGTGTATTGTTTCTGACCGAGGACAAGGTACTCAAGAAAATAGAGCAGGACCGCCAGCGTGGTGACTTCAAAAAGGCGCGCAAGCGTGCACTCGATGCTCTGGAACGTTGGCCGAACAACTACGAGCTGGCAATGAGCGCCGTGCAAACCTGCTTCGCGCTATCCGACTACCACCAGGCCGTCTCCCTGCTCAAGAGCACGCTCGTGCGCCACTCGCAGAGACGCGGGGAGATCATGGATTTCGCCCGCCAGACCTTCTTCGATTCCTTTAATCCCTTCCTCGGCAGGTTTTTCATCGAAGCAATGCTCAAAAGCAGAGATATGGATCGTATCGACGAGATACTTCATGCATCCCCCGACTCGTTTGTCAAGGATCTCATCAAGCGCTCGGAAACACGATCGGACGGTCTTATCCGCGAAGGGCAGGAGAGCTCAACAACCTTCGTAGACAACGAACTGCTTCTCGGTCTGCTCTATATGCACGCAAAGCAGTACAAGCAGGCAGCCGGTCCGCTCGGACGTGCGCTCGAACGCTCCCCTGGGGACGTCCAGATTATCGGTACGAAATTCGTCGAGCTCGAACGGGCCCTTACCAGAAACGCCGATATAAAATATTATCTCGGGCTGGCATCCGTTCTCCTTGCCCACCCTTCCAAGGCCGAGGCGAGATTCTTCCAATCCCTCGAACTTGAGGATCCTCCGCTTGCGAAGCTCTCCCAAACCATCGATATGATGAGGGATCCGCCCGAGAATCACCAGCTTCTCCAGGGCGAGGTTCTGATACGGCTGGGACGGACCGAGGAGGGGACGGCGCTTATCCGTGAATATCTCACCGCCGACGATCATGGATGGGATGCAACCCCATCGGACGAGATCAAACAGCTCTTTCCCGGTCACATAAGCAGGAGAGACCTCGCCTTCAAGCGCCTCTCAATACTCGTCGAGCAGAGTGAACCGAACGCGGCCGTAACCATCACGTTCTGCGAGGCTGCCGTCTCACTCGATCGGCTCCCCCAGGCCATAGAGGCGTTCGAGCGGCTTTTTCACGAAGACAGGGAGAGTCTCGATGCAATCGTATCCTGGATCGAAGGGAACGAAACGGTTCTCTCGACTGCACCCGCGCAGAAGCTTCTCAGCAGGCTCTACCTGGAAAGAGGCGATTCGGAAAAGGCCGCTCACGCAGCACACCTGGCGGCAGAAATGGACACCACACTGATACCGGGCATGATCGATATGGTCCAGACAGCGATAGCCCTACCGGACGCCGATGTCCCGGGGCTCAAGGCGATTTTGATAGAGCTCTTTACCCTGGCGGGCAACGCAGAACGGGCGGAGGAGATTCTCCAGGAATACCGAGACGAATGCGGTGTCGACAACTGCGAAGTCCTCAGACTCACGCGCGAGATCATGAAACACTGTGGTGTCACACTCGAAGGTGTAATATCCGCAATCGAGACTGGGCTCTCGTGTGAGGACATCTCCGAGGTCATACCGTTCGCGATAGAATTCTACCGGGAACACCCTGAATCCCATGAGAGCTTCGCCGCCGAGATCCGACGATTAGCCGAGGAGCAGCCGGGTCTATGGCCGGCCGTATCGGAACTGGTGGACGCCATGGCCCAGGAGGGATCTCCTACGGGCACCTTTCGCTTCCTGCAGGCCGCGGCACACTTGGAGAACGGTCTCGTCGAGCGGGCTATATTCGAGTTCGACCAGCTTCTGATGTTCGACGCCGGTATCCGTCCCGAGCTCATCCGGCTCTACGAAAAGGACGATGCACGGCGTGCGGACAACATAACCCTCAATCTGGCCCTCTACCAGCTTCACCTCGAGGAAGAACAGTTCGCTAGTGCAGCCCATTACCTCTGCCGAACGCTTGAGCTCGATCCCAGTCAGATACGCGACGTCAAGGAGCGGTTTGAGAGTCTCGTTGAACGGGACCCGGAAAACGGCGCCATCTGGGAAGAGATGCTCAATACGGCACTCACCATGCATCATATCGACCTGGCGAAGGATATCCTCAGTACGGCCATCGCAAAGCTGCCGGAAGAGAAGGCTGCCGCACTCCATGTGTACGGAGCCCGAATATCGAAAGCGGAGGGAAAGTCGGAGGATACCCTCAAATGTCTGGCCATGACACTGACCTCTCCACAGCCAGACCTGATCACCGTGCGGCAGGAACTCGATGAAATCATATCGCAGGAACCCGAAAATCCACAGGCGCGTTATCTCCTCGGCGAGACCCTCATTCGACTCAAAAGGGAGACGGAAGCCGTTGCAGCGTTCAGGCGATGCCTCTCGCTGTCAGACACCTACCGAGTCAAGGTTGCGCAAAGACTCAAGGAACTGCTGCCCGCGAGTATCCAGCCGTGGGCGATCTCCCGGATCCTTGGCACGATCTCCTGGCAGGAAGGCCATCAGGAGGATGCGTACCGCTACCTTGCCGCGGCACAGAAAGGCCCGAAGGAATCATTGCCCGACCTCGTCCAAGCGCTCAAGGAACTCACACAGAACGCTCCGGACGACGGGCAGATCACTCTCCTGTACGCACACACCCTCTCACTGGCTGATCAGCACGACCGGGCAGTCGATATCCTCGAACAGCTCGCAACCCGTGACAGAACAGCAGTGAAGGCTGCCACCGAAATACTCACTGAGCTTCTGAAAACACATCCGACACATGTACACGCCAATCACCTCCTCGCCAGGCTCCTGATCGAAACGGGTGAGGTGGCGCAATCGCTCGATCCCGTTCTCTGTATGCTCTCAAACGACGAAGCAGACGTGGATGAGCTCGAAGAGATCGCTGAAGAGTTCATTCACTTCCATGAGAAGAGCGGGGATTTCCTGGTTCATTACGCGCGCATAAAGGCGGCCAGAGGGCACCTCGACGAGGCGATATCGCGCTTCAGGGAAGCCCTTTCGACTCAACCTGAATTATGGCAGCGGATCCTGGGGGAAATGCAGGATATAGTGTGGCCCGAAACGTGCGCCCATCAGCAACGGCTCCTGGAGACGGATTGCAACCTGGCGGGCAATCGCAACGTCGAAGCATTCGCCTTACTCAGAGAATTCGGCACCACCGATGATGAAACCGTTGAACAGATCAAACAGAGACTCCTGACACTGATAGAGCGAAATCCACTGAAAGAATATTTCTCGTTCGGTTCCTATCTGTTCGCCACCTCGGGTGCGATCGAGCAGGCAGAGAACTTGGTCCAAAGGGGCTGCAAGTGCCTCGACGAAGACGCCTGCCTCGATCTCAAGATAGAGCTCGGGGAGATCTTTCAGGGATCGGGACTCACGGAACGGGCAGCCGCCATATTTACCGAAGTGCTTGCGGCCGCCGGGGACCGTGCGTCGGTACTCAAACGTATGGATCATGCGTCCCTGAACTGGATCGAACTTGAACTCTCACGCATTCTCGGTCGGCCGGAGCAGGAGCAGATCAGCGCGGACGAAACCGGACGCCTGGTCCACCTTGCCCTCGATATCGAACGGCCCGGGAATGCGCTCGAAATACTGGATAGGAGCGAGCTCACAGGTAATCGCAGAAAGCTCATGCTGGCGAAGATCTATGGTGCCATGGAACGCCCGTTCACCGTTCTTGCTGCACTCGGCGGTATCGAAACGGAGAGTGATACAGAGCTCGAACGGGAGATGCTCTATATGAAGGGGATCGCCAGCGAGACAATCGGAGATTACGGAAAGGCGGCATGCGCCTTCTCGAAGATCGTTGAGATACGCGGCGAATACCGGGACTGCAGTCGAAGGGCGGAGAAGAACTACGCCCGGTTTATCGCCTCCCAGCTCGAGGACACAGTACAGATACTCCAGAAAACAGCGGATCTGAGGATCACAGGTGACAAAAAAGGAGAGGATGAATCATGAAGATCTGTCCATTGATCACACAGGTGTCGCTTCTCAATGAAACGGATAAGGAGCTCCTGTTCGGAGAAGCGGATGTTACTGACATCGGTGAGGAGGATGAGGAGGAACAACAGGATCAGGAACACGAGCAGGAAGTCTTCATGAACCCGAACACCATCCCTTTGGGATTGGATACCGAGGACGGGGCGGCAGCGGGAGTTTCCATCCGGTTTCTCGCCAAGTCTTTCCGCGGTGAAGTCGCCTGCCTGAGGGAGCTCTGCCGGTTCCATGACGACGAAAACGATACCTGCCGCTTCGAGAAGCTCATGGAACAGGCGTTCAATCCAACGGAATCCGGCAAGGAGGGATTTTCGGAGCTCAAGGCCGATATACAGGGATTGAGCGAGTCGTACGGGCGAAGCGCGGACGAACTCTCCGGTCTCGGATCCAAGCTCGAGAAGATCCAGGAACTTCAGGAACACTATGCAGATGATTTCTCCGGGCTCAAAAAGGATATCGAAAAAACGCAGGAGATCCAGAAGCGCTGTGCAGGCGATATCGCCGACTTGAAATCCGGGATCGAAGGATCACGCGAATCTCAGCAGCAGAATACTGATGAGATATCAGGGATCACATCGGAGATCGAGAAGCTCGGCGAGACCAGGAAGAAGACAGAGGAGGAGCTCACCGGAATCAAATCGGATATAGAAAAATCCTGGGAGTTCCAGCAGCAGAGCATCTCGGACATACTCGGTCTCTTCAAGGAATTGCAGGAACATACCAGCAGTTCCCAGCAGAACGTGCGCGAAAGTATCGAGCAGAAAATCGATGAATTGATGGAAACGCTCGCGAGGGTTACCGAGGAGAACAAAGTAATCATCGAGAGTATTAGTGACACCCTCGCCGAGAAGACCGAGGATATCGAGGAGAAGATCAAAACCAGTGACCGCCACATCGAGAAGTTCAAGGAAGAGGTTGCCGGTTGGAAGGAAGTGCTCGATAAAAACGTCGATGCTCTCCATACCGGAATCGAAGCAAACAAGAGGCTTGTCGATGATCTCTCGGACAACCATTCCGAGATCGTGAAGATAGTCGAAAGCCAGAAGAAGAGCATCGAGGAGGAGGAACGGAAACGGCAGCTCTACGAGGCAAAACGGCTCAACAACGCCGGAGTCATGTCGTACCACAACGGACAGTATGAAAAGGCGCTCGAGCAGTTCAAGAAGGCGCTAGAGCTCGATTCAGAATTCACCGAGGCTTACAACAACATGGGTCTCACCTACACGGAGATAAACGAGGAGGAGAAGGCGACCGAGGCATTCAAGAAGGCGATAGAGCTCAATCCCGATCTTGCCGCTACGTACAACAACCTCGGTTATGCCTTCTATAGGCTCGGTTCCTACTTGGAAGCCATCGAGATGTACAACGAGGCGATCGGTCGCAGCAACGACAACAGCTCGGCTTATACGAATCTCGGAAATGCCTACTACAAGCTCGACCGTCTCGACGAGGCGATCCGTTCCTGGCAGAGCGCCATCGAGATCGATCCATCGAACGAGAAGGCCCGCCGCAACCTCAAGAAGTTCAACGCGGAGGTGCGTTAGGCCCGCGTATACACCGTCGCCGTTGAACAATCAAACGATCTCCGCCGCTGACTCTCTTGATCCCGGTGATCACGATCATCGGATATGAGGTCTCAATCAAAAGGCTTCGATGCGACTGACGCACACCGCCCTGGGCCCCCGCTCGGTTTCCATGAGCTCAAACTCGACCGTCTCGCCGACGTTGAGCGTACGGAATCCCCCTCCCTCGATATCCCTGTAGTGCACGTAGAGATCGGCTCCACTCCCCTCCCGGCGTATGAAACCGTATCCCTTATTATCGTTGAAGAAGCGTACCGTACCTCGATACCGCATCGCTATCCCCCCCGACGTTCGCCTTCCCCTGCGCTACACCACCGGCCGGTCTCCACACGACACCACCGCCGCGTACAATCGAACAACCTCACTCGTAGATATTACATTACATTTCCCATTTGCCCGACAATTTTTCCCATAGCACAACTACGGCAACCAGCAAACTATGTAACCAGTTCTTACATTTGAAATTACACCACTCCGCAAATCCGTTCCCGTTGGCATCCTTCTTGCGTTTCATCGCTTCGATAACTATAGGGGGAAGACCTGCATGGCCATGCATAGATTACAGATACCGTATAATAAGGTCCTGATGAACCCGGCCGATTTCGACCCGGCCGAGTTCGATTCCCTTCTTCGGCACTTTCTCGACTTGAGCCGTAAGCTCCCCATTATACTCGAGGTCTTCAACGATTACACCCAATACTTTCTCTTTATCCGCGATAGACAGCTCTACTATGTTACGACGAACGACGGTGAGGGATTCAAGTGTATCACGCTGAAAGAATTCTTTTCCCACCTCAAGCGGACGCAGTTTCCCAAGATCGTTGTGTATCATACAAAGATGATCCTCTATCACTCCCTCCTCATATACATGCAGAAGAAGCCGGATCTCAAAGTGAGCTCCTCCCTCGTCGATCTCGACGACCTGCTCGACACAACGGAACACAATGAGAAGAGCGTCCTGGTAACAGCCTGCCACTCCGGCAATCTCATCATGATCCGTTACCAGGGAGGTGAAGCAGTTGCCTGCTATCACGGGTACAGTGAGGAAAAAACGAAGGAAGCCAACATTCGTGAGGAGTTCCTCGTCAAGGTGTATACCCTCTCGACACACCACGCCTTCGAGATCAATATCTTCACCGACCTCGTCGTAATCCATGCAGAGGATGCCCGGCCGATACCACCCGATTACTACGGGACTATTTCCTCCTACTACCTAACGCAGCGCCCGCGGCTGGTGGTAAAACTCAAGAACCGGCCCATCAAGACTTACCCGTTCCACGGAAACGAGGTCTCCGTCGGCAGGCTCCCCCAGAACGATGTCGTGATAGACAACCTGAGTGTATCACGCCGGCACGCCGTCATCACCAGGGCGAGCAACGGCTACACACTGAGCGACCTGGGCAGCAAGAACGGAACCTTCCTCAATGGGAAGCCCGTCGAGAAGGCGGAGCTGTCCCACGGGGATACGATCACTATCGGCAAGTATCAGATCGTTTTCCAGATACCGTGCGGTGAAGAGGAGAGTGGCGAGAACCTCGATCAGACCGTCATTATACCGAACTTCAGGCAAAGGCAGAATAAGAACAATCTCAATATCCGTTTTCCGGCCCCCGACGGATCACCTCCGAAGATATACAGACGGTCGAATCATGATGAATTCCTACTCGACCAGGAAAAAACCGTCATCGGCAAAGGGAAGGATTCCGATATACAACTCTCGGGTATATTTGCGCCACGGGTCAAGATCGAGATCACCCGGCAGGGATCGGACTACGTTATGCAAAAGATCGAGGGCCGGAAGAAAGTGAATGTAAACGGCGAAGAGATGGACGAGAGGGTGCTCGAGGAGGAAGACTTGATCTCCATCGGTTCCGAGGAATTTGTCTTTAAACACTGAACGTCATGCGATACCTGGTTTTTTCAGATATTCATGGAAACGTGGAAGCCCTCTACAGGGTGCTCGAAGAGCTGGAGGTACTACGGCCCGATATCGTCGTCTCACTAGGCGATGTTGTCGGGTACGGTGCGAATCCCGGCGACTGCATTGAGATCGTTCAAACACACACACACATAAGGATCGGCGGTAACCACGACCTTGCGGCGGTTGGGCTGACCAGCAGTGATGACTTCAATGGAACGGCGAAACGGGCAATCACCTGGACTTCAAGGAACCTCAATCCGACCCATAGGGATATGCTGGAGGGTTACGATACAATCCGCCGTCACGGCGATTGTCTCTTCACCCATGCCTCCCCCATCTCGCCTATGGATTGGGAGTATGTCTACACGGTTCCCCAGGCAAAGGAGATATTCGAGAACTTTTCGGAGAAGTTTATCTTTATCGGGCACACACATGTGCCTGGGATCATTACCTACAGGGAGCGTGACGGATGTGCGGTCGCATCCAGTCAGACGCTCCAGATTGAGCACGGTACGAGATATCTCATCAATGTCGGTAGTATCGGCCAGCCCCGCGATGGTATCGCGGCTGCGAGCTTCGCCCTGGTCGATTTGAAGAAAGGGAAGATATCGATCCGTCGCGCGCCGTACGATATCGTTTCGGCACAGCAGAAGATACGCTCGGCCGGTCTTCCCGAATCACTCGCACTCAGATTGGCAACGGCACGATGACTGAGAAAGAATGGCGTAACTATCAGATATTAAACACGATCGCAACCGGCGGCACGGCCGTGCTGTACAAGGCTATCCAGACATCCCTGGACCGGCCGGTGGTCGTGAAACGCCTTCATTCACATCTCACATCGGATCCCAACTTCACGAGACGTTTCGCCCTCGAGGCGAAGGCAGCTGCGAGCCTCGATCATGAGAACATCGTTAGGATCATCGACTTCGGTTCCTCGGCCAACAATTACTACATCGTGATGGAATACATCGACGGCCTCAGCCTCAAGGAGCTTCAGGAAAAGCACGGCGTTCTGGGTGAGGAGCTTTCGCTGCTCGTCGCCCGTGAGATCTGCCTGGGACTGGACCACGCACACCAGCGAGGGATCATCCATAGGGACATCAAACCTGCAAATATAATGATCACGAGTGAAGGGCTGGTCAAAATCACCGATTTCGGATTGGCCAAGCTGCACCAGAGCCAGACGCAGCAAACGATTGCGAATACCCTTCTCGGAACACCCCTCTATATGTCACCTGAACAGGCAATCGGGGAAGGCATCGACGGACGAAGCGACCTCTTCTCCTTGGGGACGATCTGTTACGAGACGACAACCGGCACACAACCCTTCATGGGCGAGAATTATGCAGCCGTCATACAGAATATCATCAACGGCACCATCCCCCCACCCTCGAAGATCGGGAAAGAGATCAGCCCGGGAGTCGAGGCGATCGTGATGAAAGCTCTGAACCGGGAGCCGACCAAGCGCTTCAGGACTGCGCTCGAGATGGCCCGATCGATCGAATCACACTTCGGTCACGATACCGTAATGGGTGCCCGAGACAGGCTCCGTCTTCTCGTCGGCGGTAATGCGGATGTCAAATGTACACACAAGAGGGACCGTTCCACACGGACCAAAGGAAAGAGAAAGCTGTTACCAATAGCCGTAACGGTCGCTGCCGTTCTGGGTATAACGATTTTCTTCAGCCTTCAACCCGGCAGGCTCGCAGAGATGCGGACGAAGGTGAGTGCACTCTTCAATCCCGATCCCGCAACCCCCGAAACCACTCCCTCGGATGGGACTGTTGACAACATGGTAGAGGCGGGCATGACGATGACGCCGCTCGACCCGTTCGTCACGCCACCCGGCATCGACGCACCCGATAGTGCCGGTGTCTCCTCTACCGTCATCGACAGTCTCGGGGAATCACCCGTGGAGGCAAGACAATCCGATACGGATTCCACCGGGACGGTTGATATGCATACTGATAGCTTGGCAGCACCCCCCGGCGGAGTGAGCGGTGCCGACCGTCAGGCGCCACCGCAGGAATCGACCGTTTCGGACGAGGAGCCGACGGAGAGCGAGGAGCCCCCAAAGCCGGCGAAAGGATTTCTCGAGATCCATTGCCAGCCGAGCGCCGAGATCCTCATCGACGGCAAGACACAGACGGTCGGCGAACGGTTCGGACCCATCGAGATACAGGCGGGGCACCATGAGATCGTCTGCAGGAAGACCGACTACAAGGATTACCGGGAAACGGTCGTCATAACAAGGGGTGAGCTCTCCCGCCGCCGCATCATCCTCCAAGAGCTCATGGGTAGACTCCATTTCGATACACAACCGGGTGCATCGATCTATATTGACGGGACGTTCAAGGGAACGACTCCTCTGGGGCAAGCGATTATCCTACCCATTGGATTGCACCGCGTCGAGCTGAGAAAGGCGGGCTTCAATAGCTGGAAGAGCGAGGTCTTTATCCCGGCAGATGAATTGCTCAATCTCCGCATCAATCTCGTTCCGAACTAGCCTTCCGCTAAGCTCGGAAAAAATTCAAAAATCTTGGAACATTTTCGAAGCCAGGACGTACCACTATAATGAGAGCGGAAAATTGGCCCCACCAACGGTAATCCCTTCTTACCTCTAGGGGCGGCTGAGGATTCAGCCGCCCTCCTCTTTTGGCAACGTATCCGGGAGCGTCTCCATGATCCTCAGATAGCTTTCGTACCGTTTCTTTGCGATCCGGCCGCCGACGGCCTCCTTTACGGCACAGCCTGGCTCATGACTGTGGGAACAGCCGGTAAAACGGCACTGCCCCAGGAACGGTCCGAAATCACGAAAGTAGTCCCCGAGCATCTCTTTTGAAATCCCCCAGATACCGAATTCCCTCACCCCCGGTGTGTCGCCGAGATACCCGCCGAAATCGAGCCGATGGAGCTCGAAGTGCGTCGTTGTATGCCGGCCCTTGCCGGTCCGGTTGCTCACATGGCCGATCTTGAGCTCGAGACCCGGTTGCAGGGCCTTTACGAGCGATGTCTTTCCCCCACCCGATGGGCCCACCATGATGGATTCATTGCCTTTCAGAGCATCCCGTAACTCGTTCAAACCGGAGCGGTTTACAACACTCGTGTAGATGATCCGGTAGGCAAGCACCTGGTAATCCTTCATAACGGCCCGTATTGCGTTGGGATCGTCTGCAAGATCCATCTTGTTGATGCAGATCACCGGTTCCATCCCACCGCATTCTGCCGCTACAAGCATCCTGTCGAGAAGACGCTCATTGAGCTCGGGATCCTTTACGGCAAATACCAGGAAGGCGTGATCCAAATTGGCGCCCAGGACACGGTAGCGCCGTTTGCCGTAGGATCCGCTCCGGACGAAGAGTGTTTTTCTCGTAAGGATACGCACAATGAGGCCTGTCGGAGAACTGGCATCACGGCCCTGCACCCATCTGAATTCCACATTGTCGCCTACAACGGGGAGTACCTCTTCGGGGCTGTCGCCGAGACGGAAACGTCCCCTGAGGGCACACCTGACCATCCCGGCTGGGGCAGTCACGTAGTAGTGAGCACCCTTTATCCGAACAACGATTCCATTCTCTATCTCGTTACGTTTCATAGTGAAACCACCAGGGGTCGGTCAGTCATCGAAAATCAGCGGGAGCATATCAAAAATGTATTGTCAAAAAAAGTTTAAATTGTTATACAACTATTGAGTTGAACGGGAAAGCACGAGTACATATGGAAGCAAACGAGCTGGTTTCGTTCTTTGAAGAAGATCTATGCCTCTTTCATCTCCGCTCCAGAAAAAAGACTTCAGCACTCCAGGAGATGGTCCGCCATCTTGCACTTGCGAGACGGATATCGGACGAACGTTTCATCATGGAGATGCTGAAAAACCGCGAAAGTCTCGGTAGCACCGGTCTCGGAAACGGCGTGGCATTCCCCCATGGCAAATCCCTTGCCATAAAACGACTTACCGTTCTCTTCGCCAAGTCTTCTTCCGGGGTGGATTTCGATTCCCTCGACGGAAAGCCCACTAGGATCTTTTTCTTGATCCTTGCCCCCTCGGACAGGGGAGCAGAGACCTACCTGTCGTTGCTCAGTAATCTGATCGGCATTGTCCAGAATCAATCATTACTGAAGAAACTCCATGATGTAAAAGATTTTCCGTCGCTCATTGAAATTCTCGGAGGAATCGAGAGTTGAAGGAAGAACACCGGTTGCTCATTGCATTGCAGGATCTGGACATCATGATCAAAGAAGCCAAGGATACATCCACATCCAAGGAACTCGAGAGCATGGGATTCAAGCTCACCGGGCTCAATGAGCTTCAAGAAGCGAGGAAGAAACTTGCGAGTAAGATACCACCAGCATTGCTCCAGCGGTACGAGAAACTCGCAAAACACTATAGAATGGGGATCCTGCCGGTTACGGGCGATCTCTGCCTCGGCTGCTTCGTGAAGCTTCCCACATCCTTCTTCTCCGCAGCTCATAGCCACGAACTGCTGGTATGTGAAAACTGCGGCAGGATGCTCTACATACCGTAGATCCCGTTGGACAAGCTCCCAGTATTACACAAGTTAATTATATATATTTAATTACGGAAGCCTTGGGCGGATGGACGATTTAATGCTTGTCATGAAGGAATTTCTCTTGTAAAATAATTTTACCAGTCAATAATCTTAACAGGTTTTGAATGATGAAGAATAAAGGATACGAAGAAGGCCTCATGTCGCGCTACAACATCAAAAAGGTACTGGGAAACTATCCGCCGTGGCAGGGTTTCTGCGTGAGTGATTCTCTCAGTGACAAGGATTATCTCTACTTTTCCATTATGCCGCCCTCCGGTCTCACTCTCTCCCTGGATGACCTCAAGTTGCGTGACTTCCTCTTCTCCCAATCTGGTACCCTCACGCCACCGACACTCTCCCTCCAGACGGGGGAGAATGGGATTTCCTTTCTCCTTCCGCAAGCAGAGCTGATTCCTCTGACCAAGGCGCTTCCGGGGATGAAGCACTCGAAGAATCTCGAACTTCTCAAAAACCTGGCCTCGCAGATACTCGAAAAACTGTCTTCCGGTCTCTACTTTTACAACCTCACGACCGATTCGATCGTCATAGCAAACGGTTCGCCCACCATTCTGCCGACAGCGTACCTGCTTCCGGGGGAGATAATCGAGAAGCTGCACCAGGGGGGCAGTAAATACGAAAGACACCGTGAGCCATTGTTTTCCGAGCTTCGCACGCTTGCAGAGATCCTGATCACCTTCTCGCAATACCTCGCACCCAAGGACTGCGAGGTTTGTACAGCAATCGCCGAAAAGCTCGATTCACTCGATGAGACTATCTCCGGAGAGCAACTCTACGAAATCCTCGACAGCCTGTGTACCTTCCTGGATACCGGCCCTCCCGATCCCATGCTCGTTACCAGGCGGGAACTGCCGTCCCATATACCGCACAAGGCCTTGGAGTCTCTAAAACGTGCGGCTGCCGAGGCACAGGAAGGAACAAAGCAGATCGTTATCGTCAGGGGTACAAGCGGGGAGGGAAAAACGCGCTTCCTCTCCGAGATCGAACAGCGATTGCAACATCAATGGGGGTACCGCAGGGGGGCGATCATATCCGATCAGACGCTCTTCAGCAATCACGAGGAATGCGCATCGAATGAAACGCACGACTTCGTAATCATCGACGATCATATCCAGGAAAATCTGTTGAGCTGCTATCTCCTGGACCGGCTCTGCCGGGAACTCGAACAGTGCAACCTCGCAGTCCTCGCCATCAACGAGAACCCTCCAGCCTATTTTCTTGAAACCCTGTACGAAGAAAGCCGGAAGAAAGGGATTGCGGTGAAGGAGATCGAGCTCCCAGTTCCTACCGAATCCCAGAAGCGCAGGGTGCTGGCGCAATACCTTCCCGCCATGTATGTACAATCGTTATCCAAGCGCATCGATCTGAAAAGACCACTTGCTTTTTTGAACTACGCCGTAAGGCGCCTGTATGCCGAAGAGGGCTCGCCAAAACGGAAAACCCAAACTCCCTCCATCGGCACACTCCGTGATGACGTTCAGTCCGTACTCACCTTTCTAGCCATCTTCAAATTCGAGGCACCCCTCTCGTTCATACGAAACATCTACACAACCGAAGAGAACAGCATCTACTCCCTACTCCAACAACTCTGTTTACTCGGGCTCGTCCGGGTACGGGCCGACATTTCCTGTCTCGCAGACGGCGACATCTGCCTTCTCTACAGTCTCTCCTGCAAGAGCCTATCCGAAATGGTTTTGAAGCGGATTCCCGAGAAACGGAGAAAGCAGATTCACCGGAATACGGCACTGATTCTCAAGGGTATGAAGAGCGCGCCGCTCCTCTACATCTTTTACCATCTCGTCGGAGGCGGAGAGAAAGCCGAGGCCGCCCTCGAGGGCTACAAGCTCTTCCATACTCTTCTCATGAATAAACGGCTGAGTGCTATCACCTGCTTCAACGAGAGTTTCTTCAGCGAAAAGCTCGAAAGCTACCTCCCGGCCGAAACACGCTTTAGGCTACTCATCGAGCTCGGCAATTACTTCTCATTGATCGGAAACATAAGCAAGGCGGAAAGCATCTACCGACGTTGCCGGGAGCAAGCCCTGCGCGACAAGGAAAGCCAGAAGTACCGCGCCCTGCTCGTGGAAGCCGTCAGGCACGAATGCGAGATACTCGAAAAGAAGGGAGAATTTCTGAAAGCCGAACGGCTTCTCGAGCGCACCCTCGACACCCATGGGGAGCATCTTCTGGCACATGAGCGTGCCAAGCTCTACAACGATCTCGCCTGGATCCACTACAGGCTTGGCGGATTCGACAAGTCATGGGAGAACTGCCTTCTCGTACACAAGCTGCTCGACGACAAGCAGCACCCGATCGAGATCGCGCAGTCGTACAATTTGATGGGTACGATCAACTGGAACAGGAGCAAGTACGACGATGCGATCCTATGCCACAAACGCTGCCTATTACTGCGCGAGGAGAGCAACGATGAGATCGGCATAGCCAGCAGTTACAACAACCTCGGCCTGGTATACAAATCGATGGGGCGAATGAAAGAGGCGCTCGAATGCTTTCAAAAGAGTATGGAGATCAAGCATCGTCACAATAACCTGCCGGGTATCGCCGCTGCTCATCTAAACATCGCCTTGACCTATCTCGGTATGGAAAACATGAAAGAGGCAGAGAAGAGCTGTACGTTGGCCTGCCAGCTCGCCGAGGATATCGGAAACCAACAGCTGCTCGCCGAGGGTTGCGGGACGATGGGTGAGATTCAATACCGTCTCGGCAACTTCGACGCCGCCCGGAACTGGTATCTCCGTGACCTCCAGTACTGTACGAAGACCAGCTCGGATCGCGAACGTGCATGTACCTATCGCCGCCTGGGTGAGCTGAGCCTTGCCGAGGAGAAGACCGCTGAAGCGACCGATTTCCTCAGCAAGGCCAAGAACATCAACCGCAGGATCGGCTCACGACTCGAAACGGCACTCCTGAACATCCTCGAGGGGCGTATCTACCTGGCCGAGGGAAAACGTGACCTGGGACGGCACTCTCTCGAGGGAGCCAGCCTGGAGCTCTCGATCCTCGGCCGGAAGAACACAGCCGCCGCCATTGCAGCAGAGATCGGTGAACTCTTCATGGCCGAAGGAAACGAACCACTGGCACGGGAGTATCACCTTCGCGCAACCGTCCTCTGCAACAAGGAGGAAGAGATTCCGGAGAATGTGCGCCGTCTCCAGGAACAGCTCGATCAACGCTCACCACTCGCGCTGGATCATATCAATTCTGATGCCGCCCGATTCAAGGCCCTCTGCCGGGTGACCGCACTCATCCGAACCATGTATGACACCGAGCGGTTGAACAAAGCGATAACCGAGATCGCTAGAAATATCACCGGCATGGATCGGGCCACACTCATCCTCCAAACCGACGCGAAGACCGGCGTCCGCATCCTGGCAGCCGATGGCGATGAGAACATGGGCGGCCTCCTGACTGACAAGAACGTCATTGGAATGATCGGTCTCGCCCGGCAAGTCGGTTATCCGATCGACATCTCCCGGAACAATATCCCGAAGGGAAAGATAAGCGCACGTTTTCTGAAGCAGCATCCCAGAATTATTTGCATACCCCTTCGGATACAGGATGAGGTAACAGGATTTCTCTATCTCGACTCAGCGACGCAGAACGCGAGAACAAAGGATGCAGACCACAGTTTCCTGCTGGCTTTCAGCCAGCAAGTCGCTCTGGCACTCGAGAGAACGATCCTTTCAGAAAAGATCGGTGAAATCGAAAAGTCGAAGATCCATATCAAGCCTGAAGTGGCGAAATCGAAAGGGCGCGTCACCTTCCACGATATTATTGGAAACAGCCCCCCTATCCGGCATATCTACGAGCTTATCGAAAGTATCAAGGACATGGAGACGACACTGCTCCTCACCGGTCCGAGTGGTGTCGGAAAAGACCTTATCGCCAAGACCATCCACTACTCGGGGAACAGACGGGATCGGCCTTTCCATTCTCTCAACTGCTCGGCGTTTCCGGGCGAATTACTGGAGAGCGAGCTCTTCGGACACGAGCGGGGCGCCTTCACCGGTGCCCACCGCCAGAAGACCGGCCATTTCGAATCGGCAAACGGAGGCACGATCTTTCTCAACGAGATCGGTGATATGTCACTCAAGCTCCAACCGAAGCTGCTGCGTGTACTCGAGGAGCAGAAGTTCTACCGTGTCGGAGGTACGAAGGAGATCTCCACAAATGTGAGGATCATCGCCGCCACGAACAAAGAACTTCTGACCCTGGTAAAAGAGGGTAGGTTCCGGGAAGATCTTTACTACCGTATCAATATCTTTCCGATCAGGATACCGGCCCTGCGTGAGCGAAAGGAAGACATACCGCTCCTTTGTAATCACTTCTTGACGACCTTCTGTCGCCTCTATAATATTCCAGTGAAGAAGATTTCCCCCGAGGCGATGACCTATCTCGTCGAGTTCGATTGGCAGGGGAACGTCCGGGAGCTCGAGAACACGATCAACAGGATGATCATCATCTCCAAGAAGGATGTGATCCTACCAGAGGATCTCCCACAGTACATCATGAAACGACAGCAAAGCAGCCAGGAGGAGATGCAAGCGAGTTTCGAGGACATACTTGAATCGCTGATCGACACCGTCGAATTCTCGTCGAGCGACCCGATCCTTCCAAAGGTCCAAGGAATGCTCATTCAGAAGATCGTCGAGCGTGTGGGAGACAAGACCAAGGCCGCGGCATTCCTCGGTATCTCGAAGCCGACGCTGTACTCGAAGTTGAAGAATAATGGTTAAGATTGCCGTGAGACCGCATTACATATTCATACGTGCGGGCCTGATCCTGCTACTCGTCCTGCTTGCCATCTACATCCCTCTCAAGGTATATATCTCGGGCTCGGAATCCGCCGCAACGACCGACCTCGACGGAATGACGATCAGTATATTCGTCACCAACGAACTGTGGGGCTATCGGGAACCGTGCAGTTGAAAGAAAGAGCAGTACTCCGGGATGGCCCGGTGGGCTTCCCTCATCGAACGGCGGAGAGACGAGAACCCGGTCCTTCTCGTGGACACCGGCGACTTCCTCAATGATCAAAAGCACAAGAGATTCGATATCTCGAACCGATATTTACTCGAGGGTATGAAGCGAATGGACTACGACGCCATCGTAGTTGGCGAAAGGGATATCCATTGCGGGTACTCAAAACTCCTCGATGCAGCCAAGAAATACGATCTGCCACTCCTCACCACAAACATCTTCGATAAGCGTGAAAGTACATTGCTCGCCTCGCCCTACATTATAAAGCATGTTGGCGGAAAATGGACGCTCTTCGGCCGCAGGGGCGGTGTGAAGATCGGATTTTTCGGTGTTGTGCTTCCCTATTTTGTACATTCCATAGACAAGGAGATCACGCGATACTACGACATACGGAACACAAAGTTGACCGCCCTGGAAATGGTATCCCGGCTCAGGCAAGAAGGCTGTAATGTAATAGTCGCACTGAGCCATCAGGGCTGGACCAACAGCCTTGAGCTGGCGAGAGAGGTTCCCGGCATCGATGTGGTAATCAATGCACATCGCTCACATGAAACAACACATTCGGAGACCGTCGATAAGAGTCTCGTCGTCGATAACGGAGATAAGCGGAGATCCTTGACGGAGATACGGATCAGTTACAAAGATGGACGCCTTCTGACCGAAGCACTCGATGTCGGTATAGCGGCACGCAAGCTGAAACGGCACCCCCATATGATGGAGCTCGAGCGGCTCTACGAAAACGAGATGCGGCGGGAGGATCTCGGGAGGTTTCTGGGAGGATTATAGCGTGCTACTCGGCACCATTGTCCGGTACCTGGACGAAACACTCAAGACGGCAGACTTCCCACAGGATACGTCCCTCAATGGATTACAAGTCGAGGGCTCAGTACGTGTCCGCAGAGCGGCCTTCGCGGTGGACGCATGCATGGAATCCATCAGGCGTGCCGCCCGGATACGCGCCGACCTCCTGATCGTCCATCACGGCCTCTTCTGGGGTGATGCGGTTCCCATCACGGGAATCATGGCCAAACGTATCGGCACGCTCCTGAAACATAGTATCTCGCTCTATGCCTGCCACCTGCCGCTCGACTGCCATCCGGAAATCGGGAACAATATTCAACTGGCGCGTCTCGTACGCATCCGTGAACCAAAATCCTTCGGTCTATACAAAGGACACCGAATCGGCCTCTACGGTCATCTCACCCGCCCTGTGACGGTCCGGTCACTGGCGGCAAGCCTGAGAAAATCGCTCGGTGCACCGGTGCGTACCTTCGCATTCGGTCCCGAACGCATCTCGAAACTCGGCATCGTCTCTGGGAACGGGGGATTCCTCATGGAGGAGGCGGCACGACTGGGATGCGATGCACTTCTGACGGGCGAGCCCTCATATACGGCCTACCACCCAGCACGTGAGGGTGGCGTAAGTTTAATATGTTCTGGACATTACGCCACGGAGACGGTGGGACTCAAGGCACTGAGTGAAATGGTGAAGCAGGAGCTTGACCTACCTACCCACTTCATTGAAACCCCGTCAGAGCTGTAATCCCCGCCGAACCATCATCCACCGCTCAAGAGGAGGATCCTACCTGTCCACCGGGAACGGTTCGTGCGTGGGCCACGGTCTCGGATCCGCCTTTATCTTCTTCATGAGCACTTCGATCGCCTTCATGAGCTGGGCGTCGTGCCCGTTTGCCACCTCCACCGGATCGAGGTCGACGACGATATCCGGTTTCACTCCCTCGTTCTCGACGATCCACTTACCCCTCGGATCATAGATCCGGTAATCGGGCGCCGACATGCCGCCGCCGTCGATCAGTGGGATCCACATCGAGACACCGACCAATCCCCCCCATGTGCGCGTCCCGATAACCGGTCCCATCCCGAGCATCTGGAACTCCATCGGCAGCATATCCCCGCCGGAACCCGCGTGCATATCCGTGAGGCAGACCATGTGTGCACGCGTCGCCACAGCGGGATTCGTTTGATCGAAGGAATACCGGCGAGTCCAGTATGCGAGCGGCTCAGTCATGAGGCGTCTGAGGAAGATGTACGGATCGAGGCCGCCGCCGTTGAACCGGCCATCGATGATAAGCCCCTTCTTGCGGAGCTGCGAATAGTAGTATTTCGGAAATTCCCGGCAAGAGCCGAGATACGTATCGGGCAGATGAAGGTACCCGATGAGACCTCCCGACTTCTCTTCGGCGACCTTCCGGTTATGCTCCACCCAATCGAGGTAACGGATCGTACCTTCCCCACGAATCGGGGCAACGGTGTATTCGCGCGCTCCCTTGTGCGCTGGCTTGCCGTTCACCAGGATCGTCACCTGCTCCCCTGCAAGGTCCTGGAAATAACTATAGATGTTCCGCCCGGTGGTGACCTCTTCACCGTTAACCCGCAGAAGGTAGTCGCCCTCTGCGACATCGACACCGGGTCGAGCAAGCGGCGGTATGATCTCGCGTGTCCAATCGGTTACACGGTAGATTTTTTTGAATCGGTACCGGTTGCTCTTCGGATCGGCTTCCCAGTCGACACCGAGCATACCCACATTGACATACTCGGCATCCCGCCTGATATCCCCGCCGAAGACATAGGTGTGTGAGGTGTTGAGTTCGCCGATGAGTTCGCCGATGAGGAAACGCATATCCTGTCGGCAGGATACGTACGGTAATAACCGCCCGTATTTTTCCTTCATGACCGCCCAATCGAGACCGTGCATGTCGGGCTCGTAATAAAAATCGCGTTCCATCCGCCAGGCCTCGTTGAAGATTTGCCGCCACTCGGCCCGCGGGTCGAGGTACATCTTGAGATCCGTTAGATCGAGCGCTTCTCCCTTGGCGTCGGTTTCCGTCGATTTTATGATCCCGATCTGGTTGCGCTTGCGGTAGACGACGTGCTTGCCGTCGGGCGAGAAGCGCGGCTCGACGTAGT
>CP070727.1:2408752-2487729 GCA_020350885.1 bacterium | reverse complement strand
GCATCGCCATGAGATCGCGTGCCGGTGCCCATCGTATGATAGCCATGTCCTTTCACCTCCTCCTAACTGTACAATCTCCGTTTCTGTGTTCTCTGCTTTTTTCGTCTCTCATCCATGTTACATCGCACAGAGCGTGCCAAGAATAGTAAATTTGCGCAACGCATGAAACAACAAGTGGTTACGCGATGACATGGAGTGTATTTTCGGTGAAAAAGTCTATGGGCCAGCGAGCAACTGCGCCAACTCGACATTATAGGGCAAATATATATGCCATAACGGCAGCAGCAAAACAGGCGGGTTTTTCTGCCAGATTGGCTGCTACATCTGTTTTCTTTTGTGATGAAGGCTTCTGAGAAGCTGTGTGACGGTCTTCGTGTTGAGTATTTGTTCCTTAGACAGCCAGCCGCGGCGGGCGGTATAGACACCGTAACGCATATATCTCATCTCGAGGGCCGGATTGTGGGCATCGGTTCCGATCGAGATCATAACTCCCGCCTCAGCGGTCATACGTGCCGTTGCGGCATTCAGGTCGAGTCTCATGGGGTGTGCGTTGATTTCGATGGCGGTGTCGGTCTCTGCCGCAGCATCGATGACGGCGCTCATATCGATCTCGTATGCATCACGGGAGCCGAGAAGCCTTCCCGTCGGGTGGGCGAGGATATTGGCGTATGGATTCTGGAGCGCCGTAATCACCCGGGCGGTCATTGCATCACGCTTCATCTTGAACTGCGAGTGGATGGCGACGATAACGATATCGAGCTGCTCGAGGACATCGTCACTCAGGTCGAGCGATCCGTCCGGGAGGATATCCACCTCGCTTCCCTTGAGGAGCTTGAACCCCGAGAGTCTCTTGTTGATCCGATCTATTTCGTCCATCTGTTCACGCAGGCGGTCCTCCGAGAGGCCGTGTGCGATATGAAGGCTCTTCGAGTGGTCGGAGACGATGAGGTAGCGGTAGCCGGCCGCCTTGCCGGCGACGGCCAGCTCGGTGAGGCTTGAGGTACCGTCGCTCCAGTTCGAGTGGAAATGGAGATCACCCCTGATATCCTTCATCTCCACGAGGTCAGGAAGTGTTCCCTCCCGTGCGGCCTCGATCTCACCCGTATCCTCGCGTATCTCCGGGGGTATGTAGGGGAAGCCGAGTGTCTTGTAGACCTCCTCTTCAGTCTTCCCGGCGATACGTTTCTCGGCCCCTTTGCGGGACTTCTTGAAGAGGCCGTACTCGTTGAGCTTCATCTTTTTCTTGATGGCGATCTCGCGCAGCCGGATGTTGTGCTCCTTCGAGCCCGTGAAGTAGTTCAGTGCGGCGCCATAGGAAGCTTCAGCCACGACGCGAAGATCTACCTGGATCCCTTCCGTTGTGATAACGCTCCCCTTTGTCTTCCCCTCTGCAAGGACGCGTTCGACGACGTCGAGGTGTGTGAAGTGTTCGATGACATCACCGGGTTTTCTGGACGTTGCCAATATATCGATGTCACCGATCGTTTCCCTGAAGCGCCTGAGGCTTCCCGCTGGTGAGATCTTGGTCACGTGGGGAAGCTCATCGAGGGCCGAGATGATGCGTTCGGCGAGTGGGTAAGCCTCACCGATCGGGGTGCGACCCTGTGCACGTTCGAGGAACTCGATGCCCTTGAGTATATTCTCCTCGGTCTTTGCCTTCATCTTCGGCAGTCCCTGAATCCGGTGATCGAGCGCGGCGCGCTTGAGATCTGCGAGGCTCTCGAGTTTAAGCTCCTCGTACAGGAGGACGGCCGTCTTCGGTCCGATACCGGGAATGCGCAGCATGTCGAGAAGCACCTGGTGCGTTTCATCACGCAGTTCCTCGAGGAAGCTGATGGAGCCGACCTCGAGATACTCGTCGATCTTTGCTTCGAGGTCCTTTCCGATTCCGGGGATATCGCCAAGGGCACCTTCGGCTGCGATCTCCTCGATCGGCCTCTGAAGGCTCTCGACGCTCCGTGCACCGCGGCGGTATGCATTGATGCGGAAGCGGTTCTCGCCCCTGAGCTCCAGGATATCGGCGATCTCGTTGAAGCGGGATGCAATCTCTTTGTTCTTCACGGCTCACCCGTTGCTCTCGGAATCATGATCCTTCGCGATTCCGGAGTGAACCAGGTTTGAGAGATCAATCGGTTTGCGGTCAGGCGAAGACGGTTCATCGCACGCAGGGCGTCATCCGTGCGGGATGTACGGCTTCGGACGATTACATTGCTATCAGGTGCCGCGGTGGTCGTCAAGACGAAACGATCCGCCAAGCAATACGCGGCTCATACCGATGATCCCTGTCCGGGAGGCGCTAAATTTTTATATACAGTGTTACCCGGTGCATAGGAAGATGTGATATTCGTAATAGGAATGAAGGCACATACATTGTAATATTGTATATATAGTAGTAATGAAAAGGAGCGATTGTACATGAGCGATAACAGCGATTTGCGGATTCTACAGCGGTTCGAAGAGGCATACGGGGGGCTGCGTGGGGAGATAGCAAAGGTGATTGTAGGGCAGGATCAGGTGGTCGAGGAGCTCCTCACCGCACTCTTCGCCGGCGGGCATTGCCTCCTGGTCGGCGTACCCGGGCTTGCAAAGACGTTGCTCGTCTCCACCGTGGCACGCTGTCTGAACCTGGGATTCTCGAGGATACAGTTTACCCCCGATCTCATGCCGAGTGACATTACCGGGACGGAGGTGCTCGAGGAGGAGGCTGCCACGCATAGACGCGTATTCAGGTTCATCAAGGGTCCGGTATTTGCCAACGTCGTTCTCGCCGACGAGATCAACCGGACACCACCGAAGACGCAGTCGGCGCTTCTGCAGGCCATGCAGGAGTATCAAGTCACGGCGGGAGGGAATACCTACCGGCTCGAACTGCCGTTCTTCGTGCTGGCGACGCAGAATCCGATCGAGCTCGAAGGCACGTACCCACTGCCGGAGGCCCAGCTCGACCGGTTCATGTTCGATATACGGGTCGGCTATCCTTCCGAGGCGGAGGAATTCACGATCGTCGATACGACGACATCGACGGAGCTCCATGAACCCCGGCAGGTGCTCGACGGTGCAGACATCGTCGAGATACAGCGGCTTGTCAAGAAGGTACCCGTCTCGGAGACGGTGCTGCGGTATGCTGTGCAGCTCGCACGGGCCAGCAGGGATGAGACGGTTCCACAGGTGAGCCAGTACCTCGCCTGGGGAGCGGGCCCCCGGGCCGGACAGTACCTGACGCTCGGTGCGAAGACACGCGCCATCATGATGGGCAGAACGACCCCCGATATCGAGGATGTTCGGGCTGTCGCCCTTCCAGTCCTCCGTCATCGTCTCGTGACGAACTTCCATGCCGAGGCCGACGGCATCACGGCCGACGATCTGATTGCGCGGCTCCTGGATACTGTTTCATGATCGGTGGAGAGGATGTCTCCGAAGGAAACGAGGCTGAGTGAATTTTTACGCCCGGAGGTGGTGAGCCGCCTGGCGAATATGGACCTCAGGGCGCGGCTCATCGTCGAGGGATTCATCGCGGGACTGCACCGCAGCCCGTACCATGGATTCTCCGTCGAGTTCGCAGAGTACCGGCAATACAACGCGGGTGAGTCGACGCGAAACGTCGACTGGAGAATCTACGGCAAAACCGACCGCTACTACGTCAAGGTCTTCGAGGACGAGACGAATCTCAAGGCATCGCTGCTTCTCGACCGCAGTGCCTCGATGGATTTCACTAGCGGAGAGGTCACGAAGCTCAGATACGGGGCACTGCTCAGCGCGGCACTCAGCTACCTGATGATCAAGCAGCGCGATGCGGTCGGGCTCGTGGTCTTCGACGAGCGGATCAACACCATCATCCCCCACCGCTCGGTGCGGAGGCATCTGCTCTATCTATTAAAGACACTCGAGGCTCTAACGCCCGGGGCACGCACGGAGATCAGCAGTACGCTTCATGCCGTGGCGGAGCGGATCAAACGCAGGGGGCTCGTCGTGCTCGTGAGCGATCTCTTCGATGAGCCCGAACGGGTTATTGGAGGCCTCAAGCACTTTCGCCACCGGGGTCACGAGATTGTCCTCTTTCATCTTCTCGATCCGATCGAGCTCACCCTCGATGTCAGGGGCGAGGTGCGTTTCGTTGACAGGGAAACGGGAGAGAAACTGCGCGCCCAGCCGTGGTTTCTCCAGCGGGACTACCGGCGGAGTGTGTCGGAATGGATATCGTGGCTCGAGCGGGAGTGCAAGGAGAATGCGATCGATTACAACCTCATTACAACCGAGACTCCGTTCGATCAAGCCCTCGTATCGTACCTCAGCAAGAGGCGGAGGCTGCGGTGATCTCGCCGCTCTGCTCGTTGTGATCCATCGGGAGAGGGGATCGGCGTGAACTTTCTCAACCCGACATTCCTCATCGCTCTCGTTGCGGTTTCGGTGCCGCTCCTTATCCATCTCCTGAGCAGGCGGCGTCTTCCCGAGGTCCCCTTCAGCACGCTCCGATTCCTCCGGCGGTCGGACCGGCGGAGCATGCGTCGCATCACGATGCGCCGGCTGCTCCTCTTGATTCTCAGAATGGCTGGCATCGCTCTTCTGGTTCTCGCCTGTGCACGCCCCGTGGTGAGGGGAGGACTGGCCGCACTCTTCCCGGCGGGAGGATCGCGAACCGCATGCCTGCTGCTCGACAGGAGTTATAGCATGGGCGTAGAGGAGGATCTCGGAACACTCTTCGACAGGGCGAGGGGCCGGCTCGCCCATGTGCTGGAGAATCTCGACGAGGAGAACGAGATCTCCGTCGTCGTATTCGATTCCGCAAGCGAGATCGTTTACACCGGCGAGCGATTCGAGCCGGACATGATCCTCGGCCCGGTACGGGAGATGGAGCTTTCCTGGAGTGGAACCGACCTGCGCGGAGCCGTGGCGGAGGGTCTCCGGTTGTGCGGATCAAGCAGGAGGGAGGAGCGCGAGCTTTATATCATATCGGACTTTCAGCGCACGGGGATCGGCGGCCGCCCACGCGACGCTTCACATGTACGGGACGCTACTCCGGCGGAGGAAGGTGTGCCGGATAGTGCCGTCGCCGCCACGGAAACCCCAGCGGTACGGGCTTTTCTCCTTCCCGTACATCCGGAATCGGAATCCAACGTAGCGATCGAGAAGGTTCTCACACCGCGTGTGACCCTCCATCGGGGTGAGGTCGCCGAGGTACAGGTCATTGTGAGGAACTCCTCCCGGGACCTCGGTGCCCGTGTTCCACTTCAGGTGCTCATAGACGGCCGCAGGATCATGGAGAAGGAGATCGAGCTACCTCCGGGAGGCGCACATAGGGAGCGGATCCGGTTCCCGGCCGAGCGCATCGGATGGGTCCGGGGCGAGGTTCGTAAGAAGACAGACCATCTCCCTGCGGATGATCAGAGGTTCTTTGTCCTGCATGTTCAGGAGAAGATGAATGTGCTGCTCGTAGCCGACGGGGAGGGGTTCTATCTCGACCAGGCGCTCAGCCCCGAAGGTTCCGAGGGTGATTTGGCGCTCACAAGGAGAAATTGGCGCAACTACACAACGGCCGATCTCGAGCGGGCCGAGGCGGTCGTGCTGGGGCCGGGCCGTGGACCGCTTGTCAAGGATGTCGAGCTCTTCGAACGCTTCATCACCTCCGGCGGCACCGCATTGGTCCTCGTACTTCCCGAGCTCGAGCGGGCCGTCAGGGCCCTGAGCCGGTATGAACCCGTGCTGGAGTTCAGGCACCTGGGAGAGGGATTCGTCACGGTTGCACGCCCCGAGATGCAACCGGCCATCCTTGCACCGTTCGAGCGGGAGGATATCACGGGCATCACCAGGCTCAGATTCCGGAGCCTTCCGGTTGTGCAGGGTATCCCAGAGCGGTTGGTGTTCCTCGCCTTCAGTACGGGAACCCCGTTTGTATGGGGGGAGCGTCGTGGTGCGGGGATGGTTGTGTTTCTCTGTGCGGATCCCCGTCCCGACTCAAGCGAGCTGGTCCTCTCGCCCTATTTTCTTCCGCTCATTCAGCAGATGCTTCTCGCAACCGGGCCCGAGCCTTCGACGGGCGAGGGCGGCATCATCGGAGAGACGATAGCCTGGAGTGGGACGTTCGTAGGCGAGCCGATCTGCCGCTATCCGGACGGTTCCGAGTTCAAGCCCGGCTCTGAAGGCGGGCACGGATATCAACGGGGAGCATCGGGGGTGAGGGGTCGCGGCGGGGAGTACAGGGCCGGCGGTGACCCCGATGGCGATGTAATAGAGCTGCCACCTTCCCGGGAACCGGGCTTCATCACCATATTCGATGGAGATGAGACGGCGGGACGTATCGCGATCAATCCTGACTGCACCGGGGAATCGGATCTCTCTTTCATGTCGGCCCGCGAGGCGGCCGATTCGCTCGGCCTCGTGCACTACATGTCGATAGACGAGGAGCAGGAGCTGGCATCCGTTCTCTACCGGGCACGGGAGGGGCGCGAAATATCGATACCGCTCGTTCTGGCCGCAATGGCCGTGTTCTTGTTCGAGCTGCTCCTTGCTCAGCGGCAGCGTGTGGGGCAGGAAGGGTAAATGCTGGAGAAATTCCCATCCGGCGAACGGCACGGCGTCGGCTATTGCACGGCGGTGCGGGGTTGGGGACCGGCGGCTGCTGCGGGATTGACACATGGTACGGTGTATGCGACCGGTGTGCGGCGCAGGCATAAGAGACAGAAGCTGAGGATACCGGCATGTGGGAGGATTTGAGACAGCGGCTCGAGAAACTATCCGCCTATGTAAGGCTCAGGGATGAGCTCATGCGCGGAAGCACCGAGGTCGCCGCGAGCGGACTTGCGGGAAGTGCCCGTTCCCTCGTCCTCTCCACATTGGCACCCGGGCTGGAGAAGCCGCTGATCATTGTTGCGCCCGATCCGGTCAAGGTTCAGGACGTCGCCGGGGACCTCGAGATTTTCGGCCTGGACGGGGTAGTGATCTACCCCGAGGACGAGATTCTTCCCTACGACTATCACGATCCAGACCGGGATTGTACCGGTATGCAGATGAAGGCACTCGAGGCACTCTGCGGGGGGGAATGCCGCGTACTTGTCTGCACGCTGCGCGCCATGCTCAAGAAGGTTCTCCCTCCACGCCGCTTCAGAGAGCTCCTTATCGGATTGAACAAGGGGGAAGAGAACGATCCTCTCTCTCTGGCGGAAGATCTGGTAGGCCTCGGATACGAGCGGCACGGCATCGTCGAGATCAAGGGGCAGTTCGCCCTGCGCGGCGGCATCCTCGATATCTTTGCGGTGGGCGAGGAGAACCCGATACGCATGGAGTTCGACGGGGACGAGATATACTCGATGCGGGAGTTCGATATCGAAACACAGCGATCGATGACCGAGCGGGACCGGTTGCGGATTCATCCGCTCCACCATCTGGCCCCCAAGCCGGAGGATATCGACCGGTTCCGCGCTGAGCTCGAAACCGCGGCCGCCGGCATGGGCGGGGAGGACCGAGCCCGGATACTGCTGCCGGCCGAACGGCTCGAGCGCGGGATATCGTTCTTCGGGATGGAGAACTATGCGGCCGCCCTTCATGAGATGGTTCCCATATTCGAATACTTCGATGGTACGCCACTCGTCGTCGTCTTCGATGCCGAGGATGTCGAGGAGACTCGAAACGGATTCCGTAATGAGGTCTCCCTGCGGTTCGAGCGGTCGCGGGAGGAGGGGCACCGCTATCCTCCGCCCGAAAGTATCTACATCGGCGAGGAGGAGCTCGAGCGCTTTCTGGAGGGGACGAAGCGCCTGTCCTTCAGGTCAATTGCATGGGAGCGTTCGGTGCGGTTTGCGAGCGGTTCGCCGGGCGACTTCCGCAGGAACCTCAAGGGTCTCGTCACCGAGGTCAAACGCGAGCTCGCCGCCGGTACCAGGGTCTACCTGTTCTGTGCGAATGCCTTTCAGCGCGACCGGGCCGAGGAGGTGCTCCCGGAGGTCGCCCTGGATATCGACTTCCCGATCGGCGGCCTTTCGAGCGGCTTCCGGTGGCCGGAGCTCGGCGTGCTCTTCTTGAGCGAGGAGGAGGTATTCGGGCGCTACCACCGTCCCTATCACGTACCACGCGCCAGGAGCCGCTCGCTGAGCTACGACTCTTCCCACTTCAAGCCGGGCGACTTCGTCGTGCACCTCAATCACGGGGTCGGGCGATACATGGGGCTCAGGGTCCTGGAGATCGACGGCGGCAGTACCGAGTGCCTCGATATACGATACGAGGGCGGGGATCACCTCTTCATCCCCGTGGCCAAGCTCAAGATGGTGGAGAAGTATGTGGCAGCAGAGGGTGCAGAGCCCACCCTCGACCGCCTGGGAAGCGCCGCTTGGGCGCGTGCGCGTGAACGGGCCCGGCGGAGTGCGGAGCGCATCGCCCGGGACCTCCTGGAGGTCTACGCGGCGCGGCAGATCGCCGAGGGATTTGCTTACCCGGCCGACAAACCGTGGCAGAAGCAGCTCGAAGCGTCGTTCCCCTACGAGGAGACCGAGCACCAGATCCAATCGACGGCAGAGGTGAAGGCGGATATGGAGTCACTCCGGCCCATGGACCGGCTCCTGTGCGGGGATGTCGGATTCGGCAAGACGGAGGTCGCCATCCGGGCCGCCTTCAAGACGGTGCTGTCGGGCAAGCAATGCGCTCTTCTCGTGCCCACGACGGTCCTGGCGATGCAGCATTACAATACCATATCGGAGCGGCTCGGTGGTTTTCCCGTGAATGTCGGGATGCTCAGCCGCTTCATCTCGCCCGCGCAGCAGAAACGTGAGGTCGGCGAGATCACCGAGGGTAAGGTCGACATCGTCGTGGGAACCCACCGGCTCCTATCGAAAGATGTCGGGTTCAAGGATCTGGGACTCGTGATCGTGGACGAGGAGCACCGATTCGGCGTACGCCACAAGGAGGCCTTCAAGAAGATGAAACGGAGTGTCGATGTGCTCAGCATGACCGCCACCCCCATTCCCCGGACGCTCTCTATGGCGATCTCGGGCATCAGGGATATCTCCACGATCGACACGCCCCCACGCAACCGGCTCCCCATTCATACAGAGATACTACCGTTCGACGATGACCGCATCAGGGAAGCGGTCATGCGTGAGGTTGCCCGGGGAGGGCAGGTCTTCTTCGTTCACAACCGGGTGCAATCGATCGCAGTGATCGAGGGGTACCTCCGGAGGCTTCTTCCAGAACGGGTACGCGTCTCACATGCCCACGGGCAGATGCGGGAGCGGGAGCTCGAAGGCATCATGATCGATTTTCTCGAGCGAAAGTTCGAGGTCCTGGTATGCACGATGATCATCGAGGCGGGACTCGACTTTCCGAATGTGAACACGATTATCATCAACCGTGCCGACAAGTTCGGGCTGGCCCAGCTCTACCAGCTCCGGGGACGTGTGGGGCGTTCAGACCGGAAGGCCTATGCGTATCTGCTCGTTCCGCGCGGACGAACCCTCAGCCCAGCGGCCATCAAGCGACTCCGGGCGATCACGGAATTCGACTACCTCGGAGCTGGATACCGCCTGGCCATGCGTGATCTCGAGATACGGGGCGCCGGCAACCTGCTCGGCCACCAGCAGTCAGGGCATATCAACGCGGTAGGGCTCGATCTCTATACGCGCATGTTGCGCGAGGAGGTTGCTCGACTCAAGGGTGAACCGCCTCCCGAGGAACGTGAGGTTCGGATTACGCTCCCCATCCCCTGCTACCTGCCCGATCAGTACATTCCGGATTCGGAGGAGCGTATGGATATCTACAGGCGGCTTACACGGGCGACGGATGTTGCGCAGGTCGAGGAGATGCGCGGGGAGCTTCGGGACCGGTTCGGCCCGCTTCCCGAGCCGGCGGAGAATATCGTCCGATTGGTGGGGATGAAGGCTCGCGCCCGCGCGGTGGGGATCGAACGCGTTGAGTTGAATGAAAATGCGGCGCTGCGCATCACCTTCTTCGAAGAAACCGTCCCGCACCGGGAGTGTCTGGCTGGGATCGCCGAGCAGTTCGCCGGCCGCATCACCTTTCACACGGAGCGCGGCTTTGCGCTATCGATACGATCGGGTGAGGCGGGCAAACCGGCGGATTCACCGGGGATGCGACCTGGGGACGAGCAGGGAGCGTGTAGAATCACGGACATCGAAAGCCTGTTGAATTTACTGGAATTTTATGATACATAAGTTAGTTTAAGTCTTTGTGGGCTGCCCGCCGGGAAATCGGCGAGAAACCGATTGGAGTAGAGAGGCGGGAAGGGAGAAGATGTAACCGGTCTCAAACGTGAAAAAGTACAGAAGGTAACGGCAAGGTTCTGTAGAAAGGAGACTGCCTTGAGACGCACAATATTGGTACTGGGATTCGTGGCGATGCTAGTATCGGTCGGATGTACAAAAAGGGAAGATCTGGTCGTCGCCGAGATAGGGGTCAAGAAGATCACCGTTGGAGACATCGAGCGCGCCTCTGAGGTGCTCGAGGAGAAATACCTTCCGGCCACCGATGATCTCGCAGGCAAGAAGTCTGTGCTCGAACATGTGATCAACAAGGAGGTCATGGCCCTCAAGGCACGTGCGGCGGGGTACGAGAAGGAGGAATGGTTCGCAAACTTCTGGCAGCAGTTCAAGGGCCCGTTTCTCGTCGCCGCCATGATGGACGAGTTCATCCGGAAAAAGGTGGAGGTGACGGAGGAGGAGGTCGACGAGTACTACGAGCAGATGAAATACGAGTATACGTTGAGCCAGATCGTTGTCCCCGAGGAGGATGACGCCTGGGAAATCCGTGATCAGATACTGGCCGGTGCGGATTTTGCGGAAATGGCACGGATACACTCCCTCGGCGTTGCCGCCAATGAAGGGGGATTCGTGGGGGCGAGTCCGGTCGGCAAGATTATCTGGTGGGTGGAGGAAGCACTCTTCGAGATGAAAGAGGGTGATATCTCGAAACCGCTCAGGACTCAGACCGGATATGCGATTCTGAAACTCCACAAGAAACGCAAGATAACTCCAGAGAACGACAGAGAGTACGCACGCCAGCGCATCCGGGCCGTGAAAGAGAAAAAAGGCATCGATGCGTTCAAGGCCAAGATCGATGAGGAGATCGGCCTGACCTTCTTCCCGGATGCGGTTACCATAGCATTCGAATCGTTACCGGGGGATATCAAATTCGAGGATATCGTCTCCTACAAGGTGACGCGCCGGAATGCACCGAAGCTCAATATCCCGGAGCAGTACAAGGATATGCCGATCTGCCAATATGCGGACGTCACATTCACACTCGAAGACTTCGAGGAGACCTACGAGAGTCTCGGCTTGCCCGAGCGACCTCGCCGCGTGTATGGAAGGGAGAACATTATCCAGGTCATGCACAAGCGGGTCTTCGATTCGGTCCTTCCGGAATATGCGGTCCAGACGCTGAAGATTCTCGAGATCCCCGAGGTTAACGAGACCCTGGAGAAGCGGAAGGAACAATTCCTCGTCTACCAGTTCTACCAGCAGCAGATCAAAGAGGATGTCACCGTTACCGAGCGGGAGATCGAGACCTATTACAACGACAACAAGGAACAGCTGATCAAATCCGAGATGCGGGACTTCTCCATAATCCTCGTCAGTGATCGAGATAAAGCGAACGAGGTGATGATACGGGCACGGGGTGGGGCGAATTTCAACAGGCTCGTACGTGATTTTACCGAGGATCGTGCCGCGAAGGAGAACTACGGGCAGACCGGTCTCGTGCTGCGGGGGCAATACCCTGAATATGACGAGACTGCATTCAGCCTCGAGAACGTGGGGGATATATCCGATCCCATAAAGACTACTAGGGGGTGGGCCGTCATCAGGCTGAACGAGATACAGCCGGAGCGAACACCGACACTGGCGGAGGCCACCCAGGCTATCCGGACGCAGATCATGGAGGAGCGCGCTGAAACCCTACTTCAGGAGAAGCTCCAGAGCTGGCGCGAGGACTATATCATAAAGCGTCACGAGGGCAACCTCGCCAAAGTGGAGCTCAAGAGAACCAGGCTCTAACTGGGCGAGCCGGGGTCGGTCGAGAGCGATGAAGAAATCATGTGAGGCAGCGCCCCTGATCGTTATCGTACTCTTCATCGTCGGTGGTTGCGGAGGAGGCGGTGGGAAAGACCCTTCCGGGCATGACGGGGAAGGTATCGTAAGGATCGGGGATATCGTTCTGACCGAGCATGAGCTCGACAATCTTCTCCCGGCCGGGGAGCGGATACCATTCACCACTGATGAGAAGAGGCGCACCGTACAGCGCTGGGTGGACAACGAAATCCTGTACCAGGAAGCCGTTCGGCGGGGGTTGAAGAGAGATCCGCGGATCGTCGCCCGTCTCAGAGGGCTCGAACAGGAACTCCTGGCCAACCATCTGTTATTTATCGAATTGAGTGAAAGAACGAGGGTGAGTGATGCCGAGATCGAGGAGTATTTCGGATCACATCGCCAGGAGTACTTGTACGAGTATCGGGTCAGTCATATCCTCGTGAACACATACGAGGAGGCAGAAGAGGTGCAAGAGCTCCTCAAGAATCGGAGCTTCTCGTGGGTTGCCAATCGGCACTCACTGGACCCGGTTGCAAAACGCGGTGGAGATCTCGGCTACCTCACCAAGGGAAACATGATCCCTGCGTTCGAGGAAGTGATATTCGACATGAAGGCGGGCGAGGTGAGCGATATCATTCACTCCGAATTCGGTTACCACATCATCAAGCTCGTGGGGATGCGCGAAGCACTTGTCAAGGTGAGCCTGGACGATGTGCGCGAACAGATCATGAACAAGCTCATGATCGAGAGACGGACCCGAGCCTACGCCGAGTTTATGAGGGATCTCCGTGCCGTTGCCGATATCGAATATCTGGAAAGCGAGTACGCTCTCGTCCCCTTCGGTGGGGCGGTGGGAGATAGCCTTGCTGCGGGGGACAGCCTGGCGTTGGAGGACAGCATTGCAGTGGAGGAACACATGATTATGGGTGAGAGCGGTTCGGTGTACCCTGACACGACGGGAGGGAAGTCGTTTGAATAGAGTAAGCAATACGCTGCTGCTGCGGACGGCCACCGCGATCGTCCTTCTCGTGTCACTCGCAGTCCCTCCTCTTGCTGGACAGGAGGGAAAGGTGATCGATCGTGTCGTCGCGGTCGTCGAGGACAGAGCGGTGTTCGAGAGTGAACTCGAGCTGGAATACAAGAATTACCTCATGCAGAAGCAGCGCACCTCGCTGCCCGAGGATGAACGGAAGCAGGTCAGACGGGATATTCTGGAAGGGCTGATCAACGATCTCCTTATGACGGTGCATGCGGAGAAGGAGGGTGTCGATGTCGGTGACAGTGAGGTCGATGAGGTCGTCGAGCGGAGGATCAACGAGAACAAGTCCGCGCTCGGGGGTGAGGAGGCCTTCCGGCTCCAGCTCGAGAGAGAGGGAATGACGTTACAGCAGCTCCGGCAGCTCTATCGCGAGAAGTTCCGCGCGCGCATGCTTATCGAGAGGTTGCTCTACCGCGAGGTAGTAGTTACGGTGGAAGTCAAGGAGCCGGAGGTCAAGCAGTACTACCGCGAGCACGTCGACGAACTTCCCAAGCGGCCGGCCACGGTGACGCTGGCACACATTCTGTTGATGCCCATAGCTTCGGAGCCGGCATTGCAGGAGACTCGCGAGCGAATCGACGAGATCTATGCACTTGTGAAGGCCGGTGGTGATTTTGCGGAGCACGCACGCACGTATTCCGAGGGACCGAGTGCAAGTAACGGGGGGAGCCTCGGGTATATCCGGCTCGAGGATTTGAACAATCCCGCCTTCGAGTCGGCGGCCCGGAACCTGACCGTGGGCGAGGTAAGCGAGCCGGTACTCACCGAGTTTGGATGGCACATCATAAAGCTCGAGGACGTGAGCGGGGAGCGGGTGCTTATACGGCACATACTCGTCAAAGTGGAGGCAGGGGATGGGGATATCGCCGGGACGGCGGAGCTGGCCGAACGGATCCGCCGGGAGATACTCGAAGGCGCCGAGTTCGGCGACATGGCTTCGAGATACTCCGATGACGAAAGGACCAAAGACAGCGGCGGTGAGGTTGGTGAGATACCACTCGAGAGCCTGCCGGAGTTCTTTCTGGAAATGTTGAAGGGGGTCGAGGTGGGGGAGATCTCGCCGGTCGTGCGGGAGAGCAAGGGATTCAGGATTGTAAAGGTGCTTGCCCGCAATCCCGAGCGGGATTACACCTACGATGAGGCGCGGGATGAGTTACGCGGGTTGATCGAACAACAGAAGAAGCAGGAGAGGTACAAGGAGTACGTCGACGGCCTCAGGGATCTCTACTACGTCGAGGTGAAGGAAGACCTGTAGACGATGCGAATCGACCTGCTGCTCAAGTCCCTGTGCCTCGTAAAGACGAGAAACCAGGGCAGGAAGGGTTGTGAAGCCGGGTACATCAAGCTCAACGGTACCGCGACGAAACCCGGCCGATCGGTGCGCGTAGGGGATATCCTGGAGATACGGTACCCGCACCGCTTCCTCGTCGTGGAGATCATCGATATCCCTGTCAGGCAGGTCGCCAAGAAGGATAGGGATCGCTACATCAGGGTGATCAGGGAGAGCCCTCTCCGGGGCGGCGACGGAGAGTGGGATGTCTGAGCGAACGGTACGTCTTGCGCTTACGGTCGGGGATCCGGGGGGCATCGGACCGGAGATCACGGCATCACTACTGGTTCGTAACGCTCTCGGTGGAGCGGAATGCTACGTGATCGGTTCGGCGGCCGGGCTCCTCGAAGCATTGCCGGCCGCTTTTCGGGAGCGATACCGAGTAGTAGCCGTTGAGGATAGGGAGTCGCTCGCGCACCCGCCCGCCTTCCCTGTCGTCGTCGATACCGGGGGGGAGGTGATGGTTCCGGCCGGGAGGCCGAGCGCCGCCGCCGGAAACGTAGCCGGCAGGGCGATAGAAACGGCCGTTGAGCTCGCCCGGGCGGGACTCGTAGAGGGGATCGTCACCGGTCCGGTATCCAAGGAGGCGCTCCGGCTCGCCGGGTATCCGCACCGCGGACATACCGAGATGTTCTCGTCACTCTTTGATGCGCCCGATTGCCAGATGATGATGGTGTCCGGTGAGCTCCGGGTAGTGATACTGACAAGAGACATACCCCTGCGCGATGTGTCGGCTGCGGTCACTGGGCCGAGGATCAAAGCATGTGTGAGGGTTACTGCCGGTGCACTCCAGCAGCTATGGGGGATACGGGAACCGCGCATCGCCGTTGCGGCGCTCAACCCCCATGCGGGTGACGGTGGTGTGACGGGTACGGAGGAGCAGAAGGTGATCATCCCCGCCCTCGAGGAACTGCTCGCAGAGGGATACACCGTCGATGGCCCGCTCCCGGCGGACACGCTCTTCTGTAACGTGCAGGAGCGGGGCTACGATGCATTCGTAACCCTCTACCACGATCAGGGTATGATCCCCTTCAAGATGAGCGGGTTTGCACAAGGGGTCAATATGACGATCGGTCTGCCGGTGGTTCGGACTTCCGTCTGCCACGGCACGGCCTATGATATCGTCGGACGGGGTATGAGTGAGGTGGGGAGCCTCGAAGCCGCCGTTGGGCTTGCGGTATCGAGCTGCATCATCAGGCGGAGAAAGGGAAAACGGCCGGAGACGGATTCCGGGCCGGAGATGGATTCGGGGGCGGAGACGGGTCCGGAGGTGGGTGCGGATCCGGAGGTGGAGACGGGATCCCGAATGGAGAAGAAGAAGGGTGAGCTGTGAAGGCTGCCGAGAAACGGATCGTTATCGGTGTCTATCATCTCTCGAGGAGCTTCGGCAAGTACTTTGCTCTCCAGGATATAAACCTCCAGGTCGCAAATGGTGAGTTCGTCTTTCTGGTGGGTCCCAGTGGCGCCGGGAAGAGCACGCTCCTGCGCCTGATTTACATGGACGACTTTCCAACAACGGGCCAGGTCGTGGTGGGGCCTTACGTCTCGACGCGCATGAAACGGAGCACGATACCGTTTCTGCGCCGCCGAGTCGGGATCGTGTTTCAGAACTTTCGCCTCATCGATGAACGAACGGTCTTCGAGAACGTGGCGCTCGCGATGAAGGTCACGGGCGCCGGCATGAGCGAGATCAAACGGCAGGTGACCGATATCCTGGCCCGTGTGGGGCTCTATCACAAACGGTACGATTACCCGCCCGTGCTGTCGGGTGGAGAGCAGCAACGGGTCGCGATCGCACGGGCGGTTGCGAACCGCCCAGCCATCCTGCTTGCGGACGAGCCCACGGGAAACCTCGATCCGGTGGTGACCAAGAGCATTCTGGAGCTGCTCTTTAAGGTCAATGCGGCCGGCACGGCGGTGCTCATGGCCACGCACGACATCGATCTCGTTCGCAGCTTCGGACAGCGGATCATCTATCTCGAGGAGGGGCGGATCGTGCGGGACAAGGAGATGATCTTTGTCGGAGATCTGCGGGAGCGGCTTCCCGACTCCAAGGTGAGCCGGCGGGCCGACGATCTCGAGGGTTACGATATATCTGGGGAAGGGAGCGGTAACGGGGTGGAACGGGGCCCCCGCGAGTAGCGGGTCTGGCCCGGGGAGGCGGAGGCGAGTGAACGTCAACGCAATGCGATACCTGATCAGCGAGTCGGTCCTGATGCTCGGGAGACGCAAGGGCTCCAACATCATCTCGATCGTCATCATGGGCCTCTCCCTGCTGATCCTCGTCGTCTTCCTGCTCGTCACCCTCAATATATCCCGGATCATCGAGGCGACCCGTGAGGAGCACCGGGTCTACGTTTATCTCGAAGACGGACTCGCACAAAATGTTTCACAGGCCATCCAGCTCCGTCTCCTGGGTTCCGAGGGAATCGAGGAGGTTATTTTCATATCGAAGGAGGAGGCCCTTGCTCGTTTCCGCGAGGCGCTCGGCGAGAACAGAGATATCCTCGAGGCTCTCGAGGAGAACCCACTGCCCGATGAGTACCGGGTAAAGCTCCGGCCCGAGCTCATCAGGAGCGACTTCATGGGCCGTATGGCTTCTGAGATCGAAGGGTGGGACGGCGTCGAAGAGGTACGGTATGGAAGACGATGGCTGGAGAGAGGGGAGACGTTGGTGCGGGGATTCTACATCGTGGATCTCTGTATCGGTGCCATAATCTTTCTCTCGGTGATATTCGTGATCTCCAACACGGTACGCCTCATGGTGATCTCCCGCAGGAAGGCGATCGACGTGATGAAGCTGGTGGGTGCAACCAATGCATATATTCAGGTACCGTTCATCATGGAGGGTGCGCTTCAGGGGATCTTCGCCGCGCTCCTGGCGGTCGGCCTGCTGGTACTCATATACCTCTTCGGCACCCGATACCTATCGGGCCTGGTTTTCTTGGATCCGGGCGCAGTGGTCGGATTCATCGTCTTCTGCGCGCTCTTGGGCGCACTCGGCAGCTTCACCGCCATGCGGCGGTTCCTGAAGATGTGATCCTGTTGGCAGGGATGTTTACGACGTATGTGGGCCGCCTGGACCGGCATGTGGGAACGAAGATGAAATTCCTGCTTTCTCAAAAGGTACACGACGTACACCTGGGCGCGGTGGCTCTCGCTGCATCCGTGGTGATTGTCATGGCTCTTTGTGTGCCAGCCGCCACCCTCGGGCAGGAGGAGGATCTCGAAGAGAGGATCCGTTCGAAGGAGAGCGAGCTGCAGAAGCTTCGCAAGGGCATAGCCGATGCGCGGCGCACGATCGCCGAGATAGAGAAGAAGGCGAGAAGCGAGGCGGGCTACCTGGAGGAGCTGAGACGGGAGGAAGAGCTCACGCGCAAGCTCCTCGACGGCCTCAGCGAGAAAGAGGGGATGCTCACCACGCAGGTTGAGAGTCTCAGGAAGGCACTGGAGACGAATGAAACGATCTACCGGCACCGCCTCGATGTCCTGGCAAAACGGCTCCGCTCCATGTACAAGGACGGTCCCCGGCACATCTGGCAGGAGCTCCTGGATGCGAGCGATTTCGCCGATCTCCTGCACCGGTATAAATTCCTTACCCGCATCGCCGAGAACGATGCGTCGCTGGTAGAGGATGTGAGGAACCGGCGGGCAGAGATCGAGCGCCAGGAGGCCAATATCACGGAGCTGCTCCACCAGGTGACGGTATCGAGGCGGGAGAAGGAAGGGGAGCTCGCACGGCTCGAGGAGAATGAACGGAAGCGGAAACGCACGCTGGGAGAGCTCGAGAAGCGCAAGAAACAGTACCAGCGGAAGATCGAGGAGCTCGCCGAATCGGAGAAGGAGCTTCAGAAATTCATCGATGTGCTTGAGCAGAGACGGATCGAGCAGGCTCAGGCCTGGGGTGCGTTCGGCGAGCGGGACTTCTTCAAGCTCAAGGGAAAGATGATGAAACCGGTCGACGGCAAGACGGTACGTCAGTTCGGCCGGTTCAAGCATCCGGAGTTCGGAACGGTTACCTTCAATACAGGAATCGATGTCGAGACGCGGGCCGGCTCGCCCGTGAAGGCCGTTGCGAGGGGACGCGTGGAGTACGCCAGCGTTCTCCCCGGCTACGGGAACTGTATAATCGTCAACCACGGCGGCGGTTACTATACCCTCTACGCACATGCCTCACGCATCTTCGTCGAGCAGGGGGATCAGGTAGAACGGGGGGATGTGATCGCGGAGGCGGACAGTGGGACTGGTGCCGCCAGCCAGTTTCATTTCGAGATCAGAAAGTCGAAAAAGGCACTGGACCCCGCCGAGTGGCTCGTCAAGTAGGAAAGCTGTCGCTTACGAAACAAGGCGTGCGGTGGCTGAACGGGCGGTGGGGAGGAGCCGGGAAGGTGGGCAGAAGTCGATATTCTTGCAGCAGCGGAACTGATCGCCGGGGCGCAGGGGCGTGTTGCGATGCTTCTGGATGGGATGATGCGCTCAGGCACATTACCCCATTCACTCCTTCTCATGGGCCCCGGGGGTGCCGGTAAGGAGCTCATGGCGATGCGGCTCGCCGCCCGGCTCAATTGTACCGCCGGGGGGGATGATGCCGGTGAGCGCTGCTCCTCCTGTCTCAAGGTCGCACGCCTCGAACACCCCGACCTGCACCTGATCTACCCGGTGCCCTCGGGCGGTTGGGAGAAATCTCTGCCGGTCGTGATCGAGAGCAGGCGGGAGGATTTCTATGGCTACGGCGAGTTCGGCAACAGGGCCAGGAGTATCGGAATCGACAGCGTCAGGCACGTCATAGAGGCGGTATCGAAACAGCCCTTCGAGGGCCGCCGCTCCGTGGTCGTCTTCTTCGAAGCGCATTACATGACACTCGAGGCACAGAACGCCGCCCTGAAGCTGCTCGAGGAACCTCCGCCATCGACGGTACTCTTTCTCGTAACCGAGCACGCCGACCGGCTCATACCGACGATCCTCTCGCGGTGCATCGAGATCCGGTTCGATCCGCTTGTTTCCGAAACGGTTGCGTCATTTCTTAATACCTTCTACTCGGTTGAAGTTGCTGAGGCCCGGCGACTTGGTCTCCTTGCCGACGGAAACCTTCGCCGCGGGATCCTGCTCACCGAGGGTCGATTCCAACGCATCCAGAACGATGCGGTGGCACTAGTGCGGCTCCTGGTTGACGGAAAGGGAAAGGCGATGCTCGCTGAGGCGGAGGCGCTCTCCGAGCGGTATACCCGCGAGGAGATCGGGGAGATCCTGAATGAATTGACGGTGCATCTCAGGCTTCTGCTACGGCAATCGTCCGGTGCGGGCACCGAGATAGAGCAGGCGCTGCTCGAGGAGGCGCTCGGGACAGCGTGCATGGCGAAGGCCGCCGGCATCGATATTCCCACCGGTATCAGGAAGATACACCGGGCCTCCGAGAGCCTCGGGAGGAATGCCGATCTGGATCTCACCCTCTCCCAACTCCTGCTTGATTTGGTTGGGAAGTGGTATTAGATTTCACCGAAGGTAGTTACGCGACCCTCCGGTACGAGCATCGGGTCAGAGAGGACCTGCGTGCTCCATCCCGCTCGCCGGATCCGCTTTTTCTAAGGCGCTGTTGACAATGGAGATCGTGGAGGTACAGTTCAAGGCCCAGCGCAAGGAGTTTTTCGTAAACGCACGCGCCCTCTACCTGCGCACGGGCAACTACTGCGTAGTGCAGGCCGACCGCGGTGAGGATATGGGACTCATTATATCCATTGCCCAAGCGAATCCCGATGATATCGAGGCGGATATGAAGGAGGTGCTTCGGCACGCCACGGACAAGGATGTCGAGGGGCTCGAGGAGACCAGGACAAAGGAACAGGAAGCGCTCAGGGTCTGCATGGAGAAGGTGACCGAGCACGAGCTGCCTATGAAGCTGGTCGATGTCGAGTATCAATTCGACGGCAACAAGATCACCTTCTATTTCACCTCCGACGGCCGTATCGACTTCCGCGAGCTCGTCAAGGACCTCGCCGGTATTTTCAGGACGCGCATCGACCTCAGGCAGATCGGTGTGCGGGACGAGGCAAGGCGGTTCGACGGCATGGGAATGTGCGGGCGGCGGCTCTGCTGTGCCACGTTTCTCAAGGACTTCGAACCGGTGACACTCAAAATGGCAAAGGATCAGAACCTGCCACTCACGCCGTCGAAGATATCGGGAGCCTGTGGGCGCCTGATGTGCTGCCTCGCCTACGAGCTCGGCTACTACAAGGAGCTCACGAAGGACATCCCGAAAAGCGGCAGCAAGATACGCGGGTTCGGTGGGGAGTACCGGGTAGATAAGATAGATATCTTCAGGCAGGCCGTGATACTGAGCGATCCGGAAGGCAACACGCTTGAAGTGCCGCTCGACACCTTCAAGGGGGAAATGGGGAAGGACTCCCCGGCGGGCGGGCAAACCGACTTCGGGAACGATCCTGGCGGCGGTCCCATTGTTAGGTAATAGATCCTCGTCGTTGCGTATCCTAGCAACTCCTGTGTATGGAAGGGAGCAGGATGGAGAGTAAAAAGTTCTTTATTACTACGGCGATCGACTACGTGAATCAGAAGCCGCATCTCGGCACGGCGTACGAGAAGATCGGAGCCGATTGCATGGCCCGCTACATGCGCCTTCGCGGCTACGATACCTTTTTTCTGATGGGCAACGACGAGCACAGTACGAACGTCGAGATTGAGGCACAGAGGCAGGGGCTTGCGCCTCTCGACTACTGCAGTCAGATGTCGACGGTCTTTCAGGAGACATGGCGGTCGCTCGATATCTCATACGACGACTTCATCCATACCACGGAGGAGCGGCACCGGACGGCGGTACGCAGGCTCTTCGAGGCCATTCATGCGAACGGATACATTTACAAGGGCAGGTACGAGGGGCTCTACTGCGATTCGTGCGAGGAGTTCGTAAGCGAAAAGGATCTCGTCGACGGTCTCTGCCCCAGGCACAAGCAGGAGCCGAAACGGATCGAGGAAGAAAACTACTTTTTCAAGCTATCGGAATTCGAAGGGCCGCTGCTTGCACACATAGAGAAGAATGTGGACTTCGTGAGGCCTGCATCACGTGCGAACGAGATCGTGAATGTCATAAAGGGCGGCCTCGAGGACGTATCGATATCCCGTTTCGGAAAGAGCTGGGGAATCCCGCTCCCCATCGATGACGGGCATGTCGTCTACGTGTGGTTCGATGCGCTGATCAACTATATATCGGCGATCGGCTACGGGAGCGACTCCCCGGACCGCTTCGATCGGTACTGGCCGGCGGATGTCCACGTGATCGGAAAGGATATCACCCGGTTCCACTGTATCATCTGGCCGGCGATGCTGATGGCGGGCGGTGTGCCGCTTCCACAAAGCGTGTTCGCGCACGGCTTTCTCTCCCTCGGGGGGGAAAAGATGAGCAAGACACTCGGGAACATACTCGATCCACGGAAGATGGCGGCGATATTCGGCCCCGACGGGATACGGTACCTCCTGCTCCGGGAGGTCCCCTTCGACAGGGATGGTGATATTTCGGGCGAGATCCTCATCGGGCGGTATAACGCGGATCTCGCAAACGAGCTCGGCAACCTCTTCAGCCGGACCGCGACGATGATCACCCGGTACTGCGGTGGAGAGCTCAAAGCGGGGCCCTTCGGCCCCGGATGGGAACTCCACGATGTACTCGCTGGCTCGCTCGAGGGCTATCACCGTCACATGAACCGCCTGGAGTTCTCACGTGCACTGGGCGCCTACTGGGTTGTCATCCAGCGTGCCAACCGGTTCATCGAGGAGAAACGGCCTTTCGACCTGGCGAAGGATCCTTCCAAACGGAACGAGCTCGTGGCCGTCCTGGGCGAGCTCTATGCGGTGCTGGCGACGACGGGCGTGGTGCTCTCACCCTTTATGCCGGGCAAGATGGCGGAGATGCTGCGCCATCTCGGTGCCGATGGAGTAGGGATGGACCGGCTCCCGGTGTGTGAGGCCGCCGTACGCAGGCTCCAGGCTCCAAAGCCGCTCTTTCCACGCATCCAGGATAGCGCAGAAGAACTCTTCAAGGACTGAGATACCGGTGCTGATAGATTCGCATGCACATCTCACCATGCCACAATTCGCAGCGGACTTAGATGCGGTGATCGACAGGGCAAATGGTTGCGGTGTCGGTGAGGTGCTCGACATCGGCTACGACCGGGCGGGCATGGATGAGACACTTGCTCTGGCCGATGGCTACGGCAGTGTCTATGCATCCCTGGGACTCCATCCGCACGAGGCCAGGAACTACGACGACGGCTTCGAGGACGAGCTCAAGAAGAACATCATGCGCAGGAAGGTGCTCGCCGTCGGTGAAGTCGGACTCGATTACTACCGCGATCTCTCACCGCGGGATATCCAGCGGGATGTCTTCAGGCGACAGATCGGATTGGCCCTCTACTTCGGCAAACCCATCGTTGTGCACAGCCGGCAGGCCTTTGAGGACGTGGTCAGGATCCTTGAGGAAGAGGGTGCGAAGGAGGTCGGTGGTATCGTGCACGCCTTCTCGGGCAGCCTCGAGGAGGCCCGGCGGGTCATCGACCTGGGATTTCTCATCGGGATCGGGGGTCCCGTGACATACAGGAAATCGAAGCTGCCCGATGTAGTATCCAGACTTCCCTCGAACGCCTTCGTGTTGGAGACCGACTGTCCATACCTTCCACCGGAGCCGTATCGCGGAAAGCGGAACGAGCCGGCATACGTGAGGCTCGTGGCCGAAAAGGTGGCCGGGATACTGGGCGTGACGATCGAAGATATCGAGCGGGCCGCAGAGGTCAACTACCGGTACCTTCTTCACGGTGAGAGAGACATCCCACCACGGATTGCATACGAGCTCAAAGGGAACATCTACGTGAACGTCACCGGAAGCTGCACCAACAACTGCCGCTTCTGCGTGCGGCTGCGGCGCAGTAACTTTCTCTACGGCTACAATCTGAACCTCGTTACGGATCCGACCGTTGACGAGATGGTCGCCGCTGTGCGGGAGCTCGCTACCGGGGATCAACATAGGGAGATCGTCTTCTGCGGTTACGGGGAGCCGACGTGCAGGCTGCACGACATCCTTGCCGTCGCCAGGCGCCTCTCCGACCTCGGCCTTCCCTTCAGGATCAATACGAACGGCCACGGCAACCTCATCAACCGCAGGAATATCGTGCCGGAGCTCGAGGGGGCCGTTCAGAAGGTCTCTGTGAGCCTGAATGCACCCGACCGAGACACCTATATGCACCTCTGCAGGCCGGATGCCGGTGTGCGGGCGTTCGACTCCCTGATCGATTTTATCCGGAAGGCGTCGGCGTCTGCTCTCGATTGCGAGGTGACCGCCCTCGATTGTCCGGAGATCGACACGGATCGTTGCAGGACCCTTGTCGAGGGCATACCGGGGGCACGATTCCGGACTCGTAAATTTCATTTTAATACATGTGAAGATTGAACCTCCGCATCGCAATGGTGTATACTGGAATGTGGATGAGCGGAGGTCTCCACTTGAGAATCACGGAATTATCAAAACGGGAGCTTATCGAGAGGCTCAGGCGGCTTCAGCAGCGCATCACCGAGCTGGAAGGGGATACGAGCCGGGACACCGAGGCCGAGGTCAGGCGGGAGCGCGATCTCCTGAGCAGGATCATGGAGACCAGCCCGTCCGGTATCCTTGTGCTGGATCCCTCGGGAACGATCGTCTTTGCAAACGCCGCCGCCGAGCGGGTGATCGGACTACAGCGGGACACAATCATAGGCCGCCGGTACGACGATCCCATGTGGGATATCACCGGATACGACGGTGCTCCCTTACCCGACGAGGCGCAGCCGTTCCGCAAGGTCATGGAGACCAGGTGCCCCACATTCGATGAGCCCATGGCGATACGATCCGTTGGCGGGCACCGGATCCTTCTCTCTGTCAATGCGGCGCCCCTCTTGAGCGAGGACGGAGAGGTGGAGCGGATCGTTCTCGCTCTGGAGGATGTGACGAGCAGGGTGTGTGCCCATGAGGCGCTCCGGGACAGCGAGGAACGGTTCCGGCGGATGGCGGAGAGCATCCGCGACGGCCTGGCCATTATCGAAGAGGGACGGATCGTCTATGTCAACGACCGGTTCTGCGAAATCCTCGGTTACCCGCGTGATGAACTCATGGGCAAGACAAGCCTGGATTTCGCCGTCGAGGAGGAACGGGAGCGTATCGCACGGATCATTTCGGATGTAAAGGGAGGAAAGGGAGAGCTCCAGGAGCTCGAGTACTGGATTCAGAGGAAGGATGGAGTGCGCCGGTACATCCACAACAGCTATTCGATCAGCAGGACCGGCGGTCGGATGACGGGCAGGTACATCGTCACATCCGATATCACCGAGCGCAAGCAGCTCGAGGAACAGCTCAGGCAATCCCAGAAGATGGAGGCGATCGGCAACCTTGCGGGCGGTATCGCTCACGATTTCAACAACCTCCTGACCGCTATCGGTGGCTATAGCGATCTTCTCCTGGCTAGCATCGACGAGAACGATCCGAGGTGGCGGGATTGTGCCGAGATCAAGAAGGCCGCTGAACGCGCCACGGCGCTCACCGGGCAGCTCCTGGCATTCAGCCGAAGACAGGTGTTACAGCCAAAGGTTCTCGATCTCAACCGGGTCGTCGATGAGATGAAGGAATTGCTCGGGCGGCTTATCGGTGAGGACATCGAGCTCGTCACCGATCTGGCTGTGGATCTCAATCGGATCATGGTCGATCCCGGACAGATCCAGCAGGTGATCATGAATCTTGCGATCAATGCGCGTGACGCCATGATGGATGGTGGTATCCTCACGATCAGAACGGAGAACGTAACACTGGATGAGAATATGTGCCGGACCATACCGGATTCGTCTCCGGGCGAGTTCGTTCACCTCTCTATCGAGGATACCGGTGTGGGGATGAGTGGGGAGGTCTTGGCGAGGGTCTTCGATCCGTTCTTCAGCACGAAGGAGGCTGGAGAAGGTACGGGGCTCGGCCTCTCGACGGTATACGGCATTGTCAAACAGCATCACGGTTCGATCGCCGTATCGAGTGAGCCGGGCGGGGGGGCGGCATTTTCGATCTATCTCCCCTCGTACCATTCCGAGCTGGAGGAGCATCCGGCGGGAACCGGGTTGGGCGATGACCTGCGCGGAAACGGTGAACGGATTCTCATCGTCGAGGACGACGAAGGGGTCCGTGGATTCATATCGAGGGTTCTCTCCGACCATGGATACACCGTGTTCGAGACTGATTCCGCTGAAGGGGCGAGTACTGTTTTCGAGATGGAGGGCGGAGCGATCGATCTGGTCTTTACCGACGTGGTCCTCCCGAAGCGGACCGGCCTCCAGCTTGTCGAGGAGCTCGCCTCGCAGAAACAGGATATTCGCGTGGTGCTCAGCAGCGGATACTCGAGCCGGAAGATAGCCCAGCCCCTCATAGAGAAACACGGCTACCGGTTGCTTCGAAAACCATTCACCGCCGTGGACCTCCTGCAGGCAATCAAGGAGGTGCTCCATGAGGCCCCTGCATGAAAAGCACTCTGTGGGCGTCCCTACATGCGGGCCGTATTGTTCATGTGGTGGGAGGAACGGGAAGTGCCGGGCAGACGGCTGGTTCGAGGGCCTCATGCATCCCGGCGCCGAGTGCATCGTTGATCACACATCGGTAATGACGTATAATAATAGTGAACCGATAGGAAACCGCCGCATTTCTCCTTCGGTCGCCTGTGTCCCCCCTACCCCTGTAGGAACGAACATTTGAAGCAAAAGCTAACGGTCGCAGAGAGCAACTAGCATCGCAATCCGGAAAGGTAGTTGCCATGGACCACCCATATTCCGCCCCGAAGCGGGGCCTCGGCCAGAACTTTCTCGTCTCGCCCGCAGTGGCCCGGCGTATCGTTTCGGCGCTGCCGCCAGCAACCGGGGAGCTCGTCTTCGAGATCGGCCCGGGATACGGCGCGTTGACCGTGCCGCTTGCCGAGAGCGGCGCTCGGATCGTCGCCTACGAGATCGATGGGGAACTGGCGGACCGGCTGGGGGAACAATGCATGAGATTTAAAAACGTCGAGATACGGTGCGATGATATTCGCAATGTCGATCTCGACGGTGTGGCCGCAGAGCTTACGGACGAACGGTATAAGATCATCGGAAACATACCGTACCACCTGACGGGCTCGATCCTGCTCGATCTGCCGCGGTTGAGAAGGTGTGAGGTGGCGGTGCTCATGGTCCAGCGAGAGGTGGGTGAGCGTATTCTGGCTTCACCGGGGGATCGGGCCTGTGGTATGGTTACGGTCTTTCTCCGGAGCTACCTGGAGATTTCCAGGGTGATGCGGGTACGTCCCGGTTCGTTCCGGCCGCGCCCGAAGGTGGAGAGCATGGTGCTGCGATTTACGGCTACGGGGTTCGACACGGCCCCCGCCGATCGGGATAAATTTCTCGCCTTTCTCAAGTGGTCCTTCTCGCAGCGGCGGAAGAAGCTCAGGAGCGTCTATCGCCGCGGGCGAGGCATGGTAGATGCAACGGATTTCTATGTACGGGCGGCGGCGGACGGGTGTGATCTCGACCGTCGGCCGGAGGAGCTCCCGCTCGAGGATTGGTTCAGGCTCTTTTCGGTATTCAGGGAGTCTGCGGGGTAGGCATGCCGAAGCGAAGAACAATAGGATTCATAGCAGTTGTCCTCGTCGGTGTGGGGCTCTGGTCGAATACCGCCCGTGCAGAGGGAGAGAAGGCCGATACCACCAAAATCGACCGGTTCAAACCGACATGGAAGTCCTTCATGGTCGGCAAGGACACATACGTGGGCCTGGGCAGCAGCATGAGTATCAGCATCAAGCCGGGCGGTGGATGGCAGCTCTCTCACAGCGTTTCCGTGGAGACGAGGGATTACCGCGGGCGCGATATGAAGGAGATCACCGAGCGTCTTACAAACGCGGCATCCAAGGTTGTACCCGGTCTCTATTCGGTGAACTTGGGTTTCGGTGAGAATTATATGAAGAAGAAGACCCTCGGACTCGCCCGTTTCGGCAAGGATATCGTCGTCAACAACGAGTTCGCCAACGCAAACTTCACGTTGGAAAAACCGCTGCTGGGGGCTGCGAGCTCCGAGATCGTCGTGAAGGCGGATGGGCGTAGGGGGCTAAACGATTACAAGTATGACAGCGCCATATCGGGAAGCGTAAGCGGCTCCTTCCGCTACGGATTTGGTGATAACTTCAACATCAGGGGCGGCGTCGGTACGAGCAGGAGGCGGGAAAGCAGCGAGATAGGGAGCAGGCAGTTCGGCGGCATGCCGAGCAAGGCTGACACGGTCAGACTATTTGTGGATTACGGTGAAGGTGAAAAGGCCAAGAAACCGTTAACGGTCGAATACACCAGGTCGTTCGGGATCGATCGCAAGGTCTCTCCACCCCGAGGAAACGCCCTCGAGATTCTCGACAATCCGGATAAGGCACTCCAGGAGGAGCAGCGTAAGATCACCGAGCTGATCATGATGGGCTCGTACCTCAGGCCCGTCCCATGGCTTCAGCTCGAGTTCCAATTCAAACACGAATTAAGCGACCAGAAGAACAAGGTCGATACGCGCCTCTCGACGAAACGGGTATCGACCGATATTAAAGGGAGCGCCACGTATTACTATGCCAGCTCGGGACGCTTACGGTTTGATGTCACCAATTACGAGGGCGAGTTCGATTACGGGCCGCAGTCTCCCTCGAGCTTCGAGGAGAACAAGAAGTCCTTCGGTGTGACCGTCAGACAGGAGGTGTGGGATTCGATCAAGGTGTACCTCAGAGGCACGACTTCCCTGAAGCAGCAGTTCTTCAAGCAGCGTAGGACGAATCCACGGGATGCCGACTTTCTTTACTACGGCGGAATATTCAGGCTCGAGGCCGTACCCTTCAAGAAGGTATCCACGATGGTTAGTGCCAATGCCGACCGCTACGAGCGGATCAACATCGACAGATCACTTTCTGGTGAAAACCGGGTCGATTATACATATGAGGTCAAACCAGGTTTCACGATCCGCCCTCTCAACTGGGTTTCGATTTCACAGGAATACAGGATCAAGATAGAGTTCACGGACTTCGTCCACACCGAGGAACGAAACTTCCTCAACAGAACTACGACTCTCGATACAAAGGCGAACCTGACCATCCGCAAGCCACTCACCTTTGGTTTCAATTACCGTTACCTGATGAAGGATACGGGAAGCTACCTGAGTCCCGACGGCGGGGAGCGGTGGTATAACAGGCAGAGCGAGGATTTCGAAAACGGCCTTTTCCTATCTCTCATCTATCAGCCCGAACAGGAGTTCACAATCAAGGCGGAGGCCGACTTTCGGAACCAAAAGAACAACAGGCTGGGAACGGTGGATGGCCAGAAGGCCGTCACGGGAACCACACTCTACGAGTCTGGGAGCCTGCGGGTGGGTGTTGCACGCAAGAAGGAGATAAGCTGGAACGGTCTGCTCGATCTCGATATCGCCTATGTAAAGCGGTTCGGCCCATTTCTTTCGAAAGAGAGGAAAGAATACTGGGAGGTCGATACCAGTCTGACGTTCAAATTTTAAGGGGAGATGCGCCATGAAAGGGCGGAATATAATAACGATTCTACTGCTGCTCGCAGTGTTGATCTCAAACGGATGTCTGTTCGATCCGCGCGACCCCGATCCGCCCGGCACCGGGGAGGAGGACTGCTGGGTTATACCCCATTCGGAGAGGGATGTCTTCGAGAACCTCGAGTGCGGCCTCGGGGCGACGGGCAACTCGAGCTACGAGCGGATCCTTCATCCGTCGTTCACCTTCGTGCCACGCCTGGAGGACGAGATGGAATTAGGCAGCGAGGTCTTCGAGGGATGGGACAAGGATGTCGAGCTGGAAGTGATTACCCGCCTCAAGGGAGAGTACCAGGGGGAGCGGAAGGTTCAATTCGGCGATGAAAACGGCGTCTTCGACCGCGAGAGTATCGAGGTGGGAAGGGCGGAGTTCGAGGGCCCCTATATGTTTGTCCTGGACCGGTCGGACGGCTCACCTCCCGACACGCTCTCGGGCAAGGCGATATTCTATGTCGAAAAGCTCACACAGGGGTGGGTCCTCAAAACGTGGGAAGATATCGACGTCAATGGCAACTATTCGACTTCAGGGTACTTGCGCGGATCACTGCGCGGCAGCAGCTGAGGATTCCTGCGAGCCACTTCGTTCATCACACATTTTTTTCGAGATCGGCACCATTTTTTACCGTCTAATTGATTATGGGAATCACACGCGGTTCGCCGGGCGGGATAAGTATTGCATGTTGTGACAACGTCGTTTCATGGGAGGAACCATGAAAGGGAATATTGCTCAGCTCGTGTTTGTAATTATGTTTATCGCCTGTTCCGTCTCCGCCGGTGAAGTGGTGGTGAGACGGATCGAGAGTGAGCAGCCGATGATCATCGATGGTAACTGGATCTACCCGGAGAACGGTGCGTACACGGTCGTGATGACGGATACGAACCTGACCGTGAACGGCTACGAGTATGTGCATCCAGAGGTGGTGGATTCGAGCATGTACCGGGAGTACACGAGAGAGGAGAACTTCATCGAATAGGTGGTGAGGGCTGCTTCGAAGAAGGGGAGAGCGGTGATAGATTCGGGCGGTACGAGAGATGAGGCTAGGCAAGCTATGTGGGATTTTTTCAATGAATTCGCCGACGAAGATACATTCAGGATCACCTTTGACGAGTATGGAGTTATAGAGATTTACTATCGTGATAATCCATCATTTACGGTTTTCACTCCCCGTCCCCGTCAGCCCGTGTTGCCGTATAGGGAAAGAGTTATTGAAGGGCGGTTCAAGGAGCTTACATGGGCCTTGGAGAATGGACATTTCGTTATAAGAAGCACGTTTAGGCAGGGGAAGCGCAGCCATTTCCGTTCTATACCACCAGAGGAAATAGAAGCGTTCATCGGCAAGTTGCGTGTGCACATCGACGAGATTCAAACAGCCGAGGAGGCTCTCGCTAGACCACCGGTACTGATACTGGGGAAGTACTCCATACCGCGGTATGCTATGAGGGATTTGGTCCAACCGGATACATTGATCGTGAGGAAGTGATCGTATGCGTGCGAGGCTTGTAATCGCATGTATTAAGTTTAGCTTTGCATCAGTTGTCTATGGTGGCGATGCGGAGACGGTTGGGGAAAAATCATATATACATATTCAGACTATCTGGAATGCTGTTGATATTTTTTCCAATCGGGCCGCATTGGATGCAATTGGTTTTAGCGAAAATTACTCTAAGATATCTGATCACATGAAAGATTTTAACTTGTTTAGAGATGTCATCAACCATCCCGATTACGGGGGTGTAATAATGTGGGCGGGGCATGGGGATCCGGGGATTGTTTTTTGCGAGGGGTACGTAACAGAGGACAGTGCAAAAACTCGCATGCTCTGGCTATACGAAAGCGGAGTCTTTAAAGATGGCGATCTATATTATGACTATGACGAAGGGGCATTGTGCTATGGTGTCTACCTGACGACACAGGGAATTCGGAACACCTATTCCGGTGATAACAGTATCGCCTTGATAGCAACGTGCGATGGGTACTCAACGGGAGGCACCTGGGGCGGGCGTGTCAAGGTCAGCTATAAAGGTATTGTCTATTGGCCTACGGTAAAGAGTGAAATGACCACTCTGCTCGATAATCTTACTGCGAAAGATAATGATATTAGCAAAATGACGGTAAATCTGGCCATGAATGGTGACCAGGAAAAAGTAGGCGATGATAATACCGCGTTGATTCCTTGGGTGGAGGGAGCCACTCCGTCGAACCGTGTTTTACAGGAAGGCGCCAACACGGTGACGGTCGATTTCGGCACGAAGATGGACAACACAGCGAATCCGTTTACAGTGGACGATGATTGTGAACATTGCGTTTTTGGGAATTGTACCATCGATGAGAACAGATGGAATGGAGAGAGCCAGGCCATACTGAAGATAACCTGCACACGAGCATCATCTTTCAATGTGAAACTGGAGGCAGCAAGGATCCAGAGTGATGAAGGCATCTCTTTGCTCGAGGATTGGGTGGAAACGTTCAGGTACGACAAGCCCGTTGAGGGGTCGTGGGGCGAGATAAAGAGCCTGTTCAATTATAGCTGCAATGCGAGGGATGGAGGCGCTTGCGGGCACGTTTAATACGTTGGTATGGCATGAATTCGCCGACAGCAGCAGTGGGTACGATATACTGAGGCGGGTGGACGACGATGAGGTCTTTGTTCAGATAGGGCAGAACTCCCTGGGGGATACGTTCTTTATCGATACGGACGTCTATGCGGATCATACCTACCACTACAGAATAATCTCCACCCTCGGCGACACACTCAGGCATACGAACGAGAGTTCTTCGGGATTGAGAGAGATCGCCGAGATGGTGCTCCCGAGTGATTTCAGTGTTACCTCATCCTCCATGACCACGGATGGTCACTACGTGTACCTGGCTTCCGGCAGCACACTCATGAAGATCGATGTCTCCGATCCACACAACCCCGTTACGGTGGCAGAGAGGTCTCTTTCTTCTCTCTACATCTCGGATTTTGCGCTGAACGATATCGGGTGTTATCTTGTTTGCGTATCCTGTGATCAAGGATTGTTTATTATCGATGTCGTTGATCAGAATCTGCCGGTGGTCGGGCATGTAAACGGTTTTTCCTCGTGTCCGGATAATCAGTGTAGGGATGTCGCGGTCGAGGGCGATATGGCCTACGTCGCCTGTGAGCGTTCGGGAATCGTGGCGGTTAATATCAGCATGCCGACCGATCCGGTGGTCTGGGGAACGTATCTCAATCCCGACTGGGGAAACTATCTCAAAGTGCGCAAGGTAAAGGTCGTCAATGATCATCTGTATATCAGCGGACATACGTTTACGAGCGGCCAGCGGTATTTCTCCGAGATCATCAAGCCGCTTGTGAACGAAAGTCAGCAGTCATGCATCTTTTCCGTCGAGTGCTCGAATGTCGTAGAGCCTTTCTGCCTGGATCAGTCATTACATCTTGAACCCATAAAGGATGGAGCTCCCCGAGGTTACTATTCACTCGGTACCATTAGCGACACAACATTCACCATCCTCAATACTTCGGACGTGCTGAATCCCACACCGATAAAAACTTTCAAGTTGCCATTCTGGGTGTTCTGTGTTGACACACATATGTGCGATTACATGTACAGGTCATACGATTTTGACGATCAATACCTCTACATATCTGGAAACCGGTGGAAGGACTGGTTTGATAGAGGACTTTACGCGTACGATATCCATTCAATCGACTCGCTTCCTGAATTTGCAATTGGCGATACCACAGGATATTCGCATGCTGGGAGTGTGCTGTCATGGGGTCGGTACGTGTACTATGGAGACGTCGTGTACCTGGAAACGCCCCCCCTCCGGCCCCGCCGGTTTTCAATAAAAGATTTCGGGTCTTCGAAAAGTCATGGGGATGTGATGCCGATATCGATGCAACGGTCAACCTCGATCCGGTAGCCTCAACATACGAAATCGGGCAGCATGTGAACGTCTCATGGAATTGCAACGGCTGCCCCATCAGGGTGGATCTCAAGCTTGTGGAGGATTTTAACACAACGGAACATATTGCAACGTTCAGAAAAACGGACAACCCGGATCTCTCATCGGGCTCGATAGGCTAGACGGCCCACGGCATAAGCCCGGATTATGAGGATCACAGCTACCGGATAATGGTCCTCATATGGAACATAGAGGGAGGGTATGCAGAAGATGCATCTTACTGCTTTGATATTGTAGAAGAGATCGGTGTCGGTAAACCGGGTAAGGACCCTATTGTCGGATACGGATGTGAGAACGGAGACGAAAAGAGATTCCCATTGCCAGGTTTTGTCGATGAATTCACGAATATACAGGAAGGTTATTTCGTTTTACCGGTGAATCCCAGAATAGAATGCGGTAAGACAAGAATGAACCTACGTGCTTGCGAAGATGAGGCGGTGTCGGTTCACTCCATGGAGCTGCTCTCGCTCGACTGCCCGAGTGATGTTTCATTACAGGTGCAGGAGTCGGAATCCGGTGTATTGATTAACGGGTCTGACTTCGTGCAGTTTGAATCGCTTCGGGAACATTGTTCGAATCTTGAATCCATCCAGCTTCGGATCGAGAATCCGGAACGGGAAGCCCGGCGTCGTAAGGCTGAGAGGATACTAGGCGGAGCCGGTATCCAGGTAATGAGCAGTAAAGTTACAAAGGCTGTTACAGTACCGGCAGGGGAGGGAGCAGACCTGTGGTTCGATGTGCCGCTCTTGGAAAACGATAAATACAGGCACTACATACTGTGTTACAGCGGCAGATTGGCTGGGGCCGCCGAGAAGAACGACATCCCGGTTGTGTTTGCACTCGAGAATCAATACCCGAATCCGTTCAATCCCTCGACCTTGATAGAGTTTCACGTGCCGGAGAAAGCACGGGTGGGCATACATATTTACGATGCGGTAGGCCGGTTGGTGGCAGACCTGGCCGATGGCGTATACTATCCAGGGGTGTACAGTACTAGCTGGAACGGGAGGAACAGGGAAGGCCGGCGCGTCACCAGCGGGGCCTACTTTTGCAAAATGACGACAGATAAAGGGCCGGAACTTACTAGAAAACTTATACTTATACGTTAATACTGATGCTCGAACTGCAGGGTTTCGCAATCAATCAGATGCCATAACCTGTGCCGCAAGCGGAGCAGGGGCTCGGCTAAAATCGCAATTTGATGTGAATAAGATAGTTAAGCGACATACAGTTATTCATTAGCAAGTGTTGCTGGGAGTTGTGCACGCTTTTTGCCGGCTTGCAAAATCTATAGGAATGTGTTACTATATAGTGTCTAGGGAGGAACCATTATGAAGAGAAACATCCTCAAGGCCTTGCTGCCCCTGTTGCTGTCTCTTCTTATCGTATTGGCATTCGGGTGCATCCTCGATCCAAAGGAGGATATAAAACCGCCGCCGGATAACGACGACGATTTCAAGGATCTTACTGACAAGACAGACGTGGGATTCAACCTAGTTGAATCTTACAAGAAACGGAACATCGATAAGTTCAAGGAACTGCTCCATAAAGAGTATATCTGGTATCTCCAGGACAGGGATGTGGAACCCGGTGAGGAGAATTGGTGGAGCCGTGAGACCGACGAGCGGGTGACGGATAGGATTTTCGATGAAGCCAACCGGCTCGAGCTCACGATCGAATTCCACAGGCCTGTCCCGCTGCCCGAGCTCGGCGGCGAGCCCTGTGATGACTGCTGGGAGATCTCCGGGGATTACTTCATCACGGCGCAGTTCCAGCCCGAGGGAACGATCTACAACGGGAACGATCTGGTCAAGCTCATTATCGTCCCCGTAAACGACCCGGATGACGGCGGCCGCAAGGAGTACCGCCTCCTTATGGCGTACGACATCGAAAATTAACCGGTCCAGAGACCGAGTGGTTAGATCGATGGGCCTCTATTGAGAGGCCCTTTCTTTTTGTCCAGTCCGTGCGATTCGCCTTCTCCCGGGAAATCAATTCGGCGCGCCTTGACAGTAGTGGGGGGCGGAACTTATAGTGTGTGTGCCCGGCCGGTGCAGCGTATTTCATTTGTTTCAGTGGAATTCGTCGGCGCTCGATACCGTGTGCTCAGCCGGTGTTCGGGCAGAAATATCCGGCGTATGAGGCGTGAGCGTTTCGCTCGTGATCGAACATGGCCAGGAAAAAGAAAAAAAAGGTAAGGCAGCCCACCTCCCTGGCGATCCTCCTCGTCGTTCTGTTGATTGTCGCAATCGCTCTCTTCCGGTTTCTCAAGACGGAGAAGGGGTGGGTCTTTCTGCTGGATGCCGGGATCGACGGCAAGTACGAACTCGTGCAACAGACACTCGAGGGTAGGCTCGTGGATGGTCTCGAGCGGGCGGGGATTCCTCGAAGCGATATACAGGTCGATCGGAAGTCAGCCACGGCGGGAGGCGAGCCGACCGTGTTTCGTGTGTCGGTTTCAGCGGATCGCTCGCTCATCAAGATACATAGCGAGATCGATCGGGCGGTGCGCTCATCCGGAGGGAGGATACGATCGTGCTCGGAGAGCTCTGGGGGAAAAGCGATCGTCATGGAGGTGGGGACGAAGCGAAGAACGACACAGCGGTGCATCATACGCAAGAGCAGGAAGGCGGAACGACCCGATCGCGCGGAGAACGGGAGCCCTACCGTTGCAATCATCGTCGACGATTTCGGTTACTTCTACAATTCGCTCGTGCGTGAGTTTCTCTCGCTCGATGTGCCGCTCACGGTCTCGGTCATCCCCGGATTGAAGTACTCGAAACGCATCTGCGAGGAGGCGCGCAAAAAGGGCAAGGTTGTATTGTGTCACCTGCCGATGGAGCCCCAGGCGGGAGCGGACGATGTCGGTGATATCCCCTTGGTGCGCGTCGATATGAAGCACCAGGAGATAGAGAAGGTGGTCGAGCGGGCGCTGGACACGACGCCGGGGGTCGTCGGTATAAACAACCATATGGGTTCGAAGGCCACGGCCGATCGCGATGCGATGAGGGCGGTACTATCCGTATGTCGGCGTAGGGATCTCTTTTTTATAGACAGCATGACAACGCCGTACTCGGTTGTCGGCGAGGTGGCGCACGAGATAGGCGTGAGAACAACGAGTAACGATCTCTTCATCGATAATTCCGAGGAAGAGATCAGGGAGAGGATGCAAAAGATCCTCTCGATAGCCACACGGAAGGGCAGGGCGGTGGGTATCCTACACGTCCGGCGCAAAACCCTCGAGCATTTCAAGTGGATGATTCGGGCCGCGCAGGACACGGGTGTTCGCTTCCAGACGACCGCCGAAGTGATCGAGGAGCTCACCGTGGCGCAGAAGGAAGGAGACCGGTGGTGAATCGAGTCAGGCTTGGTGTGAACGTGGATCATGTGGCCACACTCCGTGAGGCAAGAAAGACAACCGAACCGGATCCGGTAACGGCGGCCATGCTTGCGGAGCAGGGCGGGGCCGATCAGATCACGTTCCATCTCAGGGAAGACCGGCGGCACATACAGAACCGTGACGCACGTTTGATCAGCGAGATGGCGCAGACGATGGTGAATCTCGAGATGGCGGCGAATCCGGAGATGCAGGAGATCGCGCTGGCCCTTCATCCGGATTCCGTTACCCTGGTGCCGGAACGGCGCGAGGAGATAACAACGGAGGGGGGATTGGATCTTCTGCGTCTCACCGACAGGGTATCTCCGGTGCTCAGGGCGCTGCAGGAGAGCGGTATCAAGGTCTCAGCATTCGTCAATGCCGATCAACCACAGATCAAGGAGGCGGCCCGTCTCGGTTTCAACGCGGTCGAGATCCATACGGGCGAATATGCAAACGCCGGAAGGATGGAAGTGGAGAACACGCTCCGGGCGATCAGGGACTCGGCAGCGGCCGCCAGGAGATACGGCATGCACGTGCACGCGGGACACGGGCTCACGTATCACAACGTTCACTCCATTGTGCTCATACCGGAGATAGAGGAGCTCAACATAGGCCACAGCATTATCTCGCGTGCAGTCTTCGCCGGCATGGAGCAGGCTGTTCGTGAGATGGTGGAGCTCCTCAGGCGATAAAAAAACCCCGTCCCGGGATGCGGGACGGGGGGTTACGTTCAGAACACGTATTTCGACTAGCTGAGTAACTCCTCCAGCGGTGTATAACGCATCTTGAAAGCTTTCGCAACGGCCGGATGGGTTACCTTGCCTTTCAGTATGTTGATCCCCGTCCATACGGCGTTGTTTTCCTGTGCTGCGCGCACGTAGCCCTTCTTTGCGATCATGACCGCGTAGGGAAGCGTTGCGTTCGTGAGGGCATACGTCGAGGTTCTCGATACGGCCCCCGGCATATTCGCCACACCGTAGTGCACCACCCCGTTTATCGTATATGTCGGGTTCGAGTGTGTGGTCGGCCTGATAGTCTCGATGCATCCGCCCTGGTCGACCGCCACATCGACTATCACGGCACCCTTCTTCATCGTCTTGACCATACTCCTCGTGACGAGGCGCGGCGCCTTCGCGCCGGAGATGAGGACCGCACCGACCAGGAGATCCGCCTCGGCGACAAATTTGCGTATATTCTCTGGATTCGACATGAGGCACGTAACATTCGGCGGGAGTACATCACTCAGGTACCTGAGCCGATCGAGGTCGATATCCAGGATCGTCACGTTTGCCCCGAGGCCTGCGGCCATCTTGGCGGCGTTCGTACCGACGACACCTCCTCCGAGAATGACGACCATCGCGGGGTGAACTCCTGGAACACCGCCGAGAAGGATCCCCTGGCCTTCCATCGGCCGCTCGAGATACTTTGCACCTTCCTGCACGGCCATGCGCCCGGCCACCTCGCTCATGGGGGTAAGGAGCGGCAGCGATCCATCGTCTCCCTCCATCGTCTCGTAGGCGATGCTTACGGCACCGTTTCGTATCATGCCCTCTGTCAGTGACCGGCTCGAAGCGAAGTGGAAATATGTGAAAATGATCTGGTCGCGGCGGATCATCCGGATCTCCGACGGCTGGGGTTCCTTTACCTTGATGATCATCTCGCTGCGGCGAAATATCTCCTTTGCGGATGCCACCATGGCTGCGCCGGCATCACGGTATTCGGCATCGGGGATGCCGCTGCCGATACCGGCACCCTTCTGCACGATTACCCTGTGACCGCCCTTGCGGAGCGTCTCCGCCCCGACGGGAAGGAGCGCGACCCGGTATTCGTCTTTCTTGATCTCTTTCGGAACTCCAATGATCATGTGGTACACCTCGGGAAAGGGGTTGGTATAACGGTAAAATTAAGCCAAAACGCAACTTGTAACCTTTAATATAAGCGGACTCCTCCATCAATCAACGTTTTTTTTGTGAATCCTGCTTCTTAACCGGCACCCCCTCATACGTTTTAGGTGAAAATTTCAGAAATTCATAAATTTGATCTTGACAGCGGTGGGTCTCTGAATATATTCTCATTGGTCTCAAAACCACTTATGGTGTGTTACCCGACTTTCGAACGAGACACGGTTATCTGCCCGTCCTGGGCTTTTTTATCTGTAATCAGCTTGAAAAGGAGGCGAAGATGTCGAGCGCAGCCGAGGCCTTCATGAAGAAGGTCAAGCAGCGCGACCCCGACCAGCCAGAATTTCACCAGGCGGTTGAAGAGGTCGTCGGTTCCCTCATGCCCTTTATAGAGAAGAATCCCAAGTACCAGAAGGAGAAGATCCTCGAGCGGATCTGCGAGCCGGAGCGAGTAATCCTGTTCCGCGTGCCGTGGGTAGACGACAGGGGTGAGATCCAGGTCAACAGAGGTTTTCGCGTCGAGATGAACAGTGCGATCGGCCCCTACAAGGGGGGGCTGCGGTTCCATCCAACGGTGACCCTCGGAATGTTGAAGTTCCTCGCATTCGAGCAGGTATTCAAGAACGCGCTCACAACCCTGCCCATGGGTGGCGGTAAGGGGGGTTCAGACTTCGATCCGAAGGGCAAGTCCGATGCAGAGGTCATGCGTTTCTGCCAGTCGTTCATGAACGAGCTCTTCCGCCATATCGGGCACAACACCGACGTGCCCGCCGGGGACATCGGTGTGGGCGGTCGGGAGATCGGCTACCTCTTCGGCCAGTACAAGAGGCTGGTGAACGAGTTCACCGGCGTGCTGACTGGGAAGGGCAAACACTGGGGCGGCAGCCTCATCCGTCCCGAGGCGACCGGTTACGGCCAGGTCTACTTCGCCGAGTACATGCTGGAAACGAAGGGTTCTACGATCAAGGACAAGATCTGCACTGTCTCCGGTTCCGGCAACGTCGCGCAGTATGCGACCGAGAAGTGCATCGATCTGGGTGCGAAGGTCGTAACACTCTCCGATTCGGGTGGAACGATACACGATCCGGACGGCATCGATCGTGAGAAGCTCGACTACGTGATGGAACTCAAGAATGTCAAGCGAGGCCGCATCAAGGAGTACGCCAAGAAGTTCAAGTGCGAGTACCACGAGGGCAAGCGCCCGTGGCACATCAAGTGCGATGTGGCTCTGCCGAGTGCGACGCAGAACGAGATCGACAGCGATGATGCCAAGGCACTCGTCTCCAACGGCTGCATGTGCGTCTCCGAGGGCGCCAACATGCCGAGTACGCCCGAGGCGATCGAGGTCTACCTCGGGAACAAGATCCTCTACGGTCTTGGCAAGGCCGCAAACGCCGGCGGCGTGGCCGTGAGCGGTTTGGAGATGAGCCAGAACAGCCTGAGGCTCTCGTGGGCGCGTGAAGAGGTCGACGATAGGCTCAAGGGCATCATGAAGGCGATCCACGAGCAGTGCGTCGAGTACGGCAAGGAAGGCGACTACGTGAACTACGTCAACGGTGCCAATATCGCAGGCTTCCTGAAGGTCGCCGATGCCATGATCGAGCAGGGGATCGTGTAACCGGTCGCTGCGAACTTCTGCCGGCCTCTTGTGAACGTTGCACATCGGCTGCCGGCCGAAAAGACATAAGAGACAGACGTGTACAAAGCCCCCTCCCGGGTGAGGGGGCTTTATTATTGAGCAACGGTTTTATGGGCAATACACTCGAGAGCGGGAAGGCAGGTCGTCGCCCTGTTCGAAAGCGAATGAAGCCCTTTCCGCACGGGGCGGCTTATATTATTCTATACTGTGGATTGAGCATACCGGTACCGATCACGGCACCGAAGCGATCCGGACCTTTCGAGTGGATCTGCACTCGGTGACTGTGGGGAGGTGATCTTAGGATGAGCGATCAAACCAGAAGGGACTTCCTGCGATCCCTCGGCTTTCTCTCGCTGTCGGGTTTGGGGTACGCAATCGTTGCTGCGCATGATGCACTACGGCGGGTGGGGAGTCTTGCTGCGCCCGCCCGCCCGGCCGGGCCGGATGCGAAGGGAGCGGTGGATAGTACGGCGGCCGGGAAGGGCCAGGGGCCTTTCGAGCCCGCATACCTCGAGCTCCACCGGAGCGGTGAGCTGAAACGAAGGGGTGAGGCGCTGTGGAAGATCCTCGAGCACTGCGAGCTCTGTCCGCGCCGCTGCGGCGTGAATCGCATGGAGGGAAAGCTCGGCTTCTGTCGCGCCTCGTCACAACTCGAGGTATCATCGTACAACCTGCATTTCGGCGAGGAGCGTCCGCTCGTTGGGAAGGGCGGGTCGGGTACGATCTTCCTGACGAACTGCGGGCTCCGCTGCGTCTTCTGTATCAACTGGGAGATCAGCCACGAGGGCAGGGGAACGGAGCGGAGCATAGACGAGCTCGCATCGATGATGCTCAGGCTCCAGGGGATGGGTGCGCACAACATCAACGTCGTCACGCCGACACATTACTCGCCGCACATCGTGCTCGCACTGGACAAGGCCGCAGCAGGCGGGCTCAGGCTGCCGCTCGTGTACAACACCTGTGGCTGGGAACGTGTCGAGATACTCGAGATGCTCGACGGTATCGTCGACATCTACCTTCCCGATTTCAAGTATGCAGACGGCGAGATGGCCTCCATCTACTCCTCGGGTGCTGCGGACTACCCCGGGGCCACCAAGAAGGCGCTTCTCGAGATGCACCGGCAGGTGGGTGTGGCGAAGACCCCGGCGGACGGGATCATGCGGCGGGGGCTCATGATCCGCCACCTCGTGATGCCGAACAATGTCGGCGGGTCGTGTGAGGTGATCGGATGGATCGCCAAGAACCTGCCCAAGGATACCTATTGTAATATCATGTCGCAGTACCGCCCGATGTACCGGGCATCCGAGTATCCCGATATCGCCCGGCGTATCACCGGAGAGGAGTACGCAGCGGCCGTCCGCTGTGCAAAGGATGCGGGCCTGACGAATCTCGACATCCAGGGCTGGAGGTTCTGATACGCCCACCGGGCGGGATTGTTCACGATTCCTGCAATCCCTTCACATACACTCCGTTCTGGGGTAGATGCAAAGGGGATTCAGGAATGACGAAACGAAGCAGTATCGCTGTAATCTTAGCTTTTACTATAAGTTGTATGTCTCTACCATCCTGTAGCGATGACAAGCCCGCCTCACCGGCGCCTGGCCGGATTCCACTCATCGCCGATCACAATTGCACCAGTATTTCAGAGGTTCCGGAAGCCTGGATCAATGAGGCGAAGGAGGTTTTACACATCGCCTACGGACACACATCGCACGGAAGCCAGATCGTGACCGGCATGGAGGGACTCGTGGGTTTCCTGGGTTCACTCTATGCGTTCGCGGGCGGCGGCGGAAACGGTGTGCTCGATCTCAGGGACCGGCCCTTCTCCGGGGCCAGCGATCTCGGTAATCCGGACCGGAGCAGCTGGGCGGCGGCCACGAGGAACTACCTGAACGGCCACTCCGATGTCAACGTCGTGATCTGGTCGTGGTGCGGGCAGGTGAGCTCTGCCACCGAACAGGATATCCAGCTCTATCTCGATCTCATGGAGGGGCTCGAGGCCGAGTTCCCTGCGGTGGCATTCATCTATATGACGGGCCATCTCGACGGGACCGGGGAAACCGGGAATCTGCATATCCGCAACGAGCAGATCCGTGAGTATTGCCGTTCGAACGGGAAAGTTCTTTACGATTTCGCCGATATCGAGAGCTACGACCCCGACGGTACCTATTACGTGGACAAGCGCGCCAACGACAACTGTCAGTACGACAGCGACGACAACGGAACACTCGATAGGAATTGGGCGATCGATTGGCAGGATGCACATCCCGGTGAGTGGTTCGATTGCCCGTCGGCGCACAGCCAGCCGCTCAATGCCAACCTCAAGACGTATGCGGCATGGTGGATGTGGGCGCGGCTTGCGGGATGGGACGGGAGGTAGGTGACGGCACTTGCCATGGGCACCCGGTACGGCAACCTCGTCCTGATAACGGTACTGCTCGCATGCGCCTCGGTCTTTCATGCATGTTCCGATTCATCCTCACCGGTAGGCCCCGATGATACGACACAGGTGGTGAGGTACTACGGCTTCAGCGTCATACATGAATACCCCCACGACCCACTGGCGTTCACGCAGGGTCTCGTCTACCACGGCGGGTATCTCTACGAAGGTACCGGAATCAACGGGCGGTCGGCGCTCAGGCTCATAGAAATTGAAACCGGCACACCCCTTCGTAGCGACACACTGGACTCCCAGTATTTCGGCGAGGGGATCACGATCTACCAGGACCGAATATACCAGCTAACGTGGCAATCCCAGACGGGATTCGTTTACGACCGGGAGACCTTCACCCTGCTCGAAACCTTCTCCTACGATACGGAGGGGTGGGGGATCACGCACGACGGCGCGCGGCTCGTCATGAGCGACGGATCGGATACACTACGTTTTCTCGATCCGGTAACGTATGTGGTGCTTGAAGCCATCGCGGTCCAGGACAGCGCAGGCCCGGTGGTGCGTATGAACGAGCTCGAATACATTCGGGGTGAAATATATGCGAATATCTGGCAGACTGACCGCATTGCCATCATCTCGCCGCAGACGGGGCGGGTTACCGGGTGGATCGATCTCGAGGGATTGCTGGCGCCCGAGGATCGCCCGGGCGCAGGAGTTCTGAACGGGATCGCTTACGATGGTGAAGGGGAACGTCTCTTCGTTACCGGGAAGCTATGGCCGAAGCTCTTCGAGATCGAGCTGGTGCCCGAGTGAGGGGATCCCGTCCCCCGACACGGAAAGGATGCAGTGATGAGGGGTGACAGATTGATCATCAAGGACTACCACCGGGAGGCGGCCCGGGGTGTCATGGAGCTGTTGGACGGGGACGCGCTCGATCCTGGCGGTAGGTACGTGATGACTGTTGCCGGTGAGTCGGGCGCCGGGAAATCCGAGATCGCAGCCGTTCTCGCCGAACTGTTTGAAGCACGCGGGATCGGGAGTGTCATCTTACAGCAGGACGATTACTTCGTCTATCCTCCCAAAACGAATGCAGAGATGCGGTGGCGCAATATCGGTCACGTCGGTATCTCGGAGGTGCGGCTCGACCTGCTCGACCGGCATCTCGAAGAATATATCGGCGGCGCCGGCAGGATCGAGAAACCGCTCGTGATCTTCGAGGAGGACCGGATAGACAGCGAACAGATCGAGCTCGACGGCATAGGTGCACTCGTCGTCGAGGGGACCTACACGACGGCGCTTACGTACGTGCACCGCCGCATCTTTATCGATCGCACATATATCGATACCCGCGATGCGCGCAGCGAGCGGGCACGCGAGGCACAGGATGATTTCCTCGAGCGGGTTCTCGAGATAGAGCACGGAATCATATCTGCGCACAAGCGGGAGGCGGATATCATCATCACTAGGGACTACGAGGCGAGGAAGGCTCATGGAGAAGACATTGAACATTAAGCGCATCGCGATGCTCAGCACGCACGGCTACGTCGATCCGGTCCCGCAGCTCGGGAGAACGGATACCGGCGGCCAGGTAGTCTATGTGCTCGAGCTGGCACAGGCCCTGACCAAGCGCGGTGTCGGTGTGGATATCTTTACGAGGTGGTTTGACCGGGAGCGCAGGCAGGTCGATCCCCTTCCCGATTGCACCGAGGTGCGGGTGATACGGATACCATCGGGACCGTGGGAGTTCATTCCGAAGGAGCAGATATATGACGTGCTGCCCGAGCTCGCATCCAACATGGTCTCTTTTGTGCGCGAGCAGGGGCTTGATTACGATCTCTACCACGGCCATTACGTCGATGCGGGCATCGTTACGCTCGATGTTGTAAAGGAGCTCGGCAGGCCGGCCTTCTTCACGGCCCACTCGCTGGGAGCCTGGAAGCGGGAACAGATGTGCGGGGATCCGGAGGAGATGGAGAAACAGTACAACTACACACACCGGATAGCCGAGGAGAAGAGGATCTTCGAATCGGTCGTCGCACAGTCGGTGACGACGGAGCTGCAGCACGAGAAGCTGGATACGCTCTACGGGTACACGGGTGAAAACGTCGAAGTGATACCGCCCGGTGTCGACGTACACACGTTCCATCCCGCAGCTCCGGGGGAGGCGAAACCGGATTGGCTTGGGGATCGGTACATCTTCTGCCTCAGCCGTATCGATTGCAACAAGGGACACGATCTCCTGCTCGAAGCCTTCGATCTCGTCCGGAGGGAGGTGCCCGATGTGCGCCTCGTGATCGGCGGCGGCTCGAAGGATCCGCAGGAACGCGAGCTCGAGGTCCTTTCGCTGATGAGGGGGATCATTGAGTCGCACGGGATGGGTGAACGCGTCGATATCATCGGGTACGTTCCGGATGAGCGTCTCGTGCACTACTACCGCCATGCGGAGCTCTTCGTCCTCCCCTCGATCTTCGAGCCGTTCGGCATGACGGCGATCGAGGCGATGGCCTGCGGCACACCCGTGGTCGCCTCGAAGTTCGGCGGGATACGGAACGTCATAATAACTGGGGACAATGGATTGCTCGTCGATCCACAGGACGAGACAGAATTCGCAGACGCAATAAGTAAACTCCTCGCCGACAAGGGGCTCAGGGACCGGTACGGACAGGCGGGGTGCGAGACGGTACGACAGAAATTCAGCTGGGAGGCGATCGCCGACCGGCATATCGATTTCTACAGCAGGTTCCTGGGAACGTAGGGATGCCCTCGGTCGAGGCAGGCGACATTCAAATCTACTACGAGATTCACGGTGAGGGAGAACCACTCCTTCTCATTATGGGTTTGGGCACCGATATACAGGCCTGGATCTTCCAGATCCGCGACTTTTCCGAAGAGTACCGCACGATCACCTTCGATAACCGCGACGCCGGCAGAACGGGCGTTTCCCGGAAGACCTATACCATACGTACCCTAGCCGACGATACACTGGCCCTCATGGATGCACTGATTGTCGATCGTGCCCATGTTCTGGGCGTCTCCATGGGGGGATACATCGCCCAGGAGTTCGCCTTCGCACATCCGGAGAGGGTGCGGAGCCTTATCCTGGCGAATACCGCCGCGCGCCCCGGGCACCGCGGCACACTCATCATGGACACATGGGCACGGATGCGTACAGAGGGGATCGATGGCGAGCTCTTCGAGCGGCAATCCCTGCCCTGGATCTTCACGGACGCTACACTCGACGATCCCGGCAAGGTCTCCGCCATCGTACGTGCACGCCTCGAGAATCCATACATACAGCAGGCGGACGGATATCGCAGGCAGGTCGATGCGGCGAGGTCGTTCGATGCGTCCGGACGCCTCGGTGCGATCTCTGCGCCCACGCTGGTGCTCGCCGGGCGGGACGATCTCCTCGTACCGCTATGGTTTGCCGAGGAGCTAACCGAACGTATTCCAAACGCCGAGCTGGTCGTCCTTCCAGGAGGACACGGGCTCTTCAACGAATTTCCCGCCGAATTCAACCGCGCTGTGCTAAAGTTCCTGCGCGGTTTGAAAGAAGGTGCTGTGGGCGGCTGATGTGTATCGGAAAGGACGGTGACGGCGATCACGGCATTTGGGCGTGCCGCCTTACAGCTTCACCGTTTCACCTGCCCGGCAGCCGAACCGGATACATATCTATTGCATCGAAAGATCGTATTCATTACAAATGTACTATGTAATGTACCCGAGATTGTTGTCTCGGGTTGTATCGGCTGCCAAACGGTTCGAGAGTTCAAGGAGGTATGAGCGATGCCGCATTGTCATGAAATGAAGGTGGGACAGGTCTACGCATGCGGGGAGTGCGGGATAGAGTTACAGGTCGTCAAGGAGTGCACGGAGTGCGGTACCTCGGAGGACGAATGCTGCCACGAGACCTGTGAGTTCGTATGTTGTGACAAGCCGCTCGTGCTGAAGGGATAGGCGCGGACCTGTAAGCCAGCCGATTTACCTTCCCTTTTTTGCGACCTTTTCGAACTCCTCCTCCGAGAGGATCGTAACGCCGAGCGTGCGTGCCCTCGCCAGCTTGGATCCGGGGTCCGTTCCCGCAACTACGTAGTCGGTCTTCGCGCTCACGCTCGAGCTCACCTTTCCGCCAAGCGATTCGACTATACGGCGGGCCTCGTCCCGGGTGTAGTTGCCGAGCCCTCCCGTGAATACGAAGGTCTTTCCCTCGAGGGGATGGGCGCCGGTGCGTGCGCGTGCGGCGGTGATACGGACGCCGAGAGAGCGGAGCTCATCGATGAGATCACGGTTCCGCCTCTCTGCAAAGAACCGCGCAACTCCCCGTGCGACCTCGGGTCCCACCTCCCTGATCCCGACGAGATCCTCCTCCGTGGCCTTCATGACGTTCCCGAGTGAGCCGTAGTGTCCGGCGAGCAGACGGGCGACGTGCTCGCCGACATTCCTTATACCCAGTGCGTATAAGAACCGGGCGAGCGGGATGGTCTTCGAGGCCTCGATCGCCGAGAGTAGGTTGTCCGCGGATCTATCGGCGAACCGCTCGAGCTTTAGGAGCTGCTCCTTCCCGAGCCTGAAGAGATCGGCGATACTTTTCACGGTCCCCGTGTCGACCATCGCTTCGACGGTCTTGTACCCCAGTCCGTCGATATCCAGCGCGCCCTTCGAGACGAAGTGCATGATACTCCGCTTGAACTGCGCGGGGCATGAGGGACCGCCGGTGCAGAAATGGTACGCGCCCTCCTCCGAGACGGGTGAGCCGCACACCGGGCAGGCAGTGGGCATGTGAAACGGCTTCCTGCGCCGCGCCCCTCTGACCGGTATGCGCTCGACGACGGCGGGGATCACATCCCCCGCACGCTCGATCTTCACGCGGTCGCCCGGGCGGACGTCCTTCTTTGCGACCTCGCCGGCGTTGTGCAGCGTGGCGCGGCTCACCGTAACACCGCTCACATCGACCGGCCTGAGGAGTGCCACAGGCGTGAGCTTGCCGGTGCGGCCGACCTGGACAACGATATCCTCGACGGTGGTAACCTCCTTGCGGGGTTCGAACTTGAGGGCGATCGCCCAGCGGGGCGACCTTGTCCTGTAACCCATCACGTCGCGATCGGCCCTGGAGTCGATCTGTATGACGACACCGTCGATCTCAAAGGGGAGCCCGTCCCGTCTACCGGCGAGCTCCTTGTGAAACGAGATCGCCTCCTCGATATCCCGGCAGAGCTTCTTGTGGGGATCGATCCGAAAGCCCCAGCCGGCGAGGGTCTCGAGCTCGTTCATGTGCGTGTCCGGTGGATCCGCCCCCTCGATCAGCATGATCTCGTATGCGAAGAAGGTGAGGGGCCGACGGGCGGTGATGCGTGAGTCGAGCTGTCGAAGGGAGCCCGCCGCGGCGTTTCTCGGGTTGGCGAAACCGCTCTCACCCCGCTCGGTCATCCATCGGTTGAGCTCCTGGAACTCCCCGAGGGGCATGAGCGCCTCACCGCGTACGGCGATCCGTACCGGCGGGCGTTTCGTCGTCAGCCTGAGGGGTACGGCCCGTATCGTGCGGATGTTCGGGGTTATCTCCTCCCCATTGGTCCCGTCTCCCCGGGTTGCACCACGGACGAGGAGACCGGCCTCGTAGACCAGCTCGACAGAGAGGCCGTCGAACTTCGGTTCTACGGTGTAGTGGATATCCTCGCGCTCCAGGGCACGTCTAACCCTCGTATCGAATGCCCGTGCCTCATCTGCATCCATCGCCGATTCGAGGCTGAGCATCGGGTTCAAATGACGCACGCTGGGTAGTTCGTCCCTCGGCGGAGCGCCGATGCGTTGGGTGGGGGAGTCGGGTGTTGCGAGTTCGGGGAACACCTCCTCGAGCGAGACGAGCTCGCGACGCAGCTCGTCGTATGCGGCATCCGAGATCTCGGGCCTGTTCCGTACGTAGTAGAGATGGTCGTGGCGATTGATCTCTCTCCGGAGCTTTTCGATCCGCTTTTCCGCTTCCGCTTTCGTCATAGCGGTCTCCCTCACGGATCATTGAGCGAATCCAGATCGAAGTTGAACCGTTCGGCAAGCTTCATGAAGGAGCCGACCGCCTCCGCGCTCCCCTCCCTCATGGTGGATGCGGCCGCATATATCTTGTTCTGTATGCGGTTCTCATCGAGTGTAACGCCCAGCTCGTCCACCAGCGAGACAAACTCGAGGAGCTGGGTGCCGACGGACGGATCGTGCGTTTCGGCGAGTACGGCGATCTTTTCGATAATGAGGGCCGTGAACGATTCTGCGACCGACCGTTTGTTTATGGGTATGCCATAGAGGGCGGATTCAGCGATCGTCTCCCTGATCCCCTCGAGGCTGCTGGCACTGAGTGAGCGCTCCCAGCGTTCTACCTCGTGGACGAGCCGTTTCGTGAGAACGGTGCGTGCCGGAATGAGAAGGCTCGGCGGCGGAGTGACGGCAGAGACACAGAGCAGCAGCAGGAGATCCTTGTTTTCTTCATAGAGTGTTTCGAATGCACTCTCGAGTGTGGTTAACCGCTCGGCGGCGAGACGGTCGAGTACCCTTTCCCGGTCTTCTGGAAAGAGGCTTCGTAGAGTGAATCCGGGGTCTTTGAAGTGCCGGGCTGCGTACCTGCGAATCCCCCCCGCTCCACCCTGTGTGAGCTTGCGAAGCTCGGCTTCCAGTTCACCGTAGGATTTCCCCTCCTCCAGCCTCTTCGAGAAGCATGTAAAGCCGTGCCCGCTTTCGACGACGAGGAGGTAACGGTGCCGCGTGCGATCGAAGGTGACCGGGCAGGTGATCGTCACCGAGCCGACCTTGATCATGAGATCTTTCTGGGGGAGTTCGAACTCGTCTGTTGCGTCGAAGGTGTGCTTGAAGAGGAGATGCGGTTCGCTGCGGCCGAATAGAAAGGTGGTGATTGCATACTGGCTCACAAGAAACCGCGCATCGACGGTGGCGCCTTCCTTTGCTCTCCGGTAAATGTCGGCCCCGGTTCCTTCCGAGTGGACGTTACTTCGGGCCTTCACGAGCTCCCCGAGCAGGATCCCCTTGAGCCTGTCGCGGTGTTCTGCCCCGGCGCACTCGATGGCGCGTGCCGCATACTCGAGTAGCTGGACACTCTCTATGCCCGAGATGTCATTGAAGAACCATCCACACGAGGTAAACATGAGCATAGCATGCCGCTGCGACTCGAGGAGTCCGAGGGCCCGTGAGCGTCCCTCGGGCGGTAGGCCCTCCGGGGCATGTACGGAGAACAGGGCCCCGGCCTCCTCGGCCGTCCGGTTTTCGATTAGTCGGATGTAGTCGTTCCTGGCCTTCCAGGGATCCTTCAGAAGTTCCCGTCCCTCTCGATCGAAGATCCCTGCAAGCTCTTCGTGAAGGGCATTGAGCCCGTCACGCAACGGCCCGCGCCACTCCTGATCCCAGCCCGGCGGCGCGCCCACACTGCAACCGCAGTTTTCCTTCCAGCGTCCGAGACCGTGCGAGCAGGACCATGCCGTGCCTTCGTTGTCTTCGCCCGTCTTGAGCTGGACCTCCCATGACGGTTCGTGTGTCTCGAGGTATGCCCCGAAGTTGGTGAGTTCCAGGTCGTGGGCGTCTGCGGCCTTGTCTATGAGATACGAGAGCGCCATGTCGGCGAACGGTTCGTGATGGCCGTAGACCTCGCCGTCGGTGGCGATCACGACCAGATCGTCGCCGCTGCGTTCGTAGGCCTCGACGATACGCTCGGCGAAGCGGTCGCCGTTACGCAACAGATGATTGAAGCTCACGTCGATCGCAAGGGGCGCATCGTAGAAGAAGATATCTATGAACCTGCTTGGGCGCCTTCCCCCTCTCCGCCTCCGTCCGTAGCAACGGTAGGGCTGCCCCGTCTCGATCGAGCCGGTAGAGACGTCGCGCCAGCCGGCGCTGCGGTCCAGCGGCCGCACGCGTCCTGCCTGGGTGGGTGAGAGGACGATGAAACGAAAGCCGAATCCGATGAGGATCTCGAGGGTCGTATCGTTTATGGCCGTCTCAGGGAGCCAGATCCCTTCCGGCTCCCTTCCGAATCGTCTCTCGAAATCGTAGATGCCCCACCGGATCTGCGTCTCCTGGTCACGCACCGAGGCGAGCGGCATGATGATGTGATTATAGCATTGGGCGATTGCGTTGCCGTGACCGCCGAAGCGTCGGGTGCTTTTGAGATCCGCCTCGAGGATCCGTCCGTAGGTCTCGGGGTGTTTCTCTTCGAGCCAGGAGATGAGCGTCGGGCCGAAGTTGAAGCTGATCGACTCGTAGTTGTTCGTGAGCTTTGTGATGCGGCCGGAGCCGGCGAGTCGCCGGGAGAGGGTGTTCGGGGTGTAGCACTCGTATGCGATTCTTTCGTTCCAGTCATGATAGGGAGCCGCACTGTCCTGACGGTCGATACGCTCCGTCCAGGGGTTTTCGCGCGGCGGCTGGTAGAAATGCCCGTGTATGATGACGTATCTTTTTCGTGATGCGGATTGATTCATTGTCTGCCGGCCTCCGGCATCGACCCGGCACTCTGGAGAGGGATTCGCAATACGGCGGTGGCACCAGAGCCGTACCGTATCGTTTCGTTATTCACCCTCGTCCCGGTAGGCCCGGTAATCGATGTCGGGGAAGATGTTGTCCCGCCCCTCCACCTCCTTGAGCCATTGCTCGTTGATACGCCCGGTGGTGATGTCCTCGTACAGCCTGTTGAACCGGGCGATGTGATCCTTCGTGCGTTTGTGGGCGTATTCGACCATCGTACCCGTTTTCATGATAAAGGCCCAGTCGCTGCTCTGGGTGAGCAGCAGCTCTCGCGCCGCCTGGTTGAGGGCCCGCCGCATGATCCCCTCCGCGTTCGGCGCCCTGCCGGCGAGCTCGACCATCCGCTCCGCCATGATATGCATATGCGGGTAGATCCAGTCATTGCTTCCCTCGAGCCAGACCTCGTTGTAACCCTTGTACCCCCATGAGGACATCGTTGGGGTGAGGACCTGAAGCTTGGGATGCCGGTCGAGGTACTCCGATGGATTGATCGGCGTGATCGTCTCTTGGTCGAAGTGGAGCTTTCGAAGGAGAAACTCGATCCATTCCGGTCCCTCGTACCACCAGTGGCCGAAGAGCTCGGCGTCGTACGGCGAGACGACGATCGGTTTGATACCGAGCATGGCGTGCAGGTAGTCGATCTGCCGCTCCCGGTTGAACATGAAGTTACCGGCATGGGTGGCGGCGCGCTCGCGGGCCATCGCCGGCCGGTACGGTTCCTTCTGTTCGGTCGGTCCCGTGATCCGGTAGTACTTGATGCCGAGGTTGATCCGGTTGCCGTCGCCGTGCAGATAGGGTCTGATATAGTCGTAGTCGAGATCGAAGCCGACATCGCGGTAGAACTCGCGGTATACGTAGTCGCCGGGATACCCTTCCCGTGCGCTCCAGACCTGCTTCGACGATTCCATGTCCCGTCCGAAGGCGGCCACCGCCGACGGGCAGTAGACAGGCGCAAAGATGCCGTATCGGGGGCGCGGCTCGCCGAAGAGGATCCCATGCGTGTCGATGAAGAAGTACCGGATGCCCACATCCTTAAGGATCCCGTCGATACCGGGAACGAAGCCGCACTCGGGGAGCCAGATCCCGCGTGGCCTTCGTCCGAGGTGCCGCTCGTAGTGCGAGGCGGCGATCTCGATCTGTGCACGGGCCGCGGTCCTGTTCAGCATGAGCGGCAGGAAGCCGTGGGTTGCCGCACAGGTGATGATCTCGACCTTGCCGAGATCCTGGTAGCGCCTGAATGCGGGGATCAACCGGCTGTCATAGCGCTCGAGGAATATCTGTCGCGCCCGGGTAAACTTCCAGTGATACATGAGAGCGAGCTCGTGAAACTCCGGCATCCAGCGGGTGCGCTCAATCTCCCTGCCTGCCAGATCGATCAGCTTGTTGAGGTGCCGAAGGTACCGGTACTGAAGCAGTGGGTCGCTCATCATGGAGATCAGCGTCGGTGTCAGGGATATCGTGACACGGAAGTCTACATCCTCCTCGAGGAGGCGGTCGAAGATCTCGATGAGAGGGATGTAGGTCTCCGTGAGGGCCTCGAAGAACCAGTCCTCCTCGAGGAAATCCTCGTACTCGGGGTGGCGGACGTAAGGGAGATGTGCATGCAGGACGAGCGTGAGGTAGCCCTTTTCTCTCTCCGTCATCGCAATACCGGCTCCTTCTGAGCGCTCTTCTTATTCACCGTTGTATCGATGGTGCGCTCTTCCGCCTTATCGGCCGATACGGCGGTGACCGGAATGTCGATCTTGCCGTCGGGAAGGGCGAAGCGGATAGAGAACGTCCCGTCACCACGGAGCTTTATCTCCTTGCCCTGTATCGCTACGGTGGCATCGGGCTCGGTGGCGCCGTAGAGGATGACTTCAGTGGCCACCCACAGGCGGAAGCCCCGCTCCCATTCTGCGCGCGGCGGTGCGGCACTTGCGAGACTCGATACTGCCCCCGAGGAGATCTCCTCCATGAGCCGGCGCTCGAGGAGCGCCCTGAGCTCTGCGGAGGCTGCGTGCATGTCGTGGCCGCCGGAGGCTGCAAAGATCCGCTCGAAGAGCTCTTCGGGAATCATCCAGCGGTCGTCGACGACATCACTGATCCCTGCGCGGGGCGTCTCGACTACATTCGAGATTGCGATCTGCTCGAACCTCCCGTCGGGACCGAGCACGCCGATCGCAACCTGGTACCGCTTGCTGGGGGAGACGTTGATGTACCAGTTCCTCGCCTCTATTGTGATTTCAATGTCGAAGTGCGATTCCTGCATGTCGCCGAGATCAAAGACACGTATGACGGTGCGGCAATCCGGCCAGTCGGAGCCGAAGAGCCTCTCCATCCCACGGTAGCGCTCCTCGGTCACCTCCCAGTAGGTGAAGATCCAGTGCGGGTCACGGACCATCGTGACGATGCGGTCCATACCGTAGCCGGCGGGTACATCGATAGCTTCGACCGGTGGCATCGCCTTCTCTTCGGCGCCGAGGTAATATTTTCCCGCCTCGGCCTTCTGCCGGATCGTCTCGGCGGCGATTCGTTTCACGCGGGCTGCCGGAGGCTTCGGTGCGACCCGGCGGGCAACGGGTTTTGCTGCGGCCCGCTTCGGCGCCGCCTCTTCGGTCTTCTTTTTCGCGCGTTTCGGCGCGGCCACCTTCGCTTTCTTCTTTCCTTTCGGGGCGGCCGCCTTGACGGCCGCACGTTTCGTCCGTGAGGGCTCTGCCTTGGCGGCGGCCTTCTTCGCACGGCCCGGCGCCGGTCGGGTTTTCGCCGGAGAGGCCTTCTTCGAAACGGCCTTCTTTCTCGCCGGCTGCTTCGTTCCTGCCGCTGTTTCGAGCGCTGCGATGATCTCCGCCTTGCGCATGTTGGCTGTCACCGAAACCTTCTTCTTTCTCGCCAACTCGATCAGCTCGTTCTTCGTCAGCTTCGCATAGTTTTTCGTTGCCATCACTGAACACTTCCTCCCGTTCGCCCGGCGCGGTCCGCCTTCGAGACATCCGGTCGAAACGATAAAGAGTATGGTTGAAATGTGCGTACGGAGGCGGCGAATAGATCAGATAGATTGTGATATATCCTTTTTCTCCCGCCCTCTTCGTTCTTCAGAATAAAAGAACGCGCACGGGAAGATGTCAAGGTTAAAGAACGATGCAGGGAGTAGGAATCGTGGAAATATTCAGCCTGATGAGAGGCGATTTATAGAGAACTTTCACCCGTTGGAAAATGGGGGAAGAGATGGTATTATTGCTTTTCCGTGTATCCGGTGGATCGTGGATCGATGGAGCGGGTGAACGTGCTCGATGGATCGTTGCGCCGCCCGCCAGCAAAGCCGCATCCAACGCCATAACTGATGCAATAGCTGGAGGTTTTTATGAAGGCATCTCGTTTGCATAGAACGGTGACGGCCCTGCTGTTTTGTGCGTGTCTCGTTTCGGCCGCCTATGCTGGTGCCGATCGGGACCGTGCACCCGCAAGATATCATTCGCCCGGACGGGACCGTTCGTCCGCTCGGTACCATTCGCCTGCCGAGGTCGAGGATGCGCTGAAGCGGATGGCGAAGGGGCACAGGGGTACTGCTGCGATCTCTTCGATCGCCGAGACGCCGGGCGGCCGCCCCGTCCATCTTCTCGAAATCGGCCCCGGTGACGCTGCCGTTCCGGCGATACTCGTTGTCGCCAATATGGGTGGTGACTGCCCGATCGCAACGGAGGCCGCCCTCAGACTATCCGAGCTGCTGCTGGGCGAGTGGGCGGACGATGCGAAGGAGAGGCGATGGTACATCGTGCCTCTTGGAAATCCAGACGGGCATCGCCGTTTTTTCACGTCCCCGCTCGACGAATGCTTCGTGAACGCTCACCCGGTGAACGACGACAACGACGACGCAACAGATGAGGACGGCCCCGAGGATCTGAACGGCGACAGCTATATCACACGCATGCGCCAGCGGCATCCCGAGGGCGCATGGCTGCCCGTGGCGGACAATCCCGTTCTCATGAAGAGGGCCGATGCCGGCAAGGGGGAGATCGGCCTGTACCGTCTATTCACGGAGGGGATCGATAACGACGGCGACGGACGTCTCAACGAGGACGGGGCCGGGGGTGTGAATCCGGGTCGTAACTTCCCGCACGGATTCGAGCACTATACGGAGACGGGGGGTCCGTGGGCTGCAAGCGAGGCTGAATCCCGCGCCATCCTCCGCTTCGCCTTCGATCATCCCGAGATCGCCATGGTCCTCGTCTTCGGTAGGACGAACAATCTCAAGAAGGTGCCGGAGAGCTCCCGGAAGGCCGAGGCAGCCGCGGAGAAGTACAAGGTTCCCGAGCGGATGGCGAAACGGTTCGGTCTCGACCCGGAGACCGAGTATCCTCTCAAAGAGCTTGTTGCGATCGCCCGGGACGTTACGGGATACCGGGAGCTCACGGAGGATATGGTCCTCATATTCCTCGGTGTCGGCGCCGCCGTGAATCCAGACCGGCGCGACCTTCCCTACTGGAACGAGGCGAGCAAACGCTACAACGTTTTTTTAGAAGAGGTGGGGCTCGATGGGAAGCGCCTCGAACCCCCCGCCTCCCCGCCGGGCTCGATCGAGGAGTGGGCCTACTTCCAGTACGGCACACCCGCATTCTCCATCGACTTCTGGACGCTCCCCGTCAAGGAGAAGAAGAAGGAGAGCGCGGAGGGGCCCACGCCCGATGAGATCGAGAAGATGTCGAATGAGGAGTTCATAGAGCTCGGCAGTGATCGGATCGATGCGATCATCAAGGCGAGCGGCGCACCCGGCCCGTTCACGGCCGAACAGGTCATCAAGGCGCTCGAATCCGGTATGATAACAACTGCTAAGATCGCCGGATTCATAAGGAAGGCCGAGAAAAAGGAGGAGGCGGGGGGGGCGGATGAGACCGATGCCGCACTCTACGACTTCGACACTAACGCCTTCGTCGTGTGGGAGGGCTACGATCATCCGACACTCGGCGAGGTCGAGATCGGCGGAAAGGTGCCCTACGCACAACTTGCACCACCCGCAGCCGCGGTCGAAAGCCTCATCGTCCGGCAGCTCCCCTTCGTGCGGAAGCTCGCCGCGATGCTGCCAAGGATCGCCGTCGAGCGCGTCGAGGTCGAGCGTGTGGCCGCAGGTGTCTGGCGGGTCGATGCCTGGGTCGGCAACAAGGGCTTCTTCCCGTATCCCACCTATCAGGGCGAGCGGTGCAAGCGGCCGACGCCCGTGGCCGTAACCATCGAGGGAAAGGGTATCGAAGTTATGGAGGGACGCAAACGGCTGGTGACGGGTCTCCTCGAAGGCTCGGGAGGCTCGCACAAGGTGAGCTGGCTCGTGCGGGGAGATGAAGGTGTTACGGTGAAGATCTCGGCGCAGAGCTTCGGTGCAGGCTCCGATGAACGGGCCGTCTCCCTGAAGGGGGGTGGTGCGTGATGAAGCGGATACGGATCTATCTGGCGGTGATATTTATCATGGGAGTTGTTGTCACGCAGCAGCTTGCTGGAGGGCAGAAGCACACCGGCTCGAGGGCGCTTCTCACATTCGATCACTTCTACGACGGCCCCGCCGTTATCGAGGCCCTTGAGACGCTTCACAGGGCCTATCCGCGTCTCACAGAGATCGGCACGATCGGAAGGAGCGAGGAGGGGCGCGATATCTGGCTGCTCACGATCGGCAATCCCGACACCGGCAAAGACACCGAGAAACCCGGAATCTATATCGACGGCTCGATACACGGTAACGAGATCCAGGCCACCGAGGTCTGCCTCTATCTCGCTTGGTATCTGCTCGACTCCTACGACACCGTGCCGCTCGTGCACGAGATCGTCGACAGCCGCACGTTCTACATCGTACCCATCGTGAACGTCGATAGCCGCGCCCGTTTCTTCACCGACGCCGGGGGCTACAATATCGGGCGGACCGCCCGGGTTACCCACGACGACGATCGAGACGGCCTGGTGGACGAGGACGACTACGACGACCTCGACGGCGACGGCGAGATACTCGAGATGCGGGTGCGCGATCCCTTCGGCCGCTGGCGCAGCCACCCCGACGATCCCCGTGTCATGGTACGTGTCAAGCCGGGCGAGAAGGGGGAGTGGCGGCGTCTCGGCAGGGAGGGTCTCGACAACGACGGGGACGGCCGGCTCAATGAGGACATACCGGGGTATCTCGACATGAACCGGAACTACGGCTACAAATGGCAACCTCGCTATGTCCAGCGCGGCGCAGGCGATTTTCCGATGTCCGGCAAGGTGACGAAGGCGGTGGCGGACTTCGTCGCCTCGAAACCGAACATCTGCTTCAACTTTGCATTCCACAACTCGGGCGGCATGATCTTGCGGGGCCCGGGATCGAAGCTCTCGGATATCTACCCGCAGACCGATGTTGCGGTCTACGACTTCCTCGGGAAGGAAGGGGAGAAGATCGTCCCCGGATACCGCTACCTGATCGGCTACAAGGACATGTACACGACGCACGGAGACTTCGACGAGTTCATGTACGGATGCCTCGGTATCTACGGATTCGTGGGGGAGCTCTTCATGAGCAGCCAGGAGCAGTACCGAAAACCCGGGGAGGGGAAGGAGCCGACCGAGGAGGAGCGGAGGGCCTACTTCGGGGGCACACCGCCGGAGGAGAAACAGAAGTTCAACGATATCGTGAACCAGGGCAGGATGTTCAAGAGCTGGGAGAAGTTCGATCATCCCCAGTTCGGTGAGGTCGAGATCGGCGGATGGCGCACCTTCACCACGCGCATCCCGCCCCTCTTCATGATGCCAGAGATGCTGCACAGGAACGCATCACTGGTGATCTTCACCGCGAGGCATGCGCCGGTTGTCTCGCTCGAGGCTGTTGAGGTAAAGAGGTTGGATGACGGCCTGCATCGCGTACGTGTCAGGGTATCGAACCCGAACGCCATACCGAGCTTATCGAGCAGGGCGTTGCAGAAGCAGATTACGAGGAAGGATATTCTGAAGATAGAGGGAAAGGGGATCGAGATCGTCTCTGGCGCGATCGTCGAGGATCCGCTGCTCGAGAGGATACGCCCCGTCGAGCACCGCCCCTCTATGATCTTCACGCATGTTCCATCGTTCGGTGCCCGTATGGTGCAGTGGATCGTGCGGGGCACGGGCGAGGTCAAGGTTACCTACAATTCCGTCAAGGCGAAGAACCGGACGCTGAAGCTGAAGCTTTAGTGGGATTCGGGCCGGAGGCCGCCAAACGAATTTGAGTGAGGGTAATGTGATCCATCCGGAGGGTGTGTGGTGGGGTTGTGGTAGCGGAGTCGCTGTAAACGGTCACGGTGGCTCTGTTATTGCGGATCAATCGAAGTGGGCGTTGACTATCGGCAGCACGCGGAACGGGCTCCGGTTGTTCCCGGCGATATTGATGAGACCGAGCTGGATGCCGTTCAGCTGCTCGGCATAGTTTACGATCCCCAGCGTGAATCCCACCTGAACGCCGTCGATATAGTTCACGGCGCCTGCGGAGAAGCCCACGAGTTCATGCGCCTGAACGAGTATCGGCGATACGGCCATACCGACGATACCCCCCGCCCTGATGTGGATGCCGCTTGCGGCAAAACCCTCGATCTCGTCTGCGATATCCATCTGGATCCCGTGTACCGTGAGCCACTTTGCCGAGCGCGCCTCGATGCCGAAGTAGACCAGCCCCTCTTCATCCTCGTTATCCTCGTATGACAGCATCCCTACGCCTCCGACGGTTATGCCGGAGAGCCGTCCGGCCGAGGTGACCCCGCCGCCGGTGAGATGTAGGCCGGTCATATCGTCGGCGCCGACGATGGCGAGACCGGCGATGCCGATGCCGGTTGCCTCGCCGTTTACGATCTCGGCGAATCCATTGACGGAGAGGGCGTCCATATCGCCGTTACTGACGGTCGCCAGGCCGCTCACCGAGATGCCGGAGATGCCGCCGTCGGCGACGGTCGCCAGGCCGCTCAGCGCTATACCGTCTAATTGCCCGTTGGAGACGGTGGCGAGGCCGGCTGCACTGATGCCGGACATGGGGCCGTTCGTGACGTTTCCGAGTCCGCTCAATACGATGCCATCCACCTTGCCGTCGATCACCGTTGCCAATCCTCCCACGGCGATCCCCGAGAGGTTGTCGTCTATGATAGTGGCAAGGCCGCCGGCGGTGATTCCGTCGACGGAGCCTTCGGTGATCGTCGCCAGCCCGCCTACCGAGATGCCCGATAGGTCGCCTTCCGTAACAGTTCCGAGCCCCCCGATCGAGATGCCGTCTACATCCCCGCCGCTCACGTTCGCAAGCCCCCCAATCGAGATCCCCGTGAATTCGTCGTCGGATACGTTAGCCAGGCCGGCAACCGAGATTCCTTCCGTCGTTCCCCCGCTTGCAACGACGAATCCGCCGATCGCAAGACCGCTCAGATAGGAGTTCGCCGCGACCACCCCTCCGCCGATGGCGATACCTCTCAGCTCGTCCGCCTGGGGGACCATCAGGCCCACGGCAAGCCCCTTGACCACCGCATCCGGGTTATCCCCCGGTTGCCATAATGTGATGTTGACGCCGATGACCTCCTCGACGTCCTGGTCGGCGAAGTTGATCCTGAGCCCCCGGAGCCGCGGTGAGTTTCCGAAGCTCAGCCCGTAGTCGTTCACGGTGAGATCGAGGCTCCCCGTGTCTGCGGGGGCGTCGTGTGAAACGAACGCCGAGAGGGAGATGCAGATAATAGTAATTGCCAAGAAGTGCCGACTCATCTGCAAGATCTTTCGTTGAAATTCCGGGTGGTAACCGGGCTTGCAGTCACCTATTCAGTGTATATACGTTGTTCGTATTGAGATTGTTTAAAGATTTTTTTAAGAACGGATCAAGGCTCGAACTTCACTAAAAAGATATCTTTGTTACCAGCACTCGTGAGCGGTCCACCCCCGAAATCCACGGTACCCTCGAAGTACCCTGTGACCATCACATTTCCCGACCCGTCGCAGGCGGTACTATGGCACTGCTGGAAGTATGCATCTCCAAAGCGCTTGCTCCAGAGGTGGTTGCCGTTCGAGTCGAACTCCGCAAGAAAGATGTCATCGGCACCGGCACTCGTGAGCGTTCCCCCGCCAAAGTTTATGGTGCTCCGGAAGTACCCGGTGACTACCACATTCCCAGATCCGTCACAGGCCACGCTGCGACTATATTGTACCCATGAATCACCAAAACGCTTGCTCCAGAGGTGGCCGCCATCGGTATCGAACTTCGCCAAAAAGATATCAAGGGAACCTGCGCACGTGAGCGTATCACCTCCAAAGTCCACCGTTCCACCGAAGACCCCCATGATCAAGATATCTCCCGATCCGTCACAGACGACACTGTGGCACTGCTGGAAGCTTCCATCACCAAAGCGCTTGCTCCAGACGTGATTACCGTTCGAATCAAACTTTACTAAATAGATATCCGAGTGACCTTCACACGTGAGCGGTCCGCCCCCGAAGTCCACGGTGCCCTCGAAAGATCCTGCGGCTACGACATTCCCCGGTACGTCGCAGGCAACGTCATAACCATACTGCGACTGTGCTTCGCCAAAGCGCCTGCTCCAGATGTGGTTGCCGTTGGCATCGTACTGCACGAGAAAGATGTCCATGTTACCAACACTCGTGAGCGGTCCGCCCCCGAAGTCCACGGTGCCCTCGAAGCTCCCCGTGACCATCACATTTCCCGACCCGGAAAAGGCGACATTAGGATTATCTAGCTGTCTGTCTCCTGCAAAGCGCGTGCTCCAGAGGTGGTTGCCGTTCACATCGAACTTCGCTAAAAAATTTTCTCCGCCACCAGCACTCGTGAGCGGTCCACCTCCAAAGTCCACGGTGCCGTTGAATTGCCCCGCGATTACAATATTCCCAGATTCGTTGCAGGCGACACTATTACAAGACTGAGGCGATGAATCACCGAAGCGCTTGCTCCAGAGGTGGTTGCCGTCGGCATCGAACTGAGCGAGAAAGATATCGTTGTTACCAGCACTCCCGAGCGATCCACCACCGAAGTCCACGCGGCCATTGAAATATCCCGTGACCACGACGTTCCCCGATCCGTCACAGGCGACACTATGACCATACTGAGGCGATGCATCACCGAAATGCTTGCTCCAGAGGTGCTTCGGTTCATCGGTGGGCTTGGGACGTGTGGAATCGTCACTGCAATCCGATGTTATAAGTGCCAGCACGAGATACATGATTGTAACCTGGATATAGGTCAACCGTTTCATGGCTACTCCCTCAAACCGGTTTTATAGACGTATCGCGCCCCCGTCCCATCATTATCAACGCCTCACATCAATCCGAAATAGAAGAATGGGAGATCATTAATCCATGTGTGTCCTCATCAAAGCCTGAACTTCGCTACAAAGATATCTTCGTCACCTGCACTCGTGAGTGATCTACCACCAAAGTCCACGGTGCTATAGAAGCTACCTGTTACGATCACATTCCCCGATCCGTCACAGGCGACACTTTCACCATACTGGGTATCTTCATCACCAAAGTGCTTGCTCCAGAGATGGTTGCCATTGACATCGAACTGAGCCAGAAAGATATCATTATCATATACTCCTGCACTCGTGAGCGGTCCACCGCCAAGGTCCACTGTACCCTTAAAGTTCCCCGTCACGATGACATTCCCCGATCCGTCGCAGGCGACACTATTACCCCACTGCGCACTTGCATCACCAAAGCGTTTGCTCCAGAGGTGGTTGCCGTTGGCATCGAACTGCGCAAGAAAGATATCGTATTCTCCTGCACTCGTGAGCGGTCCACCGCCGAAGTCAACGGTGCCATCGAAGTCCCCCGTAGCGATGACATTCCCCAATCCGTCGCAGGCGATACCAGTAGCAAACTGAGCCAAGTCTGCGTCACCGAAGCTCTTGCTCCAGAGGTGGTTGCAGTTGGCATCGAACTGAGCAAGAAAGATATCATTGCCTCCTGCACTCGTGAGTGGTCCACCGCCAAAGTCCACGGTGCCATTGAAGTTCCCCGTAGCGATGACATTCCCCGATCCGTCACAGACGACACTGGTGCATCGTTGGCCGTTTCCGTCACCGAAACGCTTGCTCCAGAGGTGGCCGCCATCGTTATCGAACTTCACGAGGAAGATGTCAGGTTCGCCTGCGCACGTGAGCAGTCCACCGCCAAAGTCCACTGTACCCTTAAAGTACCCCGTGACTATAACATTCCCCAATCCGTCACAGGCGACACTTAGACCATACTGTCTATCTGAACCACCAAAGCGCTTGCTCCAGAGGTGGTTGCCATTGGCATCGAACTGCACGATAAAGATGTCAGTGTCGCCTTCACTCGTGAGTGGTCCACCGCCGAAATCCACGGTACCTCTGAAGTGCCCCGTAGCTGTGACATTCCCCGATCCGTCACAGGCGACACTTTCACTATACTGGTAATCTGCATCACCAAAGCGCTTGCTCCAGAGGTGGTTGCCATTGGCATCGAGCTTCGCGAGAAAGATATCATAGCCACCTGCACTCGTGAGCGGTCCACCGCCGAAGTCCACGGTGCCATCGAAGTCCCCCGTCACGATGACATTCCCCAATCCGTCACAGGCGGTACTAGTAGCATCCTGCTCATCCGTATCACCAAAGCGCTTGCTCCAGAGGTGTTTCGGTTCATCGGTGGGCTTGGGACCGGTTGAATCATCACTACAGCCCGAGGTCATAAGAGCCAGCACGAGATACGTCAGTGAAACCGAGATATAGATGAATCGCTTCATTGTATGCCCCCTAGGTTGAATAGATAAACCTGCAGTAAATGAATCCTATCACCATCAATGGATTAAGTCAACTGGGATGGAAGAAACGGGAGATCGCATGCTGTCAGGTAACCCTATCCCAACGAGAGCAGTTCATCCAGAATTGTCGCTGCATCCTTGACAAAATTGGGGCATACTTCCGTGAAGACACCGCTATCTTCCGCATCTCTAAGGCCCTCTGGTGTGGAAATATCGCAGTCGATGAGCTCCCTGCATATGATCGAGCCGTGTCTTTCTGTGAAGCGGGTCGCGAACTCCCTGATGAGTGCGTACGTCCTCTCCTTCGCCTCCGTATCGCCTGCCTCGGTTCTGCCGTGCCTGAGCCCGATTGCCATGAAGGCGCCGGTCACGGCCCCGCAGATGCTTCCCATGCGTGCCATGCCGCCGCCGAAACCGGTGGCTATGCGAAGCGCCGTTTCGCGTTCGAGCCCGAGGTCAGGCGCGAAAGCGGAGAATACGGACTGGGCGCAGTTGAAATCCTCCTCGAAGCTCTTTACTGCTCGTTCGATTCTGTTCACCGGTCACTCCTTGCTAGGTATTGTGTGTTAGTGTGCAATCACGTATCGCTGTTTCGATCGGATGCGAGGGGGCTACCTACTCCGTGTGCCACCCCTTCGTTGTACTTCGTAGCGCATGATCGGGCGTGTCTCGCTCCGGCGCGCCGCTTCTTTAAAACCCGCCTGGAGGAAGGTCGATGACAGGCCAGTGAAGGCAAAGAGATCGGCGGTCGTTCCCTTCTTCGGCTCGACCGGGTAGCCCTCTACGATACGGGCGCCCTGCGATGCGGCGTACCGCACCGCCTCCCTGAGGAGCTCGAGCGAGATCCCCTTGCGGCGGTATCTCCTATGAATAAAGAAACAGACGACCGACCAAACGGGCTTGTCGTCGATGCGCTTCAGGACACGGGAACGCTCGAGCACGGGGAAGGCCTCCCGGGGGGCGACCGAGCACCATCCGACAGGCTCCGTGCCGTCGTAGGCGAGTATGCCCGGCACCTCGCCCGAATCAATGATCCGCTTCATCGCCCGTCTGTTCTTCTCACCTTTGCGCTTCTCGAACTCGCTCCTCGTGATCCGCCACCACGTGCACCAGCAGCCGCCGCATGCGCCGCGGGGGCCGAAGAGCTTTGTGAAATCCTTCCATCGTTCGGGGGTAACGGGATGGAAGGAAAGCATCATTCTACCTCCACGATGCGGAACCCGACATACGCCATGGGCGGCGGGACGTAATCAGTTCGTTTGTCGGCAGTAGAGACAGCCGAGAGGCCCATGACCGTTCCTTTGTTTTCTGTCGTTACCAACTCCGCCACATTCCCGCCGAGATCATAGACGCCGTGCTCGCCTGTGGGCTTGAATGAACCGGCCTCCTTCAGGAAGAGGTCCGCCTCGCCCAGCCCTTCCATCTTTGCTGCAAGCGACTCCCGCTCCTCAGGCGCCGGCGTGTAGCCTGCCCAGTATTCGAGGTTGTTCTCGTGGTTGATGTTCCCCTTGGCTGCGGCGATGAGCTTCGTCATCTCATCCTTCGTGGGGAGTCGGAAGCGACGCCCGGTCCGCTCACTCAGCCATGCGCAGTAGTCCCTTGCCTGCTCGAAGGTGATGCCGTTTGCCGGGAAGTTGCCGGTACCGATCGGATAAGTATACCCCGCATCGAATGCAGCGTACTGTGCCCGTGTAATCTCGAACCTGCCGACATTCAGACCGGCACATTCCACCGTCTCGGGCGTCAGGATTCCGTCTACCGTCTCGCCGAGCAGTCCCCCGTGCCGCGCGGCCTTCGACCGCTTAATGAGCAGTGCTAAGGGAGAACCCTCTGCGAGGGACTCATCGGGCGCCTCGTAGGTCTCGAAGAGGTGCAGGTCGAACCAGGCGAGCTCCTCCTCGATCTTGCGCTTCTGGTGTGAGGGCTTTGCGAGGCCGTGGGCGGCACCGGGAAAGAGTAAAAATCGCACGGGGGTAGTGCCGATCTGCTGCATCGCACGGAAGTGTTCCCATCCCTGCTCGGTCGGGACGTTGATATCCTTCGTGCCGAACATGATAAGGGTCGGAGTTGCGAGATCGTCCATTCTGAACAGTGGTGATTTTTCGATGTAGGTATCCACATCCTCCCAGGGAGGGCCGCCGAGGTATGCGTTGTCGAAGGCGGCGCCGAAGGCGCAGTTGCCGTAATCGCTGATCCAGTTCACATCCCCGGCACCGGCGCAGAGGGCCCTGAAGTGCTTCGAGCGCAGGCAGCACTCGATGGCGAGGATCGAGCCGTTGCTCCATCCCATGATCCCGATCCGCTCGGGATCGACGAGCCCGAGTTTAACCAGGTGATCGACGCCCGAGAGGATATCGGGCACCTCGTACTCGTAGTAGTGTCCCTTGATCGATTCGACCCAGGCGAGACCGTAGCCGGCGCTCCCGTGGTAGTTCACCTTGAGGATGAAGGTACCCCGTGTGGCCAGAAGATGCGGGTAATTACTCCATCCCTCGGTGAAGAAATCCCTGTCGACACCCGCCGGGCCGCCGTGAAGGCTTACAACGAGGGGATACCGTTTGCCCTTCCGGTATTCGAGTGGATAGTAGAGGATCCCCTCGATGTCCTCGTCGAGTGCACCCCGCCATCTGATGATCTCGCTCTTTGCGAGACGCTTCGTGCGGAGCTTCTCGTTGAGCTGGACGACCGTCTGCTCGTCTTCGAGCTTGCCGCCCTTGATCGTGGCGGCGCAGACGTCCGGGATGCTCGAGGCGTCCGAGACGGAGTAGACGATGCGGTGGCCGTTTCGCTGGCTTGCAAGGAGAACCATCGGTGTACCGGATGCGGCCTCGAGGATCCGTTTCCGGTATCCGCGTTTCGTCTTTCGTACGATAGCGATGCGGTATCGGGTTCCATCCATGAGCGGCACGACGGCACCGTCGCGCACCGTTCCGTACGTGTAGCCGATACCCCGTTCCCAACCGGCATCGACGGGTGCGAGCCTGTCGGTGGAGAGATCATAATAGTAGAGCCGCCGAATGCCGACGTAGGTATCGGTGCTGTCGCTTGCTATCCGCCTGATGCAGTAGAAACCGCCACCCGCAGCGTCCCATTGGAAGTTGAACGGATCGACGTGCGGTGCGGTGAGTATCTCCCGGCACCCGCCTGAGTCGAGATCGAGCAGGAACTGCCTCGGCGGGATGCGTTGGTCGTATTCGTAGTTTACGTCCTGGTTCTCGTTCGTCACCACCATGCGGCCGTCGGGGGAGACGGCGAACTCGGTGATCTCTCCGTCGTTCACCGTCAGGCGCCGCACCTTCTTCGATTTCGTATCGAGGCCGAAGAGCCTTACCGGCATGTAGTGCTCCGTGTCCGCGACCACGACGGCATCGTCCCGTTCTTTGGCGAGCTTCACCTCACGGAGCGTCGAGTCCTCTCTTGCGGTGTAGAGTATCTCTCCGTCGCTGCGCCACGCAAAACGCCGTACCCCTGTTTGCAGGCTCGTGAGCTTCTCCGGCTCGCCGCCCGCCATTCGGTACAGGTAGAGCTGAGGTTTCGCCTTCTTCTCGGTCCGTATGAATGCCAGGGCGGATCCATCGGGGCTGAAGCGAGGCAAGCGGTCGTTGCCCGAGTCGCGTGTCAACTGGACCGTGAGTGTGTCCGCCAGCCGGGTCAGGAAGATGTCGTTGCGCCTCGTATTCTTTTCCTGGTCGGCCACACGCCGTACCCAGGCGATCCACCGGCCGTTGGGTGAAATACTGACGTCGCGGATCGACTCGATCCCAGCGACATCGGATGCGGTAAGTGATCCGGCAGGCTTCTGCGGAGCATCCCGCCCTGCGTCCCCCTCCGGGCTGGCCGGCTGCGGAATGCACAAAAGCACACAGACAAGAATGATGGGTAGTCGATTGAACCGGACATTAGGCATGGTATCTCCTTTGAAATGGTGTCGGCGCCCCGTAACTATCGGGTGGCGGTATGCAGGCACGGGGGATGATCGGTGCATTACGGAATTACCGTATACAGGAGAAGTATCGAATAGCATCCGGTGCGATCATCTTGTGACCGTGCGATTGGAGTATTCTAATAGGTTGTGCCGTAGAATGCAATGGGAGGAAGGGTGGGCAGGGAGCTCAGCCGCTGTGAACGGACAGCTAACGCGCGTGAATCCCTCCGATCCATCGTGTGATGTCCTCGATCACCTCTGTGGCCACGTGACCGGGCTGCTGATACTCCGATGGTCCGCTCGCACCGTTGCCCTCTATGAATAGGTGGTTCAGCTTCCGGTACGATTTCACGGTCACATCCTTCCGGTCTGCGAGCGCCCGCTTCCAGCCGCGGAGATCGGCGGCCGTGACCTGATAGTCCCGCTCGCCATGCAGAATCATAATCGGGCGGGCCAGCGAGGCGGCTGCCTTCGCCGGTTCGAAACCCCTGAGATCGAGCCAGTAGCGTGCATGGATACCGAACGGAAGCTCATCGGCCGGTGTGTCGGGCGAGAGATCGGCTGCCTTCACCCGTGCTACCTGCCGCTCGAGCGCGGTGATGTGCTCCTGCTCCTCATCCGAGATCGTTCCATCGAGCCCGGAGATATAGCGGGTCTGCTCCAGGATCATATCCTCCATCGGCCGGTTTGCACCGGCCATGATGATAAAGCCGGCGATGCGGGGATCACGGCCTCCGATCCTCGGCACGACCATTCCGCCCAGGCTGTGACCGAGCACGAAGATCCTGTCACCGTCGATCGGCTGCGTACGCCTCAGCAGCTCGACCGCCGCCAGGGCATCATCGACCGTCTCCTCCTTGACGGTGAGCCGGTTCCGCATCGCGGCACACCGTGTAGCGTGCTCCTTTGTACGCTTCTCGTACCTGAGGACGGCGATTCCCCTTGATGAGAGACCCTCTGCGATGTCACGGAACGGCTTGTTCGGACCGATCGTCTCATCCCGATCCTGTGGTCCCGAGCCGTGCACGAGAACAACTGCTGGAAACGGCCCCTTCCCATCTGGAAGTGTAAGGGTCCCGGGCAGTGCCCATTCACCGCTCCCGACCGTGACCTCCCGTTCGTTGAAGAGATCGGGCTCGGAGTAACCGGGCGGATCGTAGTCCCCCGCCTGCTGTGCCGGCTGAAACCACATTCCGGCGATGCGTCCCTCCGGATCGAAAACGACCTTGATATCGAGTAACGCCCGCTCGAACTCGCAGGTAACAAAGACGAGCTCATACTGCTTCCAGGGCTCTTGCCTCACACCTGTCCGCCTCTTTAGGGGACCGACCTGGGCAATAAGGGCCTTCCAGGTCTCTTCGAGCTTACCGGGGGGCGAGACCGACTTCATGGTCTCGTCGAAGTCCGCCACGGCCTCCTGGTATTCCCCGCTGCGGAGGAGCTCGACAAACCGAGTGGCGCGGCCGATGAGTTCATCCTCCCGAGTTGCGGGGGGCTCGCCTGCCGCATCGTTCTGTATGCCGATGCACAGAAGCGATACGGCAGTACAGATCAGCAGTGCTCGCTTGATGGCAGCCATATTCCATTATCTCCTTCCACGTTGGTACCGCAGGTGGGTGTTTCACCGATTATATGGTGCACCGGGCTGGTGGTGTGGCGGGCACGTGTTTCACTGGCCGGCACCACCGATCGGGCGCCATGCCGCGCCGCGAATGCAGCAGCGCCTAACTGCTTGTGAAGAAGTCGAAGATGTTGCCGAGCATGCTGCTGTCGGCTTTGTAGATCTCCGTGTACTTGCATCGTGTGCAGGAGACTGTTGTGAAGCGCTTGCTCTGGACATCGAAGAGCTTCGTAAAGAATCCGCCGGTCGCTCTGAATTCGCCCACCTCGTAATCGCTTCCCGAGCATTTCGGGCAACTGTAGTTGAGCCGCTCCATTACGAATCCTCCCTCTCGTGTTACCGTGATCTTCCTCTCATTTCAGTATACAACGTACGACCGGTGTTTATTCATACTACTTAGGCGATTTTTATACAGCCGTACCATTTTCCATTTGACTGAAGTGGAATCATTGATATAATTTACAATTTCCACGGGCATGGGCATAGTCTGTGAGGCGAGGTATACCTTTCGTGTTCAGGTTTGAAGTGAGGAATATTGACCAGAGCGTTACGCATTAAGATCATTATTGTTCTCGTCGTCCTGCTCGGTTCGCTGTACTTCCTGTATCCGACCTTCAGGCTCGTTACTATGGGCCGGGAGGAACGAACCGCACTCGAGATCGATGATCCCGAGGAGATTGATAAGCTGATGGGCAAGGCGATCAAGCTCGGGCTCGATCTGAGCGGCGGGATGCATCTCGTACTCGAAGTGGACGATTCGCAGCTCAAGGATGACGAGAAGCGAGATGTCCTCGACCGGGCGCTCCAGATCATCCGAAACCGGGTGGACCAGTTCGGCGTATCGGAGCCCACCATTCAGAAAGAGGGGGCAAAGCGGATCCTCGTACAGCTCCCGGGGCTTCAGGATGCAGAGCGTGCGAAACGTCTCATCGGACAAACGGCGATGCTTCAGTGGCATCTGGTCAGGCAGCAGGAGGAGGTCGTCGGTATACTCAACAAGCTGGACAGGGTTCTCAAGCGGGCCCACGGCGACTCGCTCATCGAGATTACTCCATCTGTGGCTGATACCGCCGTTGGTTTCGTGCCCGAGGTTCCGGTGGCGGAGGAGACGGTTGACGTCCTCGAGGAGACAATCCCGGCAGCCGAGGAGACGATTCCACCTGCCGAGGAGACACCACCCGTACCCACCCCGTTCGACTCATCCATGGTACCGGAGAGCCTGCTCATGCAGCAGACCCCCGATGTCCCGATAGACATTCCGCTCCAGACAATGAACAAGGACAAGCCGTTTACATCACTGCTCATGAGCTTTTACCGTGATTGGCTCATCGTGCATGAAGATAACATACCACGGGTCCGGCGCATGCTCGCCGATCCCGAGGTTATCGAGGCGATACCGGAGGACTCGGAATTCATGTGGTTCGACGATTGGACGCCCCTTCCGGAAGGTGGAAGGGGAAAGTTCCTCTTTCTCATCGCAAAGGATGTGACGGTTTCCGGTGCCAACCTCGTGAACGCCGTACCAGAGGCGGATCCACAGGCCCCGAACAGGCTCCTGGTACGGTTCAGGTTCAACCGCAAGGGGGCCAGGGAGTTCTCGCGATTCACCGGTGAGAATGTCGGCCGGTTTACGGCGATCGTGCTCGACGGCAGGATCAGGTCCTTCCCCGTGATCAGGAGCAAGATCCCCGACGGCTCGGGAGTTATCGAGGGGGATTTTCCCGATACCGAGGCGCGGGATCTGGCGATCACCCTCAGGGCAGGTGCCCTGCCGGCGCCGATGCTCATCAGGGAGGAGCGGACGGTCGGTCCGAGCCTGGGAGCCGATTCGATACGCATGGGGATACGGGCGGCGCTCTTCGGCCTCATCATCGTGATCATATTCATGATTATCTACTACCAGCTATCTGGCGGGATCGCTTCGATTGCCCTGATCTTCAACCTGGTGATCCTCTTTGGGCTGCTGGCGTATCTCGGGGCGGCACTTACCTTGCCCGGTATCGCCGGCATAATCCTTACGATCGGTATGGCGATCGACGCCAACGTGCTTATCTTCGAGCGTATCCGTGAGGAGCTCCGCAAGGCGAAGACCATCCGCTCGGCGATAGATGCCGGGTACGACCGTGCCTTCACAACGATTCTGGATGCAAACCTCACGACACTCATCACTGCGGTGGTCCTGTGGCAGTTCGGTACGGGGCCCATTAAGGGATTCGCCACGACGTTGAGTATCGGCATCATAGCAAGCATGTTCACGGCCCTGGTCTTCAGCCGGGTGATCTTCGATCTCTGGACGAGGAGCGGGCGGGTCAAGAAGCTGCACATATAGTGCCGCCTGGCTCGAGGAGAATGTATGAAGTTTTTCGGTGAGACGCATTTCAACTTCACAGGATCCCGGAACCGGGCCTTCGTGATCTCTGTGGTGCTGATCGTTGCAGGGTTGGTTTCCCTTGCCATCAGGGGTGGGCCCAATCTCAGCATCGATTTCGAAGGCGGCACACTCATACAGGTCCTCTTCGACAGACCCATACAGATAAATGAGCTCAGGGATGTGGTTATCGAGGCGGGGTACGGCGGCGCGGAGATCCAGAGGTACGGCCAGTCGGATCAGTCGAAGAGCGAATACGAATACCTTATCAAGATAGAGAAGATCAGCGAGTCGGAGATGGTCTCATCCCGGCTCCTCGAGGCCCTCGAAGCATCGGCACCGGGATACGGGTGGAGGATCGTCTCCGTCGAGGAGCAGCCCCCCGATTACTCGACGAGGTTCGAGGGCGGCAACCTCGTCATTGTGGAGGCCGACTCCGTGCCCGCCATCGAAGAGCTCAAGGAGCAGATCAAGGAGCAGGGGGTCGGTATCGTCAGTGCCACGCAGGAGACCAGCACGCGCGTCGCTTTCAGCCTTCCGTATCTCGGAGCGGAGGCCAAGGCCGCCCGGACGCTGATAGAAAGGCTCTCTGCATACTTTCCCGATCATGAAATCGAGGTCCGCCGTACGGAGACGGTCGGGCCAAAGATCGGTGAGGAGCTCAAGAACCGGGCCTGGGCGGCGATCGTGATCTCCCTCTTCGGTATCCTCATCTACATCAGCTGGCGCTTCGAGTTCAAATTCGCCGTCGGGGCCATCATCGCCCTGATCCATGATGTCGTCATAACCGTTGGAATCTTCTCGATGCTCGACAAGGAGATATCGCTGGCGATCATCGCCGCGCTGCTGACGATCGTAGGCTACTCCCTCAACGATACGATCGTCGTCTTCGACAGGATCCGTGAGAACTTCGGTCTTCGTAGGCGGGAATCGTACGAGCGGATGATCAATATCTCCATCAATGAGTCGCTCAGCAGAACGGTTATCACATCGCTCACGACCTTGATCGTCGTTCTCTTCCTCCTCTTCATGGGCGGCGAAGTGATACATGACTTCGCATTCGCCCTCATGGTCGGGATCATCGTGGGAACCTATTCCTCCATCTATGTTGCGAGCCCGATCCTCATCGAGTGGCAGAACCGGTTGAGCTCCCGCCGCAGGGCCGGCTGATGCGGGAGTGACCGGTGGTCGCCGTCCTCCAGTATATAGGTCTCGTCATCTTCTACATCGTTCTCTTCGCATTTAATATCTTGATATTCCTGGGTGTTCCCGGGGGCTGGATCGCGCTCGGCGCGATAACGATCTACGATTTGGCGACTGGTTTCACCACCGTCGGGTGGAAACTGCTTCTCGTGATGGCGGGGATCGCGGTCGTCGGTGAGATCATCGAATCGTTCCTCGGGCTCGTCTATGTAGCACATAAGGGGGCAACGAAGTGGGGGGTGCTCGGGGCCTTTATCGGCGGTCTCACCGGGGCGATCGGCGGCACCTTCATCATGCCGGTTATCGGAAGCCTGATCATGGGCTTCGTGGGGGCTTTCGCCGGGGCGGTGCTCTTCGAGTATATCTATTACCGGTCACTCGATAGGGCTCTCCAGACAGGATTTTTCGCCTTTATCGGCAAGCTCCTGGCCATGATAGTGAAGTTTGTGCTGGGGATTGCCATAGTCGGCATCTTCATCTACCGGAGCTGGCCGTAGGGGATATACGGCCGTCGGGGGATCATCCGGCCTCCGGCGACCTCGCTCGGCCATAGACGTAACAGACGATCCTGACGGATCAGTCACCGATAGATACCCCGTTACACTGTCCTTTTTATAGGACGGCATTCTCCAAAAGTGGACATACGTCTTCCGATTATCTCTGTAACTTCAATTATTACATAAGAGTTTACTGGCATGGCAATTGCCTTATAGATGATACGGTAGAGTATGCTTTGTACGGAGCGCTGTATTGTGATGAAACAGATTCGCACAGGCCTGATAGTGATTGCAGTCTTTATCGGGATTGCCCCGTTTGCTACAGAGGCTTGGTCCCAGAAGAAAAAGGTCGAACGGATCGGTGCCAGCCCTGAGCGTGTATACACGAGACCGATTTCGGTCTTCAGGGGACTTGCAAAGGCATGGGAAAGTGGTAACGCTGAGGCTATTTCCCGTTTCGCCGGCGATTCGAAGATATTTCTCAATGTAAGAGGAATCGGGCAGAGAGGCGGCTACTTCAGCCGGCCGCAGGTCCGTTACCTTTTCCAGAGGATGTTCAAGGCCGCCACTCCGGTGAAGTTCAAATTCGTCAAGTACCATAACCTCGACAAACCCGACCGGAGGGTTTACGGGGTTGCCCAGCGGAGCTATAAAAAGGTTAGAAACAACAGGCTCTACCAGGATAAGGTGTACGTGACGTTGCGCAAGGAGGGGGAGCGGTGGGTGGTGGCCGAGATCAAAACGACACGGTAAATCGCTCGAACATGCTGGAGCCTGTGGACAGTGGATGGAAACAGAGAGAAGAATCTCTTTTTCGTCGTTGTATGGATCTTCCTGATCGGCGCCCTCTTCTTCTTCATTGCGTATCTCTCCCTTGATCGCATCCTGCTCCCCTTGCCTGTCTGGATTACCCTTTTTCTTCTCGCCACCGGCGCTATCGTCTTCACGTTCCTGCCGAGCACCGGACGGATTGCATACGGTCGGGGCGGTGCAAGGGCTGTCGGAGACGGCTGGTACCCCCGAAAACTCGCCGATATCGTCGAACCTCACACGGTGGATGAGAGGGACAACGACAGGCCGCGTCCACTCGTAACGACGGTTTCCCCGGTGCCTCTCGTTCCCCTCGTTCTGATTCTACTCATCGTTATCATCGCATTCCCGATGAGAACGACGGAGGAGACCTGGCAGAAACAGGAAGTCGAGCGGCTCCAGGAGGTGTACACGAAGGCCCGGGGAGAGGTCAGTGAGCTGGAGCGGCTGATACTCGGGCTTGCGCAGGCGACGGACGGTTTGATCGGGCGAAAGAGGTTCGATGGGATGGATGCCGTGGGTCGGGCCAGGCTTATCGAAAGGATGGATTCCCTGGCCTCGACACCCTCCGGAGGAGCGGCACTGTTCGGTGAAGTGGGGATCCAGGTGTTCACACATCGCGGGGAGCGCATCGCCTGGGGCGGGAGACCCCGCTTCCTCGGCCTGTCGTCGGCACCCGTGACCGAAGCGCTGGTCTTCACAGGGAAGACGGAGCTCTACACGCTTCTCGTCTGCCAGATACCACTCGAGTCGGGCGGGATGGTCGTCGTGGATGTTCCCCTCGAGATTAATTACCGTATCCAGAACAGGTATCTTCGCAGCACGAGCCTCAGTGAGATTCTCGGCGAGCGCTACGACGTCGACCTCGGCTTCAACTTCTCGATGGGCGAGCACGGCGGCGACAGGCGCTGGATCGATGAAAGCCTGACGGATTCGACGGAGCAGGTGCTCTACACCCCCGGGGCGCGGGTTCAGGTCTATGGGATCGTCCACGCATCGACCGGCCTGCCGCTCGCACGTCTGAGCATTCTCGGCGATCCCTTCGATGCAGTTCTGAAGGGGCGCGAGGATCGACGTGTGTTGTGGGCGGGAATGTGTATCATTCTGACGGTGCTCGTCATCGCGTTCTGGATCTACGGTCTCTACGGCAAACGGCGAAGCATCACGCGGGGGCGTTCATGGAACTTCCTCAAACGGCTGGTGATCTTTCTCGCATTTCTCACCCTGATACGATACCTGCTTCTTCGACTCGATATTCCGAGTGGGTTCTTCGGTACCAATCTCTTCGATCCGGCACTCTTTGCAGATGATTTCCCCGGCGGGCTGCTGCGCACTGCCGGCGATTTTCTAGTCACGGCATTCTTCGCCCTTATCCTTGTCTTCGGCATCATACGGACGTACCGCACGTACTACACCGGGTATCTCGAGAAACCGATCACCTCGAGACGGCCCTTTCATGTGGGATTCTTCTTGGCCAGGGCGGCGGCTCTCGTTGCGGTGCTCACGGTGGGTGTGTGGCTGACGGAGGGAATCGTCTCCCGCGTCATTCTCAACGCCAATCCCAGGCTCATCGGCCTCGATGTCGCATTCTTCGACCTTCCGGTCGCCGTATTACACCTGGCACTTCTCTTCTCGGTCTCAGCCGTATTCATCGCAGCACTCTTCATCATCCGGCTCATCATGGTGTGGCGTGCGGGTACCGTGGCGGAGGTTATCGTGACCTCGCTGGCGGCTATCGGCGCGGCCGCAGCGCTGCTACACCTTGCCTGGCCGCTCGTGGTGGCAATAGCCGGTCTGGTCGTCCTATCGGCCGGGATCTTTCCGTTGATCAAGAAGGAGGAGATGATCTCGGTCGTCCTCTCGTCGTTTTTACTTGTTCTCATATGTACAATGGTCATCTTCGGCGTCGGTACCGAGCGGTATACAGGCCTCAGGGAGAGCCGGGTGATCGAGAAGGCGCAGGACTTCAACTATCCGGAGGACAACTGGCTGCAGGCCGTTCTTCCCGATCTCTGCCAGGAGATCACCGACGATCGTGCGCTTCATGCGAAGATTGCCCAACGCAGGGAGTCCCTCGCCTTCGAGATCTGGGCGGAAAGTTACCTCAGCCGGTTCAATCTCTCCTGTGTCTTTGCCGTGTACGATGTAGATGGAGTCTGTTTCTCCCGCTTCGAGGTGGGCATGCCGTTCGAGACGGCGGGGCGATCCGCGGTGGAGCCCGAACACGACGGGCCGCACGTGGAGCAGTTCGAGCAGGAGACACGGGACGGAACCGTCTACTACTACCGCGGCATCGCACCGGTCTCCCATATCCAGGGCCGGCGGAGTGGGAGGGTGGAGATCATTATTCCCTACTTCTTCGAGAATCCCAAGCTCCTCGCAAGAACGGGTCCCGTGGCGCCTGATATCCTGCAAAATATCGAGCGCGGCGCCCTCGCTCCCCGTGTCGACGAGCCCGAGAACCTGCTCGTGGCGAAGGTGCGGGGAGGCAGGGTGGTCGATTCCTCGAATCCACTTCTTGCGGTCGGTTCGGAGATCTCCGGCACCGGGCAGGAGTGGTTCGATCTCGATATCGGCAGGGATACCTACCGGGCGATCGTAATGGTGCTCGAGGGTGGTGGGGGTTTTCTCGTCGGCTACCGACTTGCCGGGACCATAGAACAACTTCTCAAATGGGCCACCATCGTCTCGCTCGATGTGCTGCTTACACTGCTCTCCTTCGTTGTGATCATGATTCTCAAGAGGCTGCCCGTCGTGGGAAGAACGATTCCATCGATTCAGTTTGCAGTGGGTCTCGGCTTCAGGGAGAAGATCCTGCTTTCGTTCATAGCCGTCTCGGTCCTTCCCGTCGTTATTCTCGGTCTCTTCTCAACCCAGTTTATCCAGCGCCGGTTCAAGCTTGAAGGAGAACAGGAAGCTCTTGCGGGGGCGAACTCCGCCGCTTCCCTGATCGTTCATTCGATCCGGTCCGAGGCGGAGTCCTTCGCAGGAAGCCAGTACATGCGCGACATTATCCGGGGAAAAACGGATGCGCGGATCAGGGATGTGGCCATGCTCGAGACCACGCAGTTCACCCTCTTCGATCGCTCGGGTGAGATCCTTCTGGACGAGAGCCTGAGCGATTTCAACCGTAATGAGACCGAGCTGATTCTCGACAACAAGGGAATCGGGAGGCTCAGTGTAGGCTTCACCCCGCCGTACCTGTACGGCGGGGTAGTGCTCAACGTGAATCTACCCGGGCATCCCGGCGGATATCTCTATTACCGGCGCAGGATCGACGACGACTTCGTGGGTGATATCGCATCAACCCTCGGAAAGGATATCAATGTCTATTATGGCGGGCGCATTGTCGCCTCGAGCGAACGGGAGCTCTTCATCGGGGGCTTCCTCGACAAGCTGGTTGCGCCCTCCGTCTTTGCGGAGATCGCCCTGAGGGGGAGTGAGGTGCTCGTCCGGCAGGAGGCGCTGGGCGATTATACGTATCATGTTGCGAGCGCCCCCCTCATGGCGCTGCGGGGGGGAGAGCACGGGGTGCTGTCCGTGCCGATGCTCTACCAGCCGGCGCTGGTTCAGAAGGAGCTTCTGAGGACCTCGGCCCTTGTTCTCGGGTTGCTGGCACTGCTTCTGGCCGCGACGATCACCCTCGGTTTCTTCCTGGCGGGGAAGATATTCAATCCGATAGCGGCGCTTATAGGGGGGATACGGCGGATCATCGAGGGGGACCTCTCATTCAGGCTCGAGGCCAAGGCACCGGATGAGATCGGTGAACTCGTTGCCTCATTCAACACGATGACAACGGCCCTCGATGAGGCACAGCGCAACCTGCTCGAGCGGCAGCGCTACCTTGCGGCGGTTCTCGACAACGTGGCTACCGGGGTAATGGCCTCCGACAGCGATGGGCGGATCATCACACTGAATCCCGCCGGGGAGCGGATCCTGGGACTATCCGTGAACGAGGTCGTCGGAAGCCGTACGGATGAGATCGGCGGGGAGGAGCTGGCGCCCCTCTTCCGCCTCTTTGCATTGGAGGGTGCACGAGGCGGCGGGGAGCACGAGTTCTCACTCTTCTCTGGTTCGGAGAAGCGGGAGATCAAGGCGGTCGTGGCGGGCATCGCTGTCGGCGGGGAACGGCTCGGGACGGTCGTCGTCTTCGACGATCTCACCGAGCTCATCAGATCGAAGAAGCTCTCGGCGTGGATCGAGATGGCGCGGCAGATCGCACACGAGGTCAAGAACCCGTTGACCCCCCTCAGGATCTCGGCGCAGCTCATGCAGCGCGCCTATGATGCGAAGAGCGAGCAGTTCGGGGAGATATTCAAGAGCGGTGTCGAGACGGTGCTGCAGCAGGCGGATATCCTACGGCGGATCGCCTCGGAGTTTTCGAGCTTCGGCAAGGTCTCCGATCTGAAACCCGAAACCGTTCTCCTTGGTGATTTCTTGCACGAGTTTATATCTTCCTATCGGGGGGCCGAACGGGTCGATATAGATCTTCACGAAGACGAGAACCTTCCGGTGCGGGCCGACCGGGAGGGTCTCAGAAAGGTGCTCGTCAACCTGATGGAGAATGCGCTCGAGGCGATGCCCGAGGGAGGGAAGATCATCCTCGGATGTTACCGGTCGGGGGAGGAGGCGGTGATCAGCGTGGCGGATACCGGCACGGGGCTGCCCCCCGATGTCCAAGAGCGCCTCTTCGAACCGTACTTCTCGACGAAGACGAACGGCACCGGACTGGGACTGGCAATCTGCCGGAACCTCATGCACGAGATGGACGGTGAGATAGTACTACGGAACAGGGAGGGGGAGCGGGGGGTAGAAGCTATTGTGAGATTACCGATTTCGAATGAAGAGGATGGACCGTGATGGATCGTGCGGGGATTGTTTTTTGGGAGCGTGTAGGCTCTCGCTTTTGGAGGCCGGTGCCAGTGCGGCGCGCAGGCTCTCGCTTTCGGAAGCCGGTGGCACGCCGTAGCGCCGGGCTACATATCATGCGACCTTCGACATATACTACGGCCATATATTTCACCATAGCCCTGTATATCCTACTGCATCCCACACCGTCACTCCTCGCACAGAAGGCGATGCCGCCGGGAGGGTACCGCAAGGAGAGCCGGGCGGTGCAGGAGCGCCAGGCGTTACTCGAACGGCTGCGCGTCTCGATAGCCCGGATCAAGTACGGCGGCGGCGGCGACTGGTACAGTGATCCTTCCTCGCTCCCGAACCTCCTCCGTGAGTTCGCCAAACGTACCGGTATACCGACCGCCCGGAACGAGGGGGTTATCGAGATCGGCGATCCCGATCTCTTCTCGCATCCCTTCCTGTACATGACGGGACACGGGAATGTGCGTCTCACGAACGAGGAGCTGTTGCGGCTTCGCCGGCACCTGCTGGCGGGCGGTTTTCTCTATGCGGACGATAACTACGGAATGGACGAATCGTTCAGGAGAATGGCGGCCGAACTCTTCCCCGAGAAAAGGCTCGTCCTGCTTCCCCTGGACCACCCGATATACCATTGTTTCTACGATCTCCAGGGTCCCCCGAAGATACACGAGCACGACGGCAAGCAGCCGCAGGGTTTCGGCATCTTCAACGGGGACCGGCTGATGGTCTTCTACACGTATGAGAGTGATGTCGGGGACGGCCTCGAGGACCCGGATGTCCATGGGGATCCTCCCGAGAAACGGGAGCAGGCGTTCCGGATGGCGGTGAACATTCTCTACTATGCACTGACGCGATGAGTGACGACCTGCATGATACGAAGCGCCCCGGTGGGCGGAATGGCGAGCGCCAAGGCGGGCGGAATGGCGGGCATTCCGGCGGGTGGCATAACGAGCACCGTGACAGACGCTACAACGAACACCAAGGCGAGCGATCCGGCCAGTCCGGCAATCCGGTTGAGGGAACCACCGATAAGCCAGAACGGATCTTCACGGAGACGCTCGCATTCCTTGTCAGGTCCAGGAGGGGCTACCATGCACGCGGTGCGTGGGCCGTCCTGTTCACCGTTGGTCTGGCGATCTTCTCGCTGCTTGT
>CP070727.1:2394587-2408652 GCA_020350885.1 bacterium | reverse complement strand
TGTATGATCTTTTCGACATAATGGGCGTTGATGGGCAGAAAATAGACCTCATCGGCAAGATAGTCGGAGGTCTGGATAGTCGCTATATTCGGATTCACGAGGATCGTTTTGATGCCCTCTTCTTTCAACGCTTTTATCGCCTGGCTCCCGGAATAGTCGAACTCACCCGCCTGGCCGATCTTTATCGCACCAGAGCCCAGGATCAAAACCTTCTTCACTTTCTTTCTCATTTCAGAGTCCTTACAAACATATCAAAGATGAACTCGGTATCGTCGGGCCCCGGAGATGCTTCGGGATGAAACTGAACTCCGAAGAACGGTTTCGAAATATGGACGACACCCTCGTTCGTCGTGTCATTATTATTGAAGAACCATTCCCGCCAGTCTTGCGGCAATGTATCGGAATCGACCGCATACCCATGGTTCTGCGATGTGATATAGCACCTCTTCGTTCCCATTTCTCTGCACGGTTGATTCTGGCTCCGGTGACCGAACTTCAGCTTGTACGTGTCTGCGCCTGCCGCGAGAGCCAGAATCTGCGAACCCAGGCATATACCCAGAATGGGGGTGCTTTTCCCAAGAGCCTTCCTCGCATTCTCGATCGTACAATTACACATTTTCGGATCACCGGGACCGTTTGAGATCAGAATCCCGTCCGATTTTTCGCTGGAAAAATCATAATCCCAGGGAACCCTGAAGACCGTCACGTTTCTATTTACAAATGACCTGATAATGTTGTTTTTCACGCCGCAGTCAACCAGCGTGATCCGTTTCTCCCCACCTTCGTATAGAACAGGCTCTGCGATACTCACTTCAGAGACCAGGTTTCTTTTGTTGGGATCCTCGAAATCGATTTCGTCCCTGTCATAGATAATCTTACCGGGAATGGTTCCCTTGTCCCGCAATCTCTTGGTCAATTCCCTTGTATCAACGCCGAATATCCCCGGAACATCGTGTTCTCCCATCCACTGCGACAAGGATTTGCCGGCGTTCCAGTGTGAATATTCATCAGTCAGATCAGCTATGACAAGGCCCCGGACCTGTATCCTGTCGGATTCGAAGTAATCCGCCAGACCGCTGTCTCCGGCATGTGCCGGGACGCCGTAGTTGCCGATGATAGGGTATGTAATGACCAGTATCTGTCCCCTGTATGAAGGATCCGTCAAGCTTTCCGGGTACCCGACCATTCCTGTATTGAACACCACCTCTCCGCTCACCGCCCTTACCGAGCCGAAAGAGAATCCATGGAAAGCCGAACCGTCCTCGAGGACGAGTCTCGCCGGGTGCGCTGTTGTCTTCAAGCTACAAGATCTCCCTGCAAGGATAAGCCGCGTATCACGACCCAACCTATAAACTCCGAGCTCTTTTTTCGGGGGCTACTTCGAGATCTGGATATTCCACAGTCTGAGAGCCTCACCGGGTCACGAGATTATCAGTAAAAATCCCATAAGTCAATAAGGCTGCCGCCTCCCGCGGCCGCCTGAAATCGGCGGCTGAAGGGGAACCACAGATGTCAATGTCCATTGACGGTATCGGCCTTTCCTGATAGCATCTGACTATAGAGGATTATCTTCAACTACGACCTCGGCCAACATAGACATGATCGGGCAAACAGTATCGCATTTCAAGATTGTCGAAGCGATCGGCGAAGGTGGAATGGGGGTGGTCTACAAGGCCCAGGACCTCAACCTCGACCGCTTCGTTGCACTCAAGTTTTTACCCTCCCACCTCACCGCCGAGGAAGATATCAAGAAACGCTTCATACGCGAGGCGAAGGCCGCCTCCGCACTGGAACATCCGAACATCTGCACAATCTACGAGATCGATGAACTCCCCGACGGGCAGATGTTCATGGCGATGGGGTACTACGAGGGGGATACCCTACGGGATCTGCTGGCAGATACAACGCTGGAGATCAATGAGGCGATCGATATCGCCACCCAGGTCGCGACCGGATTGGCCAGTGCCCATGGGCAGGGAATCGTCCACAGGGACATCAAACCGGCGAATCTGATTATCACTAAAGACGGGCTTGTCAAAATCCTCGACTTCGGGGTGGCAAAGCTGGCGGGCCAGACGAAACTGACGGTGACGGGAAGCCCCCTGGGGACGATAGCATACATGTCCCCGGAGCAGGTGGTCGGCGGAGACATCGATGTACGATCGGATATCTTCTCACTGGGTGTCGTGTTCTATGAAATGCTCACGGGGGAACACCCGTTTCGGGCCGACCACGGGATGGCGATGATGTACATGATCATGAACGAGGCACCCCCTCTACTCGAACATCACAGATCAGACCTACCGGCATCGTTGCAGGATCTGGTCAGCAATATGCTGGAGAAAAACAGGGAAGATCGCTTGCCGACCATGGAGGATTTCATCTCGGAGTTAAGAAGCATCACTCAATCGCACGCCCCCCAACCCGACGTGAGCCATCGTAAAAAGTCGCGATACATCAAGAGCGCCAGCCCCGACGGCATAATCGGACCCTACCGTCTCCGCGAACGAATCGGTGTGGGTGGAATGGGGGATGTATGGTCGGCCGAGCAGGAAAAACCGTTTCACCGCATAGTCGCCCTGAAGATTCTCAAGGCGGGTATGGACACCAAGGAGGTCGTGGCCCGATTCGAAGCCGAGCGGCAGGCTATGGCCCTCATGGACCACCCATGCATCGCCAAGGTGTATGATGCGGGCTCGACTCCCCTGGGACGGCCCTACATCACCATGGAGTACGTTCAGGGCATACCCATCACAGACTACTGCAACCGTCACATGCTCACCACCAAGGAGCGGCTGGAGCTCTTCATACATCTGTGTGAGGGTGTGCAGCACGCGCATCAGAAGGCGGTGATCCACCGGGATCTCAAACCGAGTAACGTCCTCATAGCCAAAGTCGATGACAAGCCGGTGCCGAAGATCATCGACTTTGGGGTGGCCAAGGCGACGGCGCAGCCATTGACCGAGAAGACGATGTTCACACATCTTGGCCAGCTGATCGGCACGCCGGAGTACATGAGCCCCGAGCAGGCGGAGCTGACAGGGGAGGATATCGATACACGAACGGATGTTTATTCCCTCGGGGTAATTCTCTATGAACTACTGGTCGGGGCGCTTCCCTTCGACTCGGAGGAGTTACGCAAGGCCGGATTCGACGGCATCCGCCGTAAAATCCGGGAGGAGGAACCGCCCAAACCGAGCAGGCGCGTCACCACGCTCGGAGAGGTCTCGGTGATCGCCGTAAAAAGCCAGCACACCAGTCCGGCAGCCCTATCGAGCCAACTGCGCGGGGATCTGGACTGGATCATCATGAAGGCACTGGACAAGGACCGGACACGCAGGTATGCGTCCGCCTCCGACATGGCCGAGGACATCGAGCGCCACCTGAACCAGCAGCCGGTTCTGGCGGGGCCACCGAGCAATATATACCGCCTCAAGAAATTCGTTATGAGGCACAAGGTTGGAGTGACGGCCGCCTCGATCGTGGTGATCGCCATGATCCTCGGGATCACGGGAACAACGATCGGCCTGATCAGGGCCAAGAACGCCGAGCGGGTGGCCCGTGAGGAGGCCGAGACCGCGAGCCGCGTGTCACAGTTCCTCGAAGAACTGTTCGCAGTATCCGACCCCGGCGAGGCACGAGGCAACACGATCACGGCCCGTGAAATCCTGGACAAGGGAGCAGAAAAAATCGCCACGGAACTCGCAGGCCAGCCGTTGATCCAGGCACGGCTCATGGTCACCATGGGGCGCGTATACAGAGGGCTCGGGCTCTACAACCAGTCCCGTCCGCTCTTGGATGAAGCCCTTGAAATACGGCGGGACGATCTCGGTGACGATAACCTCGAGGTGGCGTGCAGCCAGGAGGAGCTCGCCACGCTGCTCAGCGATGTCGGAGACTTCGAGGTGGCACGGCCGCTGTTTGAAAACGCCCTCACGATTCGAGAGAAATTCCTGGGCAACGACCATCCTTTGGTCGGTAAGACGGCAAGCAATCTCGGTAATCTCCACAGGCAGATGCGCAACTTCACTGAAGCGGTACCACTCTATGAACGGGCCCTGGCAATTCGTGAAAAAGCCCTCGGTCCCGATCATCCCGATGTCTCGAACAGTGTGAATGGACTCGCCATTGTCCTCGAAGCGATGGGGAAACACGAGGAGGCGCTGCCACTGTACAAACGCGCCCTTGCGATCCGGGAGAAAGCCTTCGGATCGAACCATCCCCGGGTGGCGACGAGTCTGAACAACCTTGCAACGCTCTACTGGTTAATGGGTGATTACAAGACCGCACGGCCGCTGAATGCACGCGCCCTGGCCATCCAGGAAAAGGTTCTCGGTCCTGATCACCCCGATGTCGCACACACACTCAACATCTGCGCGAACCTGCATCAGGCCGCCGGCGAATATGCTAAAACACGGGAGATCCACGAACGGGCCCTGGCTATCAGAGAGAAACACCTCCGCCGCGACCATCCGCGGATCACCGAAAGCTACTACAACCTGGCCTGCATCTCCGCCATTCAGGGTGACCGGGCGGCGGCGCTCGACTACCTGCGGGCAGCCATGGAGCGGGGTTTCGCAAACCCTTATATTTTCGAGGACTCAGACTTTTCATCGCTTCACGGTGACGCCGAGTTCGAGGCAATCCTCGATGAGATGAGAAGGCGGCTCGGGATCGAAGAATAGCCGGTCAACCCTGCAATTAATAATCCCTATAGACTGAACGGCCTCCTGTTCTTGTACTTCAATATCAAGCTGGGCTAAACCACACCCTCGAAGCTGGAAAGCTCGTATCGACCGCTGTGAGTCTACTCTTGACCGGGGCATGCAAAATCTGATATACTATGTAAGTAATTAACTTTCACAAAACGCTTTAAATCATACCTCCGGCGACAAAAGCAGAGTGCCGGGGGACTGCTTTTCACGGCAACCATTGAAGCCGCCACAATAACACAATAAGGAGAATCCACCATGAAGCGTTTGAATCCTTGGATTGTGCTCGTTGCGATTGCTTGTGTTACCTTTTCGGGCTGTAGCAGGCAGGATAATCCGATTGCACCGGGCCACCCGAACAACGATCTCCTATCCGCCGTACATACGCCCCTCGAATCGAGCACCACAACCCCGGTGTTCGTCCCGACTTCGATCGTGTTAAACGGCTACCTCGTGCAGTTCGACGGACGAGAGTACGTCAATGACCAGACGACGTTTTCCTACACGGTATCGGGGGCGGGGGCAATGCATATCCTGAGTAACTTTTTCCTGGAAATCCCCGATTGTGCTCCCGAGCCGGACTCGTACAGCCCCCCGGGGGCCGTTATAAATGTCAATCCCCTCATAGGGATCTACGGCATCAAGTGGGATCAGCACCTCGGCGTGAACGAAAGCCGCCCCTATTCGATCACCTTCCCCGGTGATGTTCCTCTCGGAATCATCAGGACGTCGGTCAAAGCTTCGACACTGGCCGCAATCGGAGATATCGCTGGTCCGTGCGCCGGATTCGATATTTCCGGAACGGTGTATATAGACGCAGATGCAAACGGCGTCATGGACCAAACCGGCGAATCGGGTATTGCCAATGTCACCGTAACAATCGAGAACAGCACCGGACTCATTCACAATACAACCACGGATGCGGACGGCGGCTACGCATTCCTCGTAACCGCAGGTACCTACACCGTACGAATCGAAACGTCCACAGCCGCCGAAGACTTCAACGAGGAGCTGGCAGAATCATTCGATCCCACGGGACCCATATCGTTGACCGTCACGGTAGGGCCCGATTCACCCGGCAACGACTTCGGCTTCGACCCCAAAGCACAGAAGATCGAATACGAAATAGACCAGGGTATCCTCCTTACGACCGGTGAGCCGGCCAAATTCTGGAGGAAACAGCTTCGTGCGGCTATAAGCGGCAGTCAAGGTAAGGTAGAGTTCGATGCCGCAACATTGGCCCAGTTCATCACTGAAATTCAGGGGCTCTATTTTCCGGAGCCGTTCCAGTTTACATCGGGCAACGAGTTCCAGGAGGCGATGGAGATCCTGAGCATAAAATCAAAGGATCCTGTACAGCAACTGCTGAGGGAACTTCTCGCTGCGGAGTTCAACGAGGTCAGCGGGAAAGGGCTCGTGGATGCTCCGGAGCTGCAAAGCGCCCTGCTTGCATGGGCGGAATCGGTGTATATCGATGCAACCCCTGGTACAGAGCAAATACCGGCAAATACAAATGCCCCTTTACTCGGTTTGAACGGCGATGATCGTTTGGGGGATGCCATTGGTGTTCTGCTTAGAATGAACGGGAACATCGGCGGAGGCAGCGGTGGAGGAGGCTAATCGACACAGGCATTACTGCTTGTTCACGCCGGGGGGCAGCAGCCCCTCGGCGTTTCTTTGATGAACCATCCGTTATTCCATTCTGAATTCATCTCCTGCGTGTCAATTCGACTTCTCGGCCGAGATAAACCGCACTGTAGAGGCGAGGATGTTTGTATCGACCGTAGTAGGTCTACCCTTGACCGGGAAACATAAGATCTGATATAATATTTAATTAAATAACATTCCATGGATGTAATAAATCATACCTCCGGTGATATAAGGGATCATCGGAGGGCTACTTTTCACGGCAACCATTGTAACTGCCACAATAAGGAGAATCCACTGTGAAGCATCTGAGTCACTGGATTTTGATCGTTGCACTCTTAGGTGCTGTGTTTGCTGGCTGCAGCAGGCAGAGCGAACCCATCTCACCGGTTTACCCGACCGGGGATTACCAGCCTTCATTGGCCACAGGAGTTGATCCAGACCATGAGTCGGCCTTGATCAACGGGTATCGTGTACTGTTCACAGGACGAACGTACGCAGACAACCAGACCGAGTTCAGGTATTTGGTATGTGGAGAATGTGCCACAGAGGACTTGAGCACATTTTTCCTCGAGCTCCCCGATTGTGCGCCTGAGCTGCAATCGTATTGCCCCGAAGGAGCAGACATCGGTATCTATCCCGATATACAGATCTATGGAATAAAATGGGACTTGATCCTTGGCCCGATCAACTACCGTGAATATTGCATCGCCTTCCCCGGGGATATCCCCCTCGGAGTCATCAGCGTAGCGGTTAAAACATCGACGGTCGGAACCGGAGAGATTGCAGGTCCGTGCGCGGGGGACACGTACTTGATCTCCGGAACGGCGTACATAGATGCAGACGGTAACGGCGTCAAGGGCGCTACCGATGAATCTGGTATTGCCGGTGTCACCGTGACGCTTGATGAGGGCGGCGAGTGTGTTCAAACAACGATCACGGATGCGAACGGTGAGTATTCATTCCTCAAAGCCCCGGGGACATACACACTCAGTATCGAAGCCACAACGGACGCTGAAGATTTCAACGAGGAGTTATTCGGATCCTTCGACCCCACGGGGCCCACATCCATCCAAGTAACGGTAGGACCCGATTCACCCGGCAATGACTTCGGATTCTATCCCAGGGCTGAGGAGATTATCGAGGAAATTGATACGGGTGAAATCATAACCACCGGCGAGTCGGCCAAGTTCTGGAGAAAACAGGTTCACTCGGCCATGAGAGGTAAGAGCCCGAAGGGTAAGGTGGTATACGATCCCGGAACCATGGCCCAGTTCATCGCCGAAATTCAGGAACTATATCTTCCTGAGCCGTTCCAGTTCACACCGGGCAACGAGTTCAAGGAGGCATTGGCTATCCTGAAATCGCGTAAGAAGGATCCACTACAGCAGCTACTGAGGGAACTTCTCGCTGCGGAGCTCAACCATGTCAGCGGGAGAGGGCTCGTGGAAAACCCGGCTCTGCAGGAAGCCCTTCTTGCGTGGGCGGAATCGGTGTATATCGATGAGGCCCTCGGCTCGGAACAGATATCGGGATCTACAAACGCCCCTCTGCTCAGATTGAACGGTGATCGTTTGGAGGACGCCATTGGTGTTCTGCTCAGAATGAACGGAAATATCGGTGGAGGCAGCGGCGGAGGAGGCTAATCGGCACACCCCTTAAGGGACATTATCGCAGTAGAACCATCTTCCTCGTCTGCACGAAATCGCCTGCAGCGAGGCGGTAGAAATAGATACCGCTTGCGACACCGGCGCCGCGGTCATTGTATCCATCCCATGCGACAGTGTATGCACCCGGCTCTTTGATCTCGTTCACCAATGTGCGCACGAGCCGCCCGGTTACGTCGTATATCTTCAGCGTAACCGCATCCCTGTTTTTCACGCTGTAACGGATCGCAGTCAGCGGGTTGAAGGGATTGGGGTAGTTCTGTGCGAGACTGTATATGTGCGGCGTCTCGGTGCCGGTTATGTCGATCGGCGTGCAACCGGTCCCCTTGCAGTGCCAGTATATCATATTACTGAGAAGCGTGTTCCGGACGACCGGCATGTTCTCCGCAGGAAGTCTGCAATCGAGTGCATGCATGATGCTGAACCCGAACCACATCGTCTGCTTGGCCCCGTTGTGATCGTGCACCGTCTTGACCGCTGCATAGTAATCGGTGTCGTCGTAATCGGGATACTGCAGGGCATACTCCCCTATTCCCGTCGTTCCGAGCACATCGAAATCATCGAACGATGGACACCCGCCGAATACACAGATCGTATCGGCGACATTGAAGGGATCGACACCGGGGAGTGCTAGAACTTCCGGGCTGATTGTGCCTCCCAGACTGCCGCCGGTCAGCCCGTAGTAGCTTTCATGCACAAGGGTCACGCCGCACCAGGTGTTCATCAGAATCAGGGCATCCAATGATGTCGAACGGTCCAGATCGGAAGCGATGTTGTTTCCGAGCACCCAGAGGGTCCGGTCGCTTGCGGTCAGATTCAGCCAGTCTATCAGCATCCGGCAGTCGTTGCTCTTGTCGCTGTCGGCCGTGCCATCGCATATCGTTCCCGCCGACAGGTCTCCCGAATCCCATATGATGAAATCATAGGCCTGGGCCAGATGGGCGTCCTTCGCCCTGCTTCCCGGACCGTTCGAAACGAGTGAGGTGGGACCGTTGACATCGTACCGGTCGGGATAGTTGAAGTCCCAGACAACCGCCTGGAAGGTCGCATCCCAGTGATTCTGGACGATGCCGTCCCTCGTCCCGTGCCCGTGGTAATCGTCGACATAGAGCATATCGCTGTTGAGGGTCGGCAGACAGGTGAACTCGAAGAAGTAACTCGAGCCGAAGTAATACCCCTCATCGGGCAGTGACTGCGCATCAGACGGCAGTGTTGCACTCTCCCCGTTGTTGTCGAATGCCTTGAAGTAGTACTCGACCATGAATCCCCTCGTCAGCAGCGAGTCGTTCAGATCGAACATGTACGTTCCCGGTGCAGGTGATCCATCTGCCGCGCGCGCAGTATCTCCCTGTATAACCGTCCAGTCCCCCTCCATTCCGGCGTACAGGCCGTAGCTTCCTTCGAGATCCATTCCCGAAGGCGGCGTCTTCGAATCGGGTCCGAGGTGCTTCACCCGCACGTGCATGTACACCCTCGGTCCATAGGCGTCCTCTGCGATCCCGCCGCCGGCCGGCGAGGCGCACGAGACGACGATCGAGTCTCCCGGAAGTATCGTAGGATCGTCGCCGGCGTTGATGTCCATCGCCATATCGGCACGCACGTAGCTTTCGATATCGTACTCGTCAGAGGGGAAGTTGTCCTGGAAGAGATCGAAATCGCGGTATGACCACTGTGGACCGACGGTCGCATACCGTACGACCTTGATGTTATCGAACCAGGGAGCCGGCGTGTGTTCTGCACAGTCGCCCTTTATCCCGTACCAGAGGTCGCACATATCGACCAGGCCGACTGCGACCTGGATCGAATCACTCGTAACGAGATGGCTGAAATCATGGGTCTCGAAGAAGTACGTTGCCTCGTCACCGTAGTACAGGATGTCACGGTCCTGCCACGGCATGGCGCAGCCGTTTATGATGTTTCTCACCCGCCAGTAGTAGAAGACGAGGTTCTCGAGGGGATTGTCCCGGTAGACTGTGTACCTGAGCTGTATTCCTGCGAGCATAGGCAGCTCGCCGGGCGGTATATCGGCGTCCTGGTTCTCGTCGCCGGCCGTCGAGTACCTTCTGAGATCGAGAACGGGGGATGCTACCATCTCGTTCTGGCAAGGAGCTTCGGTACCACCCGGTCCATAACAGAACGGTGTGTCGGAGAGACCGGGATAACTATCACTCGGTTGGCCAGAGCCTAGGAAGAACGTCACCTGTGTTTCGAAGTTATCGCCGCAGGGATCGTGGTCCTCCAGATCGCTCAACAGAGAAGCGTACGAGCCGTAATGATCCCACAACTCGATTGTGCACCACCAGTCCGAAAACCACTCGAATCCATTCGCATCACCATCGAATATCGAATCCCCGATTGATGCCGCCTCGAAGTCCTCGAAGTCGACGACCGTATCGGCTACCATGATGGTGATGCTGTCGAGAATCGCCGCTCCGTGTGAATCGTATAAGCCATCCTGATCGCTCCCGGCGTCGTCCGAGACGAAGTGAAACCGGAGCTTCGTCCATGCCTCCGGAACAAAGAACTCCTGAACGATTACCGAATCAACCTGCCCGTCAAACCTGACGAGTTCGTAAAAATTGCCGAATACTCATCTGCTGCCCCTGTCGTAATCGATCGAGATCCAGTCATAGACCGGTTCGATGTCAAAGAGCGCACGAAAAGAGAGTGTGAAGTTGCCCTCGTCCGTTTCGAAAGGGTCAGAAACGAACGATTGCTTCCAGTTGTTCCCATAACCGGGTGCCGATACCCATGAGCAGAGATACGGATCACCCGCATCGGGTCTCGTCCCGCACCACATCGACTTCGTCCCCTCGAGCGGGCTCCAGCCGGGAAGGCCGCTGAAATCATCGACGTGGAAGAAACACTTTATGTACCTTCTCGTGTTATCGATCTTCGTCCATCCCTGCCAGTCGATCTCTTCGAAGTCATAATAGACGATGGTGTAGGTATCCACCTGTGCGGATGTATTGATAGCAGACGTCCGGAGCTCGTGCGGAATGGGCGCCGAAAAGGAAGTATACTCATCCCTCGTCCATTGCCGCTTCACCTGTGTGTAACCGTTTCTGGCGTCGAGTGCATAGGCTGGTTCGTTCAGTAGGATGATAAGACAGAGCACTGCCGCCAACATGAACAACCGTTTCATGATGCCCTCCTCGCATATCTTGATGCATGGGTGGCTATCCATACTGATTGCTGCTGGCTGCAAACCGCTATACAAAGGAGATTTCTTTCTAACGCTACTATATCACATAATTTCTTTTATTTCAATATGCGTTTGGTATGCGGACGGATCGGATAGCTTATCCTTCCATGAGATGGGAGCTTTTTTCACTTCCTGGCCTGGGAGACGATACGGGGCAGAGCGATGATCAGATGAAGATAGAAGCTCCACCCGGGAAATCCGATCCTCAGACCCTTCATCACGATTTTCCATAGCTGCTCACGGTTGAAGAAACCGCTGCTGATCCCCTTCACAATCCGGTTGATTTCCTCCGGGCCATATCTCTTGGAATAGATACGGTTTGCCTCACCGACATAATAATCGTCGTAGTCTTCGAGGAGCCGGGCCAGGCCGGAAAACTTCTCGTACCGCAACCTGTTGGGACTAATCAGATCGATACCGATCTCGCGTGCGTAGGATACAATCTCCAGCATCTCCTCTTTTGTCTCGCCGAAGAGACCCACGATGAAATAGCCATTGGTCAGCATCTTCGACTCTCTCAGGACCGCGAACGCCTCCCGCACATCCTTCGTCTTGAAACCCTTGTTCAGCAGCTCAAGGCTCTTGTCATGGGCCGACTCGAGGCCGATCATCAGCAGGCGGAAACCGGCCCGGTACATCTTTTTTAGGAGGGCTGGGTGTTTTGCGATCGAGATCCTCGCATTCGCCAGAAATATCTTGTTCAGTTTTGCCTCTATGATGAGATCGCATATCCTCTCGACCCTTTTGATGTCGACGAAGAAGTTATCGTCGATGAACGCCACAACCTTGGCATCGATCTCCTCGAGCTCCGTGAGCACCGATTCCGGTGTCCGTGCCGACCAGTCACGTTTTTGACCGAGTGGATTCATTTTGAATGAACAGAATTTACAATTGAAAGGGCACCCCTGCGAACTGACGATCGAATCGAAGCTGTACCACAGGCCGATCTTTTTGTAGCTGATCCTGTACCTGTATCGCCGTCTCTTCCTATTCGGATACAGCGTGTTGGATACGTCGGAGAGGCTGCGGTTTGCATTATGGATAATCCGGCCATTGCATCGATATGATAGACCTTCCACACTCTCCGGCGAACCGATCTGAATGAATTCCTTGAGTGTCTCCTCTCCGTCACCACGCACAATCACATCTATATTGGGGCACCGCCTGAAGAGCTCCTCAACATTCTCGGTGGCGAATTTCCCGCCAATGACCGTCATCACATCCACAGGCAGGGATCGTATCACCTCGCATACCGAATCGAACTCATAGTGCCAGTTGACGCTCACACAGAAAAGGTCCGCCCCGGTATCGACGGTCTTTTTGTAATTCTCCTCGTACCTCAGATCGATTATGCAAATGTCGTCGACATGATCCTCTATCGCTGCGGCAACGTACTCCAGTCCGATCGGAGGGAAGAATTCGTATATGGGAACCTCCTGGAAGTAGGGGTAGATACATACAACGTTTTTAAACCTCATCGATTCCACCTACACCCCAATTAAAATTCGAGGGAAGCCGATAGTCGGCTTCCCTCGAGTCAACAATCAGCAAATTGCCCTGCCTCTGGTTGCTGATGATTACTTATCCGAAGTACCGGTCTCTAGTAGCTGCGCCCGAAGCCTCCTCGACCTCCACCGCGCCGGCCTTCGGTCCGCGGGCGTGCCTCGTTCACCTTGATCGAACGGCCCATTAAATCCTTTTCGTTCAGGTTTTCGATCGCCGCCTTGGCTTCGGCTTCATTGGACATCTCGACAAATCCGAATCCTTTCGGACGGCCGGTGTCCCTGTCCGTGATGATTGAAACGGAGTCTACCTGACCGTGAGCTTCAAAAGCTTTCCGCAAATCATCTTCACTCGTATCATAGGACATGTTGCCTACATAAATCTTCATTACGACCTCCTAACGGTCCTAAAAACAAAAGCGCTCGTCACAGTATTTCTGGAAAAGAATTCAGTAAGTCCACCAACAGAGAAGATCAACAAGGCAGGGTCCGCTTATCGTCTGTATTTGGCCAACTAATTGCATTCAATCCAAAACCTGTCCGACTCGCGTAGAATATACTATTATTCCGGACCGGCACAAGCACAAAATTAATAACCGTCGTCCATTACTCCGATCCATGCCATGATCCAGACACTCGATCTACGGCCCTCTTTGTCCTATCCAATCGCCGTCTGGTACGATAATCGATTGATAAATAATTGGTTATTGTAGGATCCGCCCTGCGACGGTACCGGTCATCATCGGCCCCTGAAATCCCCGCGCCGTTTATGGAATGATGTGCCCAGGAAGAAATAAAAGTTACCGCGGCCACCCTCTGCACGGCCGTAGGCGAGATAGATCGGGCCGATCAGGGTGTCGAGCCCGAGGAATAGGCTGCCCGCAGCGATTCCCCTGTCGAATGTGATGTCGGCCCTCTCCTGAAACACGTTTCCGTATTCCAGCGATAGCCCGGCGTAGAAGGATACCCATTTGAAATTCCCGATCCGCCTGTAAAACATTCCGGACAGTAGGCCCGCGTGCTGACCGACGAGCTCGCGATGCTGGAGACCGGATAACCGTGAGAAACCGCCCAATCGGAACATGCTCTGATACGGTGAATCACTGTCCCGGGTTGTGGCGAAGGAACCGCTCAAGAGCCAGGTGTAGCGCCCCAGCGTGTAGGCGTACGAGCCTTCTGCGGCCACCTGCTCGTAGTCGTTGCCGGAGCCCAGATCCTCCAGACCGGCCGTACATCGAATCCTCAGGGAGCCGCCGGAACGTGGAAATCCGACGTTGTCCAGCTCATCGACGAAGAGCTGCAGAAACGCCTCACCGGTATCGAATCCGGTAT
>CP070727.1:2385032-2394487 GCA_020350885.1 bacterium | reverse complement strand
GGGATCGAGATCCCGTTCCCGCACCGCACTATTTACATGGGCGAGGGGGAGAGTACCGGCACGCTGAAGGTCGAGACGACGAAGGAATCACAGAATTAGCTCCGGCCTGTGGCGGGGGTACGTGTATCGGAGAGATCGATCGCCGGCCGGCAGGCGTTCTCGTGACCGGTATCCTTTCGCCCCCGGCATCTTTTACACCGGCACGGCTGCAGTCAAGCACGCCTACGCTCCGGCACCGCCGGAGCCCCCGTCATCCTCATCCCCGTTTCAGGTATTTCAGCCAGAGCATCGGACGGAGCGCTGCATCGGCCGATTCGCGGAGATAGAGGAGCCTGAAGGATTCGATTGCAGTGTTGCGCGTCCGGATGAGTATCCCGTGATTGTCCTGCGGCGATTCTATCCACCTGAAGACCAGATTGTTCGGTAGTGTCAGTGTGATGACCGAATCGCACTGGATGGTTGTCTCGTCGAGAAGGATCGGTGTGACATCGCCGCCCGGGTGGTTCCATGGTGCCGAACCGTCTATCGTGAGCCATGAAATCCCGCCCCCGATGCCGCCCGTTCCCTCCGGCCAGGACTCAGAGTACCCGGGTGGGAGTATCACCTCGTACGCCTCGACAACGATCTGGTCGGTGCAGTCTGATTTCACATGCACGGATACCTTGGCCTCGAGAACCGAGAGGCAGCCGATCACCGGGGTGAGGTCGAATCGCAGGATCATTCTTCTTTCGTAGTAGGATTGCGCCAGAAAGACGGAGCCGAGGGTATCGAAGTCGACATGACCGAAGTTGCCGTCTCTGAGCACACTGATCGGTCCGTCCTTGAGCACGGCGTCCCGTGTTCCGAAGTACTCGGGATATGGTGACATACCGTCACGGAACGATACAAGAACGGTATCTCCCGTGCCGGGGGGCAGATTGATTATGCCCTCATCGCTGCTGCATCCTGGTGCTAGGAAGATGGCTGCAAGAATGGCTGCAAGGCACAACCGGCCAGGCATCTAGTGTTTCTCCTTCCGGCTCCTGAAGTCTTCCGGATTGATACCATGTTTCTTGATCAGGTCATGGAGTGTCGGACGGCTCACGGCCAGTTCCTGTGCCGTTGCCGAAATGTTGCCGCCAAGGCGGAGCAGTGTGCTCGTGATAAGGCGGCGCTCGAGGGTGTCACGCGCCTCCTTGAGCGTCATCTGAACGGATACGCCGCGGAGGTGATCAGGTGTTTCTGTTTGAGAGGCAGAGCCTGCCGAATCCCGTTCCGTGACTTCGGACTCGGAGAGATCCATGTCTTCGGGTTGTATCATCCTACCCGGAGCCATGATCACTGCCCGCTTGATCCGGTTCTCGAGTTCACGGATGTTACCGGGCCATTCATAATTTTCGAGTATCTGCTGTGCCGGCTTGCTGAATCCACGGATGTTTCTCGAGAGTTCGGTGTTGTAATGGTGGAGAAAATGCATGGCCAGAAGTAGAATGTCCTCGTCCCGCTCCCTGAGGGGGGGCAGGTTGATATTGATTGTATTGATACGGTAGAAGAGATCCTCCCGGAACTGGTGTTCCTCCAGCATTTGATTCAGGTCCCGGTTTGTGGCGGCGATGATCCGGACATTGACCTGGATCGGTTCCCTACCGCCCACACGTTCGATCACCTGGTCCTGAAGAAATCGAAGAATCTTAACCTGGAGATTCGGTGTCAGCTCTCCGATCTCGTCGAGGAAGATCGTTCCCCCATCGGCCGTCTCGAATTTACCGGCCCGTGCTGCATGGGCTCCGGTGAAGCTTCCCTTCTCGTGGCCGAAGAGCTCGCTCTCGAGAAGATTTTCCGGAATGGCACCGCAGTTTATCGGTACGAACGGGCAGGAGCTCCGGGAGCTTCGCCGGTGGATCGCCCTGGCGATGAGCTCCTTTCCAGTGCCGCTTTCCCCGGTGATGAGTACGGAGACATCGGTCGGTGCCACACGCTTGACCGTCCTGAAGATCTCCTGCATCGAGGCGGACATTGCGATGATGTTTTCGAACTCGTAATGCTTTCCCGGATGTTCCCGGAGCTTCCTGATCTCTTGCTCCAGTGAGCGGAGGTAGGCCGCCCGGCTGAGGATCACCCTCAGCTCATCCGTCGATATCGGTTTGGTATAAAAGTCGAATGCGCCCTTTTCGATCGCCCTGAGGGCATTCTCCCGTTCATCGTGCCCCGTCATCACAATCACCTTCAGCAGGGGGTTGACCGAGAGCGCCGTCTCGAGTATCTGGAATCCTTCAAGCTGCTGAGGATCTCCGGTGAGGGAGAGATCGAGCAGCATGAGGTCGGGCTTGCTGCTCTTGACCGCGTCGAGGGCATCACCGACCGTACCCGCCGTTACTATCGAGAAATCCTTCTTGAAGGCCCACCCGATCTGTTTGAGGATCGCTTCCTCGTCGTCGACGATGAGCAGCGTCTCCTTAGGCACCGTTTCCACCCCCTTTCCCGGGTTCCAGTTCTGCCGGGAGGTCAACCATGACCTCTGCTCCTTCTCCCGGCACACTCTCAATCGATATCTTTCCGTCGTGTGCTTCCACGAGCGACTTGCAGAGGACGAGCCCGATACCGAGACCCCCCCGCTTGGTACTCTGGAACTGCTTGAAGAGGTTGTCCCGGAGATAGTACGGGTCGAAACCGGAGCCTGTGTCCTTGACAGAGATCATGATCCGGTTCGGGGGGGCTTGTTTCACGGATACGGTAACGGTATCCCCTTCGTCAGTTGCTTCGATCGCATTCAGAACAAGATTTTCGATTACCCGTCTTATTGCAGCCGGATCGACGATACCTTCAATCCGTTCGTCGGCTGCGATCTCGCACGAGACGCCTTTCGATGTCGCCATCCGTTTGAAGGACGAAACGGCTTTCTCGCAGAGCTCCCGCATGTCGGTCGTAACTCTGGTCAGGGAATCCGGAGACTTGTGGGCGTTCAGGGAATCGATCAACCTCTTCATCTTGGCCACCGACCGGTTGATCGTCTCGATCGCGTCTTGCTGGAAATTGGTGTCGGCGATATTCTCCCGGGCGTTCTCGGCCGTGAGGGACAGCATTCCCACCGTGTTCTTCAGATCGTGAACCACGAACGAAGCAAAGCGGTTGAATGACGTCATCTGGTTCGATTCGAGAATCCGTTCTCCCATCAAGAGATTCTCGAGTGTCAGCGTCGCCTGGTCGGCAATCGTGGCGAGGAACTCGCGGTCTTCGCCCGTGTACGGCGTCTCCATGTCCTTTTCGCCAAGGGCGATACACCCCGTGAACGCGTCGTTATGCACGAGGAACGCCACCGCCCGCAACCATGCCCACGATTCCCCTTCCGGTTGACCGTTGTCCGTGCCGGAGGATTCGAGCAGCGCCCGCTTCCTGCTGTCGATGATGATTACCGATTCGCCGGCTTCGAGGTTTCTCAGTCTCTTGGCAGGTAAGCGGGAGGCCACGTCCTCCGGCATGCCGTATGACGCACTTCGTCCCCCTTTTATGTCCGTCCAGATCAATCCCTTCTGGATGAGCATCGTCTCGCAAAGCGAGCCGATCGTGTTGGTGAGGAAGTCGTCCACGGTTGCACTCGATGCCATCAATTGGGCGTAATGCCGCCATTCCTTGCGGTAGTCATACCGATTGAGGTAAAAGTTCTCGTTTATGAACTGCCGGAGCCGCCGTTTCGCCTTGCCCGATATCAGTACTGCGACGAGCAGGAAGACGGCGAAGATGCCGAAAACCGTCCATGTGAAGAGATCGAACGGCAGGCCGAGACGCTTGGCGATATACGAAATCAGCGCGAGGGCTGTCAGGTAGAGACCGGCGATGATGACGGTAACGACCGAGGATGCGATGCCCCGCCCGATATACACCTGTACGTCAAAGAGGCGGTAGCGGAAAGTCGCATAGAGGAATGAGAGGGACAGGGCGATCAGACCGCACGAGTGGATGGCGAAGTAATTTCGTTCGAGCACCGAGATCGAGAGGACACGGCTTATAACGACGAAATGAAGAATCGAGGCCGTGACGATTCCGAGCAGGGGGTATTTCAGGGTAACCTTGCCTGCGACGGTCGCCGAGCGGTATGTGTTCTCGAAAAGATAGAGTATGAAGACGTTTGCCAGAAGCAGGAATGCACCGATGACTTTCCCGGGCATCGAAAAGGTCAATCCCCAGAAGAGCCCGTCCTCGGTGAAATGGATCTCCTTTATGACGAAGGAGGGCTGGGCGAGCAACGCCGCCGCGGCCAACGCGAAGGTTCCAATAACAATGGTAGGGAGATACTTTGTCAGGAGCTCCCGTTCGTTTTTCTTGCCGAAGAAGAGGTAGAAGGGAATGCCGACGGCGGGCAGGAAGACGGCGCAGGCGAGCAGTACCCTCATGCAGCGTATAACGCGCTCCAGCCCGGTCGCCAGGAGCATGAGGCCGAGTGCGATCTGGGACGCTGCAAGGAAGAAGGCCGCTATCAAAAAATAGCTCTTCTGGGGTTTTTGCGCTCCCTTGACGATATGCAGGATACCGAGGCACAGCAGGACGAGGGCCGCGACGAACGGGATCAACGAATAGAGATTCATCGTCACTTTACCTTTATCCGATTGTATTGCCGCTCTGCCTCGAGGGCAAGCTCGGTGCCCGGATACCGCGTCTGGCATATGCGAAGGATCTCGGCCGCTCGTTCATTGTTGCCGAGTTCCTGCTCGAAGATGGATGCCGCAAGAAGATAGTTATCCCTGAAGCGTATGTAGTCGGGGTACCGGTCGGGCAGCTCCAAGAGGCGGTCGGCCGCTTCGGTCCATTTGCCTTGCTCTGTGTAGGCGCGTACGAGATGTTTCTCGGCAAGAATCTTCACTGATTGGGATACCTGGCTTTCGATGATGCCGTTGAAATGCTCGATCGCCTGATTGAAAGCTGCATTGGCGGCGTCCGTTTCTCCCTTGTTCTTGTAATTCTCGGCTATCCTGAGGGGGGCTTCCAATCCCTGCAGTGTATTGGAGTACTTCGTGTATATCGATTTGTACCTGAGCGATGCATCCACCCAGTTGTCCTGTGCTTCGGCGAGGAGTGCGAGCTGCCACTCCGCCTCAACGACTTCGGCGGTCCGATCCGGGAACCGGTCGATGAGACGCTGGTATAGTTGCTTCGCCGGTGCATAGTGGCGTCGTGAAAACTCGATATTCCCTGCCGAGAGCAGCGCAATCGAGGCCTCGCGCGAGTCGGGAAGCTCCTCGGACAACCCGAGGAACCGTTCCAGCGCCTTCTGGGGTTCGTTTGTTCCCTCGAGCAGGATCTTTGCTTCCAGGTACCACAGGGAAGCCCGGTCGGCCGGTTCCCGGTACCGTGCGCGGAGTTCACGAATGGTCTCGAGGGCCTGCTGCCACTCCTTGCCCTGGAGCTGGCATGTCAGAAGGTTGAAGTGCATCTCTTTTACAATTGCGGTATCCGATGCATTCTCTATCAGGTAGTCGTAGGCCGCCTTTCCGGCCGTGAGCCACTCGTTCGACTCTGCCTCGCTGCCGCTGCCCAGATACAGTTCCGAGAGCTTCAACGGTGTGATGAGGTAGCGCGTGTTCATGGCGGCGGTTCCCTCCAGCGACTCGCGGTTCAGGTAGTCACCATAGAAGCGTTTGTAAAGCTCGATCGCTGTATTCGTATCCTCCATGAGCTCGGCAATGACCGCGGCCGAATAGATCGCATTCGCCCGTGCCCTCGGTATTCCCTGGGCAAGCTCGGCCGCCTCCTCGAAATCGTTTCTCGCATCCGTGAATCTCTGTGCGCGAAATTCGAGCTCGGCAAGCTCTATCTGGGCAGTGACGACGATCTCTTCGAGACCCTCGTGTTGCTTCATCGAGCTCCTGTGCTCCTGTACGATCTTCCGGTAATTGTCCACGACCTGATCGATGAATTCGGAGGCGACAGTTCCCTGCAACAGTCTGTCCCGTGTCTTTCGTGCATTGAACAGGGATTTCTCCGCTGCGTATCGAGGATTCTGCTCCCGCTCGCCACACGCTCCTGCAACGAGCATCAGGCACGCAGCGATCAATGCAACGCTTAGGGGAAGCAGCGATGTGCCCTTCCCTTTTCTTATCTCTTTCATTCTGTTCCCTCCGTCTCGGATCTACGTATATACGTAACCGTCGAGGCGCTCACGATCAGATAGGTTGCGATCAACTGCATCAATTCACTCGCGAGCAACACATAAATCAACACCTCCGGAGAGAGGCGGAACGCGATCAATCTCGTCTTAAAACTCAGGAGCAGAGTAGGGACGGTGAGAATGAACGGTATGCCGACAAGCAGATAGGTATAGAGCAGCGTTCGCCCCGTGAGGCTAAAGCTCTTCCGGATGGCCCGGAACAGCCCGTCCCGTGTAACGATGATGGCCGGGATGGAGTAGAGGAAGAAGGCCTGGGCGAAGAGGCCGAGGATAATGGCACCGGCCGTTGCGATCTCACCAGATCCCGGTCCCAGAAGGTGTCTGAGCAGGAGATCGGGAGCGAGAACGCACACCTGAATCGAAACCGAAGACAGGAACACCGTACCGATAAGATGGGGGTATCTACTTGCGCTCAGGCGAAATCCGCTACCGAGTGTCTTGCGTTCACCGGCCAGGGCGGCGGCAACGAGTGCGATCGTCACCGCCTGGAAGAGGACATGGACGAAGATCTCTAAAAATATATCCAGCCGCCGAAGTATCACCTGCATGAGGAGGAGATGCTCGGGGTAATGACTTACCACCTCACCGCTTGTACCCGGGAGAAAGATGGCCCAAAAGGAGCTCAGGGGCTCTCTCACACTCACCAGATACAGCAGCGCAATGCAGAGTTTGATTACAAAGTACATGAGCAGGGGAAATGCAAGCCTGGCGTTCTCGAGCAGCGATAGAGATGTGGTGAAGCTCTTCCAGACCAATCTCACGTTGCCCAGGAGACCGCCCTCAATTTTCTCATATGCCGGTACTATCGGTTCGAACTCGGATCCCATAGTTGCTGTCCTTCCGGTCATTCACGCACGTATGTCATATATATCCGAGCATTCCGCACGGTTCAATCCTTCATTCCCCGCCCACCGGGTGGGCATCGGCGAACAGCACCTTCTCGATCATGGGTACGATCTCCTCGACGAAGGCAACCAGCTCGTCCCGTGCCGTGCCCGAATCCTCGTACGGTCGCACCTGCGTGGAGAAACGCATGAATGCAGCCGACTGCTCCCTGCCGAGCAACGAGTTCTTCATCTGGTGCCACTTCAAGGCGAATTCGTCCTTGATGACACCGGAGCGGGTGCCGAACCAATAGAGCACGATGCGCCGCTCCTGTCCATTCGAGATTTCGAGCTCCTTGACCGGCCGTGAGTTTCCATTTCCGGCAGGCTGTATCGGTGTTGTGCGCTCTCCGAGGATATTCCAGCCGGAACCGGGGTAGCAATGTTTGGGTGAATGTATCTGTGAGTTCTCCTGCTGGATGGAGAAGTAACCGAGGAACATCCAGAAGGTTCGTTTCTCGTTACCGTAATAGGCCCGGAGGATTGCCTCATCCGCTCCGAGTACACCGAGTGAGGCCGGGTCAAGGTGCTTGTTGCTGCTCCGGTATTCCCCGATGCTTGTCGGGATCAGATCGAGCGTCGGCGGCTCGGTCGGGTTCACGTAGCGGTAGCGAAGTGTATAGGTGTACGCGGTCAGAACCGCCAGTATCACGAATAGTATGAGCGCTCGGGCCTTGATCATCGTTTCAACCTCAGCAAGAGAGCGGCGATCATGAGCAGCATGAATCCTACAAAAAATACGATTAATCCGGAGATCTCGTGAAGTATTCCCTCTGCTAGTGCAGGGCCGCTTGTGTAGGCACCTACGGCGGTTACCACGAGCCGGATCGTGTTGGCCGCGATCGCCGCAGGCACCGCCAGGGCGACGAGTATCACTTTCCGCGTCGTGGATATCCCGGATAGTGCCGCGAGTATGAGCGCGAGCACGAACATCGTCATGAGTGAACGGAGGCCGCTGCATGCGGCAACGACCTCCAACGAGTAGTTCGGCAAATGGAGGATGTTACCTTTCCTGATGACGTTGACCTGGAGTATGTGCAATACCCTGGTACTGATCTTGGCGCTCATGAGCTGCATGGGGAAGGTAATCTTGTAGTAAATGATGTATGGGAGAGGGATCATCAGGAAGAGGAAGAGGAGTGGGAATGCGGCGACCTTCGTGAATCGTACTCCCCGCAGAAACAAAGATGCACCAATGAGAAGAAGAGGGATCGAAACCCGGCTGGTGAAGAGCTCGGATGCTGCGGTACCGCCGATGAGGAGCACTGCTGCCGAGGCGACACAGATGATGCCCGCTACAGCGCCGTTACCCTCCCGGAGCTCTTTGAGCCGCTCCCTCTGTTTGTAGAGCAGAAAGCCCGCGATGACGGGTACCAGCAGTCCGTGATGGTAGTTCGGATCGTTCAGCCACTGCCGGAAGAGCGGTACCAGGACCGGGATATAGAGGGCGATGAAAGCGGCACCGAGGGCGAGGGGGAGTATCATACGTCCCATACCCATTCGCTTGGAAGCCGGTTCTGATGTGGCGTGCACTGGCTCACCCTCCCGATGTGATCCCCTTCTCGGTTGTATAACCGTTTTACTACGTAAAGACAAGCGCAATGAGTTGCAAGAGGGATGCCATCGGTAGCGATCTAATGTAAAGAATCTCGACACCCATAGCGCGGAGATCGGCGATTTCGAGAAAAGCGGCTACCGCGGCTATCGGTGATACACGGGTTATTCTTCACACCTGGACTCGGGCAGCAATGTAACTAATATACTATAAAAAAAGCGGATACCCGGGTAGGTATCCGCCGGTGCGTTTAAATATGTCGGTGGGATCAGTTCTTCTTGCGTCTCCTGAGAAGCGGGACCATTCCGAGTAGGCCGACGCCGAGGAGGCTCAAGGTGCCCGGTTCGGGGGCGTAGCTACCCGAGTCATGCGAAATCGGATTCACGAAGATACCGCCGTGAGAATCGATACCGATTGCATCGAAGTGGGTCCAGCTGAAGCCGTCCACAACGACGTTGAGTGTTATCTCATCACCCCATCCGGGTTCGCCGATGACGCCGTGATCGTAACTGAATGCCCCTATCTGATTGTTATCGATCCGTCCGATTCCCATCGTGTTGAACCTGTTGGAGCGCAGGGGCTCACGGTCGAACAGTTCCCATCTGCTACTCAGGTAGCTGGGAACACTGTAAAAGCTATTTATCTCTATCCCGTTGATCCACAACGTTCCGAACTGGTCCTGGGGAACCGACATTACGATGAAGCAGTCCATATAGTCATAGGCCGGTCTGGGTGCCGAGGCGGGCTGCCAGTAGCCGACAACCTTGAGGTCGAATGCCTGTGACTGCGTAAACCAGGTATCTCTATCGATGCCGGCGGTCTGGTAGTCGGCACCGATGATGTATGTCTGGAGACGGGGTACGGCGAAGGCTGT
>CP070727.1:2352380-2384932 GCA_020350885.1 bacterium | reverse complement strand
GCACCGACCATGTACGATTCGTGCGCAACAACTGACGGGCTTCATTATTTCAAGGTCATCGCCCACACACTCATCCAGACGAAGTTCTGGGAATCGCGGCCCGACAGCGGTTACTCGGTCGACAACCTCGCACCGAGCCAGCCGTCCGGCACGAAGGCCGAGCAGAGCTTCAACCCGGAGGGCCTCAAGCTCACCTGGAATGCAAACCATGAGATCGATCTTTCGCACTACAAGATCTACCGGGGGGATCCGGATGCGATGATGATGAATAGTGAGATAGTGCTTGCGACGACGCAGGATACGACATACTTCGACGACGAATGGCGGTGGTACCATAACTACTATTACAAGATCTCGGCCGTCGACTATAACGGGAACGAGAGCCCTCCTGATTCCACCGGCCGGGGGGATGTGACGGGGGACGAGACACCACCGGCACCGGAGACAACCTACCTCGATCAGAACTTCCCCAATCCTTTCAACCCGGCGACGACGATCCTTTTCGGCCTGAAGGAACCAGCCGTTGTGTCGCTGCGTGTCTACGACGTCTCGGGACGACTCGTACGGACGCTGGTAAGCGGGGAACGGGCGGCTGGAGTATACAAGGAAAAATGGAACGGATTGGACAACAAGGGGCGTGCGGTCACAAGCGGCATCTACTTTTACCGCCTGCATGCCGGCACGTTCCTGAAAACCAAGAAGATGGTGCTGTCACGATAGGCGGAACGCGTGGAAAGACAAATGGTACTGCCACTCCAGACGGAAAAGTGCGGAAAGACAAATAGCACTGTCGCGATAGACAGAATACGTGACAAGGCAAATGAAGAGATGATTAATCCAATACGGTGACAAAAACATTCAATGCGAATGAGTCAATAGAGATGATAACAAAAGATACAATCGATTCAAGGAGGCTGGAACAATGAGACGGAACGTAGCGGTGCTTGCACCCATCTGCATTATGTTCCTTGTCGTTGCCGTCTTCTCCGCCCGGGCGCAGTGGGTAGAGGACGGCACCGTGGTTGCTGCGTACGACTATTACCAGGGGGAACAGCACATCATACCCGACGGCACCGGGGGTGTATTCATAGCCTGGACGGACCACCGGAACGGCGCGCACGACGAGGTATACGCACAGAGATTCGATGCCGACGGCAACGCCCTCTGGACCCCCGGGGGGGTCGATGTCACGCAGGCCCTCGCCGTCGATCAGGAGGCACCGCAGATAGTCCCGGTCGGTGACGGCGGTGTGATCATCATTTACGAGAACAACAACATGCTGGATTTCAATATCACGGCACAGCGTCTCGATGCCGACGGGAATATTTTATGGCCGATGGCAGGACATACGATCTGTGCGGCAACGGGCGACCAGGAGTATCCGGTGGCCGTATCCGACGGTTCGGGTGGCGCGGTCGTAGCCTGGCGGGACGAGCGGGACGGCAACATGGACGTCTACGTACAGCGGATCGACTCGAGCGGCGCCGTCCAGTGGGCGGCGAATGGGGTTGCCATCTGCACGGCGGCCGACACGCAGAGCGACATCGTGCTCGTATCAGACGGTAACCACGGCGCCATCATGACGTGGACCGACCACCGGGCCGGTACGGAATCGGATATCTACACGCAGCGCGTCAATCAGTACGGTGCAACCACGTGGTCGGCGAACGGCGTGCCGGTCTGCACGGCAACCGATTACCAGTACACGCCCCAAATCATCCCGGACGGCGGCGGCGGTGCGATAATCACGTGGATGGATTATCGAAGCGGAGGGGCTACCGATATCTATGCGCAGCGGGTCGATCCCGGAGGCTGGATGCAGTGGGCAGCGAACGGTGAGGCGATCTGTACGGCGATGAACGCCCAGGACTACCCGCAACTGGTGCCTGACGGAGCGGGCGGGGCGATCATTGCCTGGGAGGATTACCGCGGCACGATGATCGTTCACTGGAACGTCTACGCCCAGCGGGTCGATTTAGACGGGAATGTACTGTGGGCGCCAGACGGTGTAGCAATATGCACTGCGTGGGACACGCAGAGCGATGTGGCGATAACATCGACGCCGGACGGAGGCGCGATCATCGCATGGGAGGACAGCAGAAACGGTGTCGAGGAGGATGTATTCGCCCAGAAGATCGATACCACCGGCAACGTCCTGTGGGAAACGAACGGGATGCCGGTGTCCGACGTGGTGGATATGCAGGTCCACATCCGTCTCGTCGAGGACGGCGAGGGGGGCGCGGTCGTCTCTTGGATGGACAACCGTCCCGAGGACTACAACTGGGATCTCTACGCGCTGCGGATCGACCACCAGGGGAACTGGGGATACCCGGCTCCCGTGATCACCGGCGTAGAAGATGTCCCACACGACCAGGGAAGGCTCGTAACGGTAACCTGGGACGCCTCGCGCCTCGATGCACATCCCCATGACGATATCACCCACTACGCCGTGTGGAGAAGCACCTCCGGCCCGCCGGGCTATGTGTGGTCCCTCCGCGGCCAAGTCGACGTCTACTACCAGAGCGCCTATACCTACTCAGATTCCACAACGGCCGACTCGACCATCTCGGGCACCGCGTACCACCACTACAAGGTCATCGCCCACACCTCCGACCCGCTCGTCTACTGGGAATCCAATCCCGACAGCGGATACTCGGTGGATAATACCTCGCCGGCTCCGCCGACGGGCCTGGCCGCCGAGCAACGCTTCGAGCCGGAGGGACTGGCTCTCTCCTGGGATGCCAACACCGAGCCCGATCTCTTCCACTATACCGTCTACCGTGGTTCGAGCGAGGATTTCGCCCCGTCCCCGGAGACCCGTATCGCCTCACCGACGGCCGCCGCATACTTCGACGAAGAGTGGCAATGGGACAGCGGCTACATCTACAAGGTGGCCGCCGTCGATGCACACGGCAACGAAAGCCCCTGCTCCCTCATCGGGCCCGACGGCATAACGGGCGGGCCGAATCCGGAGGTGCCGGCCGCAACCTTCCTCGCACAGAACTACCCGAATCCGTTCAATCCGGCAACCACGATCCGGTTCGGGCTCCGGGAAGCTGGCCATGTGAATATATCGATCTACGATGCAGCGGGACGGCTCGTGCGCGTTCTCCTGGATGAATCCCGGGAGGCAGAGCGTTACGAATTGACATGGAACGGCAGGGACAACGCCGGAAATCCTGTCGCAAGCGGTATCTACTTTTATCGCCTTGCAGCCGAATCGTACTACGCCACCAAGAAGATGCTATTGCTACGGTAGCACACCGCTGCACCGGTGCATCTCTTCGTTTGAAAAACCGGCTAAAATATAGTATTATTATGCTATGTGCGTTCCCCGCATAGAGATCGAAGCATCCGAGGTTTTGCATTGCATGCATATATTCCTTTCGCCCGTCTCTCGATTTCGTGACAACCCATGGTGGAGGTGGACACCTTGCAGAGATCAATCCGTTTCACAATTCTATGTATCACCCTGATCCTGGTTGCCGCTATGACCGGTAAAACGGCCTTCGCAGCCCAAACTCCCGGCGCCATGGACACCAAGCTCAACTCGTCGCTGAGATTCCTTCGCGATCTGCGTCAACAGACGGCGGCCGTCAAGGAGAAGCTCCCGGCAGCGGAGCGCGCAGTCATAGAGCAGGACTTTGTGGTGACATCCGTGAAGTACAACCACGTTCTCACCGGCTCCGAGATCACCGAACTCGAGCGGCTCGGTCTCTCCTTCTACCGTTTCGGTGGAGAGATCGCACGCACGGGCACGATCTATCCCGTCAGGATCCCCTGGCCGATGCTCGAGACGACCGCCGGCCGCCCCGAGGTGCTCAGGATCGAGAGCAGCTGGAATCCCATGATCCGTTCGCCGCTCAATGTGAGCAGGCATGAGATTGGAGCGGATGTAACGTGGAACTACACCGATCCATCCAGCAATCAGCTAACGGGAACGGGAATGCGGATCGCCGACTTCGATACGGGCATCGATGTCTTCCATCCCTCGTTCTTCTTCCCCGACGGGGATACCCTCGATTGGATCGATGACGACCTCTCGGGCACCTTCACACCGGGCTCAGACTACGTCGATCTCAACGACAACGGGACCGCCGAAGCGGGCGAGCTCCTCGACTACGTCGACGGATGGATATACGACCCCGCCGGGGTCTTCGGCCCGGGTACCCCGAGCAACAACGGAAACGGATACCAGGCGTACTGGGACTGGCTCTACAATGATGCGAACGGGAACGGCTCCCGTGATTTCGGGACGGGAGCGGGATACACCGAGAGTGATCCCACCTTCGGCGAACTCTACTTCATCACGCTCGACGAGAACGGAAACGGCCGGCTCGATACGGGTGAGCGGCTCGTGGCCCTCGGGACCTCCAAGGTGGTCTCGACGATGAACTCCGGCGAGGTGGAGCGCCAGCGGGGCATCGATATCATAGATTCCGACGAGGATACAAACGGCCACGGCACCGCCGTCTCGGGCATACTCGCAGGTGGTGTCACCGGCCGGCACCTCTTCAACGGGATTGCACCGGACGCCGAGCTCCTCATGGGCTATCGCTTCTCGGGTGTTTCGACCTCCGTCCTGATACCGTGGGCGCGCTCGTGGGGTGCCGATGTCATGCTCCACGAGTACGCCTCCTGGACCTGGCACTACCTCGACGGCTCCTCACTCGAAGAGCAGCTCATCACGACGGAGAATGCAACTATCATACAGGTAAACGCCGCAGGAAACCTGAACGCCAAAGACAAGGTCGCCCTTCTGGACGTCCCCGGTTCCAGCTCCAGGGTGCTCGGGCTAACCGTTCCCGCCTCCTACGGCGGATCCTCGATCCTGCGGTACTACACGACGATCCTCTGGCGCACGAATCAGAGCGATCTTGCATTCCAGCTCGAAACACCACAAGGGGGAATGACCTGGCTCACCGGCGGCGTCATATACGTGGACGGCTATTACACGTGGTCCGACGTATCAACCAGCACCAAGGGCACGGCGAAGCTCGACCTCTACGTCGCTAACGGCAGCAATCCCAGCGTCTACGGAGGATGGTTACTCACGATCCACAACTCTACCGGATCCTCGATCGAGGTAACGGGAACGATCAGCGATCATCTCTCATCCTGGAGCGGCGGTGCGACATTCTCGAATTATACGACGGAACAACGTACCGTCACCTGGCCCGCCACGGCCGACAGCAGCTTCGTGACGGCATCGTATTCCACCCGCGGATGGGAGAGCTACAGCGGTCCCGGTGGAGGCTCCATAGACCCGGGTGAGATCAGCAGTTTCAGCGGAAGGGGTGCACGGATAGACGGCCACCAGGTGCTCGATATCGCCTCACCCGGCAACTACGATGTCTACTCGACATTGACGCACCAGGGCGGGAGTAGTTATCCGCTCGGAAGCTACGATATATTCGGCGGAACCAGTGCGGCGGCGCCCCATACGGCCGGAGCGGCCGCACTCGTGCAGCAAGCCTTTCCGGCCGCATCGATGGCACAGGTAGCCTACCGGATGACATCGACAGCCGCCACCGATGCATATACCGGCTTCGTCTACAACAACACGTGGGGATGGGGAAAACTGCGGATCCTGGCCGCCACGACGGGAATCGATGCGAGCATCACCGTCGATAGCCCGAACGGAGGTGAAGTCTGGGAGGTCGGCTACGACCATTCCATCACGTGGACGACAGGAGGCACGACAGCACCGGATTCATTCAGCATATTCTTGAGCATCGACGGTGGTTTCAGCTATCCGGATACGATCGTTACGGGCATTACCGGCACGAGCTCCTATCTCTGGACCGTCCCCAACATACCGGTCGTAACGACGCGTGTGAAGGTCGCCGCATACTCGGGCGGGCAGGTTTGCGCTTTCGATGCGAGTGATGCCGACTTCACCATCAAGGGGAGGTACCGTTATGTGTCGCCGTCCGGAGGGAACATCCATCCGTACACACTCCCGGAATGGGCGGCACATACCATCGAGGCGGCCGTCGATGCGGCCGACCCGGACGACACCGTGCAGGTTGCCACAGCCACCTATACCGAGTTCGTGCTCGTCGAATCACCCCTGTATCTCCTCGGGGGCTGGGATTCCACCTTTACCGTAAGGGATCCCGATACGTACGTGACGACGATCAAGTCCAGCGGAGGAATCGTCTCGTTCATGAACATCGGCGGAGGCGCATGCGGCATCGAGGGATTCACGCTGGAAAACGGTACCGGCCAATCGGCCTCCCTTCCCCTGCCCGGAACCTATGGCGGGGGCATCTTCAGCTACAGCTCCTCGCCGGTTATCAGGGATAACACCTTCACCAACTGTGGTGCGACAACCGTCATGAACTTCAGCGGCGGCGGAGCGATCGCCTGTTACGACGGCGACGTGACGATCGAGGACAACTCGATCACCGGCGCCGAGGCCCAGAGCGGCGGCGGCATCTATCTCTACCAGTGCAGTGCCACCATCAACGGCAACCGTATCGAGGGCTCCGCTCCGCATGCGGAATTCACGGGTACAAAGGCGGGCGGCGGTATCTACGCGCTCCACGCAACCGTCTCCCTCGAAGACAACGTGATCACGGATAACGACGGTTATAATCAGGGCGGCGGCATCTACCTCAGGCTCTGCACTGCAACGGTCACTGGTGATTCCATCCTCTTGCACGATTGCCTCGACACCGGTGGAGGAATCCATTCCGATCACTCCTCGCTCGAGATAGATCGAGCAGTTATCCTGGAGAATACTGCGGTTGGAGGAGGAGGGGGAATAAACCACCGTGCCGAGAACCTGGGAATCGAAAACTCGATCGTCGCCCTGAACGAGTCATCTCTCTTCGGCGGCGGCATCTATGCCGACAGCGTGTGGGGCGAAATCTCGAACAACACCGTCGACAGGAACTATGGAACCTTCGGCGGCGGCAACGTCTTTATCGTGAGCGTCGTATCACTCGTAATGAAAAACAATCTCATCACCTACGGCCTGAAGTACGGCTTTCAGGCGAACAGCCTCACGAACCTCACATACCAGTACAACAACTGCTTCGGTAACTTCCCTGATGATGTCTTCGGTGTCACGCCCGATACAACGAACACGAGCAGAAACCCTCACTATGCCGATACCACCGCCCTCGACTACCACCTCCTGGTGCATTCCGGGGGCATCGATACGGGCGATCCGGCAGGTGCCGGCGATCCCGACGGCTCGAGGGCGGATCAGGGTGCCTTCGGCGGACCGGGAGCCGTGATGGCGGCACCCGAGTACATACAGAACCTCTCCGCCTCGGCCGTAAATGATACGACGATACGGCTCACCTGGGACAGTCAGCTCCCGGGCGGCCTGGATTACTACGCCATTTACGGCGATACCGCCGACGGTTTCCTCCCGAGCGACACCGTCTTTGTCGGCTCCACCACACCCGCCCAAAACACATTCGATCACACGCCCGTATCGGGCTGCTGGTACTACCGCGTCTCGGCCGTCAACCTCTCGGGCTACGGCGGGGGGTACTCGAACCAGGCGGGAGACTGCTCGGCCGGCCCCGACACCATCCCGCCGACGGTTACGGTTGCCTACCCGAACGGCGGCGAGGTTTTCGAACCGGGCGATACGATCAATATCCAATGGATCGCAACGGACAACAGGGGCGTCGATTCGGTGAGCATCTATTATTCGGATGACGGGGGAGGCGGCTACTCTCTCATCGCAGGCGGTGAACCGAACGATTCGCTGTACCAGTGGGTCGCCCCGGCGGTGGAATCCGATTCGTGCCTGGTGCGTGTCGTTGCCTACGATCCTTCGCTTCTCACGGGGGAAGATGTGAGCGACAGCCTCTTCACGATCAAGAGCGTGACGGGCGATGGCGACGAAACACCACGGTATGTCTATCGTCTGGGGCAGAACTATCCCAACCCGTTCAATCCGGTGACGAGAATTTCATTCTCGATCGGCAGCGACTGTCATGTATCGCTCCGGATCTACGATGTCGCAGGAAGGCTCGTACGGACGCTCGTCGATGAACGGCGCGACGCGGGTAACCACGTCGAGATCTGGCACGGACGGGACGGTTCCGGCAGAAATGTCGCCAGCGGAATCTATTTCTACAGTCTGGCGGCGGGCCCGTTCAGAGAAACGAAGAAGATGGTGCTGCTGCGGTAGAAATGTATTGTGAGAAAGATTCGTCATACACCGCTACTGATACTTGCATGCATATTCTCCCTGGCATTCAGCGATCGGGGTGTGGCCCGCACCTGGCTGGTAACATTCGATGGAACGGGCGATGCAGCAACGGTGCAGGCTGCAATCGATTCGTCGGCCGCGGGTGATACGGTGCTCGTCGGCCCCGGACATTTCACATGGTCCAATCAGGGAGGCGGCACGGAGAAGGGCTTCATCCGTTTCCTAGAGCGGAAACATCACATCACCTTGAGGAGCGAAACCGGTCCCGATGCCACGATACTCGACGCCGAATACCAGAACCGGACGATATACGTTCAGGGGATGAACCATATCACCGTGGAGGGCTTCACGATAACGGGCGGGCAGGCCCCGCCGTTCGGTGATTACACGGGCGGAGGTTACTTCAACCATATATCGGGAGATACGATCTCCAACTGCATCTTCCTGAACAACGAGGCAAGCTACGGCGGCGCCATCTATAGCTGCGGAAACGGGTACGTCACCCTCGTAGAGAACTGCACCTTCTCCGGAAATACAGCAAGCGTTTTCGGCGGCGCGATCGCACTTTGCTGCAACTCCGTAAGCTCAGTGATCAGGAATTGCGTATTACATGGCAACAGCGCCGTACAAAACGGCGGCGCGATCGCATTCTCCCTCTGCCCGCTGACCGTGGAGGGCTGCGTTATCTCGGATAACACAGCCGGTGCGAGAGGGGGCGGCATCGCCTACTACAACAACGCAGCGGCAACGATCACCCGCTGTACCATCGCCAGAAACGAGGCGCCGGACGGCGCCGGGATATGCATCTACGGCAACTCCTCCCTCGCCATGCACAGGAGCATTCTCGCCTTCAACTGGGGATACTGGCTGAGCATCGAGCAGGGACCGTCCGCCGTAATCGGCTGCAACGATATCTTCGGCAATACCGCAGGCGACGAACTACCACCCGGTGTCACGGACGAAGGCTTCAATATCTTCCTCGACCCCCAGTTCTGCGGTACACCCGGCTCGGGTAACTACTACCTCCAGAGTGACTCACCGTGTCTTCCCCCCAACCATCCCGGTGGTCTCTTCTGCCAGCTTGTCGGCGCGCTCCCCAGCAGTTGCGGTACCACCGAGAACGAGAAGCGAAGCTGGGGGAGGATCAAATCGGGCTTCAGGTAGACCGGCAGCGTTTGATCCCGAGCTGCTGCCGGGCACATGAAGCAAGGTAACATCTTGACCAACCGGTGAAATTTCTGTTAATATTAGTAAGTCTTTAGCGGGAGGTCGTCTATGAAAACGGGGTGCATAGCTCTCACCTGTATGGCAGCAATTCTCATCTCAGTTCCGACGGCGATCAGGGCGCAGACCATTACAATGGAGGCGGAATCGTATATCGACTACAACGATATCGGCGGAACGCTCATCCAGTCTGTGCCCGGCGACGGCTGCAGCGGCGGCTATATGCTGATCGGCCTGGACGTTACGGATGAATGGACCGAGTACTCAAACCCCGTCCCAGACGCCGGCATATACAGGGTTGTAGCGAAATGCCGTGGTGACGCTGGGACACCGTACAATCTGCAGATGACCTTCACCCCACAGCCGTTCGGTGGATTGCCCGAGACGATAACATTCAGCTTCACCGGGTACGGCTACGACTGAGACGACTGGGTGTATGCTGCCGGGAGCAGCTTTGTAACCCTTACATTTCCCTCGTACTTGATTGATTTCGAAGCGGTCAGCGGCGGAAACCTGGAAGTGGATTTCATCAGCATGCTTCGTGAGGTAGCCACTGATGCGGACCACCCCTCTGTAGTACCGGTTGCCCTCTACCAGAACTATCCCAATCCGTTCAATCCGTTGACGACGATCGGCTTCCGGCTCACCGAGCCGGCCCATGTCTCGCTCGAGGTGTTCGACGCCTCGGGAGGTCTCGTGCGTACCCTGATCGACGGTAAACGGGGGACAGGAGAGCACCGGGAAGTCTGGAACGGCACGGACGGCAGCGGTCGGCAGACAGCAAGCGGTATCTACTTCTACCGGCTCCGGGTGGGTTCGTTCATCGAGACCCGCAAGATGGTTCTACTACGGTAAATCGCAAGCGAAAAAAAGGGAAGCAGCTCCAATCAGATCCGCTCCCCATCCGCCGTTATTACTGATCGAATTACCTGATGTATCAGGTATCAGAATCTGAATACCAACAGCACTCCCCTATAATCCCGCTCGATGATCAATCCGAGATCGGGACGATGCTCCTTTACCGCTTCCATGCATTCCTTCTTCTTCTTGGTATAGCGGTAGAGCAGGTATCCCGTAGCGATCGCGGTGGCCCCCGCCACGGACCCCAGTGCAACCTGCGTGTCCTCCTCGGTGACTATCGCACCGACACCCGTCCCCACGCAAACCAATGCACTGATTATCAACGGCATCTTGGAAGGACATTGTAGCGAGGGGTCGTCATATCCGATGAAGGTGAATGGTACTACCGATGCGGCTTTCCGTCCGTCTTCGGCCGTGATGCTGATCGGTCCCTCCTTTGCCCCCGCCGGAACGAGAACCTTCAGTACCGTATTCGATCCCTCTTTGACCTTGGCGCCGGTGCCGCCGAAATCCACCCGATAATTATCGTACGGCCCGTCGCCGAAGTTCTCGCCGTATATGGTCACCTCGGTGCCCACTATGCCCTTGGTAGGCTTGAATCCTTTGATATCGATATCCCCCAGGGGCGGCTTCTCGACCGGAAGGGAGCCGGTTACGGTAATCTTGACCACTGCACTTACGTGCATATAATCCTTTGCTGCAAACTGAAGGCTTACGTCACCGGGCTTTGTGGCCTCGAACCGGTTGTTCTTTCTATAAAAGATCCCATTCTCTTGAGGCATAACGGCGCACTGAAGCTCTATGTCGTCAAGAGGGGCACCCTTATCATTTTTAAAAATCACTTCGAATGTTTGTGCCTTACCGACCTCGATCTCGGCCTCCTCCGGTTTCACTTTGATTGTTTTCGGCGTTTTCCACCTCTTGATCGCTTTTTCCACGTCCGGATAGAGTCTTGAAGAGCCCCGGAAATAATCGTCGATCGTTTTCATGTGCTGCTTGTTCATTACCCTGTAGACGAGCTCAGAAAAAGGAGTCGCATCCTTCTGGGGGTCTTCGAAATAACTTTTCAGTATCTTCAAGACGATACCCTGCAGATTGCTCCGCGTATAACGGATCTTCCCCGCATTGATCGCCTCCGTGAGGAGCTGTATCGCCTCCTCGGTTCTTCCCTTCTCGTAGTATAATTCATGGATATCATCGAGATCGTATGAACCTCCCTCCGGAGGGCTGAACGCAGACCCGGCCACTTCACCCGACAGGCACAGCAGCGATGTCAGGGCTATGACAGGAAGAAGTAGCAGAATATTTCTGTGCGGGACACGTGTGACGCCTGCGTGTCTCATTGGAAAGCCTCCTTATCGAGCCATCGAATAGTAGAAAGTGATATTCTTTTCTTGCAGGAAAGCCCGGTCGTTCAAATCGAAAAGGAAATCCGATTCCTGCCCGGTGAGATACCTCCAGTTACCGCCGAAATTGATCCGTTCAAGAAGTGAATCAGGATAATCGAATCGAATCACATAGACACCGACAGGTAGTCCGATTCCATTGAGCATCGCTTCGCTATAATGATTTGTGCTGTGCCTGAAACCATTGATTCTCACATCCGGCCCCTTTGGAAGCCTGTCCCCGGTTTCATTGTTACAGGCAATAATCCGAAAGCCCTTGATTACCATCCGGTCCCTGAATCTGCTCTGTGGGTTCAAGACGGGTTCGAACTCCAAGACATCGCTACCGAACATATGCGGTTTGACCTCTATCACCTCTTCGAATATCGGGAATTCCTTTGGATAGACCTTGAACGTGTGATCTCCAACAGGCAAAGATACCGTACTATTATTATCATGTCCGGTGCCCCCGGCATCCCGAAAGGTGCAGTCCTGCTCGCATGCCAGATGAACACGATAGCTCCTTCCCGATGCATGAACGTACAACAGTATGAATGCAGTCACGAGGGCCACGACAACGGTTGCTATACAGTACGTCGTATACGGACCCGGAGGCCAATGGAGACCGGGTGGCCATTCGAATAGTATCCCGGGAGTCATGCTTACTTCGATATCTTCTCTGATACCCTGCGAAGCCAGCGATCGCTCCAGATCGAGTTTCCGTTTGTTGTGCAGGTAGCGGATCTTTCCGGGCTTGGGTTTACGCCCGAAAAACCTGTACTTTCTTATTACCTGCTCACCGAATTCCTCGAGCTCGTCCCGTAGTATCTCGAACGGCCGTACCGCGACGGTTTCCAGTATCTCGTTGCTCTTATCGGGCTTGTATCTGATAGATAGATTGACCAAAGCCGATCGATCCTCGAGGACAAGTATCTCGTACTCCTTGATACCTTGCTCCTTCAGAGACAGGTCGAGGTTTACGATCTTCTCGTTATGGAAGAGCTCGACCTTGTCGGCAGAACAATTTTCGGGAAGGTACCCCTGACCGATCGCCTTGGGGATGATTCTCGTCAGGTTCATACGCGCCGTTTCATTGTCATTGAACTGCGTCAGCATATCGGTCTCTTTCTTCTTGCCGAAGCGCAACACGTATGAACTTTTGCCTACACTCATTCGCCAGGACACTCCGAAGAAAAGGGGTTGCTCAAGCGATTTCTTTGATACTGTCGCGAATTTGTAAGATGAATTCTCTCGATTGCTTCAGCAGTTCGCCGGTACCGGAACATATATCACTGAATGAGAAATCCTGGATTCCCTTGCTCATCTTTGAAATGGATTGCAATGAGGAATGGCGCTCCCCGACAGTTTCGTAGTATTGGTCAAACCATTTAGCTATCGGATACACCAGCTCGCTCAAAAACCGGAAAGGGCTCAGGCTCGCTATGTTGGCTATGATACCGGACTTGCCCAGCAGAATGGCATTGAGCACCTGATAGAGATTGTACCTCATTCTCAGCTCCACACCGGTGCTATCCGAAAGGAAGATCTTACCTCCCGCCGCAAGGTGCGACGCCGTCACATCGCACAATCCCCGGAGGAGCGCGGCCATAGAATCGATCATGCCTGTTTCAAAGTATTCCACAACGGCAAGGCTTGTCACTGGAGGGATATAGGATGCATCGACCTCGGCCTTGGCGCCTTCGACTCCCAATAACGCAACAGGCACATGCTGCCTGTATTCGACGAGGCAATTACTCCTGAAAGCATCCGGCGTTATCAGCTCTACCTCGAGACCGGGATATGCCAATTCAATCGGCTCGGCATGCCTGAACTGTTTCTTCATGACCAGGTCATCGCGCATCTGCTGCTTCACACAGATCAGGTACGGTACGTACTCTTCGCTGCGTTTATACAGCTTTGCCACAACGTCGGTCGAGGGTATCCCCATCTCAGCCTTGTCGTTCGGGATCGCAACGATGATGCCTCCATCGGGTGTAATCCCCTTGAATGGCTTCAGCACATTGAAATATATCTCCGCCTCGTTTTCACTCTCGCCGACGCGCAGTTTGATCGCCTCTACGAGCTGCGATGCAACAATCGATTTGCTATCGACATAGAAGATGCCCGGCTGCTTTGCTTTCAGGTCGAGTGCATCGGAGATCATCGCCGACGTTCGCTTATCGGTGTGATGGAGGTGCTCACTTCTTACAAGCAGCCCATCAAACCAATTCACACCGATTAGGTCTTCTATCTCATGATCAGACATAGATCCTCCCGATTATGAGCCCGCTCTTACATGCAGAAGCTGGATGGAAAAAAATCCTACATCCTTACCGGTATGTTGTCAATACATTGTTGGATAACTTGCATTACTCTATAACGTTACAGCGGCTCGGCGATCCAGCTCCCTTTTTCACAATCAGTTATGCCGACCTGGTTACTCAGTAACAACTAGCTTTCGCATCTCTTTTTAAAGAAATACACCTGCACAAGCAAGGTATCGACGTTAGAGTTTTGTTCGATAGTGATTATCGCTTGACAAAGTGGTTGAACTCGATGACACTGGGCTCGAAATCTCGTCAATCGATCAAAATTCCAGCAAGGAGTGCGGCATGACGATACAATGCGGAAAGGTAAAGATCGCAATCCTCGGTTGTGCAGTCTTGTTGGCATTATGTGCGGCTTCCTCCTGCCCGGCAACCACGAAATCATCATTGGGTATCTACCTCTACGAGAATATCGAGGGATACCACACGACATCCTCTACCGCAGGCACGGAGCTGAGCAACAAGCTGCTGAAGGTATTCGACAAGGTGATGGTATTCGACAAGGTGCCGCTGGAATCGAATGAGACGGTAGGAATCCTGGAAAAGATGACAGAGGACCGGAAGGTTACCGTAACAGCGATAAGCACATGGCTTACGGGTAACGTCATTTCCGCTCCCTCGATCACCTTCGCCGATGACGACATCAAATTCAAGGATCTGACCTGGCACATCGATCAGGACGTGGTACTTGCCGAAGCCAGGAAGAATACGATGACGTATGTGCTCATCGGCTCATTCGACGGCATAGTAAAGAAGGTGGGGAACAAGAAGCTCAATCCGGATGGGAGATTACTCTCCGTAACGGTGCTCGGAAATATACGTCTGATCGATGTCGCCGAGAATACCATCATCTGGGCAAAGACGTACCAGGACATAAAGAACGGATTCGATGCGCGTATCGCATTCGATAAAGCCGTATCGAAACTCTCCGGGCACATAGGCAAGGATGCAACGCAGGCGCTCTCAAAATAACAAAACACTAGGCACTTCGGTAAGGAGGGTAACCTTATGGACATAAGGAAGTACTATGTTCTGCTCATCGGTCTTGTAGCCGCAGCACTCGTGCTAAGCGGTTGTGCCGGAACGTCGAAGTACCAGAGGACCGACACAATCGACGATCTGACACCGGGGGTGAGCGACACCGATATCAAGATGCTTTCTGAGAAGATCATCGGTGAGCTCCTGGCCTCGGATTTCATCGAGCGATACGAGAAGCCGATCACAATCTCCCTGTTGGAGATCGAGAACAACACGACGGAATTCATCGATACCGATGCCCTGTTCGGCGAGAAGATCACGGAAGCCATCATCAACAGTGGTTCCGGCACCTTCGAATTCGTCGATAGAAGCCTGCTGGACGAGACCATTAGGGAATACGAACTGGCGGAGGACGGCATTGTATCGCAGGCCGAGGCGACGCAGCTCGGCAAGGCAGCCGGCGTCAGGCTGCTCATGACCGGGGAGCTGACCTCGATCCGCACTGTGACCCGCAGAACGGACCAGCGTTACTACAAGTTGTCGCTCAGGCTCGTGGATTCGGAACGCAATACAATCGTATGGATCTCGAATAACGATATCAGGAAGGCGTCCGGGAAAGGCTGGATGCAGTAGTCGCAGAAGGGAACCAAAATGCTGATACGACACAGTATCCTTTTCATCTCGCTTGCATCTCTTGCGCTCGCCGGCTGTGCCCCGATGAATCCATATATAAAGGCCGAAGGGGAGTATTATGCGGGTGATCCGTTCACCGCTGAATCGACTCTTGCTCCGCTATACGAGAAGGAAGCGGAGAAGGACGGCAAGATGACAAACCTCTACCTGTGGGATATGGGTGTATACCGGTTCGCGCAGGGTAACTATGAAGGGGCCGCCGAACTCTTCCTGAAGAGCGTGAAGGACAAGGAAGCGATCCATGATGCAGGGGAAACGACGAAAGCCATCCTGACCTCCTCCGGGGATCAGAAGTATGTCGGCGATCCCGTCGAGGTGAGTGTCGCCTACCTTTATCTCGGCCTATCCTACTACATGCTCGGGGACTACAAAAACGCCTGGCGGGCTTTCAAGAGGAGCACCGAGGAGGATCTGAGCAAGGAAGAAGTCCGGCACGGCGATATGGCATTAACGAACTTCCTCTTGGGCGAATGCTACGAGCGGCTCAATGAACCCGATGATGCGATAGCCGCATACCGGAGGGCTGTGGAGTCATCGAAAGGCCTCGTTCCCGGTTACATCGCACTCTATGCAGCCCTGAAGAAGCGCGGTAGGGAGGCAAACATCCCCCAGATCCTCGAAGAGATCGAGAAGAGGGTGGACGGGGAGTACTTCGAAGAGATCAAGGAGAATCCGGATCAGGGAATCGTACTGGTTGTGCTCTCGGGCAGGCCCTCACCCGTCACGGCCGATGATATCGTGGGTGCCTTCAGAAGCCGGACAGAAACGAATTGTCCCGCATCGTGCTGGCAGATGTCGTGCGATACGGCTGCGACCTACTTCAACATGTTCCTTGCAGATCATATGCATAACCATTTTAAGGATCAGGGCGGCCTCTCCGACGAAATGAGGCAGCAGGCGACGCGGGCCGTTGTAGCGGAAGGGATGAAGAAGATACCTGTCCTCGGTTTGTTCGCGCCTGAAACGAAGGCTGATGTACGGTACTGGCCTACGATGCATGGATGGTCTTACATAGGATACTACCCCGCCGGGGAGGGAACACATTCCCTCAGGCTGCAGGCATACGACTATAATAACAACATGCTCTCTGCATGTTCGAAATCATGGGATGCAATCCCGGTCGACGAGAAGAAACGGACCCTTGTTGTAATGACATCTTGTGGCATCCTGTGCAAACAGAGAGAATAGTGAACGAGAGAGATATGAGTGGCAATTCATTCATTCCAAAGGAGTAGGAGTAATGTTCGTATTACGGAATACATTTCGAAACGGTAACGCCATCATTCTCGTCCTGCTGCTCGCCGCACCACTGCTGCTCAACGGCTGCGCCCCCTCGAGGCCGAAGCCGCCGAAGGAGAACATGGTTCTCGACACAGAAACCGTTGTGATGCTCGACCACGGTGTGACAACGCAACTCTCGAGGCAGAAGGAGTGGGTCGATATCAAGAATGGATTCATGGAGCCCCACATCATACTGAGAAACCGGGGAGGAAAAACGCTCTTTATCGAAATTAGAACCTATTTCAAGGATAAATACGGCGCAACGATCGAAACTCCCGGCGATCTTTGGGATCCGGTCTCAATCAACCCCCACGAGGACTACCACTATCACAGATTGTGTCCCAAGAAATCCGGGATCAGTTACCAGTTTCATATCAGGTTGGGTAAGGCGAAACATTAACCGGGAGGTACATGATCATGATGAGTACAAAGTCGGTCAAGGTACTCGGAGTGCTCGCGATCACAATCCTTCTTCTCTCATTACCAGCTTTGGCCGAAACGCAATTCGAGCTGAGTTTCGGCATGGACAGCCCGACCGGATCTCTGAACGAGTTCTGGCGCGTCGGATTCGGCATCAATGCAGGGGCGTTTCTGGAGATCACTCCGTTCACATCCGCGGGATTGTGTATCGGCTATTCCAGGATGAGCCTGGATGAGGAACATCTTCTCGAATACATCTCGGCCCCCTCCGATTTCACCGTCGAAGGTAACTTCTCGGTTATCTCGATTTGCGGTGAGTTACGCATGAGTGCGGGGGCTATGGACAAAGCCATCTTCTTCGGCGGGATCGGGGTCGGACTGTTCATGGCCGATATGCCGCAGATCGTGGATCAGTTCAACTATGCCGTAACAACGGCCTTCGACTGGGAAAACAAAATCGGTGGTTATGTCAATGCAGGTTTTGCATATCCCGTATCGGATATGATCAATATTGGGTTGAAGGCAAAGTACAGCATCTTCTCCGTCGGTGATGACATCGGATGGGCGAACCTCGAAACGTTTCGTGGATGGCTGACGTTCCAGGCCTTGGCCATGATAAGCTTAATGTAGCAAAGTACCGTGGCTTTGTTGGAACACCCAATGAGGCGTGCAGCGGCGATTTACCTTAATCCGCAACATCCTACTCAGGAACCGGCGCGCGATCGGATGACACCCGGTACGTATCAACCAGTGACGTGACACGTAACCGACCCGGTATGTCTATATGACGTTCTTCTGTCACGAGGCTCACTAGAATCTTCTCACCGGGCAGAAGATCGAAATAATTATCCGAAAAGGAGCACTCCGCGCCCTCGAGTGACAGATATACGTTTTTCGCAAGCTTCCCTGTCGTAAGCCCGATCGAGTACCCGTGATGAACGGGATGGATCTCCGTTTGGATGGCCGCCGCCCTCAGCTCGAGCTCCTTCGGGGGCACGAAATAATGAAGTGAACGCGCAACCCGGCTCGAACCTTCGTAGAGGGAAGCGACGAAGACCAGCGATCGCCTATCCCGGCCCGATAGGAGCGTGATGCCGGCAATCCGTGCATACGACCGGCTCGAACGTTCCGCCACCGTGACACGCACCATATCTCCCCAAAGCAGATTTCCGGAAAAATCGAGAAGTTGCATTTCTATCGTGCCGGCGATCGTCTGCAGTCGGTCCGAGACTACATGAACGGAAATCGATTCACCATCCTCCACAACAGAGAGCAGCACGTCCTCGAAAAGCTCCCGCACCCTGTAATGGAGGGCCTTCCACCTGCCTCCGTAATCTATGCTCGACCACGATGCGACGGGCCAGCAATCGTTGAGCTGCCAGTAGAGGGAGCCCATGCAGTAGGGTGTGGCTCTGCGATGCGCTTCGATTCCCCTGCGGATACCTTCGGCCTGGAGGAGCTGGCTTACGTATACGAATGAGGTGAAGTCTTTCGGCCGACGGTAGTACCGGTTCATGTAGTCCAGAATGAGCTCGTTCCCGCGAGGGTGTTTCTGGTGCGAGCGCATGACCGCCGTTTCGATACCCCTGTCGGTGGGAAGCGTAAAGCTCTCGACCGTCTCGAATGCTGGAAAGGATTGAAAGCCGTACTCGCTCATGAACCTTCCGACCTTCTCGTCGAAGACTTCGAAGGGCTCGCCGTCGTGCCAGACTCCCCAGTAGTGGGCATCCCCCTCGGTGAGGCTCCGGGGGTCCGCTCGTCCGAACCTGGGTGATGAGGGCCAGTAGAAACGGCCGGGATCGTACGCAGCGACTGCCCCCGGCAGGATCTCGAGGAAGAGTTTCTCGTATCCGGTCCGGATCGTGGCGCGTTCGGCGGGATTGTATCCGGCCTGCCACCCCCAGTTGTGCCACGCCTCGTCGATCTCGTTGTTGCCGCACCAGAGGGCGATGCAGGGATGGTTTCTGAGGCGCCGGATGTTGTGCCGGGCCTCATGCGCAACATTGGCGAGGAAGGTATCCGTGCCCGGATACATCGCGCAGGCGAACATGAAATCCTGCCACACCAGTATGCCGTGCTCGTCGCAGAGGTCGTACAGGCGATCGTTCTCATATATTCCGCCGCCCCAGATACGGAGCATGTTCATGTTGGCGAGGGTGGCATCCCGTACGAGGGCCTCGTACCGTTCCGGCGTGACTCGATCGAGAAAGCAGTCCAGGGGGATGAGATTCGCCCCCTTCATGAAGACCGGTACGCCGTTTAGTCGGAAGTAAAATGTCTCACCGTCTTCGTCGGGCTCGGCGACCACCTCGATAGTCCGAAGGCCCACCCTCCGTTCGGCGGCATCGACCGTTGCACCTGCGAGCCGCAGCTCCGCCTTGACCGTGTAGAGAAACTGCCCGCCGAGATCGTGCGTCCACCAGAGAATGGGATCCGGAATCTCGAGATTAAGAGCTACCTCATTTGTACCCGGGGCGAGCCGCGCGGTCCGGCGAACCGTACCCCGAGAGTCCTTCTCAAGAACATCGCACCCCGTCACACCGGTATCTCCGGTTCCTCCAAGTGAAATGGAGACCTCGCAGTCCTGCGGCACAATCGACTCGATCTCGACGGTTACCGAACAGGTTGCACATTCCCCCGTGAGACTCGATTGAAACACCTGGAGATCGGTGATCCTGGCCCCGTCCCACGCAACAAGAAAGGCGGGGCGCCAGATACCCGAGGTGACAAAACGCGGAGCCCAGTCCCAGCCGTAGTGGTAGCCCGCCTTCCTCGTGACAACCTTCGAGCCGCCCGGGAGCTCGTGGCCGAGCGCTCGGTACACCGGAAGGGCTTCCTCGATGGGAGAGCGGAAACTGATCCTGAGTGTGTTCGTTCCCCGCCATAGATGCCCCCCGCACGGTACCCGCCACCGGCGGAACATGTTGTCGGTTCTGAGAAGCAGTGAGTCGTTCAGGTACACATCGGCATATGTATCGAGCCCCTCGAAGCTCAATTCGAGTCCCTCGTTATCCAGAAGGCGATCGTCCGCCTCGATAACGGTTTCATACTCCCAATCCTCATTCTCGATCCACTGGAGAGCATGTTCGTTGTCACGGTAGAAAGGATCCTCGATCAATCCATTTGCCAACAGGTCCGTGTGCACGCAACCAGGGACACGTGCCGGATACCACGGCCCGGATCCGACCTTCCGGAAACGCCAATCCCGATCGAGCTCGATGCGTACCACACGGCGTTCTCCACACTCACACGATACCAGCAGGGATACCGGTACGATACAAACACACAGTATGAACGAGGATAACCGGCGCACCAGCTCAGTCGTCCTGTTTGCCGGCGAAGTGCCTGTAGAGCAGATGGGTGAGGTAGTAGGAAAGGGCGAATACGGCGCCCGGTACGACGATACCGAATATAACGCTACTCGTGCTCACCGCCCACCTCCCCGCCCCGTTTGTGCTTCTTGTACGAGAAGTAGGCGAGCAGCAACCCCGCAAACGAGGTCACGTACGCCAATGACATGCCGATGACCATCTTGAGCTCCGTGCCCATATCAATCCTCCCAGCGTATCTTTCTCTCGAGCTCTTCGAGATATTCCTTCTGCTTCGTTTCATACCCGGCGGAGATCGCCGAGAGCTTGGGGTTGATGATATAAATCATCACGAGCAGCAGCACGATACCGAGACCGAACAGCACGAATCCGACCGGCCTCAGCATCGCACCGAGCGCACCGCCGATCATGAGAAGCATATAGACAATAGGCGATATGACGATGGTGATCGTATCCTCCCGTGTCCAGTGTTCCGCCTCCTTCGGCGTCCAAACCCTCCGTATGAAAGCCACGGCGTCCTCCTTACCCGAATCGCTTTCCGAACATCTCCTGTGCCTCGTATGCAGCCATGAACCCGGCAATCCTTCTTTCGTCAGATCAATCCTCTCCGCTCGGCCTCCCTCCTTACCGGTCCCCACCATCCGATGGGGCGGGACATCACATAGAACCTTACGAGCCGGTCCATATCCTCCGGCTTCGTGAGCAGTGTGACGGGAATGAATACCACGCAGCCCAGGAGCATCAGGATCCAGAACTGCTGGTAGTCCCTGAGGTGGGGTATGACCCCGAAGGCCGGCAGGACCCAGACCACGAGCCACGAGAAGACGAGGTTCGAGACCCAGGCTGCGAGATACCCCCACCCGTTGAACCGCCACCAGACGACCTGAAGGATCCCCGGGAGCCAGATCCCGGCAACCATGATCCAGAGGGCGAAGATCAGCCACTCGGTGATATTCTCCATGATCGAGCCAAAGACGAAGGAGCCGAGAAGCAGGATCAGGGTCGCCACCCGGCCCACCCAGACGAGCTGGTTCTGCTTCGCTCCCGGATTTATGTAATGATGGTAGAGGTCTCTCGTGATATAGACCGCGCCGAGATTGAGATGTGTAGAGATCGTCGAGATATGGATCGCAACGACCGCGGCGAAGAAGAATCCGATCATCCCCGCCGGCAGGTTCTCGAAACCGAGCCGGAACCAGGCCATCTCGTACTCTTCGACCTTGGTAAAGCCCGGATAGAGGACAAAGAAGCCGAGGATCGCCGCCGCCCAGAGGGCGTTCCGCACGACGACCAGTGCCTGGCCCGCCCAGATACTCCAGGAGGCGTCCTTCACCGTCCGGGCCGATTGGATCCGCTGGGCCTCGGGGAACCAGTCGATCGCGGTACCCATCCCGAGGCCACCGACGATCCCGATCACGAGCATCGTGAGAAACCACGCCACCGGGAAATCGCCCTCGAGGAAGCCGGTAAAGCTGAAGGGGCTGAGCTTATCCGCTGCACCCAGCTCGTGCAGCCGCTCTATGATTCCGGCAGGCCCCCCGGCGGCCATGATTCCCCAGATCGATACGATCACGATCACAATGAAGGCGATCACACCCTGCTGGAAGTCGGCCATCACCACTCCCCAGTAGCCCGCGGTGAGCACATAGATGGCGCAGGCGGAGGAAAAGGCGATGAGCCCGACCCAGAGGGGCCAGCCGAAGACGAAACCGCAGACCTTCCCCATGGCGATCCCGACCCAGCCGAGAATGAACATGTTCAGAAAAACCTGCCAGCCGGCCACCCAACCCCTCAGCAGCTCCCCCGACATACCACCGAAGCGGAGCGACTGCCACTCGGCCTGTGTGTAGGCCAGCGACCTCCGGAATATCTTCGTCGAGACGAATGCGCTTATGGAACACCAGGCCGCATAGAAGCTGTACCAGAGCCCCGAGAACCCGAACCGGTAGACGACACCCGAAACCCACATCGGCGTGTCGGTTGCCGTGTGGGTGGCATAGACCGATGAGGCCGGAAGCCACCAGGGAAGCCCTCTCCCGGCAAGGAAGAAGTCCGACTCGGACCGTTTCCCGAGGCGGTAGAATCGTATTCCGCTCCCTACCATGAGCACGAGGAATGCGAAGAGCCAGAACCAGTCGAGGAAACGAAATACGATCATGCAAACCTCTATCTACTCGATGACGACCTCGTCGGTGAAGAGCCACGCCTTCCCGCCGGCACCGCGGTGCCACTCGGGACAGAGACCGATTGTCACCGCACGGAGCCGCACGTATCGCGCCGTGCGGTTCACATCCTCGGCGGCGAAGTGCTCGATGTGCACACCATCCCTCTCCTGCGGGATCTCGTTGTCAATGCCGGCGACGGGCTCGTAGTAAATCCCATCCGTCGAAACGGCGTATTCCACCCTCTCGGGCAGAAAGATCCACGCACCCTGATCGTGCAGGAATCCCATGCTTATTCGATGTATCGTCCGCGGTCCACCGAGATCTATCTCGGCGTCGATATCGACACCCTGGTACCCCTGCCATACGCCTGTCCTGAAGTTGGCGTTACCGTGAATCCCGTCGATGAGCGCGTAGTCACCACCGGCAGCATACATCGTACTGTAGGGCGAATTGATCGTTATATCCATTCCCTCGGGTATCTTCGTGAATACAACCTCCATCACACGGCTCGGCGGATAGCCTCCCTTGAATGCCCGCGCCTTGATGACCGCAGATCCGGTCAATGTGAACGGCCCCGTGTACCGTGGGGAATCGATGGTGGGCTCCGAGTCGCCCGCCGATTGGGAGGAGGCTTCCATACCGGTGGCCGTATAATGTATTCGTGCTCTCTCCACGAGCGAGGCACATGCAACATCGGTCGAGCCACGGAAGATCCGCTCGCCGGAGGCCAGATAGGGCACGGGAAGAACGAGATGGTCGGTAATGGCGGAGTGCGGACGTTCACCCTTGCCGTTTCCCCACTTCCTGTTCGGCGCCGGTCCCATAGTGAAGACGAGCTCGCCGCCACTGACGATATCTTCATGCCGTATGTAGGACTTCCCGTAGGCGGCTCCGTTTAACGAAACCGATTGAACGTACAGGTCCTTCTCCGATACATTCTTCGCCTCTATCACGAACCGTTTCCCGCCACCGACGTCGATCACCGCCCGTTCGAAGAGCGGTGATCCGATTGTATAGATCTCCTGCCCCGGAGTGACCGGATAGAATCCGAGCGCACTGAGAACGAACCATGCCGACATCTGGCCGCAGTCCTCGTTTCCGCAGAGGCCGTCCGGAGATGCGGTATACATGGTTGCCATGATATGACGGACGCGTTCCTGCGTCTTCCAGGGCCGGCCCGCAAAGACGTACAGGTAGGCCATGTGATGACTCGGCTCGTTGCCGTGCGCGTATTGACCGATGAGGCCCGACACATCCGGCTGATCCCAGCCCGAGGTCTCGGAGCCGGTCGTGAAGAGCTCGTTGAGCTTGGCACTGAAGTGCTCCTCACCGCCCATGAGTGTGATCAGTCCCGTTATATCCTGCGGTACGTAAAAGCTGTATTGCCATGCGTTCGCCTCGGTGTAGTTGAAGTTCACCTCAGCCGGGTCGAAGGGCGCAAACCAGCTCCCGTGTATCCGCGCCCGCATAAAGCCGGTCGAGGGATCGAAGAGGTTCTTGTAGGACTGCGCCCGTTCCATGTAACGCCCGTAATCATCCTTCTGCCCGAGTACAAGGGCCATCTGTGCAATGCACCAGTCGTCGTAGGCGTACTCGAGTGTTCTCGATACCGATTCTCCATCCTTCTCTGCGGGGATGAAACCATGCCGCTTGTAGTGCTCGAGACCGTGGTGATCCTGTTCAGCGCTGTGTTTCATCGCCTCGAATGCCTTCGTCACATCGTAGTCACGGATGCCTTTTATGAATGCGTCGGCGATTACGGATACCGAATGGTACCCGATCATGCACCAGGTCTCGTTGGCGGCGAGCTCCCAGACGGGAAGGATCCCTCCCTGCTCGTACTGGGCTATAAAGGTCCTGATAAAATCGACCGTTCTTTCGGGCTCGATGATCGTAAAGAGCGGGTGTGCCGCCCGGTAGGTATCCCAGAGCGAGAAGACCGTGTAGTACTCGAAATCATCCGCCCGGTGCACCTCGAGGTCCCTCCCGCGGTAACGCCCGTCGACATCCATGAAGAGATTGGGGGCGAGCATGGTATGGTAGAGGGCCGTATAGAATACGGTCCGCTGCTCCTTCGTGCCACCATCGATACGGATGCAGCCGAGCGCCTCGTTCCAGGCCAGGTTTGCGGCCGTACGTGCACCGTCGAAGTCCCAGCCGGGAATCTCGGCCTCGAGGTTCTTCCGTGCGCCCTCGATATCCACCGCAGATATCCCGACCTTGACCAGCACCTGCTCGTCCATCCCTGTAGCGAACGATAGGAATGCTTTGACATTTCTCCCCGAAGCCCCGCGCCGTGCCATCTCCAGCGAGTCGTCGAGGGCGACGCCGAAATAGCGGAACGGTTTCGAGAATTTCGCCACGAAGTAGATATGCTGATCGTTCGCCCAGGCATCCGAGCGGCGAAAGCCCTCGATCTCGTCGCTCCCGATGATACGGACGGCCGAGGCGATCACGGGGTCCCGGTGCTGGAGATCGATGATAATATTCGCAGCCTCGCTCGCAGGGAATGTATAACGGTGGAAGCCACATCGCTTCGTCGCAGTAAGCTCCACACCAATGCCGTAGTCACCCAGAAGAACACTGTAGTATCCGGGAGCGGCCGTCTCCCGTCGATGGCTGAAGTGCGAGCAGTACCCGGTGCCGGTATCCTCCGGTCCGCCCCGCGTGATACGCACCTCGCCGACCGTCGGCATGAAAAGGACGTCCCCGTAGTCTGAGCAGCCTGTGCCGCTCAGATGGGTATGGCTGAAGCCATAGACAACTCGATCGGAGTAGTGGTAGGCAGAGCAACCGTCCCAGCCGGTGAGCCGCGTGTCGGGGCTGAGCTGCACCATACCGAAGGGGAGCGTAACACCCGGGTAGGTATGCCCGTGGCCTCCCGTGCCGATGAAGGGATCGACCAGATCCGTGTACGAACGCTTCAGGCCCGGGGCCGCCGCAACGAGCAGCAGCGATGCAACCACCAGCGTGGCGATGTGTCCAATCTTCATTACAGATCCATCCTGAGTCGGAGCATCGGCGATGCGGTCTTTCCCATGGCATCGGCGATACATTCTTGCTCGGAGCACCAGCGATACGATCTCGATCGGAGCATCGGCGATGGCGTTCCCGAAAGGATACACCAGAACGCACAAAAGCGCCAAACCATTCCATATCGCTCCGCCCGCACATTCCGGCAACTCACTTGAAATGAGTACATTGCGGTGAGTATCCATATCGTGGCAGCATTGCGGCGACAGCGGGAAGGGCCGCGCATAACGGAAAAGGCCACCTCTGAAAAAGTTGCAGCGGCAGGGCGATAATCATGTTATATTTATGTAAATGCAGCTCCACCCCATTCGAGGATCATGAGGCCGACCGTATCCACTATATGTATAATGGTGCTCTGCGGGCTCCTTGCCTGCGAGAAAGATCCTGTATCCCCCACCCGCGATACTCCACCGGAACCGTACGTCGTAATCGAGCAGCCCGCCGTAAGCACCACGCGCTACGCATCATATGCCGAGGTGGTGATCTTCCGGTGGCGAGTGCCAGAGGGGAACCAGGTAGATTCCGTTCGCTACTTCGGGAGCCAGATCGTCGATACGACTGGTACCTACAATCCCGGATTCGACATGGTGAATGACTTGAACGAAAACCTCTGGCGGTACGATGACCGCTGGTCCCAATGGATGGCGGTCGATGCCCTCAACAATTCAGGAACCTTCACCGTTGTCGGGGATGACGAGACATTGAAGATCGGAAGGTACCATATCTTCGCCGTACAGGCCCGGAATCCGTCGGGAGAGGTGACCCGCTCATTCGATGAGAAAACAAACATCCGTGTCTTTCTCGTTACCACCTTTTCCGGACCGTATCTCGAGATCTACGAGCCGATAATAAAGCATTTCAGGTTCCTCGGCAGGAACCTGAACGCCGAGCAGCGGGAGTTTCCCGGCGGTGTGCCGCTGCAGCTCAGGTGGAATGCGGATGCCTCCTACTACGGCGGTGAGGTAACCGGGTACCGCTACGGCTGGGATATCGTCAATATAGCAGAATGGGACGCCCCGTTCCTGCCAGGTCTCACATCCATGCCCGAAGTCACCTTCCACTACGGTACCCACATGCTCACCATCGAAGCCCAGGACCAGGTGGGCAAGATCACCACGGGCAGGATCGAAATAACCACGGTACCCTTCACTATGGACAGGAACCTGCTCTGGGTGGATGACTTCGCCGCACCCACCGAGACCGTCCCCGACTACTCGATGCCGTCGGAGCGCGATCACGACGATTTCTGGCTCGGGATCTGCCAGCGCACCGCAGGTTTCGATCCCCTGCTGGATATCTATGACTGTGCCGAGCACAATCAAAATCCGCCCGATCTCGCTCTTCTCGGACGGTACAAGAATATCATCTGGACCTACTCCCGCTCCAGCACGGCCTGGCAGAAGATCGTACACTTCGTACACGAGAACTCGATCGGCCAGGGAACCGGACGAGAATCGAACTATATTTCCGCATTCCCCCAAATCGGCGGGCATCTATGGACTCTCGGCCGCTCCGATCGTGACGGCGGTCTGGCGGCCGTGCTCGACCATACGGCCCAGTCCTTTCCCTTGAACCTGGAATGCGAGATAGCCGGACCGCGGAGCGACTGCGAGGGTAATCGAAGCGGGATCTACTCTATGGCCTACCAGGACTACTGCGTCACGATGCTCGACAAGATCAAGGGGATCTTCCGGACCGATGCCGGCATGCCGGACCGGTTCGGTGATCAGTACGATGTATTGATGTACGCCTACAAGGATGAAACAGATTTCATGACCGCCGCCTTTCCGGGACTCCCCGCACGCCTCGCCCTCTGGGAGGAGGTTACGAAACCCGGCATGTACTTCGAACCGGACACGCTCGACGGCCCAGGTGGTTTCACGTATGCCGAGATCTACGATCCCGAGTACTGGATGATGCAGAACTCCGTCCAATCCCAGCCGTGCTTTCACTCGATCTATCGGATGCGAGCGAAGGAACCGGAATCAGTGCTCGATAACTGCACCGTGGCTATATGGCTCACCAGATACGAAGATATCGTGCCGAACGTCTCGTCGGGAATCGCTCTCGCGGCCCCGAGTGTTCACTTCGGCTTCCCGCTCTGGTTCTTCAGCCGGACCGCAGTAGACAGCATCAGCAATGTCATCTTCGAAACGTGGGGCATACACAAGTAGCAGCGAGGTCTCGACGTGGGCAAGAAGCACCTAGATCCAAACGTAATCCACCTCACGACGAAGGTGCTCCGTGTATTGGTGATGCTCGTCATTCTGGCGACCGTCTTTGGTTGCGGCAGGGATTCGTCGACCGTTCCCGAGAGCGAAGAAGATGATGAAACGGTGATACATCCCCGTGCTTACATCGTAACCGGAACCGACAGCGTCGTTCTCATAGATATATCCGATACCCGGTATATCTTCGATCTCAGGAGAGGGGTGCCCGATCTCGATGACGGCGACTATATCGTCGGCACCCAGAAGTACGGGTACCTGCGGAAAGTACACTCAGCGGACACGGCTGCAGGAAAACTCATAGTGGATACGAGATGGGCACACCTTACGGATGTACTCATAAGAGGCCGCGCAGACACCACGTTTTCCCTGGGGCTCGGCTCACCGGATGCCAGCAATACAAGTGACATAGCTCCCCCCGCACCGACCCTCCTCCATGCGGCACGCGGCGTCACGCTCTCCGGCGGGCGGTTACACCTAAGTGGCGTGGTCCTTCATTATGGTCAGATCGAGGGGACTTTCATGGCCATCACGATACAGAACGGCCACATAGAATTCAATCCCGACTGCCATGTGAGCCTCCACACAATGAATCAAGAGGTGCAGGAACTGGAGGTCGTCGGGGAGGGAACACTTATACTCACCTGTGACGCCAACGTCGAAGCAGCCGGTGCAATCGATCACTCGAACGAGATCGTACTCGCATCGGTCAGCACAACGAAGATCCAAATGATCGGAAGGCTTCCCATCGTTCAGGTAATCTTCCTTGAATTCCGAGCCGGATTCGAGTTCACCGGTAACTTCGCCGATAGCTGCACGGCGGGGTGCGAAGGTGTAACCGAGGTGACCGCCGGGATGCAGTACAGCAACGGCACATGGTCGAGTATCGCCTCCAACGTGCCGGCATTCGTTGCCCACCCGTTCGTTTGCAACGAGCATGCCGACGGAAAACTCACCATTTACATCAAACCCCGTATCGACATCGCACTCTACTCGGTGCCTGCCATGAGCATCGAATTCGGACCGCACCTCGGGTTCTCCGCCATAGTGAGCACAATCCCCGTGTGGGAATGGCAGCTCTTCGGTGGTGTCTTTGCCCGCGTCGGATGCACATCCGATATCATAAGCGGTGAGCTCGCCGCCTACTCCGACATGCCAATCGACTATACGACAATCCTCGATTCGGGACCATACGCCACCGATTCGTACATTTACATCTTCGCCTGGACCGAGGGCAATGTGCCTTTCGAATATCCCCGGGGAATTACCTCTGATTCGGAAGGTCACATCTACATCGTAGATAAGCTGAACCACAACGTACAGAAGTTCAGATCCGACAGCACATTTGTCATGAGCTGGGGAGGGCGGGGAAGCGGTGACGGCCGTTTTGGATTCCCGCAGGATGTCGCCGTTGATGCGCAGGGCAACGTCTATGTTATCGACGGTGAGAACTTCCGCGTGCAGAAGTTCGCTCCAGACAGTACATTCATCACCGCATGGGGAAGCGAAGGAAGCGGTGACGGCCAGTTCAAGGACCCTGTAGGCATCGCAGTCGATGACATCGGAAACGTATACGTGGTCGACATCTGGAACTCCAGTGTACAGAAGTTCACCTCCGATGGAACGTTTCTCACGGACTGGGGAGGATACGGAAACAGTGACGGCGAACTCAACGGACCTATAGGAATCGCAGTCGACCGAGAGGGAAACGTGTATGTATCGGAATGCCACAACCACCGCGTGCAACGATTCACCGCGGATGGAGACTTCGTTACGAAATGGGGAGCGTACGGAAGCGGTGAAGGAAAGTTCAACTGCCCCATAGCCGTCGCCACCGATGAGGCAGGTTACGTCTACGTACTCGACTACGGGAACGTATGTATACAGAAGTTCGCCCCGTACGGCACATTCATCACCACCCTCGGAAGCTACGGGACGGAAGGGGGTCAGTTCGACCATCCGGAAGGGATCACAGTCGATACCGAAGGCATTATCTACGTGGCGGATACGAGAAACAGGCGCGTGCAGAAATTCGCCCCGAAAGGGGAATGAAGCGCCTAACCCTTTAATCTACAATTGAATAAGATATCACCAATATGCTATAATGTCTTATAGTGACAGCGTGTGTTCAGTGGTTCTTGCTGGGAGGAGCACAGAAGCGAATGATAATCAAACGATTACGTAGAATGACGATTATATGGCTCACCTCCGTTATCATGCCGTCCTTTTTTCTACCGCACGATGGGAAGGCCGAGCAGACAGCCGAGGAGCGGATCGCCGAGCAGAACAGGATCAACGAAGAGGAGGGGAATCCGTGGACGGCGGGAATTACCTCGGTTTCGAGGCTTACGTGGGAGGAGAAGAAGCGTCTGTGCGGTGTTATACGGCCGCTCCTACCGTTCGATGAGAGCGTCCCTGTCATCACGGCGCCCCCCAATATGACCTACGATCCCGCCTTCGACTGGCGGAACTACGACTGTGTAACCCCAGTGAAGAATCAGGGCAGCTGCGGTTCATGCTGGGATTTTGCCGCAACCGGCCAGCTCGAATCACACGTTCGCATCTTCGACGAGCGGCTCGAAGACCTCTCCGAGCAGCAGGTGCTTGTCTGCAACAGCTCGGGTGCGGGGTGCGGCGGTGGTACGGCCAGCATCGCTTACTCCGTCTTTATGAATCCCGGTGCGGTTCATGAAACCTGCATGCCATATGAGGCGAACGACCAGCTTCCCTGCACGCAGGATCAGTGTGAGATCCTCGCCCGCATATCGGGATATTCCTCAATCTCAAACAATATAAACTCCATAAAGGAAGCTGTGCTGACGGGACCCGTCTACACGACGATGGATGTATACGACAACTTCTACGATTACACATCCGGATGCTACAACGGCCCGAGGGGAGACTTCGCAGGATACCACGCCGTACTGATCGTCGGCTGGGATGACAACGCCTGCGGAGGTGACGGGGCCTGGCTCATTAAGAACAGCTGGGGCACCGGTTGGGGTATGGACGGCTTCTGCTATATAAAATACGGTGTCTGCAGCATTGGCTGGGGAACAAAACAGATCACCTACATACCGAGCATCGTCTTCGTACGCGTAGACGCCCCGAACGGAGGGGAAATGTGGGATGCGGGCTCGATACACAACGTTACTTGGACTACGAGCCGCGAGGTGCCGGACTCCCTCAGTATCCTGTTGAGCATAGACAGCGGTGCCAACTACAACTACACCGTGGCGACGGGTCTTACCGGTGTGAGCTCTTACGATTGGACGGTCCCGGAGCTTCCCGTACATTCGGCCCGCATCAAGGTCGTCGCGTACTTCAACGGTGATATCGGCGGCTACGATACGAGCGACCACGACTTCACGATAAAGGGCAAACCGTACCGGTACGTCTCACCCTCCGGCACGGATATATATCCGTACTCGTTACCACAGTGGGCGGCCACCAATATCCAAGACGCTGTCGATGTTGCCGATCCGGGGGACACGGTCAAGGTGGCGGCAGCAACCTATCCGGGAAATATCATGGTAGAAAATACGGTCTATCTGATGGGAGGTTGGGACAGCCTGTTCATCGTACACGATCCCCCGACGTACGAGACGATCTTGAAGTCCTCCGGGAGCATCATCTCCTTCATGAACATCGGCGGCGGCAGTTGCGGGATCGAGGGCTTCACACTGAAGAATGGAACTGGAACATCGACCCAGCTGCCGGATAACGGCCTCTACGGCGGTGGTGTCTTCAGCTACCTATCCTCTCCAACCGTAAAGGGTAACGTGATTGTGAATTGCGGCTATGCCGGGGTCACCGGTTTCACGGCAGGCGGCGGGATCGCCTGCTACGGCGGCTCGATTGTAATCGAAGATAACGAGATTACGGACTGCACCTCCCAGAGCGGCGGGGGTGTCTACCTCTATCAGACGACCGCCACGCTGCGGGGTAACCGGATCTCGGGCTCCATCCCGAATTTCGAGTACATGGGCCCCAAGCTGGGCGGTGGTATATATGCACTGCAATCCACCCTCATATGTGAAACCAACACGATCACCGATAACGATAACTACATGAAGGGTGGCGGGATCTACAGCGAGTCGGGCTCCATGACGTCCGAAGGTGATTCGATCCGACTCAACGATTGTCTCGATCGCGGAGGAGGTATCTATTCGATTTACACACCGTGCTCGATACACAAAGCTGTAATTTTGGAAAATACTGCCCTGGCGGCCGGCGGAGGAATATTCCATCATGCAGAGGAATTCACGCTCGAAAACTCCATCCTCGCGCTGAACGATTCGGACCTGTTCGGCGGGGGCGTCTATGCCGACAGTGCCTGGGGCAGCATCGACAACAACACGATCGACCGCAACTACGCCCTCTACGGCGGCGGGAACGTCTTTCTCGGCACCATGGTCTCGCTCGGGATAACCAACAACCTCATCACCT
>CP070727.1:2349220-2352280 GCA_020350885.1 bacterium | reverse complement strand
GTTCAATAGCGGCACCGGAATTACCGGGGTGTAGCTCAGCTTGGCTAGAGCGCCTGCTTTGGGAGCAGGAGGCCGTAGGTTCGAATCCTATCACCCCGATTTGTGTAAGTAATGAGTATATAAGTACTTGCCCTTCGATAAACATCTATTTGGCTCCCCCATTTTGGCGTGAAATCTGCTCGGGCGTCAGTTTGGCGTCAGTTTTGTCTGACCTATTGTTATGGTCGGTGCTATCAATAAGTTTCTGTATGACCCGTGCAGCTTTTTCCTCATGTTCGGCATCAACCTGGTTATAAAACTCTGCCGTGGTTGATATGTTGCTATGACCCATGAGTTCCTTGACTACATTCATCGGAAGATGATCAGCCCAGTTCTGACCGCAGCACTTTCTCAGCGTGTGAATAGTGAACTTGCCGACCGGCTTGATGCCTGCCCGTTTGCAGTGGCGCTTATTAAGGCTATTCTCGATGCGGCGGCGGAGGCTGTCGAGCTGGATATACCGGGCAAGGTAAGTGTGCTCATTTTTCCATACATTCGGATTAGCGCGTTCATTGAACTCTACAACCTCCGGCTGGAGGAACTCAGGGAGGAGCGAAAACCATGGGAGTCAGCCGAAACTCGGTTGGAAAAAGCCCTAAAATTACTACCGGCCATCGATACTGAGAAGCTCAAACCGAGTTCTGACTCGATGAAACAGCTCAAAGACGATATTATTAAAGATGCCCAGGGTGAGAAATGGCTGCGGACAAAAGTGCTGTCGCTGGAATGTGAAGATGGCTTCAACTTCGAGGAAATGTGGAATAAGTCAGGTTTATTAATGAATAATGGACTATGTGACGCGAAAGGATGTCAACACAACCGAGCAAGGCTATCGGCAGTCGTTGTTATATGGAAGTGGACGGTTTCATTAATTAATAGAAAGCCCGCTGTCTGTTTCTTGTTGCTAGATCCACTTGTGAAAATCCTTTGTAAGTTCGGGAAGCTCGGAATCGTCATGGGGAAACAATTTGTCAGCAATAATTCCGCCATTGGGATTTTGGTAGCTGAAATCGTCACGTAGGAAGGACCATTTATCTGCGATGAAATCGAGAACGGTCCATAAAAAAACCTGAGCCTGCCAATCTTCCGGATTTTCAAAGTTGGCTTCGAGGAAGATTCCTTCCTGACTTGTGATTCGGGGAATAGCTGGTATGATCCGTGTCCGGATTGAGACAGGGCAATTCACTAAGGTCTGGGGGATAGACACCGTCAATGTAGCTTCTTCAAGGGTGTCGTATGAGAAATATGGAATCCGCCAGACACTGAGGGTATTGAGCGCGTGAACGTCTCGCCCGTAGTCAGGAGACACAGCCCACATCCGCAAACCGAAAAGGTACTGGAAGTGATTGAAGTTGAGACTGTAGACCATGCCGACATTCGTGCGATTACGGTCTTGCTCAGAAAGATTCGGATGAGCAAAGAACGCCGCGACCTCGGGATTGAAGGAAAAGTCCACGAAAGAACTGGGTGCGCCATAATGGCGTGAAGCAGCCCGTGCTTGTTCGGTGGTTATCTGCGAGGAGCTATGCCGCTCTAGGTATGGTTTCATCTTCGCCGCACATTCCATTTCGAACTGGATCCGCGCACGTGTGGTGAGGAGGAGATCGGATTCACCACTAAAGCGGTAGCGGGTCGGCATGATACCATGCCGCTCGTCTTTATCGCCACGAAAGAAGAGAAATGGAAAGTTCAGTTTGTCCTTGTAACTGATGCTTTCAGTCTCACTTGGCTTTTCGATGCCAGCTTTCACTAAATCCTGTGCGAGGAGAAATGCCTCGTATCGCTTCTCCACTTCCAAGGTTTCTTTAACGACGTTTCTTATATTCCGGTAGAATGGAACAGCGACACACGGTTTAGGTGGGTGAACTTCTACTCGCAAGGCTGCAAAATTGTCGTACCGCAATAGCAGGAATTCTTTGCCATCAAATTTGATTACATTCTGCTGTCCCATCTCACTGTCCTCTTATCTTGTGTCTCTCACAGATTGCTCGGTGGAGCTTTAGTTTGCTGTTCAGGAAATACGTATAAATGACGTCATTATAGCACTCCATCCCCGTCCGTGTCTAATAAATGGCGAGCACGCCAGAGAACCTTCGCTCATGGCTCAAAACCTACAGAACATAACCGCTACGGGAAAACTACACTTTAAAAGCTAGACTTTCAAGGGAAAATTGTGCAAGAACGTGAAATATTAGCACCACGGGCAGGACGCGACTGTCGGGCCAATGGCTTCACGTTGAGCGGTGGTTCGATATATAAGACAAGAACTGACGCTCAGGGCAGACGTCGCGAAGATGCCCTTGGGCTAAAGTTTACAAATACAATACCTTAGCTTACTATGAGTTCCTGCTTTTCTATTAGGAGGTCTATAGCTCCCAGTGTATGAAAAAGACAAAGAGGATGTCATACGGTTTCCATCAATCCTTCCATTCCATACTGATCAAGACGCCTTGTATGCTGCCCGGAGAACGGGTGATAGAATGTGTGAAACTCCAGGCCTTTATCATAATGCCAGGCATTAAGCCAAACGCCGGAATCGTTTTTGGCGGATGTATCACTAAATGCCTGAGCAAGCTTATTCGAATCAGCCATTTTCATTCCTGATGAGTTCTTGCTCATGGTTTTCATGGCGCCGTAAGCGGGGGCATTGTCGTAAGGAGCAGGGCTGGTATAGCTGTGCGATACAGCAACTTTTTCTGCCATGTTTATTATGTCAGGATATGTGATTGTCAATAGCAGTTGTTGTTATTAACCATCACTCTATCTCGGCCATTCCGGCGTATTACCCTGATAAGTGATTACAAACAAAATATCCTCGATCTCTTCCTCCTTGAATCTGTTCTTCATCTCTTCAGTGTTTGGAAGAGCCAATTCCCATTCACCGACCGGAGATTTCCCGATCATAGTCGTCCAGCTCCCAGCGTTGCCGCGGCGGGTGCTGATGACGCCGTCAATGGAGGTTGCTCCACCGCCTATCGGCCCTGTGCTCCCCTGCTCAGTGAATTTCAGGTGTGTAACAGG
>CP070727.1:2331350-2349120 GCA_020350885.1 bacterium | reverse complement strand
AGTGGAGGCATAAACGGAAACGTCAAGTCGGCGTCTCCCGAGTATATACTCCTGCATCTCGGCATGGGGGCAGAGATGGTGCTCTCGATCAGTTGTGTTGACGGCGGGAGGATGAATGCGGTTCTCATCCGTTTACCGTGACAGGGTCGGCCGGCAGGGTGCTTCCTTGCGTAGGGATGCGCGTGTGAAGGATGGGCGCGTACCTGACGGTGGGCTTCTGAGTGCAGGTGCGGCCTGCCTGGTTGTTCTCTTTTTACTCTCCTGCGCTTCTTCGGCACCGCCAGTGATATTGCAGCGCGATCGGTGCGTGATCGAAGGCAGTATTCATGTCACCGGAGATAATCCCGATGTGAGGAAGGTCGAGCTCATCGATAGCACCGGCTGTGTCTGGAGCCTGCACTCACGTGAGCTTCTATTCGAGCTCATGCACCTCGATGCGCTTCCGGTACGGATAACTGGCACGACACTCGATGAATCGCCGGGCAGCCTCGATATCCATGTTTCACGCTACGAGCTTCTCCCGTGGCCCGAGCTCGACAGGTACCCGAAGATAGGCTACCTCATCAAGGAGGGGGAGCGCATGTTGCTGATCACGCCGGACGAGGGTAAGCGGTTTGTGGTGGACGGCCCGCTCGCCGATTCCCTCTGGCACCTGGTTGGGCAGAAGATCTGGATACTGAGCGATGAGAGGGGAACCGAACGGTTCGATGCGGATGGCACACCGATGCTCAGGATGAGGGGGATGGGGAGTCTCGATCTGCCGCTCCCTGCGACGATTCCATCACCTTCCGACACGCTTCGAGATTCAGGTAACTGATGAACCGTTGATGTTCGAGCTGCTGGAAGAAAAGCCCGAGGCGGTCGAAACAGGGCTCGATCTTCTCCTTGAAGCGCTCCCTAAGTAGCATGCCGATCTCCTTGACGTTCCGCTTGCCGTCGATCTGGAGCCAGACAGCGCTCCCGATCTCATCGAGCTTGATCTTGAGCATGGGGTTCTTGAGCCGGGGCTCCAGGAGCTTCTTGAGCAGCCTGTTTTTGACACGAGGTGTGAGGATGGTGACGAGGTTCGTATCATCGTCGACCTCGAACTCGGCGGTCCGCAGGGGGATGAGATCGAGCAGGTTTACCTCACGGGCCTTCTTCTTGTTCTTACCTTTTCCCATGACCGGTTTCCTCGCTCGGATTGAATCACTCCGGGGGCGTAGTTGGTGCTGGGCTTGATCCGCTGCCGTTGTTGGTGTTGGCGCCGGCCAGGTTGTGTGCCGCTGTCTCTGGTAGCGGGGCCGTTTCCACCGCCGTCGTCCGATAAAAAAATACGACCCCGAGCCGGTTCTGTCCAGCCCGGGGCCGTAGTAAAATTACCTTTAGGCCCGGTTGTTCTTCGCACTCTGAAGCGGTATGCGTATCAGTACGTATGCGACAACCGCAAAGATTATGAGACCGAGCCAGGGATTGCCTCCCTCGAGGAGCTGGGGCAGTATCGCCGAACCGCCGCCGGCAACCACCGTGGCGGCGATGATAATACCCATGAGTGCCTGGCCTGCGATGAGACCCGAAGCGAGGAGGATTCCCGTATTCTCGCTTCTTTCCCTATTGAGGTTTCGTTTCTCCCTGATCTGGTCGGTGACCCACTTGATGATCCCGCCGATGAAGATTGCGAATGTTGTGTAGAGCGGCAGGTACATGCCGACGGCGATCAGCATGGGGGATGGGGCGCCGATGAGGATCAGGGCGATCGAAAAGAGTGCACCCATGATCACGAGCGGCCACGCCATCTGGCCGGTGATGATGCCCTGACTGAGCATCGCCATGAGGCCCGCCTGCGGCGCCGGGAGCAGCTCGCCCCCGATACCACCCGAGGCGGCATAGCCGCTGTGCAGGAGCTGAAGCACCAGCGCCATCACGAAGGCGGCAGCGATGACGCCGATCATGCAGCCCACCTCCATGGCCCGGGGTGTTCCACCGAGGATGTGCCCGGCCTTGAGGTCCTGGATGATATCACCGGCGACACCGCTCGAGCAGCAGACGACGGCCGCGACACCGAGCACCGCCGCGATACCGAACGGTCCTTTCACGCCGACGATGACCATCAAGAGGGCCGCTACGATCAAAGTCGAGAGTGTCAATCCCGAGATCGGATTATTGCTCGAGCCGATCGTACCGACGAGGAAACCGGCCACCGCCGCAAAGAGAAATCCGGCAACTGTCATGACGACTGCCGAGACGATCGCACCCACCACGCTGCCGCTGAAATGGTAGTAGAGGATGGCGATTGGGATAACGAGGGCGACGATACCGATGATGGTGCCCGAGTAGGGAAGATCCCGTTCGAGACGGCTGGTCTCGCTCTCGGCACCGCCCTTACCGATCTTCTGGAGGTCCTTGAACGCCCGTGCAACACCGGTACTCAGTGATGAGCGCATCTTGAAGAGTGTGTAGAAGGCACCGACGAGCATTGCACCGACCGCCAGGGGCCGCACCTGCGAGTTCCAGACAGCTGCCGAGGCATCGAGCCAGCTCGTTCCGTCTGCAAGCATGTCACGGAAGTGGGGATTGAGGAACATGAAGAGCGGAACCATCATCATGTGACCGAAGACGCCGCCGGAGAAGACCACCGCCGATAGCTTCGGGCCGATGATGTATCCGACACCGAGCATGGCGGGGGCCGCATCGGGTGATTCCACCAGGATGCCGCCCGTCGGGTTTGTGGCACCGCCGACCCGCTCCATCCCGCTCGTCATGAGCTGGAAACCGCTCACGGTCATCGTCCAGAACTTGCGGACATGTCCCTGGATGAGCTGAAGCCCGTAATCGTTCTTGAAGAGCTCGAGGGCTGCCGAGAGCCCGATAGCCCCGAAGACGTACTTGGCGCCCGTGGCATGGCCCTGGCCGGCCTTGACGATCTCGGCGCAGGCGACACTCTCCGGGAAGGGGAGTGTCTTGTCCTCGATCAGGACACGCCTGAGAAAGATCACGAAGAGCACTCCCAGGATACCTCCCACGAGCATCAGGGCCGTGCTTTCCCAGTAGTGTATGTTGTCCCAGATCGGTTCACCGGTCATGGGATTTTTCGCTATCAGGAAAGCCGGGATCGTGAAGATGGCACCGGCCACGAGGGCTTCGCCCACTGCCGCCGTGGTACGGCAGGTGTTCTCCTCGAGAATGGTGCCCTTGAGCCCTCGCAGTGCCGCCATCGCCATGACTGCGGCCGGGAATGTGGCCGCCACCGTCATGCCGGCGACCAGCCCCAGGTAGGCGTTGGCCGCTCCCAGTATGATGGAAAGAATGGCGCCGATGATAACGGCCTGTATCGTAAATTCCTTCATACTGGTCTCAGCCGGCACATAGGGCTTGAATTCTTGATCGGCCATATAATCCTCCTTCCCTCCTCTGGTGCGCTACCGGTGGGATATGAACTGTCAAACTTTCGACACCTGTTACAAGTTGCAGCGATAGTATCGGTTATTGAGTAATCAAGTCAAGAAAATCTCAGTGTCGGGATTTTGACATCGGTGAGCGTACTGCACGGAGGGTAAAGGCTGTAATGTATAATGTGACAGTTCGTTACGCCATCGGTTCGATTGGGGCACATACCTTGCCTTCGGTTGAACGGGAACCGATAGGTTTCGTAAGCCGAGATGACCTCCATGACTCCGGTACCGGGGAACCTGACGGCATGCTTCAACTCGATTGCTTTTTGCCTATCCTGTGTGAGATCGCAGGAGCCCGTTCGGTGCACCTGCGGGTCGAGCACCGTGGCGATGGCGGATCGATCGGGCTCATCGACCGGTTCCATGATGCATCGTGTGGTCGGGATCCACGCCGGGGTCATTCCCGGCAGATCCCCCTACTTGCGGAAATGGATACGGTGGCGAAGGCCGGGGGCCGGTCGTGGTGTTCGGTTGCAGAGACGGCCGGACCTGGGGTTACGGCGCTGGCAGTGACAGGGTCTGCGGAAACGGAGCCGGTAGTGTTGGAGCCGGCTGTAACTGGGTCGGCGGAAACAGAGCCTGAGGTAGTGGCCGAGCTGGCAGTGACAGGGTCTGCGGAAACGGAGCCTGAGGCAGCGGCCGAGCCGGCGGTGGCCAGGTCTGCGGTGATTATTCCGGACGGCGGATCGTTACACGAGAAAGTGCAGGTTCAGCGCATCCCGTGTGCGGTCCCGGGTGCTGATTGGGAGATGCACAACCGGGATGGTGAGACGGTGTGGGGATTTACGAGGATATCACCGACGCTATTCACCGACGTATCGCTCGATTTCGGCGGTTCGGGGGCAGGATTACAGCGATCCAGGCTCGATGCGGCCGGGATCGTGCTCCATCTGGTGGAGTTACTGCTCGGCTGTATTGCCGTCTCCGCAAGTGGATCGTTCTCCGGATCTGGAACCGCCCCCGGTGGAACGGCATCCTTGAACGTGGAGGACGGCCCCCTGCCGCCCGGCGGGATGGTGCCGGCCGGTGCGACCACGCCTCTATTCGATCCACCGTTTCTTGGGAATTCACCGGCCATCCGAGAGATCCGCAGACGGATAGTGCGGCTTGCAGAGAGTGATATTACGGTGCTCATCGAGGGTGAGAGCGGAACGGGGAAGGAGGTCGTTGCGCGAAATATCCACGGGCTCGGCAGGCGTGCGGCCGGTCCCCTCGTGATCGCCAACTGCATGGAGGTGCCGCATTCCCTGCTTCAGAGTGAGCTCTTCGGCTCCGTGAGGGGAAGCTTTACGGGTGCAACGAGGGACCGGATCGGTCTTGTCGAGAGTGCCGGGGGCGGGACCTTCTTTCTCGACGAGATCGGTGAGATGCCCCTCTCGCTCCAGGCCGGCCTCTTGCGTGTTCTCCAGGAGCGGGAGATACGGCGGATCGGGGAGAGCAGGCGCCGCAGGATCGATGTACGGTTCGTCCTGGCGACGAACCGTACACTCTCAGAACTGGTTGCCAAGGGCCGGTTCAGGAGCGATCTATACTATCGGATCAATGGCGTTCGTCTCACAATTCCGCCACTGCGTGAGCGGCGGGAGGATATCGTCCCGCTGGCAGGTCACTTTCTCGTGAACGGATCGAGGCGATCGAGGGCCCCGGCGCCCCGAATAGCGCTCGAGACGATACGCCGGCTGCTCTCGTACCACTGGCCGGGGAATGTACGTGAGCTCGCAAACGAGATGGAACGTGCCGTTGCGATCTATCCGGAGGCGGTGGTCATAGAGCCGGATATGCTTTCTCCGCATATCGGGGGATCTGGGCGGGGGAGGCCGGCACGATCGGTGCCGGGAGCGGCGACACTGCCTGCCGCCATCGAGCGGCTCGAGCGCCGCATGATCGAGGAGGCCCTCAGCCATTTCAAGGGAAACCGCACCCGGGCCGCCGCCGTCCTCGGGATCACACGCCAGGGGCTTCTCAAGAAGCTCAAACGGTATGGAATGACGGATGGATGCACCGGCCCGCGGGTCCGGTAGGGTCAACCAGACACCGCACGCCGCCCGGTGTTAGCGCATAAGGATCATCTTGCGCGTGAGAATCTCCTTGCCCACCGTCAGCTTGTAGAAGTACACGCCTGATGCGCAACTCCGGCCGTGCACATCGAGACCGTCCCACCTGGCGGTATGGTCTCCCTTTTCCTGAATCCCCTCTGCGATCCGTGCGATTCTTCTGCCCGCCGTATCGTATATGTCGAGGGTTACCCCGCTATCCTCCGGCAGGTGGTACCTGATTGCCGTCACCGGATTGAAGGGATTGGGATAATTCTGGTAGAGGGTGAGTGATGCGGCAGGTGTGCGGACCGGCCCCGTCTCGAAGAGCGGCATGCTGGTGCCGTCGGTATCGAGGGTCGCTACCTGGTACCGGTAGCTCCGTGCGGGCTCGGTGTCCCGGTCGGTGAATGCAAACGAGCGGCCCTCGCATGCGATCTCTGCGCCGGCAAGCTCGATGAAGTTGCCACCGGAGTCCTCGGCCCTTGCTATGGTAAAGTCCATCCCGGGGAGGGTCTTTGAAAGCGTCCACCTGAGGATTACATTCCGGCCGTTGATCGAGGCGGTGAAGCCCTGAAGCAGCGTGGCGATCGGGATATCACCATCTGCGGTGATCCTCTGTGCCCAGATATCGAAGGTCGAGACCATACTATTGTCGTTATGGGCCCACGAAATGATCACCCCGCCGGCATCGTCGGGAACGAGCTGAGGATCGTACTGGTTCAGCTCGCGTATGCAGACGGGGACTCCATCCGTCGACCAGAGGATATTTCCATCGATGTCTATCCTCTGCGCGAAGACATCGGCATCGGAGCCGGATCGGTAATCGGCCCACGTGATGATCGCACCACCCAAGCCGTCCGGCACAATCTGCGGATCAGTCTGGGTGCCCTGAGCCGTGCATATCGGAATGCCGTTCGATGCCCAGCGAACGGTGCCGGTGGCATCGACACGCTGTGCGTAAATATCGGCCATCGAGAGGCCGTCCCGCTCATCGCACCAGACGATTATGCAGCCGCCTCCACCGCCACCGCCTGCCGTCCGGACGAGATCCTGGTTGCCGACGGCCGTGCACACGGCCACCCCGTCGAGCGTCCATTCGGGGCCGCCGCCCGTATTGATGTGCTGTACGTAGATATCCCGGTTCATGCTGTAGCGGTAAATCCCGCCGCCGTCCGTTCCGGCGTGGACGATATGGTATTTCCGGTAGTCGAGGGTCAGTACATACTGGTTACCGAGGCCTGTATTGACGGCTACCCACGTATCGCCGGCATCTTCCGACTTGTATACGCCGCTCCCGTTGGTACCTGCAAAGAGGTGGTAGCGGTGATAGTTGTATGTGAGTGCATTCACGTCGTAGTGTCCGAGACCGTTGTTGGCCGGCGACCAGGAATCACCGTAGTCCGATGAACGGTAGATTCCTCCACCATCCGTTCCGACGAACAGGTAACCCTCGGGAGAGGCATAGTAGATGGCCTGTATGAACAGGTTTCCAAGGCCGGTGTTAATCGGAACCCAGGTATCCCCGTAGTCGGTCGAGCGGTAGATCCCGCCGCCACAGGTACCGGCATAGATACGATCCCCGCTTATATGGACGGCCATGACACACAGCATTCCAAGGCCATTATTGATCTGTTGCCAGGTTTCCCCGTAGTCCGGTGAGCGGTACATACCACCGCCGTTCGTGCCTGCGTATATGTAGTCCCAATCGGAGTCGAGCGCCAGTACCTGTGAGTTGGTCAGCCCCGCATTCTTCGGCACCCAGTTGTTGGTATCGTCGGTGGTGCGATAGATCCCGCCGCCCTGCGTTCCGGCGAACACATATGCGAGCGATCCCGAGATCTGCTGGCTCGTCAGGGCCATCACCGGCATGGAGGGAAGACCGGTGCCGAATGCCTCCCAGGTATCACCGTAGTTTTCGGAGCGGTACACCATGTTCCCGGCGCCGGCGAAGTAGTACTCGTTTGTCTTTCGAAGCGCCCGAACGGTCATGTCCCCTAGTCCTACGTTCATGGGGGCCCAGCTTTCACCCGCCCGCTCGTCCGTCCATGCCATGATCGCACCGCCACTACCACCTCCAGCATGGAGAGGAGAACCTTCCACGTACTGGCTTCCAGGTGCCGTACACACCGGTACACCACTCCCGCTCCAGTAGATACCGCCGCCGCCATCGATGCGCTGCATGTAGATATCGTCTTCTGTGTTACCGGCCCGTTCGTCGGCCCAGACAATGTAAGCGCCATTATTATCGTCAGAGACGATCCGGGGATGCGCGGTCTCTGCGGGGGAATAGGTGAGTGGTGTTCCGTTTCCTCCCCAGTGCGTAAGTCCCGCATAATCGACACGCTGCCCGTATACGGTTTCATAGTCCTGCCAGACGACGATCCCCCCTCCCAGGCCGTCTGTGGTGATTCGGCACTGTGCCTGATCGTCGGGTGCTGCGGTCAGTTGTACGCCGTCCATGATCCACAGCACATTTCCGTCGGAATCGACGCGCTGAGCGTAGATATCGTAGTTGTGTTGGACGCGTTCGTCCTGCCACACGATGATCGCACCGCCCATCATGTCCGTAACTATGTCGGGGGCGTACTGATACCCCAGAGTGTCACAGATGACGATGCCGTTGAGCGTCCATCGTACATCCCCGGATCCATCGATCCGCTGTGCATAGATGTCCTGTGAGGTGACGCTCTTGTTTCGTTGATCCTGCCACGCAATGATTGCGCCGCCCGCACCATCGGACACCATGCATTGCTGTAACTGTCCATCTATGGCCATCGTGACGGGCACGCCGTTGTATACCCAGTCCGCTCGCGGCGAGGGAATTATTACAAGAGAAACGATGACAGCAAGTGCCACCAGAGTCGAACCGAAACGATTCATGACAACCCCTCCCGGAAAAGGTGTAACGGATCCGTCCCCTTCGAGTTGTCGTATCTTGATGTTTATTATCGCCGTAACTGTTGTATACAAAAAAGGGTAGATAATGCCATTATCTCAAGCAATCGCACCGTATGGCATTCCACCCTTCATCGTCCTGGTTGGTTTGGGATTCCCTACGCAAAGAGTATAACAGATTTAATGAATTAATTCAATGGATACACGACGTGTCGATCGGCACCCATTCCAATCGGGAGAATGTCTTTATCGATCGGTAGTCGTCCCGCTTCGGAGGAGATCTTTTCTGATGTAGAGGAACTGATAGTAGTCGGGACGGATATTCGATTCGAACCGCTGCACTAATTCGTACCTCGCGAAGCGCCCATCCCTCAGTATCGCGTCCGCTTCCCTCCCATGATGGACCCCGGTTCCCTTGGTGCTCGTGAAGGAGACCGCTGCGGGATTAAACGAGAAGAAGTAATCGGACGCTTCTTCGGGAGCCGGCCGCTTTCTGGCGAGGTATTCGTCGTTGAGCCTGCCAAAGTCGATCGTCCTGTGCCCGGCATAGAAGGGAATCGCCCCCGCATCGGCATGAACCGCGATCCACTCCTCCTGTGGAATCCTCTCACGGAGCAACTTTCCGACCTCGATATGCTCCTCGCGGAGCATCCTGTAATGCGTGTATGCGTAATGCTTCTCTCCGGGGAACTCTTTGATGTTCCTTTGTGTCTGTATCGTGATGATGGCAAACGCCACGAGAACGAGTTTGAATCCGAGCCTGTTGCTCTTCAGGATGCCGCCGACGGCCAGGAGCGCGAGCGGATAGAAGGGCGCATAGAACCGGTACGAGAAGTCCATGATGAGATTGAACGAGAGGTAGTTGACGATGGTTACGCCCGAGAATGCCGCAAGGCCGAGCATCGGCTTCCAGTTTCTTTTAATAATGTCCGGATCGAGGAAGAGCAATGCGAGTAGGCCGGGGAATGCGAGGTAGAGGCGGGTGAACACCCAAAGCTTGTATGCGTTGATGGCGGGGATGCGTCCGCCTGCGACGTGTTTTGCGTAGAAGGTGTTGGGAAGAAGCTGGCCGTAGTAGTTCCATCGCCAGACGAAATAGATGGCGCACGGGACGAGATATGCAATGAGCACACCTTTCGGCAGAGGCCGGTAGATGAAGAGTAGAATCAAGGCGAGAAGCACCCCCTCGGGGCGTGTGAAGCTCACAATAAGGAGCGAAGCGAGAAACAACCAATCTTTCCGCAAGGTAAGCGCATAGACCGCAAAGAGGATCGCGGCGATGAAGAGTGTCGTTTCAAGGCCGCTCCAGGCGTGCGCAAACAGGAAGGGGGCGGTCATGTAGAGAATGAAAGCGGCGGCGCTTCCGATATTGAAGCCCCGCAGTATCAGGATCAGCAGGATACCGCCGGCGAGAAAGGCGGCTATGCCGATACTGTGGGATGCGAGCACCGGTGGGATGTTCAGCTTGATTGCCAGTGCGATGAGCACCGGAAGGGTGATGCCGGTGTATCCCTCGACTGGATCCTCGCCGATGTTCCAGGTCAGCTCCCCGTGCTCGGCTAGATTTTCGGCGTACCTGAATATGATAAATGCATCATCGACGAGCCATCTCGTAAAACGGAAAGTCTGTCGAACACCGTACGCTGCGGCGATCGCTGTGATTGCAATACAGACGAGTAGAACGATCGTATTCCTTCGCCGGGACAGGAATGCATTGGTCGCTTCTATACGGAGAGGGAAATGCGTACGGATCGCGTTCATGGCTATTTGTTATCTATTGGTTGCGCCCGTGCCTCTTCGAGCTTTTGCAGCAGGTCCGCAGGAACATCACCGCCCATCTTCTGAACGGTCCGCACCTCCACCCATGCCCGACCGAGCATTCCGGTCTCATAGTATGCGTTTGCGAGATTGATCCGAAAGACCACCTGCTGGGGATCGTGACTGACTGCACTTTCGAACATCGAGATCGCATCTCTCGTCTTCCCCTGTTTCGTGCGGATGACACCGATGCTGTTCATGATTCGTGGATCACTGTACCGCTCGAGTATGTGGGACAGATGCTCCACCGCTTGCTCGTACCGCCCCAGTTCCTCGAGTATAAGGGCATACTCAAAGCGCAGGTTCGGATCATCCGGTGCATAGCTGACTCCGATTTCGAGATTGGATGCAGCCGTCTCGAGATCTCCCCAATCCTGATATACCTTCGCAATGATCCGGTAGAGAGCGCTGCTATTGTACCTACGTTCGATCGCCTCTTGAAGGTAGGCGATCGCCTCTGCGTGGTTGCCCATCTCGTAATGCGAGATGCCGATATTCTTGTAAGGAATATAGTTGTCCGGATCGAGCTCGATCGATCTGGTGTAGACCTCGATCATCTCCTCGAACCGCTTTTGATCGAATAGAATCATTCCGAGATAGTTGTATGCCGTAACCGAGGTCGAGTCGGTCTCGAGTATCTTGCGGAATTGTATCTTGGCTTTCTCCGGTTGACCGATCTTGAGATACAGCATGCCGAGACGCTTTCGTGCCTCTATGTCATCGGGATGGCGCCGGCAGAGGCCCTCGAAGAGCAGTATCGCTTCATCATTGCGGTCGCTGTCCATAAGAAGCGAGGCGGCTTGAAATGTATAGCGCGGATTGGGATCGTAGGTGGATGCAGTGGACGCATACTCGATCGATCGTTCGATGTCTCCCGTGACCTCGTAATGGATCCCGAGCAGGCTGTAGGCATAAGCTCTTGCAAAGTTCGACCAGAAACCGTGATTCGTGATGTTCGTAAAACGCTCGAGGGACCGCTCGGCCGAGGAGTTCACCGCAATCCAGGGAAGAGTGTGAATAACGAGTATCGAGAAGGCGATGACGGCGAGGCTGCGGGAAGCCGCCCGGAAACGGTCCAGCAGGAATAGCGCCGTGAGCAGCGCAAGCGGAATGGCCAGCGGCGAGAAGAGATCCCAGTCCCTGCTTGCACCAAGTATCGTATTGAATATGAAGAGCTCGAAGATGTAGAAGACCGTGATCGTCTTGAGAAAGAGAAGGATTGTGCCGTTCGGCTCGGTATCTAGCGACTCGCTACCATTCAACTCGCCTCCGTCCGGTTCACTGCCAGGTATCTCGCTACCGTCCGCCTCACTGCCGGCCATCCCACCGCCCGCCGCCTCCGACGGACGCTTCAGGACGGCGAAGAGAAGCAGTGCGATCGGACAGATGAGGAGTAGCTCGTTGGCTATGTCGAAGAAGTGCTTCGGTGAAAAGAGATGGTATGCGATCCGGTCACTCTCGACACCGGTTGCAAGGGGGAGGAAGGCATCCGAGAAGAAACCGGAGAGCGCCTCGAGACGCTGGGCTATTGCTAGGAATATGAGCACTGCGGCGATTGGTACGCCGAAGACGAGCGCATGCCATCTGCGCCCCGGCAGTTCCCGCTTCCTGTACCGGATGGCTACAAGGAGTGCCGGAATGAGTACGAGAAGCGAGAGATGCAATAGTACGCCCAGAACACAAATGAGGACAAAGGTCGATATGTTCGCACGGCCCCGAAGATACCGGATCCCAACAAATATGTAGAGTATGGTCCAGGCGGCCACCGGGGGGTAGACCTCGACATACCCGAAGAAGAGCATCATCGTTCCCGTCGAGAGGATTGCCAGCAGCACGAATACCTGTTCGCTCGTCCTTTTGCCTGTAATGCGGGCCGTCTTGTAGGCGAAGACGATGAATACGAGGCCGGACAGGATACCGAGTATGGAGGCGAAGCGGTAGTGGTCCGGCGCTATGCCGAGTATTGTGAGAAGCCTGTAAAGCTCCTGGTAGAGTAATGAAGCAAGTGGTTCCTTGTAGTTGAGAAGCTTCGCCGTCGAAATGCGGCTCGCCCAGAGGTGACCGTCACCGAGAAAGTAGTGAACCTGCCGGAAGCTCCAGAAAAGAAACGCGGAGACGATGACAAGGATCACCGCCACCACAACAGGTCTGGCACCGAGCCCCCGAAATGGCTGTATCGAGATCATCCGTGATATCACATTGACGAATGCATTGCGAAAAGCGGGGATCACCGGTATCAGGCCTAAACAAAAGAGCAGGATAGCCGGACCCCACGGGAGGTAGTACCATTGATCGACCCCCCACAGCACGGGGGTTTTCGTAAGTGACGGGATGACGTGGAGACACAGGAGCGCGAGGTAGAGGATTACCGGTATTACAGGTACTACCTTGTTTTCCTTCATCGTGATAATGCATCCGTTTCAGCGAAGTTCCGTAGTCCGATCCGCTTCCATCTCGTAAGCAGGATCGCCTACGGTAACAGGATCATCTTCCTGGAGGTCACCGCGTGTGTGGTTTTCAGCTGGCAGAGATAGAGACCAGCCCCCACTCTGGTTCCGGAACCATTCGTACCGTCCCAGGTAACGGCGTTATGGCCTTCAGGACGCTCACGGTTCTCGAGCCGGACGATGAACATTCCTGTTATATCATATATCGTGATTCGGACTCTATCACGTTCCGGCAGATAGTACGAGATTGTTGTCGAGGGATTGAACGGATTGGGATAATTCTGGTACAGCACGGGCGTGGGCGGCGGCGTTTCGGTGCCGGTGTGCATCTGGAAGTAGAGCGTAATTCCGTCCACCTCGAAGAATCCGCCCTCAACGAAGATGAGCCTTACACTGTTTACAGCATCACTGAAGGTAATGAGTCCGCTCCCGGCGGGTGAGATCCATGAGCTTCACCCGTATCCCTGGCCCGTGAAGGTGAAATCGATCACTTCCGGGTCCTCTCCCGGTACTTCCGATACGAGCTGGAGGTGGTACGGGACACCGATGTCGCCCCTGCACAGCAGGCTTGCGGAATAGGCACCGAGAGAGTCAATCCCGACATTGTACTCCGTCCATTCGTCGGGGTAGTCGAGCCCCATGACATAGTACCCGCCACTGCACCCGAAGCCGACCACTACCTGTATGCTATCGAGGGCTATGTCGAAGGAATCTATGTAGTCTTCCGCCTCGATCATGATAATTTGTGAGTAGGCGGGAGCCGCAAGCCCAGAGAGGAGAAGACACAGTACTAAGAGTATTGGTTTCAATTTCACATACTACCCCACAATTACCTTATAATTTTACTAAGAAATTATATTCATGTCAATACAGCATCGCGAATGATGCCGCTTGTCAGGATTGCCACGTAGCGGGATCGGGAAATCGGGCGGATCGGAATAGGTCAGCCGGATCTACCGTATGAGGACCATCTTGCGTGAGACGATCTCCCTTCCGTCCGTGAGACGGTAGAAGTAGATGCCGCTGGAGACTGTATGACCGTTACGGTCGCAGCCGTTCCAAATCACGGTGTGCGGTCCCCGTTCGTACGTGCCGGATGTCAGGGTGCGGATGTGCCTGCCCTGTGTATCGTAGATCGCCAGAGCGACATCACATTCACGAAAGAGCGTAAACGTGATACTCGTCACCGGATTGAAGGGATTCGGGTGATTCTGGGAGAGAACGAGCGTACGAACGGGATCCGGTTGCGGCGCTTCTGTGAGCCCGTCGAGTACCCGTTGCGCATAGATCTCACCCTCATAGAACTCCGAGTCCCGGTAGTCGTTCCAGGCAAGGATGGCACCGCCCATGCAATCCTCGGTCATCACGGTCGATGATTGATCCCCCGTTGCCGTGCAGACCGGCACACCGCCCGATCCCCACATTGGATCTCCATTCTGATCGATTCTCTGAATGTAAATGTCGCCATCACCGCTGACCGTCTCTACCATCCACGAGACAATGGCACCACCCTCCGTATCGGGGACGATCCGTTGGGTTCGCTGGTTGGCCGGTCCCGCGGCTACAGGGACACCGTTCGCCGGCCACACCGGATCGCCGCTCCCATCTATTCGCTGCGCATAGACATCGTAGTTGGCGTCACGTCCATCCCTCCATACGACGATAACACCCCCACTGGTGTCGGATATGAGAATAGGGTAATCCTGGTTGTATGCGGCATTACACACGACGATACCGTCGGTCACCCACAGGAGTGTCCCGTCCGCGGTGATCCGTTGCATGTAGATATCGAGGTCGCTGCCGCGTCCGTCCTGCCATGCGATGAACGCGCCGCCTGCTCCGTCTTCGATGATATGTACCTTGTCCTGTCCGCCGACCGCGGTGCAGACGGGGATACCGTCGGCCGTCCAGAGGAGGGTGCCGGTCACATAGACCCGCTGTGCGTAAATGTGGCTTCCGTCCAGCCATGTGACGATCGCGCCGCCGGCGCCGTCGGAGGTGATCCGTGGCGCCGTCTGGTGACCGTCAGCCTCCCGCACGGTTGTTCCGTTCGCTCCCCACATTATGTTATTAGCATTTGTGATTCTCTGGGCAACGATATCCTTGAGGGTACCGTTGGGGATGTTGGTCCGTTCCCATGCGATGATTACCCCGTTGGCGCCGTCGGTGGCGGTTGCGTGATTCACTTCGGGACCGTCGAAAGAATCCCATCCGCTGATCGTTAGATCGAGCGTCGATCCATTTGAAATGATTCTCTTGCCCAGAATAACTGCATTATAAGTAGGTGCCAAGACACAGGTGTAGACGGCGAATGCCCCTAACGAACCGTCGGGTACCAGATGCAGATCTCCGTCCCACCGCCCGCTGCCAAGGGTAATGTTCCACAGGACGTTTCCGTCCCAGTCGATCTTTGCGGCCAGCACACTGGAGGAATTGCCCAGGAGAGTCTCGTGAAAATGCCCGATTATGGCACCACACACGCCATCGTGTATGATGCACTCGACGTGCCTGGTTTCAGCCTTAGACACGACGCATATGCCGTTTACCTCCCAGGCGGTGGATACACTCCCCGTTGCTACGAGCATGGCCGCCGCCAGAAGAACCGCCGGAACCTGTAGCCGTTTCATTGTGCCCCCTCCTCACATTGGAAGACAGCGAATGACCTGTTAGGTTATGTGGATTACATAGAATAGTATAGCACAAGTCGATAAAAAATTGTAGGGAAATAGAGCTCCAGACATTTAGAGGATCCGGTAGTTCACATGGCAATTTATTCATAGCGGAGACGCTGTTGAGGTTCCGGTATGCCGTTCACCGGAATATTGACCGGCTGTTCTTTCAAAGTAATTGATGATGAACCGCTGATATCTATTACTACAAACCAGGCCTGGTATGTACCTCCCTCGTTGGCGTAGTTTGTATAACCTGCAGCGAATACAGTCGTCCCGTCGACGAATAGAGTGTTGAAGGCAGAACTATAACCCTCGTCCCCGAAGCTCATATGGGATATCAAATCGCCCGTCAGGGGATTAACGGTAGAAAGCAGTCCGTAACCGAATACTTCAGAGCTCTCCAGTATTACGAAATTGGAATAATTACCGGTTATGTAGAGGATGCCGTTATCTAGGAAGCAGCTTCTGAAACATTCCGTGTACTGACTGAGGATTACTGTCTTGATCCAGTTCATGTTCCCGGAGAAAGAGAGGGAAGCGACAAAGCCTGCATCCCAGTAACCTTCGGGTGGATTATCTGCCTTGTTTACATCCGTATATCCCACTATGAACAGCCTGTCGTTTGAACACAGGAGTGAACGTCCCATTAAAGAGTATGAATCATACCCATCCTGTGGGATGATATCTTGCTGCCAGGGTGCAGTCAGAGAATTCGTAAGTTTGATGATTTTTTGCTCTCCAATGTCTTCATTTTCATTGAATTGATATCCGGTCACGAAACAGGATGCAGGATCTTGTTCCGGCTCCGCCTTGATGTTGGTAAACACGATGTCCGGAATATCAAAAAAGACCTTCTGCTCTTTTTTAGTCATGATGCTGTCGTCAGAGATGGTGAACCGGGCAACATACGGATATTCCTTGTTTGAGACCTCGGCTCCTCCGGCTGCAAGGAAGGTATACATGGTGTCGCTTGATGTGATGATATCGAGAGAGTTGAGCCAGACATCGACGGTGTCAACACTATAAACAAGTTCATCGATCAAGGTGCCGTTCCTGTTGATAAGAGTAATGTATCCAATATCATTGTCGCCGTCATAGTCGGAATCGTATGAACCCACAACAACCGTTGCATTGTCCAACACTCCTCCTAAATCCGGGATTCGAACGAAATCACGTATTGTGTATCTGCTTCTAAAAAGCCATACCAGCAGCCCGTTCCGGTCCAGTTTTCCGATTGCGTATCTGTTATGATAATACCCCCTGAAGAGGAAATTGTCATCGCCTGCATCGATGATCTCATAGATTGTGCTATATTTATCGGCGTCTCCAAGTACCGTTTCTTGCACGATCAGATTGTTTGCATTCGGCTTGTTGGGATTGACGTTTTCACCTGATTGGTCCGTTGGCTGGATCGTTTCCTCGCAACTCGTAAGCTGGATCATTAGAAAGGTGAGCAGCAAAATACTCATACCGTTGATGCTTGGTGTTCTCGCTGGAATTCTCATGGTATCCTCCTTAAAAGTAAGAGATGATACACTATAGAGATGGAAAGAGCAATGAGAAAACCCACTGTGGTTGAATGGAATAGTCGTACATGTGCTGGTGGAGGATCGATGAATCTCTGCGCCGGGCTCTTACGGGATCAATAGAACGTCACAGCACCCACGCATACCCGAGCTTGACGAAGACCGTGCGATCGGTCTGCATGGTGTGAATCCTCTTATAGTGGTAGTAGTCCTCTGTCGAGACCGTCCGGTAGCCGTAGTGGTTGTCGGAGTAACCCAGGAAGAGCACCGTCTTCGGATTGATCTTGTAGGAGAAGAGTACCTGGTTGAAGAGGTGGCGTTCCTCGGGATCGACCTGATCGGTGTAGAGGCCCTCGTCACGCCTGTAGTATGTGAACTGCGTGATGGTGCGAAGGAAGATGCGCTTGTTGAACTGGTAGACGAGATGGAGCTCTGTAACGTTTGCCGTGTAGAGGCGGATCCCGCCCAGTACGTTTAAACGTTCCCAGGTGTGGTCGACCCCCATCGAGAGGTGGCGGCCGAGCTTAAATTCGATCTCGGGCTCGAGGTGCAGGATCTCACCCTGCCTCGTGTTATCGTAGTCGATCTGGTCCCCGAAGATGCCGAAGAGCTCGAGCCACAGCGAGCCGTGCGGCTGAATGTACGTTACAAGATGGATATACTCGCTGTTGAACTCCCTGCCGTTATATCCGGTCTTGCCGTGGTAGCGGCCGCTCACATGGAATCCCGATTGGAGCGGGCCCTGGTAGTCTGCCCAGAAGGTGAATGCCTGATGGAGCATCGTGCCATCGATCTCCTCCTGCGTCTCGTAACCCCCGCCGATGTTGAGCATCGTGTACCAGTTCTTCGAGTCGCTGAAACGGGTGAATCCCCAACCTCCCTCGATGTACCTCGTTCCAACGCGGGGCATGAATCCCAGGTCGGCACGCACCTTCGCACCAGTTT
>CP070727.1:2320901-2331250 GCA_020350885.1 bacterium | reverse complement strand
TCGAAGCGGATCGCACTTTGATATCTATGCCCAGCGTATTGATGCCTCGGGGACGGTTCAGTGGACGGTTGATGGTGAAGCGATCTGTACGGCTGCAGAATTCCAGTACAACCCCCAAATTACCGCTGACGGATCCGGCGGAGCGATCATCACGTGGCAGGACTACCGTAGCGGTTATAGCCCGGATTATCAGCTAAGCGAAATATACGCCCAACGAGTTACGGATGTAGGATTGGGACCGATCTGTGAAGTGTACCCTGTTTCCGTCGATTTTTCGGATCTGATACAGATCGGAAACTCGGTGGACACCACCTTTACTATTAGTAACGTTGGTGTAGGATCACTTGTCGGGAATGTCAATGCAGAGTGTGACCATTTCAGTATACTTTCTGGCGCTGGACCGTTCTATCTTACCTACGGTCAATCACGGGAGGTTACAATCAGGTTTGAACCAACTGCTCCCGGAACCCATTCATGCACAATCGAAACCGGTATTTATTTATGCAGCGATGTGAACATCAGCGGATATGCCTATGAGTGTACCGTCGATACCATTCTATATGTTGATACTGATGCTGCAGGTGCTGAAAGCGGTCATTCATGGACGGATGCAATAGTCGAACTACGAACGGCTCTCTGCATTGCCGATTCATGCCCCACTATCACCGAGATCTGGGTGGCCGAGGGTACGTATAAGCCAACCGACGACGATAACGGTGCCGCCACGTTTTTGCTGCGCGACAGCCTTGCTATCTATGGGGGTTTTGATGGAACAGAAGTTGTGCTCGATGAACGTGACTGGACGACAAATGTGACGATTTTAAGTGGCGATATAGGTATATTGGATGACAATAGCGACAACTGCTACCACGTGGTAAGTTCGATCGACAGCGACAGTACGGCAGTATTGGATGGATTTACCATCGTAGGGGGTAACGCAACAGTATCCGGATACATGTTTAGTGGTGGCGGGATCCTGAGCCGCAATGGCAGTCCGACTATATCCAATGTGATCATATCGGGAAATTCCGCTCAACAAGGCGGCGGTATGCGTGTAGTACAGGGTGGTCCGTATCTTTTCAACGTATACTTTATTGGGAATTCGGCCACCGGCGAAGGGGGCGGCTTGTATGTCTCGGATATGACGGGGACGATAACAAATGCGCTATTTTCCGGGAATTCAGCAGAATATGGCGGTGGCATGGGAATTGGAACTTCCACCGTGACGGTTGCCAATGTGACGTTTTCGGATAATTCCGCGACGAGCGGCGGTGGTTTATACAGCCATTTGTGGAGCACGCTGACGTTGGTGAATGCGATTTTTTGGGGGAACACAGCCACCGTCTCTGGTGATGAGATTCATAGATATGATAGTACACCGGTTATCTCATATTCGCTCATCGAGGGATGCGGAGGAAGCGGTGGTGGATGGGAAGGGTCATTGGGCACCGATGGAGGCAACAACATTGATGCTGATCCACAATTTGTCGATGCTCCGGGCGGTGATTATCATCTGACCGCAGGCTCACCCGCGATCGATGCGGGTAATAACGGGGTGCCGGATCTCCCCACAACAGATATCGAGGGTAATCCACGTATCGACAATGGCACGATTGATATGGGTGCATACGAGTCGATAAGGTGCCCGGGGCGAATATACGTGGACAAAGACGTGTCGGGGGGAGCTGGGGATGGGACATCTTGGCTTGATGCGTATTCTGAGCTATCAGAAGCACTCGCATCGATATCTTCGTGCGTAGGTAGCACTCAGGTCTGGGTTGCCGAGGGCACCTACAAGCCGACCTCAGACACAATCCGCACCGCAACGTTCCAGCTGCGTGACAGTCTTGCTATCTACGGTGGTTTTACAGGGGGTGAAACTCAGCTGAGTCAGCGTGACTGGAGGGCGAACGAGACGATCTTAAGCGGGGATATCGGTGTACTTGAAGATGATACCGATAATAGCTACCACGTGGTAACTGGAAGCTACGCAGATCAGACCGCCGTGCTTGACGGATTTACGATAACAGAAGGTTACGCCGATGGCGCCGGAGGCGATGGCAGGGGTGGCGGTATGTACATCGTAACGGGTAGCCCGACCCTTCGGAACATATTATTTACAGATAACTATGCGGATGCTGGTGGTGGTGTATCCAGCGAGACCGGTAGCGCCCCAACTCTGTTAAATGTTATTTTTTCTGAAAATTCGGTATCTTTCAACGGAGGTGGGGTGTATACCGATGGCAGCACATTGGTACTGACGAACGGTGTATTCATCAACAACACGGGAGACAAAGACGGAGGAGGTTTATACGTATATTCCTCAAGTAATGTGGCTTTGACCAACGTGACGTTAACGGGGAACGTGGCGGTTCGATATGGTGGAGGAATGAAGATTGATGGTAGCAGCACGGCTGTGATTGATAATTCGATCTTCTGGGGTAACTCGGCGAGCGTGATGGGTGGGCCCGAAGTGTCTGGAAATACGTCAACATTTTCATACTCACTCGTTGCGGGATCCGGAGGGAGTGCAAAATGGAATTCAGCTCTGGGCATCGACGGAGGCAACAACATTGATGCCGATCCGCTCTTTCTTGATGCTCCAGATGGGAATGTACGGCTGCTTCCCGGTTCTCCAGCAATCAATGCGGGAGATAACAGCGCGCCGAACCTGCCAGGGGAGGATCTCGATGGTAATCCACGCATTGCCTTTGGCACGGTCGATATGGGACCGTACGAGTGGGATAACTGCCCATCGGGAACGGTGCTGTATGTAGATGCAGATGCCAATAGCGGCGGTAGCGGTGACTCATGGGAGAATGCATACGATGAGCTGCGCGATGCCCTGGTGGCCGCTGCCTTGCATTGTAGCAACGTCACCGAGATCTGGGTGGCCGAGGGTACCTACATGCCGACGAACGATACAACCCGGGCTGCCACATTTGAGCTCCAGGACAGCCTTGCGATCTATGGTGGATTTGACGGTACAGAGACATTCCTTAGTGAGCGTAATTGGGTGACCAATATCACGATTCTCAGCGGCGATATCGGCGTACCAGCCGACAGTTCGGACAACAGCTACCACGTAGTCGAGGCGAACGACTGCGATTCAACCGCGGTGCTCGATGGATTTACGATCACCGCTGGCTGCGCCGATGGAGCAAGCGGGAATGATGACGGCGGTGGTATCATTGCTAGTAATGGTGGTCCGACACTCGCCAACCTTATTATATCGAACAATTACGCTCTCGATGCGGGTGGCGGTATGTACAACGCCAGTGCTGCCTCGAGGCTGAGTAATGTGACATTCGAAGGTAACGAGGCGGATGATGGTGGAGGGATGTCAATTCGGTATGCTGGCAGTGACGGTGCGCGGCTTGTTGAAGTGAGGTTTGTCGACAATGCTGCGGCCACGTCTGGTGGAGGGCTACGGGTGACTACCACGAGTCCAATGCTGGAGAACGTTACCTTTACCGGCAATCAGGCGCCGTGGGGAGGAGGGATACGTACCACATATGGTGCCAGTCCGACGATCACCAATGCGCTATTTCTGAATAACACGGGATTGGGAGGAGGAGGTGGTGGAATCTGCAGCTCCCAGGATGGGATTCCCGTACTTACCAATGTGACCTTCCATGGCAACTCGTCCGATGTTGGCGGAGGTATCGCCGCCTACACGGGTAGCCCGGTGCTTGTTAATATCATCATGTGGGGTGATAGTGCCGTGACATCGGGAGATGAGATATACAACTACGACGGGGCTTCGACAAATATCTCTTATTCATTGATAGAAGGTTGTGGCGGTAGCGGAGGTGGGTGGGATGCGTCGGTCGGCACTGATGGAGGTAATAATATTGACGCCGATCCCCTCTTTGTGAGCGAGTTCCTGCAGGATTTTCGTCTTCGTGATGATTCCCCGGCGGTGGATGCGGGTGACAGTACAGCAGCGGGGCTCCCAGACATCGATATCAATGGCAATCCTCGAATACAGGGACTCACGGTGGACATGGGAGCATACGAGGGTGGTGTTGTCATTAATTACGAGTACGCACTCATAGACTCTATAATGGATGTGCCCGATGATCAGGGTGGTTGGGTGTATATACGATTCAATCGCTCGATGTATGACGACACGCTGGAGACGCAGTATCCGATCGAGCGGTACGATATTCATCGCAGGATTGATAATCCACTCCTCGCGGCGGAAATCATCGAGCATGGCGAGCAGCTCAGTGGAGAAGTCTTGGCAACACTGCCGGATGGAAAGAGTGTGAAGCTGAGTGCCCGGAGCGGGGATGAGGTGAGTTGCTGCATAAGATATAATGACATGTATTATTTCCTAAACTCTGAGCAATCACTGGCCGCTCCTCCCGGTCTCTGGGCGGATATTGGAACTGTTTCAGCGTCGCAGCAGGCACAATATATAGCACTCGCACCGACGTTGGGAGATTCGATCTCAGAGCCCCCCCAGTGGTCGGTTTACTACATATCGGCACATTCGACCACGCCAGCGGTGTATTTTGACAGTCCAGTAGATAGCGGCTATTCGGTTGATAATATCGCTCCCGGCGTGCCTCTTGGATTCGCCGTGGCTTACAACACAGGAAGCGGAAACCAACTCACCTGGGATCCATCACCCGAGCCTGATTTTCAGTATTACAGAGTCTACCGTGGGGATACCGAGGAATTCATACCCGCTCCGGGAAATCTCGTGCACGAGACTGCAACGGAAAACTGGAGTGATCCCGAGTACGACGGCTGGGATGTGCACTACAAGATCACGGCATTGGACTATGTCGGCAACGAGAGTGATGCTGCTTCACCGGAATCGGTAACAGGCGATGATACTCCATCGGTGCCGACTGCATTCGCTCTCTATCAGAACGTCCCCAATCCCTTCAACCCGACGACGACGATCAGATTCGACCTGCCGCGTGCTGTGCATGTGAAGCTGTGCGTCTATAATGTGAAAGGCGAGCTCATAGCCACTCTTGTGAATCAGCACATGCCAGAAGGGTGCAAAGAGGTCACCTGGAGTGCGAAGGATAACAGAGGGCGTGCAGTCTCCAGCGGCATCTACTTCTACCGCCTCGTCGCAGGTGATTTTGTGCAGACTCGCAAAATGGTGCATCTCAGATAAAAGGTAGCAAATAGGTAGCAGAGCAAAACAAACTACAATGTAGGTTACTGTAGCTGAGTGTATATCACTCCCCACCCCGTCGTTAAATAAGTTAGTAAATTATAGGATTCTACTGTACCGAGTTGTATCCAGCTGTGCCTGCAAGAGAATCTCTAAAATCTGCCTTACAAACAGTGCGTCCCAAGGGCGATATCTGCGGCAGGGACCGGATTTCGTTGAAACAACCGGTTCTTAGGGGATAATTGGTATGGGGAATTAACGGCTGAATACGGCGAGGGTAGCTGATGGGGACCGGTTTTTAGGTCTGAATGGGAAGCCAAGGTTCTTGTGGAGCACTGGAGAAAGGAGTAAAATCGGATTCGCCAACACAGCTCTTTGGCATGCAGACCGCCGGCGCCTGAGGCAATAGATTTGCTTTCCATAGATCGAGCAGTTTGAGTCTTAGGGCTGTACAAAGCACGGGGGCAGGTCAGGGCTTGATGCACTATATCAACGCACCACTCGAACTTTCCTTGCGGATAAAATCAATAGTATCCGCTTGGAAAAGTGGAAAATAGTTCAAATCTCCTAGCATGTCAACAGGTGTCTATATGGAACAAATGGAAAAGGCAGATCAGGGTATGGATAATGAATCGAGATGAATAAAGCTTGTAGGATGAATATGGAATGTTTACTATTGGTTGTGTAAGTGAAATGTTTATTTGGCGATAAGCGTCAAGCCGCGAGTTGTGAGAGATTATCGGAAGATGAAATCGAGTTGTATCCTAATCCTAGTGCTCGCGATTGCCGGATGGAATGTTTCCGCGTCCGCGAGCGGCCATGATGACGAGGTGATGAAAATGCACTCTATTCTGCCCGATTCGGCGGTTGAATGGAGGAGCGAAAGCGAGGATCGGATATTCACGAGAGAGACGATCTTCGACTATATGAACGGTGCGGGAGAGATCTATCTTTCGTACGATTTCGAGGAGCTCTTGATCCGCGAATATTCCAATCCTTCTGGGCCCTCTATCGTGGTTGAAGTCTATCGAATGGGATCGCCGGAGGACGCTTACGGTGTATTCACCCACGACACCGAGGGTGAGACCGTTGATGTCGGAGAAGATGCCGTATATTCGAGCGGATTTCTGATGTTTTGGAAGGGAAGGATCTTTATGAGGATCCTTGCCGAACGGGAAACACCGGAAGCCAAGAAGGCGATCATGCACATAGCCGAACATGCCGCCGGTGTCATCACCGGACGTGGCCGGGTACCGACGCTCGTCTCCTGCCTCCCCGCTGACGGATTGCGTGAGAGGGAGATCCGCTATTTCCACAAGCCACTATCGCTGAATATTCATTACTTCATTGCGGATGCCAATATTCTCGATCTCGATGAAAAAACGGATGCCGTCCTGGCGAGGTATGATATCGAGAACCAGAAGCCCCGCATACTCGTTGTTGCGTATCCGTCTCCGAGCGACGCGAGGCGAGCGTATGAGCAATTTATTCGCGTGTACCTTCGTGGAAACGCCAGCAAAAGCGATAATCACATTGCGCAAATCGAAAAGGGGGAATATGTCGGCGCGCATCACATCAATAGATTCTCGATCCTCGTGTTCGAGTGCTCAACGAAGGGTATGTGTGAGACTCTGACCGCACGCACCGCCGAGAAGCTGAAGGAGGTTTTCAAATGAAAGATTTTATAGAGAAACCTGGCCGTTCCATCACGAGGCGTGATTTTATGAAAGGCACCGCATTGGGCGCTCTGAGCATAGCCATGGGGATTCCGTCCGCCCGGCTCATTGCGGAAACGTCCGAAGTCCCATTCGGCGCCGAATCGCCCGAGAGCGTTATCACGCTGGTCAGGAACCAGGCTGCGGTGAGCGATGCCGGCGAAATCGATGCAAAGGTCGTTTCGGAGATGATCGATACGGCATTGACGCTTTTCTCCGGCGAAAAGAGTACGGGTGATGCCTGGAAAAAGTATATTCACGCAGAAGACACGGTGGGGATCAAATATACCCGCTGCTCTTGGATGAGAATACCCACTGAACAGGCAGTCGTTGATGCGGTAAGCCGGAGGGTGAAGGAATCGGGCGCGAAAAAGCTTCATGCCGGAGACGGGGGGCTGCCCTTCAAGGAATGCAGTGTCCTGCTCAATGTGCCGTCCGTCAAGGTGCATACATTGACGGGGATAGCGGTTTCCCTCAAGAATTATATCAATTTCAGCCCGAATCCATCCGCGTATCATCACGAGGGGAGCGAGAAGCTGGGCGAGGTGTGGCTTCCGGTGAAGGACAAAACGCGGCTGATCATCGTCGACTTCCTGCGCCCGTATTTCGGCCCGGGTCCCCAGATCAATCCTGCCTATCGATGGAATTACAACGGGATTCTTGTCGGAACCGATCCGGTGGCCGTCGATACGGTCTGCCTGAAGATCTGCCAGGAGAAGCGCAACGCATTCAAGGGCGAGGAATGGCTTATAGCACCTCCGAAGAGCATCTCGGGGGCGGATGCAAAATACGGGCTCGGGACGAGCGATCCTTTGAAGATCAAGGTGATTCGCAGCGGATGGGATAAGGATACGATGATATAACCGTCCGTCAATTTCTTTACCTTGATTCCAATCAGATTTATGGCATTTGATTGGAACATTGCCGGAAAAAACCTGTCTAATTAGACATATGTCGCTGGAAGTACCACATGAGGAACTGGAAATGGGAAAGGAGCCATCCATGTTCTCGAAGGTGTTTACATTGACACTGGCATTCTCACTACTGTTTGCCGCGCTCGTTCTTGCGGAAGATCAGTTCATCTTTCCCGAAACGCGTCCCGGTGAGATCGCCAAGGGCTATATCGAGACATTCAATTCCAGAGATATCGAAACGCTGAAAAAGTTCAACGTGGACTACTGGGCGGAGGCATCCCTCGCCAAGCGCTCGGCGGACGAGCGGGCCGCGCAAGCTCTCAAGCTATACGAGCAGATGGGGAGGCTCGTGCCTGCTCTGATCACAAATGAGGGCGAATGCAGCATAGCGATCACGGTTCGCGCGGAGAAGATCAATATGTGGCTTTCCTGCGTCTTTCAGCTGGAAGAGGGGGAACCGCACAAACTCGTCTCGGTGACGATTCAGCCAGGCTCTCCGCCGGAGATGGCCACGAGCGATGATAAAGAGTGGACAACTCTTTCAGAGTTATTGGGGCAAGTCATCACCGATACGGGAATCCCCGCCATCGCGGCCGCCGTTGTAGAGGATGGCAGCATAGTCGAAGCGGTCGCACTTGGAAAACGGCAGGTCGGAACTGATGACGAGGTACAGATCGACGACCGCTTTCACATCGGTTCCATCACGAAATCGATAACCGCGACGATGATCGGTCGCCTCGTGGAGGAAAGCCGATTGGACTGGGATATCACTATCGCCGAGGTGTTCAGCGGAATGGATGTCCGCGCAGAGTATCGCAATGTGACCCTCATGCAGCTCCTCCGACATCGCAGCGGCCTTCCAGGGTACCTGACGTTCACGGACAGCACGGCCGCCCGGCTTCTTTCCCTCCCCGGTTCTCCGACCGAGCAGCGGGCGGCGTTCGTGGCCGAGGTGCTGCAGAGCGAGCCGGTCGCCAAAGCGGGAGAGGAGATGAACTACTCGAATGCCGGTTATGTCGTCGCCGGACTGATGGCCGAGCGGGCGAGCGGGAAGACATGGACAGAACTGATCGATCATTATGTATTAACTCCCGCCGGCATGAAGAACACAGGTTTCGGATGGCCCGCAACAGAGACGCGATCCGATCAACCACGCGGCCATTACTACGAGGAATCCGGTTTCCGCGCCCAGGGGATCGATGAGTATCCTTTTGGTGACTTTATCGCGCCCGCCGGAAACATCAACGCTTCGATCGGCGATCTCGCCCTGTACGCGAAGATGCACCTCCACGGACTCGCAGGGCACGACGGGATCGTTAAGGCGGCAACGATCAAGCAGCTGCACTCACCGCCAGAGTCTAAAACGGAAGGAACGGGGTACGCCGGTGGGTGGATGATCGTTGAAAAGGAAGGATTGGGGACGGTGCACAAGCACAGCGGCAGTGCCGGGACGTTTTTTGCAACGGTCGAGCTGTACACGGATGAGAAAAGAGCCATCGTCGTCGCGATGAACGCCGGTGCCGGCGCCGGAGCCGCCGAACGCATCATCCATGCCATCAATGAGCGAAGGAAGGCGGGTGCTCGCTGACCGCAAGCTAGGGATACCAACGTCGGTAGACTGGGAAGAAGATGATGATCCTGTTACGCCTGATGCAAAATTGATAGTAAATATTCGAGTATTTCCTAATCCGTTTAATCCAATGATGACTATTCGCTTTTCTCTGGCCGAGAGATCGCACGTTACGTTGTGTGTATATAACGTTGCGGGGCAGTTGATACGGACACTGATTGATGAGGAAAGGGCAAGAGGATACTACGATGATGTGACATGGGACGGCCGTAATAATAGAGGGTCTCTGGTCTCGAGCGGCGTTTATCTATATAAGCTGAAGACAGAGAAATACTCGAGAGCGAGAAAAATGATATTCATTAGATAAGTTATACTGTTTTACAGAAAAATGCAGCCGAGTCATCCCCTGTTCCCTGTTTTCTATGAAAAACCACCTGTCAATCTAATTTAGCCTCCATATCGGTTTCTATTCCAATCTTCTATTCGTTCTGAGTCACGAACATGCATTCGCTATTCGGACTACGGGTTCCCCAGTCTTACAAGCGGTCTACCATCTGCGGTGACCAGGCAGACAAGCGGGTTTGCCCAGGTGAATCGTGCAATGAATTTGGCTTATAGGCCTCTTTTCTTTTGAGTATATAATAGACTGCCGTCAGCAGCTTCCTGGCAACGGCAACCCTCGCCTTTGCGTTCCCTTTGCTGATCCTGAGCTTATCGTAGTACGCTCCCACGGCGGGATCCATATGGGTTGCATGCTGCGCGGCCTCGATCATCGCACATTTGATGTAGAGATTTCCCTTTCTGCCTACCGGACCGTTCCAGACATGATCGGAGCTCTGTTTCGTTCCCGGCGTCAGACTACCGTATGAACAGAGCTTCTTCGCAGAGGGGAATCGCCCTATGTCACCGATCTCTCAGAGAAGCAGATTCGCTGTAAATACTCCTATCCCTGGTATCGACATCAATCTCTTCGCATCGTCGTTTTCCTTGATCATCTTCGTTATCTCAGC
>CP070727.1:2283628-2320801 GCA_020350885.1 bacterium | reverse complement strand
AGGGGTGCACGGCACGCTGGAATCCCCCGCGCTTCTCGTCCGGCATCATCATCGCTCCGGAAGCCATACCGACATACTTGGTCACGTCGGCAGCCTTCATGGCTTTCCAGACGTGCGGCAGGCAGTGCGTCTTCGGACGCTCCCTTCTGTTGTCGCCAAGTGCCGAGATGACACCATCGCAGCCCGCAAACGCCTCCTTCAGCTTCTCCTCTTCCTACAACTGCGTCTCGACCACCGTAGTTGTTGGTTTCACGTTTTGGAACTTGTGCGGCGAACGTGTTACCACCACCGCTTCGACACCGATCTCCTCGGCCCGGGCGAGGATCCCCTTGCCGTAGGTTCCACTGGCGCCTATGATCGCTACCTTAGCGGGCTTCGCAACGTCCGTGCTCATGACGCTTGTGTTCTGCATTGTGCATCCCCCCGTTAGTTAACGGAAAGGTACGACCAACCACCGCGATTCTCAAGGCTAAGATAGACCCAGTCAGTCTTCCAGATGAACCGAATACCCCACTATCTAACCGACTGCAGAGCATCGCCTTATAGAAGATGGCTCCACAGGCGAAACCCTCTTTCTAACTACTCTCTGTTTTGAATATTCTGTGTCAGCTGCTAACTGTAACAATAACAATACGGATGGAATATTTAGAAGGCACACCTGCTAGGTCTCAGGTTGAATGAGGTTGGAAATTACTATGTCGAAAATATTTCAATTTAAAAGAAGACTGGTTTCAATTGTCAAATATGATTTTTATCGACCCCCAACTAGCATTCACCGTTCCAATTGGATTTTCTGGCGGACATTCCTGATTTATACCAAACCTGGTATGTACTATAGGAGGAATCAGTCAATAAGCATCTTGGCAATTGGCGAACCTGATATCTCCAGTTTCTGGGTGTTCGACTATTTCGATCCAGGCCGGTGTGGAATCAGTTATAACGAGTGTCTGGTGAATGTCCCAGTGCCAATCCCACTGACAGTCACAGTAGCAGATACTCATTCCACTTTCTAAATCGCCGAGAGTAACACAAACAATATCGATATTATACGTTACCGTGGACTGAATCACATTCGGCGGATAGCTGATTGCATATTCGGCGCACATATGACCCCATTCGCTCGGCAGGCAGCAGATCCACATTTCAGTAAAATATAACCCAATACCGGTAACACAGCTGTTCGTGTGAGTCTCGTCAGTGTAAAGGCCGATGTAACCATGCGATGGCAACTGAGCGAGAACTGAGTATGAAATAACAAGTAACGAAACCAATACCAATATCATAACCTTCATGATCCCTCCTTTCCCATATTTAAATATAAAACCACACTTTGGAAATTTTAAGATTAGCCACAATTCTATTGTATATCTATGTTCAAAATTTTCAATGGTTAATAAAATAGCGTTACCGTTCATTATTCAAGATCGGATAAGCCAACTGATAATACGATAATAGAATCGTCTCTTGGTTTCTAGGTACTTGCTGTCCACATTTTGCAAACGGGCAACATCGTTGAATACAGAGACATCCACGGGCGAGCCCGTAGAACACTGCCCTTCGGATTATTAGTAGGAACAACAAGATACGGCACTGGAAGTTTTGGTTCAATTCTTGCAGCCACCCCGTTTTAGTACGCTTAGAAGGAATAGTATACCTAAATTCATGGTTCTCATCTGCGTATTAGTAGATGCCTAAATTGTTTGTACTCTTGCCGGGAGGAATTGATATGAAACGAGTTACAGTAGTACTCATTTCCCTCGTCTTGTGCGCATTTATATCCTCTAATGCGTTTGCGCAATCTAATCTTGCGTTTAGCGGCATCGGTGTCAAAATCGGTCTGGTAGACCCCGATGATGTTGACGCAGCGCTTGAGTTTGGTATTTTCACAGACTTGGGAAGAATTACATCCAGTATTTCTTTGGAATCTTATGTCAATTTTTGGTCGAAAACAGAAGACATAACTGGCGGTGGTGAGTTCTATGTTCGTGATTTTATAATCGGCGCGAAAAGTAAATACATTTTTTCTACAGCGAATCCGACTATTAGACCATTTGCCGGCGCTGGCCTTGGATTTCACATACTACAATCTGGAGTCGATATTCCAGCTATAGACCTTGGCGGAGGTATGATCATACCGGCTGTTTCGGAAGACGATACGGAAATTAAAATCGGTCTCGACATCGGAGGAGGTATTTTGGTCGACCTCAACCAAAGCTGGGCGATTCAGGGAGAGACTTGGTATAGTATAGTGAGCGATATAAGCCAGATCGCGATACAAGTAGGTTTACTGTACAAGTTGGGTGTATAGGCTATTCTTTATTAAGGTTGTGATACTTCGACATACAAAGACGCATTTTGTGCAATGCCAGATTTTCACCTGGTACCACAATGGTCAAAAAGCTGTTAACCACCCAGTGGGTTTAGACTCGAATAAAGAGTAATGGCTTCCCGGGCGCGATCCTCCTCATGAGCGTGCTCGGTTTTTAAGATCCCGTTCGCTGGGCGCTCACCTCATGAGCATTCTCTGTTTTTACGCCTCCTTCGCAGGGCACTCACCTCATCAGCACCATCTTCTTTGTCTCTGTGAATGCTCCTGCATTGAGACGATAGAAGTATACCCCGCTGGCAACCGGGCGGCCGCCGATGTCTTTTCCATCCCACGTCTCTTCGTACCGCCCTGCCTCCCGCCTCTCCTCGACAAGCACACGCACGAGATGCCCAGACACATTATATATCCTCAGAGAGACATCGGTCATTTCCCGTATCCCGAATGCGATCTTCGTCTGCGGATTGAAGGGATTGGGGAAGTTCTGTGAGAGAAAGCTCGCACGCGGCGTCTCGGGAACATCCTCACCCGTGACATCCTCAGGTCTGAGCAGTGCAAACGGGCTCTCATTGCCGTGGATATCGATCGCGGAGACCTTGTAGAAGTACCCGCTGTTCCACCTCCACTCGTCATCGAAGAGGATAGTATCGCAGGGGGAAGCAATAAGGTTCGCCGGCCCCGGTACAAAGCCCTCATTCAATCCCCTGTATACTCCGTAGTTCGAAAGGTCGATCTCGGTGTTGGGATCCCATGTGAGCGTGAGCCCCTCAGGTACATAGACCTGTTCCCCGGCAAGCCCCAACGGCATGACGGGCGCTAGGTTGTCCACCGAGTAGCCGCTGTCAGGAGCAGAGACATAGAACCTCATCGGATCACTCGTATGGGCTATCACCTGGAAGTAGTGGTAATCGCTCGTTGCGGCCGATGAATCAAAGGCGGTGGGTACTATCTTCGAGTAACCCTCTAAGTAGTACGCATCGTGTGAATCGATGAGCTCCCAATAGTATGTCTGGCCGTATAATAACTGCATCCTCACCAGAGGCTTGTCGGGTTCACGAGCAATCTGTTCGGTGCCGGTGAGCAGCACCGCTCCTCCATCCAGCATCAAAGCGGCAGCCTGAATGCTGAGAGACCTCCAAATGGTATAGTGGGTGATCTCCCCTCCAGCAGGGTCGTATCTACTCGCATCCCACGCGATGTTCACCCATCCTCCCTCATCGCCCGGCACATCCAGAACAGAATGAATTTCTGGAGGAAGGTAACCTACTCTGCCGTCCCGGTTGACCTGCTGCGCGTAGACGTCATAGTTCCCGTTGCGGTAGTCGTACCAGGTAATAACGGCCCCTCCTGCACCGTCAGAGGTTATCTCGGGATATCTCTGGTCATCTGTTGCAATGCAGATGGAGACACCGTCGGCTGTCCACTGCACATTCCCGTCCGTGTCTATACGCCGGGCGTAAATGTCACTCACCCCGGTGCGGTGGTCACGCCAGGTAATAACAGCCCCTCCGGCACCGTCGGAGGTGATCTGAGGCCATTCCTTATTACCTATTGCCGTGCATATGGCGACACCGTCGGCTGTCCACTGCACATTCCCGTCCGCGTCTATACGCCGGGCGTAGATGTCATATTTCCCATCACGTTCGTCCCGCCAGGTAATAATACCTCCACCCGCATCGTCGGAGGTGATCTGGGGAGATTCCTGATCCCCAGTTGCTGTGCAGATGGCCTCACCGTCAGCTATCCAGCCAGCATGAATGCTCCCATCGCCATCTATGCGCTGGGCGTAGATGTCATCGGGCCCGCTGCGTCCGTCATACCAGGTAATAACAGCCCCTCCGGCACCGTCAGAGGTGATTTGGGGACGTTCCTGGTAATATGCCGCCGTACATATGGCCTCACCGTCAGCTATCCAGCCAGCATGAATGCTCCCATCGCCATCTATGCGCTGGGCGTAGATGTCATCGGACCCGCTGCGTCTATCCTGCCATGTAATAATACATCCTCCGGCACCGTCGGAGGTGATCTGGGGATATTGCTGGTCACCTGTTACCGTGCATATGGCGAGGCCGTCGGCCGCCCACTGCACAGTTCCGCCCGCGTCTATGCGCCGGGCGTAGATGTCCCAGTTCCCGCTACGTCTGTCCTGCCAGGTAATAATAGCCCCCCCTGAACCGTCCGTGGTTATCTCGGGATAGTACTGGTCACCTGTTGCCTCGGTGCATATAGCGACACCGTTGGTTGTCCACTGCAAATTTCCGCCCGCATCAATACGCTGGGCGTATATGTCATAGTTCCCGCTGCGGCTGTCCTGCCAGGTAATAACAGCCCCTCCGGCACCATTAGAGGTAGTTTGGGGACGCAAATGATCGCCTGTTCCCGTGCCAATGATGACACCGTCGGCCACCCACTGCACATTCCCGCCCGCGTCTATGCGCTGAACGTAGACGTCATTGCCCCCACTGCGTTGGTCTTCCCAGACAATAATAACCCCTCCAGCACCGTCAGAGGTGATTTGGGGGCGTTGCTGCCAACCTGTTGCCGTGCATATGGCGACACCATTTTCCACCCAATATGCCTGGAGCGAGGGAATCCCCAGAAATATCAGAAGTATGAAGACGGCCACTACGTATTTAGAATGTCTTCCCATGACTCTGCCTCCTTTCGTTAAGAGTTATGGAAAAGGAAAGCGAGAATCGGATAATCTGTGGTCATGCGAAACACACGACAAACCACTCATTATCCGCTCGGATTTAGTTGTCGCTACTTAAAAGATGGGAGGGTTAAATGCCGCTTTTTGAAAACTGGATTCTCTTAGACCCTCACGCCTGACTCGCAGTGACTTATAGCAGACGGGGTGGTTATATTCAAGTGAAAATAGTACAAGGCTTTTGTGGCTTCTATTACTTCCGCCAGTATTACAATACTTACTGTACCTTCTTTCTATTGCGCTCACCTTAAGCTACTTGTATTTACCCATATTCAAACATTATATACATCACTTACCTTCTTCTAATCCCGCCCCCCTCGTCTCGGATCTGAGATAACATCGTACTTTAGCCGGGGGAAGATTCGAGTTATGTTATAGGATTAGCCAGCAAGAAATAGCAACCAAGCTCGATATACAGAATGGCTCCCCTGTCTGGGCGACATTAGAACTTCCCCGACAGCTGGTGAGCTTCAAGAATATTAAATTTCCGAGTAATACTCTTAGCGTAATAATCTCCTGATACGCTGAGATTATCTCATATGCCTGGTGCTGCGACCGTTTCATCGGACATATATTGTCTTGTTCTCTGTAAACGACCAAGTGCCAGGATCCGTCGATACCTCAGCGTGCCATTCGATCCATATCATTGAGTCACTCGGCATTTGGATAAGAATCATGCCGCCCGGATAGCCGAGGGGATATCCGTAGATATGACCGTCGGCTGTCACATCGGAAAAGGTTCGTTTCAGATAACCAGAAGTCTCCGGCACGAATGCATATGCACCACTTGATAGTGAAGCCATAGCGTTTCCGACGGAGAAGACCTGGCGCGAAGGCTGTGTGTTCGAGTGAACGAGTGCAAGATGCGGGTCTTCCGGATACGTGTCATCCACACCGAAAAGAAACCAGCATCCAAGAGCCGTGCCGGGCTCATCCTGATGAACTACACCGCAAGGGTATTCATCGCCAGGAATTTCTTCTCTCTGGACGAGAGAAAGTAATTGATCCTTCACCGGTCCCTCGACGAAGTAATCGAGCGGACAGGCAGCATTCAGATACGACGAGGCAGTCCACCGTGATGGATTTGCAGTTACCGGATCTTGGACACGGTAATCATACGTGCCGACATCAAGCGCCCCCTGGCCTGGATTGCCACCAACAGTGCCGAGAATCTCACCCGCAGTGACGTCGATATTGTAATCCTTCCTGTACATCCGATAGGTTTCGCCTCCCGTCGAATACTCGTTCTCAAGAGTCCACCCCTCCAAACCTGAAACGTCTCCGAACACGGAATTTTCGAGAGAGCTCACGTGACTGAGTTCAATTCTTAAATCGTTGCATGGCATAAAAGTAATCCTGAAATCGATGATCCCAGCGTTGACGTGCTCAAACGCACGGCATGACTTCACTTTTAGATCACCAGGTGCATAGAGTGTTGTTACATCCGGTGCCTCCTCACCCGGCTGCCACAGAAGACCAAGATAGATGTGATCAGTCGGAAAGGTATGGCCTGGGGGATTAAGATTGCCTAGCGGGACGATGTCGGTAATATTGTCAAATGCGACAGGTGAGACGGTCAGAAACGCTTCCTGTGGACAGTCGCCGTTACCTCCGCCTGGTCCATTAGGGCCGTTCTCCTCACAACCCGGCAGAAGGCACATTAGAGCTATGAGGGATAGAATCCATCGCATGAGATCCGCCTTTCATTAGAATCGGGCTGTACCTACGCATCCTGGACTCGCCATCGGCTCTAGTCTTACTTCGCTCTCGGTGCACAATAGTTAGGATGCAGTTGCACACAGCCGCTTTGGTACTGCCTCCGGCGCTGGCAGTCGGTTTGCCAGCGAGCCGTGCTGTCAGAAGCAATTCTATTACCGGCGATAGAACAAGATCAACATCAATGTTATAGACAGAAACGTATCTTATTCGCAAATTGATTCCATCAGTCAAGTAGAGAGAGATAATTCCACGTAGATAAGAATTGGCTCTTCAGGCGAGACCCTCTTCACAACCACTCTCCGTTTTGAGACTCTGTCGCTGGCTTCCAAAGATTCCACTAATTGCAAGAATAGCAATGCGGACGGAATAAATGGAAGACACAGTGGCAGACCGACTGATAAAAAATCAGTAGCACCGGTGAAACTATCACCCTCTTACTAAAAGTAATATTTACTGGAGCAGCACCATCTTCTTCGTCTGCATAAAGTCACCGGCTACCAATCGGTAGAAGTAGATGCCGCTGGCGACTGTCCTTCCCCTATCATCTTGTGCATTCCAGGTTGCTTCTTTACGGCCTTCAGTCATGTGCCGATCCATGATGGTAGAGACGAGCTCGCCCTTCACATTGTATACTTGTAATCTCACATGCACGGCGCGAGGTAGATCGAATCGGATCGTTGTCGTTGGATTAAAGGGATTCGGTATAGCCGGATACAATTTCACCTCATCAATATCAGTAGCAATCTTCGGCTCTGGATGCTTGCTCAGGATCGTTATGCAATCACTGGCTTCAATCGGTGTTCCATCATTCATCGTAGCAGTGATTGTTAATTTCACTACATCACCATGTTTCACCTCTCCTAGGATACCTGCAACTTCCTGCCTGCTGAACTTCATAGTGAGATCGAGAATCCCGTCAGGTCCATCTGTGGTGCAGGCACACTCGCCGCCGTCAGTCACCGGCCGTGTCACATCCTCAAAGGCTGTTCTTAGTGGTGTAATCCCTTCAAGATGCAGTGTTGAGAGATCAATGTCAGTTACGTCAAAATCCTCGCTGCCAACGAGAGCTGCTGGCATAACACCACCCTTTTTGTGCATTGCATGATCATTATCACTCCCCTTATCCTTGTTCTCCATCCATTTCATGTTGAATGGATTGGGGCAGGATCGTGGTTTAATATCGAAAGTGATGACAGCGGGAACGGAGAATACATAAACCCGTCCGGCATCTACACCGGCGGCGTCACTTCCATATGCTCCAACGGCGAACTCGGGGCATCCATCGCCGTTGACATCGCCAACTGAGGTAACCCAGGTACCGAAGTTATCACCGGCCGCCTCGCCGGCAAGGATGATGTCCGGTGCTGTATCAGGAGTAGGTCCACCGAAATAAACATAGGCTTTTCCGGCATCAGGTGCTGCGGAATCATTCCCATTTGCTCCCACTATAAAGTCGCTGAACCCATCACGATTCACATCACCGATTCCGGCAACAGAGCCATATCGATCACCTACCGTCTCACCGGTAAGCACAAGGTCAGCCGAGTTATCGATTCCAGGGCCCCCAAGGTATAAATATGCACGTCCAATGCCCTGTTGCTGGGGGAAGTTCTTTGCCCCGATGATCAGATCCTCAAAACCGTCTCCGTTTACGTCTCCAGCCAGATCAATTTGGCCACCAAAATATTCGATAGGCCCCTCTCCGGCAAAGACAAGATCTGCAGTTCCATCCAATCCAGGGCCTCCGTAGTACAGCCATGCCCCACCGGAATCGAAGCCCCCCAGATCGCTCTTGTACGCTCCTATTACAAAGTCACTGAAACCATCACCGTTTAGGTCGCCTCCCGGAGCCATCCCGCATCCAAACTCGCCCCCTGCTGGGCCGTTTATCACCATATCGGCTATGTTGTCAAGACCGGGGCCACCGAAGTAGACGTAGGATCTTCCGTGGTATCCCTTACGGGGCCACCAGCAAGCGGTGATGATGAAGTCATCATGGCCATCCGCATTGATATCCCCAACACCGGCCAGGTAGGCGCCGAATACGTCGCCTGGATACTCCCCTTCGAAGATGAGATCGGGAGTCGCATCAGGAGTCGACCCACCAAAGTAGAGGTAAGCATGGCCCGGAGAGACGCCGTATTTTCCCCGGGCTCCCAAGAGAAAATCATCGAAACCATCATCGTTAACATCGCCGGCTTGCGCTACTGGGCAAAGATAATCCTCTGGCTCCTCGCCGGTGAAGACCAGGTCGGGTATGCCATCAACCGTCGGGCCACCCATGTAAAGATAGACACGCCCGGCATCTGTGCCACCCGCATCATTAAGGTACGCCCCTACGAGGAAGTCCTTGAAGCCATCTCCGTTGACATCACCTGCAGGAGCTATCCAGGAGCCGAACCTATCGCCGGCAGCCTCGCCGTCGAGGATGAGAAGGGTTTCCACCGAATTGGCTGCCATGGCGAAGACAGGGATCAATAATCCCAAAACCATCAAAGCACATATAATCAACCTTTTCCTCGAGGATCTATTCGTAAACATTGTCTTCACCTCTTTCATTCCACATTTGGGTTCTGGGAAGCTTAACCGTAATACCACCTCAGGTTAGAATTCATATGGCCTTCTGAGTGAATCCATTACCTGATTCCTTCATTAAAGCTGCCCTTAACAAATTGCATCAAGCCGCATATCGTCCCCTCCTTCCCGTTAATTAGATTGGCAGCTTACAACAATAGATTAATCTCATAGCGCGAGTGTCCTAATAACAGAAGCAGCCAAACGGTTTCAAATGGTATTGGGTGTGTATAGAAGAACTTAGGTGTCCACTGTTAAACTAGCGGATGTCTTTAACGATTAGCGACAATCGAGGTTGTCAAGCAACCACTTTAAAATGGCCGCGTTGCTTCAGTAATTCCACTATTCTGAAATCTGTATTGTCCCTAGTAAATTGTAGGCTACACTTAGTATTTCAAATAGTCAAGATTATTATTCCAATCCGTCTTGCACAGCCTATTCATAGCCGGCTACTTATCATAAGTAGATGAGAATTCTGATTGGATATTAATTGATTTTTTCGAGGCTGATGTAGTATGAGAGTCCGAAATACATCCTCTCGTGGGCTGATACTGCAGAGACAGAGCCGTTCAGCTTCCTCCCATGTCTCACTACATCGACCACCATGACATGAGGAATGCGTTGAGCATCAGCCGTTGGAATATGCGCATAAACCCACCCGTATATTCTATCATCCCTGATGCCTGTGTTGTTCAGCAGTCTGTCAAAAAGGCCCTGTTGCTGAAGAACCCATTTTCTGTTTATGTCGAGTTGCTTGAGGAAGTGGATGTCTCCATCCTTCTGGAACACCATATATACTGGCACGTCACCTTCGTGCGTTTTGATGTTTCCTTTCCAGGTGCCGGTGAACTCCGGAGTCGCTATATAGGGATCAAAGGGTGGGCTCTGACCAATCTTTTCCTTCTCGAGATTCTCAAGGTAGTCGGGCAAGAGAATGGCAAGGACAGCCTTGGCTATACGCCCGGGCAGCGGATCGTTCCAGCCGTTTAAAAGGACAACGACCGCGATGTCCTCGGACGGAACGAGCTTCAGGATGGATCTGGCCCCTCCCATACCGCCCTCGTGCCAGCAGACTTTGTAGCCCCCTTCGCTCTCATTGAAGAACCAGCCGAAGCCATAGTAATCTTCGGATACATACTTCGCCGTTACATCCCTTGCTCTCTGCATTGATTCAATAGTGGTGTCACTCAATATCTGCTGCTGATCGTCAAGATGGTCTTTGAGATGAAACATGCCGAATTTGACCAAGTCGTATGCGCTCGAGAATGCTGCACCTGCTGCAACGGCGTAGGGTAAGGCGTGCGGGATATTCCCCAGGTCGCTGTCGTACTTGGATGTAACCGGTGACGGTCCATCTAGGTGGCTTCCCACCCATGTGCATTTCATTCCGAGCGGCTCGAAAACCTCTGTTTTGAGGAAGTCCTCATACGAAGTTCCCGTTACCTTTGAGATCAAATAACCGAGTAGGGCATAGCCGAGATTAGCGTATTGAAAAACGTCACCTGGGGGGTGAATCATAAAACCGTATCGCTCGATAGCTTCCTCCACAGTGGGAGGAACATACTCCTCGTCTTCGTAATAGTAATTGAAGTGCATGGCCAGCCCGGCGGTATGGTTAAGGAGATGCTTGATTGTAACGTCTCGGGAATCCCCTTCATAGGCCGTGAGCTTGAGAGGCACCACATATTTTTCGACAGACTGACGGATGTCTATCTTCCCGCGCTCGGCCAGCAGCATAACTGCCGTCGCGGTCATGGACTTGGTGATGGATGCAATGGGGTAGGGCGTGTGAGGAGTTGCCTTGATTTTCTTCTCCATATCCGCCCAGCCAAAAGATTCGAGCCAGGTTATCTTCCCATTCTCGGCAACGGCCACCGAGGCGGAGGGAATTGTACGCCCCTCAATTTCCTTCAGGATCATTTCTTTAACCGGATCAAATTGTCTGTTAACGATCGGCTGCAATTCTACTTTTTCCGCGGCCGGGGATATCTTGCCGGCTAATAGTAATAAAGAAACCAGGGTGATCACGCACACTACTTTTATCTTTTTTATCATTAGATTACTCCGTGACAGGGTTTTAACCATATGAGCTCCTATTGTGCTACGGCTTTCGAAATCAATTGTTTCAGCAGCACTTGTCGTTTGGGTAGTCTTCCGCAATAAATTGAAGGGAGGATTAAAATTCGAAAAACATAGCAGCTCCTCGTTCTGAACGCTTCGCGAACCTTCCAAATTAGTATCCCGAAGATTCGGTATATTGCCTTACTTACCGTCAATAACAAAGAGTTATATCTCGACATTATTGGGATGTTCATATATCATTTCCATGCAGGTTACATAATTAGCCTAGTGGTTGAGCAACCATAATCGATTGATAATTAAGAAATTACAAAATGCTACTCGAGTGATTGGAGGGAAAATGGCTGATGCACCGGGTTTACCTATTCGAGATCAACTGATCGACAGACGATCAAAGCTCAAGACTATTCTCACGACATCTCCAAATGATCCTCTGTTACTACGACTCCTACGTGAAGTGGACGCCGCGCTCACTCGTATAAATGATGGCACTTATGGTTTGTGTAAAACCTGCGAAGAATGTATCGAGCCGGAGCGCCTTATTGCGGATCCCCTGGCTCAATATTGCCTCGACCACTTGACTCCCGACGAGCAAAGAGCCCTTGAGCAGGATCTAGAGCGCGCATCTAGCATTCAGGCGGCGCTGCTCCCTCCACAGAATCTGGAGGTCATGGGTTGGAAAACACATTACTATTACAAGGGTGCTGGGCCGGTCAGTGGCGATTATTGCGATTTGCTTGAATACAACAACGACCTCTACATCATGGTGGGAGACGTCTCCGGCAAAGGAATTGCGGCCTCAATGCTCATGACCCACCTTTATGCCACATTCCGGTCTCTAGTGACTCTCGAACTACCACTCGAAGAGTTGGTCGGAAGGGCAAGCCGGATGTTTTGTCAAAGCACATTACCCACCCACTTCGCAACTCTTATATGCGGAAAGGCTGACAACACAGGGAAGGTTAAAATCTGCAACGCCGGACATCATCCCCCTTTGTTGATACGAAGATCGAAAATAGAAACGGTAAAAGCTACAGGTCTTCCTCTTGGTATGTTCTGTGAAGAACGTTTCACATTGAGTGAGGAGAAATTAGATTCGGGAGACACTCTTTTCCTGTACACTGACGGTCTCGTGGAAGCTCAAAACACATCAGGTCATGAGTACGGTAAAGAACAACTGCTGGAGATAGTAAGCGAGAATTGTTCCTTGCCGCCAGAAAAACTTGTCTCCGCCTGCATCGAAAGCCTAAACACTTTCCTAGCCGGTGCCCCAAGAACAGACGATCTGACAATTATGGCAATAAGAAAGCTGTGAAAAGGTACACCCTGTTTACTCTGTGCACGATTAAAACCAAAAGAGCGACACGGCTTCGGCATGACGAATCAGCACTGTGCAAACAACATACTACTGCTCAGCAAGGGCTTCATAGACCGCTGTAGCGATTTTGATATCCTGCACGGCAACACCCGTTAAATCGGCCACCGTGATCTGCTCCTCTGATGTGCGCCCCCCCACTTTACCCGCAATAATATTTCCCAGCTCGATAACCTCGTTTACTGATATTCGTCCCGCCTCGATGGCCTTGTGTATCTCTCCTCGTTCGAGACACTGCGAAATGCTGTCGGCAACGATCAAACCGGCCTTTTGCAGAATAACCGAATCCAGTTCCTGCTTTTGTGGTGTATCGGATCCAACCGCCGTAATATGTATCCCTTCTCGCACATGGATAGCTTCAAGCAACGGTTCCTTCGATGCAGTCGTTGTGACAATCAGATTGCAGGACTGCAAGATATCCGTTGTGCTTCTCGTCACTTCTATTGAAAAACCATGCTCTTCCATTTCACTTTTGTACCGCGATAGCTGTTCATCGCCTCTTCCGAATACAAGAACATCCCGGCATTCGCTAACCGATGCCAAGTGCTTGAGCTGCATCCGAGCCTGAGTGCCTGTGCCGACAATCCCAATGCGCTCGATGTCTCGGGGAGCAAGGTGTTTGGCGGCGATGGCGCCTGCCACGGCGGTACGCGTATCGGTCAGATATCCTTCATCGAGCAGGATGGATAAGAGCTCGCCCGTCTGCTGGCTGAATAGAAGCATTAATCCGTTTCCTGAAGGTAATCCTATTCTGGGGTTGTCATAAAAACCGGAAGCTATCTTAATTACATAATATTTATCTCCTTCCAAGTACCCGTATTTAATATGAACGTCTCCACGATCTAGCAGTAATTCACCGACCGGCGGCACGACCGCCTCACCAGCAGAATAAGCAGTGAAGCCCGCCTCGATGGCGGGAATGAGGTCGATTGATGGTACGATCTCCTTGATTTGATCTAACGTGAGAATCTTCACGGTCAGCCCTCCGGGTCTCCTCCTTGAGAACCGTTCACAGAATACTTTTCAATACCTCAAGGCTGATATTCGCGCCGCAGACTACGATGGCTACGTGCTTGCCGGAACACCGTTCTAGCATCTTCAAATATGAAGCGATGGCTACCGCTGCGGCACCCTCAATCAGCATATGATGGGTTTTCATGAAAAGGCGCAGGCTATCTATGATCTCATCCTCGGTAACCGTCACGTAGTCATCAACCAGCTTACGGCATAAATCGAACGTGATAGCACCTGGTTCGATACCGCCAGCGGTCCCATCTGATAATGTGGGAAGCGATGGGAGATCCAGTATCTTTCCCGCCCTAACCGATTGAATCATGACCTGTGAGTTCTCGGGGGAACAACCAACGATAACAGCTTCGGGATTCACCGATTTCAAGTACCCTCCAATTCCTGAGATCAACCCGCCGCCGCCGAGCGAGACGAAAACGATGTCGATTCGATCCAACTGGCGTTCGAGCTCGATTGCAATCGTACCCTGCCCCCCGATCACTTGTGGATCGTTATACGGTGAAATGTATGTCATTCCGTTCTCTGCCGCGCATCGTCTCGCATAGATCTCAGTGACGGCGTTGTCATCACCGTAATATCTGACCTCGGCACCGAGCTGTTTTATCGCCAATATTTTTTCTTGAGAGGCGTTCTCCGGCACATAGACTATTCCCGATGCCCCCAGTTTGTTCGTTGCATATGCCAGTGCTGCACCGTGGTTCCCCGTGGAAGCGGTTATCAACCCCTGTGCGAGTTCATCCTCAGTCATACTCAGCAACCTGTTCATGACACCGCGCACCTTGAAGGAGCCTGTATATTGTAAGTTTTCAAGCTTGCAGAATACCTTCGCCCCGGCGAGTTCACTGAGGTAGGGGGAATGTTCCAGGATCGTCTCCCTGATGTGCTTCCGGATACGATTCTCGGCACGCAGTACTTCTTTTGGAATCTCAGCGGCGTCCATGGTATCCGTCCTCAGTCTGAAAGATTCAAGAGTCGGCCAATTCCATTACCAGCTCGTGGATCCGGCTCAGCGCACTCGTCAGATAGTCATGAGGAAGTCCAAAACTGATCCTCACGAACCTATCAATACCGAAGTGGTCTCCGGGCACGATCAGAACACTCTTCGTCTCGCGCAGTCGTTCCGTGAATTCCGATGAATTGATATCCAAGTGGTATTTCACGAACGCAATAGCAGCCGCCTGCGGAGGTATCATGCTGAATGTCTCACCATGACTCTTTGCCCACTGCTGCAGGACGGGGAATCCTTCACGAATATACCTTCGAGTGCGCTCGATGATGCGGGCGCGCACCTTAGGAGAGAGCGCGAAGGCGGCGAGCTTATTCGATAACATCGTGGCGCTGATCGTCGTATACTCGTGACGCGCCCAGATATCGTCCACAGCGGTTTCCGGGCCCACAATCCATCCGATGCGGAGACCGGGTAGCCCATATGCCTTGCTCAAGCCACCCACGGCAATCACCTTATCATACTTCCCATAAAACGAAGGACTCCTGTCATCCGTCACTCGCTCCGAACCGCAGTAGACCTCGTCAGCGAGGATCCAGGCACCGACACGGTCTGCAGCAGCTACGATGGCGCCCATTTCAAATTCAGTGAGTATATGGCCGGTAGGATTGTTCGGATTGCATACGGCGATGAGCCGCGTCTCGTTTGTTACGGCTTCATTTAGTTCGTCCTGGTCTATACCCCAATCTTTCTCCTCGTGCAGGTGAAATGTTTTTATACCGAAACCGTAATTCTTTGCGACACCCCAAATCTGCATGTAGTTCGGTAGCATGATTGCAATCCCATCCCCCACAGAGAGCATTGTCTGAACAGTATTGAAGTTGGCCTCTATTGCTCCCACCGTTACCAGAACATTCTTTGAGGTCGCGCCATCGTACATTGCAGCGATATTCTCACGTAACTCGGGGATGCCGTTCGCGTAGGGATAGTTCAGTTCGGTAGCGAGCAAGCTGTTCAAATACTCCCGATCATCCGAAAGTAGCTCACTCAGTGACATTGGGTGAACACCGCTCTCGGATAGATTGTAATCGACCTTCTGCTCGAATTTGGACATCATCCGTTCCATGGCAAACGGCTGGAAATCAGACATAGTATTACCTCTTCCTCTGTCAAGTACTCTTGTGATATCTGGTTATTCCATACTCATGACAATACTTGCACTTACCCTGAACCATACATTATATACATCCCATGCTACTATGAATGCTACATGCACTCAACTCAGATCTGAGATTACATCGTGCTTCAGTCCGGGAACACCTCGCTCTAAGTCATGGGGCTCGCCGCCAACAAATAACTATATAAACAAGATATACAAAATGACTTCCCTGGTGAGACCCTCTTCATAACCAATCTCTGTTTTGAGGTTCAGTTTCTGGCTTCTGGGAAATCCGCTAAGTGTAAGAATAGCAATGTGGGTTGAATATTTGGAAGGCACAACGATTTCAGGATTCACAGTTATGAGCGTATGGATGATTTTTGGCGAGGTACAACTTAGAAGGGACATGTATAAGCATATCATCTTTCGAACATTAGAGTTACAAAAGAGCATTCTTGAAACTCTAGCAAACGACAGGCTTGGCTTGATCCTTGCTCAAAATGGATTATTCGGTTAGTAGAGAGTATCAACCGAAACGTCGACCTTTATTACAGTCTCGGTTAGCAATCGCGACTGAATTACCGGAAGGAGGTCAGCGATGATCGGTTCAAGGATACGGACCATTATGGTCCTTTTAGTATTGATATGTATTACACTTTCTGCATGCAGGAGCTCGATTCGTTACACCCATACGGTAAACCCAAAAGTCAAGGCAAAGCATTCCGGACCACCGCCGCATGCACCGGCTCATGGTTATCGGCACAAACATAGCGATGGTGTTGAGTTGGTTTACAATTCCAACATTGGCGTGTATGTTGTCGCTGGACACTCTGAACTTTACTACTGCCGGGATAAGTATTATCGCCTGAATGGCGGTTCATGGGAAGTGAGCTCACATGTTAAAGGAAAGTGGGCTCCGGTGTCTCATAAACAACTTCCCCCAGGACTCCGCAAGAAAAATAAATCCAAAAAAGGTAAATAGAATTCTCCATGACCAGTTCCAGAACTAAGGCAACCGCTCCGTTTTGCGAAGAAACAAAGCGGTTGCCAATAGTCCGCTTCAACAGTGTTCGCAGGATATTTCAATCGGTTCCCCAGGCGCGATCCTCTTCATACAAACTCTCATTTTTAAGAAATTTTGTATTAGACTCGTCAGATGGTGAGAAGAATCCGCGATGTGCAAGATTTACATTGAGGACAGATAAGTTATAACGCAAATTTGTATTAATCGCCTATACACCAATTGACCGATCTTATTACTGATTCCCATTCCCCTTTTTCCCAAGCTTCATTATAAATCTCTTTCACCTGGTTCGCGTAACTTTTAAGCTTTGGTTTCAGTGCCTTTATCCTTTCTGCCTCTCCCGGAACACATGAGTGAGGGTGAAACAACTCAAGCATCCTGAAATAAAAGGCAGGACGATCCAGCAGAAAACAAGGTCTTAACGCATTCCCTTCGAATGGTATGGCCTTTCTGAGCGTTGAAAGATAGGGACTCTTAAGGGCTTCGGCCAGTGTAACCTCCTTTATGTTCTGAGTAGAGAAATTGCAGTAAACACAGGGGACCACGTCACCAGTTGAAAGAATGTGCAGGTAATGCCTTCCGGAGCTCGTGCAGCCCCCGGTCAGCGGCCCATCGTTGATAAGATCGATAAGAAATATCGGCTTCTCATTCCGCCACCTGTAAACCATTTTTCTGGAATAATCACGTTGCTGGGGTTTGGGTAAAAGTGAAAAATCAGAATCGCTTCCAATCGGCATATAATGGAAGATGTACCCGACGAGACAACCCTGCTCCATCGACCAGTCGATGAACTCCTCACTTGTTATGGATTCGCAGTTCTCACTCGTCATCATAACGGAGAATCCGAACGGCACTCCTGCAGCTTTCAACCTCTGCATTGCGTTCTCGACTGCATCGAAGGTGCCCTTGTTTCTTCTGAGATCTGTCGGTTCTTTCAATCCTTCCAGACTTAACATAATGAGTGCATTGCCAACTTTCTCTAACCTTCTTACGGTATCTTCAGTTAACAAAGTGCCGTTTGTGAAGATCTGGAAATAGCAATCAGGGAAACTTTCAATGACCGTGAAAAGCTTCTCGTAAACAAAAGGTTCCCCCCCGGTCATTACGAAAAAGTGGACTCCCATATCATCTCTAGCCTCCCGCATAACACGCATCATGAGCCCGGGATCGATATCCTCTATTTCCAATCCCGAGCTGCTGCAATGGTCACAGCTTAGATTGCATCTTGATGTAGGAGCAAAAGAAACGCAAAACGGTGGGAAAAATCCTTCCTTTTCCTTGAACTCTTTTCTTTTTTCTCTGTTTTTCAAGAGTCCTCGCACTATGAGATTCGATATTAGAACCTTCCGGCACCGGGGTGAGAGGTTATCGTTCAAGCGTTTCAAGAAATCGGGGAAAGGATGATCCGAGCTCAATAGTGATCTAAGTTGTTGTAAGTTGTCTTTTCGTTCCCGGATTCCAATCCCGAGATGGGCCAAGACAGCAAGGATCTTGCTCATCCGGTTTCTGGAAGAGCGGAGGATATAATCTAGTAGAAATGAAGTGAAGCCGAGATTTATAGCCATCAATACTCTCATGATCAGATTAACAGAAATCTAGTAACTTAATCCGATTGAACTCTATAAAATTATAACACGGTTCTCTTAAATATACCACGTTGCCCCTCCATTTATCATGTCCCCATTGTCATTTTTTTCTGCCCCCGATTACACTATAAAACAGATTCCCTGTTTTCCTTGGTTAATCGATTGTAGCTCTTATCCTTGGGCGTTTTCCCCGCTTCCGGACCTGTTGTCCCGTAATCGTTTGAATGCATGAGATTATTAAGCGGGAAAGGGTGAAAAAACGTGAATAATTGGCAGTACGCTTTGAGTTGGAAAAGAATATAATTCAGAACGAGTATACTGGTCTTCTCTGTTTCACCTGGTTCTACAAAAATCAGATGAATGGCAGCAACTAGTACTCCGCCTTCATCGAGCTTTTCTGGTCAGAATAACTCTAGTTTTCCCCCAGCTTCTTCTTCTCCACTTTACTTCCGCATGCAGGATTGCAGCTGCTACTCTTGACAGCCTTACTATCTTTGCCGTCAGTCCCATCAGGTGCAGTGAGCTTCTCACGTGAGAGCATGTGATCGAGGTTCGCCGTCCCGAACGCCCCTAGTGCAATTACCGTGGCTGAATGCTCCAGATAGCGGGCATTAATTTTATCATACGTATCCTCTTTGGTATGGGCAGGATACGGAACCGGAACACCTCCATCCTGCTTCCACCAGAACGCAGGTATTCCCGCCGCCAGAAACGGTGCATGATCACTGCTTCCCATCGCAAAGACCTTCCTCGTCGAATCACTACCGGCCTCGAGTTCCTGCAGGGAGACGCCAAGGGCACCAAGGTCTAGATTTTCCAGATCGAGATCATTGCCGGCGCCCGGTGCGCCTGCTATGATTATCTTCTTCACCACTGTATCGCCGTCGGCCGTGACCTCTTTTCTAACGATACCCGGACTCCCTGCCGCGCAACCCTTTACCGTGCTTGCGTTCTCGGCACCGCATTGTTCGTGAGATACGATGCGCCTTGTTCCCGATGTATCGACAATCTTCTGAACCATTGACGCGCAGCAATTGGGATCGGACTTAGGCAGATATTCTACTTCCTCCACCTCAAAAGGCATCTCGGGATCGAGTCTCATTGCGGTTGCGAAAATCTCCCGCATGTCCTTTTCCATAGGTTCGGTTGTGACGATCCCCGAGATGAAATTGGCGCCGCGATCCATGTTATAAACGGCTGATATCTTTGGAATTATCTCAGGGTGATCCTCGACATATCCGTTGGACCCCACGAGCCCGACCTCCTCACCTCCAAAGAGAATAAACCGTATCGTCCGCCGGGGTCTCGCCCCCGAGCTAGCGAGTATTCGAGCAGCCTCCATAGTGACGGCAACCCCCGCGCCGTTGTCGGTTGCTCCCGCGCCCTGAGGGGCGGAATCAAGGTGCGCCCCGACAATCACGTACTCATCCGGAAGTTCAGCTCCCCGGATATCGGCGATGACATTGCAGATGGGGATCATCTCACCATTAAACTCCTCCCCGAAGATCGACCTGTAGAGTTTGTTATAGAGGTCTGATGTTGTCTCGTCCGGAAAATATCCCTTGATCTCCCCGCATTTCTCGAGGTGTGCGTTCTCGAGACCGAATCTCTTGAATTCATCACAGGCCCATTGGCAGGCTTTGAGGAAGTTCAATGTATTCGCCGGCCGGGAACCGATGTCGTTGACGAGATGATCCAGATGCAACATCGCTCTGTTGTCTTCCGTGCCGGCCGATACGATTCGGTCAATCGCTTTAGCATCGGTACTCACTCCGGACTCGGCCGCATTACAATAACACGGTACCAGGCTAAATACTGCGACGATGGCGAGCCCCATTAGGATTTTGATAATCTTTGGCATTGCTGCACCTCCAAGGTTTCAAATCCAGGTTGTACGCTCCGCAGGAGCGTGATCGTTCTTAAGACTTTTGAGATTCCTCTCGCCCTAGATCACCGAGTGACTTGACCATGACGACAGCGGTCTCCGGACAGAGCGAACTGAACTCAAGAGAACCCTTAATCTCAGGCGGAACACGGTTACGTTGTATGTACTTAAATCCAAATTGTTCGAAGTAATGGCCGGTGCCCATTGTCAAAAGGTAAAGCGCTTTGATGCCCTCATCCCTTGCCCACGCTATGCGATCATCCATGAGAGCACGCCCGGCCGACATGCCTCGCCACGAACGGGATACAGCGAACGATCTCAAGAGACCAAAAGGCTTTAAAACTTCGATCCCACAGACGCCTACCAATTCCACTCCGTGCTCTGCTATGACATACCCTTTGCCAAGGTTTTCCTCAACGCCTTCGGTAGGTAGATTACACTCGCATAGCAGACCTGTTACCCTATCCAGATCGCCACTCTCCGCTGTTCTAATGCTGATCACCTCACCCAACTAATGACTCCTCTCCGAATTCGGATAGATTCCATATATGCTTGTACGCCCAGCCTAGAAAAAAGTTGCATCTTGCAACTATATCTATAAAAAAATCTGCCCTCTTTCAAACCTCCCCAGTACATTTCTCGCCTTTCTGTCCAAACCTCGCCGTTGCTGCGTTTGCCAGCCGGGCGATAAGGCGGGTCGTAGCCTGGCGTGTACCGGGATCGTAATCGGCAACGAGCTTCTTCATCTCCTCGATAAGATCTTCTATGATCTTTGAATGGAGATCACGTCCCTTTTTGGTTACCTCGAGATTGAGAGCGCGTGCATCGGTCGGATCGGTTGACCTGCGTGCGTAGCCCTTTCGAACGAGCGTTTCGACTGAACGACTGGCCGTGCTCTTATCAAGATACAGCACGGCGGCGAGCCTATTCAGTGTCATTGACTCATTCGCAATAATGGCACTCAGCGCGTAGCACTGGGTAACGGAGATATCGTAGTAGCATATCGACTTCCTGTCACGAAACTGGTAAATACGGACGAGTTCGCTCACCGCCCTATACAGGTCCCGTGCGTCCATATCCAATTCTGCATCTCTCACCGGCACATCACTTTTCTTCCGTTTTGATGGCAAACCGAACATCCTCTCATAAACCAATTATCGAAAATTAGTTGCTAATTGCAACTATATTACATCCCCCTTATTATGTCAAGCGATATTGGTGCTCTGGAGTTCTTCAATTTAGAGAGAGCCCGGCGTGATCGCTGGAAATCCGTAGATTTTGATATTCCTCAAGAACCACAAAATTATTGAATATTTTTTTGCGTCTTGCCGTATTAATAATACAGGGGAGACCTCGAGCCGACAATTGCGATAGAAGTAATTGAATCATATTCAGAAAGGGAGACATGAGATGAAAATCTTATACCTAAACATCATAATTGTTCAAATATCTATACTGCTGATTGGAGCTTCACCCTCTTCTGCAGGCAAGCCACAGGCAATCCATGATTCAGAAGAAGGCTGGATTGAAGGAATCGGCAATCCCAAAGTGACCAGGTTATCTGATAATGTCTTAGCTATTACCGGATTGTACCATACAGGAGGTGAAAATGGGGTAACAGCCGGAATTATATTTACACGCGAGAGTGTCATTTTCATTGATGCCGGTATGACCATAGACTCTGCAGAATTCATTTGGAATGAGGCCCGCAAGTATATAGGCAACCGGAAAATGTTTTATTTAATCCTTACTCACCATCATTCCGACCACATATTTGGTATGCGTGTCTTCAAGGAAAAAGGCGCTAAGGTAATCAGTCACAGCTGGCTAAAGTCATTTATCAGTATGAGAGGTGAGCAGTACAAGAAATTTCTTTTAAACATGCTCAAATGGTCCACTGACAAAGGAGACAGAATCTTCGGCGATGTAGTCTTATCCGTACCCGATCAGGTCATAGAAAAAGATACAATTCTTACTATAGATGATGAAGAGATACATATTCTGTACACACCAGGCCATGTATCGACAGAAATCTCAATTTATCACCCGCACTCTAAGACACTATTTGCCGGCGACACGGTCTATGAGGGCATGGAGCTTACAACGCATTTCGGAGGACCTGATGAGTGGAGACTCTGGATTGCTCAGCTTGAAAGACTGAAAGAACTTGACTTGGAAACCATTTGTCCGGGACATGGATCCCTGTGTACGAAGGAAGAATTGGACCGGAACATCGACTTTTTAAGAAAAAAATTACATTGAACTTGAACATTGGTACCCGTTAAAGAAAACCGACAACCATTCGTAATGATAATTGCAAATCTATCATTGAATATCAGGTTTGTTAAACCGGTCCTTTTTCGTACTACATGTGGAGTTCTAATCTGAAACAACTGGCTCCCCAGGTGAGACCCTCTTCATAATCAATCTCTAATTAAGGCTCCGTTGCTGGTTTCCGAGAAATCCGCCAAGTGCAAGGATACCAATGCGGACGATATATCCAGAAGGCACAGTAGTTAAGTGCAAGGAAGATCGCTAATTGTACGTAGTCTGAATAATTTTGCCCTACGCCCACACACATGGTAGGAGTCAATAGTCTTTTATTGCTATTTCCTGTGTTTTTACTTACACTATCCCTACTTATAACATCAATCTGTACCCAGTCCATCGGAATGATCTTATGTTCTTTCCAGGTGTTCCCTTCATATTGATACACCTATTAATAGATTAACATCTATTTAACGAAAGTATTCTTCAGAATGGAAGTTTAATATGAATGAAAAGCTTAACCTCGATGCAGTTGACCCAACTTTGCCAAGTGCATCACAGCATGGCCAGGACCACTACGTTAACCGCATTGTGCAAGTCATTGGCACCTACAATAAATTCTTCGTGGACATAGGCGCAGGGAACGGTTATGGCTGTTCCAACACAGTCTTTTTCCGTAAAACTTATAGGTGGAAATGCGTGATGTTTGATAAGCGCTACCGAAATCATGCCATCGGGCTCTACCAGCGTTTGCTGACAGTAGAAAATACAGTCAGCTCCTTTGAAGAATTTCATGTACCGGAAAAGTTTGATTTTCTTTCAATTGATATTGACGGTAACGACTATTGGATATTGAAAGAAGTTCTAAGTGCATACTCACCTCGTATAATTCAATTGGAAATGAATCCTAACTTTGAACCTCATGAATCATTGGCACTCAAGTATGATCCTAATTGTCCTGGCCGTGACACGGAGAAGGGTTTTGGCGCAAGCCCGCTGGCCTTTAAGAAACTGGGCGATCGGCATGGCTACACCGTAGTGTGTAGACCAAAAGGGTCGCATGATTTGATCCTGGTGAAAACTGACCTCCTGTGTGAGGAAGACCGTAATATTCCCTTTGAATCAATTTACCCATGCAAAACACCAATTCATAGTGGCAAGCTAAGTGATTATGAGTGGGTCGAAGTTTGATGCAGGACACTTTGCCATTAACAACTCGAAATAACGATTATCAAGAATTGAATCACTGTAGAGCCTTTTAAAACCACTGTGGCTTCTGCTTATTTTGTCTGCACATTAATATTTGTCCTCGATCGGATGGAATTTTCAGAAGGGACACCTTGAATAACGATAAAAAAGGAGTACAATCGGGTTCATTCACACAACTTTCTGGGACATCAGCTGACGGCACCGGAGACGATAGAGCCGGCTCCCATGGAGCAAGCAGTTTGAGTCTCAGAGTGGTACTAAGTCTGTGGGCAGACCAACAAAACAGTAACAGGGGGTAGACGATGTGGAGACTTGCTTTGAGATCGTTGTGTATATCTAGGATAAATGGTACTGCGGGCCCCCCTCTGGGCACTGTGGCTTTATCCGTCTGTCTTTTTTTGACATGGTCCCCTTTCAAGACCTTAGCCGACGACAATATGAAGGTTCTTCGCTTTGGTCGGGTTCTGACGGGGACGGGCACTGTGCTGAACGATGCAGCGGTAATCATCGAAAACACCCGCATAATCAGCGTCAGTGAGGAAGTGCCGGATGTGGGCCCGGAGGTCGAGGTGATCGACCTGACTTCCTACACAGGAATACCGGGCCTTATAGACGTCCACACTCACATGACCTACTACTGGGACCAGACTCCGGGTACTCGCCCTTGGGATCAGTGGGAAACGATGTCCCCTGCGATTACAGTTTTTCTTGCGCAGGAAAACGCACGCAAGACGCTAGAAGCCGGTGTAACCACCGTACGTGATCTTGGTGCCTTTGACCCACATACGTGTGTCCGCATGGATATTGCCATGCGCGATCTGATCAACAGAGGTGCCATGGTTGGCCCACGGATGTTCGTCTCGGGATACGGATTGCTTCCGAACTTCAACCCGTCCCAGCATGGACATCGAGGACCGACCTGGGGGCAAGCAGATGGAGTTGACGAGGTGATCCGTATTGTGCGCAGAGAATTAGCTGCGGGTGTTGACTGTATAAAGATGTTCGCATCAACGGGAAGCGCAGACGATGTAACTGGATATCAGACCTACACGTTTGAGGAGATCAAGGCAGCGGTAGAGGTAACGCAGCACATGGGAAAACACATAGCAGTTCACTCATATGGACCGGATGCAGCCCGTGATGCAGTGCGCGCCGGTGCCAACTCTATAGAGCATGCAACGGACATGGATGATAAGACGATAGATGAGATGGCCCGTCGAGGAATCTTCTACGTTCCGACAATTGATCACAACCGATACTACATTGATAATGCGGAGCAATTCGGTTACGGTCCCGAGGTCGTTGAAAGGTTAGAAGCCTTCATCGAGCGGAATCTTGAAACAACGCGACGTGCGCATAAGGCTGGGGTACGTATCGCCATGGGTTCAGATGCACTCTTCACTATGTTTGGTGAAAATACTCGAGAGCTGGGGTGGTTCGTGAAGGCCGGTATGACTCCAGAGGAGGCACTTGCAACCGCAACACGCAATGGGGCTGCTCTTCTCGGCATGGATGATAAACTGGGAGCAATACTGCCGGGCTATTATGCTGACATCGTGGCTGTTGAGGGGGATCCACTCGCGGACATAAACGCCGTGATCTACGGTGTTCGGTGGGTGATGAAAGAAGGCGTTGTACTTGTGGACAGGAGTAAGACTGCCGCGACACACTGAATGAGTGGCGATGACTTGCTCCGTAATGTTTTGAGTTAGACGAACATCTTAAGCCCGGACTCAATACACGGAGAGGACAAATGAATCCTTTAGGCTTCTTGGGATTTCTCGGATTTCTTGGATGTATCGGCTTCCTGCCGGGTCGGGAGAAATCCTTTGTGCTATTCGTGCTTTTCGTCCTTTTTGGTTTGTTCTTGATCCCGCAGCGGAAGACGAGAAGCTAAAGATAGCGATAGTGAGCGACCGCCCCACAAGCCGTTCAAGCTGAGGACTAAGGCCTGACACGCCGATCGCAGAACGCCCGCTGAGATAGACTCGACCCACAGCTTAACACCAGACAGTTATAGATTTTTCCCATAATCACATTTCTCCCCGGTCTGAACGTTTCGAGAACCACAGGGATTATTATTCCTAGAATACGCCAAGCATATTACCTATTTATAATCAAACATTTACATTATACTTTTTCTTGACGTCTAAGCGGTTATTCGATAAAATGTCACCCAAGTAAGGATTCTTTTTGTGATAGTGGTGAATCCTTTATTATTAAAATGAATTAAAGGAGGATATGAAATGTATTCAATCAGGAAGGTTAATGTATTTCTGGTTATCCTAGTGTTATTGATTTGTTGCCTTTCATGCTCGGATGACAAGCCGTACAAGCCGAAACAACCTGCGATATTCTCATTAAGTGACAAAGTCGATTACCCTGTAGGTACCGGACCACACTCCGTCTATGCGTGCGACTTGGATGAAGATGGCGACTACGACCTGGCTGTGGCAAATATGAATTCCAACAGTATATCCATTCTACGGGGTGATGGTCTTGGCTCGTTTGCAGCCGCGGAGGATCATGGGTCAAGCGGTGATCGCCCCATGTCAGTTATTGGCTGTGATATTGATGATGACGACTTAAATGACCTTGTTATGGTAAGTTATGCTTCTGACGAATTAGCTATATGGCGTAACCGGGGAGGCGGGACATATACTACCGCATGGATTTTTCCTGTCGGTGATGGGCCCTGGGCAGTCATTCCCTGCGATCTGACCGGCGACGGTGACAATGATTTAGTGGTGGCAAATGGTAACTCGGACAACATATCTGTTATGCTGTACACCGGATCATTCGACCGGACTGATTATACTGCCGGTAATCACCCTGCATCAGTCTGCGCCAGTGACATGAATGGAGACGGGGCCATCGATCTGGCATCGGCCAATGCATATTCAGACAATGTTTCCGTGTTTATAAACAACGGCAGCGGGACATTTGCACCAGCCGTCCACTATTACACAGGTGATGGACCGCTTTCAATCTGCACATGTGATCTGGACGGCGACAACGATAATGATCTGGCCGTGGCGAATCTTAATTCCGACAGCGTCTCCGTATTGCTAAACAAGGGTGACGGGACTTTTGAATCACCGGTGACCTATGGCGTCGGCGATGCCCCCGGGTCGATCTGTGCCGGTGATCTAGATGGTGACGGCGATTATGATTTGGCCGTGGCAAATACTGAATCAGACAACATCTCCGTGTTACTGAACAAAGGGAATGCAACATTTGAAGACGCACAGTATTTTAACGTCGGTGACGCCCCTGAGTCGATCATTGCATGCGATTTGGACAAGGATGGCGACAAGGACCTGGCCGTGGCAAACACTGATTCCAACAATGTCTCAGTGTTTCTGAACAACACAAAATGAGCATGTTTATGATTCAATTTTGTGTATCCCGTTAACCAACTGTCTCAAATTCAGAAAAGTTGTTCCACCTGGGTCCCCAGGTGAGATCCTCTTCATGACTACTCTCTGTTTTGGAGTTTTGGCACCGGGCTTATGGAAATCAGCTAAGTGCAAAAATAGCAATGCGGACGGAATATTTGCACGGCACAGGCTGATTTCATCAGGCATCCATCTTGCATCATCCACACGATGAGCAGCTAGAATCACTTGAAATGGCGGTCCAGCCGGGTTACTGTTGATGAAGAGAGGATTCAGCAATGAGATGCAGATCGTTACGGAATATCCTCCAAATGGATTGCCTTCTACTTGTCCTCATAGTGCTATTCGCTTCCGCATGCGATACTGCCAATAGCGGGGGGGTTGCGCCTGCGTCGGACGGTCCTGATACAGATGCGCCCAGCGTTCCCCTGAGCGTCACCGCACGGGCTGTCTCCGATTCACGTATCGAAGTGACATGGGCGCCGAGCACGGACAATGTCGGTGTTAGTGGATACCATGTATACCGCGACAGTGTGCTCGTGACGGTAACACCGGTGACGGTGTATCTCGACACCGGCTTGAGCACGGGAACGAGTTATACCTACCATGTCAGCGCCTTTGACACCACCGGCAACGAAAGCACATGGTCAACTCCTGCAACAGCCACAACCCACGATGGCAGCACGAGTGGAGAAACCTATCTGGTCGGTCCAACTAGAACGTATACCAGCATTCAGCAGGTGGAAGCGCTCCTAGAGCCAGGCGACCTGGTGCTGGTTGACGCAGGTCATACATACCAGGGCGGCATTACCTTCAGCAATGCGGGATCTCCTGAACAGCCAATCACGATCCGCGGCGTCAAGATGGACGGTAACCGGCCCTTGATAGACGGTGGAACCAACGTAGTGGAGTTCAATCAGAACAACTATGTTTTCGAGAGCTTCGAAATCTGTAATGCAGGGTTTCGTGGCCTGTTTCACCATGCGGACAATATCGTGATACGTGACTGCATCGTCCGCGATTGCCCGCATGGAATCCTGGGCGCGGACCACGGATCGGGGGACCTCACGATCGAGTACTGCGAAGTCTACCACTGCGGCGAAGGGGCCGGCCGACACCAGATCTACATCGCGACAAACGAGAACGACTATCCAGGATCGGTCTTCCGGCTGCAGTTCTGTTACATACACGACGGGACCGGCGGCAGCAATGTCAAGAGCCGGGCCGAGAGAAACGAGATCTACTACAATTGGATGGAAAATCCCTATTACCATAACCTTGAGATGTTCGGGCCGGATATAGCCGCGGGTGTGGCCGATGAAACGGCTCGAGAGGATGGTGATGTGGCGGGCAACGTGATGATCGCCAACCGCTTCAGCCGAAACGTCCGGGTAGGTGGTGATAGAAGCGATCAGAGCAGTTCAGGTCGATATCGGTTCATCAACAACACATTCATTCATCGAAATGCCGATCCTCGATCTCACATATTCGCCCATTTTAATGTCGAGAGTGTGGAGATGCACAATAACATCTTTTTTATCACCTCGTATAATGTTTTTGACGATTCCGAGGCCACCTGGGTATTCGGCAGGCGTGTAAGCGGCGCCAACAATTGGGTTCACTCAGGTGCAAGTTTCCCGGCGGAATGGACGGGAACCATCACCGGCCCGGACCCGGGACTAACAGATATTGCGAATAACCTGTTCTGGCCTCTCAGCGGTTCCGATATTGTCAATGAGGGTACAACGAATATGACCAGCCCGGACGGTTCACCCTTCCCGAATCCACTCGCCATCCCGTTATTTCACCCGCCAGAGGGGGTTCTCATCCCCGTCGGGACAGCATATCCGCGTCCCATGGACGGCGCAGTAGACATCGGCGCCTTCGAATATCATTGATATACATTATAATACGATCAACTCTGCAAGGAAGGTGAATAAAGAATCGCCGGCCCAGAAGTCATGCGATATCCGCAGTCAGATGATATTTAGAACAGACAGACTTGAGATAGGATGTAGAAATTCCCATGTCTCTATCTGGACCTGAAATATGATGGATCGAGTAGTTCCAAGATCCTGTTAACCACCGGGGAAAACGGTTGTGTAAGATTCTCTAATACAATAAATGTATGGCCGCTGTCTAAATAGAACCGCATTGCGGTTCTGATGCCCTCGAATCCTCCGGAAGCCCCCACATACCGTTCACTATCTCTTTCGAATACATAGAAACCATATTTGTTTATTTGTGATGATTCGAATACAGGCTCTACCGTCAATAGACGATTAGTCGTCTCTTCAGAGACAAGTTTATTAGTTCTCAAAGCCATAACGAATTTCAGGAGGTCTTCAACTGTGGAATACCCTCCCCCGGCAGAAACGCCTCTAATGGCATGCAAGAATACGTTATTCTTGATGATTACGTTCTCTTCTCCATACTCCCGATAGTACCCGACGGCAAGGTTTGGAACAGGCTCGTCCATCGAGTAAAAGCCGGTACTGAGCATGCCGGCAGGTGTGCATATGTTATCCTGAACATAGTCGAAGTAACTTTGTCCGGTCACTTTTTCAATAATGGCTCCCAGAAGCAGATAACCGGAATTGCTGTATGCGTACTTACTGCCCGGTTCAAATCGGAGTGTATCATCTTTAGTAACGACTCTATAGTCATCCATGGATCGATAAAGGAGGCGAGATGATTCGGTGAATTCCTTGTTCTCCAAGAAATCGCCGGTGCCTGCTGAATGTGTCAAAAGATGCCAGATTTTTACTTTCTTTCCTATGTCGTTTGAAATCCAGTCCGAATCAAGATATTTACCGATATAATCCTCGTATAATAATTTCCCTTTCTCAACCAGCTGAGCAATTGCTACGGCAGTGAAATACTTGCTCATCGAAGCAAGATTGAACTTCGTGTCAGTCCGATTCGGTGCGTTGAACCTTCTGCTCGCTTTGCCGTATGCTCCTTTAAACAGCACCTCTCCATTTTTAGCGAAGAGCACAGCTCCGGAGAAGGCCTCTATCCCGGAAAGTTTCTCGAGTAGTCCTTTGATTTCCCTAGCTATTTCCTCATCGCTCATCTTGCGAGGTAGAGATTCACCAGGAGGGCCGTAGGGACGTATATTCATACCTTTGATCTTATGTGGAGGCTCATCTTGAACCTTAAAGCCGAAGTCTAACCATAAGCCAGTAAGTTTGCTCTTGAAGATTCCTGTATTGTTAAATTCTTCAGATTTTCTCATGCCGTGGAATTCAAACCCATGACTTGTCTCACTGAGTCCCAGATAGAAATTGAGTACGAAATCTATCCCGAAGTAATCAACAAAATCCTTGGTATAATTCTCAATAATATACGTTCTAATAGCTCTATAATCCTGTGAATTAATGACCTCGAGCGATTCTTGCAACCTTTTTCCCGCAGGTGTATCGGGGAATTTCGCCTGAGCTTGTAGAAGCTGTGAATCATGAAGTATGAGGAACGAAATACACAGTACAAGATGCATCAATTTCTTGATATTGCCAAATAGTCTCATGACAACCATCCCAGCAAAAGTGTTTCACTATCCTGCTGTTTGTATTCTTATCACAGAGACGCCTTCTATATGAGAACAACTTACAAGTCGATTACAAATCAAATACATCTAAAGGAAAGACGGTTAACTGCAGGAATAACAATATGGATGCAATATACAGACATAGGTCATTTCTAATTAGATTCAATCCAATTCACAACCATTTCCATCGCTTCGTCTCTATGCGATATCATTTTCTCCTTTTCATCTTCCTCGACTGTTTCCATTAACCAATGATTAACTCCGGGCAATACATGATAGGTTAAATTCATTTTTTTCAATCTTAGAAATTCGAGTTTGATATAATCAGATTGCAGAACTGGTGCATTCCGATCTATCGAGCCACTAACTAGAAGAATAGGGATATTCAATTTCACTAAATCTTCCAAAGGAATATCGGTACAAAAGCTAGCCCAGCGCTTATACGGGTGCCCATACCACCATTTGTCCGTGCTATTCGGATGATTATAAATGTCCTTATAAACGGAGAAAAGGCTGTCAATATTGTGTTGAGCTTTTTGATGAGATATTGTTCCGTGCGCAGCATCAATTCTGTTGTTGATGATACTATCAAAAAAATGATTGATACCACCGCTTAGCATTACTACTACATGAGTGATTTTTTCATTAACAACGGCTAACTCGGGTACAATCCTTCCACCCTCAGAAATACCCATGGCAACGATTTTATCACCAGCTACAGGTAATGTATTATAAAGAGCATCAATAACAAGAGAGCTCGCTTGAACGCGCCAATTCAAATCACAACGTAGAACGTATTCCTCTGACGGCTTATACCCTTCAAGTATCTCGATAGGGTTTATCTCGTCGACTGTGACCGTATCACAGAAAGGAGTTCCAGGCATCGCCATATACGCAACGTGAAACCGATCTGAAAACCGTGTAATAAAGTCAGCTGGTAATACCCCCAACTGTGTGGAAGAATCACCTGCCTTTACATAAATCATGGAAGGGAGTCCTCCACTTCCCATAGCAACGAACAATAGAGGTTTACTCTTGTCTATACCATCTTCTGTTACATAATAATTAATGGCCCCCAATGTTTCATCTTCAATACGAAATGCTTGAAGTCCCCATTCACCTGGCGTAACTCCTTGTGACAAAGCGTTATTTGCAATAAAAAGTAAAACAAAGAAAGCAACTTTCCTCATAACAATCCTCCTAATTTGACATGTTGTTTGCATATCTTTAAATTAAAGCGTATTAAGTTCGCCGATTATAAGAAACCCTTCTTCGAGTTACAAGCACATTCTTATAATGCAGACAGAACAAATAGAAGACACAAGTTCGCAGCGAGAAAACGCGTCGGTAGGGATGTGAATAATCTTAGCATATTTTATATTTCGTATTTTCTTCTGAGCCTCGAGCACGGATTCCCATGAAACAGGACCATGCTCTTTTCCGGCGACTGGAAGACGGCCGTCCCGAGCGTGCTGCCGTGCACATCGCCTTCCGGATGCCGGCAGGGGCTGTAGGGTCGTCCTTCGTGAAGCGACAGAAGCTCGATTATCCCTTTGACGTCTGAAGGTTCTCCACCGTTCTCGACTGCCCGTGTGAGAACTTCCATCCGGGTTGTCGATGAGATATAGGGAACGTCGTAGGGCCGCTCCCCCGTTTCTCCGCCCCCGACCATGGCGGGATGAAGGAAGTGGTTGGTGTGGACATAGAATCCTTCGATTTCCAGGATGTCATGCTTCTGCTCCGGATAGGCGGCGGTCTCTACGGAAAGGAGGCGTCCCTCGCCGAGGGATACGAGGTTGTGGTGGAAAGGGAAGGCCCTATCTTTCATAGTCGCCAGCGAGACGGCTTCTTCGAGACTCTCCGCCTCGAGTATGGCCCGGCTAATGAAATATCGGGGGATCCCGTCTGCGACCCTCCGCGGTTGGATGTAGTTCGTTGTCTCGACGATGCCGTTCAGGTTCAGACCGGGACCGTTTCCGGGAAGAAGTCCCGGATAGACGAATGCGAGAAAGGTCATACCGCTTGGAGGTGTGACCATGGCGAGGAACATCCTGCCTATGTTGAGATCGTTCCCGTCCTCATTATGGACTAGTATTACACGATCCCCATTTTTGAGAGCAATCGTTGAACAGCCCGGCGGTTCCTTGAGTATCTTTATCTCGGACCTGCAATTGAAAGCAAATAGATTCATCAATGGGATCTCGAGCGATTTCGCCATTCCCTCGAGTTCTTCGACCAGATGCGGGAAAGCAGCACGGGCGTGAGAGAACATGCTTCCGATTATCTCTTTCCCCACCCCTTCGAGGTATTCAATGCTATTCGTGTATTCCTCTGAATACTCAAAGTACCCTGTGATGCTTTCCTTCATGGCCGCCCCGATACGTCTACCGATCTCGTAATGCGAACCGGCAACATCTATGAGCGGGTAACCACCCTCGGGAACTTCCAGCACTCCCTTGTACTCTGAGGAGGAGCCGCAGCCTGACAGAGGTAACAATGCCGTACCTGCTGCTATGGCAAAAGAGAATTCCAGAAACTCTCTTCGTGAATACTTTTTCATGACAACGTCCCTTCCATGTGTCACATCAACATAGTAGAACGAGAACTTACTTCAGGCAAGCATCATCATTAGGATTCGTCTATCCCGTGGAGTACAATCCTCTCGGGCAGACAGATGAGAAATATCTGCTAAGGCCAAACAACGAGGCTCATAATTCCCCCTGACATTTTGAAAACGAGTGAGCAGCATTGTATGCCAAACACTGTCAGTCAATGTAAAGCCCATTTTCGAACAGGTCAATTATGGCATCAAACCTGATCTCCATAATCTCTTCTGCGGTATGTTCCGGCTTCATACGCTCAACAGCCGATCGAATCATATGCGGAAACATTATCAGTGAGTCTAAGAGCACACTCAGGACGAACAGATCCTTGCAACGCAGCTGGTCCCTGTTGATGAGCCGCTCCAGGTGCCCGTAGAACTCCGAGGGCAGTAGTGATTGCTGATAAAGTTTTTGCATCGATTCCGGACCATCAAGAGCGCATCGTATGAATATTCGGACGATATCCTGATGATCTAGTAGCCATCGATCGTATAGCTGCAGCGATTTTCGGACTATCTCCTTTGAATCATCCATTTCCTCGACTGCTAGAGCGATGCCGCTTACCAGGGGATCAGTCGCTTCTCTCAGCAGCTCCCTTAGCAGCGTAGGTTTGTCGACAAAGAGAGCCTGTGCTACTCCCGGCTCTAGTCCTGCTCTGCTGGCGATTGAATCCAAACTGGATTCGTTCAACCCGACATCGGCAAACTCGCGCGCAGCAGCTTCCAAGATCACTTTCCGCTCACCTGCCATAATTGTCCTTTCTCTTAATTCCGTTCGTATTGCAATACTTGCACGTACCCTGATTCAAACATTATATAGATCACAAGTTACTTTGAATGCCGCACACCCTCATATCAGATCTGGGATTACATCGTGCTTTGGCCCAGGAAAACCTCGCGCTATATCATAGGGTTAGAAGCTTATAATAGCAATACAAGCCTGATATACAGAATGGCCCCCCAGGCGAGACCCTCTTCATGAACACTTAAGAATCCTTCTTCGTCGGAACGGAAAGTTTCTAAGTAACCATTCGTGCACCCATCCGTATAAGTTATATAGCTCAACCATCGTCAACCGACCGGCTGTTAAGTGTCTATAGTATTAAATGGATGTTGGGCTATGGGTGCATGTCTCAAAGCAACATTCCCACGCCTGCTCAAGGAACCAATCCAGAAATCGGAGGCGATGATGAAAACCGTTACCGTTACTATACTTCTCATCTGTTGCACGGCCGTATCACTTGCCGCTCGAACTACCCCCGAGGTGGAAAAACGTGTTTACAACACCAGGAAAATCAACAGCAAAGCGCCTGACATCGACGGCATACTGGATGATACAATTTGGGATACAGTCGAATGGAGCGGCGACTTTATTCAGCGAGATCCATCCGACGGCGAACCGCCTTCGCATCAGTCCAAATTCAAGGTTATTTACGACGACGAGGCCATCTATTTCGCTTTCAGATGCTACGACGATCCTGAACATGTCACCAAGATGCTCGCGAGGAGGGACTGGTTCCCCGGTGATTGGATCGAAGTGAATATAGACAGCTACTTCGATCACCGAACAGCCTTTTCATTCACGCTGAGTGTATCTGGAACGAGAGGCGATGAATTCGTCTCCAACGATGGTGAGAATTGGAATTCCAACTGGGATCCCGTTTGGCATGGAGCCGCAAAAATCGACAAAGAGGGCTGGACGGCCGAGATGAAGATCCCCTTGAGCCAGCTTCGCTTTAGCGGCGATGAAGAGCAGACGTGGGGATTGCAGGTGCAGCGGCGCCTCTTCCGTAAGGAGGAGCGTTCCACATGGCAGTGTATCCCCAAAGAGACTTCCGGCTGGGTGAGTAGATTTGGCGAGCTGCGCGGCATCCACGGCATCCGGCCGCGCCGGCGTATAGAAATCATGCCCTACGGCGTTGCAAAGACGGAAAACTTCGAGACCGTGAAAGGCGACCCGTTCCTCGACGGCAGCAACTCTGCTTTAGCGGGCGGCCTTGACGGAAAGATAGGAGTCACGAGCAACCTGACCCTCGATTTCACGATTAATCCGGATTTCGGACAGGTCGAGGCGGACCCCTCCGTGGTTAACCTCACCGCGTTCGAGACGTTCTTCAGCGAGAAACGACCTTTCTTCATAGAGGGGAACAATATCCTCAATCTGCCTTTGTGCCCTGCCATCACCGGGGGATCCTTCACGAGTGACATCCTGTTCTATTCCCGGCGCATCGGCCACTACCCCACCCATTATCCGGACCTCGAGGATGGTGAATCGGTAGAACAACCGGACAATACATCGATCATCGGCGCGTTCAAGCTGACGGGCAAGACATCGAGCGGACTCTCCATCGGAATCATGGAAAGTATAACGGCAAAGGAAAAGGCTGAAATCGACAACAACGGGAAGCGGCGCATGGAAACCGTCGAGCCCTTGACCAACTACTTCGTCGGACGAATCCAGCAGGATTTCAGGGAAGGCAACACCCACCTGGGCGCCATGATGACTGCCGTTAACCGCGATATTGAGGATTCTCACCTCGAATTCATGCGGCGGCAGGCCTACGCCGGCGGCATAGATTTCTCCCACTACTTTTTGAACCGCGATTACCGAATCAATGCCAATGTCTTTGTAAGTCATCTGAGAGGTAGCGAAGAGGCCATATACGAGGCCCAGACCGCCTCTGCCCGCTACTACCAGAGACCTGACAACTTTCATGTAACCCTGGACGAGAGCCGTACAACCCTGAGCGGACACTCAGGATCCGTCCGTTTGCGCAGGACAAGCAACCACAAGTTAGTATTCGAGACGGGCGCGACATGGCGTAGCCCGGGATTCGAGATCAACGACCTGGGATACATGCGAAGGGCCGACGAGATCAACCAGTTCACGTGGGCCGCATACCAAATCCGCAACCCCTTCAGCATATTCAACAACCTGTATATAAACACCAACCAGTGGCTGAACTGGGACTTCGGCGGCAAATCCCTTTGGAGCGCGGCGAATGCTAACTTCAATACCACCTTCCGTAACAACTACAGACTCGGCGGCAGCATAACGCGTTGCTGGGATAATATCTCCAATTTCGAACTTCGCGGGGGGCCATCTTCCAAGTGGCCTGGCTCCATGGAGTACAGCTTCTGGATGTACACCGATCAGCGCAAGAAGTTCTACACGGGATGCGGCGCCTATACCAATCAGGGCGATGAGGAATATACGAATTACACAAGCAGCTGGATCGACATCGTCTACAGACCGACAAATGCTATCAGGCTGTTGTTCAGTCCATCATATTCGCGTAACAGGCCCGAGATGCAATATGTCGCAACCGAATCTTTCGATGGCGATGAGCGGTACCTGTTCGGCAGGCTCAACCAGGAAACCACCTCTTTTGTCTTCAGGATGGACTACTGCATCACACCAAACCTGACCGTGCAGTATTACGGCTCCCCGTTCGTCTCGGCGGGGAAATATACGGAATTCAAGCGCATCACGGATCCAAGGGCGGACAATTACAGGGACCGCTTCGAGGTGTTCGACGAAGGACAGATACGATACGACGCGGCCGACGAAGCCTATTACATAGACGAGGATGAAGACGGTGTTGATGACTATTCCATAGGCCTTCCCGACTTCAATTATCGCGACTTCAATTCTAATCTCGTCGTTCGTTGGGAATTCACCCCCGGCTCCCTCCTCTACCTCGTATGGGCACAGTCCAGAACCGGCTATGTCT
>CP070727.1:2279051-2283528 GCA_020350885.1 bacterium | reverse complement strand
TGCTGGATCGTCTCCGCACCGTGCTCCCAGGCCAGCTTCAGTAGTGCGGCCGTCCCGTTCCGGTTTGCGGCCACGGCGGCACGAACGTCGGCCATATTTTCCTCGACCGCCCGGGACGGATAGGGTGACTCCGTGAGCAGACGGTAGAGCTCGTCCCACCGCGCCCTGCCGTCCTTGAAAAGAAAGATCGGAGGGATAACGACGCCCTCCTCCGCGAGCGTCGTAGCGGTAGGAGGCATCGAGCCCGGTCTAGCGCCACCGATCTCGGCATGGTGGGCACGGTTCGCTACAAATCCGAGCAACCGGCCATCGGGCATGAAGACCGGTGTCACAACGGAGACATCGGGCAGATGCGAGCCGCCGTATTCCGGATGATTCGTAATGACCACATCGCCGGGCCCCATCGACAGCGCTTCGCGCAGTCCCCGCACGCACAGCCCCATCGCACCGAGATGAACGGCGATATGCGGTGCATTGACGACGAGCTCTCCCTTCCTATCGTGAATGGTGCAGGAAAAATCGAGTCGCTCCTTCACGTTGGTGGAGAGGGCGGTCCTTCGGAGCATCTCGCCCATCTCCGTGGCGATGGTACGGAATCGATTGGTGAAGAGCTCGAGCCGCACGACCTCCGGTTGTACGGGCTCAGGTTGTGGTGAATCCGTGCGCTTTCGGGTGTCGCCGGTTGTTCGGGCATCCCCAGTCTTCTTCTTAAGAACAAGCGCCCCGGCACCATCCACTACGGCCGTCCATCCGCTCTCCACAACCGTCATACTGTAGCGCTCGAATACCAATGCCGGTCCATTCAGCCGGGAACCTGTCGAGAGATCATCCCGTTCGAAGAGAGGCACCGGCCGCCATGCACCGTCGAAGTAGGCCTGCATATGCCGGCGGGCGGAAGGGCTTACAGGCCTTGATTCCTCCGTTTCCCTGAAATCGCCGGCCGCTATCGATGAGACCACGACACGGATCGACTCCACTTCTATGGGGCGGTCCGCCTGCCAGTGCCCGAAGATGGCCCTGTACTTCGATTCGAAGGCCTCCTGGAGCGGACTTGTCTCGTCGTACTCGACCTGGAGGACGGAGTCCTGTCCGGCAAAACGCAGGCTCACGATCCTCCGCCGAACCTCGGTATTCTTCCTCTCAACGCCTTCCTGCTTCAGAGCTGCAATCGCCTCACCGGCGAGCTCACGTACCCACCCGGGTATTTCCTCCCGTACATCCTCCAGGGATTCGAGTATCTGCCTCTCGGCGAACCGTTCTATCACCGCTGAGCCCAGCCCCATCGCACTCAGGAGTGAGGCATCCGGAGGTATCAGGATCGTGTCGATGCCGAGCTGTCCGGCCACGGCGCACGCATGCTGTCCCCCCGCCCCGCCGAATGCGACCAGCGTATAGTCGCAGGGATCGTATCCTTTCCGTATGGATATCCTTCGAATGGCATCGGCCATACGCTCGTTTGCGATATCGCAAAACCCTTCGAGAAGCTTCTCGCTCTCAGGCTTTTCACCCTTCCGTTTCTCGATCGACCCAAGTATCTTCTCGAGCTCTCTTTTCGCATGCTCCGCATCTATAGGGATCTCGAATCTCGATCCATCGAGCCGTCCCAGGAGGAGATTGGCATCGGTCAACGTCAGTGGGCCGCCGGCACCGTATGAAGCCGGTCCCGGCACGGCACCTGCGCTTTCCGGTCCCACATGCAGTTCCGTGCCATCGAATCTGCACATCGAACCCCCACCGGCTGCCACGCTCTCTACCGCCAACGCCGGTGCGACGAGATGCGCCCCACCGACCTCGTGCTCGAAGACATAATCGTAATCGTTGTCGAATCGGGCCACATCGGTACTCGTTCCGCCCATATCGAATGCAATCACCCGTGCAAATCCCGACCGGCGTCCCGCAAGCGCCGCCCCCACGACACCTCCCGCCGGACCGCTCAGCAGACTGTCCTTGGCGTGGAAGCCCTCCGGCTGGATCATCCCTCCGGCACTGGTCATTACATGAAGACGCCCGCCGGCGAGTGGTGACTGTACCCTTTCAACATACTCTTTGATGACGGGAGCTAGGTACGCATCGACAACCGTCGTTTCGGCTCTCGGTACGATCTTGATAAATGGTGCCAGGCTCGACGAACAGGATACATATTGAAATCCGTTCTCCAGGAGATACTCCGCCATCACCCGTTCGTGGTCCGGATTGATATAGCTGTGCATGAATACAACCGCGGCCCAGCGTATTCCCGATTCGACCAGTCCGCGGATTTCGTTCGCTATTGCCTCTGGCCGCAACGGTTCGAGGATAGTGCCGTTCGCATCGATACGTTCCGGCACCTCTACAACACCTTTGTAGAGCGGTTCGGGCTTTGTAATATGTAAGGCGAAAAGATCCGGTCGCTGCTGGTTCCCGATCCGCAAAAGATCCCCGAAACCCCTGGTGATGAAAAGTACGATCGGAGCCCCCCGCCTCTCGAGCAATGCATTTGTTCCCCGTGTCGTTGCGAGCCGCATGGATATCCCGGGAAGCTGCGATCCTGCGGGTATCCAGGAGACGAGCCGCGCCGCTAAGAGGGGCGCCTCCTCAGGCGAACGAACCTCGAATGCCGTGCCCCCGGATATACCGATGCCCAGGGGGCCATCCAGCTCGATAGTGGATGCAGCAGGATCGTATCTTTTGACCAGTTTCTCAGCGTAATGCGTCTCCAGCAGACAGAATCGAAAGTCACGTATGAAATCGGCAGGGAGCCGCCACGTTGCGCTGATTCTCAATGTCTCGGCTGTCAGTACCTCTTCGACGGTGCCCCGCAGTGCGCTGCTGCTCAGCACCTTCTCGCGGTGGAGGGTTCCGTTCGGATCGAGTGCCAGGCAGTCCGTGAATGTGCCGCCGGTGTCGATCCAGACCTGCCAGTTGGAATGCTCATCATGTGTCATGATCTTTTTTTGATCTCGATAGACTGGAAGCTCATGCGACACGATCGAATGCCGGGAAGAACTACGAATTGCGTACGATCATCGAACAAAAGCTAAAGCGATCTAGTTATCGCAACTCCCGATCGTCACCGGAGGTTAGCAAAATTCGGCTCATCGTGTCATTTGAATTGTCGTTATAGGAAATTCTGCCTGAAGGCATCAGGAAAATACACGACTGTAACTACAAAAAGATCCGGCGAGGAGCCAGGGGACACCGGCCACTCGCCGAACCGTCGTGACAGAATTTTTCGAACAGCCTACATCGATCTTTCCGCAACAATAACTACTTCTTCAGCTGTGCCTTTCCCGATGCCGTGCTCAGATAGATTGTCGGTGTATCACCCTTGCGGGAGAAAGATTTCCGGACATATGTATGGCCATTCTCGTCGAACTCTTCCTCGTCATCGAAATCGAACGGGCATGAGATGCGGCCGCGGCGCTTCCTGGCTGTAAATTCGAAGAAACCCTTGACCGGGTTGCCGTTATAGTCGAGGCAGACATCGCCCGAGGCGGAGGAGAGCTCCAGGTCGTACTCGCTGGTCTCGGCCAGAATGATCTCCACCTCTCCGGATGCCGTCGAAAAGCCGCTCATACCTTCGATCGTGATGCCCTTGGCGGTGATACTGCCGCTGGCGCAATTGAGTTCGAAGACCCCCTTTGAATCGGAGACCTCGATATCGCCCGAAGCCGTGTTGAGATCGATCTCGTCACTGATATCAACAGCATCGATCTCACCGCTGGCAGTATTCAGCTCTATCTCTCCGCCCGATTTCCTGATTTTGATATCCCCGCTGGCCGTGGAGATCTCGATCTCCCCGTGGGCATTCCTCACATCGATATCCCCGCTGGCGGCCGCAATCTCCATCTCCCCCTTGAAATCCTCGATGTCGATATCCCCGGAGGCGGTGGATGTCTCGATAGCCTTCGTGAGACCCGATGCCGTCAGGTCTCCGGAGGCGGATGAGAACTCGATCTCCGTCTCTGCGGGCACGGTAAGGGTCCAGGTGACCTCTCCCTGACTCGATCCAGGACCCCAGCGCTCCTTTATTAACAATGTCTTGCCGGATTCCTTGATCTTGTACTTGAAGGCTCCCTTGGGCTCGACGTCGTAGAAGAGGTCGACGATTACCTCATCCGAGCGGTGCGTTTTGATGATGCAATCACCGCTCACCGTGTTTATCTCGATCTCTTTTATCCCCTCGAATGTCTTCTGAACCTCTTCCCCCCAGCCGGCGCCCGAGATGCAGCACACGAGCAGGAGAATGATGACGGGGATGACTGCCGTCATTCCTCTCTTCATCTGTACCCTCCTTTCGTTCGGTTTCTGGTCCACTACTGACGCTACTTATACACATAGTACGTTTTCTATGCGGATCGGGTCGTCCGGTATTGAAATGTAGAACGAAAAAATGGTTCGGAATTGCCATTCCGGACCTGGGGGATGGATTTTAACTGGAGCCTAAAAGGCTAACCGTGCTTCCTGCGATATTCAGAGGGACTCATCCCGGTGAACT
>CP070727.1:2235136-2278951 GCA_020350885.1 bacterium | reverse complement strand
CGATCCGGTGGAACAAGAATGCAGACGGCGGGAGCCGAGTCCGTGTCACGCCGCAGTTGATCCGTGTATCCGACGCCACGCACCTCTGGGCCGAGAGGTACGACCGGGTACTGGAGGATATCTTCACCGTTCAGTCCGATATTGCGGAACAGATCATCGAGCAGCTCGGAATCACGATGCTGGCCCGGGAAAGGGAAACGGTGGAAGCGAAACCGACGGAGAATCTGCTCGCATACGAAGCCTACCTTCGCGGGCTCAACCAGATGAGTCGTGCCGGCTCGATAGAAGAATTCTGGCGAAATGCCGAGACTCTCTTCCAGCAGGCGGTTACTCTCGATTCCATATTCGCCCTCGCCCATGCGCGTTTGGCGACGGTGCACAGTGAACTCTACTTCTGGGGATACGACAGGACCGACGGGCGGCTCGCCAAGTGTAAGGCGGCGGCGGACCGGGCGCTCATGCTGCAGCCCGACCTCCCCGAGGCCCATATGGCCTTGGGCTCTTATTACTATTCGTGCTTCTTCGATTACGACCGGGCGCTCAAGGAGTATGCCATTGCGGCCAAGAGCATGCCCAACAGCCCTGAGCTGTTGGAGGCGATAGCCTATATATGGCGGCGGCAGGGATTGTTCGATGAGGCGATCGGGTATCTCGAGATGGCGGCCACCCTCGATCCGGCTAATTTCTGGTTCTTCTTGCAGATAGGACTAACCCACAGCATCATGCGAAATTACGCCGAAGCGGAGCGCTACCTCGATCGGTCGCTTGAACTGAATCCGGAGCAGGGTGCCGCCTACTACATCAAGAGCCTGAGTTCCCTGCTATGGACGGGAGATGTCGACCGGGCCAAAGCTGTCCTGGAGTTAACACCTCATCAGTCCGCCCCGATCATTATAACATTCTTTGTCTTCCTACATATATACGAGGGCGACTACCAGTCGGCAATCGAACGTGCCGCCGAAATACCGGTTGGTCTCGTCGATTGGGCGACCGAGATTACCCCTCGTGATCTGCTTGTGGGGATCGCATACATGCTCATGGGCGAACCGGAAAAGGCCCACGCTGCCTTTGATTCCGCGCAGGTTCTCCTGGAAGCGGCGGTCCGCGAACAGCCGGAGGCCGGGACCGTTCACAGCGCGCTCGGCGTGGCATACGCAGGACTCGGACGTAGGGATGACGCAATTCGCGAAGGGCAAAAAGGCGTTGAGCTCGATGACCATGATGCAATTCGCATCAAAGAACGTGAATGGGACTTGGCCACCATCTATCTTCTGCTTGGAGAGCACGATAAGGCTCTGGATCATATCGATCATCTGATGTCCGTTCCCTCGTTTGTTTCCGTACCGTTTCTGAAAATCCACCCCATGTTAGATTCGCTGCGTGACAATCTGCGATTCCAGAAGATTCTCGAAAAATACTCAGGGGATGCGTCGTGATTGGAAAGACGATTTCACATTGGAGATGAACGTTTGATTATCAGCCGGGCCCGCCACCTACCGCGCTATCCAGGGTTAATCAAGCAACACATTCGAAAAACCGACCGTTCGTTAGAATGGAATGGCGGGGACACGTGCGCACCAAGAAATTGCTCCTTGCCAGATAGAAATCATACGATCAACGGGAGACGATGATCGCGACCGTTCCCCCGGCCGGTGCATCCTTCTCAACACGAGTTACCTGCTGAATGAGACTCGTATCACCTAACAGGAGTGGCCCGATGGCCTGCGCAACCGCCTGAGCGATCGACTTTGCGTTATTGTACGTCCGTGCTGTCGCCTCGATGCATACCTTACGATCTGAGGCAAGCTGGTTAAGCCTGCTAGCGGCATCGAGCAGTATGGCCGGCGGCGCTTCCTTTACAGCCTGCATCCGTGAGGACGCCGCGCCGAGCTCATCAGCGGAGAACATGAGAATGAGCTGTTCATCCGATTGTATCTGATAGGAGGGAAGCTGGAATCCCTCACCCACGAAGTTGCGCTTGTTTCCCGCCCTGTCGTATGCTTCGAGCACGTAGGAGTAGGTGAGTCCAGGGGGCATGGGGTTTCCTTCTATGGAACGGCCGTCCCACCCGAGTTCATCCGGTGGGTTTCCTTTTCCCTCGAACTCTGCCACGGTACGGCTCCGCGAATCTGCGATGGTCATCTTCCACCGGTCGACGTTCTTCAGGGCGGGGCGGAACCTGACAACGTCTCCCGTAGAGAACTCTTCAAACCACGGGCGCGGCATGTAAGGTGACCGCTGCGTGGCCGAGAGACCGATCAGCGGCGATATGAAGTCGATTGAGCAGCGACCGAGCACATCCCACGTATTATCCCAGTCGAGGCCGGGTGCATTTACGGGATCCAGGTCGAGCGAGAGCACCGGCCGGTCGAACTCAATCCGAACACGATCCTCGCCCTCGATCGTGAGGCTCCCAAATGCCGTACCCTCCTCACCGCCCTTGAGCGCCATCGCGCTGTCGGGAGGTGCCTCCTGGGATGAGGCCACGTTGGGCTGCACCGTAAAAATGAACATGAACAATAAGATCGCCGTCAACTTGAACCGTTTTAAAGCAGTATCCATGGTTTCATCTCCGTCTGTTATTCGGCAATTCCCTTTTCAGCACCCCTGGGATGTATATCCATGTGAACCCTTGTTCCAAGCGCATTGCAATTGTTTTCTATCGAAGGCGGAAGTTGAATGTTATCGACCCCCATTGTTCGCCGGTCTCCCCACCCTTCAGCGATTCGAAGCGCCAGGTGAGGAGTGCTTCGATGGCATTTCGGTCGAAATCCTGAAAACCCGATGTCTTCTGGATCATTATGTTCTCCTTCACCCGCCCGTTGGGAAGCACCACGAAGTAGAGCTTCACCGTCGCTTCAACACCTTCACTCTTCGCCCATTCAGGGTAATCGGGCAGACGGTGCGATACCAGCTGCCGGTCGGCGACAGGCCCGGCCAGCCTCGCACCGTCGATGACACGCTGTGTGGTTTTATCATCCGTTTTCTCTAATTTGGCGGGTGTTATCTTTTTCTCCGATACATTGCTCAATCTCATGGCCGGCGCCGCCTTGGTCGTTTCGGATCTGGTAAGCTGGACGGGGCGCTGCTTCGTGTTCTCCTGACGCGAAAGCTTGACCGCATTCTTGGTATTCGTCCTTTCGTTCGGAAGGCTTGCCAGGGCGGGCTGTCCCACGGTTTTCGACGTCACGAGGTCGGCTATTCGTGACCGCTGCGAGACCTTCTGCTCCAGCGCGTTGAGCTTCCTGCGGAGTTTATCATCGACCGCACGATCGGTTTGAGGTTGTGGAGCGAAATCGTTCACGTCCGTTTTCCGCACGAAGTGCACGGGCTGCTGTTGCGGCGATGGCGCTTGTTTCTCGACTCTTTTCACCGGCTGCTCCACCGACATCTTGACCGCAGGCGGCTGGATCGTGACCGGATCGATCCAGGTGATCTCCGTGAGTGCTGGTGGTGGAGGAGCTATGGTCCGGTAGAGTGCGAGCCACGCCAATATCAGCGCGTGTATCACCAGGCTGATTCCTATCGTCTTCCATGTCCGGGACTCGGAAGACGCCATTTCAAAACTCATGGCATAGGTGTTCATGAGCTCCCCTTATCTTTCTGGTACGTCGCTATCGCGAGCCGTTTGGCCCCTGCTGCGCGCGCCTCACCGAGAATACCCCGCACAAGCTCGTACGGTACATCCCGGTCAGCACGAAGAACGACCAGCATGTTGTCGTCATTGCTTCCTGAAAGAATCGACTGTAATGCCGCACCGAGCATATCCTGGCTGACAATATCCTCGTTGATCGCCAGCTCGCCGTTATTGCTCAACGTGATGCTCACACGAGCCTCGTCCTCCGCTCCCCTGGTCTGAGCCTGGGGAAGATTGACTTCGATATCAGCGACCGAGAGCATCGGCGCTGTGATAAGCAGTATGATGACGAGAACCAGCGCTACATCGATGATCGGTGTCACATTGATCCTCGCGCTCATCAGGGTCTGGTTACCGTGAATCAGTTTCATGTTACCTCCCCAACACGGCGATCTCAGCCGCACCACAGAGTTTCGCCTGATCGAGGACACTCACGAACGCACCGTGGGAAACGTTGTCGGCACAGTCGATCACGACCCTCCGCTGCACCTTGTCCACCAGGATCGGCTCGAGCACTTCCGAGAGTTCGGAGCGTGCGACCAGGGTGCGGTTGACGAGCACGCTGTCTTCAGCGATGATGTGGATCTCGATACGTTCTTCCTTTTCCTGATTCTCAGACTTCTTCGCACTGGAAACGGCCTTGCGAACGGCGATGCTCGACTCGAAGGCCAGCGGTGTCAGGAGCAGCAGCATTACCACGAGCACGAGAGAGACATCGATCAGCGGTGTCATATTGATCTCGTAGTTCCCCTGTGTCTTCTTTTTGAGAAAGTTGTGGAACATGCCGTTTACCTCAATCCTGGAGAACCGGTTCGAGCTTTTCGATTTCCTGCTCGGTAACGACCGAGCGGCGTTCCGGCCGGACCTCATCGGATATGCCGGCGGCAGCCCCGCCTCTCGTGCTTTCGACGAGCGTAAGACGCAGGCTGCGCGAATGGTTTTCAGCCACAGTGAGCATGACACCCATTTTCCGGCTGAGATGGTTGTAGATCATCAGAGCCGGTACCGCGATGATGAGACCAGCGGCCGTCGTGACGAGCGCCTCGGCAACTCCGGCGGCGACCACGGACGGGGCGGCCGTTCCCGTTGTCGACATATCGTGAAAGGCCCGCATGATCCCCCAGACCGTCCCGAGCAGACCGACCAGAGGCGCCACACCGGCGATCGTTCCCAAGAAACCGAGATTTCGTTCGAGGAGCAGCCTCTGCTGGCTCAAGGTGATCTGGAGACGTTCCTCCGCCTTCTCTCCCTCGAGGGATTCACTCTCCAATATTTCTACTGCTACCTTGCCCATGGGATGGGAACAGTCCCTGCATATCTGTGCGGCTTCTTCCTTCTTTCCTTTCCGGAGCTTCGCCAACGCCTGCTCCAGCACCTGATCCGGCTTGCCCCGGCGCTTTCGGTAATAGTACAGGCGCTCGATGGCGATACCCAGCGTGACCACGCTGAATCCGATCAGCACCATCATAATGGGGCTGGTGGTTATTGTCTCCATCCAGTTGAAGTTAGATAACATTTCCACACTCCTTCACGTTAGTATTTCGCACCCCTATTTAAAGATCGCTTCGAGTTGGGAGGCCCGCTCCTTCGCTGCGAGAACGAGTTCCTCGTCAGTAGAATGCTTGATCAGATCGCGGTATGCCTCAAGCGCCTTGGCATAGTCTTCCCTGTCCTCGTAGAGACTGGCGCAGCGCACCACCGCGAGGAGACGGAAGGTATTGTCCTTGTCATTTGCCACCATGGCTTTTCTGTATGCTTCAATCGCGCGATCCGTTGTTCCGAGCTGCTCCCTGCAAGTGCCGATACGGTACCAGAGCTCGATTTCAAGGCTTCTGGACGGTTTTGCATTGATTGCCCGCTTGTATTCCTCGACGGCCTGCTCGTTACGGCCAGCATTCTCGTGTATGTTTCCCATGTGATATGCGATGTCGACGGCGCGCTCGTCATGTGCCGAGTACCGCATACGGTACCGTTCGAGCGTTGAAAGTGCCTCCTCGGATTCCCCGAGAACCTGCCGACAGAGAGCCAGGTTGAACAGCGCAGCCGCCGAGATCTCCTCGGGCGCCTCCGCATCAAGGACACTCGTGAAGTCTATCCCAGCACGCAGGTAATCGCCTTCCTCGAAGCGGATCGATCCCAGACGGAAATGCACCATCGATCTGAATTCACTGTCCGGGAAGAAGTTGAGAAACTGCTCGTACGCGAGACGGGCATCCCGGGTCGAATCCGCCTGGCGGTAGGCATCGGCCATGAGGTAGTGGGCCCGGTCAGCCGCCGAGTAGCCAGGAAACTGGCTCACGACGCGCCGGAACTCCTCGGCCGCCTCGGTGAAGTTATCGGCCTGGTAGCTCCGCATCGCGATCTCGAACTGTGCATCCGCTGCGAATGAGCTGGTGGGATATTGCTCCACGAGATGCGCGAGTAGCTCGCTGCCGTCCTCGCGCTGCCCCAGGCGGTAGAGCGTCAGCTCGATACCTCGTTCCGCTTCCAAAGCGTACGGCGAATCCGGGAAGCGGGAGAGGACATTACTATAACACTTGAGCGCCTCTTCGTCGTTGCCGGCGTTGTACTCGCACTGGGCGATCCGGAGCATCCCCAGGGCAGCAGTTCGACTCGATGCAAAGTATTCGAGGAGCGCCTGGTAGCACCGCTTCGCATCGTCGTAGTAATCGGCGCGGAAGTAGAGGTCACCGGCACGGACCAGCGCCCGTTCCGATATCTCCGCCGTCGAGTCGGCGGCGATGAGCGCTTCCCACCGATCGACCGCATCACCGTTCTGGTCGAGCAACTGATAGCAGAGCCCCGCCTGGTAGAGCGCATGTGATCGTTTCTGATGACCCGGGAACCGCCGCAGGAATTCATCGTAAGCGGCGGCGGCCTCCTCGTAAGATTTCCGGTTGAAGAGTATATTTGCCTTATTGAGATAAGCGGAGCTCAGATTTTCCTCGTCTTCGTACGAGGCGTAACGTGTCAGCATCATTTCTTCGGTCTCGATCGCAAGATCATCGTGCCCCTGCTGCGCATACGTCCAGGCCAGGAGGCGGTTCGCCGGGACCGCGATTGCATGCTCGGGGAATTCGGATATCAGCTGCTTGAGCATTCCTTCCGCTTCCGTGTACCGGGCCTGTGCTGCGAGGGCGTCGGCATCGATCAGGAGTGCGTACGCCCGCCACGATGACTTGCTCGGCGGCATCTTCTGGAGCATGAGGTGCGGCACACCGGAGAGCTGTCCCAGATTCCCCATAAGGTGATAGGAGTACTCGAGAAGGCAGAGCGAGGCCTCCACGAGCTCCCGGTGCTCGTCCGAGGCGAAGACTAGCATGCCGGTGCTGTCACCGCTTGCGTAGCGGTCCAGCACGAGCTGGAAGTACGGAATCGCAGCCTGGGGACGCCGCTGCTCGATGAGTCCGACACCCGCCAGGTAGGCCGCAGCAGGCGATTCCGGCGACATAGGGTACCCTGCTACGACCGCCTTGTACGTGCTTGTCGCGTCCATCCCGCGCCCGATCGCATCAAGGCTTCTGCCGATCCGGTACTGGGCCCGAGCGGCAAGCGAGTGTTCGAAGTAATTCGCCAGCACCTGGTTGAACTCTATGATCGCTTCATCGAACATCTCTTGACTGAAGAGCACCTCGCCGAGAAGAAACTGAGCCCTGGCCGCCACATCCTCTTTCTTATAACGTGCTACAACCAGCCGGAGCAGTTCCGTTCCTTCGTCCAACCGTCCATCGAGGTACACCGACACCGCCTGGCGTAGAAGGGCCTCCGCCCTGATGTTCTCACGCGAAACCCTCTCGACCACCTTCGCATTCTCCTCGGCGGCACTCTTATAAGCGCCGCTCACAAGGAAAATATTGGCCTTGGCAAGCATCGCGTGATCGTGCAGTGACGAGTGAGGGTAGCGCTCGACGATCTCCCGGTACTGGGCGGCCGCCTTGAGCATTGATCCCTGTTTCTCGTATGCGAGTGCACGGATGTATATCGCCGATGCATCCTCCTCCGCTCCGATCAATGAATCCAACACGATCTCGTACCGCTCTTCAAGGTACGCAACAACTGCATATGCCAGCACGATGCGGTGATCCTTCGCCATCCAGGGATATCCTGCCACAAGCTCATCTAGGATCCGGACGGCTTCGGCTATCGCCCCGCGCCTGAGGGAATTCCAGGAGCGGGCCACGAGTACCTCCGGCATGAGCGGGCTCTCGTTGTATCTTTTCTGCCACTTGATCCATTCCCGCGCGGCTTCCTCGTCTTTTCCTGCAGCTTCCAGGGCCATGATGTAGGCTGCATCAGCATCATCACGGTAGCATTTTTTCTCGTCCCTCTTTCCAGCGTTCTTGAACTCCTCGGCTGCTCGTTTGTATTCTCCGAGGGCGTAATTAATCTCACCGGAGAGGAAATGAGCGGCGCAACGTTTCTCCTTGGGCACGTCCGATTGCATGAATTCGTTCAAGGATCGCGCCACGTCCCGTACGGCATTTCGCCGGTCTTCGAAGCCCAGGAGCCGCGCTCGCTCCAGCGACATCCCGATTTCGGCCAGCGTTGCTGGAGAGGTGACCGCCGGTGTTTCATTCTTTGCATCTTTCGTATCGGCAAGACTGTCCGGTGCAGAAATGAGGACACCCGAGACGAGAAGCATGCATGAAAAAATCAACAGGTTTCTATTCGGGCGAATCATTCAAACCACTCCTTACAGTCGATCGCTACTTGCCATTACTGATGATGACCGGAACATCGCCCTGCGGCCCCGAAGTTATGATTTCGACCGAGCGTTCCCGCCCCACCGTCTCTTGACCTGCGACGTCGGTGACAACGAGCCTGTACCTGTACACTCCGTCTGCCAGGGATAGTCCGGTCTCGTCTTTGCCGTCCCACATCACGTGTGCCGGCGGCCGCCCATTCCCGCTGAAGCTGCGGACGATCCGATTGGATTTGTCAACGATATCGAGGCTCCAGCTTACTGCCTCGGCCTTTGTCCTGGCCTCGAGATGGAACTTGGTGACCGACTCCGTTCCGAGCGGGGAAAACACCGGTGGAATGGCCTCGGAGTCGGCGTAGAATCCACCGAAACGGTAGGAGATCCCGACGCGATGGATCACGCCGAGAAAATGATCCATCATGCCGTAATCCAGGCGGATCCCCTGAGCAAAATTGACGCTGACGCCTCCGGCGACATACTGGTCGCAGTAACCCAGCCGCATAGCCATGGTGGGATGGATCCAGAACTCGCTTCCGGCATGAATCCTCGCTCCGGTGTCTGCATTGTAGTTGATGTCGGAGGTGACCATCGCCCGGCCGGAGAGAAAGCGCAGCGCGATACCACCGCGAAACTCAGCCGGGTAGATCTCCGGCGTCTCACGCAACGTCAGGTTCGGGCCGCCTATATTGAGCACCGAGGCACCGATCATCACGGACGGCACGATGCTGAACAGAAGGCCGAGGTCGGCGCCGACGCCGGAGGCATTGAACTCATCAATGCTCTGACGGATTATCTTGAGATTGGCTCCGAGGGAAAAGCGGCGGGAGATGCCCTTGGATGCAGACAGCAGGAACGCCATCTCCCCCTCACGGAAGGTGCCCATCGGATCATTCAGCTCGTTCGTGCGTTCGAATTCTCCCGAACGCAATGAGAGCACCGTAAGGCCGAAGCCCGGCAGCAGCCTTCGCTCTGGTGTGGCAAAGCTCAGCCCGTTGATTGTCGTTCCTTCGAAGTACCGGGCCGTCTCAATGTGGATCGTATTCTGATATACGCGTGTCAGGCATGCAGGATTCCAGACAGCGCCGATGGGCTCGTCGGCTACCGCGACGAAGGCTCCACCGATACCCATCGTTCGGGCCGCCGCATAATTAGAGAGCCAGTCTCCCGGAGCTCCTCCGTCCTGCTCATTGGCACGTGCTCCGGATGTTCCGACCGTAAGCATGCCAAGTACGAGCGCAAGGACCGCCGAATGGATCCAGATCTTATTATTTGAAGTGCGGTTCATGGGTCCTCCTGTCTATCGCACCACCGCTACCCTGCGGCGCATGACGTGTAGTGTTTCTCCATGTCCTTCCGCTTCTACAAGAACGATATATCCACCACTGGAGACGTACGTTCCGTTCCCGTTCCGCCCGTCCCATTCGAACTGGTTCAGTCCCGAGACGCCGCCTTCGGAGCTCCGTGCAAAATCCTTCCTGAGCACGAGCTTTCCACTAAGCGTGTAGATACGGAGTGTGACGTTCGCGTCATCGGAAAGCTTGTATGCGATCGTCGTCGATGTTTCGTCCGGGTGAAATGGATTCGGATAGTTTGTGATGCTTCCCGCCGCTGCGTTCGGATCGACGAGGGCCGTCTCGATATCGAGCTCCGCGACGATGCTGTTCGAGGTCGCCCTCACGCGACTGATCCCAGTGATCCGCGAGCTCAGGAAATCGGCCTCCGCAACACCGGTATCATCCGTCAGCGTGTCGATAGGCGTGAGTGTGCCGTCACCGCTGATCAGCTCGAATGTGACGGGTCTATCCGGAACACCGTTTTCGTAATCATCGACGACACGTGCGCTTATGGTTGCGTGCTTATTGCCGCCCACCCACTCGGGATCGCTCGTGAGCCTGATCTGTGCCGGCACTCCAGGATTCACGATGATCACTTCCGAGGCAGCGGGATCGTTGCCGGCATCGTCTGTTGCGATAAGAATAATTGGCTCGGCGTATGTATAGATTTCGGTGACCGTCCGCTGTCCCTGCAGCAGCTGGAACTGTGTGACGAGCAGACTGCCCCTACCCGTTTCCTGTGTCGATGCGTTCTGGACAGTAATCTCGACAAAGGAATTGATTTCCTGGATCACGCTCCCCGCATCGTTTGTCACCTTTACGGTGAGTGTGAACGTTTCACCTGCCATCACCGTTGTCGGGCTCACCTCGGCCTCGAGGTGGAATCCGCTCGAGATGACCCGCACCTGCGTGGTGCTCGTGGGCATCGCCGGCTGTGTGATATTTGTGGCTGTGATCTGCTGGTATCCTCCGGTTACGAGGCGCACGCTCAGGTCCGCACGGCCGTTTACTAGTGGCGAGTCAGGAGGCAGCTCGGCTAACGGATCGTTCGAGGTGATCCGGATGTTGTCACTGACACCGGTCACAGGGTTCCACCAGGTATCGGTCGCATATACCGTCACGGTGAACGAGTAGTTGATTGACTGGTCGGTCGCTGAACCGGTACGGCCCGTCACCGTTCCCGGAGCCAGCTCCTCGCCCGGTGCGAGTATGAGGATTCTCGAATACGGACCTGGCAGTATCTCGACGGGGCTCGATGTATGAGGATCCTTACCGGCTGAATCGACATCCTCGGCTGTGATTGTCTGATTCCCCTGCGCGTAGAGTGTCACCGGGAACGAGATCTCTCCGTTGGCGAGCGTCGTCTCGGCCGGCATAGCAGCGAACAGATCGGTTGAACTCAGAGCGATCCGGTCATTGATGCCCGGCACCCTGTTCCAGAAGGCATCGACGGCACGAACTGTTACGTTGAAGCTCGATCCCGCGTTCTGGCTCATCGGTTCTCCGCTGTAACCCGATTCGGTTCCACCCTGCGGTATCTGGCCCGGTAGGAGTACCTGCATTCCGGTGAATGGACCCGGCTGCACCTGAAAACTGTTACTCGTGCCGGTGTGCGGAGGTGTCGAATAATCCGAACAGGTGAATGAAACCGCAGCGCCTGCACCCTTGAATACCATGTCACCGGTCCACACCCCGTTGGTGAACGATATCGCCTCAGGAGATATGCTGCCCGCCCCGGTGTTCGCCGAGAGGATCGCATCGCCAAAGTAATCGGGTATCGTATTTCCACCCACATCGGTGGCACGGATAGTCACGGATACCGCCTGTCCCGCCATGATCGGTGACGTTATAGAACTGATCTCGAAATGGTCGGGGGCACTTGGAATCACGGAGATCGGCTCACTTGTCATCCCAAGGATGGCGCCATTCGTCTGGTCTGTGACGGTGAGTGTCTGCGCGCCGACCGTAGCGAGTGTAACCGTGAATTGTTGGTATCCGTCGATCAGCGCTCCGGTCACCGGCGTGCTGGCGCCGGGATCGCTCGATGTGATGCGGACAACATCGGCGCTCGGAACCGGATTCCAGTAATAGTCTGTGGCATACACATCGGCGTTGAAGCCCTGTCCGGATGCCTGTGTCGCCGGATTACCTGTGGTGCCATTCTCGCTCCCCGGAAGGGGAGTTTGGCCGGGAACCACGATCTGTACACGCGAAAACGAGCCGGGATGAACGATGAACGGATCACTGGTTCCGTTCTTGGTGGGATCCGATTCCAGATATGCATATATATTTACATTTCCGCGATTGATGCTGCTCTCATCGGCACGGTACATCGTCAGATCTCCCGCCCACGTCCCTCCGTCCAGGGTGACTTCGTCCGGCGAGATACGACCTTCACCGTAGCTTGTGATCTCCCGCAGACGCACGGTCCCCGAGAATCCCGCAACTACCGCTCCCGTAGGATCGACCGCTGCCAGCGTGTAGGCGGCGGGAACACCCGCATAACGGTGCTTCTGGCTGATATCGTTGAATAGAAATCCTTGTAGGACCATAGCGGTGACAAAAGATGACTGTGCATCGGGGATTGTTGGATCGGTTTCGTCATGCGCTGATACCGTGAAGGAGCCACCAGCGTTAAAGGTGACCGTGAGTTCCACCTCTCCGCCGGTAAGCTGGGTGTTTCCGGGAAGAGTTGCACTCTCGTCCGTAGAGTTCAGGGATACGATGTGCGTGATCGAAGTCACTGTATTCCAGGAGCCGTCGCAAGCCCGCACCGTTACGGTAAACGGAACACCGGCCGTCTGTGCTTCAGGTGCACCGGTTTTCCCCGTCGGTGTTCCGGGGGCTGCCGTTTCCCCAGGCAGGAGCACCTGCAGCCTCGTGTACGTTTGGCCCCGGACCGGTACCGTAGTAATCACCAGGCAGAGCACTCCAATGATTACGGCAACAATGAACATTGGCATTGTCTTCATTGAATGATGCACGGCTTTCACCCTCTCTCGCAGCATGTCAAATCCCGGCAGGTCTGAGTTGCGACCTGCGTGTTCCCATGACAAAACTCTGGATTTACTTCCTCGTACTTCGCCGGAATGGTCTGAAATGCAAGCCACATACCATGAATGGATCGATTCGAATGTATGTATGGCTTCAACGGGTCAACCGGCCGAATAGCTGTTGATTAATAATGATTTCAACGATTAAGGGATGGCTGTCGGCCGGGAATGCGGCGAACGGTGCGCCGTCCAGAGGGATACAGGCATTGCACAATACATTGGAAGTACAGTCTATTATGAGGAATTGTCGAGAGTCATGTGTAATAACGAAGGAACATGCTATATGAACATAAACGGGAAGGAATTCGTTAAATGCAAATATTATCCATATAGCGGAGAATTGTTGAAACTTATCATATGTAGACACATTTATATTTAATGAATTATCCTGTATGTGGGATCGTGCCTACGTGGAATATAGGAATTCACTAAGCATATTGAAGATGGGCATGAGCGGCAAAAGCGTTTCACACCTCACAAACGCCCGGCGCCATCCGTAAACGTTCTTTTATGCGTTGATACCGCACCTGCCTGATGGTACGCTGACTGTAACTATTTTCATTCTAAAAAACATTTTCACCACCGAGGAGACTTCCCATGCGAAAAATGCCACTAATCACCACTGCGATCATTTTCTGTTTCATATTCATTGGCACTCCCCCCCTCTACGCCGGCTGGACAATCGATGGCGCGCCGATATGTATCGCCATGGGCGAACAGAGTCAACCGCGGATCTGCTCCGATGATGTGGGGGGCGCAATAATTACCTGGGTAGATGGCCGTACCTTCCCACATGATATTTACGCCCAGCGGATCAGCGAGCTCGGCAGGGCCAGATGGACCGTGAACGGTATCCCGGTCGGCGGCTCGGACTTCAACATGATCCGGCCACACATCACTGCCGACGGATTTGGCGGAGCCGTCATCGTCTGGGCGGTCTACAATCTCGTGGAGTACGACCTCCATGCCCAGCGCGTCGATAGCCTCGGAAACAGCATCTGGGCCGACAACGGAATTGCCGTGTGCACTGCGGCCTACGACCAGGAGTGGTCCGAGATCTGCGCGGATGGATCGGGAGGATGCATTATCGCGTGGACCGATGAGCGGACCTCTCCGAACAGCGATATCTACGCTCAGCGGATCGATGCTGCCGGCAATCCCATATGGACGGCGGACGGTATTCCGATCTGCACGGCAGACAGCATCCAGCATGAGGTTCAGATCATCTCGGATGATAGTGGCGGTGCCATAATCGTATGGGTCGACTACCGGGCGGAGGGCGATCTCTACGCGCAGAAGGTGAACGGAGCCGGTGTCGTGCAGTGGAAGACAGACGGCGTACCGGTATGCCAGGATAACAATATACAATACGAACCCAGGATCGCGACCGATGGCGCCGGCGGCGTGTTTGTCACATGGTACGACAGGCGGGGCACGAGCTTCGACACCTATCTCCAGAGAATTGATTCATCGGGAAATGAGGTATTCACACCGGGTGGGATCGTTCTCTGCAATGAATCCGGCACCCAACGCTATCCACAGATCACCGCCGACGGTATCGGCGGGGTGATAGTCGTCTGGGAGGATTTCCGTGCCGGATCGGAGCAGAGCTACCTGTATGCCCATCGGGTCAATTCATCAGGAATGAAGGTATGGCCTCCCCCCTGGGGCGTGCCGATCCGTCACATGAGCGGACATCCCTACGACTCGAGGATCGTTTCCGATGGGAACGAAGGGGCGATCATCTCGTGGGCCGACGACCGCAATGACGTAACGAGCGGGTGGGATGTCTATGCACAGCGAATCAATAATATGGGTACGTGCCTGTGGCGGGAGAACGGGGACTCCCTCTGCACAGCCCCGAACAGCCAATCAAATCTCACCGCGACAACCGACGGTGCCGGGGGAATGATCGTCGCCTGGCGGGATACCCGAAACCCCGATCCCGACATATTTGGACAACGGATCATGTTCGACGGTGGTTTCACCGCTACGCTGCTGCGGAGCTACGTGGCTTCATTTGATAACGACGCAATCCGGATCGGCTGGAAGCTTTCAGCGGTAGGTACCGGAATGAACTTCTTCGTATCACGGAAGAATCTCCCCGCAGGACAGTATGAGGAACTGTCGAATCCCGCGATAGAGAGGAATGATCTGACATACACATTCGTTGATGATTCGTACGAATCGGGTGGATCGTACACCTACCGTATCGATGTCTCCGACGAAGACGGCAGGCGTACACTCTTCGAGACCGATCCGATCTCTACGCCGGCACTACTACCAACCCTCTATCAGAACCATCCCAATCCGTTTAATCCCTCGACAACGATCCGCTACTACGTGCCCGAAAACAGCCATGTTATATTGGAGCTCTATGATATTTCGGGAAAGTACATAACCAGACTGGTGAATGAGGAGCAGCCGCGAGGGCTACATTCGGTCGATTGGAATGGATTAGATACTCAAGGGAATCCGGTCGCATCAGGCGTATACGTATACAGGCTGAAAAGTAGTAAAAAGACCATATCGAGGAAGATGGTGCTGCTCAGATGAGTACGCTTCCCAATCAAAATAACAAGGAAAAGAGTATCCTTGTCATTTCACGCAAGTGTCAGCATCTCGTGACTCATACAGAGGAGTCCCTTGATCGGTACTCCGTAGGGACATGCGCGCTCGCACCACCCTTCGCACTCAAGGCAAAGATCCGCCCTGCGGGTTGGTAGCTTCGCATACTTCGACATCGCTTCCTTCTCCCTCCCCTGGGCATCGAAGTAATGCTGATAGCGCATGATCGTGTTGACCGGAACGCCGTACGGGCATGAAGGCTCGCAGCGGCCGCATGCATGGCGGCAATAGAGATCGCCGAAACACTCGCGGTAGTCATCGAGCATCCCCTGGTCGCTGCTACCCAGATCGGTACCCGATAGTGCCACGTATCGCTTCACATCGTCGAACGTGTTGAACGAGAGAATCACCGTGCCGACATTGTCATTGGAGAGCACATACCGGATCGCCGCCTCAGTGAGCTTACCGGGACTGTCGAGCCCGTACTCTTCGATGAACTTCTTTGTGAGGATGGCCTTCTCCCTCGCCTTTGCGAGCATGCGGCTATAGTACTCGTACATCTCTCCACTTTTCTCCTTCATCGATTCGACCCTGGCCTCAAAATCGTAGTAGTTGCCCACCGGATTCGACTTCATGACGATGGTACCGACTTTCTTCTTTGCGGCTTCGGCGAGAATTCGATCACCATCGTGCTCATTGAGAAAATTATACACGGGCAGGATCAGATCGAATCTGCCATCCTCGATTGCTGTGAGCAGCACCCTGTCCATCGGCTCGCGAATGGTATCGTCGTAGTACGATCCGTGGTGCGAGACACCGCAGAAACGTACCCGCCCATCCTGTTTCATCTCGGCGATCGCCTCGTGAAAGCCGGGAGTCAAGAGGTCTTTCACGCTCGGCGGCATGTGTATCATCATACAATCGATGTAGTCGGAACGGAGGCGCTCGAGGCATCCCCTCATCCGCCTTAGAAAATGATCCTTTGACCTGTTCGCCCCGATGACGAGCTTCGTCGTAATGAAGACCGATTTCCGGCTACTGCCCCGGAAAACCTCACTGAACATCCGCTCGCCACGACCGTTGCGATAAACCTCAGCCGTATCGAAATAGTTAACGCCCGCCTCGAACAAGAAACGCAGAACGCCCTCATCGTTCGGATCCCCGGACGAGATATCGGACACCTTCCACCCCGTGCGGCCGAGCGTGCGGTAGCTCTTGATCTTCGGCGCCTCTTTCTCTTCGTGTTCCTGTGGTGGCTTGGAGCTTTTTTGCCCGCGTGATGCGGATCCCCGCTCCCGGCCGTATGCCGATGCCAAGCCCCCTCCTGCGGCGAGCACCGTGCCCAACCCGCCGACGACCGATGTCTTGATGAAGTCGCGTCTAGTGGATCCCGTGCCTCGATCCTCAACCGTTTCTTCGCGCCGATTCATTTCATACCCCCAGGGTTTTCTGACTGTTCTCGCACCACCACAGCTAAAAATGTTAAAACGCCTTCGCGGAGATTCCCTCGTCCTCGAGGCGGGAGCGGATCTCCTCCAGCTCATCCCGTTCGAGCTTCTCGATCTCGCGGGAGGGGAAGCCACGGTCCAGTGTGTAGACCTGCACGAGGACCGGTGAGATCCGTTTCAGCCGTGCGATCCATTCGGTGATGTTCGGTTCGGCGAAGTTACCAGCCGGGCCCTTCGTAAAGAGCGACTGGATGGTGACGTCGTCGAGCGCCGCAAGCCCCTCCGTGATCTCTTCTATCGTGATGCCGGGTGCCGGCCGGTTATAGGACGCGAACATCGTCTCGCTTCCCGCATCGAGCTTCATGATGCGAAGGTCGAGTCTCGAGAGGGCTTCGCGGATCCCAGGTCTCGAGACGGTCGTCGAGTTCGAGAGGATCGCTGTGCCTGTTTCCGGAGCCCGTCCGTCCCTGATGTCGTTCACGAGATCGACGATCCGGCCGAAATCGGGATGCAGCGTTGGTTCCCCGTTTCCGGAGAAGGTTATGTAACGAGGCGGGGTAGAGAGCTTGTCCAGGGCCGATTCGAGCTCCCGGGCGACCTGCTCGGGTGCCGGATACTCGGCCTTCTCCAGGCAGGAGAAATCGGTCCAGCCATACTGGCAATAGAGGCAGTCGAAGGTGCAGACCTTGGTCATGGCCTGCAGGAGGTTGATGCCGAGCGATGTCCCGATCCGCCTCGACTGGATTGGACCGTATATGATCGTTGATTGCAGCTCGAGAAGCATGGTATCGCGCCACCTTTACTTTCTATGCACGGTGATATTAAAAAGAACGTTCCATCTTTTGCAATCGGAAATATCACCACGAAATAGGGTGCGGGGGCGACGTCCTCCGGCGAGTTCCGCAGCGCTCCGAGGTGCAGTGGTGAATGTCCGCCGGCGAGTTCTGCAGCGAGTCGGGCCTGCAGAGCAGGGCCGATGAGCGAGGACTGTCTGAGCAGGAGGACTTTCACCAATGCGCCCTGTAGGGCCGACTTGCGAGGACTGTCTGAGCAAAGGAAGACATTCACCCCTGCACCCGTTTTTATCGTTCAATGGGAAAGGTCATCTGCCCTTTCCATGCGATCTCCGGCGTGTGGCGGTTTATGTAGATGGCGAGATCAACGGCCGCCTGTATGGTCTGCATCGTGCTCTCGAGCGGCCAGGACGGATCGTACTCATCGTCAACGGTGTGGTAGGCGCCACCCACGAAAAAGTCCCGGATATGATTCACGCCGCTCTCGTACTCCTCGCCTGCGGAAATCCAGATCGAGGGGATACCTCTGCGGGCGAAGCTGAACTGATCGGAGCGGTAGAAGAAGCCCTGATCCGAGAGAGAAAAGTAAGTGTACCCGAGCCTACGCTTTCCGATGATCTCCATCAGAATCTCCTCGAGCGTCGAATAACGTGCGCCGATCGCCATGATATCCCGTGTACGCTCCCAGACGGGAGTCGATTCGTAGTTGATGTTGCAGACGATACTCACCGGATCGAGGTGGTCGGCGAAGTAGCGCGAGCCTAGTAGCCCCGCCTCTTCCGCCTGACAGGCGAGGACGATCACGGAGTACCTGAGTTCCCGGCGACGCTCTGCAAGCCTCTTCGCCGTCATGATCATCGATGCCACTGCCGAACCGTTATCGATGGCGCCGTTGTATATCTGATCCCCTTCGAGGGCCCGGTCCCGCCCAAGGTGATCGATGTGGGCACTCAGGAGGATCGCTTTGTCCTTCAGCTCCCGGTCGTTGCCGGGAATCACACCAACGACGTTTCTCGTGTTGAATTCACGGAAGGTGTTCCGGCCGGCGATTGCGACCGTTAAGCCGAGATCGACAGGCTCGAAGTCGCGACCCTCAGAACGTTCGTAGAGCTCATCGAGATCACGGCCCGCCGCCGACAAGATCTCGCGCAGACGATCCTCGCGTATCCATCCCCTGAATAGGAGATCATTCTCGAGTGATGCGGACAGGTAGAGCTGTTCCCCACTCCACGAGTTCTTCACCACGTGCCAGCCGTATCCGGCGGTCTCGATCGTGTGGACGAGGAGGATCGCACGGGCGCCCCGGCGGGCGGCCTCCTCGATCTTGTAGGTCCAGCGGCCGTAGTATGTCAGTGCCCGGCCCTCGAAGAGCCTTTTGTCATCGCGCCCGGGTTCGTTCACTCGGACGATCACGACCTTTCCCTCGACCGGCACATCCTTGTAGTCATCCCAACTCCACGCGTCCGAGTCGATCCCGTAGCCGCAGAAGACGGCATCGCCGCTCAAAACGAATGAAGCCTCATCACGTATGTAGCTCCCGACGATATCCTCCTTCCAGCGGAGCCTGATGCCGACCGCCTCAAGCGCAACATCTGCTGTCGCAAAGCTCTTCAGTGTGAATTCTTGGAAATAGCTCCCGTCGTAGGGCTCCAGCTCAAGCAGCTTGAAAACGCTCTGCATATATTCCTCTGCGAGCTCGCCGCCCCGTGTGCCCGGCGCACGACCCTCCAGATGGTCACTCCCAAGGAACTCGATGACGCTCTGAATCTCACGGCGGGAGCTGGACACTGTCCGTGGTTCTTCTCTCTTCGAGCAGGACGAACAGATGAATCCGGTAATCACAAGAAAAGTGACAAGCGGTTGGAACTTGATCATCGGCCTTTCCTCCAGCGAAAACCTTCGAAGATTTCTCTAAGCGCTGGGTGAATGTAAGGGATCAGCTCCATGCTATATTCACCCATCCGATCCGATCATACACCCCATCGGCAATAAATTCAATAAGTTGCCCGAGTTATTCGATTGAAATCGATGCCGATTTATGATAAAATCTATCGCACTTTGTTTCGCGCAAGCTTACAGCAATCAGGTTACCATGGAAACCGTTTTAGTCGAAGGTGGACAACCATGAGACACGGTTCAATAAGAACACTGGTCATTGATGGTGCTGTTGAAATAATTCTAAAATGTTGCTATAATTAAAATAAGAATACTTTTAAAATTTAAGGTGAATTCTGTCGTGTTCGTTTCAGAATTCCCGTCTTATCGGTAATCCTTCAGCACCGGAGGTCGAACCGTCATGTGTATGTACAACACGTGGTACGGTAAGTGTCTTATCTTTTCCATCGCAATTTGTGCAATCGTTACAGTAGCTCAATCTCTTCATGCGGCATGGCCTGCGAATGGAGTCCCCGTCTGTGTAGATGCGGCGGATCAGCAGTCTCCACAGATCGTCACGGACGGTGCCGGGGGCGCGATCATCATGTGGGTGGACATGCGTAACGGGCAAACCGATCTGTACGTTCAGCGTATCGACGGTGAGGGTAACGCACTCTGGACACCCGACGGCAAGCCGGTCGTGTACCCCACGGAACCTCAAGAGGAAGCCCAGATGGTGTCGGACGGTGCCGAGGGCGTCTTGATTACCTGGCGGATAGATCAAGCAGCAACGCACGGGGATATCTTTGCGCAAAAAATCGATTCAAACGGCAATGGGCTCTGGTCACTCGGTGGTGTGCCGGTATGCACAAATGATTATGTTCAGTTGAGACCCCGGATCGCTTCAGACGGCGCCGGTGGTGCGATCATTGTCTGGGAGGATCTTCGTGATGACTATCAATACAAGGCATATGCCCAGAGACTCGATGCGTCGGGAGCACCGCTCTGGATAGCCGACGGAATCCCTCTCTGTCCGGATTCAACAGGACAGCAGTATCTACAAATTACACCGGACGGCAGCGGCGGCGCCATAGTCGCCTGGGAAGACTGGCGCAGCGGAACCGAATCCAATATCTATGCACAGCGGGTATACTCGAATGGATTCCTGTTGTGGGGCAGCAGCGGCGTTGCGGTGTGTACCGCAGATTATAATCAACCGCGACCCCGGGGATGCAGCGACGGCTCCCAGGGCGCTATTCTCGCATGGTGGGATTACCGGGATTTCCCCTTCAGGAGCATCTATGCGCAGCGCATCGATGCGAGCGGCACAACGCGCTGGACCACGAACGGGGTCGGTGTCGTCGATTATGGTGGCAGCCACAATGCCTTCTGTATCGGGTCGGATGGATCGGGTGGCGCGATTATTGTATTCGACGACCTACACGACATCATGGCGCAGCGTTTCGATCCGAACGGCATCCGGCTCTGGACAGACAACGGTGCCACCATCTGTAACCTCGGCAGCAACCAAACCAGCCCTCACCTCACACCCGACGGGGCCGGGGGTGCAATTTTCACGTGGGATGATGACCGCAGCGGGAACCAGGACATATATGCCCAACATCTCGACGGGGATGGAGTGGAGCGCTGGGTGACGAACGGTGTTCCTCTGTGCGATACCACAGAGCATCAGCGCGTTCCTCGGATCGTCTCCGACGGCACGGGTTATGCGATCTGCACCTGGCAGGACTCCCGTACCGGAACGAACTGGGATATCTACGCACAGCACCAATCGTACGTGGCGACCGGTGTGATGCCCGAGGTGCCAGAAGCGTTCTTCCTCGCCCAGAACTTTCCGAATCCGTTCAATCCGCAGACGGTGATCAGGTTCGGGCTCGCAGAGCCCGGACACGTGAGCCTGCGCGTGTACGATATTGCAGGGCGTCTTGTTCGAGTGCTGGTCGACGAAGACCGGGAGGCCGGCGCACACGATGAGATCTGGAACGGATTCGGCAGTAACGGCCGTGCCGTCGCAAGCGGCATCTACTTTTACAAACTCGAAGCAGGAACATTCATTCGAACGAAAAAGATGGTGCTCATGAAGTAAGGCTCCTTCTACATGGAAATGCGCGTAGCAACGTTTTAGATAAAACACAAACGGATCACGAATCGGGGAAGGGGAGCCAGTCTCCAGACGGGTTCCCCTTTTTCCATCAAGTATAATCGCCTTGACCCCAACATAACGATTTGTAACAATTTGCGCGGCATAGACTCTTACCCGGTGCCCGGTATAGTGTTTTTCACTCGGCACCGACCGCGCGTTAACACGAATACCGTTCGCCAGGCACAACCGGAGTATCTCTGAATATGCGCAGCGTACAGGTATGGAACCGTAAAACCACGTTCCTTCTCATCGTGATTCTCGTAGTCGGCGCGTCCCTGAGATTCTACGGTCTCACGTTCCAATCCCTCTCAAACGACGAACTCTCTAGCTGGCAGCGGAGCCGCTACGATCAACTACAAACTGTGATCGAGGAGGGGGTGCGCCCCGATGTCCACCCTCCCGGTTATTTCATGCTTCTCCATCTCGTACAGAAAACGGTGGGAGATTCGGAGACGGCACTCAGATTCTCTTCGGCTCTCTTCGGCGTTCTATCGATCCTGTTCATCTATCTCCTCGGTCTCGAGCTCTACTCGTACAGGGAGGCCCTGACCTCAGCCGGACTCATGGCCGTACTGTGGTGTCCCATCTTCTACAGCCAGGACGCACGCCCGTATGCAATGCTCCTACTCTTCACCCTTCTTTCAACCTACCTCTGGACCCGGATGATGAAATCACTGCGTGAGGATTCCCGACTGCCACATCCCCTGACGATAGGGTACATCGCTGCGGCTGTCATATGCGCTTACGCCCACTACTTTGGACTCTATCTGGTGGCTCTCCAGGGTCTCACCGGTGTCATTCTCACGGTACGAAACCGCCGGTCGCTTGTACGCGCCGTGCTTGTCTACGGAGTGATCACCCTCGCCTACGCGCCATGGTTTCCAATACTGTGGGAGCACCTTAACCGGGGACCGATCTGGATCGGCAAGCCCGGCGAAGGATATTTCAATACCTTGTTGGAATTCATCGAATTCCTGTTCAATCAGTCCAAGAATGTGCGCAACATCGCATTGGTCTTCATCTTTATCTTTATAGCCCATCTCTACGCCAGGATCGTGAACAACCCGGATAGAAAGGGTGTTAAGAGTGCGCTCCTATCAACGGATACGGTCATCCTCCTGTGGTTCCTCATCCCGTTTACGGGTATGTATATCAAGTCGATGATCTCAGTCCCCGTTCTTACCTACCGAAACCTTATCATATCGCTTCCTGCGGTGTGTCTGCTCGTCTCCCGTTCACTTTTCCAATTACCCATACGGAAACACCTGCACACGATACTCGCCTGTGCCGGTACGATCCTGCTCCTCTATCATCTCGTCCTTTCCATGGACTATTACCGCACGGCCACAAAGCAACAGTTCAGGGAGATCGCGGGCTTCGTCGTGAGGAATCAGCACCGGGGAGGGAACGCCCTTATCGTGTCGGAGACCAATAATCCCAACTACATCAACTACTACTTCAAGCAGATGGGATCGGATTTATTAGTAGATATCAATATAGAAGAGGGAGTGAACTGGAACGAGATCGACGAGTTGGCCGCCGAGAAAGGAACGGATCATGGGTGGTACCTGTCTGCCGCCAAGCGTGGAAGGGGACACATAATCTATTTTGAACGGAGAGGATTCAAGCGGCTCGAATTCCAGGGGTACATCGGCGGATTCGTGATACTGTTCGGCAAGGAAGAGAATGAGTCCCACCAAGTGCCCGTCGGCAGCCCGAGAGATGTAGACAAATCCCGCAAGGTGGATCAACGTTTCGACGAGACCGTAGCGCAGTTGTGGCAGAAGATCCAGGCGAGTGGTGATCCGAAAGTCAAGATCGAGGGTTGCCGGGTATTCCTCGAGGAGTTTTCCGACCATGAACTTGCCCCCAAGGCCCTCTTCATGATCGGATTCATCTACGCGGAAGAACTTAAAGACAAGGCCGGTGCACGGGTGGCGTTCAACGAGCTCCTCAGGGCATACCCAGGGAGTAGTGCCGCCGAAACGGCGATGTGGATGCTCAAGAATATGGATAAAAAGCCACCGGTTACGGAAGAGTAGATCCCGATCGACTCAACAAAACCAATCCCACAAATCCTTTGGAAGGAGAGCCCGCTACCGCCTTCCCGATGAGTACATCCCGCACAGATTCCCGAAGAGTAGATTCCCATCGTCCCCCGGAGAGGAGGCCAAAAAATAGTGATTGCATCATGACACTGATAATTGTATAATTCTGAATGTTCAGAAAGGAATGAATTTATGCGGTCCGAGGAATTCAGCCAGTTCATCGAGACGTGGGGATCCATGGGTGTCCTGTGGGGCATCAACCGCTCCATGGCGCGTATCCACGCCTTCATCATCCTCTCCGAGGAGCCGGTCGACCTCGATACGGTAGCGAGCGAATTGAACATCAGCCGGGGCAACGCCAGTATGTCCCTCAAGGAACTCAGAAACTGGGGAGTTATAAAGCGCGTGCATATCTCCGGAGACCGTCGCGATTTCTATATCGCCGAACCGGATACGTGGAACATGCTCTTCAACATCGCAATCGAAAGGAAGAAGAGGGAGTTCGATCCGGCGCTCTCGGCGTTACGGAATCTGCTGTCACAACCGAAGATCAAAAAGTCCAAGGGCGTTCATAAGCGATTGGCCGAGCTCGAGAAGACCATTTCTACATTCGACCTGATACTGGGAAAGTTTCTGAAGAACGAAAAGGCCAGCAAGGCCATGTTGGAGTTGTTGGGCAATGCATAATAGCAGGGACCCGAAAGAGATACTCGATGAGATCACTTCTCCGGTGTCGGCCGAGCTACGGGAAATGGAACGTGAATTCCGCCTGCTGGTGCAATCGAATGTCCCGATCATCAACAACATCATAAACCACATAGCCGTCTACAAAGGGAAACGGCTCCGTCCGATACTGCTTCTCCTGTGCAGCGGAATGACTGGTGAAATAACGGATGATTCCATCAAGGCAGCCGCTATGGTCGAGCTCCTGCACACCGCCACATTGGTCCACGACGATGTGATCGATGAATCGGACATGAGGCGCGGCGGCCTCTCCGTGAATGCGGCATGGGGTAACAAAGTCTCCATTCTGATCGGTGATCTGTTTTTCTCGAGGGTACTCTACAGACTTTCCCAGATAAAAAATCCCGAAGTGACCTGTTTGATGTCCATGACGATCAAGAGGATATGTGAAGGTGAATTGATCCAGCTGCGAAATGGACACGATCATGCCATTATCGACGAGAAAGTATATTTCAGCCTTATAGCGAAGAAGACCGCCTCCCTTCTTGCGGCGGCCTGCGAGATCGGTGCGTTATCGGCGAACTCGAGCAACGGCAGCCGGGACAGAGAGAACCTGAAAAGCTTCGGCGAACGCCTGGGCATAGCCTTCCAGATCAAAGACGATTTGATGGATCTCACCGGTACGCAGGACAAACTGGGAAAACCGATTGCAAAGGATATCATCGAGAACACAGTGACGCTGCCGATCCTGTACGGACTAGCGCATTCGAACAACGGAGATCACGAGAGGATCAGAGCGATCATTGAGAACGGAATCGGAGAAGACGATCTGGATACCATCTGCCGGTTTGCCGAGGAATCCGGCGGAATAGAATACGCAGAGCAGAAGGCGAAGCAGTACACCGATATGGCGCTGTCACGCTTGCATGACTACGAAGATTCACAATACAAACGGTCCCTGATCAGGCTCACCCATTTCGTCACCGACAGAAGCTACTAAACGATCAGCTTCTCTGTTTCTTCTCGATCTTCGCCCAGCTGTCCCGGAGCGGAACGATCCGGTTGAAGACGGGCGCACCCTCAGTAGAATCCCTGCTATCCACGCAGAAGTAGCCGTGCCTGAGGAACTGGAAGCGGTCCACCGACCCTGCCCGGGCGAGTCCCGGTTCGAGACGGCAGCCTTTCAATTCCTCGAGTGCATTTGGATTGAGGAAGTCCTTGAAATCCTCCCCCTTACCCACATCGTCCGGGTTCTCCTTCGCGAAGAGATGATCGTAGAGGCGTACCGTGGCGGTGATCGAATGCTTCGCCGAAACCCAGTGTAATGTACCCTTCACCTTGCGCCCGTCAGGGGCGTCCCCGCTCCGCGTCTCGTGATCGTACGTGCAGCGTAGCTCGGTCACCTCGCCTGTTTTTGTGTCCTTCACCACATCAATGCACGTAATAAAATAGGCGTGCTTGAGGCGAACCTCGCGTCCCGGCGCCAGACGGAAGAACTTCTTCGGAGGATCCTCACGGAAATCGTCCCGCTCGATATAGATCTCCCGCGAGAAGGGAAGCATTCGTGTTCCCATCGATGGATCCTCGGGATTGTTCACCGCCTCCATATCCTCGATCGCATCATCCGGATAGTTATCGATCACGACCTTAAGCGGCCGCAGCACCGCCATGACACGCGGCGCCTGCTTGTTGAGATCCTCTCTGAGACAGTGGGCCAGCAGGTCGATCGAGACCCTCGTGTCGTTCTTGGCGACGCCGATGCGGTTGCAGAAATCGCGTATCGACTCCGGCGTATACCCGCGCCGCCGCAGGCCGGAGATGGTCGGCATCAGCGGATCGTCCCACCCGCTCACGTAGCCACCCTCGACGAGCAGCAGGAGTTTCCGTTTGCTGAGCACCGTATAGGTAAGATTGAGCCGGGCAAATTCGATCTGCTGCGAGTGAAATATTCCCAGCTCCTCGAGATACCAGTCGTAGAGGGGGCGATGATCCTCGAACTCGAGCGTGCAGATTGAATGAGTGATCCTCTCGATCGAGTCAGAGCAGCAGTGAGCGAAATCGTACATAGGGTAGATGCACCACTGGTCACCGGTACGGTGATGTGACGAATGCATGATGCGGCAGGTGACGGGATCCCGCATGTTGATGTTCGGCGAGGTCATGTCGATCTTCGCCCTGAGTGTGCGTGCGCCTGTCCGGAACTCGCCCGCCCGCATGCGCTCGAAGAGATCGAGGTTCTCCTCGATGGAGCGGTTCCGGTAGGGGCTTTCCCGACCCGGCTCCGTCAGGGTTCCCCGCTGCTCCCTGACTTCATCGGAGCTCAGATCGCAAACGTACGCTTTCCCCATCTTTACCAGCTCGACGGCATAGCCGTAGAGCTGCTCGAAGTAATCCGAGGCGTAGTATTCCCTGTCCTCCCAGTCGAATCCGAGCCATCGCACATCCTCCTTGATCGATTCGACATACTCCACCTCCTCCTTGCTCGGATTGGTGTCATCGAATCGCAGGTTACAGAGGCCGCCGTACTCGGCAGCGATCCCGAAATTCAGGCATATCGACTTGGCATGTCCGATGTGCAGGTAGCCGTTCGGTTCCGGCGGAAACCGAGTGTGCACCCGCCCGTCGTAGCGGCCGGTCCTGTTGTGCTCGTCGATGATGGCCCTGATGAAGTCGCGTCCGGCGGATGCGGCCTTCCCCGCGCCGCCACCGGCCTTCCCGCTACTGTTCTTGCCGTTACTCACATTCCGATCCTTTTACATACATGAAATACAACGTCACGCATACGGTTTCTCGATTGTATTATGATGGAGGGATCGTATGCAATGATAAGCGAGATGGGATGTTAAAAATATTTTCCGGCAATGAGCTTCTTTGCAAACAACGGAACATAACGGAAATACTTTCGCCCCTCCTGATAGAGCTTGGGTGTCATAAACTTGATGATTCCGGGAAACGTTTTCACGATGTATCGTATATTCTCGACGGCCTTCTTTGGACGAAGATAAAAGGAAGCGTAGGCCGCAAGAAGATAGCCGCCCAGCCTCCAGGGCGAGATGTGATCGAGCCGTATGACCGGATCCAGTGCGGTGAACTTGCCCCAGTCGTTTGTCAGGAGACGGTCCTTCGTCCGCTCGTAGAGCTCCGTGCCGGGATAGGGGGTGAGTATCGAGAATTGAACCTTGCTGGGATTGAGTGCCTTGGCGAAGTTGATTGTTTCCTTGATTGTACGGCCGGTTTCATTCGTGGCCCCCAGGATAAAGGCTCCCGTCACACGCACGTCGTTTGCGTCGAGGATCTCCATAGCCCTCAGAGCATCCTGTGCGAGAGCCTTCTTACCATAGCCGTCCAATACCTCCTGGCTGCCGCTCTCGAATCCGAGAAACGTCCATTTGAATCCGGAGCGCGCCATTGTCCTGACCATCTTGGGATTCTTCACGATGGTGTCCACGCGGGACCACGCCTCCCATATCAGATCCCGTCCTCTCGATAGGAGCCTCTCGGACAGCTCGATCGCCCGCTCGGAGTTCAGTGTGAAGTTGTCCTCGGTGAAGCAGAGTGCGCGGTAACCGTATTGCTCGTAGAGCGAATCCACCTCTTCGAGAATACTGTCCACCGACCTCGCCCGCCAGTGGACACCGAAGAACTCGGATGACGCGCAGAACTTACAGTTGAATGGACACCCGCGGGAGGTGACCAGCGTCGTCATGAGGCGGCCGTTCATCGTTTCATTGTATCGTCCGAGGGGCAACAGCTCCCGGGCAGGGAACGGCAGAGAATCGAGATCCTCGATGAATGGCATATCGGCTGCTCTCGTGAGCGTGCCGTTTGAGAGATAGGAAATCCCTTTTGCATTCTCGAGAAGCGCTTCACCGGCAAGAAAATCAACAAGGGCTGAGAAGGAATACTCTCCCTCGTTACGGACTACGTAGTCGACGACTCCGCTCTCGAGGGCCTCCTGGTCCATGAAGCTTACATGCGGCCCCCCCATGACGACGGTGGCCCCCTGTTCCTTCGCAAGCCGGGCAATCCTGAGGGATACGGGGTAGCGCGCCGTATCGACCGAGATGCCGACAACATCGTAGTTGCTGTACGGGAACTTTTTCCACGGTATCTTCCCCAGTTTGGCAACACTGAAATCGCTGATCGTGACGTCGTGTCTGTCGCGCAGCAGGGCGGCAAGGTATGCCAGGCCCAGAGGGGGCCTTCGTATGCCTATGTTGTAATACGAAAAGCCGACAGGGGGATTTACCAGAAGAATCTTCATCTCATCTCCTCATCTCCATTGCCCTCGTCGATGCCGAAGGTATAACCATCTCACCCGGCAAGCGGCGGTCACTCCACAACCGGTTGTCATGGATTGCGCGGCCTACGCGCCCGCATGATTCGAAAGCTTACCATACCATATCTTGTACCACGCCACAAAATACATTGCATACATAAATTTTAATCTTAACCTACTATCGATCTCTAATAGCTAGGCTTGAGACACTAGAATACGCTTTTTAGGAAGGAAAGTTGCTTCAGTTCCCTAATAGAGAAGCGTAAAGAGGCAGGTTTCGTTTATCGTTCTTATCAGGATTCGTACGTCAACTTGATCCTAAATATGTGTGTCTCCTAAGTATAATAATACAATCCCTTGAAAACACAAGGATTGAGATTCGAACAGAAGAGAAGGTACCGGTGTCAAAAAAGGGACCGTTTTGGCAGACCTGAGTCACGGTGAAGAAGTCCGGGCGGCACCGCCGTCGGGGGCGCCTTCGACCTCCACCGTCTGTATGATCGAGGTGACGGCAAGCCCTCCGACACTCACCGGTATTTTCTCCCCATCCGCCCTTCCGACCTCGACATGTATACGCACGAGACATGCGGGATTATTTCCCTGCTCGACGATCATGGTGCCCGGATTGAGCAGACCGTGTTTGACAAGGTAGGCACAGAGGCATGCCGCACCGCTGCCAGACCCCGGGTCCTCCCACAGCCCGATGGATGGGGCGAAGTGTCTCGAATAGACGGTGCAGTCCTGGCTCACCGTGTCCGTCGTGAAGATATCGCTGATATCGATGCCGTGTTTACGGTTGAGGAGGTTCAGACGGATGAGATCGGGGTGCATGCCGAGAAGCGTTTCACTGCTCCTGACCGGAACCACCAGCTGCACGAGCCCGTGGGGGGCGATCTCGATGGGAAGCCCCGTATGAGTTATCTCGCTCCGATCGATCCCGAGGATATCGGCGAGCTCGTCGACGGAGATGTCGGCAGGCCGGTAATTGCTTTGCACCTGGTGCATCATAATGCTCTCAAGGTTTCCGATCACCCGACCACCGGACCGGAATTCAACACCGGTAGCATCGCCAGCAGCCGCATCCTCGGTCCCTTCGATTGGGGTGATGTTGGCAACAACCGGTACAACGCCCACGTTTGTCTCGACCTTGTATGTATTAAAACCATGGGAGACCGGTATTCGTCCTTCCTCCATCATGGAGAAGCAGGAAGCTATCAGCACGTGACCGCTGAGATCCAGCTCCGTGCTCTGTGTGAAGAAACGTACTCTATAATCGCATTTAGAAGACTTCGCGGAGCTTATGAATGCACATTCGGAGAGGCTCATCTCCCCGGCGACGTGGCGCATGTCATCGAGGCTGAGGCCATCCGCTTGCGTTACAACCCCAGCCGGATTACCGCAGAATGGTTTTATCGTAAATACATCTACTTTCTTGACTTCGACCCGGCGCATACTACTCCCTACCCTGCGTGTCCGGACACATTCTGACTCAGCAGGAATCGTACCGGAGTGCTTGTCTTTGATGAGCTTATCCGAAATAAAGGAAGCAGGAGACGGTATTCGCCTGTGGATCGCCTGGTGTAAGCGATACAACGGTGGTGCGTATCTATATCGGTACGCGGCTATTTTCGCTCAAAGATCAACTCCAGTCCCGGAAACCAACCCCAGCCCGGAAAAAATCGAGGCCGGTCCGGTTTCCCGGATCGGCCTCATTATTACCTGCAGGGGATATGCCGTTTAATTTATCCTGCGATTGTTTCGCCCGGTATCACGAGAATCGCAGGAGTCCCGTGATATCCGTTGCCGGAACTAGAACGGGAGGTCGTCGTCATCGTCTGAGCCGACTGCGGCCTGCGACTCCTCCGGCGGACTTTCCTGGGGCTCCTCCCCGGGAACGAAGCCGGCGTCCCCCGCACGCCCGAGCATCACCATCTGCGTGGCGTTGATCTCAGTGGTGAACCGCCGGTTGCCGGACTGGTCCTCCCACTCCCTGGTCCTGAGCCGGCCCTCGATGTAGACCTGCTTGCCCTTCTTCAGGTACTGTCCGCAGATCTCGGCCAGCCGGCCGAAGGCCACGATCCGGTGCCATTCGGTCCGTTGATCCCGCTCACCCTCACGGTTGGTAAAGACCTCGTTCGTTGCGATGCGGAAGTTCGCCACCGGGGTTCCATTCGGTGTATGTCGAAGCTCTGGATCGGAGCCGAGATTACCGATGAGTATCACCTTGTTGACACCACTCATCACCACACCTCCTGCATTATAAAAATAGTGAACCTCTCCCCCATCACCACATCCGCCACCCCAGCAGGTTCATGATCGATTGTATCAGGATCCAGCAGCCGGTCAAGGAAAATTGACCGCGTCGTCACTGAGGCATCACGGATCTACCGGTATCCAGTCCACAACATCAATTTTGGTTTGACCCGCCCGCTTCCTATGGTGCATTATCAAGAATGATTCTTAGCAAATCAACAGCAACAAGCGTTATTGAAAAAAGGAGGAATAGATGTCCGGATTAGAAATAGGAGACTTGGCGCCGAATTTCGAAATGCCCATCACAATGCAAGAGACTTGGAAGCTCTCGGATCACATCGGCGAGAAGAACATTGTCCTTCTCTTCTTTCCCCTCGCCTTCAGCCCGGCCTGTCACGACGAGCTCTGCTCGATCCGTGACGGCTTCACTGAGTTCCAGGGTCTGGATGCACTTGTTCTCGCCTCGAGTATCGACAACCCCTTTGTGCTCAACAAGTGGAAGGAAGAGCTCGGCCTTCAGTTCCCGCTGCTCAGTGACTTCAACAAAGAGGTCAGCCAGGCGTACGGCGCATTCCACTACCAGCTCGGTCCCCTGAATGGGGTCGCAAAAAGGGCTGCATTCATCATCGACAAGGAAGGGAAGATCCGCTACAAGTGGATCTCCGACGATCCAGGTGTGATGCCCGATGTCACGGAGATCAAGAAGGTGCTCGACGGATTGAAGTGAGTGTGGCCGGAGTGATGCCTGAATTCATGGGGAAGTTTTATTTACCCTGAAAGAATAGGCATCTGTGTTGCTGTATCCGTACCCGTCAAAATACATGTGGTACGTTCCCGTAACATTTACCTTGAAACCGAATGAATAGGGTCCCGGATCCTCCATGTGCTGCTCCACAACAAGGAGATCGTTCGGATCGTAGATGAACAGCATGATGTCCGGTGAGCTCAGATCCGGAACGTTGAAAACGGCCACATGGATCGAATCGTCCCGGGCCGCATCGAACTTGAAGTGATCTTCATCCCCCGGGAGCCTGATATAGCACGGGTAAAAATTATCGAAGTCGATCTCGTAGGCGTCCTGCTTCGTATCGTTCGGCTCACACTGTTCTATGGTTGTCAGCACGAAATCAACCCATACGATATCGGCCTGCGGCACATCGACCGGCTTTATTGAGGAGCTATAGATCATTTGCGTGGCACTGATATTCTGCGGACCGGGATTGACATCGGAGAGCACGTAATCGCCGTTGGCGTCGGTCTGTGTCGAGTACGGGGTCAGGTTAACCGTGACACCGGGGATGCCGATATCGATATAGGAATCCTTTACGGTTCCTCTAACCGTACCCCGGTCGAACAGTCTCGTTGTGAAGCTCCACATCTTTTCGGGATCAAGCCCATTGCCTGCGAGATCCTTGCACTGGTCGGAGATGATAACCTTATAGACGGTCTCGTAATCGAGATTCGATACAGGATTGAATACCACTCTTTTTGTCGATGCTTCATATGTTATATCGCACGGTTCCACCAGGCTCCCCTTCACGAGATAGCATGTCGTATCATTCACGGTGGATTCGATCATCCGCTCGCTGAATTGTGCCCATGGAATCACATCGACCGGTATGTTGGTGGCGCCTGCAGCCGGTCCGTGATCGATGACTTGCGGGGGGTAGGTATCGCCGAGTCCCTGGCTACTGTCCTCGCATCCAAACAGGATCAGGGCCAGAGCCCAGATAGCAACTGATAGGAAATAGAGTGGAAACTTCATCATATTCCCCTTGGCGTAGATTTTTTTCACATGACCGCTTCTAACCTCGTGTCAGAAATATAAGTATATTCTGTTAAAAATTCAAATCAAATGGCATGGACGGGGCATTCGATCGAATGGCGAAAAGTGCGGCCGGCACAATTCGAACCTGCAACATCCGGATACAAAGAAAACAGTTCCAATCACCAACGAACCCACAGAGCTACTAATACCACTTGTCTTACATAGCGTTCGAGCTATAATTAACCTTACGAATCCTGACGGAACCCCGCCTTACACGGTTCGCAAAGGAGCACTGCTGCATACTACTAGAGAGACTCTCCGAAGCGTTCATCCGGCGCCCCGTATACGAGGACAAATCCAATGTCGTTTCTTTTCGAGAGATTCAAGATTCGCACTGACATGAGCCAGAGACGATTGAGCGCAATCGATTTGCTCATTGTCGCCGTAGGTGTGATCGTTTTGGGTGTCCATGTTTTCACGTACTACCCCTTCTACTCCGACGATGCGCTGATCTCGATGCGTTACGCACAACGACTCCTCGACGGTCGTGGTTTGACGTGGACCGACGGCCCACCGGTCGAAGGTTATTCCAATCTGCTATGGATACTGGGTGCAGCGGTCTTCGGGTTGTTCGGGATGGATCTCATTAACGCGACACGATTGCTCGGCGCGCTGTGCGGCATCGCCGTGTTCGCAGCACTATTGTATCGTCGCATGACGGGCGGGACGAATTCCACCGTACCACTTGCCGCAGGGACGGTCGTATGTGCAACCTGTGCGCCGATCGCCGCGTGGACACTCGCTGGTTTGGAAGCACCGCTCGTCGCCGCGCTGCTCATCTGGGGACTCATCGTGCTCCTCAAAGCAAATGAATCCCCGGATCGCAAATCAATTAACTTTGCAAACGCAGGATTGTTTTTCGGTTTGCTCTGTTTGACGCGACTGGACGGCCCACTGTTTGCCGCCGTCGCGGCCGCATGGGTCGCCGCCGTAGGCCGCAAGAACAGCAGTGGTTTTAGAAACGCCGTTTCCTTCTTGATCTGGCCGGTAGTTTTTATTTCCGCACAGCAGGTGTTTCGATTGTCCTATTACGGCGAGTGGCTGCCGAACGTCTACTACGTCAAAGTGAGCCCGTCAATCAAACATCTCGCCACAGGTTTTGCGTACGTGCGCCGGGGATTTGTGTCGCTCATGCCCGTATCGGCGCTCGCCGTGCTCGGACTGATCCTCATGATTATTCGCAATGCCTCCCGGCGCTGGATCGCGCTTCTTCTCCTCACCAGTACGATCGCGTGGCTGGCCTACGTGTCCTTTATAGGTGGTGACATTTTCAAAGGCTGGCGCCACATGATCCCGTTTGTCGCCTTGATGACCGTCGCTATTGTTCTCCTCTTCGAATGGCTCTCCGAGGCGGGACGTCTTCGATGGAAAGGCTGGCTGCCTGTGGCTATCGTCGCCGTCGCGTGGTTCGTCATCGGACAATTCCGGGATGACAGCAACCAGTATGTGAAAAAAGATCTATGGGTGTGGAACGCGCAGGTAGTCGGCCAGACGCTGCGTGCCGCGTTTTATGACGTGCAACCGGTGCTCGCCATCTGCGCGGCGGGCGGTATACCCTACTGGTCTGAGCTGTCGTGCATCGACATGCTGGGACTAAGTGATCACAGGATCGCGCGGGCCGAATCACCCGAGTTCGGGCAGCATTGGATCGGTCACGGCCGGGCCGATGCGAGCTATGTATTGATGCGCCGTCCCGATCTGATTCATTTCGGAACTGCCGGCGGTGGCGAGCCGAGAACACTGTACAAGGAACAGATTGACGGTATAGATGCCTTTTGGAGGGACTATGAGCTTTGTAACATCGCCGGACAAGATCCCTTCGGCTTCACTACCCGGATATATGTGCGTCGTGAAAGCACCCGGATCGGCATCATCACGACATCAGAGAAGATATACGTTCCGCCCTACTTCTTGAGTGGAGGCGTGGCTGTGTGGCATGAAAGGTTGGCACGGTTTGTCGTAGCACTCTTACCGAAACAAGCGATCAGGGCCCACCAGATCACAATCGGCCCCGGAAGATGGGGGATCATCCTCCCCCGCGGCCAAACGGACGTGCTATTCATCGACCGGGAAACCAAGAAGGTCACGCGCCCTGAGTTCATCGATAACACACCCACGTTGACACTCGACGAGGAAGCAACATTCGACGTAATTATCGGCAGCAGGTCGGATCAGCCCGTCCCCGTGTTCGGTCTCGAGCTGCAGCGGCGTTGAGGGGATTTCAGCAAACTTTAGAATGGTAGAAGAACGTGCGCCCGGCAGGGGTATCGAGTCAAGCGGGGTGGTTTGCCTTTATAGTAAAATGCGCCCGGCAGGGGTATCGAGTCAAGCGGGGTGGTTTGCCTTTATAGTAAAATGCGCCCGGCAGGATTCGAACCTGCGACCTACGGATTAGAAGTCCGTTGCTCTATCCAGCTGAGCTACGGGCGCAATCTTATTTATTTCAATACATTATATGCGTTGCTTCTATCAAGAATTTTTTAGTTGTGCCACATTTTACCATGTTAATACCGGTTCAATAAAAGCGATAAAACATTCGCTCTTGAGATCCTTGGTCTTGTAGAGAACACCCAAACTGCCCTCGCCGAGCTTTTCAGGCATCTTGTAGTTACATGTCGCTTCGCCAATCATGTTTCGTCTCCATTATTGAGTTTCGTCTTCCGGGAAGTTCATCCGGCGCATCAGATCCTGGAAGCGCGGATCGTCACGCAGCGGGTCCCAACAGGGCTCAACTTTTAGTAAAATCATTCTCCCGTCGTGCTTCTCGTAGGCCTTTTCCAGCCAGACGAATGCCTGATCCTTATCAGCGAGCTGCGCATAGAACACGGACATATGGAAGGCAGTGATAGTGGGATCGCGGTCATATCGGCCTTCTAGTCTCTTGAAGTACAACATCCAGTAACCTCTTGGTCCCGACTCGCTGTAGGCGCTATCCAACGCCGCTACCTTTGCCGCTATCTCCTCAGGTTTGGCTCCCGAGAGGGTCATTGCTTTTTGGCTGACTCTGACCGCGTCCTCATACCTCCCCATTCTTTCATATATGCTCACGATCCCCCAGTGTGGTCTTGAATCATTCGGTTCCATTTCGATTATCTGCTGCCATTGTGCTATCGCCTGGTCGTACTGGCGTGAGTAGGTGTACATATCAGCCAAGGCCTTGTTTGCTATATACGAGACGGGATCGAGCTGTATGGCGCGCTTGGCCTCCGCGATGGCTTCCTCGAATCGTCCCACCTCCATTAATAAATAGGCATAATCAAAGTGAACATCGGCAAAACTCGGATCGAGCGCAATCGCTCGCTTGTATCCCATCTCCGCCCCCGCCCAGTCCCAATCAAAATAATGCTTGATCGCTGCCACGATGTAGTGCAATTCAGGGAGTGTGTCATCAATCTCAAAAACTTTCTGCAAGGGTGGATTCGCTCTGGAGCGAGCTTCTTCTAGGGACAGGCCGAAAAACGAAAGACGCAAATAACAGCGGGCCAGCCCGGCATGAGCCTGAGCGTAATTGGGCTCGATCTCGATCGCCTGCTGGAAGTATTCGATAGCTTTCTCTGTCCCTTCTTTCTCCCACTTGTGGAAGTAGTATCGGCCCCTGAGGTAAAGTTCGTAGGCTTCGGGATTCACGGGGCGGACGCTGGCCAGGTGTGCCTGCTCCTGCGGCGTCAGCGTGACCTGAATCTCGCGGGCGATCGCAAGCGCAACCACGCTATGCAAAGCAAGGATATTACGTACTTCCCGGTCGTAGCTATCGGCCCAGAGGTGTCGGTCCGTCGCAGCCTCGACGAGCTGAACGGTTATCCTGACGCTGTCTCCCACATGAAGCACCGATCCCTCCACGATCGCACCCACACCGAGCTCAGCGGCGATCTCGGGAAGCGGTTTCTTTGTATCCTTGTACTGCATCACCGACGTCCGCGAGATCACACTGATTGCGCTTATCTTCGAGAGGGTCTTGATCAACTCATCGGTTATGCCGTCGGCAAAGTACTCCTGGGAGGGATCACCGGAGAGGTTTTCGAGCGGGAGAACAGCGATCGAATCGATCGGTCGAGCGCCGCCAGAGAAGAAGCGGATGCCGAAAGCTGTCAGTACAACCGCCATAACTACTACCGCAACTGCAATAGCAATCTGTTTCCGGCGTCTGATCAGTTTGAGCTGCCACTGCGAACGCCTCGGCAGCAGGTCGAGGCTCTCACGGAGCTCCTCGAGATCAGAGATGAGTTCCTCCACTCTCTGATATCGCTTCTCGAGATCCTTCGTGAGTGTCCTCCCCACTACCTGCTCTACCTCCAAGGGTATCTCAGCGCTTATGGTCGTGACCGGCACCGGCTTCTCGTTGACAATTGAATATACCAGCGCCGGATCGTAATCCCCCTTGAACGGCAACTGTCCCGTGAGCATCTCGTAGAGCACCACCCCGAGCGACCAGATGTCGGTCTGGTGATCGGCCGGCTGCCCGAGCAGCTGCTCGGGACTCATATAGGCAACGGTGCCGGGGGTGGTGCCGGTCTGGGTCACCTTTGTCATCTTAGCCGTCTTCGCGAGACCGAAGTCCATGATCTTGGCCCTACCCTCGGGAGTGACCATCACATTAGCGCTCTTTATGTCGCGATGGATGATTTCCTTGGCATGTGCTGCTTTGAGCCCCTTGGCTGCTTGGGCGGCGATATCGAGCGCCTCTCCGAGCTCGAGGGGACCGCGTTCGAGGTGTTGCTTGAGGCTCTCACCCTCGACGTACGCCATTACGATGTAAGTCCGATTGCCGGTCTCGTCAACCTCGTAAACGGTGCAGATATTGGGATGGTCGAGCGCGGCGGCAGCCTGGGCCTCGCGCATAAAACGCTTCTTCGCCTCCACATCGCGCATGAGATCCGGCGGTAAAAACTTTAGCGCCACGGTGCGTTTGAGCTTGGTGTCCTCCGCCTTGTAAACCACACCCATCCCGCCCTCGCCAAGCTTCTCCAGGATTTTATAATGGGATACTGTCTTACCGATCATATGAGACCCAATTGGATTTCAACAGTCGTACTTATACTCGCTTAATCCATGTCCCCTTGTTGATAAATAATTTTACCTGGAATGTAAGTGAGCGTCAAAACAATTGATACGAATCAACTCGCTGCATAAGGCATTGTCAACGTTCGATATCTCGATCGCATTCCCGGTCTGGTCGAAGTTGGATGGATATTAATCCAAAATGCCTGTGCCACATTTGTGCCATGTTGAGAGGCGAAATCTGATTAAACGTGATTAAATGTGATTAAATCTGAGAATTTCCAACTTCTTGCTAGACAACACATTATTTTATTTTGAAGGGATTACAAAAAGGCAGGGAACCGGATTAGAAATCCGTTGCTCTATCCAGCTGAGCTACGGGCGCACACTAAAGCCATTATAAGATAGCAAATTCTCGGCATTATCCATACCCGAAAAGGATATATATCTTACCGCGGCGGTCTGAACACCCTCACCTGAGCCCCATTGAGGATGCGGTCCTTATACGGACCGATACCTGTCAGGATGTTGATGGACATGCCGCTCCCCGTGACCGAGATGGCGGCAAGGGATTCACCATCCGGGCTCCAGGCCGGCATGCCCTCCTTGACACTGCTCTTGGTGAGGAGAAGCACGTTCCGGCCGTCGGCGTTCATGAGATAGATATCCGTCTTCCCCCAGTCCTTGCCGGTTACGGCGATGAATCTGCCGTCGGGACTCCAGGCGGGTTTAAAGTACACCATCGTAGGTGACTCGACACGCATCACGGCGCCGGACTGTCTATCGAGCACAAACAAACCCTCGCCGCTGCGGATGAACGCTATCCTCGTTCCGTCGGGGGAGAGCTCCGGATAACTGATGCCGCCGATGGTGGTGAGCCGCTCCAATCGTCCCGTCTCGAGGTTCTTCGACCAGATCTCGTGCCCACCCGACCGGTCGGAACAGAACACGACTTCCCTACCGTCGCTCGACCAGCAGGGAGATACATTCTTGCCCTCCTCCGTGATAATCGGTTCTATATCACCCGACGCATGCGACACACAGATTTCGACATGTTCACCGATCCCTCTCGAGAAAGCGATCCGCTCTGAATCGGGCGCCCAGCTAATAGGGTCCTCGATTCCCGCTCCCACAACAATCCGCTCGGATCGCCCACCATCGACCGAGATTATATGGATATCACCCCCACCGGATGGATCGATTGTCCGGTATGCGATCCTTCTTCCATCGGGGGACCACGCCGGGCCGAAGCAGTACTTCCCGCTACCCGAGACGAGTTGCCGCCGTTCGAGCGGATAGGCGTGCACATTTCTTCGGTACATGGATACGACACCGGTTTCGAAGTACACCTGCGAATACCTCAGCTCGCCCCGTACCACCGCCTCGTCGTAGAGAAACGGCCGAAACTTAGGCCGTATGACGTGAATGGTCGGAGCATGAAGAACGAGATACTCGACGCCGCTCTCCCACAGGTGATCAAGAGTCTCGTCGTACGGTCCGACGGGAATTTCAATGTACCTTCCCCCGGCATAGAACGCGAAGAACGGTTTTCGGTCAGCGATATCGTCGCCCGGGAAGATCTGCTCGTCGAAACGGCGCCCGAGCCGTTTTGCCCACTGGTAACCGTTTGATACCGGACTTGTAATTTGATCCCAGTTCAGTACAAATCCCGCACCGAACGAAAGAACGGCCAGCGCCAGAAATACATTCCGTGTCCTGCCCTTCACGATATTTTCGATACCGATAAACGAATAGAGAAGCAAAACCGGAACGTACGGATAGATAAAGCGGGGCTCGCTTCTGAACGTAAACGGCGGAAAGATAAAAAACGGAATAAAGGCGGCAAGCAGGAACAAACGCATTTTAACGATTCCGAATAGTCCCAGAAGAAACAATACAGGTGATATGTGCCGTGCCAATAAATAAAGTTCCCGCGGCAAACGCTTCATGTAATCGGTTACGACCGTCGTGGGCTCCCTATCACCGCGCACGTCGTCGATCGCTTGCTCACTGCCTTCGAATTCGAGCCACGTCTCGCGTAGCTTCCAGTACTCGGCGCTCGTACCGAACAGTTTGGTCTTGGGTACCAATACGAGACGATTTGCCAGAAGTGACTGGGCCGTGACATTGCAGGCATAGAGAGCGATGAATCCTGCGAACAAAACGAGCAACTGCTTCGGCCGGCGGATCTTGAGAATCACCAGCACGCCGAACACACCGAGCGCCTCGGGACGCGTGATCGCTGCCGCGCCGAAGAGCAGCCCCGAATAGAGATACTTCGTTTTTACGAAGAGCAGGAGGCCTGCGATTATACAGAACACGTACAGGGATTCCGACATGGTAATCGTGGAGAGCCGGATGAACAGGGGTGTGAGGGCGAGAAAAAGGCTTGCGAGCAGCGCGTAGCGCCGTTCGACGAACTGCCTGCACAGCGTATAGAAGACGAGGAGCGAGCCGAGACCGGCGAGCACGGAGACGGCCTGAGCGGCACGCACACCGTCACGGACGAGCGGAAGAAACAGCGCGACAACCGCCGGATAACCGATCGGAAAGCCGCTCGGGCTGTATGCGCTGTCGAAGAAAGAGCGGGCGTGGTTGATGTAGTACGTTCCGTCATACGTGACAAGATCGAACGTCCCGAGGAAGGGAATTCTCACGAGGATACCCACTGCGGCGATTGCAATATAAAGATATAGCTCCCGGACCGTGCGGGGTGCATGTGGCTTCTTTTTTTTCTTAGCCATCCTACAACCGCGATCTCCAAGACATGATTAGAACGTTGATAACACCCTTCTTGGATCTCGTACCTATTGTGCCATATATGCACTATTTTGAAACGTGAAAAGGTCCGCCACAGGTTTTCATTGGACTCGGAAAAATCTCTATGATATAATTGCCGCAATTCGATGGGGTTTACCATGAAAACCAAAACGCATTCAGAAGCGGAGCTATCCATAGCCGTTCCCCCTGCGAGCCATTGTCAATCCAATCCACGTTGCGGTCCGCGGTGCCGGTGAACGATCCCTTCATCGGTTCCGTGAACGCATTCTAAATTCAATCGAAGACCTTCGAACCAAGAGAGGTAACGTCATGAGACCGGGAGGAAAAACGCTCGTTGTTCTTGTAACGCTCGTGCTCGCGGCGGGGATACCCTCGCTGCACGCATTATGGACCGGTGACGGGATCGTTGTCTCATCGGCCCTAGACGCCCAGCTCGATCCCCGGATCACCACCGACGGCGCAGGCGGGGCGATCATCACCTGGCGAGACCAGCGCAGTGGAAGCAACTATGACATCTACACCCAGCGGATCGACATTTCCGGGAACGCACAGTGGACGGCGGACGGTATCGCCGTCTGCACGGCCTCGGATAACCAGGCCGAACCCGTAATCGTCGACGACGGCGCAGGCGGTGCGATCATCGCCTGGCAGGATAACCGTTACGCAAACCTTGACATCTTTGTCCAAAGGGTCAACGGTTCCGGGATTGTCCAATGGGGTTCAAACGGTATAAGCATCACTAGCAACATGGAGGATCAGATCTATCCCGCCATCGCTGCCGACGGCACAGGGGGAGCGGTCATCACCTGGACCGACCGCCGCAGCGGAACCAACTATGACATCTACGCCCAGAGTTACGACGCCTCGGGGAATGCCGAGTGGACAGGAGGCATTGTCGCAGTCTGCACGGCTGCGAATGACCAGACCAGCTCTATGATCGTATTCGACGGTGCCGGCGGGGCGATCATCACCTGGCACGACTTGCGCAATGGAAGCAACTACGACATCTATGCGCAGCGGGTCGACGCCTCGGGAATCGTCCAATGGACGGCCGACGGTGTCGCCGTCTGCACGGCCTTGGACCACCAGGTCAACGCCACGATCGTATCCGACGGCGCCGGCGGGGCGATCATTACCTGGTACGACGGCCGCAGCGCAAGCAGCTTTGACATCTACGCCCAGCGGATAGACGCGTCGGGGGTTGTCCAGTGGACGGCGGACGGTGTCGCCATCTGCACCAACTGGGCCGATCAATTCTTTCCCATAATCGTCTCCGACGGCTCGGGCGGGGCGATCATTACCTGGTACGACGGCCGCAGTACCGGCGACGACATCTACGCCCAGCGGATCGATGCCTCGGGGGTTGTCCAGTGGACGGCGGACGGTATTGCCGTCTGTTCGGCTCACAATGCGCAAAGAGTTCCCACGATCGACTCCGACGGCGCAGGCGGGGCGATCATCACCTGGGAGGATGGACGCAGCGGAGGCTGGGATATCTACGCCCAGTGGATCGATGCATTGGGGATCGCCCAGTGGACGGCGGACGGTATCGCCATCTGCACCGCCTCAGGCAATCAGAGAGATCCCATGATTGTCTCCGATGGCACCGGCGGGGCGATCATCACCTGGGAGGATCAGCGAAGCGGTAACTGGGATGTCTACGCCCAGCAGGTGGATGCCAGCGGCAGGATCGGCTATCTCGCCCCCGCCATTCACTCCGTGTGCGATGTCCCGGGAGACGAGGGGGGAAAGGTTAATATCGCATGGGATGCATCCCCCTATGATTATGTCGGGAAAGAGATCACCTATTACTCTATCTGGCGGGCCCTCGATACGCCTGCGGCGCTTATGATGCTCGACGGCGGAGCGGCGATCCTCGGAAGCGAAGAGAGGATCGATGCTTCGGCCGGCGGCTCCATACTCAGGCTCGGATCGCTGAACGGGCAGACATACTACTGGGAACTCATCGACAGCCACGACGCCTACTATCTCGAGGCCTACTCGAAGATCGTCCCCACGGCCTGCGACTCATCGGCTGCAACGAACGGGTATCACTACTTCCAGATCATCGCCCATACGGCCGATCCCTTGGTGTTCTACGTGAGCGAAACCGACAGCGGCTACTCGGTCGACAACATCGCTCCCTGCCCGCCCGCCATGCTGGCCGGCGAGCAGCAGCACCTCCCCGAAGGGCTGCTTCTGTACTGGGATCCGAACTCCGAGCCGGATCTCGACGGATACACCGTCTATCGCGGTCTCACGGAGGATTTCGTGCCGGGGCCGGGAAACCTGATAGCCTCACCTTGCGACACGTTCACCTTCGATGATGAATGGACATGGGACAGCGTGTACTACTACAAGGTCGCAGCGATCGATATTCACGGGAATGAAAGCCAATACGCGCTGCTCCGGCCGACCGATGTCACCGGCGAGGAGACACCAGAGGTGCCGACTGTGTTCTTTCTCGCCCAGAACTTCCCGAATCCGTTCAATCCGGCGACAACGATCCACTTCGGGCTCGCCCATCCCGAACATGTATCGCTCAGGATCTACGATGCGTCGGGGCGCCTCGTCCGGGTTCTGATCGACGATTATCGAACGGCACACCGCTACGGGGTGACGTGGGACGGGTGTGACGATGCCGGACGCCGGGTAACGAGCGGCGTCTATTTCTATACATTGAATGCAGGTGGTTTCGAGAAGACGAGAAAAACGGTGCTTCTCAGGTAGTACGCAGCTGATTTGTGCATAGAGGTTTGTTGAAAGATACGGCTGGTGGAACATTCGCGTCGGCTCTCTATCAGCTATCTACCAGTACAATTCCTTGAAATGCCTATGAATACGTGGTAGAATAGGATAACTATATTCGGAATAGTATGGCGATTGTTGAGACAGGGGATGCGGCACAACACACGTATCTTTACCGACACCTTCCCCTCTCTTCCTCATAGGGATATCTAACAGGCAAAGATGCAATCAACAACCGGTCGGTTCATCGATCAGGAGACCGGGAGGGATCATTAGCACCCTTATTATCCGGGGAGGTACCTGTATGAAACGCTACATCAAAGTAATTGTATCCACCACCTTGCTCTCGCTTGCCCTGGTGACGCAGCCGGCACACGCGCAGTGGGTGCAGGACGGCATCCCCACGAGCATCCCGACGGACTATCAACGGTTCGTGGAGGCAGTGGAGGACGGCTTCGGGGGAATCATCGTGGTCTGGGTCGACGGGCGCGGTGCGACATTGGATATCTACGCCCAGCGTATCGACGGGTACGGATACCCGGTCTGGGATCCGGACGGCGTCGCCATATGCACGGCCGGCGGCGCACAGCAGTACCCCGTGGTCTGCGCGGACGGAGAGGG
>CP070727.1:2225543-2235036 GCA_020350885.1 bacterium | reverse complement strand
CATCAGTTCGAGACTCGGGATATACCTGGCACCCGTCTCGTACTCCCAGTCACCCATTACCTTCCGCTCCGTAAACCAGCCCGACAGCTGTCCCGTGAGTTCGTAATCGATTCCCGCACCGGGGACAGGCCATGTGATGCATACACAGAACAGTATCAGCATCAACACATGACGGATGTAGCGTACGAGCAGCATCTCATCCATCCTCGCCGGTGGAGAACCGTGCCCCCGGGTGATCATATGAACATTTCAAATCGTCGAATGCCCTCATGACTATCCTATCTCGTCTCGGCAGGTAGTACGCCGAAGAAGAGGAAGTTTTGTATCTCACGGATGAACTCCATATCGTCGTTGTAGAGCTTTCGGAGACGTTCATCCTCGGCGAGCTCCTGTATCTTGTCGAGTACCGAGAGGAAGAACTCCGGTCTGATTGCTCTCATATCACCGCGCTCCTGCGCTTCGTGCACGTATTTCATGAAGCGCAGGATATTGCGTTGCCGCATTTCCTGGACAAACTCCCTGAGCTCCTCACCCCCATGGAGGACATCGTCGAGGAACTCGGGACCGATCTCCGAGAGGAGATTCATCTTGTATTCGATGATCTCCGCCAGCTTCTCGCGGAAAGGGATCTCCATCCCGTCGATCTCCTCGAGCCGCCGGTACCCCTCTTCTAACCATCCGTTCCAGATCTCCTTCAAGAGGGCTATCTTGTTCGAGAAGTACTTGTAGAAGGTCATCTTGCTCGCGCCGGCCGTCCGGCAGATCTCGTCGATGGTGACCCGCCGGATACCAAAACGCATAAAGAGGTCCTTTGCCGTCTCTACGATCTGTAGCCTCTTCTTCGAGGTCCGCTTTTTATCCCTAGTTCCGTTCATCTCGGAAGGCCTCCACATTCATACTGTACTATTCAAGTCGATATTTACCATTTCCGTATATATTATATTCATTCGTACACATTTTGTCAAGGAAAAATGTACTTATTGATGGAATATATACAAAAATAGTATATTTTGTATACATATGAGCGGCTGCCAGGGATAGCGTTTGCACTAACACGAGCAACTCCCTCTCATATACTACCGTTACTATATGCTCAAAAGCCAGTTATGCGAAGGAGCCGGAATCCATTATAAAAAATTTCATAGAAAATGTAAAGTTGGCTTGACAATCTAAAGGAACCGTGTATATTATGTAATGTAAAGCTAGCTTTACTTAGAATCAGGTTGGACAGAGAGTGAAATTCGTGAAAGGGTGGTAACGATGATTATCGGGAATACAAAGATACTGCTCCCCCTGGCGATGATATTCCTTACCGCATCGATCCTTTTGGGGCGGATCGGGGGTGGAGAGTCTGCAGTCAGGCACTTCTTCGAGGGGCTCTGTCTCGGGCTCGCATTCACATTGAGCGTCTTCGTTTTCATAAGGAATGTGGTGACTGACAATCATGAGTGAGAAGGTCGCAAACAACGTCAGGGAGCTCAGGAAGCAGGCCGATCTGACGCAGGAGGAGCTTGCAAGGGCGCTGGATGTATCACGCCAGACAATTATATCGATCGAACGTGGTCGCTATATCCCCAGTCTTCCCCTGGCGCTCAGGATCGCCCGGTTTTTCAAAAGCTCGACCGATGAAATGTTCAGCCTCGAGGAGTAGTGACATGGTGGACGAACGTTTTTTAATGCACCGGCTGAAGTCGACCCGCCTGGCGATGATGGTGGGGGTCGTATTGATATGTGCATTGTTCATGTACTATTATCTTTCGAACAAGGTCTTACGGTGGGATCTCTTCATTATCCTGGTCGCCGTAGCCGTAACAAAGATTGCTGCAATGCTCTACTACCGCAGGACAAATTAAGTAGCAGGTCAAGGAGGGAACAATGATCCGGAGAAGCACACTCACTATGCTCTTCTTTCTGTTGCTCGGCCTCGCCCTGGTGGGGTGCACGTCCACGAAACGAGGGGAGGCCGTCTCGTCCGACGGTGTAGCGATTCAGTATGAAGTGTCGGGAAAGGGGGAGCCTGTTCTCGTCTTTGTCCACGGCTGGTGCTGCGACCGGGGTTACTGGCGTTACCAGCTCTCTCGCTTTGCGCGGGATCACAAGGTCGTTGCACTCGATCTCGCCGGTCACGGCGGATCCGGGGCCAACCGCACCGATTGGACGGTTGAGTCATTCGGGGGGGATGTGGCGGCCGTTGTCGAGCTGCTCGATCTCGAGAAGGTTATCCTCATCGGGCACTCGATGGGTGGGCAGGTGAATCTCGAGGCGGCACGTCGCCTACCCGGACGGATCATCGGTCTTGTAGGCGTCGATACCTATCAGGATTTCGAGGCGGAGTTCCCGCGCGAGCGCCGGGATCAATTCATCGAGTCGTTCAAGGTGGATTTCGTCCGGAGGACCGAGAATTTTGTTCGGGGAATGTTTGTTCCGAGGTCCGACTCGGCACTCGTCGAATGGGTGGTTAGGGATATGGCCTCGGCGCCGCCCGATGTGGGGATCGGTGCCATGGCGGAATTTCTCGCGTACCGGTCGATCGGAACCCTCGCCGAGCTGAATCTCCCGATCCGGTGTATCAATTCCGATAAGTATCCGGTCAATGTCGAGGCGGGCAGGCGGCACGCCCTCTCGTTCGAGGTGACTCTCATGCACGGACTCGGCCACTTCGTCATGCTGGAGGATCCGGAGCGCTTCAATGCACTCCTCACGGGGGTAATCGAGGGATTGAAGACGAAGGACAAGTAGAGGGATCGATCAGCTGGAAACTCCATCCTTAATACAAACATAGAATTAACTTGAGATATCGAGCCATCTGTGATGGAGTATGTGCCCTATGCGTGGGAGTAAGAATACAGAGCGCAACGATAAAGGGGTTGGTGCCCTCTTCTACGCCTCCCTTTTCAGGTGGGGCACGAGGGGTGTGCGGCGGTTTCCGTTCCTCATCAAGGCTGGGTGGCGGATATGGTCTGCGAGCAGACGTCGCAGGAGGGCGATGCGCATTCTCGGGATCCCCGTTCCCTACGTCGTCGCGTTGAGCCCGACAATGAGTTGCAATTACAATTGTATGGGATGCTACGCGCGGGGACGGGGTGGTGAAGGGGAGCTCACGGTTGTCGAGCTCGAGCGGCTGATCGAAGAGGCCGAGAAGCTCGGGGTCTTCGCCATCCTCTTTACAGGGGGCGAACCGCTTCTACGGACCGAGCTCCTGGATATCATGAAGCGCCACAGGCGGCTCTTCTTCGTATTCATCACGAACGGTTCGCTCGTCACTCCTGAGATCGCCGGTCGATTCGCCTCCCTGGGACATATCATGGTGCTGGTGAGCGTCGAGGGGAGGGTGGAGGATACGGAGGCCTGCAGGGGTCCCGGTTCGCACGAGCGTGCACTCCGGGCACTCGGGCTTCTCCGGGAGCACGGAGCATTCTTTGGATTTGCAGTGACCGTGCGTCGATCCAACGCCCGGTTCGTAACCTCGGAGGGATTCGTCGACGAGATGGTCGCCCTCGGGTGCTCGGTGGGATACTTCACGGAGTATGTCCCCTGCGGGGATGATCCGGTCGATGAGTGGGTCATCGATTCCGGCCTCAGGGATGAGCTGCGCCGGCGGGTCCTCGGGCTCAGGCGAACGAAGCCCATCATCCTCGTCCAGTTCCCACACGACGAGTACGGAGAGGAGAACATCTGCACGGCCGCGGGAAGGTATTCGCTTCACATAAGCTCGCATGGGGAAATAGAGCCCTGCCCCTTCGTGCCCGTCTCGTGTGAGAACATACGGGAAGGCGGCCTCATAACCGCACTCCGCTCCCCCTTTCTCGAGGCGATCCGACGGCGTCCGGAGCTGCTGCGGCGCAGCCGCTACGCCTGTGCCCTACACGAGCACCGATCGGATCTCGAGGCGATGGCAGCGGGAATCCGTGGGATACGCAAGGGCGCCTCATAGGGTGGTGGCACCCGGACGCGACGTCTTTTCGGTGAGTGGCGGCTCGGAGATTGTATTACACGGACAAGGCGGCTTATCCGATCATTGAGCCACGTGGGCCGGATCACCCGGGCACGTCAGTTTTACCGATCATGGTGCCCCCGGGTGTCGGATCACCCGGTCACGTCAGTCTTACCGATCATGGTGCCCCGGATGTCGGATCACCGGAGTACGGCGACCTTCCGGCTGATAGAGAGGCTCCCCACGGTGAACTGCACGAAGTAGATGCCCGGAGCAACCCGCTCTCCTCGGTCGTTCGTGCAGTTCCATGGAATATTCGATGTTCCCGCCCCGAACGGCCTTGCAACGAGGTGCCGGACCACACGTCCCCCTACGTCGTAGATCCGGATCTTTACATCTGATCGCCTCTCGATGCCGAAACGGAAAGCCGTCCCGGTGGTTGCCGGGTTGGCGGTGACGGCAAAGAACGGCGGCACGGAAACGGGATTGCCGCCTGCCGTTGCAGAAGCTATGGCCCTCCCCTCGTAGGGGAGGTGATTGTTGGCCGTACTTGTCACATGGATCGTATCGCCGGCGGCCGGGTCGATCGGGAAGGTGATCTCTCCGGCAGCGTCCGTCTCGCCATGATCGTAGATATCGCCGGTGGTGCTCATGATACAGACGAGAGCGCCCTCGAGCGGCTCCTGCGGGCCGCTCCCCACGGTGACGGTGAACGATCCCGGTCCAACCGGCACTGCGGCCGGATGCTCAACCTGCTGCACCTGCGGTTCGGCCGTCCACATGGCCAGTGCAGGGTCGCCGAAGAGGTTGAGCTCTGCGATGCAGAACTTGTAGTACCAGAGGGAATCTGCGATCGGGACATAGACGTCCTTGGAAATATGGTGGGCCATTCCGATACGATACAGGTTCTCGGAAAAGACCTTGCGGTAGAACTCGAGGCTCAGCATCTCAGAAGGTCCCATTTGGGGAGGGGTGCCGAGTCCGACGCGGGCATTCATGATCACTGCCGCGGCCCCGCCGCCCGGATTGTTCATCAAGTGCTCGGCGAAGCAATCGCCACCGAGCTCTCCGGCATCGAAAGCACCGGAGATGCAGGCGATCGAGTTGTGGATTCCGAGCCTGTATCCGTTCATGAGGTATAGTGCGTCGGTGCTGTGGATCACCGTATCGCTGTTTGCGAAGTAGATGCCGTTCTCGTTTCCGTGGGCCGAATAGTGGCAGAAGCCTATCCCGTCGTTGATGGCCGATATCACACCGGCCCGTGAGATGGTGCCCAGGCTCTCGTAGAGCTTGCAGTCAATCCAGGGAAACGGCGTACACACGGCGATAGAATCGTTCACGATATCCCCCTGGTAATTCGGCCAGAGCCGCACGGCCGGCAGGAGGCAATTCTCCACGTAACCCGCCGGCGGGCTCTTCTCGTACGTGAGTACCTTCGAGACGAAGGTCTGCGCCTCGAGCGGGGTCTCGACGGGCGCCCGCCCGACAAAGACGTCCGAGTACATATCGAGCGTATCGAGGTAGGGTTCTCCGTAGATATGGTTGCCGTTCGAGTCCCACGTGCCGTCGAGATCGGAGAAGTAGAGATCGACCGGCATGTAGGAGCCACCGAGCGAGTCCGACTGGGAACAGTTCCTCACCGGTACGACGCCGACATCCCCCGCCAGGGTGAAGTAAAGGGCACCCCAGGTTTCAGAGGCGTCGATAATGAAGTTCCGTACCCGCTCCGCATCATCCCACCCGGGATAGCGTGCGGAGATGTCGCTAACGGTCTCTATGATGGATGGGAATCCGTGTTTTGTCCGCCATGCCCGGAGGGGTTCGAAGTGCGGGGCGAGGGCTTCCGAGGTGATGATAACGTGTCGGTAGACACCCGGTTCGAGCCCGGTGGAAGCGTTCATGCGACGGCGTGGAAGGGGGGCGCAGATGTCGAGATCGTGCGGATTGTGCACGCACGCGGCCAGGGCCTTTGCCGTCTCCTCCATTTGAAATGCGGTCCTGGCGGCACGGGGGAGGGCGGTGATCTCGTATTCGAGAACCACACGGGCGCCCGCCAGGAATTCGAGACACCGGTGCGCCGGGTGGTACCGCAAGGGTGTGAGGAGGCACCCGGCGATCCGGAATCCACCGGCGTTACCGGTATGGAGACGGGACAGCGGTTCCCTAGGAAAGGGTCTGGCTGTGGAATACACGGATTCATTAGGTGGCGTGATTTCCCGTTCCGGACGTGAGAAGGGTCTCGGAGGCTGAACGGGATAGAGCAGGTAGCCCCCCGGCAGCTCTATCCACCGGGGTGATTCGATCCTTGCACCCGTTATGCGTGCTCCCGGCGGGACGACGAACGACAGTCGAATCGCCGGCAGAAGCGGCTCGCCGGGTGAGCCGAGCGCCATGCCTTCGGTGACGTGCACGAGTTCATAGCCATCTGTGAAGACAACCGAAATATTCCCTCTATCCATGGAGAATTCGTAGACCACTGTGCCCGCTGAGGCGGGGCCTGTAAGGAGTAATACGATCACAATGAGCGGGCAGCTGCGTCTCACGATGCAATTCCTGTCTCGGGCCTAGCGGCCGGTTGATTAGCTCACGTGCGGATGCCCGTACGATTGAATAAATTGTTGAATTAATTATATTTTACCATAATTGGTCCCGGTATTTCAAGGCAAAGCCCGTGATTCAGAAATCCTCCATATGCAGGTGTGAGGTTGCTGATGACCAACGAATAGAATGGGATGTTGTTGCCAGGTACATGCCGTAGCAACTTCACACCGCAGTCAGTCTATTCCCGTTTCACGGCCGTCAATAAAATTATGTTGCAATTTCATCACGGATGGTGTATTCTGGTGCCCGCTTGAAAGCGGCTCCATGCCGGCCAATCGAGATGGGCACGGCTAAGCTATTACAATAGTTACAAAACCACCACTCCTCCTGGGAGAATGATCTGTCCACCCCGTGTCGGCAGGCCGATATCTAAATCAACCTTCCGGTCTGTCTCTAGCGTGAATAGATTCCGTTTATCGAACTTTTGGTTTGAATTGCAATTGTTAGAGGTACGTGAAGGAGGTGATAAAAAGCCTGAGATATGCTCAGTGCAATCATAGGGATTATCCGTTGAAAGGGGGATGTGATGAAAATCAGTAAGATATGTACGGTCGCCGCGTGTTTCTTCCTGGCCCTATGCCTCTGGGACTCCGGCCGTACGGAGGAGATCAAGAAGGGAGAGATTGAAGATTTCTGGGACAAGTACCAGAATATATCGCCACCTCCCACCGAGCACGTACCGACCGTTCTGGAGACGGAGGAGCCGCTGTTGGAGAGTCCGACGGGAGCTCTTCTCGTACGCACCATGCCGAGCAGCTTCAATGCATTTACCGGTGACGTGCTCCCCTATGCATGGCCCGGAAGGAACTTCCCCATCTGGGGAAATGTATCGGGAGGAACACCACCCTATACATACGAGTGGGATTTCGGTGACGCATCGCCGCCCGTTGTAGGCCCTGTCTCGAACGCCAACTATATCTTTACATACCATGCGTATAGCTTAATCGGGGTCTACTACGCGCAGCTCACCGTCACGGACGCCCTGGCGGAAACGGCCTCGGCTACGGTCCGTATCGATGTGGCGTTCGACGCTCAGCAGGTGCGCGTGAATGCAGCGATCGAGGACGGTCTCCGCTACCTCTACCTCCACCAGAGCACCGACGGGCGGTGGAGCAGTGGGTATCCCGAGGCTGCAACCGGCGCAGCGGTGGCCGAATTCTGTATACGGGGGCATCTGCCGAGCAACGACTGGGCGGAGGATATCTATGCCGACCGCGTGCAGCTCGGTCTCGACTGGCTCTTCGCCCATATGAGCACCTTCCCGATCTACAGTCACGGATACTGCGGCAATCCCGATTCAAACGGAAACGGGGTCGGTATACGTGTCAACAGCTGCAACACCTACTGCGACGGCATCGTCATGTTCGCGCTCGCCACGAGCAGGAATCCCGGCAGGATCACAACGACCGGCCCTCCGGGTGTCGTTGACTCCACATACCGGGCTGTTCTCGTCGATATGGTCGACCAGCTCGCATTCTCGCAGACCGAATCGGGTAACGCCCGGGGAGGATGGCGCTACAGCGTCTGCACACCCAACTACGGCTCGAGTGACAACTCCATCGTGCAGTGGTGCTCCATCGCACTCGAGGCGGCGGAGGCACCGCCATGGAATATCTCTGCGTCGAACTGCGTGAAGGACGAGCTTGCGCGGTGGCTGGCCTATTCGCAGTGCACTGACGGCGGATTCGCATACCGGTACTGCCCGGGCGTCACAGTAGCCCGCACGGGCTCGGGCATCTATTCGCATTATTATCTGGATGTCGACAGGAATACCTTGGAGGCTCCGGTCAACAACGCATTGAACAATCTCTGCATCAACTGGTTCAACACGTCTTCTTCGACCGGACAGTTCAGGGGGAACTTCTATGCGATGTATGCAGTGAAGAAGGCCCTGGAGGATTATGGTATCGATCTTGTATGCAGTGGGGGCAGTGCCCGCAGCTGGAAGGACGACTACGAGAAGCATCTGGTGAAGAATTTCTCCAGCCCGAGCGGGTACAATTCCTACCACCAGATCACGGATACCGGTAATCCCACAGAAGACGGCCGCTGGGCCAACAATACCTACTGGGTCGACGCCGGCGGGATATACCTCACGACATCGTTCGCACTCCTTATCCTCACACCCGGCGTACGGCCATGCACGCCGGTGGCCCAGATGATCATCGAGCCCGAGCAGGCGTGCCCAGGTGTCGAGATCTGCTTCGACGGCACCGATTCATATCTCACCGGGGCCGGTTGTGACACCGTGGAGATCGTCAGCTGGGAATGGGATCTCGACGCCGACGGGATCTACGAACGTACGGGTCCGGAGGTCTGCAAGCCGGAAGGCTACGATCTGCCCCCCGGTGAGTCTCAGCACGATTACACCGTGTTTCTCAGGGTTACGACGAACGAGGGCCAAACCGGCGTGACGAGCGGTATCGTTCATATCGGCACGGAGAACCACCCACCGGTGGCCAAGCCCGGCGGCCCCTATACCGGCTGTGTGGGGGATACGATATACCTCGATGCATGCCTCTCCTTCGATCCCGACGGGCAATGCCTCGGTGACAGCATCGTCGAGTACTGCTGGGACTTCGAGCCTGACGGGGTCGTGGATCTCTGCACGCCCGACTGCATTCCGGACACCTTCCTCATCTACTACGAGGAAGTGTATAAGTATATACAGCTACGCGTGAAGGATACCTACTGTACCTGGTCCGATCAGGCGGCCGGTCTGGTGGAGGTCTGGTCGTCGTACCGGGAGCTCTGGGTCCACGAGACGGATATCACATTCACACCCGATACCGACTGCGAGACAGTCGAGATCTGCGCCACGGTGCATGCCGGGACACAGCAGCCCGACCTCACGATCGACTCCACACTCGTCGATATCTATATCGATTCGATCGAACCGGTGAACCGGCTGGCGCGGTTCTGGACCCCGATCATGCACGACGGGGATGCGGTGACCTT
>CP070727.1:2219705-2225443 GCA_020350885.1 bacterium | reverse complement strand
GCCGAGCCCGTGCCTCTGTTCACGGCTCCGGTTGTGACGATACTGGTGCTTGCGCTGGTACTTGCTGCTGCGGTCTTCATGAGAAGGCGCGCCGCACAGTAGGGGCCTACGCGGAGCAGCCGTCGATATCCCGACGTTGGCCTGTTGAAGGAAGTTGAATAAGAACTAACGCAATAGAAACGTGGTAATTCAATTTCTTAATCGGATCCCAACGATAACGAAACTAACTCGAGGATCGAATTTGGATAGTGTCCATTCGAGGCTTGTGGTCACTCGGTCAGCGGCCGGTCATTCTCGAAGTCGTACAGCGTCTTTCGCTTCAAATCTGCAAGCGCTTTCTTATACTCGATGTACGCCGACAGGTAGGAATACTTGGCGGTGTTTAATTGATCGCTCGCCCTTGCCAGGTCGGTCGATGTGATATCCCCGTTGGCGAACCGTTTGATGCTGATATCGAAAGATCTCTGGCTGACATCCCTGCCCTTTGCCAACATCTGGACACGGTCCCATGCCTGGCCGACGGTTCGGACGACATCCCGAACCTCACGCTCGATAGTGGTATGCAGATACTCGAGATCCAGCTCATCCGCCTTGAGATTAGCCTTTGCGGCTTCGACCTCGGCCCTGTTCTTCCCCCAATCCCAGATGGGAATTTCGAGCTCGAACATGACACCCCGGTTGGGCGTCTGTTTCAAGACATCCCAGCTGCTGCGGAAGAGATCAGCCGTGGATGCACCGTAAGCCATATCGGGATCGGAAAAGCCGGCAAACTCGTAATATCCTCTTAGATTCCCTTTCACAGATGTTCGTTCATCGATCTCCTTGACGCTGATCTGTTGATTCTCTATGTCCAGTTGCTTCTCGACGATCTCGCTGCGGTTTGCGAGGGCCAGCTCGATCGCCCTCTCTACATCCACGTGAACCGGCTTCAACTCCATCTCCGTTGACACTTTCACACCGATACCCATGGGGAGGCCGATGAGCTGCTTGAACGCTGCCTCCTGCTCCTGCAGGTAGCCCTCCGAGGCCTTCAGCTCATTCTTGAACTGTATGAGATCAACCTCGGCCTGCATGGCATCGACCTCGGCGATGAGGCCGGCATCGAATTTGTTCTTTGTGGTGAGGTGGATATCCTCCTGACGGGAAACACTTTCCCTGTTGATCTCATAATGCTCGCTGATGCGATACAGTTCGTAAAAAGAGCTCGTTACCCGATAGACGAGATCGAGCTCCATACGCTTGTACACCCTCGATTGCCGCTCGTATGACAGCTCGGCCTGCTTCAGATTCAGTGCGAGTGTATTGATCGTGAAAAGCGGTTTTGTCAGGATGGCGCTGAGGGCCGTGTAGAACTTGTTCGATTTCAGATCCACATCCGGATCCGTTGGCGACGGGGTCCACGAATTCAGCTGATAGGCCTCCGTCCGCAGGGTGAGATCACCGCCACCCAGCGGAAGCCATGGCATGGGCTGTATAACATCGAGCACCGCCCTCATCTGGAGGCTTCCGAACTGTTTTGCCACTGGGTTCTCGCCGATCACATCAACGAGCGTGAACCCTTCATCGTAGACCGGTGCATACAGGCTCGTTTGGACATTCGTTCTATAGCCTGCCTTGGCCGCCCAGAGCGTCCGCTCCGCAAAGCGCATCTCCTGGTGTAAACGCTCGATGCTGTAGCTCTTCTTCAATGCGATATCGATGCTATCATCCAGAGTGAGCACCAGTGTATCCTGGGCGCTGGCCCCACCGGCCCCGCCCGCACCACCCGCCAGGGAAAGAAAGTAGCAAAACGAAACCAGAAATAGGCGTATCGTTCTTGTTCCCGCATGCGTTCGATTCCTCATCATACATCCAACCTCACCGTCGCTAGAGCACCTGTAACGTTTGTTATTCGTACCGCAACGCTTCAATGGGATCCAGCTGAGCAGCCTTGCGTGCAGGGTAGAGGCCGAAGATGATCCCCACGCTTGCCGATACGCCGAAAGCCAAAAAGATGGAGCCCGCATAGATAATCGTTTGCCAGTGTGCATAAGAGGAAATTGCCTTGGTCATGAGGAAACCGATCAAGATACCGATCAGGCCTCCCGAGAAGCTCAAAAGAACGGCCTCGATGAGAAACTGACCCAAGATGTCGTTCCTCGTCGCTCCCATCGCCCTCCGGATGCCGATCTCCCTTGTACGCTCCAGGATCGTGGCCAGCATGATATTCATGATGCCGATGCCGCCGACGAGCAGTGAAATACCGGCGATGGCCCCCATGACGATATTGAATATCCTCTGCGTCCTCTGGCTTTGTCTCATGAGTTCCTCGGGAACCGTGATCCTATAATCTTCCATCTGTTTGTGCCTCAGATCGAGTAGCGCCCTTGCCAGGTTAGCCGCCTCCTTGATGCGGTTTTCATCCGAGATATTGAGGATGATCTGGTCGACATCCGGATCCTTGGGATTGGAATCGATGCGATGCATCATGGAGGTAAGAGGGATATAGACATCCATGTTCATATCCCTGTCCCCGGCGCCCCCCCTCCCGGTCGACCGGGGTTTCAGTTCCGTTACACCGGCTACCGTAAACCAGAGATTGCCGATCTTGACCTGCTCGCCGACTGCATTCTCGAAGTAGAAAAGCTGCCGTTTAATGGAATGGCCCAGCACACAAACCCGGCGCGCCTCATGAACATCCTGATAATTGAAAAAGTTGCCTCTCGCCGTTTCCAAGTTCAACACATCCTGCAGATCGGGCATCGATCCAACCAGGGTGGCCTTGGTTTCATCGCTTCCATAAGAGATACGCATCTCCCCGATCTCTTTCTGGGGAACGGATCTTTCAACGAGGGGATTCAGGATGTGAAGCGAACGTGCGTCATCTATGGTCAAGCCCCTCGCTTCGACGACAGTACCGTTCTCGTCCTCGGCCGTCTCGACCGGCTGTGAGCGAATGATCACATTATTCATCCCCAGCAGCTTGATTTGGTCCAAGGCCTCTTTCTTCGCTCCCGCACCGATGGACAGCATCGCGATGACGGCCGAAACACCGAAGATAATGCCCAGCATCGTGAGCAGCGACCTGAGCTTATGACTCGCCAAACCCACCAGGCTGACGGAAAAACTCTGCCGAAAATTCACTCGATGCTCCCCGCTCATTCAATTACTTATGATGACCCTCTGTACGCTACGACTCTTCGATTTTGACTTGGGCTGCGAGGCCGTGGCCTCGACCTCGCCGCCGATTTCCTCCAAGGGCACCGTCGGGTCCCTCAGACAAACATGTTCACCTTCTTCCAGCCCTTCCACCACGACGATCCTGTCGTTGTTTTTCGCACCCACCTCCACCTCACGCAACTTATAAGATCGGGGTCCCATTACATAGACGACCGTCCTCCCCTCCTTCTGAAAAACCGCCTGGAGGGGGATGCTCACAACATCCCGAATGCGCCCGGTGATGATTTGGCATTGGCAGGTCATGCCCGGGAGAAGCTGGGCATCCGTGGAATCGATGGTCACCGCGATATCAAAGACCTTTACGTTGGTGGTCTCCTCTCTTCTCGCCAGAGGAGCCACACGCGATATCTTTCCGTAATATACCCTACCCTCGACCGCATCCACCGTGATTATGACATTCTGTCCCTTCTCTATCCTGCTGATATCTACCTCGTTCACGATTGTGACCGCCTGCATGAGAGATAGGTCCGGGATCCCGATAATCGGCATGCCCGGCCAGGGCGAATCCCCAACCTGCACTTTCTTCATACCCGCTGCTGACCAGATCTTTTTGTACACAACCAATCCGTCTTTCGGGGCCCTGATCGTCAATTTATCGAGCGCGTTCTCCACATCCCTCAGCTTGATCTCGGCCTGCCGCACCTCCAGCTCGGCCTTCATGATCGTTGCCTTGTCTATGAGCTTTTGCGATTCGATCCTCTCTCCGGCCTGTTCGAGCGCAACCTCGGCGCTCTTCATATTGAGTTCGTATTCCCGTTTCTTCGACTCGGCTTCGAACTCCATCATCTTGAGACTGAGCCTGGCTTGCTCGTAGTTGTATTTCTGTATCTCGAGCTGGCTCTCGAGCTGGGCCATATTAGACGCTATCGTCGCGCGTTCGCTGGCTAGCTGGGCCTTTGCATTCTCGAGGGCCGCCTGCGCTTCCTCGACGTTTTGCTCGGCCTCGCTCCTATCCAGCTGAACGAGGAAATCCCCCTCCTTCACCTTGGTTCCCTCATCGGTCATATCCACGATCTGGAGCATCATCCGGCGGCCGAACCGCGGAACCGAGATATTCGTTGAATTGAGTGCATCGATCTCCCCTTTCGTCTGAAGGTCGATGATGAACTCTCCCCGCTGCACCTCCGCGGTCGCAATATCGATCGATTTCGGTATCACTATCGACAGCAGTACAACAACCAGCACCACTCCGCCGCCCGCGATTACCCAGGTGCGTTTCATCCTTCTTTGAAATAGATCATGGATAGGCTTCAAAATAAGATTGAATTTCATTTTTCATTCCTCGCTCTTCTTTCATTTGACCTTCTTGCCGACCTCTCCGCCCCGGGACTTCGAGCCGCACCTCTCCTGTCCTTTAACCTCTGACGAATCTCAGGGGGAAGTTTGTCCCAGTCCATCTTTCGTCTCCTGCCCGGACCAGCCGAGTCGACCTCGGCTTTCCGGCCTTCATAATCATGGAGCATCCCGCGTTCCCGAAAGATGGAAAAACTCTCACGGATCAGTCGGGTCACCTCATCGATCCTTTTTCTCTCCTGCGACGAGCCGAGTCTCGATGCCTTCCCCCGGGGAGCATTCCACGATAGCTCTATATCCGGTGCCAGTCCACGTTCCACGACGATATAACCGTCGTTCCTCCATCCGAGATCAACTGCCACCGGTTCATTCTTCCCTTTGGGGAACACGACCGGCCGCCCAGCAATCTCGAATAAGCAGCCTATGGGAATGAAAACAGCGTCCTTCAATGTTTCCAAGAGTATATTCACTTTCGCAGTCATTCCCGGTTTCAGCCTCGGATCGTTTCCCTCGATGGAAATGTATGCCACAAATCCCTTGAGTCTCTCCTCACCCGTTACGACCTGGGCCATGCGGGCCACATTCGTAATAGTACCGTGAAACTCCGCATCCGGATATGCCTCGAGGACTATGCGGGCCTTCTGGCCTACATGCACTTTCGAACGGTCCACCTCGTTTACGAACAGCTTGACCTGCATTTCGGAGAGGTCCGGTATGGACATCAACGGCCATCCGGGGCGTGCCTCGAAACCCTTTTTCACCCGTTCCCCTCTATGTTGTACATACACCACCATACCATCGGCGGGCGCGCGGAGCTGAAGCTTCTTGCTCCGTTCGACTATGGACTTCACATTGCTCCGGGCTATGCGAATTCTTGTCTCACTCTTTACGATCTCGCTGGCATGTATGATTCTTTGCGCTTCCAGTTGCTTCTGCACCTTTTTAAGCTTGATCTCCGTCTCTTTCAGTTGCAGGCGTGCCTCCTCCTGCCTCGCCTCCGACTCGAACTTTCGCATCTCGAGACGCAGGGCTGCCTGTTCGTACGAGTACCTATTCAACTTCAATTCACTTTCCAGATTCGACATCCTGAAGGCCTGCTGCGCCTTCAATTTGTCCAGGTCTGCTATCAACGAGGTGAGCTTATCATCCTCAAGTTGTTTCCTCTCTTCGAGATCACTGATGTCGAACTGGAGTAGAAAATCACCTTTCTTTACCAGCGTTCCTTC
>CP070727.1:2215307-2219605 GCA_020350885.1 bacterium | reverse complement strand
GCCTATTCCACCGTGCAGATAGAAAAGGCTCGATATCAATCCACACAGGAAATCGTCGAACAAGCCCGTGCCGAGGTTAAACAGACAAAGGACAATCTTTCCAAAACGACCATATTCGCACCCATGGCCGGTACCATCAGCACGCTCAACAAGGAAGTCGGCGAAATCGCGCTGGGATCCCAGTTTCAGGAAGACGTCATCATGATAGTCTCCAATCTCTCCGTTATGGAGGCACTCGTCAATGTCGATGAAAACGACATTGTGAAAGTGAGCTTGAACGACAGCGCCACGGTTGAGATTGACGCCCTGCCCGACAAGGTCTTCCACGGTGTCGTGAGGGAGATCGCCAGCAGCGCAAGCGTCAGCGGCTTGGGAACCACCGAACAAAAGACCGAATTCGAAGTAAAGCTCACAATCACCGACCCTGTCGTAGAATTGCGGCCCGGCATGACGGCCAGCGCCGATATAGTCGTCGAAACGCGTGACAGCGTTCTATGTGTACCCATGCAGTGTGTCACAGTACGCACTCCTGAACAACTAGGACAGGGGTCAAACACAACCGGGAATGGATCCGAGACGGACAGCACATCCCTGCAACTGTATATTCCGGACAAGGATGGTTTTGTACCGCTTGTCTTCGTAGTAGTAGACGGCGCCGCAAAAGCCGTTCAGATCGAAACAGGCATCCAGAGTGATACCCATATAGAAATTGTTTCCGGTATCTCCGCAGGGGATATAATCGTAACGGGCAGCTACCGTGCAATAAGTCAAACGCTCAATAATAATTCGCCCGTGCTGGTCAAGAACGTCGGCAATAATAATTAAGAAAGACGGATCATGTCATGCGGGTACTCATATATGTAATATCGGAGTCCTTCTTCACCGCCATAAGAGCTTTAAAGGCAAATAAGAATCGAGCCCTGCTCACGACCCTGGGAATCGTCATCGGCATATTGGCCATCGCAACTACTATGACTGTTTCGAATGGATTGGCTAATAATTTCAAGGAGAGCATTTCCGCCGTCGGCTCGGATGTACTTCATGTTTCGAGAATGCCATGGATTATAACCGGGGATTTCTTCAGGTACCGTAACCGCCCGCGTATAAGTTACAAGCAGTGTCAAGAGCTAGCACAAAATATAAATAACACAAAGGCTGTCAATATTGCTACAGGTACGAGACGGAATATCAAGTTCAGATCGAATATCTTGGAAGGTGTTTCAATTATCGGCACTACTGAAAAACAGATGTTGCTGTCAAATGCCGTCCCGGAACACGGGCGTTTTTTCAGTGACGCCGATGTTAAGAACAGGAAGTTCGTCTGTGTCATAGGCAAAGAGATACACGATCTTCTCTTTGACAACGCCGATCCCCTTCAAAGAGACATCAAAATCGGTCGGAGCACCTTTCGTGTCCTCGGCGTGATGGAAAAACAGGGGAGTGGCGGCTTCTTCGGTGGTCCGAACTTTGACAGACGCATCTACATACCCGTAACTAGCTTTGTAAAGGCCTACGGAAGCGGAAACCGTGAATTCGAGGTTGCCGTCAAGGCTCCGAGCCATGAAGAGATTGAAGATTTCCGGTATGAGCTGATAGGAGAAATGAGAAAGATCCGAAAATTGAGCCCTACCGAGGAAGACAATTTCTCAATCAACAGCATGGACAGCCTGTTGAGCGCCTACAACACCGTGATGGGTGTCGTCGTTCTCATAGGTTTCATCATTACCAGTTTTTCCTTATTTGTAGGAGGAATCGGCGTGATGAATATTATGCTCGTCTCGGTAACGGAAAGAACCCGAGAAATAGGTATACGGAAGGCGGTCGGAGCCAAGCGAACGACGATACTCACGGAATTTCTTTTCGAATCATGTTGCCTCTGTGCCGCCGGCGGAATTATCGGACTGATATGTTCATATGGCGTTGCTGCACTTATCAACAAACTCGTAATGCCTGCCGCCGTATCTCTCCCCGTGGTTGTTGTTGGGATTCTGGTCTCTTTTCTGGTAGGTATATTTTCCGGATTATTTCCGGCGATGCGGGCATCACGTCTCAATCCGATAGAAGCTTTGCAGTATGAATAGATATCGAATGTTGATCGAACGTCGTCAGGTATATGGACAGAAAAGGCGAATGCAATAGCCACCGAGGCTGAAAATGTTTTTCGAAGCACTGAAAATGGCCTTCACCGCGATAAAGGCGCACAAGCTCAGATCTGCCCTGACTATGGTCGGCATTATAGCGGGCGTTGCGTCGATCATATCTGTCATGACCGGTATCTCCATCGTCCAGGTCGCCATAGAGGAAGGAATCAGCGTGCTGGGAACACAGACGTTCCAGGTGCAGAAATGGGCGGTCGGAGGAGCAATAAGTGAAGAAGAAAGAAGAAAGATCCAGCAGCGCAGGCCCACAACTGTCGCACACGCCGACGCGATCAGGGAGAGCGTAAAGAGCGTTGACCTGGTTGGGCCGGAGCTGTGGAGTTATAGTCACATTGCATCCTATAAGGATGTCAAAACCAATCCGGATCTCATGATCTGCGGGGGCACTCCAGAGTACACGACCAACAACACGCACTATGTTGAGTTCGGTCGTAACATCTCCCATGAAGACGTAAAAGTCGGACGGAACGTGGTACTGCTGGGATACGAAGTGGCACAGACACTCTTTCCATGGACCGATCCCCTTCAGAAAACCATCAAGATCGACGGCAGGAAATACAAAGTCGTGGGTGTTCTCGAGGACAAGAGCTCCGCAATCGGCGGTCGTTTCAACCACTATCTTATCATTCCCATCACTCGTTTCGTAAATACGTACGGAATGCGCGATGCGAACGGCAGCGAGCGCTCCGTGAATATTACCGTGCGGGCGAGGACCGCGGCGCTCCTACAGCGTGCTTTAGATGAAACCAGAATGGTTATGAGGAAGGAGCGGGGGCTGAAACCCCATGAGGAGGACGATTTCACCATCTTCACGAACGACAGCAACATCAGGACCTTCAACCAGACTACGGCGGGAATAAAGGCCGGTTCGTTCGTCATCGGCATTGTCGCCCTTATCGTGGCCGGCATCGGCATAATGAACATCATGCTCGTCTCCGTGACGGAACGCACGAAGGAAATCGGCATCCGCAAGGCGCTGGGAGCGAAACGAATGCATATTCTCCTTCAATTCCTCATTGAAGCGATCATCCTCTGCAATATAGGCGGTATCATCGGAGTGGCCGCGGGTTTCGCACTTGGAAACATCATCAGTCTCGTGACGGACTTCGCCGCTCATGTGCCCCTGGAATGGACATTCGTAGGCATATTGTTCTGCACCGCCGTGGGGTTGACCTTCGGATTCTGGCCCGCAATGAGGGCTTCCAAGCTGAATCCTATCGATTCCCTGCATTACGAATAACCCGCCGTAACCAGCCGGATCACTCATGAAGTTTTGAGAACGAAATGAGCAGTATCGGACGCCAAACACTGTCTGTCAATCAGTGGAAATCGGTATCTCCTGAGGACGTGCAAGCGCAAGGGGGATTGCTAATTGTATGTCGGTCGAATTTTTCTGCCCCACGCCCTATTTCAGCAATAAGATCTTACCAGTTTGTGCTCTTCCTCCAGACCTCAATCGGACAATATATACGCCCGACATCACTGCTGAACCGTTTGCATCCGTGCCGTTCCACGATACCGAGTGTTCTCCAGCTTTCCCGTGACCGCTCACCAGAATATCTATCAAGTGACCTTGTATGTCATAGATCCGGAGACTTACGTAGTCCGATCTTGGAATGATGTAGGTAATCGTTGTAGCGGGATTGAATGGATTTGGATAGTTACAGCCGAGCGCAAATTCACATTGGATCGTTTCAACCGCGACAGCGGGAGACCTAAATTCCTTTCCATCCGCCATTACAGTGCCTAATGTATAGCTGTAACTCTCCCCCGGCTCGAAATCGGTGTCGTCAAAGCTCCGATCGGTCCCGGGAATCAAGCCATCTCGGTTAATAACCCTTTCAAATCCACGTCGTCCCTTTCGTCGATAAACATTGAAACCCGCCACTGTCTCATCCGAAACGATATCCCATTCAAGATGTACTACCCCCCTATTTGCTGTCGCTTCGAAACGCTGAACGAGAACAGAGACATCATCCCTAAGATGGCCGGCGAAGACATCCTGATGCCCGTTGCGTATATCAGTCCAGACTGGCGTTGGGACACCGTTCCACGCCGTTACGCCTATATATTCTCCTAAAAGCCCAGCCAAAACAGAGCGCTGCGAAGCCCTGGCGTCATCAATTTCCAGGTCCAAAG
>CP070727.1:2210089-2215207 GCA_020350885.1 bacterium | reverse complement strand
GTTTGAAGTGCTCTTATCATACGCGCAACCGCCTCCTTTCTATTGGGCTGTCGATGGTCAAAGAGGATCAGCCGGTCATCCTTGTACTTTCTCCGCAGAAAAAGAACGTGCGGTTTATAATTACACATACTTCAGTATCTGTGTCAACAATAAAACAAAAAAATCACGCTAGAGCATGTCTTGATACGCGTATTGTGTAGTTTCTGGACCCTATTTATCGATTAATAATCGCGAATTCCATAAATATTTTCGTTCGGAGTGACATAGGGTTGTCACTCCGAAAAAAAAATGTTTGCACTCCAGCGAGAGCTTATTAGGTTTGTGAATGGAAGAGAGGTTTTTCGAGCAGCGATAATAATCGTGCGCGGACTTTAGGGATAGAAGCGCATCTTTAGAAGAGAATAAACGTTCCAGTCCGGTTCGTATATTGCTCGGGAATCGAACAGATACCGGAGAACCTATGGATACGAACAGGAGTCAAGGTCTAAACGCGGATCATGACGAAGGGTCCAGGTTGATGCGAAAGATCACCGAGAATGATCCTGAGGCATTCGAGCGCCTTTACGACAAGTACGGTTCGATTCTCGAGCAAATCCTTGACAGGTATCACCATCATCACATGTCTTCTGAAGATTTTATTCAGGAAGTCTTCACCCGCCTTTGGCAGCAGCGTATGAACTTCCGGGGCCAGTCGCGTTTTCTGACGTATCTTTATGGCATTGCAAAACATACGGTAAACGAAGAGGTCAGACGGTCTCACAAAATCGTTAAAAGAGATTTGAAAGCGCGTATGGATATCAACCAGAATACGTGCAAGGGCCTTTCTGAACCCGAAACCGCACTTTTTCTTGAAGAGCTTACGATAGCTCTGGAAAAAGTCCGAGCCAGTTTGACGATTAAGGAACGTCAGGCCATGGATGTTTCTCAAGACAACGATGTGCCCCTACGCAAGGTATCACGGACAGTGGGCTGCTCTCATGAAGCCCTCAGAAGCCGTCTTAAGCGAGCCCGAAAAAGACTGCAGGAATTACTCCGTCCTATTCTTGAAAAGGAATAGCCTTCCTGTTCAATGCCTCTTGCTGATGGTGTCACCGAGAGCCGGCGATATTGGTTGTTTGAAATAATATTACAAAAAATATTAAAAAACTCTGAAATTCGACGGCCCAAATGAAATCCTTTTGACACTCATTTAATAGACAAAGGGTAGGAGCCTCAGCGATAAAGGGACACCCACACGATCAGACGAAATTGTAAACCGCGAAAGGAGAGGCTGAGTTCCAAGAGAAAAATCTACTATTGGGCAGAGAAAGAACGTGCAGTCTTTGAGGTCCAAGGGAAATAATCGCTTCTCACCGGTCTAAGAAGCATTATTTGAAAAGCTGAAGAGGGCCTTACACCAACTACAATCAGCCATAATGATACCGATAACAGGGATTGATCCTCTTATGTCACAGAAAGTGGCAAAGAGGAAAGCGCACATTTTTCATCTACACTAATGTCAATTGGTAAAGCCCTCGGGGCAACAACGGAGTGAATTAGGATATTTTAGATCTATAATATCTATATTATCTATGTTTCTGAATTTCCAGGGAAAGGAGATTGCCATGAAGGAGCATGAAAGAAGCAAGAAAGTCGCCGTAACCGAAGGAGCAAGATCCAGCCTGACTTCAGCTTTTGGTACAAGAGTTTGTCCGGCTATCCTTTTGTGTGTTCTGCTCGTGCAAACTGCAGTGCCGGCGGACTTGCCGGGTTTTCGGGCGCCGTTGCTGGACACCCCGGCTACGCCGAGCAACTTTCGTAGTAGTATGTCCTCTACTCCGAACGGACCGGGAGCAAGCACGAGCGATGCCGAGATCCAGCAACTGGCCCGGGGTTTAAAATATGATCCCGGCCTGATGTATAAGTTCGTGCATGACTATATCAAGTTCGATCTCATCTGGGGCGACCTCAAAGGCCCCTATATGACCTGGATGGACCGCAGCGGCAATGGATTCGACCAGGCCTCTCTGATGATCGCATTACTCGAGGAAGCTGAAGACCATTGTACGGAATATACCGTCGCAGATCCGAACTACGTCGTGGGCGAAATACAGCTAACTGAGACCCAGGCCTTTGACTGGCTCGGCTTAGTGGACGATGCCGATGAAGCCAAAGCCATCCTGGCCCGGGCCGGAATCTATGCGACAGTGACGGCGGACGGCGGGGGTGGTATCTCGAATATCAAGATGGAGCATGTCTGGGTTAAAGTCAAGATCGATGGGCAACACTATGAGTTCGATCCCAGCTACAAGACCCATACGAAGACGAGCGGGTTGTCCTTGGCGCAGTTGAAATCGGCCATGGGGTACAACCGGACAACCTTCCTCAATAATGCAGGTACAGGTCCGTGGGACAAGAGCGATATTCGGGACGACCTCGAGACGTATAGCGATAATCTCATCGAGTATATCAGAGACAATCTTGAGGATGGTGGCGTGGCGGACCTCATTAGCGGCAAGACCATCGATGCGGCGGAGGATAGCAATTTGCCGCCTGATACGCTGCCGTATACTGTGCTTTCGGATCCGCGGGATGATGGATTCTATAACGACAATACGCCGGACATGTACCGTACGTCACTGCGGATCCAGCATGAGGGCATTGACGAGACCTTCTGGTCATCCGATATTTACGGCCGGCGTTTGACGCTTAAATACAACGGATCCAACCAGCCGCAGCTCATTCTGGACGGAACGGTCGAGGCCACGGGCAATACGACCACATCGGGCAATCAGTACGACCTGACGCTCACCGTGGAACACCCGTATCACACGACTGACTTCGACGGAACCGTGACCGTGAAGGTCACGTCCGGCGGCTTTTACCATATCGTCAACGGCTGGGGCAATACGAATACGAAAGTCATCGAAACCCACCGGGGCGTGCTGGAGCAATATCTCTTTGACGGCGAATCGGCGACTTCCGAAAAGGTCCTGGGCGAGTCCTATACGATCCTGGGCCTGACCTGGCTGGCTCAGACCAGCAAGATGCGGGCGCTGGCCGATAGCAGGGTCTGTTACGGATCGCCGACGCTGGTTAACCACCACATGGTCGGCGTAGCGGGCGAGTATGATGCACCCTATATTGACATTCCGCTGGGCCACCTCGGGGTGTACAACTATTACGATCCGAACGGAATTTTCCTCGCGGTGACGGGGCACGCCGGGGCGTATGAGCATGAGGTGATTCGCCAGCTCCAGGATTGCGATGCGGTCTCGACGGTGAATCTGCTCGAGAAGGCCAACGACCATGCCACGTATAACGACATATATTCCGCAACCTCCGCGAACTGGTCGACGGTTCAGTCGAACCTGGTCAACTACAGCCAGGCCGAGAAGGACCTGGCCGAAGACTATATCGACGATGGTTTCACGGTCCGTCTGCCGGAGTACGGCGACCTGAGCGAAGATGACTGGACGGGGATCGGATTTCAGGCCGTGAAGGCGAGTTCCGGCGAAATGACCGCAAGTTATATTATCTCCGGCGGCTATAGCGGCGGGGCCGGGGCGAGCGATAATGACGCGATGAGCGGCTCGGAGCTGTTCGAGAGGGGTGATGTCTTCGCCGGGGAGCGCGAGGGGACCTATCACAACGACTCGACGGATATTACCATCGGCACCGGAGGGATGCCATTCGGCCTGTCGCTCAGCCGGACGTACAGCTCTCAGGACCGGCTCAAGGATGGGCCGTTCGGTTTAGGCTGGACGCATAATTTTGATATTACGGCCAAGGTGCGCAGCGACAGCTTCCAGGCCCTGGGCGCCGATTCGGTCATGGACGCGGTGCCCCATATCGTGAACCTGACCGTGGCCTGCGATATCCTGACCGATGATTCCGACGATCTCAATGAGAATGTGATCGCTATACTGTGCGAGTCGTGGCTGATGGACCAGATGATGGATAATCTCGTGACCATCAAACAGGGCGGCGGGAAGATGCAGTTTACCAGGCTGCCGGATGCGAACGAAACGGATGGCTACTACAATCCGCCCACGCGCCAGGCCCTCCGGCTCGTTCTCAACAGCGGCAAGTTCCGGCTCAAGAATACCAAGGGTATCTTCTACGATTTCGACAGCTCCGGCCTGATGGACGAATGGAGCGATGCGCATGGCAATAAGGTCGATTTCACCTACTCCAGCGGCAAGCTCGACCTGGTGAGATGCAAGGTTGGCGGGTCGACCGCGTACTGGGACCTGGACTTTGACTATTCCGGCGATCATATCAACGAAGTGATCAGTTCGGCGAATAAGAGCGTCTCCTACGACTATACCGGGGATGAACTCGACACGTATACCAATCCTGATTCGAAAGTCTGGACTTACGATTACGACGATGCTAATGATGGGCAGTTGGAGGAGATCTTCTCGCCCGTCGATGCGGTTAATCCGATCCTGACCAATGTGTACGATTCCTTAGGCCGGCTCAGGCAACAGGCCGATGCCAACGATGATGAAACGGATTACTACCTCGCGGGTTACCGGGCCGAGACGCTGGAGCCTGCACAGAAGGACCCGAACAACGTCACACAACGATTCTCTGTCATTCAGTGGGCCGATGAGTTCGGTAATCCGATTCGCACGATCGACCAGTTAGGTCGGGAAAGTAAAGCTGAATATGATGGTTTATCCAGATTAACCGGTGCAGTCAGTCCGTTCGGCACGTCCTCGGAAATTGCATACAACAAAGACCATCGCATCATCGACGCCAATAGCGTCTGTAAGCCCGGCTCGCCCCATTCGGATCCCAATATCAGTTCGAGCTTCAATTTTAGTACGAATCAAAACGGTCAGGGAAGGTGGTTCGTCCATCAAATGGAGGCGACTGATCCGAACGGTTGCAAAGTGTACTACCATTACGATTATAACGACGTCGGGGAGTGGGGGACCGCGGTCGGCAACCTGATGAAGATCGTCTATCCATCCGTCGATGCGGGTACGCCTACGGTGCAATTCACCTATAACAGCTACGGCCAGGTGCTCACCAGAACCGATCCCGAAGGGGGTGCCCGTCACGATTGTAGGTAGATTTTAAGCTGCTAAGGGCTTTTCTGACCATAATTTTTTCCAATCTCCATTCAGC
>CP070727.1:2206625-2209989 GCA_020350885.1 bacterium | reverse complement strand
TGGCTGGAGACACAAAACTGCTATGGTTTCATCGAGAGACTGCCCAAAGACGTATAGCGGAAGTAAAGCGTCTAAAAAAAGGATTACCTGCCCGCGATCCGATTTCCTATCGTGTGAAGTTACCAGCAATTCCGACGCCGGGCGAAGTGTTTTATGTGTCACCCACCGGCAATGATACTGGGGATGGCTCGCAAAAGAAACCATTTCGAACTCTGGAAAGAGCACGCGATGCAGTTCGATCGTCGAAGCAATCACGCTCAGGCACGCTGCCCGATGGCGGTGTGAAGATCGTAATTAATGGAGGGGATTATACATGGGAACAGACGCTGAAACTTAGATCTGTGGATTCAGGTACTGCCGACAAACACGTTGTCTATCAAGTGGAACCCGGCCAGACGGCAATCTTTCATGGTGGTGTTCGAATCACCGAATGGAAAACAATCTCAGATGCAAAGCTTCGCGACAAGCTCGACGTACGCATTCGCGACCGTGTTTTGGAAGCCGACCTCAAGACCACAGGTATAGAGGATTGGGGGGATGCTACAGCCCTGCGTCATTGCCCGGAATTATTCGTCAACGGCAAACCACAGACGCTCTCCCGCTGGCCAAACGAGGGCTTCGTCAAAACCGGCGAGATTCTTGGTAAAGATACCTTCAAGGTCTGGAACCGGATCGAAGGATGCCGAGACGGGATTTTTGGTTACGTTGAAGACCGTCCGGGCCAATGGCTGGATGAACCGGATGTGCGACTCTACGGCTACTGGTTCTGGGACTGGTACGAGGAATTTCAGAAAGTTGCTTCAATCGATCCGGATGGGCGAATATTCACATTATCCAAACCCTATTCCAATTACGGTTATCGAAAAGACCAGCGATACTACGCACTGAACGTTTTTCGTGAACTCGACGCTGAAGGTGAATGGTATCTGGATCGCCGTACGGCAAAAGTTTACTGGCTTGCGCCGAAGGAAATTGATGTATCCAAAGCAGAAATAGTATTAAGTGTGTTTGATCAACCTTTTATCACTATGACCGATGTCGAACATGTAATTCTCCACGGATTAATGTTACAGGAGGGACGCGGTAACGGGATTCAAATTAGCGGAGGGGCTGACTGCCTTGTAGCCAATTGCACAATACAACAGCTCGGAGGAGATGCAATCATCATTGATGGCGGAGAGCATCATGGCATTTTCGGTTGTACTTTACACACGCTCGGCTGTGGCGGGACACGCGTGGCCGGCGGGGACCGTCAGACGCTGACCTCGGGCCGGCACTACGTCGAGAATTGCAGAATCTTCAATATTTCGCGTCTTAGACGCACTTATGCTCCGGCGGTTCATCTCGACGGCTGCGGCAACCGAATCGCGCATAACCTGTTTGAGAACATACCTTCCTCGGCCTTGCGCATCGAGGGCAACGATCACCTTATAGAGCTGAATATCATCCGAAACGTAGTTAGGGAATCCGATGATCAAGGTGGGCTCGACATGTTCGGCAATCCGCTGTATCGAGGCGTCGTTATTCGCTGGAATCGATGGAGTGATATAGGTGGAGGAACGGAGCACGGTGCAGCCGGCGTTCGACTGGACGATATGATCTCAGGTGTCGCTGTTTATGGAAACGTTTTCGAGCGGTGCGGCGCCGTTAATTTCGGCGGTGTTCAGATCCACGGAGGCAAGGAGAATCTCGTGGAAGGCAATATCTTCATTGATTGCTTCGCAGGGATCAGCTTCAGCCGATGGGACGAGAAACGCTGGCTCGAATCCATTGAGGGTTTCCTTCCACAGGCAGGTAAACCTCCTTACTCGATCCGATATCCCGATTTGACTGATCTCAAGACCAATGCCAATGTGAACTTTATTTTTCGTAACATTCTCGCCCAATGCGATAGTATCTTTCTACGCGATGGGCAGGTTCAGAAAACATCACTTAATGCCGTTATCGACCAGTCTTTGGAGGAGATACAGGTATCACCTCCAAGCAGATCTCTGGATAAAGAATCGCTAATTAAACCACTTCTTTTTGAACCGATACCAATCGACGAAATAGGGCCGTATCGGTCGAACTGATTTGTGCTATTCTCCATCAGCCTAACTGCCTATATTCCTCAATGCTTGAAACGCACAGAAATTATCCATGTTAGGTCTGAATGAGACTGTGAACCTATGCATCTCACGAATATAACATTATTTATTTGTGGTTGGGTATCACGGAGCCGACCTGGGGCAGTGCCACGCTGAATTGTATTTTCTCATGTTCTTTTCCGAAGTAGCCGCCCCACCCAATTAGAATATCGCCCACTCGTTCCAAATCCAAGATGCCGTCAGCATCTTTCGACCAGCCCGCTAATTGAAATCGGCTTAGTACAACGAAGGATCGTTCCCGGCCCGAAGCGGCTAAGGAACGGCCCGTTTCCGCGATGAAGTCACCACCTCCCTCTTCGCGGAGTATCACCAGAAGTTGGTTTGGTGTTGACTAGCCATTGGGCACCCAGGTTTCTATTGTGAGACAGTCGGTATCGCTCAGATCCAGCGGCTGTGCGTAGTGAAACTGGAGGAACAAATGTGTGTCAACGTTGCCCTTTGTCAGGACAGCAGCGGCCTGCCAGGCCGGAGAACTAGCATGGGAGTGAGCAGTATCCGGCGTCAGCTCAGCACGAACGAACTCACCATGTCCCTTGGTTGGCTCTACTTCCGGCACGGCTTTGAGAACCAGGTTTGGCAATCTTCCGCCGGTGAGGGTACGGCTCTGGGGCAGCTTCGCGGAGGTGAAGCGGAAAATGACAGCATCGTACGGTTCCAGAATAATCCGGGCAGTATTGGAATTAATAGTCTCCTCTATTTTGCCGGTAGCTGGATTCCAGCGCTCACCGACGCCGGTTGCAGAAAAATCTACTTGGCCCGTCCACGGTTTGGCGCTATCATTGATAATGAAATAGACTTCGCGCTCGTCGAGGCGACGGTGCGTAACACGCAAGGGAGATTTGGCTTTGGCCACTTTCACATCCGGTTCCAACAGACCATCGAGTACAAGCGGGAGCAAACTTTCCAGACCGAAAGGAAGGAAGATGCCGGTACCACCTGCGGCATTCACGTTGGATTTCGGCTCTCGGACGGATGAAGAGTCAGATCCGTTATCGCCAAAGATTTCCTTTACCAGGGCTTGGACACGGGCGGATGGGAATTCGCTCTCGCTATTAGTCGGCGGAGCACCGAGCGCGATTACAACCCCGCCCTCGTGTACGAACCTAGTGCTCTGTTACCCGTAAAACGATGGACACAAGAAGACCTTCTTGCCGATAAGGTTAATGTAACATTAACCTGTAAGCAAGGAGGCCCAAAATGCCAAAGAAAACCTATAT
>CP070727.1:2155135-2206525 GCA_020350885.1 bacterium | reverse complement strand
TTCTCACTTTCATATCATAAGCGAATGACTCAGCAGCAGAAAATGTTCTTTTACTTTTTAATAAAAAAAGAGGTACTTCAGTAAGTCGTTCCACTCCTATTTCTTTAGAAGTCCAAAATTCTGTTAAGAAATCATCTTCACGAGAATACCAGCCATTCAATTGAGTAGGATATTTTAAAAAGTAACTGCTCAAATAATCTCCCGATCCGCCCCCATTTTCCCTGAGATCAATAATGATGGCATTGGCATTCGATAAAAATCTCATTGCAGCGATAACCATATCCTTGATATCCGAAATATAATAGAATCGTCTAATATCCAAATAGCCGATATTCCCTTCTATCCATTCCAGTTTTGAGAATCCTTTATTCTCTTTGATACCCAATCGGTAGTAGCGTAGGGGATGATGAAGGGAACTCTCGGGTTTTTCACCAATATCGCTCGATTCTATTAATCGAAATTTTATATGCTTATCCTTTGTAATACGTATGAGATCTGCGGTGATCTGCTCTGCAAATTCTTTGGGACTTGTATAAGATTCATAAGACCCACGTTCATATTTCTTTTTAAATTCCTCTGCATATTGTTTTGCCAATTCAGGTACTACATATTTTGTTTCCAATAGACTCGCAACCTTTTGAAGCACTTCGGATTTATAAGCTTTGTCACTCATATTCATATCTGGCTGAGCTATTACGAGAGAAGTGCAGATGCAAACAGAAAAAAGGATAATAGTTGATAAAATATTTAATAAATGAAATATCTGTTTGGATCGGATTTTTTCTTGCATTCCCTGTTTCTCCTTTTTTCACTAACTGTCTCTCAGACATTACTCATTTCGCATTACCATGATGTATATTGGATTATCGTATCAGATATTGCTGCAAGGGTAGCAAAGCGTGACCTGCCCCGGTTTTCTAAACCACTTGCAGGGTTTAAGGTCTACTTCCTCCAGAAAAAAGTCGCCTTGATCATAAATGTCCGATTTTTGATTTCGTTGGGCCCGGGTCCGATGAGTCGTCCATCGTTGTACACCAGATATATATTACTGGCAGGTGAATAGATCCATCTCAACAGCACATTGCTAATTATCCTCTCTTTTCCTTCATTATACAGTTTGTCGTCATTCCATTGCACATAGGCTTTTAAATAGAGCTCCGTAGAAAAAAAGTAAAACATGCGAAGTCCCAGCGTATTCGTATGAAAGCTTCCCTCTAGAAGATCAACATAATTATGGCTGTAGTCTATCTCCATTCGAATCGGATGGATATACGTTACAGTACCGGAAAGGCCAAAACTTGTGTTATGACCCGTATAATAATCTCCATAATTCACATCAATCCCACCTGCAATGGCGCGGCCTTTATCGCTTTCAGCGTTTATAGAATAATTGTAACCGGTGTAGGTTCCCGTAGGAACGAGGAAGCCCTCGCGTACTTCCCAATCCTCATCGATATATTCATTACTCCGCTCAATATCGATACCGAAACGGGAGCTGTTTTGGAATTCAATTGAAAATGAAGTCTCAACTTCGCTATCCAACATGCGATTATCATGGTTAGAACGATAATTGCCCTCGATCTGGTATTCGAACTTACGAATCACCGTCGATCCCTTAGGCCGTGGTGAATATTCCACCGAAGCTGTATTGAGACGATAGTCCGATCGCCTGTTGAATCCCATCTCCGGATTGAACCGTACTCCTATATCCTGGTACGATGTTGAAATCTGCCAGAGATCGCTGTTGTAATCAAGACTGAGCTTGCCAGCGAAGTTCTGTTTGTTCATATCGAATCGTTCTGCATCTTCTACCTGATCAGGTCCATACGTACCAGCCACATAGCCTGAAACTGTAAAATAATCACTTAATGGCAAATGGCCATCGATCCCTATAGAACGGTTATAGTGCTCCGAACGGATCTCTTCTTTGTTTAGAAACATTAAGCCAACACTTCCTCGCTTGAGAACGTCTCGACTGAGCCGGAATACGGAAAAATTGGTCGCATTCACCTCAACAGTCTCATCACCATTTGCATACGTGACGTCGTCGGTATGTATGTTCATCGCTCCTATGCGGTACCGACCAATCTTACCCACCATCTTGGCCCCGCCGAATATCCGTGCCTCGTTACCGTCAACAAGGCCGATTCTTCGGCTGTAAAACAGATACATCTCCGCAGGGCTTCTATCCCATCGTTGAATCCCAACGCCGCCGAATGAGAACACCTCCGCACCCTCGATAAAAAACTCTCGCTTTTCAGGATAGTAGAGAGAGAACCGGGTCAGATTGACCTGTTCCTGGTCAGCTTCTACCTGGGCGAAGTCGGTATTCAGTGTCAGATCCACTGCCAGGTTGGCGGTTAGTGCTATTTTGGAATCCAAACCGAAATCACTCAGATGGTCCGTTTTGAAATCTGTATTGAGATCGTTTTCCAAGCCACCCAGAAAGTAGGGCTTGAGTTCGAGATTGCCGCCCATCTTCAGATCGGTCATGCCTTGCAATGTACCCGCTTCGGAGAACCGGAAGACCGCGGCACCTCCAAGCTTACGGGGGACGAGCTGCCAATAGACATGTTCATTTTTTCTACGTATCATACGTGCGAAGTTAATCCCCCATATGGATGAATCTTGTTCAACAAATCTCAGGGTTTTCCAGGGTATGGCAATCTCGAGAAACCAACCGTCCTCGGTGATGCAACTTTTACATCTCCAGACACCATCCCACGCAGGATTAAAGTCACGCCCTTCATTGGCCACTTGGGCTTCCCGTTTAGAGCCGTGTGGATTTGTAATAAAATAATATCCACTGCGTTTATCGTGATACGTATCAATAGCCATTTCAAAATAATCATCATCATCAACAATGGCATCACGCCGCATTTCTCTGGCGATTATCTTTTCCGGTTCAGAATCAAAGCATTTAATACCAAAGTAAATATTCCGTTCATCGTAGAGAATACCGATCTCAGTCCTTTCAGTAGAGGGCTCGCCTTCATCGGGCTCACGTTGAGTAAAGTCGCCCTGAAACTCTACTGCGTTCCAGGCAGGATCATCCAGTCGACCATCGATCTTGACCTTACCATGCAGGCGAACTGCGAGAATTGTCCGTTTACCATCATGACCCAGTAACATATGCTTTTTTTCATCAGCACCTATACCAGAATCAGAACCCCATACATTAGTGATCAACATTAGAAAGATCGCTGTTAAACACATTCGGTATATGTTTTTGTTATTCAGTTTGAATAGCCTCATCATCTTCCCTATTTTCAATAGAAAAGCTAACTATACTATATATTAATTTACATAACTATCTAAAAACTTTCATGGAACAGACTAGCGATGAGTTTATATAATCAAGTACAGTTGCTGCTATTCAAAAAGATCGGCAAAGGAGTGAATATCATGATCAGTCGGCGGTTCCGTTCAGGCACTACTACTAAATTGTTCCTGCTTTCGGTCATCATTGCATTCGTATCAATTACGATGAGCTCAGCAGCCATGTCCCAGGACATACTCCAGGTCTTACGCATGGGCAACGCCGCTCGAGGGAAGGAGATGCTCGAGGCCGATCCGTCTCTGGCTACATACGTCGGGGGAGAAAAAGAGACGCCGCTGCATTACGCCGCCTACCTGGGTGACATGGATCTTATCAAGTTGCTCGTAGAGCTCGGAGCTGATATCAACGCGAGGAACGATTTCAATCAGAACCCGATGCTCTACGCCGCTTACGAAGGCAAGCTGGGGGCATGCGAATACCTGCTGGAAAAAGGCAGTGACTTTGACTACCAGGACACGAGGGGCAACACACCGCTGCTGTTTGCCGCAAGGCAGAACCACCCTGAGGTTGTAAAGCTCCTCATCGAAAAGGGCGCCACCGTCGAAGTGAAGGGCAATAACGGCGCCACGCCCCTCTATCATGCCGCTGCTCGGGGGAACTTCGAGATCCTCAAGATGCTCGAGGTAGAGGGAGCAGCTATCGGGACAGCCGACGACAACGGCCTTGTCCCGGTGCTCGCCGCGCTCAACGGAGGCCACCGGGAGGTTGTCGAGTACCTGATATCCAAAGGCGCCCTGAATGGCTTCACGAAAGAGCAGTACAACGTCCTGATGCACGGTGCCGCCGCTGCCGGGATGGACGCTCTGGTCGACCTAGCAGTGGAAAAAGGCGCGGACTTCACTTCAAAGACCGAAGCAGAAAGAACCATTCTGCACAGCGCCGTCGCCGGAGGCTCGACTGCCCTTGTAAGCAAGGCGTTAGACGAGGGTATACAAGTAAACAATGCGGACATGATGGGTCGCACCGCCCTGCACCTCGCAGTAGCCGACGGGGACCTCGAGCTCACAGAATTCCTGCTTGAAAAGGGCGCGGACCCGAATCTCAAGACGAAAGACGGCAAGGCGCCGTATTCCATCGCCGATGACGCCTGCTATGATGACATAATAGCCGTTCTACTGAAAAACGGAGCAAAGAAAACCGTTCCAGAACCACTCCCGATAAAGGGTAGAAAGGGTAAAAAGCATGTCGAAGTAAGGTACATCGCCAACGAAGGATTTGTTATTTCAGGAGGCGGCAAGAAGGTCATGTTCGACGCCTTTATCGACAATCCCTGGAACTATACGAACACGGGGGAAAGGATTTTCGGGCTGATGTGTGAGAAGAAGCGCCCCTTTGACGGCGTTGATTTAAATATCGCCTCACACAACCATGTTGACCATTTCCACGCGGAAATGATCCTGCAGTACATGCGGGCCGCCAAAGACGTCATATTCGTGGGGAACCAGCTCGCCATCGACGATCTCACGGAGGCCGCCGGCGATACTTACCGAGAGATCTCCAATCGAGTGATTAACTTCACACCCGAATGGAACACGAAGGTCAGCAAGAATATAAAGGGAATTGAGACTTCGTTCTTCGGCTGCAACCACGCAGGTTCCGATGGCACCCCCTACCTGACCCTCGAATCGATCGTCGACATCGACGGCATCAAATTCCTTCATCTCGCCGACCTCGCCGCCGAATCCAGCGAGGGCTACATACGGAATGCCCTCAAGGATGAACGCATCGACATCGCCTTCCTGGATAGATTCTTCATGGAGGACTCTATCGGTGCACTGCTCATCGAAGAAGTCATAAAGCCGCAGTACATAATCGTCATGCACCTGCGAGATAACGAAATCGACCCCACCTACGAAGCTTTGATCGAGCAGTACCCCAACCTGATCGTCTTTCATGAGCAGCTGGAGAGGAAATATTTTAAGTAGTGATATAATAATATATTATACCCTCAAATCCCTAGCTGCTGCATTAACTTGATATTAATCAGCCTGTCACTGTGAATTATATCGTGCTCGACGATATCGATCAAGCGGAGCCCAGCTTCATATCTCCATCACCCTACGCTCGAGTGTGGTGAGGAATTCGGGACCGTTCCCTGTGACGAGCAGTGTATCCTCGAGTTTGACCTCCCCGAATGCCGGGTGAACCATGAATATCTCGGTCGTAAAGGTCATATTCTCCGTGATCACCGTTTCGTCCTTCGGGCTGAGGAGCGGCCTCTCGTCGACCTCGAGCCCGAGGCCATGACCGACGAAGGTTCCCTTCTGTTCGCCTGATCCCTGGAAGTACTCCCCCCAACCCAGCTCGGATGCCTTCTCGACAGCCGCTTCATATATCCGGCTCGCCGCGCTACCAGGCTTTGCCGTCTCGATGATCGCATCCTGAACCGCAACAAGCGCGCTATGCGCCTCATGAGCCTCGGGAGGCGCCTTGCCGATACAGTAGGTCCTCGCCAGATCGGCATGGTACCCCTCGTTCACGACGGCCATATCGAAGACAACAACTTCACCGGCCTGTATCCTCCTCCTCGATGGTCCGTACGGAAAAGCCGGGCTCAGACCCGCTCCGGTCACGACCTGGCCGTAGCCGCCCATGATCTCCAGGTTTTCGCCCGAGAGCACGAGTGCCGCCCCCATCTCGGTCTCCATCCGTTTCCTCAGTATGGCGAAGGACTCGTGGCCGTGCATCCGCGCGATCCTCTCCAGCTCGGCAACGACCTCTAGCTCGGTCACCCCCTCCTCCAGCACAGAGGGAAGATGGCGGTGCGATTCCTCCACGATACGGCACGCCCCCCGTATGGATTCTATCTCCTTCTCGTCCTTGACGAGTCTCTGTTCGAGAACGAGAGGTGAAATGTCTATGAGTTCGGCTTCGGGCAGCTCTTCTCTCATACGCAGATAGATATTCGCCGGTACCAGATCCATCTCGATTCCCACCCTACCCCCTCTGATGCCGTTCTCCTTCGCCCACTCGAAGATGGCCTTCAGCCCTCCGTCGCGGATATCCGTGAGCTGCGATTCGGCTTCGATCCAGCCCTTACCCCTCCGCATAAAGAGAACGGCACTGTCCGGCGTGACCGCCAGGGAGGCGGGCCTTGCAGTCCCTGCGTAGTAGTATACATCACGGTGATAGAGCATCAGGGCGCAGTCGATTGTCTGCTCGGCCAACAACTCCTGTAGCTTCTCTATTCGTTCCATCTTGCCTGTCCTTCTCGCGTTAGTGTATTCAAGGCAATTCTTTATAAACAAATTTCCAATGCGGGTCAAGATGTGTTGAGAAGAACCGTTTGGAATTGTTGTCGTTGCCAGAATGAAACACGCTATACAACCTCGGCTTAGATGAAATCCGTGATTACATAACCGGCATATGCCGTATAAGGAATTACTTACAATTCGACTAAGGAAATCGTTGACAATGCTACACAAACCGACGTACACTTATCGGAAGAATCTAAGGTAGGGGAGTCAAATCTTCTAAATCATACTTCGATCCTTATCTTCTGTTAGCTTCGCAATAACAGGGCTGCTTCCGGTTATTGTAAACCAAATGGATCTTGCTTTCTTTTATACACATAGCCGAATCGAGGTAGAACAGTACAATCCATACCGCAGGGGGGTTAGACATGATTTTCTTTAGCCCCAAGATCTGTATCAAGTCCAGAACAGCCTCCGCTGTATCTTCGCTCCTTCTTGTCCTTGCTGTCTTACTGAGTGGTTTCGATGCGGTGAAGGCTGATGGCCCTTACTGGCACATCAATTCGTTCAACGCCGCCAACCTTGACACGTTAACCGGAAATCTAGCCATGTGGTCGGGTGTCCCGTCCGGGACACCGGGCTACATCACCGCACCCGGCTACGGTAACTTCTGGGACGATCATCTTTACTGGCGTATAGCAGTTCCGGACACGACCCAGCCAACCCCGGTTCGCTTGATGTTCGTCTACAATCACGACACACAGCCCGGCTTGGACTACTTCCATGTTGAGTGGCAGGATGCCGGCACATTCGTAAGCCTTGCACAGGTGAGTGGTTCCAACAAGGAAACGTCGGGGGAGTTTGTGACACCCGCTGTTTTCGATCAGCTGTGGACCATCAGCCCCGGCCATTACAGTGGGCCGAAGGGGGATCAGATTGTCCTGCGGCTTCGGGTCACCTCCGATTCCACTTGGTCGGACCAGGACGGTTACTTCGATTCCTTTGGCGCCGTCCAGGTGGACAATATACTGATCGAATTGGACGGCAGCCCGGTCAGCTACGCGGATTTCGAGACAACGGGCAGTGACGGTGGATGGAAGCCCCACGACCAGCAGGCGGTGGCCGAGTACGTGCAGGATCAGATTCTGGGCGGCTCGTACGGTGATTTCACGCTCTGGATGACGGATGGACCGGTCGATTCGACGCACGTCGTACGCGATGTCGATCCCCAGGTACCGGACGAGCAAATCCCCTATCCCCTCGCCTGGGTTGTAATGATCGATTCGATACCGGAAGCGAACTGGGCGCATCCCTGCAGCTGGGTCGTGGTCAAGGCCGATCTGACCACGCATATGGGCCCCGTGGGCAAGGAATGGACACCCTCGGTTTTCGCCAATATGGGAGCGGGACCGCGAGTCGACTTCTATTGCGCAGAGGTCACACCAAATGACTGTCCGAGCCTGGAGGACCCACCCAGTGAAGGGGGAGTATTCTTACTGCACGATCCATGTCTCTACGCAGTGTTGATCTCTGGTGGAGAGAATAGCAGGAAAAATCGCTTAGATTACAAACTTAATCTGAGCAGTGTTTACAAGACGCTTCGGGAACTCGGTTTCCCGAAAGCGAATATCTTCGTGTACTACGCGACCGGGTCACCACTCGACCTGGATGACGAAGAAGGTGACAACGATCATGCAACGGGGAGCGACGTTACAGATTCAGCCAACAAGGCGGCCATTAGAGAAAAGATTAGCTCCCTTTGCAGTGAGCTCGACGGATTGAGAGACGTTCTATTCATTTATACATCCAATCATGGAAGTGTTCTTGGATTGGTATTGTGGGATTTCAACGACAATGGGGAACTGGAAGATGATGAAATATATAGACCTAACGAGCTGCGATTAGACACGCCGTTCTGCCGTGTGTGCCGTCTTTTTATAACCATGGATCAATGCCGCTCCGGGACCTTTATCAATATTTTAAACGATGGACTTCACACCAACGCAGCCCTATACACAGCAGCAACCGATCGGGAGGATACGTGGGGGAGAAGATACATGTCGACATGGGAAGTGCTCGATCACGGCGCAATAACGATGAATGCCATTCATGAGCATATGGTTGATAACGCAGGATGGTTCCAGACGACTCCCCTCATGGCGGAGGGGGTAGAGGGGAACGGCGACGTCGTGCTGAATTCCTGCTGCGGCGATGAGATCTGCCACGTACCCTTGTATACTCCATTCTGTCTGGGGGAAGACACCGTAACCGTCGAAGTAGACATCTGTAACAACCTGCCGGACGATCATACATACGATCTGTCCTTCGAAGGGGAGCTCCTCTCGCCAGTCACGTTGTGCGGGATCGAAGGACCGACCAGTTTTACCCTTCTCGATCCCACACCGGTTCTTGTTCCTTCGGGGGATTGCGCCACTGTGCGCGTGAAGATCGCACGGCCGGAAGGTATGACGGAGGAGTTCGATATAAGCTGCTACGTGGTAACCGCGATCAATATGGAGACCACTAACACCGCCAGATGCCACGGTGCCCTGTGGGATAGACGTGACATCTGCGCCCTGTTTATGCTCGCAGGCGGTGCATTTTCTATAATGGAAGGGCAGTCGGGTGACGTGTACTACCTGGTGCCGGGCGATCCGTACGAGGTAAACCTCAGGCTGTACAATACGGGTTCCACATTGACCAATCTTGATTACCAGTTCGAAGTGATACGTTCGGATATGAGCGGCTATCCGAATAATATCGTGAGACTGAATGGTATGCAGCCGGGGATCCCCGTTACCGGGGTCGTTCCCATGCCGTCTGTGGGGGATTCGACAACGATTCCCGTTACGGTTCAATTCGATTTGCTGGACGAGCGTGCTTTCTATGAACTGGTGTTCTCGGCCGACACGGACGATGACACCGAGCTCGAGCCGGTTACCTCGGTGGGATTGCGTTCCGTGAGCGATCCGACATCAGTGGAGCTCATTGCAAACCTCGAGCCGTATTGGGATAACGGCAATGTCGTCATCACGTGGGTTCTGTACGATATCAACAGCATCCTGACTTTCGATGTATACCGTAGGATCAATCCAGACGGATCCTACATGGAAGTCCGTAATGCCGAAATAACACAGAATGAAAATCAATTCGTCCTCCTCGACACATCAGCCGAACCGGGAACCTCCTATACCTACCGGATCAATATCATTGAGAACGACAGGTTGCTGACCTATTTTGAAACATCGATCTCCACCCCTTCATTGAAGTTTGTGCTCAATCAGAACTATCCCAATCCGTTCAATCCTATGACAACGATATCATTCACGTTACCCGAGAAAGCCCATGTGAAAGTATCGATCTTCACCGTGGAAGGAAAACTAATCGCTGTACTGTTGGATGAAACGCTGGATGAAGGATCGAAGGAGATAACCTGGAACGGTAGGGATACTAAGGGAAACCGCATGAGCTCAGGCATCTATTTCTATCAACTGAAAGTGGGGGAAATGTCTCTCACAAAGAAGCTGGTATTATTGAACTAATGTATCGTTATAACGCTTAGAGAACAAGCAAGGGAACACCGGCGCACCACCGGTACGCTGGACAAATAAAAGGGAGGTTATCATGAAATACTTCTTGTCGGTGCTGGTATCGATCTCAATTATCATGGCAGTCACTGCAACTACAACTGCGCTTACTATCTTTATTCCCGATCTTCTGGGATTCGAGGATGATGTTGACATCGTGGTGTCGCCGAATCGTGAGTTCATGGTCGTTCCCGAAGAAAGTGAAGACGGATCCCGAGGCCGTGTGAAGATCATCGATCTGGATCCCGCCACCGGAGAACCGTTGGGGATCCTTTTCGAGGAGGATCTCATTGACAGTCTCGGTTACGAAAACGGAGTCGATCCGATAATCAAGCAGATGGAAACCGGAGATTATTTGATCATGCTACCGGTGGAAAAGGAGAACGGGGCACGGGCTATGGTCATCTTGCTCCTTACCGACCACCTCGGTACAGTGATCGATAGGGTAGACATCGATCTCGGCGACCTCGGTTTCCGTGAGGACGTGGACGGTTTATGGGATGCATACGAGGGTTCTATCGCCTTCTTCCCCTTGGAAAGCGAGAACCAATCGGTACGCGGGGTACTTGCCATAGATGTCAGTAACGGGGATGGCGACTGGGGGAGCTGCCGCCTCCTTTCAACCGACGGACGGGTGGGACCGTGCGATTCGTGCGAGGCCGCTCCCTGGCTGCCCAATTTGGCAGATGGAATGGATCCGGTTAGCTACGAGGCTGGGGATAGATTGCGGCTGGCGTTACCAGTGATAACGCCTGCCGGGAGCGATCTTTTCCTTCTCGATTTCGAATCCGACATGGTCGTGATTCCACCAGACGTGCCTCCCGAATTCTTAGATCCACATATAAGTGTTAAGGATTTAAATGCTGCTGGACCGAGACCCCTTGCCTTTCCGGGATATGAGTGCGACGTGGACATCGTTCTTCTCGATCCGGGCCAGTGCGGTATGGATCGGCATATTCTCATCCCGGTCGAGGATAGTGGTGATATCGGCGATCTCTACAAGATCGATCAGGACGGCTTCGCGCTGTGGGTCTTCTAGGTGGACAATGGAACCTCATTCGCGGCGATCACAGGATATGAGGCGGGCGTGGATCTGCTGGTGATGTGCGACCTCGATCCGATGGACCCACCATACCGCGTGGCCGTACCGATCGAAAACGATGACGGCAGTGACGCAGATCTCTATATCGTGGATATCGAGACCGGTGAGCTCTTGGCATGGGCGGAGGATCCTGGAGTAAATCCGGGACTTACTATCCTCGGCTATGAGATCGGGGTCGATTTGATTCGGTGGACTACTTTCGCCTTTGCGGTTCCCCTGGAATATGACGGCACCGGGTTTGATCCCGGTATCGTGATCATGCATCCGGATGGAGTTGCAGCCGATTCGTATTTCGGTGCCAATTTCCTTGGTTACCAAAGGTCGGTGGATCCGATTGTCGCCCCCGTGGAGCCCCCGGCCCTCATCGTGCCGATCGGAACGGACAATGCATCGGATGCGGACATCGTCGTCTTCACCGCTCCACCCACTCTCTTAGTGGGATACTCCTTCGAGACGGTCAACGATCCTCTGAGAATGAGCCGGTTCTATTGGGATGTCGATCTCGGGTTGATCGATAAGACGGAGCCCGGTGAGCTCTACCTCTGTGTTCCGGAAGAGGAGCCCGGTGGCGGGGATGCACGCCTGCGGTTCGAGCTCACAGCGGGACTTCCGGGGGACCGCGTCATGGCTATAGCCACGGCGGGAGTCGGGGCGTTACCGGCAACTCTCTACCTCGCAGACGTTCCAACCGGTAGTATTATCCTCGAGCTTAACGATCTCCTCGGCCTCGAGACCGGACTCGACATGGTAACCGGAAACGGGCCGGTGACACCGGGCGATATGCCGGTGTTCTGGTGGCCCACGGGGATTGATCGAGACCCTGACCCGACACTGGTGTGGGAGGGCGGAATCGTGGGAATTCACGAGGATATTCCAAAATTTGCTCGTGCCTATCTCGACAACAGCTTCCCGAATCCCTTCAACCCGGTGACAACCATACGATATGGGATAGAGAAACGCACCCGTGTGTCACTGAGAATCTACAATGTAGCCGGACAGCTGGTTAAGACGCTGGTGGACGAGATCCAAACACCGCGACCGGAGGGATTCACCGTAATGTGGAATGGTCTCAACGATAACGGTCATCCGGTCTCCAACGGTGTGTACTTCTACAGGCTGGTTACAGGGGATTTCGCGAAGACGAAGAAGATGGTGCTGCTCAAGTAAATCCGTTAATGGGATTCAGCGCACCCAATCCTGGTTCAGAGTCTCACCCACCGGGGCGTGAGTTGAGGATTACCATATAGTTGGCCTATTCACGGTTATCGCCGGGCTTAGGTCTTGACCAAACCCTCTAATTCCCATACACTTGCCTTGAAGTTGATAGATAGATTCCACCGGAATACGGCGAAGCCGGCATACCGTTACCTGGTAACGGGACGCCAAGACGCAGATACCGGGCAACGGGAATTCCAGCCGGAAAAGGAGAAGGCAGATGAGTCTTGATTGGTTACCGAGAGAAGAAGGTGTGAAGGATCACGATCTCTGGGGTGATGAGCACTTCAGTGATGAGGCTCCGGGGATCAAGTATGAGCTCAAGCCGATCGTCAATCCAAAGACGGGTAAAACGATCGATGACCTCTTTTCCGCATGGGTGATACTCAACAATCCCAAACAGTACAATTCCTACACCACCGGTATGGTCAAGGGTGTGATCGCAGGCTTTCACAAAGCGAGCATGGACCGCCGTGTGGTGGCCGTCGTCTTCACGGCGGAGGGGGATCGGGCATTCTGCACGGGTGGAAACACAAAGGAGTATGCCGAGTACTACTCGCTCAAACCGACCGAGTATGCCCTCTACATGGATCTCTTCAACGGCATGGTGGACAGCATCCTGAACTGCAAGAAGCCGGTGATCTGCCGGGTGAACGGCATGCGCGTGGCCGGCGGCCAGGAGATCGGCATGGCCTGCGACCTGGCGATCGCATCCGATCTTGCGCTGTTCGGCCAGGCAGGTCCCCGGCACGGCTCGGCACCCGTGGGCGGCTCGTCCGACTTCCTCCCCTGGATGCTGCCGATGGAGCTTGCCATGTGGAACTGCATCTCGTGCGAGCTGTGGAGCGCATACAAGGCGCAGCGGCTCGGGCTGATCACGAAGGCCGTGCCCGTCATCAAGCAGGACGGCACATGGCTGCGCAACCCGCAGGTCATAACGGATGCGTATATCTCCGACGGCGTGATCGTCTACGGCGATTTCAAGACGGGCGACGAGGGCAAGAAGGCGCGGACACTCGTAAAGGAAGCCGCCACCGATTTCGAGCTTCTCGATCGTGAGGTGGACGGCATCCTGTGGACATTCACAAACCTCTTCCCCCACTGCCTCCAGATGTCGATCGACTCGGTCAGGCAGAAGAAGAAGTTCTTCTGGGATCTCGGCAAGCAGGCCTACCGTCACTGGCTTGCGACCAACATGAACAGCGAGGCGTTCCTCGGGTTTACCGCCTTCAACACGAAGAAGATCACGGAGCAGGATACGGTCGACTTCATCAAGTACCGCCAGCTCCTGGCCGAGGGCAAGAGGGTCGACGACGAGCTGTTCGAGGCCGTGCTCGGGAAACCGAAGAAATAGGTACCTTTCTTCAACAAGAGGACATGCAACATGATAGTGAAAGGTCTCGTTGTCGGGCCTGTCGCAGCCAATTGTTACATCATTGGTGACGAGGAGAGCAGGGAGGGAGCGATCATCGATCCTGGGGATAATGCGGGAAAGATACTGGAGGTAGTCAAGGAGACCGGACTGGAGATCCGGTTTATTATCGCCACCCACGGGCACTTCGATCACAACGCCGGTGTAACAGAATTGAAGAGAAAGCTCGACGCCGATTTCCTGCTTCACCGCGATGATCTCATGCTCGTCCAGCGCTCCAAGCGATCTGCGATGAATTGGGGCATCGTGATAGAGCAGGTGCCCGATCCGGATGGATATATAGATGACGGGGATATTCTGAAGGTCGGCCAGCTCGAACTCAAGATCGTCCACACACCGGGCCACTCTCCGGGAGGGATATCCATTTACATCGAGAAGGAGAACGTACTGTTCTCCGGTGATACGCTCTTTCAGGGATCGATCGGAAGAACCGACTTCGAGGGAGGTTCCATGGCGGCTCTTGCCGGATCGATCAGGGAGAGATTATACACCCTCCCCGATAGTACCGTTGTGTACACGGGACACGGCCCCGTGACGACCATCGAGGACGAAAAGAGACATAACATGTTCGTCAGGTAACGAGGGCCGCGTGGGGATGGGTTTTTTTCAAACACTCACCGGGGTGCTATTCGGTAATTGATCGAGTCGTATCTTATATGCTGGAATTCGCATTGATACTGCTTGCGGGGATCCTGGCGGGAACGCTCGGTGGTATGCTGGGCATCGGGGGAGGGATCATCATCTTCCCCGTTCTTCGGTTTGGTCTCGGCCTCCCCCCGGCCCTCGCCGCAGGAACATGCATAGTGGCGGTTTTCTTCACCACACTGGGGGGGAGTTACCGGCATTACAAACTCGGGCATATAAACATCAGGTCGATCCTTCCATTGATCATAGCCGGAGCGGTATCGACGGTTATCTTCTCACTCGGATTCCTCTATCTCACCAGCCGGGAGCGGTGGATAGATCTCGGCGTAGGCATGGTGTTTGCCTTTATTTCCGCCCGCATGATCCTCGAAGGGCTACCATGGCAGCGCAAGGAGAAGCTCCGGGATATATATACGGATGCAATACACGGATCCTGGTGGAAGAAGGTGATTCTCGGTGGAGCCGCCGGCATCCTCCCCGGTCTCATGGGGATCGGCACGGGTGCCATCCTGGTGCCTGCATTTACATTTCTCTTCAACACCTCCGTCAAAGTGGCGATGGGATCCTCACTGGCCTGCTTCGCCGCCAACGCCTTTTGCAGCTCGCTCCTGAAGGTTTCCCAGGATTACGTGGTATTGGAAACAGCCGTTCCGATCTGCCTCGGAACCCTTATCGGCTCGAACATCGGTGCACGGTTGAACAAACAATTTCCATCGACGGCATTGAAACTGATATTCGGGATCGTATTCACCTACGTTTCCCTGAAGTTCATACTTTCCTACTTCGGAGTCACGGTATGATGAATGCAGCCTCCCCCACGGTCATCGAAGAATCGAAGCACAAATTCGAGGAGATACTGAATGCAAAGCGCCTGCTCGATGTGCACGTATCAGTCACGGTCAGGCCCCTGACACCCGAAGAAGCCATCGGGAGTCCGCAGCGGCAGGATTTCCCCATCATCGAAGGGAAGGAACGGGTAATCGAGGCGGATGTCCTCGGTGCCAAGGGTCACGCCTTCACGGATTCGCCGCGTAACTTCAGCGGTACGATGCGGGATGTATTGGAGCTTCCACTGACAACGAATCAGAACAGAGGTGTCTTCATCGCAGTGCTGAATGCGATGTTGAGGCACCTGGAGGAAATAGAGGGCACCGTCCACTGCAAGAACGAGGATCCCGAGAAGTGCGCCAAAGAGATCGCGGGTTTCGTGTGGGAGAAGCGGAGTGGGGTCAAGGTGGGACTGATAGGCCTGAATCCGGCCATCGCCGAGGCCCTGATCTCGACCTTCGGTGAAGAGAACGTCACGGTCAGCGATCTCAACCGGGACAATGTCGGCAAGAAAAAGTACGGCGTTACGATCGTGGATGGGCGGGATGAGACGGACACACTGATCGAACGGTCCGACTTCGTTGTCATCACGGGCACCACCCTGGTCAACGGCACATTCGATGCCATCATGCAAGCAATCGGAAAGCTCGGGAAGGATTACCTCGTATACGGTGTAACTGGATCGGGCGTCTGTCACCTGCAGGGATTGAACAGGATGTGCCCCTACGGCAGGGATCGGTGATTCAGCTACAGGTAAATGGCGGCCCTCGAACGGCCGAAGGGCTCCCATGAGATAGCAAACGGAGATCATCTGATGACCGATAGACATATCATGAGACATGCGGGGGGAGAGGTGACCGTCGAGAACGGCGAAGTGGTCGATGCGACCGAACCTCTCGTCCAATGGTGCCCCTTGAAGAAGAAGGTGTATGGAAGGGATACCATTCACACGAAGGAATTCATCAAGGAGATCGTCCGATACAAGATCGTTAAGGTCGGCATGTTTACGAAGGATCGAATCGTAGAGTCCGATACTGATCTGGTCCCCTACGGTGCATCCGAGATGCTCATGTGCGCGAGGACTCACGATATCATCGACTGCGCCGTCCTTGCCTGCGATGGTGCGGGGACCGTTATCGCCACGACCCCCCGGCTGATCCAAGGGATCGGGGAATGGATGGGTGGGCTCATTGAAACCTCGCCGATAGCCGAGGTCATAGAAAGAATCAACAATGCGGGTGGCATCGTCATCGATCCTGTCGATGCCGGCATCGATCAGCTCGAGGGAGTGCGAAAGGCATTCGAGCACGGTTTCAAGAGGGTTGCCGTTACCGTAGCGGGAAGACATGCTGCTCTGCTCCCGGAATTAAGGCGGGTGGAGAGGCAGAACGGCGGCACGCTCGTCGTTCTGATGATCTGTAACACCGGCGTCGAGGCCGGTGGTGCCGAATCGATGGTAGAACATGCCGACATGGTGTGGGCGTGTGCATCGAAGGCCGTGTGGGAGATAGTCGGTCCAAAGGCCATAGTACAGATCGGCGTGAGCATACCGGTATTCGTACTTACCGATGCGGGAAAGGAAATAGTCGAGAAGCGCGCCGAAACCATCGACCGGCATGCGGCACTCTTCACAGAGAATCTCCCCCACCTGGTGGCTCACTGCTGTCCGAGACCGTTGTTGTAAGGCTTGATTCGGTGCCATCCAAAACAGATGGATCCGTATGAATGATACAATCGAGCACCTGGCAACACTCGTACGTGAAGCCGTGAACATTACGGTTCTCACGGGTGCCGGTATCAGTACCGAGTCGGGCATTTCGGATTTCAGGAGCCCCGGCGGGGTCTGGGATAGATACAATCCGGACGATCTCAACTTTCAGTCATTCCTGAGTTCAGAGGAATCGAGAAAGATATACTGGAAATTCCACAGGGAATTCTACCTCCCCATGAAGCTCTCGAAACCGAACGATGCGCACTATGCGCTGGCCGAACTCGAACAGATGGGGAAGCTGCAGTGCGTCATCACGCAGAACGTGGACAACCTGCATCAGAGGGCCGGTAGCAGTCCGGATAAGGTCATCAAGATACATGGTACCGCATGCATGGTGCGATGCCTCGCGTGCGGGGCAACCTTCGACCGTGAAGAGATAGAGAGAAGAATCGATGAAGGTGAAGAGGTCCCCCGTTGTGAAAGCTGTAACGGCCTTTTGAAACCGGCTACGGTCTCTTTCGGGCAGCCGATGCCCGAGGAGGAAACGTCGAGAGCATTCGAGATGGCACGCAGCAGTGATCTCTTCGTCGTGCTCGGCTCATCGCTCGTCGTCTATCCCGCAGCACAGCTTCCGTTCGAGGCGATCAACAGCGGAGCGAAGCTTGCGATCATTAACCTCACCGCGACCCCCTACGACAACTACGCGGATGTCGTGATCCATGCGAAATGCGGTGAGACGATGAAACGGATGATCGAGCTGGTGAAGGGGGATACCTGACGGGAAGGATTCTGTTGCTCAGAGGCAAAACCCCGCAGGTGCCTTCTTCCGGAGGATTTGGGAAACGGTATCGAGCTGGGCTCGATTCAGGCCCGTGATATCGATCGTCCCCTCCGCACTTTCCACACGCAATCCTTTAAAATGTAACGTCTTGCGTGCCGAGTAGCGGAGAATGTCTCTGTAGTGGAGCACGCTCCAGCGAGGCTTCCGTCCCGGAAACGGCCGCCTGCTGACGAGTACCCGGAAGTTGGTGAGGTAGTATCTCGTCGAGCCGGCGAGCGCCGCCGGCAGGAGAAGGCCTGCAAGGCCCGAGGCGAGCAGGATGAGGGATGTTACACCGGAAGAAAAGGTCGATGCCGCAACGCAGATCAACGACAGGAGAGCGATCGGCCAGAAGGAGGACCAGGAACGGTTTCCCACGTACAGGATCTCCTCCTCATCGGTCAGGCCGAGACGTGCCTTCTCTTTTCTCATATCATCTTTTCGGGCCTCCTCCTCCCTGTGGCTCATCATCGATCTCGTCGCTTCCATACCGCTCCAGATGGTTCTCTGCCGTGGATTCTTGAGCCCCGCAGGGGCTGACGGCGCGTGAGAGAGAATCGAAGTATCGGTGCTCTCGGCCTTTCTCGCGTCCCCTTCCCGAAACAATCGAAGCTGGAGCAGTATCATGCTCATGAGGAGAAGGAGCATTCCGGAACCGAGAAGCACCGCCTTCGCCGGAGGACTTCCGGCCAGAGGGCTCATAGATAGAGCCATGATGACGAGCGAGATCGCGATAGCGACAGCAAAGTGCCTATGTCTCGATTTCCGGCGGACCACGTGACTCCTCCCTAGAACTTGAATATCTTTATACCCAGCTTCCTCTTGTTCTCGATCGCCTTCGCCTTGTAATCGAGAATCTTATCATCGGGTAGCCGTGCCAGGTAGATGCAGAAAGAGATAAAGAATACGAAGAGGAACAGCCAGGCACCGAGACTGAAGTAGAGAAACGGCGGAAAGTAATCTCCGTTCATGTGCTTTTCTCCTTTGCGTACAACGGCGGTGGCTCCCCCGCCGTATCCGGTGTCCACTTCCGTATGAGACTGATAACGAAAAAGACCGGTACCGTGATCATCACGGTGAAGATCGACACGTGCACGTTCCAGAAGTAGGGCTTGTAGTCTATGGGTATGTTGAACTGGTACAGTGTGGCGGCGATCAGGCCGACGATGATTGACCAGAAGGCCGCATCCGGATGCGCCCGCCTGAAGTAGATGCCGAAGAAGACACACACCAATGTCACGGCACGCAGCGTGTAGACGAAGTATGCCTGTTTGAGAAGCTCCGGCACCGTCATCGCGCCGACCGTGGCGATCAAGCCCACTGCCAGGATGCTGAAACGGGTCCAGCGAAGGACCGTTCTGTCGTCGGCGTGGGGATTCATCCACCGCTGAAGCAGGTCCTTGGCAAGAACGCTCCCCGCAGCAAAGAGGATCGAATCGGCGGTGGAGAGGATGGCGGCGAATATGGCCAGTGCCCCGACCGCACCGATCCAAGGCGGGATCTCCGTCAGTACGGTGATGAGCGCCAGCTTGGGCTCGGCCGTTAGACCAGCCGTCTTGGCGTACAATGACATGGTCCCCGTCCAGATCGAAAGCGGAAGGATGAGAAACGCCGCCAGGATGGGCGCGAGCCGTGCGATCTTCCAGTTGCGCGCCCCGAAGGCGTAGTTGACCGTGGCCTGAGCAGCCGGAACGGCGAGGATCCCGCCGATAAAGAAACCGATGACGACCATGGGCGAGATGCTGAAGGGGCTGAAGAAGAAGTCCGGATCGAAGCCGCTCTCAGCCATGGCCCGGGCCAAGCCCGTGAATCCGGCAGCGCCCCCCGAGCCGATGAGCTCTGGGACACCGAACTTCATGACGTAAAAGAAAGCGAGCGGCAGGCCGAGATATATCAGCGCCATGTAAAACATGCTCACGTAGGCGATGGACCACATCCCCGCAGCAAGCACGTATAGCGTGATGAATATTGCGGCTGCAACGGAGCAGATATTGATGGGAAAGCCGGTCAGGCCGGCGAGGATCGAACCGAGGGCGACAACCTCTATGACGGTGAAGAATGTGTATGCAACGAAGTTCAAGAGGGCGTTCGCCTTCCATGTCTTGATATCGAAGAGGTAGTAGAGGTATTCGGGAATGGTCTGGATGCCGTACTTGCGGTAGTAGTGGGCGAAGAGGAGCCCGAAGAGGAGGATACCGGTAGAGGCCGCTATATGGTACCAGATCACACCCATCCCCTCGGTGAACGCCCGCTCGGAGACGCCGATGGTTCCCAGTCCTCCCATGTATTCGGCCGCCAGGGAACACGCCACGAAGAAGATCCCGAGGGTCCGACCGCACACGAGCATGTCCTCGCAACCCTTGATCCTGCGAGAGGCGAGAAAACCGAAGAGGAAGATGACGGCGAGGACGGCACCGATGACGGCAAGGTGGATTGTCTGGATATCTCCCAACTGCCTCTCCCTAAATCGACACGAGGGTCAATACGAGTCCCCAGATAAAGAGTACGCTGTAAAGAATGGCGAAGACGAAATCGGAACGGTCGAGTATCTTGAGATCCTTGATATCAGACTCGGATACATGAATCTCGATATCGTCGTTCCGGGATCCGGCACCCTCCGGACCGGTCCCCTTCCCGCCGTCCCTCTTCCCGGTACCGTTCTTCATCGATGCACCTCCTCGTTACACCCGTACCTAGAGAAGCGGGCCGAAGATCGGTATCTCCAGCCCACCATTATATGCGTACCGTTATGTCACTATATTATGATGTGTACATTCAACCTGCCGGCTGCCGGCCGGTTCGGCAGCCGCTCCCGCGTTATCTCTTTATCACCAGTGCATCCGCCACGCGGACCCCCTTGCCCTCGGGCAGTGCAAGCAGGGGATTGATATCGAGCTCCGCCACGTGCTCTTCCAGATCGAGGGCCATACGGCTCACCTTGACAAGCACATCGGCGATGGCCTCTACGTCGGCCTTGGCCTTTCCTCTGGCGCCGGCCAGGACCTTGAATCCTTTTATCTCCTGAATCATCGCCATCGCATCTTCCCGGGTGACCGGTGTGACCCGCAGCGAGACATCCTTCAGGATCTCAACGAAGATACCCCCGAGACCGAACATGATCGTCGGCCCGAACTGCGGATCGTTCTTGACCCCTACGATAACTTCGGTACCGCCACTGACCATCTCCTGTACCAGCACGCCGTTTATCCGGGCCTTTGGGTCATAGGCGGCTGCGTTTTCCAGCACCTCGTTGTAGGCGGCCACCAGCTCCTTACGATTCTTGATACCGAGCTTCAGCCCCCCAGCCTCCGTCTTGTGGAGGATATCGGGCGAGTCGATCTTGAGGACGAGCGGGTAGCCGATCTTTCCGGCGATCTCGACGGCGTGTTCCTCGGAGGTGGCCACCTCCTCCTTCGTGCAGGGGATGCCGTAGAGACCGAACAGCTCCTTTCCCTGGCTCTCCGTGAGGCTTTGTTCGGCCTTTGCGAGCACCTCGAGTGCAGATGCGCGAACCTTCCCGTCCACCGCATCCGCTCCCGCGGCACGGTCGCGCGCCATGTATCCATCCCTGAACACGCTGTAATTCATGAGCGATCCCATCGCCCGTACGGCGCGCACCGGCGACCGGTACATCTGCACACCCCCCTCGACCAGGACGCGCTGGTTGTCGCCCATTACCTGATCCCCCGCCGTCCATGCGACGGTAAGCGGCTTCTTCGTCTTCTTGGACATCTTGACGATATCCTCGGCCATGTTCTTCCCCGGCTCACCCGTTATCATCGTGACGACGATCACGAGCGCATCGATATCGGGATTGACCTCCATCGCCTCGAGGACCGTCATGAAATCCTCGGCCGTGTTGAGCACGTGGGCGGTCACATCGACCGGATTCAACGCCGAGCCGTAGTCGGGGATGACCGCCATGATGATTTCCTTCGTCTTGGGATCGAGCTCGGGGATATCGAGGTTCATGTCGACCGCCTCGTCCGCCGCCACGATACCGCCGCCGCCCGAGGTCGTGATGATCCCGAGCTTCTTTCCTTTCGGCAGGTTCGGTATGCGCTGCATGAGCGCGGCGATATCGATCATGTTCTCGATATCGTTTACCCTGATGATCCCCTTCTGCCGGAAGAATGCGTCGGCGACCGCATCGGATCCGGTGAGGGATGCCGTATGCGAGGATGCAGCCTTCTGCCCGACCTCGGTCCTGCCCGCCTTCAGGGTTACGATTGGTTTGTTCAGCTCGAGGGCCCGTTCGGCGACGCGTGCGAACTGCCTCCCGTCCTTGATACCCTCGAGATAGCTTATGACCATGCTCGTATCGGCATCCTCCAGCAGGTACTCCATGAAATCGAGTGTATGGAGGTACACCTCGTTGCCGGTGCTCGCCACACAGCTGAATCCGACTCCCGATTCCTGGGCGAGGTTGAAAATCGCATAACCCAATGCCCCGCTCTGGGTCACGTACCCGATGGGACCGAATCGGAGCGGCTTCACCTGCACCGAGGAGCTAAATCCCCCGATCACGCACTCCTTCACGTTGATCGAACCCTGACAGTTGGGGCCGACGACACCGATACCGGTCTCCTCGGCCAGTTGGGCGATCTTCTCCTGAAGAATCTTTCCCTCCTCACCCGATTCGGCGAAACCCGAGCTGAATATGGTGGCGAACTTGACGCCCTTCTCGACGCACTGCTCGAGCATCGGCAGCACGAGCTTGTAGTTCACCGCCACAAGAACGAGATCGACCTCATCGGGGATCTCGAGAACGCTCTTGTAGCACTTGAAGCCACCGAGCTCCTCGTATTTGGGATTGACGGGGTAGACCTTGCCCTTGTAGCCGTGCTCCTTGAGGTATCGCAGCGGCTTGCCGCTGATGCTGTCGAAGTTGGCCGAGGCCCCGATGATCGCTATCGATTGCGGATTGAAGAAGTACCGCAAGTCATGCAATGGCTTAGTCACGTTTCACCCTTCTCGTATGCACCTGACGGCGCGATCCATTCTATAAAACCGCCGACGAATACCCTATCGTGGGAATTCCCTCAGCTCCTTGCCCTTGTATACGGCCTCTGCGAAGTTGATGCGGCGCATCTGCGACTGGCTTGCGATCTCCTCGAAGTAGTGTGCCGAGAGTCCCGCAACACGCCCGTACACGAAGAGCGCCTTGGCCAGATCAACACGCAGACCCATGTCGGCAACGATCGCACCGATCACGCCGTCGACGTTGATCGGCAGGCTCATTGCGCGCACCTGCTCGAAGATGTCGGATACCATCTTCGATATGGCGACACAGGAACCGGCGAGACCGTTCTTCTCGACCATCTTCCAGAGCGCATCCCGCCGTGGATCCTGCGTATGGACGCGGTGGCCCATACCCTGGACCCGCTGGCCGCGGTTCATGTACTCCTTGAGAACCGCCTCGGTAGCCTTGTCCAACCCGAGCTTCTCCTTCTCTGTCTTGGCGACGCAGGTCTGGAAGAAGACGGCGGCCTTCGCACCCGCACCGCCGTGAACATCGGTGATAGCTCCGATGCCGCTCGCAACGGCCATGGCGTAGTCCGGCCGGACCGAGGCGCCGATTATCGTCGCCTGGGCCGACGGCGGTGTCACGCCATGATCAACGCTTGCAACAACCATCGCCTCGACCATCCGAGAGCGCTTCGGATCGACCTTCTCCTCGCCCGTCACGGCGCGGTAGATCACATTCGCAAAGGGCTCCTTCACCGTGGCCTTGTCGAGGGCGGCCTCGGTCCCGAGGATGTGCGCTAGGTACCGCGCGAAGCGTCCGAGCGCGAAGATCGTCTTGTTTACCGGGCCGTCCTTCCCGGCCTGCGGCATCTGCGAGAGCTCCTCGTCCATCAGGAACGACTTCGCCAGCGCCTGAGATATATCCTCACCCTTGAAACGCGTGACGGGAGGCGCCGCCATCAGGGCCGCCTTGACCGCACGCTTGTGATGCCCATCGAGAACTTTCTTCGCTGGAAGCTCGGTCTTGACGAGGAGGTGGGCCGTCTCGAGAAGCGTTGAGCGATCGATGATCTCCTCCAGCTTGTACCCCGAGATGACGAGACTGTTCGGCGCAACCTTCGTCGTGATGGTTCCCCAGGACGGCTTCTTGGGCGGCTCCTCCCACTTCAGGCGCATCTTCTCGTAATACCGGTCGATCTCGAAGTATCTCTTGCGTTTGATCTTGGCCTTGACTTCCTTGATGAGATCGTACTGGCTGTTGACAACCGGTACACCGACGGCCTTGAGCGCCTTCTTCTTCGACTTGAAGGTGCCGAATTCCTGGCCCGGTGCCACGATGGCGCCCGCATGCCCCATCGTTTTTCCCTCCGGCGCATGGGCGCCCGTGATGAGGGCAACCATCGGCTTGGGATACTGACCCGGATTCGCCTTGATATCCTCGGCGAGCAGCTCTTCCTGTGAGCCGCCGATCTCTCCGGCCACAACGACGAGATCGGTGTTCTCATAATCCATTGCGATGGGAACGAGCTGGCGGAAGGTCGAGCCGATCGCACCGTCCCCGCCCACGCCGAGCACGGCGTTCTGGGCAATCCCGGCGCTCGCCAATCCGTCGGACATGTGGTAGAGAATGGCCCCGCTCCTCGAAATGATCGTCACACCCTTCGAGCCGAACTCGCCGGGTCGCATCTCTTCCGGATAGAAGACATCGGGCAGCATACCGATCTTGATCCCCTCGGGAGGGAAGATCACACCTGGTGTGTTTCCGCCGAAGAGTCTCGTCTTGTGCTTGCGCGCCGCGACGAGAATATCCCTCACGTCACGCAGTGGTATGAACTCGGTAATGAGAATTATGAGCGGCACTCCCGCCTTGATCACTTCGAGCGTTGCGTCACGGGCCGTCGTGTAGTGGCGCCAGATGGAGGCGGCGGCGATGTTCGGATGCTCCTCGAGACATTCCTTCACCGTATCGTACACGGGAATCGTCTCGTGGATACGTTGTCCCCCGCGGCCCGGCGCGATGCCGGCCGTGACCGTGGTTCCGAACTCCTGCATCAGACCGGCGTGCCTCGTGCCCTGACGACCAAGACCGACAACGATCGTCTCTATCTTCTGGGTTCTCTTTATCGTCTTGACGAGGTCGGGACGGGCGTGCTTTATGAAGTGGCAAAGCATTCCCTCATGAGCAGGTATGCGCTTACTCATTACTTCCCTCCCTTCTTGGCCTTTGCTCTCTTCTTGGGTTTTGCCTTTTTCTTGGTTATCACCTTCGTTTTGGTTTTGGACACCTTCTTACCCTTCAATTCGAACCCCCTCTTCAATCCAGCCTTTATGATATCGGCCATGATCTTCTGGTTGCCGACGACGATCACCATGTCCTTGAGGGGCTCGGGGGTCTCGATTTTAGCCTTCTCCAGAAATGCTTTCGCGCTCGGGAGATCCGTGCCAACCATCCTCCCATAGACGGGGAGCATCCGCATGCCCTTCGCATGACGATCGCGCAGGCACTTGATAAGGCCGCGGATGAAAATATCACAGCTCGATATGCCTCCGAAGCGGGATGTTATCACTATATCCACGATCTCCTTGTCCATGAGGAGGTGGAACATCTCGGCGACCCTGTTCACCGGAGGCCCGCCACCCGAATCCATGAAATTCACCGGCACGACCTTCCCGCCGAAGAAGCGGTCGCCGATGTTCGCCGTTTCATCGATCGAGAAGATCCCGTAGCCGGCGCCGCCCGGCACGAGTCCCACGTAGAGCTTGTCCTTTTGCTTTCTGGCGTTCTCCGGCAGGAGATCCACATAGGTGAAGCCAGCGTCCCGTGCACGGACCTCGTCACGAGTCGGCTCGGAGACGTCGTGCCGCGCCTCGCGCACACCGAGTAGATCGAACAGATCGCTGAGACGGTAAAGGGCGTTGTCGTCGAGGACCACCTTGGCGTCGGCTGCGATGACCTTCTTGCCTTTCGTTATCATGAGCGGATTGATCTCGGCGACCTTGCAATCGAACCTCTGGTATGTGGCATACAGCTTGGAAACGGCATCGGCGAGCCTTTTCTCGAGTGCTTTATCACCCTTCAGACCCTTGCAGAGAAACTTGGCAAACTGGCTGGCCGTTGCTTGCGGCAGTGTTGTGTTGTTGGCCGGAAGCTCCTTCCTGAGAATGGCCTCGGGCCGTTCCAGCGCCACCTGCTCGATATCGACGCCGCCTTCGGCGCTCGCCATGGCGATTATGTTGAAGTTGACCGGATTCGTCGTGATGCCGACATAACAGGCGCCCGCCTCGGAGGCGGCCTCTTCGACGAGCACCGTCTCGACCGGATAGCCTTTGATCACAAGACTGAATATCTCCTTGGCCTTGGCTTTCGCCTCCTTCATGTTGGCGGCTTTCTTGATTCCTCCCGCCTTTCCCCGGCCGCCGATCAGCACCATCGACTTGAGCATGACCGGAAACTTCAGCTTGAGCCCGTCCAGCTCGTCGGGGGAGTGGATCACCCCGTATTGTTTGGGAATGGTGAGATCCATCTCCCTGAACACCTTTTTCGCCTCATGTTCATAGAGTCTCACAGCAACCGCTCCTTTCACATTGGAGTGCCCTCCAGGTTGGGATGTGCAAGGTGCTCGCCGTAGCGCTGCACTTCCGGCACCCTATCTAGGCTTTGGTTTTCTTCAACGCCTCCCTCGTGTAAGGCAAAAGTCCTCCTGCATTGCGAATCGCCAGGATCTCGGGGGGGAGCTTCGGGAAAGAGAAGGTTTGGTCCCCGACCTTGACCTGGCCCGCTTCTGCATCCAACTGTACTTCATCGCCTTCCTTGTATGCATCCACCGCATCCGCACATTCGACCAGGAGGAGTCCCTGGTTGATGGCGGCCCTGTAAAATATCCTTGCAAAACTCTTGGCCACGATTGCCTGTACGCCCACCGCCTTGAGCCCCACGACCGGCTGCTCACGGGAGGAACCGCATCCGAAGTTTTTCCCGGCAAAGACGATGTCCTCTTCGGCTACGTTGCCGGAGAACTCCGGATCGAGATCTTCGAGCAGGTGCGGCTTGATTTCCTCGGCGGTGCTGCATGAATAGGTGTACTTACCGGGAAAGAGCATATCGGTATTTATATCGTCTCCGTACTTCCAGACTTTCATGCGGTCACCTCCTTGCGCGGATCAACCAGCTTACCGTGTATGGCGGACGCGGCCACCGTCTGCGGGCTGGCAAGGTATATCTCAGCTTCTTTGCAGCCCATGCGGCCCTTGAAGTTCCGGTTGGCGGTGCTGAGGCACCGTTCTCCGGGGGCGAGGGCGCCCTGGTGAGCTCCCAGACAGGGGCCACAGCCCGGCGGCAGAACGAGGCCGCCCGCTCGGGAAAGCCGCGTGATAACACCCCGCTCCAGTGCCGCTTCGAAAACATCCCGTGACGCAGGCAGCACGAGCAGGCGTGCTCCTTCGGCCACCGTCTTTCCTTCCAGTATATCAGCGGCGGCCTCGAGATCGCCCAGTCTTCCATTCGTACAGGTGCCCAGGAGGAACTGTCGCATCTCGATTCCCTTCACCTCGCCCACGGGTTTTACGTTGTCCACCGTGTGGGGAAGGGCGACAACCGGCTCGATCTTACCCATATCGTAGGTGAGCTCCTTGAGATAGGCGGCATCATCATCGGCCCAGACCGCATCGTAGTCGCTTTCCTTGATACCGATCGAGGCGAAGTATTTCTTGGCAATGTCATCCACCGGGAAGGCCGCTATCTTCGCGCCCATCTCCACACCCATATTAGCGATGGTGAAGCGTTCCTCCACAGACAATGAACCGATGTTCCCATGGAACTCCACCGCCGAGTAGCTGGCGCCGTCGGCCCCGATGTCCCCGATGATGGAGAGCACCAGATCCTTTGCCGATACCGGAGGTTTGAGCTTGCCGGTGAGCGTTATCTTGATCGTCTCGGGTACCCTGAGCCACGTCTCTCCCCTGAGCAGCAGCGCCGCCGCCTCGGTGCGGTCGATGCCGGTGGAGAAGACCCCCAGCGCGCCGTACGAGCAGGTATGGGAATCGCTTCCCACAATAACGCTCCCGGGCATCGCCAGCCCCTTCTCCACTATCACCTGATGGCAGACACCGGTACCGACATCGAAGAAGTTCGGCAGCTTGTGTGCGGAGACGAAGCTGCGCGCCGTCTGATGGTTGGTCGCCGTCTTCTCACTGGCTGCGGGAATTACGTGGTCGAGAACGATAACCGGCATGTCGGGACGTGCTACACCAAACTGCTCGAGGTCCCCCTTGATCTTGCCCACGATGGCTGCCGTGTTATCGTGTGTCAGCAGATGATCGGGCTGCACAATGACGATCTGCCCCGGCACCACCTCGGGCTGTCCCGATTTCCTTGCCAGGACCTTTTCTGCAAACGTCTTTCCCATATCTATCTCCCCCTCTATACGTTCAGGAGTCCGCCCTTCTGGTAGATGCCCATCTGCACTTCGGAGAACACCCCTTTTACATCGGTGCCCGAGGGCAGTTTGACGGTGCCCTTTTCGAGGTCCACCTCGATCTCCTGCTCGCTCTCGAGGTCGGTGGAGACGAGGTCGGCGCCCATGATGGGGAATCCCGCGTTGATGGCGTTCCGCTCGTAGATGGCACCGAAGGACTCGCCGATGATGAGGGCGACGCCCAGGCTCTTGAAACAATCGACGGCCTGTTGGCGGGACGAGCCGGCACCGAAGTTCTTTCCCACGACAACGATGTCACCGGCTTTCGCCTTCTTTGCGAAGTCCTCCCACCCCTCCAGATTGTCGAATGTGTACTTGCCCATTTCGGCAATGTCGGTTATCGCGAGGTACCTGTTGTGGTAGATCATGTCCGTATCGATGTTGTCCTTGCGGATGACCCAGACCCTACCCTTGAATTTCGTCGGTACCTCTTTCAGCTTTGCCTTCGGCTTCGCAGCCGCTGCAGGTTCGGCCGCTTCGCCGGCGGGAAAGAGTACCGGCTTACTGGGGATGGCATCGGGTAGGGCGATGACCCCGGCCGCAGCCGAGGCAGCCACGACAGGCGGTGAGGCCAGATAGACCTCCCCCTTGCCCTGCTTGCCGGCGAAGTTGCGGTTTCCCGTGCTGACGGTCACCTCGCCGGGGCCGTTTTGCCCGATCTGGCCCGCCGCGCAACCCGCGCAGCCGGCATTCCCCACGAGGGACCCCGCCCCTTTGAATATCTCCACCAGCCCCTCATCGAGGCATCTCTGCCAGATACGGTCGGTGCTCGGGACGATCTTGAGCACCACCCCGGGTGCCACATGCCGGTCCTTGAGGATTGCGGCTGCCGCCTGCATGTCCTCGAAACGGCCGTTCGTGCAGGAACCGATGAACGCCGAGCCGATCTTGGTACCGGCGACACTCGAGACATCCACGACATCTTCCGGGTGCCCGGGTCTCGAGATCTGGGGTGTGAGACCGTCGACATCGATCTCGATGGTCCGCTCGTACACGGCGTCCGGATCGGCCAGAACCGCTGTGACCTTCTTACCGCTCGCCTTGGAGCAGTAATCGATAACCTCGTCGTTGGGCGGGAAGAGTGCGATGATTCCCGCCATCTCGGTCGCCATGGAGGCCATGGTGACGCGACCGTGAAGGCCCAGATTCTCCACCACGGGTCCGTAGAATTCCGCCGCGTACCCCAGGAGCCCGTTGGCCCCCAGCTTCTTGAGGGCTGCAAGGATGAGGTCCTTCGGCGTGGCGTTCGTAGATGGTGTGCCCCTTAACACGATCTTGAGCGTCGGAGGCACCTTGAACCACACCCTCCCGAATGCGAAGGCGTGCGCGATATCAACATCCCCCATCCCCTGTCCGAAGGCACCGATGGCCCCCAGGATATTCGCATGCGAATCGGTGGAAACCAGCGTGGATCCCGGATAGGCCAGGCCCTCGTCGATCGCCAGGTGGGTTCCGATTCCGGCGTCGATATCGTACACCTTGATATCGTGCTCCCTGGCGAAGATGCGGCAGAGCTGCTGATTGGTTGCGTACTTCTGGTCGGAGCCGCCCGGATTGCAATCGAAGGTGAAGAATGTCTTCGCAGGATCGTCCACGCCCAGACCGTTTTCCCGGAGGTTCTTGACGACGTTCGCCCCGCCGAAGTCCCGCGCCACGCGGGCATCTATGACGATGTCGGCGATGTCCCCGGGCGAGACCTCCCGGCCGGCGTGTGCGCCGAGGATCTTTTCGATAATCGTCTTGCCCATGATCGACCTCCGCTTCTACTGGATAAGTTGCGCCTTACCAAGCATGACCAGGGGGTTGAATGTCGCAAAGTCGGCCTGGTGAATGAAGACGGTCTCGACCACCTGCGGCCTGCCGTCTCCCTCCTTGGCATGACAGCCTATGGTGTTGATCGTCTCCTCGTCCAGGCCCGCCTCGGCGGCGAGAATCGCTCCGGAGATCGGATGTCTTGCACACATGCCGCTATGGCTCTTGCGATACCCCCCCTCGCCATCTCTCTCAATCTCGAGGAGCTTGCCAACATCGTGCAGTAATCCGCCGGCAACCAGGCGGTCGAAGTTGATCTCGTAGGGAACCTCCCGGTACGTCTCTACCTGAGCCTTTGCAAGGGCCAGGGCCCCCTCGGTCACCGCTATGGTGTGCTCGATGAAATTCACTCCTCTTGTATTCGCAAGAAGTGTGAACGGTATCTTCTCGAGCTCCTCCACGCTCTCCCACCCGGCCCGTTCACATCCCTTTACCCAGACATCCACGACCTTCTTCCTGAGGTCCCCGTTCTTGATCTTGGACAGCTGGGCGGAAAAGATCTTCTCAATCTCCTTTGATGTAATCATCTTCCATGCTCCCATCTGGGGCTCCAGTCCCCGCTCATTTTACAGCCGCTCGAGGATCGCATTCGTCACCTGTTCGGTCGTCGCTGCACCTTTGGCGACCACATCCGGACCGCCCGGGAGCTTGAGCATGTCGTAGGTGCGGATCTTGCCCCCGGCGATCACTTCACCGATGGCCTTTCTGATCTGCGCTGATTTCTCCGTCTCGTCGAGGTGGTCGAGCATCATGCAGGCGCTCAGTATCATGGCTATCGGGTTGACGATCTGCGGTTCGAGATTTTCGTACTTCGGCGCGGAGCCGTGCGTCGGCTCGAATACGGCGACTTTCTTACCGACATTGGCGCTGCGCGCGAATCCCAGACCGCCGACGAGGCCGGCGAAGCCGTCGGAGACGATGTCACCGAACATGTTTCCGGCGACAATGATCCCGTAGTCATCTGGATTCTTGGTCAGCCACATCATCTGGGCGTCTATATTGGTGTTCCAGAGTTCGATGTCGGGGTATTCCTTCTGGAATTTTCTCCCGGTTTGGAGCAGCATACCGGATGTCTCCCTGATCACGTTCGGCTTCTCGCAAATCGTCACCGATTTGTATCCGAACTTCTTCGCATACTTGAAGGCCTCCCCGACAATGCGGTCGCATGCGGCCTGGGTGAATATCCGTGTTGAGACTGCGAGCTCCGGCCCCGGGACGTCGGCGAACGCCTTGAATTTCGGATGCGTGCCCAGTGCGTCACGAACCTCCTTCGGCGGATCCGTCCACTCGACGCCCGAATAGAGTCCCTCGGTATTCTGCCTGAATATGACCACGTTGACATACGGTTCCTCGAGCTTGCCATCGACCCCCCTCCGGACGAAGTTCAGGGGGTTGCCCGGAAACGAGATGCACGGGCGTATGCAGAGGTCGAGTTGGAATCTCTGGCGCATCCCCACAATGGGGCTGTAGTACGACAGGCCCTTGTCCTGGAGCTCCGGTATCAGCTCCTTCGCAGCCTCCGCCTTCGGCTTCGACGTAATGGCGCCGAACAGCCCAATCTTGTGCTTATCAAGGAGCTCGATGGTCCTATCGGGAAGCGGATTCCCCTCCTTGCACCAGAACTCCCAGCCGATATCGGCATGCACGTAGTTGGCCTTGAATCCGACCTTATCAAGCACCCGCAGGGCTTCGGGAAGAACACGATTGCCGATTCCGTCTCCCGGCATCGTTACGATTGTTGGCGTAGCCATTGAATCCTCCTCCTCTTTAACGAGTTCTACTACGCTTCCTTCACTTTTTCACGCATTCAACAACTCGGAGCCGGCTTCCATCGCCTTCAGGTTGATATCTGCGATCTTCTTTTTCTGAAACGCCGAGATCGCGGTCCCGAAGGCCTCGACGGGGAATAATCCCGTATCCACCAGCACCGCCGATAATGCTACGACCGCTATCGACAGTCTGCCCACCTTCTTGGCCGTTTCATTCAGAGGAAGCCTCACGATCCTGGCCTTGGTGTCTGGCAGCTCGAGTGTTTCCTCGGCGTAGAGCGTGCAGGTCTCCGGGAGCTTCTCTATCCGCGCCCGTGCCCGCCTCAGGCCGTCCTCCGAGATGACGATGAAATAGTCGGGCTCATCGATTGCCGTGTAATCGATGCGCTCGGGGCTCACGATTATCTCCGCTATCGAGTGCCCCGTCATCACCGTTATGGGATAGTCATCCTTCTGCGTGGCATCGAGACCGCTGTACATCGATGCCTCTGCAAAGAGCGTGGCCGTCGACTTGATCTTCTGCCCGGCGCTGCCGGCGATGACGATGCCGGTCTGCTTGCGGACTGAGTTATCGAATTTTGTATCGATCTTTGTCTTTTTCTTAATGACGCTTTTTCCCGTTTCGTACGCCTCCCGGTAATGAACGCTGTACTCGGCACGCGGATTATCCACCAGCAATCCCGTCTTGAAACCGTAGCTGTCGAGCAGGGCCTCGAGCTCTTTCTTTTTTATCTGATTGCGTGGAGAATAGTAGGCGGTGCACAACTCCCAGACATCGAGCATGGCGAATCCCGGCTGCTCGATCGCCTGGGCCAGCATATCGGGCAGTTTCTTGTCGAAAACGGTACCCCGGTATACCCATGCTGCACCGGCCGCAATCGCCGTACCGCAGAGATCCATCGGACCCTCCACGTTGCCCCAGGGAGTAGTGGATGTCACGCCGCCGGTCGGTGTCGTTACCGAATGCTGGCCGCCCGTCATGCCGTAATTGAAGTTGTTGGCTACCAGCAGCGTGATGCCGATATTGCGGCGGGCGACGTTGAGAAGGTGCGTGCCGCCGATACCGCATCCGCCGTCCCCCTTCAAGGCGATGACGGTGAGCTCGGGACGGGCCAGCTTCAGCCCGCATGCATACGTGATCGAACGGCCGTGCAGCCCGTGGAACGCGTTCGTGATGAAATACCTGTCCGAGAGACCGATGCAGCCGATATCGGTGACCACGACCACATTCTTCGGGTCGAGCTGCAGCTTGATGAGGGCCTTATCGAGGGCCTTTATCAGCATATGATGTCCGCACCCGGGACAAAACGGCAGCGGTCCTATCTTGTCGGTCATATACGTTTTGTATTCGGTCGCGCTCACAGCAGACCTCCCTTCTCGAGGATCTCCGCAGGGGAGACCAGCTTGGTGTCCATTCTGTCCACACCGATCACTTCAACCCCCGGCGGTGCAAGCCTCTCTATCTCGAGGAGATACTGTCCCATATTCATCTCCGGTACGATCACTTTCTTAACGCCGTCCATCGCCTTCGTTATAGCAGCCTTCGAAACAGGCCAGAGCGTCTGGAGAACCAACGACGAGATCTTCTCACCGCGGGAACGGACTTCCTGGACAGTCACCGCGGCGGATCGTGAAATGATGCCGTAGCTTATGATCAGCGTCTCGGCACCGTCCTCCAGATCCTCTCTCACGAGCGCCATATCGTCGGCCGCCTCGTCGATCTTTGCGGCGTAGTGATCTATCATCTCCTGTATGATCTCGGGATTGGTGGTCAGATACGCCGTCTTGTCATGAGTGGATGTGGTGAACCGGGCGATATGATTTCCACCGAAATCCGAGATGTCGGGTACGTCGGTGAGCCTTTCGAAATAGTGCGGCAAGTATTCGTTACCTTTCGGCACCTTTTTACGCTTGACGAGTGGCGGCAGCTCGATAGCATCGAGATCCACCGATTCTCTCGTCACGCCGATCTCCTTGTTGGCCAGGATGAACACCGGCGTACGGTACTGCTCGGCGATATTGAAGGCCCGGTAGGTCAGCTCGTACGCCTCACCGACCGTCGCCGGGCTCAGAGCGACGATGGGAAGACCGCCGGAGGTAACCCAGCGGGTGAACTGGATGTCTCCCTCGGCCCCCTTGGTGGCGGAACCTGTAGCCGGCCCCTGACGCTGAATGTTCACGATGACCATGGGCGTCTCCCCCATGATGGCCAGTCCGACATTCTCGCTGTAGAGACTTATCCCTGGCCCGCTCGTGGCGGTCAACACCTTGCGGCCCGCCATTGCCGCCGCAATGCAGAAACCCATCGATGCGATCTCATCCTCCGCCTGGATGGCGGTACCTCCGATCGCCGGCACCAGCTCCAGCATGTAATGCAGAATCGATGATGCCGGTGTGATCGGGTAGCCGGCGAAGAAGTCACACCCGGCCTTCATGGCCCCCCGGGCGATCGCTTCATTACCTTCGAGAAACTCACGTCCCATTCCATACTCCTTGGGTGACAAACATGCTCCGGTTACTCTGTAGTGTTCAGCCGATGCTGTAAATGTGGCGAGACTTTCGCTTCCCCTCCTACCTCCACCCTCGATAAGGCTCGTATAGCATGCTGCATACTCCTGCCGACGGCTTATGCAGAGCTTCGAAGATCCATCTTCGCAGGGACAATTCGCCCTTGATCAGGTTAATAGAACTGCCTTCCCCATTTGAGACAGACAGTCCAGACATCTTAACCCAATCCCGGCTATGTTCCCAGTATTTTCTTCACATGAGAATGGGTAGCAGTGCAAAGTCAAAGGCTCATGTAACGACTTTATAGCACAACCATCTGCCAAGTGGAAGAAAAATTATGCGATATAGAATAAGTTTTACCGGAAAATTTACGAGATATAAATATCAAACGCTTACACGGCTACGTGTCCTTGTTTTTCAGGTCATACCTTATGGTATAGGACGAGCCGTCGAAATCGGTATGCACCTCGTAGCCGCTGTTATAGAAGAGAGTGAGCATGGCCTTGTTCGTAGGAAGCACCGTGGCATAGAAGCCCTTCACACCCTGCCCGATGGCGATCTTCGTTATGTAGTTCAGCAGGAAGGTCCCCATGCCTTTGTCCTGCCATTCATCCTGCACGATGAACGCCACCTCTGCATTGGCGGTCTTCGGATCCAGGAAGTACTGTGCAATGGCCACGATATCCTCACCGCACGGTCCGGGTACGACTCCGACGATTGCAAGATCCTGATTGTAATCGAGGTTGGTCAAACGTTGCACATCCTGGTGTGGAAATCGCTTTGTATGGGTGAAGTACCGTTTCTCAACGGAGTCTATGCTCAGCGAATAGAGCATCTCGGTCAATGCGGGTTCATCCGTGGGCTTGACCGGGCGGAAGAATATCTCGGTACCGTCGTGAAGCGTGTCGTACTGTTCGAGCTCCTCAGGATATCTCACCTGATCCCATGCAATTTCTATCTGATCCTCATCGATGTATTTCTGGGCCTTGGCGGCTTGGAGGAGTTCGGTTCTGAATTTCGGGTGCGCTATATTGATCAGAGACAGGGCGCGTTGCCGGATATTCTTGCCGTGGAGGTATGCGATTCCATACTCGGTCACAACGTAGTGCACATCGCCGCGCGTCGTAACGACTCCCGCACCGTCGCTCAGCTTCGGGACGATTCTGGAAACGGCGCCGTCCTCCGAAGTCGAGGGAAGCGCGATGATGGGCTTGCCACCTCGGCTTCGCGCGCATCCCCGCATGAAATCCACCTGCCCCCCAACACCCCTGTAGTAACGCTCCCCCAGGGAATCGGAACATACCTGACCCGTCAGATCGATTTCATGCGCAACATTGATTCCGACCATCTTGTCGTGCTTGCTTATGATGAACGGATTGTTCACATACTCGGTCGGATGAAATTCGAAGAACGTGTTGTTATTCACGTAATCGTAGAGGCGCTGCGATCCCATGCAGAAACTCGCAATCACCTTCCCGTGATTGATCGTTTTTTTCGAGCAGGTAACGGCACCGGATTCGATGAGCTCGATGATCCAGTCACCGAACATCTCGGTATGAATACCGAGATCCTTCTTGTCATGCAGGCATTCGGCCAGGGCCTGTGCGATACGGCCTATTCCACATTCGATCGTACTACCGTTCTCGACCAGCCGTGCGAGATTGTATCCGATCTTGCTGAGCGTTTCATCGGGCTTGGGCGGATCGGTGGTGAGCATCGGCTCATTGTGCGGGACCAGCACATCTATGGCGTTGACATGGATAAAGCTGTTTCCAAAGGTGCGCGGCATGTTTTCGTTTACCTGCGCGATCACGCACTTGGCGTTTGCGGCAGCCGATTTTACGATATCCACCGATATGCCCAGGCTGCACAGGCCGTTCATATCGGGCGGCGTAACCGTGATCAATGCGACATCGATGGGGATCCTGCCCGACTCGAACTGGTGAGGTATCTCTGAGAGAAAGATCGGTGTATAGTCACCCACCCCCCGGTCGAAGGCATCGGTTACATGCTTGGCGATGAAGTAGCTGTTCATATGGAATTTCTTCTGAAAATCCTCCGAGAAATACGGAATGGATCCCATCGTCATAAGGTGGACGATGTGGGCGTCATAGACGTGATTCGCCTCGTTCACGAGGGCGTTGACGAGATACTGGGGCTGTCCGCAGCCGGTGCCGATGAATATGGTATTCCCCGCCTGGGCCAGTTTCAGCGCCTCGCGCGCATCTTCGATCAGATCCGAGAACTTCTCTTTCCAATTGAAGTCATCCATACAATGCCGATCGCTATTCATGCTCCAGTGTCATTGCCGCATCCACGGCAATCGGTGTTATACCCCTCCGCCCCACCACAAACGGATTGATATCCATCTCCTTGATTTGAGGAAATTCCGTTACCAGTTGGGAGAGCCGCTGCAACCCTTCCGCAATCGCATCGATATCCACGGCATGCGCGCCCTCGATGCCGGCAAGATGATGATACGTCCGGGTGCTCACGAGCATCTCCTTCGCCTCTTCCGCCGTCAGCGGCGCCGGGTAGAACGCGACATCCTTCAAGACATCCACCATTCTCCCGCCCAGACCGAACATCATCAGCGGGCCGAAACGGGGATCACGGCTCATGCCGAGTATCACCTCCTGCCCCTTCGTACACATCTCCTCTACCAGCATGCCGGGGATATTCGCGTCGGGCCTGATCTTCGGTATCCGGTACATCATCAGGTCGAATGCATCCCGCACCGAATGCTCGTTGGTCAGGCCCAGCATAACACCGCCCACCTCGGTCTTATGGTCGATATCCGGGGACCATACCTTCAGCACCACCGGATAGCCGATCTGATCTGCGATACCGGCGGCCTGCTCGGCGGAAGTCGCGATCGCTCCCCTCGGTGTCACGAAGCCGTAGGCCTCGAGGATTCGTTTCGCCTGGATCTCCGGCACATTGTACTTTCCCTGTTTGAGATGCCGCTCGATGATCCGCTTCACCTTTCCCCTGTTTACCGGGAACAGCTTGACCACCCGTTTGGGCCTGGAACACCAGCGTGAGTAATTCACCATCACCCGTATGGTCGTAATGGCCTTCTGGGGTGAACCGTAACAGGGAATCCGGGCCTTCTGGAGAATGGCCTCGGCATCCCTCACCCGTTCCCCGCCGAGCAGACAGGCAAGGATGGGTTTCTCGTTTTTCTCCTTCTTGACCCTGGCGATGGCTTTGACGGTCTGTATGCGCTCCGTCGTTGCATGCGGGGTCAGCATCATCAAGACGGTATCAACCCCCGGATCGTCCAAGGTCTCCCTGAGGGCGCGTTCGAATTGTCCTGCCAGGATGTCACTCATAATTTCGATCGGATTGTCCAGATTCACGATATTTTCGAGCTCGTTCGACAGCTTGGCGAGCGTCTGTTCGGAAAGCGTGGCGAGCTTGAGTCCCTCCCGCTCGATGGCATCGGTTGCGATAATACTCGCACCCCCCGCATTTGCGATAATGGCGACATTGGGACCGGCGGGCACGGGCTGATAGGCGAAGGCCTTGGCAAAGTCGAGCATATCCCTGAGGCATTCACACCTGATCACACCGGCCCGCCCGAATACGCATTCGAAGGCGGTCTCGTCCGCCGTCAGCCGGCCGGTGTGGGAGGATGCGACCTTCGCCCCGGCGGGGGTGACACCGGATTTCACCAGCAATATCGGTTTGCGCTTACCGATCCGTTCCACGAGATGGATAAAGGCATCTCCATTGCTGAAGGTCTCGAGATAGCCGGCGATCACCTTTGTCTCGGGGTCTTCTCCGAACGATTCGATCACATCCAGCTCGTTTACATCCGCCATGTCCCCGATGCAGACGAGCCTGCTGAATCCCATTCCCTTCGATTTCGCGATATCGAGCGTGGCTGCAAGGATCGAGGCTGACTTGGAGAAGTATCCGATCTCTCCCGCTCCCGGCAGGTCCCCGGCATAACTGACATTCAGATGGGTTGGAGGTGACATCAATCCGATGCAATTCGGGCCGAGAACTCGTATCTCTGCAGACTCGGCGATGCCGGCTATGACCTCTCTCGGATGGGACTCGGCACCGTGCAACCGTTCGAAGAAGAATGGAAGCACGACGACCGCCCTGACCTTTATATCCACACACTGCTGTAGTAACGTCGTCACGAGATCTGGAGCCGTGGCGATGACGACGAGATCCGGCACCTCGCCGATGGATTTCAGGTCCGGATAGCTCTTGAGGCCCTGGATCGTGCTTGCATTCGGATTGACCGGAAAGATCTTACCCTGATAGCCCCCATGAATCAGGGCGGATAGGACCTCGTGGCCGACCTTTGCTTTCTTTCTCGAGGCACCGATGACAGCGACAGACGCCGGATTGTAAAAATGCTTCAGATTCATCTTTTTCGTGAGAAGCCGGCGAAGGCAACATTGCGATGAGACATAAAGAGCTCAGGGTTCATGTATAACTTCTGCGGATGCAAGTATGTCGTGCTGTATTCGTATTTCTGCCTATCTTACGGGAAATGGAGAAAAATTCAACAAAAAACAGTAATGCGCAGACCTCTACGCCGCCGTAATCCCGATACGCACTCCCCAGGAGCGGCAGGCTATGTAAGGCCGTGCAGGGGAAACAGCTCGGAGCGGATCCTCTCAATCACGCAGGCGATCTCTGAATCAACCTGACCACTCCGTGCAACATCGGGAACCGTTGCACGATCCCTCAGGCCGCCGGTCCAATCGATATTCTCCAGCATGACACCGCCCAGACCGAGAGTCAAATCCTGATCCTCCTCACCGGTCAGAACATACCAGGAGAGCGTCCACCCTCGGACGGTCTTGTCGACATTGTATCCTCCCCCGCCCGTTGCGAGGATCGGCTTTGCCAGTTTCATGATCGAATGAATGGTGTCCGCATGGACATTGTTGGTGCAATTGAGGTGAGCAAGCGGATCGCCGGACAGTGCATCCATACCCAGTTGCATGATAATGATGTCGGCATCGTACTTTTCGATCAACGGCAATGCCGCTTCCCTGAACGCCCTTTCATAGGCGGCATCGTACGTCCCGACGGGAAGCGGTATATTGATGCTGAATCCCTTGCCCTTCCCGGTGCCGATCTCCTCAACGAATCCGTCCCCCGGAAAGAGTGTCTTGCCGCTCTCGTGCAGGGATACCGTCATGACATCGTTACGATCGTAGAATGCGGCCTGTACTCCGTCGCAGTGATGAACATCGAGGTCCAGGTAGAGAACCCTCTTGCCCATCCCGGCGAGTTCCATCGCGGCCAGGACCAGATCGTTGATGTAGCAGAATCCTGATGCCTTCTCGGGACCTGCATGATGAAAACCGCCTGATGGATTGAACGCAACATCGGCCTCTCCCGAGAGCAGCAGCCGGGCCCCGGTGATGGAGGCGCCGGCGGCCAGTGATGCATACTCGAACATGCCCAGGAACACGGGGCAATCGGGGGTTCCGAGCCCCATCGAAAAGGCCTCGGGAGTCAGATCACCGGCCTCGGCTTGTACGATCGCATCGAGATACCTGGCGGAATGGAACCGTTCCAGCTCGGCACGGGTCGCCCTCTCCGGTGCGACCTCCCTCTGAAGCCCCCCACCCAACAGGCCCATCGAGCGAACGGCCTTATACACCATCCCGGCCCGGCGGGTATTGAATGGGCTGTCTATGGGATACCCGACCTCGTCCAGTTCGGATGAGTGAATGAATGCCGCTTTGATCTCCTTCACATCCTCCTCCAGGGATATCGGAGCGGTGAGCGTAACATCCGTTCGATACTATCACCTGTGCGGAAAATTTCGTACTTGAAAAATCGACAGGGAAATGTATAATTAACGTAGGCCACAGTTGAGAGTTACTGTGCCGTTTTTTTCGATACCGATATGTCATTCAATGCATATCGGGAGAGGAGGTAGACGTGAGCAGCAGCAAAGAACTCGTAACGGCCGTTGTCGCGGCAGCGAAGGACAAAGGTGGAAAAAAGAAGCTGTCATGCGCCCGCGCCTTCGAGCTGGCAGCGCAGCATGGTGTCGGAGTGATCGAGATCGGCCGAATCTGCGATGAACAGGATATCAAGCTGTACCAGTGTCAGCTCGGGTGTTTCTGATGCGGAAGAAACGGGAGCACAGACCCCACCGTTTGATCCCGAGAATGAAGCTCTGGCTGTCATCATCGGAAGATGAAGGTGTGTTCGGTGACGGCAAATGGCGCCTTCTCGAGGCCATCAAACGCGAATCGTCGCTCAAGGCCGCCGCCCAGTCCCTGCACATCAGTTACCGCAAGGCGTGGGGGGATCTGAAAAAGGCGGAGGAATGCTTAGGATTGCAATTTATAGAGAAGCATCGCGGCGGCGATCACGGCGGGGAAACGATACTGACCGATGAAGGGAGGCGATGGCTCACCGCCTATTCCCGTTTCCGTTCGGAGCTCCACGACGCCCTCCAGGAGACCTTCGAGAATCATATCGCCACCCTGTTTTCGGGGGATCAGGATGATTGAACTTCCCCACATGCTCATGATCGGTGGGACGAGGAGCAAGGTTGGCAAGACCGAGCTCGCCTGCAGGCTCATCGGTATGTACGGCGCAAGCCACCGTGTGATCGGCATAAAGATCACCACGGTACACGATGAGACCGATGAATGTCCCCGCGGTGGAGAGGGATGCGGTGCCTGTACCTCGTTCGAGGGGGGCTTTTGCTTCACCGAGGAATCGATGGACCCCCCCGGAAAGGATACCTCCCGCATGCTGGCGGCAGGTGCCGAACGGGTGCTCTGGCTCAGGGCCCTGAGGCCCAACCTCGAGGAAGGGATCTCGGCACTTCTCGAAACGATCGATTATGATGCAGCCCTGATCTGTGAATCGGTCAGCCTGCGTCACATCGTGAAACCGGGCCTGTTCCTGATGGTCAAGGAAAAGGGAGCAGACGAATTCAAGCCCTCGGCCGAAGAGGTGCGGGACCATGTAGACATGATAATAGAATCAGACGGCAAAACGTTCGATATAGATCCAAACGATATCACTCTGGCTGACGGCGCCTGGACCCTCAGAGAGGCCGCAACCGCCATTGTAATGGCCGGTGGGAAGAGCACACGAATGGGTAGCGACAAGTGCTTCCTGCCGATCGGACGCCGTCCGATGATAGAACATATCTGCAATAGGCTCAGCCCACACTTCAAACAACTGCTCATCAGCGCAAACGACATAGACAGATACTCGTTTCTCGGATTCGAAGTTATCCCCGACAAGATTCCCGGATACGGCCCTCTCATGGGTATCGTATCCGTCATCGAAGCCTCCGAGCATGATTTGAATGCAGTGATCGCCTGTGACATGCCGAACATAGATGCAATGTTCCTGAAACGGCTCATCAGGGAATGCAAAGGGTACGAGGGCGCCGTTCCCGTCACCAAAGATTCGCTGCTGGAACCGATGTGTGCCGTCTACAGCAAGAGCATACTCGAAACCTTCCGTGAAGCGGTTGCCGCCGGTGAACACAAGATTTCCGAGATCCTGAAGCGCTGCAAGATTCACTACATCGAGGTGAGTGACGACACCTCCTTTCGAAACATCAACACGAGGAAGGACTACGAAAACTACATTACAGCCGGGCCTCCGGCAAAGAAAGAAAAGGAGAACATGTGATACCGTTTGAAGAGGCCTTTAGAACTATCATGGATTCCGCCCGAAAACTCGAAACCGAGGAAGTGCCCATTGAGCAGGCATACAATCGTATCCTTGCCAAGGACGTCACCTCGGACATGGATATGCCACCCTTCGACAAGTCGGCGATGGACGGATACGCCTGTAGGCGCGAAGATCTCGGTAACGAGCTCGCCGTCCTCGAGGAGATTCCCGCAGGATACGTTCCGCGCCGCACCATCAGCCGGAACGAATGCGCCAAGATCATGACGGGCGGCATGGTGCCGGAGGGTGCCGATTGCGTCATCATGGTCGAACACACAAAAAAGATCACCGATAGCACCATCGTTTTCACGGGAAAGGAAACGAAGGGCAACATACGTCCCAAGGCCCATCATGTGAAAAAAGGGAGTGTCGTGCTTGCGAGGGGCGCCAAGCTCACCGTTCCGCGCATCGCGGTGGCCGCATCCTACGGCTGCGCAATCCCGCTGGTATCGCGCCGTCCGAAAGTCGGCATTATCGCAACCGGCAACGAGCTGGTAGAACCGCATGAAAAACCCCCGTTTTCAAAGATCAGAAACAGCAACGGCTATCAGATATGCGCGCACGTCGCCTCCGCCGGAGCCGTTCCCACCTACTACGGGATCGCGCGGGATACGGAACAATCCCTCGACGGGATGATAAAAACCGTCAAGGCGGCAAACGATGTGATTATCATGTCGGGCGGCGTGTCGATGGGGGATTACGATCTCGTTCCCGGGCTGCTCGAAAAGAACGGCTTCCGCCTGCTCTTCGAGAGGGTCGAGATCAAGCCGGGAAGGCCGACCGTCTTCGGCGTCTCTGATGAAGCGTTCTGCTTCGGGCTACCAGGTAACCCCGTCTCCACATTCGTCACCTTCGAATTACTCGTGAAGCCGTTCCTCTACAAATTGATGGGGCATACCTTCAGGCCTCCCTTCATGCCGATGCTCCTGGACCATGACTTAACGAGAAAAAAAGCGGACCGGACGGCGTGGATACCGGTCGTATTCACCGATAACGGAGGAGTCGCAGCGATCGAGTACCACGGTTCGGACCACATTCATTCCTTGAGCAAAGCGGACGGGATGATCTGCATCCCCATGGGTATCACCGAAATCAAGAAGGGCACAACGGTACATGTTCGATCGATTCAATCGTAAGATCGACTACCTGCGCATCTCGGTAACGGACAGGTGCAATCTGCGCTGCGCATACTGCATGCCGGAAGGTGGCGTCACGCTGATCCCGCGCAGTGAAATCCTATCCCTCGAGGAAATATACGAAGTCGCCGAAACCGCCGTGGAGATGGGATTGGATAGGATACGTCTCACGGGGGGCGAGCCGCTCATTAGACGAAATATCATTCATCTCGTCTCGATGATCGCAGGGATCAAGGGGGTGCGCGATTTCGCAATGACGACCAACGGAGTGCTTCTTCAGGAGTACGCAAAACCACTCGCCGACGTGGGGCTGCACAGGATCAATGTAAGTCTCGACACCTTCGATCCCGAACGTTACAGGCTGATAACCGGAGGAGGGGACATCAGGAACGTCCTTGCGGGGATAGAGGCGGCTCTGAAGGCGGGACTCGATCCCATCAAGTTGAACTGCGTGATCCAGAAATCATACGACGAACCGGATGCGCGGGATGTGGCCCGGTTTGCCGAGCGGAACGGCCTGATCGTCCGGTTCATCAGGCAGATGGAGCTGGCCCAGGGCACCTTCTGGATCGTCCAGGGCGGTACCGGCGGCAACTGCGCCCGGTGCAACCGGCTGAGATTGACGAGCAACGGCATGATCAAGCCCTGTCTGTTCAGCGACCTCATGTTCAGCATAAAGGAACTGGGCATACCGGAAGCCATCGAGCGGGCCGTCGAGGCGAAGCCCGAACGCGGGATGAAGAGTGTGAACCATGAATTCTACAATGTAGGAGGATAGATTGGATAAACTGACCCATACCGACGATGAGGGACGTGCGAAGATGGTCGATGTGAGCACCAAACCCTCACAGCACCGTGTTGCAAAAGCCAAGGGATTCATCACGCTTCAAGAGCAGACGGTTGCGCTGATCAAGGAAAACCGCATGAAAAAGGGTGATGTACTGACTGTGGCCGAGCTCGCCGGAATCCAGGCGGCCAAGCGAACGTCCGAGCTCATTCCCCTGTGCCATCCGCTGCCGATCACGAATGTCGAGGTAACCGCGCATCTCGAGGACGGCGGCGTGTCCGTGACCGCCACAGTCTCGTGCGTCGGCCAGACCGGCGTGGAGCTGGAGGCGCTCTGTGCCGTGAGCGTCGCACTGCTCACGGTCTACGACATGTGCAAGGCGGTTGACAAGAAGATGAAGATCGGGGATATCATCCTGCTGGAGAAGACAAAGAGTGGTTGATCTTCGAAGGTTTCTCTGCGATACAGGTAACAGGTGTCATTATGAAAAGGGATAGACCACAGACCGGAATCCATGCTCTTTCTCTGAACATCTCGGAAAGGAAGGGCACGGTCAAGACCCCGGTGCCCGAGCTGACGATAGACGAGAGAGGCTGTGTCGGTGATGCGCATGCGGGGGATTGGCACCGGCAGGTGAGTCTCCTTGCCCAGGAAAGCGTGGATCGTTTCGCGGAAAGCATGAAACGAAAGATACAGCCGGGCGAGTTTGCCGAAAATATCACCACGAGCGGGATCGATCTGGGGGATGTCTCGCTGCTGGACAGGTTCGTGATCGGAGACGTCGAGCTCGAGGTGACGCAGATCGGCAAGGAATGCCACGGGGATACCTGTGCGATATTCCGGGAAGTCGGCAAATGCGTGATGCCGAAGGAGGGGATCTTCTGCCGGGTGCTCAAGACAGGCACGGTACGGACCGGAGACGGTATCACCTACCTGCCCCGGCCCCTACACTTTCTCGTCATCACGTTGAGCGACAGGGCGCACCGGGGTGAATACGAGGATCTGAGCGGCCCGCGGGTTCGGGATATACTGAGTGGATTCTTCAGGGACAAGCGCTGGCATATAGAGATCGAATCCCGCTTGATCGGAGACGAGGCCGAGCATCTCGAGCGGGAGCTAGTATCCGCCCGTGACACCGATATCGATGTCGTCATAACGACTGGAGGTACCGGTGTCGGGCCGCGGGACATCACCCCGGATGTGGTGCGACCGTTGTGCGATAAGATCGTACCGGGCGTCATGGAGCAGATCAGACTGAAGTACGGAGCCGACAAGCCGAACGCACTCCTCAGCAGGTGTGTCACCGGCGTGATGAGACAAACCCTCGTCTACACCCTGCCAGGCAGCGTTCGTGCGGTTAATGAATACATGGAAGAGATCCTCAAGACGATGGAACATCTGATAACGATGATCCACGGGCTGGGTCACTGAGATGTTTACAGACAAATTATCCGAACTCCGTTCACGTTACAAATCCGATGACGAAATCTATCACGACCTGATGCAGTTCAAGATCAGGGAGATCCTCCTTGTGGCAACCATCTACGATGCATTTATACTCGAACAGGAGGGCAAGTTGACAGAGCTCATCTTCGGTGAGTACTACCAGCTCAACCTCTCCTCGGCCCCACGGGTTACCAGTGTTTCCTTCGGCGAAAAGGCGCTTGAGCTGCTCGATACGCGCCGTTTCGACATGGTCATCTTGACGATGCGCATCGATGAGATGACGTCCTTCGAATTGAGCAATAAAATCAGAGCAATCAAGCCCAACATCCCGATCCTTCTTTTATTGAACGAGTATAACGACATCGAGCTGATCGAGGACAAAGGCGACCGATTGCAGAACTTCGATAGGATATTCGTCTGGAATGGGGATGCGAAGGTCTTTCTATCGATGATCAAGTACATCGAGGACAAGATCAACGTTGTCAATGACACAAGAATCGGACTTGTCCGTGTGGTCCTTCTGGTCGAGGATTCGATCCGATACTATTCCCGCTACCTGCCGATGCTGCATGTGGAAATCATGAAGCAAACGCAGCGATTGATTGCCGATGAACACCTCGATGAGGTGAAGAAATTGCTACGTATGCGGACCCGGCCCAAGGTGCTTATGGCGGGAAGTTACGAGGAAGCTATTGAGTTGTTCAATACATACAAGGATTATCTGCTGTGTGTCATCTCTGATATGAGATTTTCCGTCAATGGTGTCCTGGAAGAGCATGCGGGCATGAAGCTGATACAATACATTAAAAACCAAACCGAGTTCCTCCCCGTTCTTTTGCAATCCGCCGAGTCCGAAAACGCCGAAATTGCCTCGGCCCTGAATATCGGTTTTTTGAACAAGAATTCCGACAACCTCTCACATGATCTCACGGATTTCATCATCAACAATCTCGGCTTCGGTGACTTTGTCTTCCGGAATCAATCGGGAGAAGAAATAGCATGCGCCCAAACCATGGCCGAATTTGAAAACCTCATTAAAAGCGTACCCGATGCATCGTTGGTGTATCATGCCAACCGGAACCATTTTTCCAGCTGGCTCATGGCACGAGGAGAGATACAAATCGCGAATTTCATTCAACCGATCAAGGTATCACATTTCGATTCACCCAAGGAGCTACGGGAACATTTGATCGAAGTATGTAAAGTAGTTCATGAGCAAAAAGCCAAGGGAAAGGTGATTCTCTTCGACGAAACGAGTCTCGAAGAAGAGAAACATGTTATCCGCTTATCGGGAGGCTCCATTGGGGGTAAAGGCCGAGGAATGGCCTTTCTCAACATGCTGATCGAGAATCGCGAACTCTTCTCAGTGAATCCGCACATAAACGCTGATCCCGCAGACTACCATTATCGGCACCGATGAGTACGACTATTTTATCGATAGGAACGGTTTCCGGGATACCTTCAACAACATGGAGGATTTCGAGGAGGTGAAAAAACTCGCCGTCACCGGCGATCTGTCCGGGGAATTACGGGATAAATTACAGAAATATCTCCGGCACGTGGACAGCCCGCTGGCCGTGCGGTCTTCGAGCCTCTTCGAGGACTCGATATCGCAGCCATTTTCCGGAATTTATGATACCTACTTCCTTCCCAACAATCACCCGGATGCCGGAGTGCGGTTGAAACATCTCGAGGAGGCCATCACACTGGTATACGCCTCTGTATATTCTAAATCCGCCCGGTCCTATTTCGAGGCCATCAACTACAAAGTCGGAGAGGAAAAGATGGCCGTGCTGCTCCAGAGAGCGGTTGGAAATCGACATGGACAACAATTTTACCCCCAACTCTCGGGCGTAGCCCAATCGTATAACTATTACCCTATTTCTTACTTAGAACCTGGAGACGGCATCGCGATAATCGGTTTCGGTCTCGGGAAATATGTCGTCGACGGGGAGAAGGCCTGGCGCTTTTGTCCAAAGTATCCAAACATGAACTTTATCGCCCAGAAGGATATCATCAAGGATTCCCAGGTTGAATTCTATGCACTCAATATGAAAGAGAATGATATCGATCTGCTCGAAGGAAGCGACGCCACACTCGCAAGATTTACTTTGGACGAGGCGGAAGAGGATGAAACTTTTCATTACTGCACTTCTGTTTGGGATCCTCAGGATAACAGCATTAAGGTTGGAACCGAATACAAGGGGCCACGGATTATGAACTTCGCTCCAATCATCAAGTACAATCAGATTCCACTAGCCCAGATCTTGGACGAGGTCCTCGGGATCGTCAAGAGCTCGATGGGATTACCGGTCGAGATCGAGTTCGCCGTGGATTTGAAAAAGAACAAAAAAGGTAAACCGAGTTTTTACATTTTACAGATCAGACCGCTGATAGGTAATCTCAAGGACTACCATCTCGATCTCAAATATATCGACAGGGAAGCTCTATTCCTCCACACCGATAAGGCCATGGGGAACGGCACGGTTGACGATGTCTACGATATTATCTATATCGATCACCAAACATTCGATAGAAGTAAAACCGTCGAAATGGCGGAGGAATTGGAAAAACTGAATAATACCATGAGGGCGGCGGAACGAAGATACATCCTCATCGGTCCAGGCAGATGGGGAAGCAGGGATCGATGGTTGGGAATACCGGTGCGGTGGGCCCAGATCTCGAATGCCAAGATTATTGTCGAGACCGAGCTCGAGGATTTCCACATCGACGCCTCACTCGGATCCCATTTTTTCAATAACGTAACGTCGAACAATGTCGGCTACTTTTACATCCCGTACGGCTCAAATGAGAACTTTATAGACTGGAAATGGCTCGGGAATCAGCGGCCGGTCAAGAAGACAGAAAATTTCTTTCATGTACAGGTTAAGAAGCCCTTGATCGCAAAGATGGATGGAAGAACGAGTGTTTCGGTTATTTATAAAGAGTCCCAATAGAATCTGAACAGACTACCTATTTATATTCATTCCAGCTTTTCACTCTCAGGTCGCCGGGCGATATCATGGAGACAGCTTCGACAAACCTCTTTGCAATCTTCAGATTCGTGATCAATGGAACATCGAAATCGACGGCTTTCCGTCTGATGAGGTAATCGTTATCGAGCTCTTCCTTTTCGATGTTTTTCGGTATGTTTATAACAAGGTCTATCTTCCCTGCTGCGATATAACTGAGCGTATTCGGTTCCCTGTTCTCCAACGGCCAGTGCAGAACTTTTGCTTCGATGCCGTTCGCCTGCATGAAATCGGCTGTTCCTTTTGTGGCGTAAAACTCGAAGCCGATTTCATCCAATTTCTTTATGCTCTCGAGAAACTCCGCCTTGCTTTCAATCGGGCCGGTGGATAACAGAATCTTCTTTTCCGGCATCCTGAACCCGACCGACATGAGACTCTTCAGGAAAGCTTCGTGAAAATCGTCTCCCAGGCATGCAACCTCACCCGTGGAAGTCATTTCAACGTTCTGGACGGGATCAGAGCCTTTCAATCTTGTAAATGAAAATTGCGGCGCCTTGACACCGACGTAATCGATATCGAAGGGAGACCTGTCGATCCTGGGAACATCCTCGCCCATGATCAACCTGGTGGCCAGATCGATGAAGTTCACCTTGAAAACCTTCGAAACAAACGGGAAGCTCCTCGATGCCCTCAAATTACATTCGATAACACTGACCTCGTTGTTCTTGGCGATAAACTGTATGTTGAACGGGCCGGTTATCTTCAGAGATCCGGCGATCTTCCCTGCGATTATCTTGATCTTTCTCATGGTCTCCAGGTACGTTCTCTGGGGCGGCAGCACCAGTGCAGAGTCCCCCGAATGTACGCCTGCATCTTCAACGTGTTCGGAGATCGCATAGCAATAGAGTTCTCCATCCCTTGCAACCGCATCGATCTCGATCTCTTTTGCATCAGTGATGAACTTGGTGATGACCACGGGGTGCTCCCTGTTGACATCCGAGGCCTTCTTCAGATACTCCTTCAATTCGTCCCTGCTCAGGGCGATACTCATGGCCGCCCCGCTGAGAACGTAACTGGGTCTTATCAGAACAGGGTAGCCGATACCGTCCGCAAACTGCTCCACCTCCTGCAGGTTGGTCAGCTCCTTCCACTCCGGTTGATCGATTTCCAGTCCGTCCAATAGTTGGGAGAAGAGATGCCTGTTCTCGGCCCTGTTGATATCGAGCGGCGAGGTGCCGAGTATCGGTACACCGGCATTGAACAATGCCAGAGCCAGGTTGTTGGGGATCTGTCCGCCCATGGAGACGATCAGACCCAGAGGATTATCCTTTTCACAGATGTCCAGGACCCTCTCGAGTGTCAGTTCCTCGAAATACAACTTGTCGCATACATCGTAATCCGTGCTGACCGTCTCGGGATTGTTGTTTATCATGATGGTCCTGTAGTTCAGCTCGCTGAGTGTTACGATCGAACTCACACAACACCAATCGAACTCCACCGAAGAGCCGATCCTGTATGGGCCGCCGCCCAGGACGACAACCTGATCATCGTTTTCGAGACCCAGGTCGTCTTCACAACCGTTGTACGTGAGGTACAGATAATTTGTCTTTGCAGGATATTCCGCCGCCAGTGTATCTATCTGCTTCACAAAGGGTCTGATACCCTGCTTCATCCTCGCTTCCCTCACCCGCAGCTCGTCACTTCCGGTTAGTATCCCTATCTGAATATCGGAAAAACCTTTCTTCTTCGCTTCCTCGAACAGGGGACGGGGCAGGTTCTCTATATCATTCCGGCTCAGCTTGTCCTCGATCTCGACGATGTTCTTAATCTTGTAAAGGAACCATGGATCGACCCCGGTATGCCTGTTGATGCTCTCTATCGAGAATCCATCCTTGAGCGCTTCGGCGATTGCAAACAACCGTTTATCCGTTGCCTCCACGAGCTCGTGCTCGACGTCGTTGAACTCGAAGTCGTTACAGACGAGCCCATTCGCCCCAACGTCAAGCATTCGAATCGCTTTCTGAAGCACTTCCTCGAAGCTTCTTCCAATTGCCATCACTTCACCGACGGATTTCATCTCCGAACCCAGATAGAGGCTCACTTTCTTGAATTTTTGCAGATCCCATCTCGGATACTTGAGAACGATATAATCCAGGGCAGGTTCAAAACAGGCAGATGTCTCCCTGGTCACGGAATTGGTCAACTCGGTCAGGCTGTACCCGAGGGCCAGCTTCGCAGCGATAAAGGCCAAGGGGTAACCCGTCGCCTTGGAAGCGAGGGCGGAGCTCCTGCTCAGTCTGGCATTGACCTCGATTATCCTGTAGTCTTCGGATGCCGGATCGAGAGCGAACTGTATATTGCATTCACCCACGATACCGAGATGTCTTATCACCTGTATGGATAGGGATCTCAACTTGAAATACTCACTGGCGCTCAAGGTCTGCACCGGAGCGACGACGATGCTTTCACCCGTATGAATCCCCATCGGATCGATATTCTCCATGGTGCAGACGACGATACAGTTGTTGTAATAATCCCTCACAACCTCATACTCCACCTCTTTCCAGCCGGTCAGATATTCTTCGATCAAGATCTGCTCTGTATATGAGAACGCTTTACTTACTATGATGGTTAATTCTTTTTCATTTCGAGCCACACCCGACCCGAGGCCCCCCAGGGCATATGCTATCCTGCACATGACCGGATAGCCGATCTTCTCGGCGGTATTGACCGCCTCCTCCACGCTTGTCACGGCCTCGCCGTTGGGAACTTTCAGGTTTATCTCTCTCAACTTATCTATGAATAGATCTCTGTCCTCCGTGTTCAGTATGGCCTCGAGAGGGGTTCCCAGGATTTCAATGTCATGTTTCCTGAAAATATCTTTTTCAGCCAGCTCGACACCGACGTTGAGAGCAGTCTGTCCTCCGAAACCAAGCAACACGCTGTCCGGTTTTT
>CP070727.1:2152036-2155035 GCA_020350885.1 bacterium | reverse complement strand
TGCAAGGACCGCTTTGATCCTCCCCGAGAGGGCCCCGGGTATCAACACCCTGTCCCTGCGCTTGATCCCGCAGGCCATCAGCATCGCTTCGGCTAGCGAGGTCGCTCCGTCGTACATCGATGCGTTGGCAGCATCCATCGCCGTGAGCCTGCATATCAGGCTCTGGTACTCGTATATGGCCTGGAGCGTCCCCTGGCTCACCTCGGCCTGGTAGGGCGTATAGGAGGTGTAAAACTCGCTCCTCGAGAGGACGTACCTGACAACCGCCGGGATATACCTGTCGTATATTCCGCCCCCGAGGAAGCTGGCCATTCCCGAAGCGGGCCGGTTCTTCCCGGCCAGCCGGCTGCAGATGCCCGCCACCTCCGACTCGCTCCTTGGAGGGTCGATGCCGAGCTTTCCCTTGACACGGAGCTCCCCGTCGATGGGTCGAAGAAGCTCCTCCACCGATGCGACTCCGATGACCTCGAGCATCTCTTTCCTGTCTTTGTCGGTATTCTGGACGTAGCTCATCTATTCCTCATCCTCGGTGTCTTCTTCCGCCTCTTCGGCCTCCTGCTCGCCGAGAAAGTCCTTGTATTCCTCATAGCTGAAAAGGACATCCAGCTCACCGGGATCATCCATCTTTATCTTCAAGAACCACCCCTCCTCGAACGGATCCTTGTTGACGATCTCGGGGGCCGTGACGACATTTTCGTTGACCTCCAGAACCTCGCCGCTTACGGGCGAAAAAAGCTCGGCGACGGTTTTAACGGCCTCGATCGTTCCGATGGGATCCATCTGCTTCACATTCGTACCTACCTCGGGAAGCTCTCTGTATACGATATCCCCCAGCTCGCTCGCGGCGTATTCGCTGATGCCTATAACGGCATTCCCCCCCTCCACGAAGATCCACTCGTGTTCCTTTGTGAACATGCACTCCTCCGGAACCATAAGTCACCTTCCTTTCAAATGCCTCGCTCAATCATTTGAACGACTCTTATAAAACGGCAATTCAACACGTCTCGCAGCAACCGATTTCCCCCTGATATCGACGCAGTAGCCTTCACTGTCCGCCGGCGCTGTTCTCCTTATCAGAGCCAGTGCGAGGCTCTTTTTGAGGGTCGGGCTGAATGTCCCGGAAGTCACTCTGCCGATCTCCTCACCTTCCAGCATCACCCTGAATCCCTGCCTTGCGATCCCCCGGTCATCTATCTCGAAACCGGCCAGCGTCCTCGCCGGCCCGGCCTCCTTCTCCGCCATTAGCGCCCCTCTACCTATGAAATCTCCCTTCTTGAACTTTACGACCCACGAAAGCCCGGCCTCGAGCGGGGATGTCTCTTCGTCAAGCTCATGACCGTAGAGACAGTAGCACGGCTCGAACCTCAGTGTATCCCTCGCGCCGAGACCGATCGGCGCCGCCCCCAGATCCCCCCCCACCTCGAGCAGCTCGTTCCAGGCCTCCAGGCTCGCACCAGCCGGCAGGTATATCTCGTACCCGAGCTCCCCGGTATAACCCGTCCGGGAAAGAATAACTTCGCTTCCATTATGTTCAAAGGTAAAAAATCGGTAGTACGCAAGTTCCTTTATCTTATCCCTTACCGCACTGCACAGATCGCTCGCCAGCAGCAGATCGCGCGAAAGCGGACCCTGAACGGCGATCTGCCCGGTCGGTGCGCTCAGATCCCGGATTTCGACATCCCACCTCGCGACACCGTTCAGGTGATCGAATATCTTCGCGGTATTCACCGCGTTTGCAACAAGTAATATCCGTTCCCCGGAAAATTTATAAACAAGCAGATCGTCGAGAACATGTCCATCGTCGTTGCAGCACACAGTATAGCATATCTGACCGTTGTCGAGCCTGCCCACATTGTTGCTCACCACATAATCGGCGAACCTGCTTGCCGAGCTTCCTGTGATCTCGATCTCACCCATGTGACTCACATCGAAAAGTCCGACCCGGTTGCGCACCCTTTCGTGCTCCGCAACGATTCCCTCGAACAAAACCGGCATTAGGAATCCGGCGAACTCGACGATGCGCCCGCCCCTCTCCACGTGCGACACGTATATCGGTGTCCTCGCCGCCATATGTAAACCTTTCTTGCTAATCCTGACCCATGTGCAGCCACCGTCAAACTCAATTTAGCCGTACTAAGCGCCCGGCCTTACGTACTTCTTCAGCATGAGCCCCGTGTAGGAGCGTTCACACCCCACGATCTCCGCTGGCGGACCGGTGAAAACCACTTCCCCGCCCCTATCGCCACCCTCGGGGCCGAGATCAATGATATGATCGGCGAGGCGGATTATATCCGGATTGTGCTCTATCACCAGAACCGTGTTTCCCCTGTTCGCGAACTTATCGAGGACCGACATGAGGAGCTTGACATCCTCGAAGTGAAGCCCTGTGCTCGGCTCGTCGAGTATGTAGAGCGTGCTGCCGGTGCCTATCTTCGAAAGCTCGGAGGCGAGCTTGACCCTTTGCGCTTCCCCTCCCGAGAGCGTCGGCGCCGGCTGACCGAGGCGGATATACCCCAGGCCGACATCGTGCAGCACTCCCAGCTTTCTCTTGACCGGAGGGATGTTCTCGAAGAAGACAAGCGCCTCCTCCACGGTCATATCGAGAACCTCCGCGATGTTGCGGTTTTTGAATGTGACCTCGAGTGTCTCCCTGTTGTACCTCTTCCCCTTGCACTCCTGGCAGTGAACGTATACATCGGGGAGAAAGTGCATCTCCACCTTTATCATCCCCTCGCCCCGGCAGGCCTCGCATCTGCCCCCCTTCACGTTGAAGCTGAACCTTCCCGGCCTGTATCCGCGCACCCGCGCCGCCTGCAGCTTCGAGAAAAGATCCCGGATAGGGCCGAAGAGTCCGGTGTATGTCGCCGGGTTGGACCGCGGTGTCCTTCCTATGGGGGACTGGTCTATATTGATCACCTTGTCGATGTGTTCCACACCTTCGATGCGGTCGTGCGGCCCGGGGAGCTGAAGGCTCCGGTAGAACATGCGGTGAAGCGCCC
>CP070727.1:2133513-2151936 GCA_020350885.1 bacterium | reverse complement strand
TCTCTCTGTATCCCGGGCATAGGTGAGGTGTGCAAGTGCTGTAAGGATGCAGAGGACGATCACCGCGGTAACGGGCTTCTTCATCGGTCCTCCTCCTTACCAGAAGACAGAGGTAGGGTGGGAATTCTATATTCCTTTCCATCGCCTACTATAGCACAAATTTCATCAGTTTACCAGATATATTATTACTTAAATCTTACTGGATATGGAGGATACGCTTAAAGGAAATGAGGTCATGAGGAGGGCGTCTACCTCAAAAGGACCATCTTTCGGGTGCGTGTTTCCTTACCCGATTTCAAGCGGCAGAAGTATACGCCGGAACCGACCGGGTTGCCGCTGGAGTCGCTTCCGTTCCAGATGAATTCACGGTATCCCGTATCGAGTATCCCATCAAAGATCGTTGCGATCAAGGCTCCGTTGACGTCGTAGACCGAGAGCGTGGCGTGTGCCTTTGCGGGTAGGGTGAACGCGATCTTTGTCGAGGGATTGAACGGATTGGGATAGTTCTGCATGAGGGCTAAGGAGAGGCGGGGTATTGTTATCGGGCCGGTCTCAAAGAGAATGCTTCGTCCGCCATCACCGTCCATTTCGACACGGTATCGGTACGTCGTACCCTGCGTGCAAGTGTAGTCGATGAATCGGAAAATGAGTCCGTCCCGTTCGATCGTTGCTTCCCGAATTGGGTAGAATCGCATCTCTGGATCGGCGGCTCGGGCAACGTGGAATGTCACGGCCGGATCATATTCGGAGAGCCTCCATTGAATCTCGATTGCCTCTCTCCGGTATTCTGCTGAGTAGGTTTGGAGGAGTGTAGCGACTATGCCGAATCCCAGTGTAATACCCGTCGGCCTGGTGGCATCGAAGGTAAGTGTATCGATGTCGGAACCGTCCAGGTTGGCCCGCCGGATCATGTAACTCTGCGTATCGGTCCAGTACATCTTGCCGTTTGTCACATCCAGTGATATACCGTGCGGACGCCCCCCTGAAACAAGCAGTTCTTTGTTGCTGCCATCGATGTTCGCGCGCCTGATCTCGGCTCCGGTATAGGTAGTCCAGTACATCTTGCCGCCGTCGGGGTCGAGTGCGATACCGGAGGGCACACCCTCGAGGGCACCGGCCGTGAGGAGATCTTCGACTCCGGTGCCGTCGAGGTTCGCCCGCTGTATCATCCTGGTGCCGAGATCGGTCCAGTATATTTTGCCGCCATCCACATCGATCGCCATATCCTCCGGAAAAATGAGGCCGGTTACGATGTTCTCGATGTTCGTGCCGTTTGTGTCGGCTCGATGAATCGTACCTGATGCACTTTCCGTCCAGTAGATCTTACCGGTCGGTACATGCAGGGCGATACCTGCAGGGTAGATCAATCCCGGAATGAGCCGTTCCACCCCGGTTCCATTCAGATTCGCCCGATGGATCGCACGCGTTCCCTGGTCGGTCCAGTACATCCGGTCACTGTCCACGTCGAGTGCAATACGCCTCGGTGAATCGATGGTGCCGATAATGATGACCTCCATACTTGTGCCGTCGAGATCGGCCCGCTGGATGACATGGAATCCCAACCAGTACATTTTTCCTGCGATGAGGTCCAGTGCAACATCCTTGGGGAACTGGATTCCGGTTACGATATCCTCTATACCGGTGCCGTCGAGATTCGCCCGCTGAATCTTGCCGTTCTGGTTATCCATCCAGTTCATGGTCCAGTACAGCTTGTTGTTGGCCACATCGAGCGCGACATCCGCGGGATCGTTGAGATCCGTTACCACATCTTCGATACCAGAACCATCGAGGTTCGCTCTTTGGATTGTGCCTGCAATGTCGTCAGGCCAATACATCTTTCCGTTTGAGAGATCGAGAGCGATATCCCGCGGTTCATCGAGTCCCGTAATGAGATCCTCTACACCCGAGCCGTCAAGATTGGCTCGTTGAATCGCGCCACCCATGTAGTCGGCCCAGTACATCTTGTTCCCGCCGGTATCGAGGGCGACGCTTATCGGGTATCCCGAAGGTAGTGTTACGAGATCTTCTACCGCGCTTCCATCGAGGTTGGAGCGCCGGATTACGTTGTCGAACGGTTCGGCCCAGTACATCTTGCCGCCGCTAACATCGAGGGCGATTCCCGCCGGGCTTCCGAGCTCGGTCAGAAGGGTTTCCACATTCGAGCCGTCGAGGTTTGACCGCTGTATCATGCCATCGTCGGGAATGGACCAGTAGATCATATTTCCCGCATGGTCTATGGCGATCTTTTCAGGCGATCCGAGGCCTTGTATGAGAGTTTCGATATTGGTGCCATCGATTTGGGCACGTGTGATCCGGCGATCGCTCGCCCAATACATGACATCCGTTCCGAAAGCGCATGAAATCGGCAGCGTAATACATATAGCAGTGAGTAGCGAACCGCAGATCAGCGCCGAAATCGTAAGACTCCTGTAATTCACGATATTCCTCCCGGTATAGACCCGTTCTGCCTGCCGCACTGATATTCGACAAATGTGATGAATGTCGAAGAACGGTTCAAAAACTCCGTATCCATTATGCAAAAGAGTATCAATAGATATTCGACGTGTCAAATTGCAAACAAGATGCCAAATGATGTGCGCGGGTACCGGTTGTTTTCGGATTTTTATGAACGTTTCTCCCACCTTGAGTGTTCTTATGATTGAAGGGAGATTCGAGATGTACACGGAAAGGGGAAGACCATGAGTAATCGCCTGATGCGGATTCTCGGGATCGTTGTAATACTGTTCGTCCTTGGTTCGACAGTCGCGACCTCGCAACCACAGAAGGTTCCCAGGCTTACCGAGCGGCCGCTGGACAGGGCGGCATACGTCGAGCTGGCAAAGCAGTGGAAGGCGTATATCGAGAAACACGGCGAGTCGGTGGAGGCCCTGATCAACCTCGGGATGGCCTATCATTACAGCCGTGAAATCGAGGCGGCGATGTCAGCCGGCAAACGCGCCGTCGAAATAGAGCCAGATAATCCCTATGCGCTTGCCTTCTACGCGAAGATGTTGGCGCTGGATTTCGACAAAGCGGATGAAGCAATCAAATACCTCGAGCGAAGCAGGAAGATTGCCCCTGATCACGGAGAGGCCCTCATAACACTGACCGCCGCGTATCTGAAGCGCGGTGAGCTGGAGAAATCCGATGCGATATCCAGGACCATCTTCGATCAAAAGATATACTCCCGGCCGATCCAGGATTATGCGTATAATATGCTGGTCGGTCTACCGAACGGAGCCGTTCTGATCACCAATGGCGACACCGATACGTTCCCCCCGCTCGCCCTGCAGCAGGGGATGGACTTCCGCAAAGACGTTATCGTGATAAACCGTCACCTGCTGAACATACGGGAGTACGCCGAAGCGCTCTTTGAGCGGTACCCGGCCATCCGGCCGAGCGGCGATATTATAATGAAGAATGAGAAGAAGGCGAGGACCCGTTCCCGAACGCTGCTCGAACGAATGATCAACGAGTCGAGGGTGCCTGTATATTTCGCCGTCTCCGTTAATTTCGGCGATCTCGGGTTCGGTGAGGAGTTCTACCTAGAGGGGCTCAACAAGCGTTCTTCCGGGAAGATGCTGAGCGCCGAGGAATCTGCACGCCTCTTTCTCGAGACGTACCGGATGGATTCGGCGACCGATTGGAGTTATGCGTGGGAGCTCGTGCCCAGTTACGTCGACATCATGACGAATTATGTAACGTGTATGATAAACCTGGCGCAGGATAAAGATGTGAGCGCCGGGACCGAGCGCGGGTTGCTCGAGAAGGCGATGGAGATAGCCGAGTTCCATGAGATGCACCGTTTGGAGGGTCTGATACGAGCACTGAAAAAGAAGTAACGAGGAGACTGAAGGATCTCGGGGATACAGAGCTTGCGCTTCTTGCGAAGGAGGGTGATGTAGCCGCGTTCGAGGCGATCTACGACCGTCACGCCCCGGGGATTGCACGGGCCCTGGCCTCGTATGCCGGACCTGATAGGGATCTGCTGGACGATCTCACGCAGGAGGTATTCTGCAGGGTGATCGAGGGGCTTCCATCCTTCGATCCTGCCCGGCCATTTTCGCACTGGCTCTATACGGTTGCCCTGAACGTGGGCCGTAATCAGGTACGCCGGCGATCGGTTGTATCGTTTGAAGATCCGTGTAAGCTGGACGGCTTGCCGCAGGAAGGGAATCGGATCACGGGCTTGGAGGACGAGGTGATGGCGGAGGTCCTGTACAGGCTCGTCAGCCGGCTCCCGGAGCATATGTGTGAGGTCGTTTCTCTCAGAATAGGTTCCGGAATGCCGTACGCAGAGATAGGGGAGATGCTCGGAATTCCGGAGGGAACGGCGAGAAGCCGCATGCACAACGCAATCGGACTATTAAGAGACAAGCTGGGAATACGTGTATTGAAAGAGGAGAAAGGATAATGAAGAAAGACATAGATATCGAGGAACTCTTGAGACGCCAACAGTGCGGTCCGCACCCCCGGGTGAAGCAGTCCGTGTTGTCGAGATTTATAGAGATGCGGAGTGCCGGACGCCGCAGCGCCGGGTGGATGCTGTTTTGGAAGCGCCCCGTGCCGCTCTATCTTGCAGCTGCCAGCGTTATCATCGCGATTGGACTGTCGTTTCTTCTAGGGCGGGGGACATCCCGGCTCGAGGAACACGGAATGCCGGCGCAGGTACGTGTGCAGGCGATCGACACGGTCACATTTCAGGAACCGGAGTGGGCGGTAACCCAGAGCGATGTCTTCTAAGCTGGGGATGTCTTTAAGCTACGAGGATGTCTCCAAAGATTTGATCGATAGTATCAAGATCCCCCGGATACCTCAGGAATGTTAAAAAGCGTTTCTCTCTCCTGCGATTGGGCTGTTCTCATGCAGAGCGTTACGAAGAAGTATTTCTCTCCTGCGACTGGAATGTTCTCTCACAGGACGCTACGAAAGCGTCATTCTCTCCTGTGATGAGACGCTTCTCTTATAGGACGCCACGAGAACGTTATTTTCTCCTCTGACGGGACTCTTCTACCATTGGCGCTATCCGAGAATTCCACTCACGGCGCCGCGATTGGATGTAAAGCAAACTTGACATTTACTCCCAACGTTGGGAGTGAAAAAATCCCCACCTTGCGGGAGATCAAGGTCTAATAAGGAAAAAAAGCTTGCAAACGTGTATCATCTTAACTTATTGATATGTTTACCGGAGCTGGTGTAGCTCAGCTGGTAGAGCAACGCACTCGTAATGCGTAGGTCAACGGTTCGAATCCGTTCACCAGCTCCAGCTTGGACATCAGAGCGGTGGCACCGGTGCGGACGGTTTACGGCATCCGGACCGGTGCATGGTTACGAGATTTCCACACGATAGTACCGAACAACAATCCATCGAAATGTGTATATCTAATCTTCTGCTCAAATCGTCTTTCAAGGAGGTATCGAGATGCGGGCAGTTGTTCTGTGTATCCTCTGTACCGTTGTCTTCACGGTAGCTGCGGATTGTACGGCCGGCGAGGTCGAGCGTAGAGAGATCGGCAACCTCGTTATCGAAGGCATACCTGAAATCCCCGAACGGATCAAGGAGCGGATGCTCCAGTATCAGAATACGCGCTCGGCGAGCTTCAGCGGCTGGGACAATAAGGGAACGGGGATATTCATCTCCACGAGGTTCGGCGAGACATCGCAGATCCACTATATTTCAAAGCCGGGCGGTGCAAGAAAGCAGCTTACATTCTTCAAGGAGCCCATACGGAGGGCTGCGGTCTGTCCCGATCCCGCCCGCAGGGGTTTCCTTTTCGGAAAAGATATCGGTGGTTCGGAGTTCTACCAGATCTTCTACTTCAATCTGGACAAAGGAACACATGCGATGCTCACGGACGGCACCTCGCGCAACGGGGCCTTCCGCTGGTCGAACAGCGGCGATCGCTTCATTTACTACAGCACGAAACGCAACGGGAGAGACTGGGACCTCTACGTGAGCACTATCGAGAACCCTTCGGCGGCCGAGGCGGTTGTAACCGAGGGGGGATTCTGGTTCCCCGGGGAATGGTCACCGGACGATAAACGGCTCATCGTCGGACGGTATGTCTCGGCGAACGAATCGTATGGGTACATTCTCGATATCGCTACGAAGAAACTCAAGGAGATAAGCCCGACAGAGGAGAAGGTATCATACGGTGGCGCTGTCTGGGCCAAGAACGGCAAGGGTGTATTCTTTTCTTCCGACCAGGAGAGTGAGTTCAAGCACCTCCGGTACTACGATCTCGAGAAAAAGAAAGGGCGTATCATTACGGATGAGATCCACTGGGATGTCGAGGAGTTCGAGATCGACGATGGAGGCGATCTCGTCGCCTTCACGGTAAACGAGGACGGGATCAACAAACTCTACCTCCTCGACACGAAGTCGTACGAGTACAGGCAGGTCCCAGGAATACCGATCGGCCAGATCTACCAGCTTGAGTTCAATCCGGACGGAAAGCGGCTCGCCTTCGTCATCAATACGCCGCAGACGCCGGGGGATGTCTATGTTCTCGACGTAGGGGATCATTCCATCGAGCGGTGGACATACAGCGAGGTGGGGGGGCTCGACACCGATGCGTTTGTCGTACCAGGGTTGATCCACTACGAGACGTTCGATGAGGTGGACGGCAAGCCTCGTATGATACCTGCATTCTATTACAAGCCGGAGAGGGGTGAGCCTCCGTACCCGGTCCTGATTGATATCCATGGTGGTCCCGAGGGCCAGGAGCTGCCGTACTTCTCGGCGTTCACGCAGTATGCCGTATGCGAGCACAGTATCGCCGTGATCGCACCGAATGTACGCGGCTCGTCGGGCTACGGGAAGAGTTACCTGAAGCTCGATAACGGCAGGAAGCGCGAGGACTCCGTCTGGGATATCGGCAAGCTCCTCGACTGGATCGAGACCCGGCCCGAGCTCGATGCCTCCCGTGTCGCCGTCTTCGGCGGCTCCTACGGAGGGTATATGGTGCTCGCTTCGATGACCCATTACAGCGACCGGCTCAAGGCCGGGATCGACATTGTGGGAATCAGCAGCTTCGTGACATTCCTGGAGAACACGAAAGAGTACCGGCGTGACCTCAGAAGGGTCGAGTACGGTGACGAGCGCGATCCCGAAATGCGTGCGTTTCTCACCGAGATTTCGCCACTTACAAACGCACACAAGATAAAGAAGCCCATGTTGATTGTGCAGGGCCTGAACGATCCGCGTGTACCGGTGGGCGAGTCGGAGCAGATCGTGGAAGCGGTGCGAAAGAACGACGTCGATGTATGGTACCTGCTCGCCAAGGACGAGGGCCACGGTTTCAGCAAGAAGAGCAATCGCGATTACTTCGTGAATGCGGCCGTTCTCTTTCTCGAGAAGCACCTGCTGCAGTGACCGTGCGAATCCGTATAGTATAGGCAATTTTTTATACTTAATTCTGATTCAGGCTAGAAAGAATTGCCGAAAATACTTGCTTATATCTGATACGTTATATATATTTGTGGCGTTTTATAGACCCTGATACGCTTGCATTGGCAGCGTAGCTGATTTAAATACAATAGATTCGCCGGAACCGGGAGATGTCATTAATGGCCGAGGGGCAGCCGGCTTCGAAGGAGCTGGCGATCATCAGGGTCAATGTCGAATGGTGCAAGGGGTGCGAGATCTGTGTCGCTTTCTGTCCGAAGGATGTCCTCGAGATGGAGGGCGGCAAGGTCACGGTAGCCCGTCTTGAAGAATGTACAAAATGCATGCTTTGTGAGTTGCGTTGCCCGGATTTCGCAATCACGGTAGAGTGAGGACCATGATAGGTCCTTCTTTTTTACCCTCTGACCGGAATGGAGCCGGTCAGAACCCGATCGGACGGATACCGTTCTGAAATCAAGGAGTCAGCGGGAATGCCCGACAGGTATGCCGGCAGGACCATGATGATGCAGGGGAACCAGGCATGCGCCGAGGGTGCAATGGCGGCCGGATGCAGGTTCTTCGCCGGATACCCGATAACACCATCGTCCGAGATCGCCGAGTGGCTGGCGCTGAGGTTCCCGGAGGTGGGGGGGAAGTTCATCCAGATGGAGGACGAGATCGGGGCCATGGGTGCTGTTATCGGAGCATCGCTTACCGGTGTGAAGGCGATGACAGCCACCTCGGGTCCCGGTTTCAGTCTCAAACAGGAGAACATCGGATACGCCGCCATGGCCGAGGTGCCGTGTGTGGTTGTCGATGTTCAACGCGGTGGTCCGAGCACGGGCATGCCGACACTTCCGTCCCAGATGGATGTGCAGCAGGCGCGATGGGGCGCTCACGGTGATCACGGGGTCATTGCGCTCACCGCTTCTTCCGCCCAGGAGACATTCGAGCAGACGATCCGCGCATTCAACCTCGCCGAGACCTACATGATGCCCGTTCTGCTGCTGCTCGATGAAATCGTCGGTCACACGACCGAGAGGATCGTTATCCCCGATTGGGATACGGTCGAGAGGATTGACCGGAAGCAGCCCGAGGTACCGCCAGACGAGTATCTTCCATACAGGTGTCCCGAGGGATTGATCCCCGTTCTGGCGAACTTCGGCACCGGATACCGTTACAACATCACGGGTCTCTGCCACAACGAAACAGGATTTCCCACGAATAATAAACAGGAGAATGAATCTCTGGTCATCCGCCTGACCGAGAAGATCGTTGCACACAGGAACGAGATCATCCGCCTGAAGAGGATGATGCTCGACGATGCCGATATTGTGATCTTCGCGTATGGAACCGTCGCCCGTTCGGCCCGTCAGGCCGTGATGGAATGCCGGGAACAGGGGATCAAAGCGGGTCTTCTGGAGGCGACCGTCCTCTGGCCCTTCCCGACCGAGGAGGTGTATGCACTGGCCGGCTCGGTGAATGCATTTGTGGTACCGGAATTGAACCTCGGTCAGATGGCGCGGGAGGTCGAGCTTGCCGTAAGGTGCGCCGCACCGGTTCACCGGTTGAATCGTGTGGATGGCGATCCGATAACGCCGCTTCAGATACTCGACGCGGTAAAAGAGGTGGTCTAGATGTTCGACTATCTCACGTATGTCAGGGAGGGGAACTTTCCGCATATCTGGTGCTCGGGGTGCGGGCACGGGATCGTCCTGAAATCGTTCATTCGTGCCATCGATAAGCTCGGTATTCACCGTGACGAAGCGGTAATGGTCTCCGGGATCGGTTGCTCGAGCCGGACGGCGGGATACGTTGATATCAATACGTTGCATACCACGCACGGAAGGGCGATCGCCTTCGCCACCGGCGTAAAGTTTGCGAATCCGAAACTCCATGTGATCGTGGTGACCGGCGACGGTGATGCAACGGCGATCGGGGGGAACCATTATATACATGCGGCGAGGCGTAACATCGATCTCACGGTTTTGATTTATAATAACTATATCTACGGAATGACGGGTGGACAGGTATCACCTACGACGCCCAGAGGAGCGCGGGCATCGACCTCCCCGTTCGGCAACATCGAGCCCCCCTTCAACATCTCGGGACTCGCTTCGGCGGCCGGCGCATCCTTCGTTGCCCGGGGGGACGTCTACCATGCCCAGAAGCTCGAGAAGCTCATCACCCAGGCGATACAGAAGAAAGGGTTCTCGGTCGTCGAGGTTCTCTCCCCCTGTCCCACGGCGTACGGGAGGAGAAACAGGATGGCCAGTCCGGTAACATTGATGGAATGGCTCAGGGACAACTGTATTCCGGTCAAGAAATATGAGAAGATGAGCGAGGAGGAGCGCTCGGGCAAGATCAGGACCGGTGTGCTCATTGACATCGAGAAACCGGAATTCACGGAGGAATACCGGAAACTCGTCGATTCAATGCAGGTGAGGGGCTGATGGAACGATACGAGATACGTCTCAGCGGTTCGGGCGGACAGGGGCTGATTCTTGCCGGTAAGATTCTGGCCGAAGCCGTCGCTATCTACGATCGCCGCAACGCAGTGCAAACCCAAAGCTATGGACCCGAGGCGAGGGGGGGTGCAAGCAGGGCCGAGGTGGTGATCAGCGACGGGGAGATCGATTATCCCAAGGCGATGAGACTCGATCTCCTGCTTTCCCTCACTCAGGTATCCTGTACGAAGTACGCCGGTGATCTCAAGAAAGACGGCATACTCATCGTCGATTCAGAGGCGGTAACCGAGATCCCGCAAGGTGACTTCAAGGTGTACCGTACACCGATCATGGAAATCGCCGTCGAACAGGTGGGCAAGGCCGTCGTAGCAAACATCGTAGCGCTCGGGATCATGACTGCGATTTCGGGGGTTGTCTCCGAGGAATCGATGGAGAAGGCGATCCTCGCCCGGGTGCCCAAAGGTACCGAGGAACTGAACATGAAGGCGTTCAGGATGGGGCTGGAGACCGGTAGATCACTCGTTGCAGGATAAATTCTCTTGCCAGAAGGTTGTAAAAGGTATATTCTCTCACTCCATTCGATATATCAATCGTTGGAATCACGGGAAGGGAAGTGACACTGATACTGCGAGTTCTGTACTTCTAAGGAGGTTATTGCATGGAAAAGAAGTTGACGAAAGAAGAGCTGATCGCCAAGGCGAAGAAGCCGGGTGAGGATGCAATGAAGCTCCATCCCTTCTACAAGGGTAAAGTGGAGGTCATGCCGAAGTGCTGCATCCGTAACTTTGACGATTTCGCCATATGGTATACGCCCGGTGTCGCCAAACCATGCCTCGATATCCACGAGAACCCCGAAACGGTCTTCCAGCACACCAACAAGTGGAACTTCGTCGCCGTGATTTCGGACGGGACTCGCGTGCTCGGTCTCGGTGATATCGGCCCCGAAGCCTCTATGCCGGTCATGGAGGGCAAGGCGCTGCTCTTCAAATACCTGGGGGGTGTCGATGCGTTTCCCGTATGTATCGATACGAAGGATCCAGATGTCCTGATCGAAACGGTGAAGCTTCTCCAGCCGTCGTTCGGCGGTGTCAACCTCGAGGACATTTCCCAGCCGAAATGTTTCCGTGTTCTCGACACCTTGCGAAAGGAGTGCAGAATCCCCGTCTGGCATGACGACCAGCAGGGGACCGCCGCGGTAACTGTCGCAGGCCTCATAAACGCCCTCAAGATCGTTGGGAAGGACATGGCGAAGGTGAAGGTGGCCATGGTAGGTGCCGGGGCGTCCAATATCTGTATCGCCCGGATGATCATGCTCGCCGGTGTCACACCCGGGAACATTATCATGAGCGACAGCAAGGGGATCATCCATAAGGGTCGCGAGGAACTGAAGGACAAATACAAAGAGAAATGGGAGATGGCACACAAGACGAATGCCGAGGGGAGGACCGGTAATGTCCCTGATGCGATCGACGGTGCCGATGTGCTGATCGCACTCTCCACCCCCGGTCCGGACACGATCAAGAAGGATTGGATCTCCTCGATGGCGCAGGATTCCGTTGTCTTCGTCTGTGCCAATCCGATACCCGAGATCTGGCCCTGGGAGGCAAAGGAGGCGGGGGCAAGGGTCGTCGCAACGGGACGGAGCGACTTCCCGAACCAGGTCAACAATTCACTCGGGTTCCCGGGCATATTCAGGGGTACGCTCGATGTCATGGCCAAGACGATCACCGACGAGATGTGTGTCGAAGCAGCCAAGGAGCTCGCCAAGTGCGCCGAGGACCAGGGGATCAGGGAGGATTACCTGATCCCGACGATGGATGAGTGGGAGGTCTACCCGAGGGAGGCCGCCTCGGTCGGCCGGAAGGCGATCGAGCAGGGTATCGCCCGCATCGATGAGGACTGGGATACCCTCTTCAGCAGAGCGGAGGTTATCATCAAGAAGGCGAGGGATGCTTTCCACGACCTGCAGAACAAGGGATTCATCGAGCTTCCGACGGAGTAGCCCTCGTTCCCTCTGCCGCCGGATGAGAACCGCGCATGCATATAGATATCGAACGGCTTGAAGATTCGTAGCCAGGAGCGTTCTTCCACCACACTCGATCCTCGCAGGCATCGGCAGCGTTCTTTCCGGGGTATGTTCTATGTGCTCTTTCTCGGTCAAAGTCGATGTAACTTACGTATTAATAAATGCTTACGATTTAATTAATCAATGTTCCGGCAGCAATATCGAGGTCCTACGACACATCTATTTGTAATATTATTTTGTATTGACATCGGCGGTGTAACACATTAACTTAACAACTTTATCGGGATTTTTTCTATTTATCTAATAGAAAGAGTCGGTAATTCGCACTACATGATCAATAAATGGTGAACGAGAAACCACTACGGGAGGTTTTTGATGGCTGAGGACAAGAAGACCATTACCTCGATGCTCGATGAGCGGCGTCAGTTTTCTCCGCCGAAGGGATTTACCGATCAGGCCTACGTAAAGAGCCTCGACGAATACAAGGAGATCTACGGCAAGTCGGAGCGGGACCTCGAAGCATTCTGGGCGGAGCAGGCCGAGATCATCCACTGGAACAAGAAGTGGGACAAGGTGCTCGATTGGAGCCCGCCCTTCGCCAAGTGGTTCGTCGGCGGAAAGACCAATATTGCATACAACTGCCTCGACAGGCACCTCGAGAACGGCAGGGCGGACAAGGTCGCCATTATCTGGGAAGGTGAGCCGGAAGGTGAATCGAAGACGTTCACCTATAGAGAGCTCCATGCCGAGGTGAACAAGTGCGCCAACGTGCTCAAGAAGCATGGTGTGAAACACGGGGACCGCGTTTGTCTTTATTTGCCGATGATACCCGAGCTTGCCATTGCGATGCTCGCATGTGTCCGGATAGGTGCCATACACAGCATCGTCTTCGGAGGCTTCAGCTCCGAATCCCTCAAGGACCGGAACGTCGATGCCCAGGCGAAGATTCTCATAACGGCCGACGGCTCGTTCAGGCGCGGAAAGGTCTTCCCCCTGAAGGGTAACGCCGACGAGGCGCTCAAGGGCTCACCATCGATAGAGAAGGTCATCGTGGTCAAGCGGACCGGCAATGAGATCGATATGGTTGATGGAAGGGATATCTGGTGGCATGAGGAGATGGCCGGTGCCAGTTCCGATTGCCCGGTCGATTGGGTAGATGCCGAGGATGTATCGTTCATACTCTATACGAGCGGTACGACCGGCAAGCCGAAGGGTGTCGTTCATACCACCGGCGGCTACCTCACCTATGTAACCCTCACCTCGAAGCTCATCTTCGACATCAAGGATGAGGACATCTACTGGTGCACGGCCGACATAGGTTGGATCACCGGACATTCCTATATCGTCTACGGGCCGCTGAGCCTCGGGGCGACATCCCTGATGTTCGAGGGGGTGCCCAACTACCCGGAGCCGGACCGCTTCTGGCAGATCGTCGAGAAGTACAAGGTCAATATCTTCTACACGGCACCGACGGCGATCAGGGCGATCGCCCGTGACGGCGACGAGTGGCCCAAGAAGCGTGACCTCTCGAGCCTGCGGCTCCTCGGTACGGTCGGCGAGCCGATCAATCCCGAGGCCTGGATGTGGTACTACAGTACGATCGGCGGCGAGCGCTGTCCGATCGTCGATACCTGGTGGCAGACGGAGACCGGCGGCATCATGATCACCCCGCTGCCGGGCGCCTTCCCGCTCAAACCGGGCTCGGCAACACTCCCGTTCCCGGGAATCTTCCCGCAGGTCGTGCGTGAGGACGGTTCGCCGTGTGAAACGAACGAGGGCGGCTACCTCGTCATTCGCAAGCCGTGGCCGGGAATGCTGCGCACGATCTGGGGCGACGATCAGCGGTTCAAGGACCAGTACTTCAACCGTTTCAAGGATGTCTACTTCACGGGTGACGGAGCGCGACAGGACGAGGACGGCTACTTCTGGATCATGGGCCGTGTGGACGATGTGATCAACGTCTCCGGCCACCGTATCGGCACAATGGAGGTCGAGAGCGCTCTCGTGAGCCACACGGCCGTCACCGAGGCCGCCGTAGTGCCGATGCCCCACGAGATCAAGGGTCAGGGGCTCTATGCGTTCGTGACCCTGGCCGGCGGCTTCGAGAGGAGCGACGAACTCAAGAAGGAGCTCAGAGATCATGTCGGCAAGGAGATCGGCCCGATTGCCAAGCCGGACAAGATCCAGTTCGCCGATGCACTTCCGAAGACGAGGAGCGGCAAGATCATGCGTCGTATCCTCAAGAGCATCGCCGCAGGCAGCGAGGATGTCGGTGATACGACGACACTGGCAGATCCCACGGTGGTCACCCACCTCCTGGAGGAGCGCCAGTAGGCGATAGGGATTGCCGAGAGAAACGACCACTATCATAGAGGGGTGGAAGACGTAATCTTCCACCCCTTGTTTCTCTAGGTGAATGCGTATGGTGGCGGGAGCCCGGCTGCCGGGGATTCACTAATCGGACAGGCGGTACGAGTTGAGCAGCTTCATGTAGTTGGCACGCTCGAAGGCTGCGGGCTCGGCGACGGACTGCTGGCTCATGAGCCCCGTGATCTTCAAAGCGGATTCGTAACCGTGCCCGTCCAGCCACTTCGCCAGTCCCGATACGAGATCACCGATATACCCGATGCCCATTTTGAGCAGAGCCGATGTCGTCATGGCGACCTTGGCTCCCGCCATGAGGCTTCGTACGATATCGAGCGGTGTGTGCACGCCGCCCGTGACCGCCAGGTCCAACCCGGCGATGCGTCCGTACAGGATCCCGACCCAACGCAGCCGGAGGTTCAGTTCCTCGCTCGTTGAGAGAACGATGTCCGGTGATACCTCGAGCTTCTCGGGATCGATCGAGGGTTGATAGAACCGGTTGAAGAGCACGAGGGCATCGGCACCCGCTTCCGCCAGGCTCCCGGCGATGCCGGGTATGGAGCTGAAGTAAGGGCCGAGCTTCACGGCGACCGGTATCTTCACACTCTTCTTGACCTCGTGGACGAGCTCGATATAGTTCGTCTCGACCTCGTCTCCGGTCATCCCCGGGTCGGTCGGCAAGAGATAGATGTTGAGCTCGATCGCGTCGGCCCCGGCCTCTTCGATCTCTCTGGCGTACCGGATCCAGCCCCCCTTCGATGTCCCGTTGAGGCTCCCTATCACGGGAATTGCGACGCTCTCCTTGACCTTGCGAGTGTATTCCACGTACTCGTCCGGGGCGAACCGGAACGTATCGACCGAGGGGAAATAAGTCAATGCTTCTGCGTAGTGCTCCGTCCCCCTCAGCAGGAAATCATTCAACCGCTCTTCTTCGATCGTCACCTGTTCCTCGAATAGGGAGTGAAGCACAACGGCGCCTGCTCCGGCGTCCTCCATGCGTTTGACCGCATCGAGTTCCTTGCAGAGGGGGGAGGAAGAAGCAATGAGGGGATTCTCGAGCTCGAGCCCCATGTATCGTGTTTTCAAGTCAGCCATTGCTACCCTTTCGATTACTAGTCACCGTACTCCATTCCGGCGAGGTGCTCGTACAGCCTCCAGCGCCGGTTCACCACTTCTTGTGCTTCCTTGAGGAGCTGTTGGGCCTCGTCGGGAATCATATGCGTCAGGATGCTGTACCGGTTTTCGCTGTAAATGTAGTCCTTGAGCGGGATGGTCGGTGCCTTGGAGTCGAGCTGCAGGGGATTCTTGTTCTGCTCGAGGAGTTTCGGATTGTACCGGATCAGCGGCCAGTAACCCGACTCGACGGCTGCCTTCTGGTGGTCGAACCCGTCAATCAGGTTAAAGCCCTGTCCGATGCAGTGTGAATAGGCGATAATCACCGAGGGGCCGTCGTAGGCTTCCGCCTCGAGAAACGCCTTGATCGTCTGGCCCTCGTTCGCACCGATCGCCACACGGGCCACATAGACGGTTCCGTAGTTCATCGCCATCATGGCAAGATCCTTCTTCGGTGTGCGCTTACCGGCATAGGCGAACTTTGCAACGGCCCCGAGCGGTGTCGCTTTCGACATCTGACCGCCCGTATTTGAATAGGTCTCGGTATCGAGTACGAGGATATTGACGTTTTGGGGCTGGGCGATCACATGATCGAGACCGCCATAACCGATGTCGTACGCCCACCCGTCGCCGCCGAGGATCCAGACGCTCTTCTTAACAAGCGTATCGTTGATGCTCAGCAGCTCCTTGGCCTCGTCCGAGCCGTCTTCTTCGAGCTTTGTTGTGAGCTCCGCCACGCGTTCACGCTGCTCCTTGATACCCGCCTCGGATGACTGGTCCGCCTCCTTGATCCCCCGAACCAGCCTGTCGCCCAGCTTTGAGGACAGGCGGTCGAGCAGCTCGAATGCATACACATTCTGCTTGTCGATGGCCAGGCGCATTCCGAATCCGAACTCGGCGATATCCTCGAAGAGCGAGTTGTTCCAGGCGACGCCGCGGCCGTCGGCGTTCTTGGTCCATGGCGTCGCCGGAAGGTTGCCGCCGTAGATGGAGCTGCAGCCCGTTGCATTCCCGATCAGGGCCCGGTCGCCGAAGAGCTGGCTCAGGAGCTTTACGTACGGCGTTTCGCCGCAACCGGCGCAGGCCCCCGAGAACTCGAAGAGCGGTTCCAGGAACTGCACGCCGCGCGTGACATTTCGCTTCACCTTATCGCGGGCGATGTAGGGGATGGCGAGGAAAAATTCCCAGTTCTCGTTTTCCTGGTCCCTGATCGGCGGCTGGAGCGCCATATTGATCGCCTTGCGCTTCGGATCCTGCTTATTCTTGCCGGGACAGACCTTGACACAGAGCGCGCACTGCGTGCAGTCCTCGGGGGAGACCTGGACGGAAAACTTCATTCCCTTGAAATCTTTCGCCTTTGCATCCGCCGATTTGAATGCCGGCGGTGCCTTCTCGAGCAGCGCCGGCTCGTAAACCTTGGATCTGATCACGGCGTGCGGGCACACCAGAACGCACTTCCCGCACTGTATACAGGTGTCGGGATCCCATACGGGGATCTCGAGGGCGATATTGCGCTTTTCCCACTTCGTCGTGCCGCTGGGGAATGTGCCGTCGGGGGCGAATGCACTCACCGGCAGGTCGTCGCCGTTTTTCGCGATCATCGTCCCGATCACATCCTTGACGTATTCCGGTGCACGCTCCGGGACCGGAGGCATCATCTCGATATCGCTCGTCGCCTCAGCGGGAACCTCGATCTCGTGCAGATGTTTGGGCGCCTGCTCCACTGCGGCGTAGTTCAGCTTGAGGATCTTCTCACCCTTGCCGCTGTACGTCTTCTTGATGAAATGCTTGATGCGCTCCATCGCCTCTTCGCTCGGTATGATCTCGCTGAGCAGGAAGAAGCAGGCCTGCATGATTGTGTTGATCCTGGCACCGAGGCCGATCTCCTTGGCGATCTTATAGGCGTCGATGATATAGAGCTTGAGTTTCTTGTCGATGATCTGCTGCTGGACCTGGCGGGGAAGCTTGTCCCAGGTCTCCGTGGCCGGGTACGGGCTGTTCAGGAGAAATGTGGCCCCCGGCTGGGCCGCCTTCAGGATATCGATCCGCTCGAGAAACGGGAACTGGTGGCAGGCGACGAAGTTCGCTTTGTTGATGAGGTAGGGGGAGTGTATCTCCTGGGGACCGAAGCGGAGATGCGATACGGTGAGCGAACCAGCCTTCCGGGAGTCGTAGACGAAATATCCCTGGGCTGAGTTATCGGTCTCCTCACCGATGATCTTGATCGAGTTCTTGTTGGCGCTCACCGTGCCGTCGGCGCCGAGTCCAAAGAAAACCGCCCTGGTCTGGCCGGGGAACTCGATTACGAAGTCGCCGTCGTAATCGATGCTCGTGTGCGCAACGTCGTCATCGATGCCGACCGTGAAATGGTTCTTCGGATTCTCCTTCTTCATCTCCTCGAAGACGCCGAACACCATGCCCGGTGTGAATTCCTTCGATGACAGGCCGTATCGTCCGCCGATCACCCGCGGTGGTTTCTTGAACCTGTTGCCGCTTGAGGCCCGATGCTCGGCGAGCGCGGCTACGACATCCTGGTAGAGCGGCTCCCCGATGGCGCCCGGCTCCTTCGTTCTGTCGAGCGTGCATATGGTTCCTACCGTCTCCGGCAGCGCCTGGATGAAGTGCTCGACGGAGAAGGGCCGGTACAGGCGGACCTTCAGGATACCCACCTTCTCGCCCTGCGCTGTCAGATGGTCGACCATTTCGTGGGTCGTTTCCGCACCCGATCCCATGATCGCTATGACCCGTTCGGCGTCCGGTGCACCCTCGTACTGAAACAGCTCGTACGTGCGTCCGACGACGCGTTCGAACCGCTTCATGACATTTTCCACTATGCCGGGGCATGCGGTGTAGTATGGGTTGATCGTTTCACGGGCCTGGAAGAAGGTGTCCGGATTCTGCGCCGTTCCCCTGATCACGGGTCGGTCCGGGCTCAGGGCCCTCATCCGGTGCTCCCGGACCAGGTCGTTGTCGATCATCGGTCTGAAATCGTCGTCGTTCAGGAGCTCGACCTTGGCGACCTCGTGGGATGTACGGAAGCCATCGAAGAAATGAAGGAACGGAAC
>CP070727.1:2130680-2133413 GCA_020350885.1 bacterium | reverse complement strand
GGAAGCGTTAATGAGCTGTTCGGGACGCCGCCCGATATAAAACTTGAGGCTGCCGACCCGCCGAAATCCATTACCAAGGAAGAACTTCTCAAGGATGAATGGATAAAGAAGGTCATTAATGAATTATAGACATGGGTGAACCTAAAGATTTGAGTGAATAGCATATCAATTCGGGAGGTAGAGATGGACAGGTATATCCTGGTCGGACTGATCGCTTTTATGATATCTGTAGCCTCCGGCTGTAATATGTTGACACCCGTTCCAAGCGCAACGAGCTTTCCAGCCTCATCTACTTTTTCCTATGCCAGGCCTGACGATGTTGGGCTTTCATGCTGCAAAGTCGAGTCTCTTGCGGGGCGGGTTCACAAGTGGGTGAAACAAGGCAAAATCGTTGGGGCAGAAGTCATAGTAATCAAGAACGATAAAATCGTGCTGCATGATGCCTTGGGGTGGAGCGACCGGGAAGGACGAATTCCGCTGGAAAGAAACTCCATTTATCGCATTCGCTCGATGACGAAGCCGTTTATTGGAACTGCGGTCCTGATTCTTGCAGAGGAGGGTCGGCTGAGTCTTGATGATACAGTGGCGAGATACATTCAGTCATTCGATAATGAGCGGTCCGGAGGGATTACAATCCATCAGCTTTTGACGCATACGGCAGGTTACGTTCAAGGTGTTTATCCTTCGGACTACTGGAATGCTCCAACGCTTCGAGAGGCGGTAGACAAGATAGGCCGGATGGGTCCGCATCATCCTCCGGGTGAATCCTTCAGATACAGCGACCTGTCAACAGCGACGCTGGGAGCTTTGGTTGCAGAAATCACAGGTGATCCGGTTGAGCGATTTCTGGAATCTCGAATCTTTGTTCCTCTTGGTATGTCTGACACTCATACTTTTTTTGCGCCGAACGTTGTCTGGGCAGCTCGCATGAACAGCACGTACAAACGAGGCTGGTTCGGATGGAAGAGGTATTGGGATAATACGAAGAAGCAGGCAGCGCCATTCTTTCGAGCGAGTGGAGGGATATATACGACCGTTTTCGACTATGCTCGTTTCCTGAGCGTGTGGATGGATTATGGTAAGTATGATGGCGGGCGGATACTCTCGAGGTCTTCTATTTTAGAGGCACTTAAGGAGACTTCAACTGCCAACTATGGCTGCCATTGGTCGATATATAATGATTCGACGTCGACAAAGGAACTTTGTTCTTTTGGTCATGGCGGTTCAGACGGAACCATAGCCATTGCATATCCCAAGCTTGATATGCTGTTTCTCTATTTCACGCAATCACGAGGTACGGGTACGTTGAATGAGTTTTCTGCTGCTGTTCGGGAAATTTTTAAGCCTTGAAGTATGGCGTAAAAAGACAACCGGGTGGTCAAGTGCCTAATTAGTAGTGATGAGTGGATAAAGAAAATAATCGGCGAAATGTAGAAATAAGTCACAGCGGAATCGGGAGGTAAACAAGGCCGATATCTGGAAAATGGGCGATCTCGAAGGGATTTATGTTGCGAAAATGCAGAGTAAAGTGTATAATAAAATTAGTGCAGAAAAGAATTTTTTTGGCCATTTCAAATATTGAAAAATGGGGTGAGCAGATGAGCGAACAGAAACAACATAATGTTCGGGAGATTGGGCGGCGAGGTTTTACGTTAATTGAGTTGCTTGTGACGATATCCATCATGGCGACGCTTATGTCTATGCTTCTTCCGTCGCTGAATCGTGCCAGAGAAGCGGGACAGCGTGTTGTGTGCCAATCCAACATGAGGCAACTATCCTTGGCGTGGTATATGTATGCTTATGATAATTCCGACAGGCTTTGTTCAGCCGACACGCTTTGGAATAACCCTGGGTATAACTGGGTTGCTGATGGTGAGGTTATAGCAGGCAACAATATAGGCGGTACGGAAGATGCAATTGAAAATGGGGTGTTGTGGTGGCCTTATGCCGGTCGCAGTACGGATTTGTTCAAGTGCAAGACCGACGGCAGCGAACTATTGCGCAGCTACGCGATATCGCGAACGATGAATGGCAAGCTCTGCAATTGTGGAGACGACAATATCAATCCATTCCGTTCGCTGAATGAGATTACGAGACCCGCTGAAAAGATGGTCATCACCGACGCAAGCAGCCAGGGCCTATGGATAGAGGGATCTTTCAGTCCTGTCGTGGATATCGAGGCGGAATCGCCGGTGTGGTATGTGAGGGTAAATCCAGATCCAGTTATTAGTCGCATTATAACGGCGCGTCACGGTGAGGGCTGCAATATATCTCTTGCAGATCTTCACTGTGAATACTGGAAGTACAGCGACCGACGTACGGTTAAACTGGCAGATTGGCAAGAAATGTTTCCGGCTGAGGCGTCACCTGGTAATGTTGACCTGAAGCGTATGGTCAGATTGCTGAGAGGGATTGGCCAGTAGTGGGTGATTTAGAATTGTCCGGTGACAGGGCGGATTCGGATTATTGGAACACAGCGGGAGAGCAGTAAGATATGATACCAGACTGGCTTCGATATGAGATACGTGAGCGATGGGAATGGTTGGCTTCAAAGCTGCTGGACGGGCGGAGATGGATTAATCGGCGAGATCCACGTATTATTATCGGGATAACTGTTTTTACCGTAGTTTTGTTGGTTATAGTCGTCATTAGTCTTCTTTCCGGTCCTGACGCACCTGAGGTTAAAGAGTTCAAAAAGGCATGGTACTATGACCTTAATACAGGCAAACTTTT
>CP070727.1:2104604-2130580 GCA_020350885.1 bacterium | reverse complement strand
TCTTGCCGCACCCGCTCCTGCCGATGACGACGAGTGTTTCCCCCCGGTGAATATCCAAATCGAGCGAATCGAGAACCCGCGCGCTATCGAAGATCTTGACGAGATCCCGGATACGTATGATTGGTTCTTCGTGTCGATCCGACATGGACAGCCCCCGTTACTCCGGCGCGAAGATGATGCGGAATATAAGCGATGCGAGCAGGTAGTTCGAGACAAGGATCAAGAGGCACGAGGATACCACCGCGCGCATCGTGGCGATCCCGACGCCTTCGGCGCCGCCCCTCGTGGTGAACCCGTTGTAGCAGCCCATAAGCGATATGATGAAACCGAAGACAAAGGTCTTCATGAGTCCGCCGATCACGTCCTGATGCCGGTAGAAGAGCTTGAGTCCGACGCCGAAGAGGTTGAAGCTCACGCCGAGCGACGCCTTGGCCACTACCATGCCCCCCATTATCGCCAGGAAGTCCGAAAAGACGGTGAGCACCGGCAGCATGCAGATCGCCGCCACTATACGGGGAAGCACAAGGTACTCGATCGGATCTATGGCGATCATCTCCATGGCATCGATCTGCTCGGTGACCTTCATCGTGCCGAGTTCCGCCGCCATGGCCGCGCTCACCCGACCGCCGACGACGAGGGCGGTGAGAACCGGTCCGAGCTCGAGCGTTACGGCCTTGCCGACCACGGCACCGAGAAACCGCAGGGGAACGTAGCCGTGGAACTGGTATGCGGCCTGCACGGCGGTGACGGCTCCGACGAAGAGCGAAGTCACGAGAACGAGCGGGATCGAGCCGATTCCGATCCGTTCCATCTGTGTAAGGATGTTCCGGGCGTTTGCAAAGATCCGCGGCACGACGCCGAAGACGCGGAAGAGCAGTATGACGATTCCACCGACTTCTTCGACAAACTCGAGAAAGAACCTGCCGAGGATGACGAAGGGTAACACCTAGAATACCTCCTCGTGCTCCTCCATCTCGACAGGCGCCAACGAACGGAATCGTGTGTACTGCTTCTCGAAGGTGAGGTTCACCTTGCCGGTAGGTCCGTTTCGCTGCTTGCCGATGATGAGCTCCGCCTTGCCGGCCTTTTCGGGATTATCGGGATCGTAGAACTCGGGACGATAGAGAAACAAGACAAGGTCTGCGTCCTGCTCAATCGCTCCGGATTCCCTGAGGTCGGAGAGCATCGGGCGGCGATCCCCTCCCCGCGCTTCGACCGCACGCGAGAGCTGCGATAGTGCGATCACCGGAATGCCGAGCTCCTTGGAAAGGGCTTTCATGGCTCGGGAGATCGAGGATATCTCCTGCTGCCGGTTCTCGCTGCGCTCACTCGAACGCACAAGCTGAAGATAGTCTATAATGAGGACCGCTATATCGTACTCGGCTTTCAGCCGCCGTGCCCGCGCCTTGATATCGAGGGTGGATATCGCCGGTGTATCATCGATAAAGATCTGCGCCTCCGACAGGAGGCCGGCGGCATTGGTGAGACGCTCGATATCCTTCGCGGAGGTGAAACCCTGCCGAACCTTCTGCGCATCGACCTGGGCCTCGGAGCAGAGGAGGCGCTGGACGAGAAGCTCCTTGGACATCTCGAGGCTGAAGACGGCCACCGGCTTGCGCTCGACGAGAGCCACATGCTGCGAGATATTAAGGGCGAAGCTGGTCTTTCCCATCGAAGGTCTGCCGGCGACGATCACGAGATCGCTCGGGTGGAAGCCTGCGGTGTACTTGTCGAGGTCGATGAACCCGCTTGGGATCCCCGTTACACTCTGCCTCGTCTCATGAACCCGCTGGATCTCCTCGAAACGCTCTTTGAGGATATCCTTGATATGGGAGAAACCCTGGCTGACGCGGTACTCCGAGATCTTAAATATCCGCTGCTCGGCCTCGTCGAGGACGGTATCCGCCTCCCTGCCGCCCCTGAAACACTCCTGGGCGATCTCGGCCGAAGCCCGGATCAGTTGGCGGAGGATGTATTTCTCGAGAACGATCCTGGCATAGTGTTCGATGTTGGCCGCCGTCGGAACGCTGTCGACCAGATCGGTGAGGGTTGCCAACCCGCCGACCGCATCCAGAACACCGCCCTTCTTGAGCTCCTCCGAAAGCGTCATGACATCGATCGGTTCGCGCCGCGTGAAGAGGGCGATCATGGCACGGAATATCTTGGCATGCCCGGGATGGTAAAATGCCTCCGGCAGGATGATCTCGACCGCCTTCGTGGCGGCCTCCGGTTCCAGCAGAACGCCCCCCAGCACCGCCCGTTCGGCTTCGATCGCCTGGGGCGGCACCTTATTTCTATCCTCGCGGCCCGTGTCGATATCGTTTGCCATGATCCCACTCCTCCGATGCTAACCACGCACGATGCCGATCACACCCCGCCGGCTGCCTCGTCGTAAATCCTGCGAACCTGCTGGATGTCCTCCCAGGCGGGCTTTTTGAGGCCCGGATTCCTGAGCAGTGCGGCGGGATGGTACGTAACAAGTACCTTGATATCGTTGTAGTAATGAATACCCTGCCTGAGCACCGAAAGGGCTGCATTGCGTTTGAGCAGATTCTGTCCCGCAATGCGGCCGAGGGCGCATATCAGGGCCGGATTGATGAGCTCGATCTGCCGCTTCAGGTAGATTTCACAGGCGGCCACCTCGTCCTCTCTCGGATCACGGTTTCCCGGTGGACGGCACTTCAGGATATTCGTGATGTAGACTTCCTCCCTGCTCATGCCGACCGAGGCGAGTATCTTCGTGAGAAGCTTTCCGGCCCTTCCTACGAAGGGAAGGCCCTGCACGTCCTCTTCCCGTCCGGGGGCCTCGCCGATAAAGACGATTCCGGCACGGGGCGATCCGCTTCCGAAGACCGTCTGCGTCCGTCCCTCGTGGAGAGGGCAGCGCGTGCAGGTTGAGACGAACTTCTCGAGAGAACCGAGGTCGTGCCCGCCGAGATCGGGAGAACCTTCGTCGTCGTATCCCCCGAAGAGGTTCCCCTGCGATGCCGCCTGCGACTCATCCCTATACCGGATCGTTGTACCACCCTCTGCCGGTATCTCCCTACGGTCCTCCGGGCCGGCGGACGACGCCCGAACGGTAGAACCACCGGATGGAGGGGAGGTGCGCAGCCTCACGAGCCCGCCACTATCCGTCGCGCCGTCATGCACGCGATGGATAATCGGCATCCCCATCCCGAATCTTCGGTTCAGGAAGCGCCTGACCTCACCAAGTATGTCTGAACGTTCATCACCGCTCATCGTTTCATCCGCCGCAACCGCACATCGGCTGCCAGTTGCCCGATGATCGCCGCAGCGGCCTCTTCCTTCGACACGATACCGGTGGCCAGTACCTTCCGGCCATCCTTGAATACGGAAATCTGGTTCGTCTCAACAGAGAAACCCGTCCTCTCGCCGACACGGTTGAGCACGAGGTAGTCGCATGCCTTCCGTCTCGCCTTCTCATTCGCAAACCTCCCCCCCCCACCCGTCTCGAGCGCGAATCCGACGACCACCTGTTCTTTCTTTTTCCTGGCACCGAGAATGGCCAGTATATCAGGTGTCGGCTTGAGCTCCAACGAGAGATTTCCTTCCACTCTCCTGATCTTCGCATCCGCACGCGTCACAGGCGTAAAATCCGCAACCGCCGCCGCCATGATAAGCACGTTGCAGCGGGGAAAGGCCTTCGACAGGGCCGCCTTCATCCGTGCGGCGTTTCGCACCCGTGTGCACGCATCGACGTCGGGAGGTTCCACATCAACGGGACCGTGGACCAGTGTTATATGTGCGCCGCGACGCTTCGCCTCAGCCGCCAGCGCAAACCCCATGCGCCCGGACGAACGGTTCGAAAGGTATCGAACCGGATCGATATCCTCCTCGGTGCGACCAGCCGAGATCAGGAACCTGACTCCCGCCAAATCACCAGGCTCGAAGGAAGAGAGAAGGGTACGGACGATCTCCTCGGGCTCGGCCATGCGTCCCGAGCCGGATTCGCCGCAGGCCAGCGCACCGGAGCCCGGTTCGATGAAATGCTTCCCATCACCCCGCAGCACATCGATATTCCGCCGTACGGCGGGATTTTGCCACATCCCCTCGTTCATGGCCGGTGCCAGGATAACCGGACAGCGTGCGGCGAGGAGCACGGTGCTCGCCAAGTCGTCGGCAAGCCCGTGTGCGGCCTTTGCCAGAAAGTCGGCCGTGGCGGGAGCGACGAGAATCCGCTGGGCCCACGTGGCAAGCTCGACATGCCGGACGCCGGGCTCCGAGCGGGGCGCAAAGAGCCCGGCCGGGACCGGATTCCCCGAGAGGACTTCGAATGTAAGTGGTGTCACAAACTCGGATGCGGAGGCCGTCAACACCACCCGTACCTCTCCACCACTGCGCACGAGTAATCGAACGAGATGGGCGGACTTGTAAGCCGCAATTCCGCCCGTGACGATGAGAAGGATTTTTTTGCCGTGCAAATCTACACCGCTGCTACTACTCCTCCCCCTGGCTTTCATACTCGTATTTCACTTTCCCTTCAATGACACGCCTCATTGCAAGTGAGGTGGGTTTGCCTTCGATCTCTTCTCCGGAAAGGCGAATCACCGTGTTGATTCTCCTGGCCTCCCTGGCCATAACCCGGATCGCTTCATACCTATTTGCTATTTTCTCCAAGATTTTCTCCATCGCTTTCATGATCTTTCAGTACCTGAGTACCGGCGGATGCATGCTTCCTCTCCCGGTCCGTCACCGGGACGCTTCAACACCAGATAGCCCGAATGCCTGAACGCATAACAGGTTACTTTTGCCTGGAATATATATTATTACTACATTTGGGCCAGAGAATCAATAGGCAATATCGATGGCGGTCCTCGAGAGCCGCAACGACTCGGCTCGAACGATATTGACGATATCCTCAACGGCGGTACCGACGGTATCGTTTACCACCGCATAATCATACCGTGTGTAGTACTCCAGCTCCCGCCTTGCATTTGCCAGCCTCCTGGCAATGATCTCCTTCGTATCGGTTCCCCGCCCCCGCAGGCGCCGCTCGAGTTCGGCTATCGTCGGCGGGAGCAGAAAGACGAGTACCGCCTCGGGGCGCTTTTCCTTCACCGATACCCCCCCCTGCACGTCGATCTCGAGAATCACGCCCGTCCCCTTCCCGAGCTCCTCGTCCACGAAACGGGCGGGTGTGCCGTAAAGGTTACCGTGGACCTCCGCCCATTCGAGTAGCTCCCCCTCGTTACGCCTGCGTTCGAACTCATCCACCGAGACAAAGTAGTACGCATCGCCGTCGCGCTCGCCCCCCCGCGGACGGCGGGTCGTGACGGAGATCGAGCGTCGCATCCCCTCGATACGTCCGAACAGGTGATCCACCACAGTGGACTTGCCGACGCCCGACGGTCCCGAGATCACAACGACAAGGGGGCTCCTGGTCACGGCAATCTCACTCATCTCCGCCGCCTCCCACCAACGTCTTCCCTTTCCAGCCATCGCTGTGAGATCGTCTCCACGGCCACCGCCGAGAGGATGACATGATCGGTCGCAGTTACGATGATCGATCTCGTCTTCCGACCCTGCGTTGCATCGACCAGCTTGCCCCGCTGCCTGGCCTCCTCCCGGAACCGCCGCATCGGAGCCGAGTCTGAGTTGATCACAGCGACCACCTTGTCCGCCGCCACGACGTTCCCGAATCCGATATTGAGCAGCATAGCGACTCCCGTCGAAGATGGTGCCCGGCGTCTGGCAACGCCCTCACCGATGCACCGACGCCCCCCTACTCGAGGTTCTGTGCCTGCTCCCGCACCTTCTCGACGCTCTCCTTGACGGCGAGACAGCCTCGTATGATCACCGAGTCGTCCGCCTTGTTTCCCATGGTGGTCGCCTCTCGATGAATCTCCTGGAGAAGGAACGTCAGTTTCTTCGAGATCTCGCCACCCTTCTTGATAACCGATTTGAGCTGTTGCAGGTGGCTCTTGAGCCGGACGAGCTCCTCAGAGAAGTCGGTCCGGTCGGCCATGATGGCGGCCTCGATCGACCACCTGCTCTCGTCGATTGCCGTATCACCGAGCATCTTATTCAGGCGTTTCCGTATCTTCGCGAGCGTGCGTTCTATTGCTTGCGGTGCGCGATCCTCGATCTTGGCTACAACGCGTTCCAGTGCATCGGTCCGTTTCCGGATATCCCTGAGCAGCGCCTCGCCCTCGCGCCGTCTCATCCTGACACACTGCCTGAGTGCCTCCTCCAGGGCTCCCCTGACGGCAACCCACAACGTAGAGGCCGGCGGCCCCTCCACCTCGCTGCTGAAGATCTCGGGTAGCGAGAGCAGCGTATTGATATCGACGCTTCCCGGGATACCCTCCTCGGCGGCGAAGGCGGTAAGCTCCCTATAGACACTCCGCAGAAGCTGTTTGTTGATAGCGACCGTACCGGTTTCGATCGACCTGTCCAGCGTGACCGTTACATAGACGTGTCCGCGCTTCAGCACACGGCGGGCGATCCGCTCTATCTCTTTCTCGTATCCGTTCAGGGGGCGCGGAACGCGGATCGAAAAGTCGATGAACCGGTGATTCACGGTACGTATCTCTACGTTCACCATACCCTCGCCCAGCCGTGCCTCACCCTTTCCGTATCCGGTCATGCTCGCAACCATCGGGGCTCCTCTGTTCCCAATAATCCAAGTGCCTGTGTGAAGGGCGCGATACCTGCTGTGCGGTTTTTCAGGCGCCACACCCCTCGCACGACAAAACGCAAAAACCTACGCGATGCCCCATCTTACCTGCAACCGCATATCATTGTCAAAAACCAATAGCGAAAAGGTGCCCCCGTTCGCCCCTTAGGCCGGTACCGGTATTCGAGTCCTCCGATACGCACCGCCTGTCTTGCTGCAAGCATCGGAAGCATTGGTAACTGTTTGACTACCCTTCCGACAGCCCGTATAGTTGCGCCGATGAATAGCTTGAGTGTATATGCACTCGGCTTCGAGCTCGAACGGGCCCTTGCCGGCTCGCGGATCTCATTTGCCGGAGTCTATCCAGGCGGGTTCTCCCTGGTACTGGATGCCCGGGACGTTCCGTTTCTGCATTGCATCACCTGCGGAAGGGAAACGGAACTCGTTCCTTCCCGTACAAAACTCGTATCCGTCGAAGCAATGACCGCGGCCCTCAAGGCGATCCACGGTACAACAATCGCACGCGTACAAGCGCTCGGTCTGAGTCGCACACTCCTCTTCGTTCTCTCCATGGATGATGCGTGGGGGAAACTGGTACAATTCGCCCTGCGTATCGATCTCAGGCCCGCCGTGCGACCCGTTACACTCTTTCAAATTCCCGGAGAGAGGCTGATCGACTCGATCGGATCCACACGGGCGTCGCTACCCTCCACACCGGAGGAGGTTCCAACCGCCAAGCCGCTCTCGCTTCTCGATCTCCCCGGCGATCCGCCCGATACCCTTCTCGAAGGGATCGCTCAAACCGGCGGTACCGAACGGCTCCCCGAGCATACCCGGGCCTGGGTACACATCAAGTCCGCCGCAGCCGCGCTCGTCGAAGCAATCGACGGCGTCGATCCCCCGCTCGCACGCACCCTCCTCCGCTCGGCGAGCGGAGAGCTATCGAAGGTGTGGCCGCATCTCGTATCCATTGGAACACTGATGCGGGAGAAGCGTTTCGAATGGCACGCCTACGAACTTCCGGAGGAAGGGGATGCCGGTAGAGGGCTCCTCTATCCGTTCCCGCTTGCTATCACGACAAAGCCCGCACTCGCGAATGATTACGTGCGTGCTTTCTCGTACCGGGCGGAGCGAATCTCCTATCCCTCACTCATCGCATACCTGAAGAGACGCGCCGCTCAGACCGCCAGGAGGGAGCTCCGCAAGCTCGAACGCCTCGACACACACCTCACCGAAGACCTCGAGGAAGCTGGACGATCGAAGGAATACCGTCACTACGGGAACCTTCTGGTTACGTTTCGCCACCAGTTGAAACCCGGTATGGAAGCGATTTCCGTCCCGGACTTCTCCGGTAACAGATCGGTTACGATCAGGCTCGACCCGGCGCGCGGCCCCGATGCGAATATCCGCTCCTACTTTTCAAGAGCAAAGAAGGGCGAGAAGGGAATGCTTATCATACGGAACAGAAGGCGTGCCGTGGAGCGGGAGATCGCCGGCAAGAGACGATTCATCGAGCGGCTCACCCGCACCGAAGAGCCGGATGAGCTGATCGCACACATCTCGATGAGGCGACAAGCGCCGGGTACGAGGCGGGATGCGGAAGATCTCCCTCGTTTCCGTCGTTTCGAAATCGACGACCGGCACACGGTCTACGTCGGGAGGAGCAGGGCGGAAAACGACACCCTGACCCATCGGTTTGCATCCCCCGGCGACCTATGGTTTCATGCCCAGGGTGTAACGGGCTCGCATGTCATACTCAAGGGGGCGACATCATCCACACCGAAGGGAATCATCGAGAAGGCGGCAGCCGTTGCCGCATACTTCAGCAAATCACGCCACTCGAGCACCGTTCCCGTCGTCTATACCGAGAAACGGTACGTTCGGAAACCCAGGAAGTCGCCTCCGGGAACGGCCACCTACATCAGGGGAAAAACCCTCTTTGTCACACCCGGCCTGCCGGAGGAGGAGGAGAGGAAAGGGCGGGATTACCGAGGACCCGGGCATAAAAGGTGAGGGGGCTTTTTCAAGCCCCCTCTGACCAGGACAACTCTTTCCCCCAATGAGAGACGGAATGTATCCATCATTCGCTAGAGGATTTGCTATCCTCAGCCACACCTCTTCCTGTTACCGCGGGCGAAGTATTATACTCGCAAGAGATATTCCAAAAATGAAAAAAGCGGGATCACCCGCTTCGTAGTAACTACATTTATTTCAATACGATACAATCTAGCTCATATATTGAATCCCCGTCATCGATTCGATCCTAAACACAGATAGTAAAGATATTTAAAGTCGAGTTAAAATTTTTAACAGCTACTTTTCAGCGTACCCGGTCTCCGTGTCCAGGCTGTAATCGTTCCCGTCACCAGCTCCGAGCGGTAGCGATACCGGAGGAAAGTTGTACCATTGCGCCACGACTTCACAGAACGGCAGTACCCCACCGCCGACCGGCTTTATGTGGCACCGTACCCACCGGTCGTCGATCTTCGATAGAGTGACCGTAACGATACGATCGGTGGCAAACCGGTAGTTGATGCCGTCGAATCTGATAGTGAGGGATCCCGTGCGGATCGTCTCTGTCACCGGAATAACGTACTCATCCGCAACAACAATCGTTGCCAAGACAAGTATCAACAGCACTATGAGCGACAGGCTCCGCAAACTGCCCTTCATAAAAAAACCTCCTCTCCCCCCATGTAGAGGGAATCCTACCCTGACCCATCCCATCACAGGTAGGCAGACGCGTCCGATCAGACCAATTCCTGGACTGATCATACCATTACATATTGCAATATAGCATATTTTTAATAAATTTGCCATACTTTATTCACGCCATCATTAAAATTGTTTCCGAATCATCCCTTGGCCCCGAACAATCTCCGAACCTCCCGGAGAAACTCCTCCACGAAGTCTCCCGTTAGCTTCCTGACGACCTCCCCGTGTTTGAAGAGCACAGCACCCCCCCTGGTCCCGGCAATCCCGATGTCCGCCTCCCGCGCCTCCCCCGGCCCGTTGACCTCACACCCCATGACCGCGACCTTCAGGTTCGTACGCAGACCGAGTAGCTCCCGTTCAAGACGCTCGGCGATCCCGGCGACATCCATCCTCATCCTCCCACAGGTCGGGCACGAGACTATCTCCGGGAAATCGTCACGCAGCCCGAGCACCGAGAGCATCGCCCCGGCAGCGACGACCTCTCGCACCGGATCGCCCGACAGGGAGATCCGCACCGTATCCCCAATGCCGCTCGATAGCAGCAGGGTAAGGGCGACAACCGAACGGGCCGTACCGCTCAAGGGAGGCCCCGCCTCAGTGACACCGATATGAATCGGATAATCGTTATCGCCGGCAAAGAGCCTGTTCGCCTCGACCGTTACCAGTGGATCCGACGACTTGAGGCTGAAAACGAGATCCCTGAATCCGAGACGCTCGATCATCCGCAAATGGTTCGCCGCACTCTCGTAGAGCGCCCGTGCCGGTTCGGTTCGATACAGCCCGCGCAGCTCCCGCTCGATGCTTCCGGCATTGACACCGATACGCACCGGTATCCCGGCACCGGCAGCGGCATCAATAACCTCTTCGATCTTTTCCTTCCCTCCGATATTCCCCGGATTGATGCGAAGACCCGCCACACCCGTCCCAGCAGCCCGCACCGCCAGTGAGGCATCGAAATGAATATCGGCCACAACCGGTATGGTACTCTTCCGGCAGATCTCCGAGAGGGCTTCGACATCCCCATCGTCCCGCACTGCGACCCTGACGAGCTCGCACCCGGCGGCGGTGAGTGATTCTATCTCCGCCCGGACCCGCTCCTTCTCGGCGGCGGGGCACGTACTCATCGACTGGATCGATACCGGAGCCCCTCCCCCGACGGTTAGTGTTCCGTATCGAACCGGCCGTGTTTTACGTCGCAGCTGTTCCGTCATCGGCCGATCATCCCTCCGTAGGCACCTCGTCGAGCTTCGGCCCCCGGGTGCGGAGATCCCCTTCCCGCTTCGTGTAACCCTCATTGTCAAGATACTCGAGAAGCGGCACGGCGTATTTGCGCGAGAAGCCGCATAGTTCCTTGAACGCTCCCACGGAGAGCGTCCCGCCTCCGGCCAGGTGCTTGCGAAGTTTCTCAAGCAACATGCTCCAACTCCCCGCATGGAGGAAGCCGTCGGGTCCGACACGCACGAGTGATCCCCTCTCCTCGAGTATCCTGAGATAGAGACCGAGCCGCTTCTCTTCCGGGACGATCCGGGCAAGATCCGATCTTGTAACAAAGGTATACCCTGCATTCGACGCCCGTGTCTCGATCTCCTCGAGCACGGAGAGATCCTCCTGTGAGAGCGTACGATCGGCGCTGCCCGCGCGGACCATACTCCCTTTTATATACAGAGTGCCGGCCTTCCGTCCCCGCTCGAGGATGAATTCGAAGAGGGGCCCGTGCTCCAAACCCGCTTTCTCCCTGAGCTCCTCCCGCTCGATTCCCCAGAGTAGCCTGTTCCGCTCGGCATAGCGTTGGATGATCTCGACAATCTGTCTCTCCTTCCCCTCAACAACGCCGGCATCGAAGACGCTCCGGCCTATGGTGAAGACAGCGCCCCGCTCCCGAAGCGTTTCAATAGCGCCATTGACCTGCTGCTGCGTCATCCCGTAGCGCACATACCCGTTCTCCATAACGCCGCGGGTACCGGCCTCCCCTGCGAGTGAAGCAACAATCTCTTCGTGCGTTCCGGAATCGAGTGACTGCAGGCACGTGAGTCGCTGGGGGCTCACGCTGCGTGCCTTCCGAGCGACTGGATCGAGCACCGTTCCACCTGCAACCACACGCATCGGCGAGTAGGTGCGCAGTACAAAACGGTCCCCCCGCCTGGCCACAGTCGGTTTTTCGAGACGAAGCTGGATGAGCCCCCGTTCCCCCGCTGCGAGCTCTTCGGACCCGAGCAGTATGACCCGTGCCATGATCTCACCCGCCGCATGATGGAATCTGATGCGCTGTCTGTTCTTGAGCTTGGAACCCTTCAGCGTACTCACTTCGACCGATGCATCAAGAATGCTGGAAGATTGAAGAAGTCCCGGTGTGAGCACCTGGTTTCCAACGGCAATCTCGTCGAACCTGATACCATGCAGTGCGAGCGCGACCCGCATGCCGGCCGATGCCTGCTCGAGGGTTCTATCGAAGCTCTGGAGCTCCCGAACGCGCACACGTTTGCCGACCGGTTCGAGCAGGAACTCATCCCCCTTACGTACTGCGCCGGACCATGTCGTGCCGGTGACGATTGTACCGATCCCGCTCCTGCTGAAGATCCGGTCGACCGGCATCCGGAACAGATCATCGCTCTCCTTGACCGTAACGGTGCGCGCCTGCTGGCGGAGGATCTCCCGTAGATCTTCTATCCCCTCTCCGGTAACTGCGGAAGTGCGCACAATCCGTGATCCGGCAAGTGTTGTGCCCTGGAAAAGGTCAAGTACCTCACTCTCTACTATCGCAACGATCTCCTCATCGACCAGATCGATCTTGGTGATCGCGATCACACCGGATGTGACACCGAGCAACCGAAGCACCTCGAGGTGTTCCGACGTTTGCGGCATCACCCCCTCATCGGCGGCAACGACGAAGAGCGCCATATCGACCCCGACGGCACCTGATACCATGTTCTTGACGAAACGCTCATGACCCGGAACATCGACAACACCGGCGTGCAGGTCATCGCCGAGATCGAGTGGAGCGAATCCGAGAACGATCGATATACCCCGCTCCTTCTCCTCCCTGAGACGATCGGTATCCTTCCCGGTCAGCGCCTTGATGAGCTCCGTCTTCCCGTGATCCACATGCCCGGCGCTACCGACAATCAGATGGCGTCCGGTCTCCCTCATTGCATCCTTCCGTTTTTGAAGCGGCCGGTAACATTCGCAATCCTATTCGGTGATCCGTTCGATATCGGCACCGAGCGCCTGAAGTTTCTTTTCGAGATTCTCGTAGCCCCGATCGATATGGTAAATCCGAAGAACCTTGGTTTCCCCTTCCGCCACCAGAGCTGCCAGTATCAGCGCCGAGCTGGCCCGAATGTCGGTCGCCATGAGGGGTGCGCCCTCGAGACGGCCGACGCCGGTGATCACTGCGATATTCCCATCCAGTTTGATATCGGCGCCGAGCCGCCGGAGCTCCGGTACATGTGTGAACCGGTCGGGATACACTCGATCCGTTACGGTACTCGATCCGTCGGCCCCCGCGAGCACTGCCATCATTTGTGCCTGCATATCCGTCGGAAACGATGGATAGAAACCTGTCTCGACATCGGTAGGAGCGATACGCGCGGGACCCCGTACTGTCATGTGATCATCGCCGATCTCGAACTCCCCCCCGCACTGCCTCAGCTTGTCGATGACGGCCATGAGGTGATCGGGTCTGCAGGTACGAATCGTAATCTCGCTTCCGGTCATAACGGCAGCCGCTGCAAACGTGCCGGCTTCGATCCTATCCGGTATCACGCGATGCCGGTAGGGTGATATCTCAGATACCCCCTCGATGCTGATCCGCGTGGTGCCCTCCCCCTCGATCCCGGCGCCACCCTCCTTGAGCACCGTTGCGAGCTCGACCACCTCCGGCTCCCGGGCGGCATTCTCGATAACACTCCTCCCCTCCGCAAGCACCGCCGCCATGAGGATATTGACAGTGGCACCGACACTCGGGACCGGGAGAACGATCTCGGCACCCCGGAGCTTCTCGGCGGTCGCATCGATATAGCCGTGATCGATCTTTATCGCCGCCCCCAGGGCACTCAAGCCCTGGAGGTGGAGGTTCACCGGACGCGGCCCCCAGGCGCATCCGCCGGGCATGGAAACACGGGCCCGACCGTAACGTGCAACCAGCGGCCCCAGGGCATAGATGGAGGCGCGCATCGTCCGGACGAGATCGTACGGGGCCTCGTGAGAGGTGAGATGCGAGGCGTCGACAGAGACCGTCCCGTTTTCGAATGAAACAGTTGCACCAAGCATCTCCATGAGCTTTATCATCGTGCGGGTGTCTCTGAGTTCCGGAACGTTGTCGAGGGTGCAACACCCGCCCGTGAGGATCGATGCGGTGATAAGCGGCAGGACCGCATTCTTCGCCCCACTTACCTCAACCGATCCCTCCAGCCGGCAGGGCCCCCTGACGATAAAACTGTCCATTGCCTTTCCCCTCTCAACATGACGGCCGTTGCGCGGTCACGATACGCTCCATACCGTTGTAGTCCCGCTCGACCGTTACCCGCTCGTAGCCGTGTCCTCGAAGAATCTCTTCGACCGCAGCACCCTGCCCGTCACCGATCTCCAGGGCGATGAGTCCGCCGGGACGCACGAGACGAACACCAGCCCCGGCGAGCAGGGGATAAAATGCCGTCCCGTCCTCACCCCCGTCGAGTGCGGTGTGATCCTCGAACTTCGCGACCTCATCCTGAAGTGTGGGAACCACACCGGTCGGAATATAGGGAGGATTCGAAACGAGAAGGTCGAATGTCACCCCGGTGCGCACCGCATCAAATCCGTCGCCCACGAATGCACATACCTGTGCCGAGAGACCGAGTTCATTGATGTTCCTCTCGGCGAGATGCACGGCTTGATCCGAGACATCGAATGCAACACCGTTCCAGCCTGGATTGCGTGCAGCCAATGCCCCCGCGATCACTCCTGAACCGACACCGAATTCGATGAAGCGCACCGCCCGAGCAGCGCCGAGAAGTGCCTCGACCCGCTCGACGAGCAGCTCGGTCTCGGGCCGCGGTATGAAGATGCCCCTCTCTATTCGAAAACGTAACGAACAGAACTCGAACTCCCCGAGAATATACTGGAGAGGGATGTGTCCGGCACGTTGCTTCAGATCCTCCCGGTATCGACCGAGCGCTTTATCCTCGAGACGCTCGTCGAAGCGGAGGTAGAGATCGAGCCTGCTGCACTCGAGCGCTTTGGCAAGGAGATGCTCGGCGTTGAGCCGGGCGGAATCGATCCCGCGCTCCTCGAGGTACCCCTGAGCCAGCTTGACGGCCTCCATGACGGTTACACGTTCCTCGCCGGTGCTCATCCCTCGCCCGCCTTCTGCCGGGTCCCCATCTCCTTTCTGAGAAGCTCCTCCCTGTTGGCAATGGCGAGCGCATCGGCGATCTCATCCAGATCACCGCCGAGGACCTCACCGAGATTGTGCTTCGTGAGACCGATCCGATGATCTGTGACCCGCCCCTGAGGGAAGTTGTAGGTACGGATCTTGGCACTCCGATCACCCGTACCTACCATGCTCCTGCGTGTTGCAGCGATCTCCTCCTCCTGCTCGCTGCGCGCCTTCTCGAGTAACCTGGCCCTCAGGACCTTCATCGCCTTCGCCTTGTTCTTGTGCTGGGACTTCTCGTCCTGACAGGTCACCACCATACCGGTCGGGACATGGGTGATCCGCACCGCCGAATCGGTCGTATTCACGCTCTGCCCGCCCGGACCGCTCGAACGATAGACATCGACACGAAGGTCCTTGGGATCGATATCGACATCGACCTCCTCGGCTTCGGGCAGTACGGCCACGGAGACGGCGGACGTATGAATCCTGCCCCCCGATTCGGTAACAGGCACACGCTGCACACGGTGGACACCGCTCTCGAACTTCAGCTTTCCGTAGGTATTCTCCCCGCTGATGAGAAATATGATCTCCTTGAATCCACCTATCTCGGTCGGATTTGAGCTCAGGACCTCGACCTTCCAGTTCTTACCCTCGGCGAAGAGGCGGTACATACGGGCCAAATCCGCCACAAACAGTGCCGCCTCCTCACCACCGGTACCGGCCCTGATTTCGAATACGGTGTTTCTCGAATCGTCGGGATCCTTGGGGATCAGTAGAAGGTTTATCTGTTCCTCGAGCTCTTCCATCTCCCTCTCGAACTCTTCGAGCTCGGTACTGGCCAGCTCGACGATCTCCGGATCGTCAGAAGAGGAGACGAGCTCCCTGTCCTCGGCGATCTTTTCCCCGAGCTCGAGATAGCGTCGAATCAGGCCCGCAGCCTGCTCCAGCTCGCTACGCTCGCGGGCGAGCTTTCGATAGAGCGCCTGGTTCGAGATCACCTCGTGCTTCGCCAAGTCCTCGGCGAGTTGATCGAACCTATTCAACACCGTTTTATATCGCTTCGAATTATCCACTGTCTCCCTCCATGGGCATCACAGCACCATCCTGCTGGAAAGGGCGCCGGGAAATCACCCGTTCCATCGAGACACTGTAAAAAACGACGGGCTAGGATTCCACCAATTTGTCGTCCGGGTGGTCGTGCGCCGGGGCGTCGGCAACCGTGTTGTTCAGGCAGGCGTTGAGGGCGGAGATGGCCACCTCGATCTGGTCCATTGACGGTTCCCTGGTGGTGAATCTCTGCATAAAGAGTCCGGGCCAGAGGAGGAAGCCGAGGTACCGTTTGACGGAAGGCTTCGCCGATATCTTCAATACCTCGTAGGATACGCCGCCGATCACCGGGATGAAGAGAAACCGGATGGCCCGCTCGCCGATTGTTTCCGGCCTCCCCAGAAGAATGAAGATGGCGATGCTCACGATTACGATGATCAAGAGGAAGGAGGTGCTGCACCGCGGATGTGCCGTCGGATACTTGCTCGCCGTTTCGGGTGTGATTTCACCCTCTTCCTCGAAGGCGAAGATCGTCTTGTGCTCCGCCCCGTGGTACTCGAATATCCGCTGCATCTCTTTCCACCGGGTGATCAGTAATATGTAGAGAAAGATGAATACGAGCCGGAAGATGCCGTCTACGAAGTTGAAGAGCAGTCCGTCCTCAAATCCAATCCATTCGGTGAGCTTGAGCGGTACATAGAAAAAGAACACGAATCCAAGCACCAGGGCCGCAAGGATGGTGATGCCCATCTGGAAACCGGAATTGCCTTTTCTGGATCCCTTGGCCTTCTTCCCATCGGACTCCTCCTCCATCGCATGCTCCGCCGAAAAGGAGAGTGCCCGTACAGCCAAAACGAACGTTTCGACGAGAACGACAGCCCCCCTGATGATGGGAAGGTTCAGGATACGGTGTTTTTTGGTAAGGCTCACGAAGGAGCTCGCCTCGACGACAATATCGCCTGCCGGCTTACGAACGGCGGTGGCGATCCGGGTGGGTGTTCGCATCATGACCCCCTCGATCACCGCCTGCCCTCCGACATGGAGATGCTTTCTGCCTTCCCTGTCGGCCATAGGTCCCTCGTAAGAACGGATAAGAAAAGACGTGAAAGGGGAGGGCTACTTCTTGTCCTGTGCTCTTTTCTTGCGGTAATCGCCGTACTTGCGCTGGAAACGCTCCACGCGACCTGCCGTATCGACCAGCTTCTGCTTCCCCGTGAAGAAAGGGTGGCAGCTCGAGCAGATCTCAATGTGTATGTCTTCCTGCGTCGAGTAGGTTTCGATCACGTTACCGCAGATGCACGTGATTCTGGTCTTCTTGTAATCCGGATGAATGCCCTTTTTCATTATATGCTCCGTTTTGCTATGCGTTCATGGATGTCAGGAACTTTGTGTTGGTCTTTGTCTTCGCCATCTTCTCGAGCAGGAACTCCATCGCTTCGACAACGGTCTTGTCGCTGAGAAACTTCCTGAGAATGTAGACCTTGTTCAGCACCTTCTCCGGCAACAGCAGCTCCTCCTTGCGCGTACCGGAACGGAATATGTCGATCGCCGGGAACACACGCTTGTCCGCAAGCCGCCTGTCGAGAACGATCTCGAGGTTGCCGGTGCCCTTGAACTCCTCGAAGATCACCTCATCCATCCTGCTCCCCGTCTCGATGAGTGCAGTGGCAATAATCGTGAGGCTCCCCTCCTCCTCGGTGTTACGGGCAGCACCGAAGAAACGCTTCGGCCGCTGTAGAGCGTTGGAATCGACCCCGCCGGAGAGGATCTTGCCAGAATGCGGGACCACCGCGTTGTGCGCCCGAGCCAGACGGGTGATACTGTCGAGTAGAATTACGACATGCTTGCCGTGTTCAACGAGCCGCTTCGCCTTCTCGATCACCATGTCGGCCACCTGCACGTGGCGATCGGCGGGTTCGTCGAAGGTCGAGCTGATCACCTCTCCCTGCACCGAGCGCTCCATGTCGGTTACCTCCTCGGGACGCTCGTCTATGAGCAGTACGATGATCTTCACCTCGGAGTGATTGGCCGTGATAGAGTTTGCGATCTTCTGCAGCAGAATCGTCTTCCCCGTCCTGGGAGGTGCCACGATGAGCCCGCGTTGCCCCTTACCGATCGGCGTCAACAGATTCATGAGACGCGTGGAAAGATCATCGGCTAAGTGCTCGAGATTGATCATTTCCATGGGGTAGAGAGGCGTGAGGTTGTCGAATAGCGCCTTATGTTTCGATTCCTCGGGATGCACTGCGTTCACCGCTTCCACCTTGAGAAGCGCGAAGTACCGCTCCGATTCCTTCGGGGAGCGCACCTGCCCCGAGACGGTGTCCCCGGTCCTGAGATCGAACTTCTTTATCTGCGAGGGTGAGACGTAGATATCATCCTGCCCCGGCAGGTAGTTGTAATCAGGTGATCTGAGAAATCCGTACCCCTCGGGCAGTACCTGTAGAACGCCTTCACTGAAGATCAGGCCGTTCTGTTGCGTTTGGGCTTCGAGAATCTTGTAGATAATCTCCTGCTTGCGCATCGCGCTCAGGCCCTCGATCTTGAGACCGTTTGCAACCTCGATCAATTCGTCGATCTTCTTACTTTTTAGTTCGGCAATATCCATACAAACCCACACCTTCTTCCTGCGCTCAACACGTCATGTCATGGAGTGCGCGACGACCATCACCCGGGAGCAACGGTCGCTTAAATCCCGCTCCTTTAGTAATCGACTAGCTCTGGTTTAATTACATTCGCTCGGTATGAACTGTTGTTCTACTTGATTATGTGGAACCAGTTCCTTTCGATCGGCACGCTTACGGTTTGAGCATTGAATATGGAGTAACTGTCCTGTTGTTATCTAATATTCGTTTTGCAGGAGAAAGAAACGAAGAATCGATATCCTTTCTAGGTTAGTATTGTATTACCTCATCCCCCATTTGTCAAGGGAATTAGCGAATTGCTCGCTTATATTACCGACTCGCAATTTCTATTCCAAACAGGACTATAAAAGGGTGCACGGCGACTTCGTGCCGTGCCTCGAGTTACTGCGACAGCTCCTTGAATTTCTGGAACGCCTCTTCGGCCTTGATCTTCATCCCCTTTTTGTTATAGGAGAGGCTGAGAATTTGCCAGCCCCGAGCCTCCTCCGGAGCGATCGTCTGCGTATACTGCTGCCCCATCATGATGGCCTCATCGTAGAACTCGGCCTGGTAGTACGTGAGTAACAGGCTGTAGCTGGCCTGCCGGTCGTCGGGCTTCATGCGGAGCGTGTTCTGATAGGCATCGATCGCCTCCATGAAACGCTCGAGTTTGAAATAAATAACTCCCAAATTGTAGTAGACCTCGAAATCCTCCGAGTCCGTTTTGCGCCGTCCATCGGCCGCCATCTCGTAGAAGGTCGCCGCACTCTCCCACTCCTTCTGTCCGACGAAGTCGCCGGCGACCTCCTCGACGATCTCGAAGTTGGCTGGATCGTCGAGCATGAGTTTCTCGAAGATATCGATGGCTCTATCCTGCATGCCGCGCCGGATCATCACCTTGCCCGAGAGGGAGAGAACATTGGCATACTCCTCTTCATCCGGCGTGACTCTGGCAAGAAGCGTATCGACCGATTCAAACGCCGGCTCGAGATATGTCGAATCGTCCTGAGCCAGTCTAAACTGGACCTTCGCCAGGTTCAGCCACCCTTTTACATGCCTCGGGTCGGCCTCCGTGGCCAGCTTGAACTCCTTCTCCGCGCCTTCCATATTCTCTATGGAGTACTCGCTCACACCATTGTTGAAGTGTGTGGCCCAGTTGTGCTTGATGTTGTTCTCGACGTCGTTGAGCTTCTTCGGATCGAGCCTGGCGGCTTCCTGGAACTCGATGTAGGATTCCTTCATCTTCCCCGTGTAGCTGTATGAGATACCGAGCTGGAAGTGCGCCTCGGCATCATTAGGTTTCTTCTCGAGTGCGAGCATGGCCATCTCGATAGCCTTATCATAGTTGCCGTGCTGGTTGTGCAGCATTGCACTTGTCGTTTCAACACTCTTGCATGCATAGAAAGCAAGGAGCGAAACAAGCATCGTACACAGTATCACATGGCACTTCTTCATGCGGAACGTACCTCCTGTTCCCTGGTTGCCTTATTGCAGCATCCCCTCATGCGACCTAGCAGGAATCCGGTGATTGCTGGTAGTGTCTCGGTTGATGCCGGGGGATTCCTCCTGAAAGATCAGGACTGGCAAGGCATGTTTGTTCAGCGGTTAATAAATATCTCTACTTGAAAATTAGCAATCGTTTTATTGCATGTCAAGCAATATCAAGCACTGTCGGATATCCCGGCAACGCGGATTCCTGCGGTCCAGCCCAGCTCCGAATTGCATGTATCGCTGGGGGTTATCGGTCGGGTGCCGTTCGATACGGGCGCCAACACTACGACATATCGTATGGATCGAAGTCCCAGCGCAGATCGGTCCTGCCCAGTCTTGCGACGGCCCTCCGGGCGGTGTCGACGACATTCCGTTTCACCGCCCTCGTCATCTCCCCCTTCACCAGCACAAGCATGCGGTACCGCCCCCGCAGGCGTTCTATAAGCGCCGGTGTAGGGCCGAGAATATCGTACTTCCGTTTCTCTAATAGATCGCGGGCGGCCACGTATACCCTCTCGGCACCCTCGATCGCCTTCTCCTTCGACCGGGAGGAGACGGTCAGAAGCGCCAACCGATCGGCGGGGGGGTAGCGGAGCTCACGTCTCAGGGACAGCTCCGCCTTTGCAAAACCCGTATAGTCGTGATTGACCAGATAGCCATACAGGTAATGTTCGGGGGCGAGTGTTTGCACGATCACCCGTCCGCCTTTCTCGCCCCTCCCCGTCCTCCCGGATGCCTGGAAGAGAAGCTGAAATGTTCGTTCGGCCGACCGGAAATCGGGAAAGTTGAGACCGGCATCCGCCGCGAGCACCCCCACAACGGTCACGTTCGGGTAGTGATGCCCCTTGGCGACCATCTGCGTACCGATGATAATGTCGACTTCCCGTCGGGAGAACCGTTCGAGTATGGCAAGATGGCCGCGTTTTCCCCTCGTGGTGTCGAGGTCCATCCGGGCCACCCGGATACCCGGAAGGAGATTGCCGAGCTCCATCTCGATGCGCTGAGTACCGACCCCGAAATGCCGGATCTTGTAAGCGCCGCAACTGGGGCAGATATCCGGCGGCTCGGCTCGGTGATTACAGTAATGACACACGAGGCGGTGACCACGGCTGTGATAGGTCAACGAAATCGAACAGTTCGGGCATCGATCGATCCAGCCGCACGTGCGGCACTGGACGAAGTTCGCATGGCCCCGCCGGTTGAGCAGTACGATGGCCTGCTCCTTCCTGCTCACGCAGAGTTCAAGTGCGTCAAGGAGCTCCTCGGAGACGAGCCCTTCACGCTCGCGCATATCCACGATTTCGATGGCGGGATGTGCGCCGCCGACCGGTCGGGAACGTAACGCAAAGGACGCGATCCTGCCCGCACGGGCCATCTCAAACGTCTCGAGCGACGGCGTTGCCGAGCCGAGAAGCAGTACTGCCCCGGCACGCTCAGCCCGGCGCCGGGCAACCGTCACGGCGCTGTAGTGCGGCTTCTCCTCCTGCTTGAACGAACCGTCCTGTTCCTCATCGATGACGATTATTCCGAGATCCGTAAGCGGCACGAAGGCGGCCGACCGCGCCCCGATCACTACACGGATATCCCCCCGGGCGGCCCCCCTCCATATCGAGAAACGCTGGGCGCCGGTGAGCCTGCTGTGCAGTACTGCGACATCGCGCCCGAAGCGGTTCCTGAATCGCGAGGTTGTCTGTGGTATCAATGCGATCTCGGGAATCAGGACGAGCGCACTCCTGCCGAGGCGAAGCGCCTCGCCGATGCAGCGCAGATACACCTCGGTCTTGCCGCTTCCCGTCACACCGTGCAGCAGCACTTCCCGCTCACGTCTCCGCCCGAGGACATCGCACACCGTATCGAAGGCGGTACGTTGTTCCTCGTTGAGTACCGGTGAATCGACTTCCTCTGGAAAGGTGCCGGCTGTCTCGTCCTCCCCACCGACCCTTCCCTTCCCCTTGAGACCGGCGGGGAGAACGGCCTTCAGCACTTCACCGAGGGGATGCACGTAGTATTCCGCCATCCACCGCGCCAACCAGAGGATATCCTCATCGAGGACGGGCTCTTCGTCGACGAGCGCGGTAACCGTTCTCAGCCTCACACGGCTCGGCCGCCTCTTCCGCACGCCCGTGACGTAACCCGTCATCCGTCTCCTGCCGAACGGGACAAGCACCCTGCAGCCGGGCAGGACTGCACCGGCCAACTCATCAGGCACTTCGTATGTAAACGCTTTATCGACAGGAACCGGAAGGGCTACATCCACAAGCGAGGGTAATCGCGTGCGGGTTCCCATAGCGGGGGAGATTATAGTACGATGCCACCCGAACGGGCAATCGAAAAGGCTATTTGGTACAGGACAACAGTTTCTGGATACGATCCACGAGCTTGTTGGGACTGAAGGGCTTCACGATGTAGTCCGTCGCTCCGACCTCGTACCCGAGCCGCTTGTCGATATCCCTTCCCTTGGCGGTAAGCAAGACCACCGGGATGGCCTTCGTGAGCGGATTCGACTTGAGTATCCGGCATGCCTCGTACCCATCTATCTTGGGCATCATGATGTCGAGAACGATGAGATCCGGCTGCTCGCGCCTTGCCTTGTCGATCGCCTCCTCCCCGTTGCGGGCCGTTACCACCTCGTACCCTTCAGCCCCGAGACTGAACTCGAGGATCTGGGTGATATTGATCTCGTCATCCACAACAAGGATCTTGCCCTTGGTCATACGGGTTCCTCCTTAACAAGCTCTTCTCCGGATGCTTGTTCATCATACTGTTCGCTTGCCGTCACTGCTTCGTATTCCTGGTCGAGGGCCTCGAGCACCAATTCACACCTGTGCTCACTTGCTTTCATCTCATCGAGCGCTTTGAGGAAGGCACCGACAACCTTCGGATCGAACTTCGTGCCCGCGTTCCGCAGGACTTCGTTCCGCGCCTCCTCGATCGTGAAGCGCCGGCGGTACGGTCCCGGCATGATCAGGGCCCTGAATGAATCGACGACGTTCACGATCCTTGCCTCGGTGGGTATCTCGACCCCGACGAGCCCGTCCGGATACCCGCTTCCATCGAAGTTCTCGTGGTGGCTCCTGACCATGCGCATGATCCTATCCTCGAGCCCCATGGGAGAAATGAGAGAGTATCCTTTATTCGTATGCTGCTTGAGCTTGTCCCAATCCTTTTCGTCGAGTTCCTCTTTCTTCATCCTGATATTACGCGGTACCTTCATCATTCCGAGATCATAGATATTCATGCCGAGACGAAGGGCTGTTAGGGAAGGCTCGTCGAGACTGAGTTTCCTCCCCGTCTCCAGTGCAAGCTGCGTATAATTGAATAGGTTCCTGCTGCCCCAGGCCTCCCTGATATCGAGTATGCCTTGCATTGCCGCTTTGAGTTTCTCGAAATTCGATGTGATTTTCATATAGGCGTCGAGCTTCTTGAGCATCCCCACAATGATTACACCGAGCGACTCGATCAACTCACGGTCTGCATTCGAGAACTCCCTGCCGTCGACATGATCACTCACATTGAGAACCCCGATGATCTCGTTTCCATCCTTGAGGGGAACCGAGATAAACGAGGTGGTGCCGTAGTACGCGGTGTTGTTTGCCCGGCCGATCTCGACATCCTTTTCTATATTGCTCACATGCAACGACTCACCCGTCTGGGCGACGCGTCCGGCGAACCGCTCCCCTACCTCGAGCTTCGTATTCTGGACAAACTCGGGATCGAGCCCCTTCGCAGCGATGATCCTGAGATACTGCTCGTCGTCCTCATCGATCTGCATGATGGAAGCCTTGCGCGCCTGAACAAACTCGGCGAGCATCTCGACGAGCAGCGTCAGGTACCGTTCCTTCTCGAACCGTATCGAGCCGATGAAACCAGTAGCCGGCGCCTGCCGCACCACAATATCTTTCCGGGGCAGCAGCACGACAAACCTGGCCCCCGCCTCCTTGACGTTTTCCACCCAGATCTTTCCATCATGCCACTCGACGATGGTCTTGCAGATCGCAAGCCCCAGGCCCGATCCCCCGTGCTCTCTCGTATCGCTCGTATCCACCTGGTGGAACCGTTCGAAGATCTTCTCCAGCTGATCTTCGGGAATCCCCTTTCCCGTATCCTGTACGACGATCCGGACCGCCGAGGCTTCCTCCTCCAGGGTAATCGTCACCCTCCCCATCGTCGGCGTGAACTTCACTGCGTTGTTCATGAGGTTCACCATGAGCTGGCGAATCAACTCCCGGTCAGCCTCAATCATGATATGGTTCTTTGGCAGCCTGAGATCGCTGTTTACCTTACCCCGGAGGAACGTATTTTGAAGGCTCTTGTGAACCTCCTCGATCATCTCGCTCAGGTCACACGAGGTCCGTTCGACCTTGAGATTACCCATCTCCATGCAGGAATAGTTCAGTATGTTGTCGATCAGACGGATCAGGCGCTCGTTCTCCTCATCCATCACCTTGAGAAAATCCCGAAGCGTTTCGGGCCTGATGGTAGCGACATTGTCGAGCAGGGTCTCCGTGTACGCCTTCACCGATGTGAGCGGTGTACGCAGCTCGTGGGATATGATCGAAAGGAAATTCGACTTGAGCTCGTTGACGCTGTTCAGCTCCTCTTTGCATATCACCAGGGTCTTCTCTTTGTCGAGCAGGCGTTCCCGCAGCCGCTCCCGCTGAACGACGAGCATGAGACAGTTCGCATAACGATTGATGCTCCCGCACACGGTATCCGGAGGCTTACCATCAAAATATCCAACGGTGAAGAAGCCGTGAACCGAGCCGCTCCCGGCCACGGGGTAGATAAGTATCTGCTTGCCTTCCCGTTCGAAGCCGGATGGAACGAGCTCACCGAGAGCATCATCCGTTGTATCCCGGGGGATCAAAAACGGTTCCTCGCCGCTATGTTCATCCGGACACAGGTGCAGAAAGACTTCACGCGTAATCCTGAATGTGGAGGGAGAAATATCTTTGTCCGTCATTTCGCCGGCGAACGATTCCACTTTGAAGAATCCATCACCGGAGCGTGCCATCATCAGCAGCACCGCCTCGGCACCTATCTCGTCGGCGAGATACCGTACGATGTCATCGTAGATCTCCTGCGGGGCTTCATCGCTTGCGATCCTGTAGTTGAGTGTCGCCATGCGCTCGACGGAACCAGGATCATATGAACCACTTGAGCCCGACACGGTCGCATTGCGCGGCTCGATCCGTATCGGTATTTCCTTGTTTCGATCCGTCCGATGGACATCAGGTCCGAAGAGAGATGAAACCAACAGGAAGAAGACACCTGCAAGATCGACCAGCGAAAAGAGCTGCATCCAGAAGGGTTCCGGACCTACAAGACCGAGGTGCCGGAAGGTGCTGATCCCGGTCGCCGCCACAAGGAAAAATCCCGCCATCCCTGTAAACAGCATGCCTCTGCGGGGCGCCTTACTGCTCCACCAGAGGGATGCAACGAACATGCCGGCCGGCATGAACCCGGCAACGGCGATAAAGAGGTGCAGGATAACGCCGGCGGCAAGATTCTTCGATATAACAAGAAAGAGAGTTCCGCCGCAGATCGCCCCGACCAATCCCCCTGCCAGCAATACCCGTCCGCGTAAGGATTTCTCCTCGCCTTGCCCCTGCGCAAACACAGAGACGAACAGGCAGTAGAGACCGGCGAGTCCGCTGAGGAGCGAGAGGAGCGGCACCCAGAGGAGATGGTTATAGAACGCCGTCACATGAATGGACCTCGATACCAGAAGGAGCGCGAACCCGGCACACAGTACCCGGAACGACCCGTACCAGTTACGGTGATCCGAGAATGCGATACGGCACAGGTACACGACGAGCACCGCGGCAAGCGATAACAGGTAGGTCGTCGCTCCCGCTTCACCAGTGAAGATCGCTTCTACACCTGTACGCACCAACACGCATCCTCCGGATCAATGGATCACGTGGCGGGTACCGCTGTAACGGAGCCCTTCGGTAACTTTCGTATACTCCTCGACATCGACGAGTCCTTCGTCCATCAGAACCTCGATAAATGCCGCCAAGACCTTCGGATCGAACTGTGTGCCGGAGAACTTGAGCATCTCGTTCACCGCCTCGATATTCGACATGCGCTTCCTGAACGGCCG